>PHEW01000001.1 GCA_002841315.1 Actinobacteria bacterium HGW-Actinobacteria-4
GCTGCGCGGCGGCCGGCGGGACGGGCGGCCACGCTGGCGGCGGCAGCTTCGGGATCTTCATCGCCAACGATCAGGCTGGCGCCAAGCCACAGATCAGCGCGAACGCCATCCGCGCCGGCTCAGGGGGCTCAGGGGGCTCAGGGGGCCCGGGTGGCGCGGGTGGCCCGGGCGGCTCGGGTGGCCTCGGCGGCGCGCCCGGTGAGGTCCTGACCGGCAGCGCTTATGACAAGACCTGGTGCGCCAACAACGGCCCCGCGTATTCAGCTTCGAGTGCGAGTTCCATGCTGACGGCGATCAACAAGGAGCGCGCACGCAACGGCGCACCGGCGTTGAAGGCAAGCTCAACCCTCGCCGCCAACGCCACAGCATGGTCAGAAGAGATGGCCGCAAGTGGCGTGTTCGCCCATTCCTCTAGCCCTGGCGCTGCAGAGAACCTGTTCTGGGCCAGTAGCGGTTCCAACCACTGGGGCCTCGCGCACTCGGAGTTGATGAAATCCAATGGCCACTGCAACAACATCATGAACCCTGCGCTGAAGACGTTCGGAGTGGGTATCGCGAGTAGCTCCAACGGCTGGTACCTGACCCAACGGTTCGGCAAGTAGGTCGCCCTCAGCTGGCCGTGCGCGCCTCAACGTCGCGCCGCCACGGCGGAATCCATCGGTACATCCCCAGCGCAGCAACCAAGCCCGTGCCGCCCACCGCGAAGATCCCTGCGGATAGCGCGATCGCGGCACCTGCCGACACCACGAGCGGCGTCGCGAGGCCGCCCACGTCTTGCAGGATGAACCACACGCCCGTAAACGTGTCGCGGCTTGCAGGCGGGGCGACGTCGGCCGCAAGCACCATGAGAGAGCCCGAGCCCCACCCATTTCCTAAGCCCAACACGAGCGCCACCACCATGACGCCCACCACGCTCGTGGTGAAGGGCAGCGCGATGATCCCCGCGGCAATCATCAGCGTGGACGGAATGTTGGTCCACCGGCGGCCCCAGCGATCCATGACAGCGCCCGCCGGGTAGAACAGCAGCATGTCCACAAACGCGGAGACGGCAAAGATCAGGCTGACAACCTCGGCGCTGACGCCCACGTGGGCAGCCCACAGCGGAATCACCACGGTACGCGCTGCCCGCACGCCGCCGGTGAGCATCACCATGAAGCCCAGCGTGCGCAGGATTGGCCAGGACTCCCTGACCACATCGCGAACCTTGGACACCGCGTGTGGGTGCGGCACAAAGGGCACCGCGTACTCGCGCGCAGTGCGCAGGGCCACCATCGCTGAGACCACCATGACGGCAGCGAAGGCGTAGGCCCACGGCAGGCCCCACGCGGCGATAATCCCGGCACCAACCAACGGTCCTATGAAGTTGCCCACGCGCCACGTGCCGGCCACGGTGGTGAGCGCACGTGCGCGGAAGGCTCGAGTCACCAAAGAGTTGATTTGCGACTGACGCGTCACGTGATACGCGGCGTGCCCAGCTCCCACCACGAGCGCGCTCGCGACGAACGGAACCACGGATGGCGACAGTGCACACGCGAGCGAGCCAGCGGCGAGAAGGGTAAGCGATGCCATCGACGCCCGCGCTGGGCCGATGCTCGCGGCAAGTCTTCCAATCCACGCGCCTCCCGCAAGACGTCCCAACGCGTAGGCGCCAACGGCCAGCGATGCGACAGCGACGCTGCCATCCATCGCGAGCACTGACAGCGCGAAGATGGGCAACATGGCGCCCACGCCAACCTCAGCGAGAAACGTCGGCACATACGTGGAGGCGGTGAGTGCCTTGACCACGCTACGGCGCGGAGCCGGGGATGCTCCGCCGGGACTAGTCAGTCTTGGGCTCCTCAGCCGGAGCGTCCTCCGCCACGGCCTCGGCGACGTCCGTCTCCGGCTCTGAGCTGGGTTCGGGTTCCGAGGTGGCCTCACGTTCAGGCTCTGGCTCTGGCTCTGGCTCTGGGTCTGGGTCCGGTGTCACCAGGTCCAGCGGCACCGAGGCGTCGGTCTCAATCACGGCGTCATCGGCTGGCCACTGGGAGAGCTGGTGCTCGACGTCGGTCTGCGAGTGCGCCCCGCAACCGTGGTCAATGCTCACCACCGCGCCGTCCGAAGGCGACCACTCATTGGTGCACGCACCAAAAGCAAGACGCATCGAGCCCGTCAGGGGCCAGAAGAAGGCGCACGTGGAGCACGGTGACGCTGACGCGACGGCAGACGGTGCTGTGGGCCCGTGCGACCCGCGGTACCAACGCTCGGAGGCTTCGTCGCGCCCGTGAACGCCCAGCACACGCTCGCGACCCAGACCCAGCTCCCAGATCGCAAGCTGATCAGCGTCATCATCGCCCGTCGCCTCGAAGCCTGGCACCAGGCGAGGGTCCTCGACGATTTTGGGCAAGATCATGGCGGGCTCGAGGTCTCCTGGACGGATGCGCTCGGACCACGGCACCCACGCAGGTGCTAGCAGGGCGTCGTCGGCCGGGATGAGGTGCGCCTCGCACACAGCGGCCTCCTTGCCGCGCGGTGCGCGCGACAGGGTGACCGACCACACCCATCCGCGGTACCCCGGAAGGGTGCACGCAAACAGGTGGGTGAGCAGCAGATCACCGTCGTCCACCGCGGACAAGTGTTCACCCACTGCCGTGGTGTCGTTTGCGGCCTCGATCGCGGCTTCGCGCGCGAGGTCCACGGCCTTCTTCAGGACGGCGTCTGTCTTGGCCATCAGGAGTCCAGTTGCTCGGCAACGGCGCGCAACACGGACGCGACTTGCTTTCCCTTGGCGGCGTCGGGGTAACGGCCCTTGCGCAAGGAGTTCGAAATGCCATCGAGCATCTTGATGAGGTCCTCGACGATCACCGTCATGTCATCGACAGGCTTGCGTTGAGCGTGCGCTACCGAGGGAGCGGGCTCGATGACTGTGACCGACATCGCGGACGGGCCGCGCCTACCGTCTGCCACGGAGTACTCGACCTTCGCACCTGGGCGGGGTGCGGCAGTGCCCTCAGGCAGGGCGGACGCATGCAGAAAGACCTCGTCGCCTTCATCGCTTGCGATGAAGCCAAAGCCCTTCTCTGTGTCAAACCACTTGACTTTACCGGTGGGCACATCAACCTCGCGAAAATATCCAGCACCGCGTGTTCGGTGCGGCCACCAGTCTAGCGGTCGGTCGTCAGGGCCTCCACGTGACGGCGGTTTGAACGGGGTGTGACGGCGGTTTGTCAACAACGCACTAGCGTTGCACACTGGGAGTATCCAGAACCCATGTGCTGGAGAGAGGTGCCGATGTCCCCCACTACTACCCCCGCCTGGCTAGTTCCGGCGTTCGCCCGGGCCGCGCTCGGCGCGGGCGCTCAGGCATCGGAGGGAACAATCGACGCTGCGGGCGCGCGCTTGCTCGACAGGTGGTCGGCACCCGAACGCAAGTATCACAACGTCCGTCACCTGGTTGACCTCCTCCAGCATGTGGACGAACTTCAGCAAGAGACGCACAATCCCCACACTGTCCGCCTCGCGGCGTGGTATCACGGTGCCGTCTTCAACGCCAACGCCGCTGCCAGCTACGCCAAGCGCGGCGGGGAGGACGAGGTCGCGAGCGCCGAGTACGCGCGTGAAGAACTCACCGCCCTTGAGGTTCCGCCCAAGGTCATTGACGACGTCGTGACGATGGTCGAGTCGCTTGCCCGTCACGCGTCCAACCCCATCAGCATCGACTGCGCCGTGTTGTTGGACGCCGACCTCGCCATCTTGGCGGCCGAACCACAGCGGTACCGGGCATACATGGACGACGTTCGTGCCGAGTACGCGCACATCCCCGCGCACGACTTCCTCACGAGCAGGCGCGCGATCCTTCACCGACTCCTGGGCCGCGACCGACTCTATGTCAGCCCGCTGGGCTCCGGCTGGGAGACTCAGGCGCGTCAGAATGTTGCAGGCGAAATCGCGCGGATCGATCACGAGCTCGAGCACCTCGACGCCGCGAGCGCGTGAGGCGCGTCACCTCTGCGCGCGCGTGTGACCTAGGCTCAACGCCGTGACGGTATTGCTCGATCCCCCGCTGTGGCCGCGCCACGGACGCTACTGGGGTCACCTTGTCTCCGACCACTCACTCGAGGAACTCCACGAGGTGGCGCGAGCTGCCGGCATCCCGTCTCGCGCCTTTGACCTGGACCACTACGACGTCCCTGCAGAGAGCTACGAACTGCTCGCCAGCCTGGGTGTGGAGCTGATCGACTCGCGTGCGCTCGTACGCCGGTTGCGCGGCTCGGGGCTACGGGTGACCTCCGCGCAACGGCGCGAACTGGGACGCAACCGCGTGGACTAGTTCCGCGTACCAGGGCACAACGTCCCGCTCACGGCGCGCCCTGGCGTGCGTATCATCACCTCATGGTCCCCGTCACGCTTGTCGAGCACGTGAGCGGCATGACCTGCCATTCGTGCGAACAGGTCATCGAGCGCGAACTGGGCGCCCTGCCGGGCGTTGTGACAGTGAGCGCGAACTCCCGCCGGGGGCGGGTGACGCTCACCACCACGGGGGACATTGATCGCGACGCCATAGCTGCGGCACTGGAGGCTCACTCCTACCGCCTAGGTGAGAGGGCCGCTTGGCTTACACGCGAGCGGGCCGTCTGGCGGGACGTGACCATCGCGATCGTGGGCCTCACCTTGGTGATTGGCACGCTGTGGGCGCTGGGACTCGAGACCGCATTGTCCTCACTCGTCGCCTCGCCGTCCGTGGGCCTGATCGTGCCGCTTACGGTGGGCCTAGCCGCGGGCGTCAGCACGTGCATGGCGACCGTAGGCGGTCTGGTGCTCGCCGTCGCGGCACATCACGACGCGCAGGTGCCGCGACCATCCCGACGCTCCACCATCGCGATGCACGCGTGGTTCAACGTGTCGCGCATCGTGGGATTCGTGGTGTTCGGCGCTGCCACGGGAGCAGTCGGCTCGCTGTTTTCGCTGAGCGGTGTGGGGCTCGCCGTAGCGATGATCGCGGCCGCGCTGGTGATGACGGTGATCGGCATACGCCTCAGCGGCATGTCGCCCCGTGTAGCGGCAATGTCGCCTCAACTGCCCGGCTGGTTAAGCGCTCGCTTTCAGTCCCGTCAGTCAACAGCTGGCGGATCGAACAGCAGTAGCAACACGCGGGCTGGGCTCCTTGGTCTCGCGTCCTTCTTTATCCCCTGCGGCTTCACCCAAGCGATGCAGGTCTACGCCCTGTCTACTGGCGACCCCGTGCAGGCCGGGCTGATCATGGGTGCGTTTGCCCTGGGGACCGCGCCGGCGCTCGCGTCACTCGCTGGCGTACCCCTACTTGCGAGCGGCCACCGCCGCGAACGGTTGCTGCGCTTTGCAGGCGTCGCGGTTCTCGCCTTTGCCGCTGTGAACGTGGCCACCGTGCTGAACCCTATTGGCGTCGCATCCAGCACCCCCCAGGCGGCCCCAGCAGCCGTCACCGACAACGTGGTGATCGTTGACGGCGTGCAGGTCATGAGCATGACGATCGACGGCTACAACTACCTTCCACAGCACTCCGTGGTCTACGCCGGGCTCCCTGTGACCTGGGAGATCGAAGGCAATGGAGTGACCTGCGCATCCGCATTGCTCGCGCCGGAGCTAGGCATCCCGACGGCCACGATCGTGTGGCCCGGCGAGACCTCAACGTTTTCCTTCACCATTGAGGAGCCCGGCCGGGTGGAGTTCGCGTGCTCGATGCTGATGTTCTTTGGAAGCGTCACGGCGATCGAACCGCCGGCGGCGGCGGAAGCAACCACCGTGCCCACGGCGTAGCGACTCTACTCGGCGACGGCCTCAGACCCCAGTGGGGGGAACGGAGAGCTCGAGAAGATTACTTCCACTGGCACATCGAAGTACTCCGCGATCTTGAGTGCCAGCGACAGGCTGGGGCTATACTCGCCGCGCTCCAGGTAGCCGACTGTCTGATAGTGAACACCAAGCGCCTCCGCGAGTGCCCGCCGTGACACGCGTCGCTCGGCGCGAAGCATCGCAATGCGGTTGTGGATCTCGTCGCTCATCGTGCCGCTACTTTATCCACTGACCGGCCTGCTCCTTTGCCTCTTGCATAGCGGAGCCCGACTGCCGCTTGGCCATGCGAGACAACACGCGCGGCGCGACCACCAGTCCCAGTGCCGCCCACCCCAGCAAGACCCCAACGGACAGGGTGGTAAGCCACGAGCCATGGAGTTCCCACGCAGCCGCCTCTTCTGGCAGGAACCCGGAGCGCAGTCCCAGTCCCAGCCAGTACACGGGGAACACCTGGGCGATGCCTTGCACCCAGCCCCACAGCTGCTGGATGGGGAACAGCGCACCAGAGGTGATCGACAGGATCACCACAGGCATCATGCCCCACGTACCGACCTTCTGGGCGTTGGGCACCACTGCGCCCAAGATGATTCCCAGCGGGAGCAGTGCGATCAGACCCAGCAGGATGAAGCCGCCAATGCGCAACCATCCCGATGCCTCGGCGGGGGCGACGCCGTCAAACATGATGAAACTGGGTATCAAGATGATGACGAGCATGGGCACTAGGCCCAGCGAGTTGTAGACAACCTGGCCCACCGTGTAGCTCAGCATTCCCCTTGGCAAGGTCTTGGCACGTAGCAGAGTGCCGTCCTCGCGCTCCAGTGTGAGCTCGTATGCAGGGCCCATGACAAGGCTGAATACAATGAGTCCGGCGAGCATGCTCGGCAGCGCGTACTGCGGGAACGTGAGGCCGCTATCCCCCATGTCTGCGTTGCGATTCCAGAACATGTACACCAGCACACCGACGGCCATCACCACGTAGAAGACCTGGTCCTGGGGGCTCTTCATGCTGAGCACGGTGGCGCGCCAGCCCCGGCGCAGCCCCACCTTGAACGCGTGTGTTGTGGGGTTCATGAGAGTTCCTTTCCGGCATCAACCAACGCAGCATCATCGATGTCGCCCCGGTGAGGAGCGGTCTCATACTTGCGGACCATTTCCATGTAGGTGTCTTCGAGCGAGGCACGGCGCACCTCGAGGTCCGTGACGTCTTTGCCGCCGTCAGCGAACAGCTGACGCACAAACTCGGTGGAATCAGCTGTCGCGTGGACGTGGCGCTGACCCCCGGCTGTCCAGGTGACTTGCGAGTCCTTGGCGACCTCGCGAGCCAGAGCGTCGGCGCTGCCGTCGGCAACGATCCTGCCTCCGGCCAGAATCAAGATACGGTCGGCGAGCTTCTCCGCCTCGTCGAGGTCATGGGTGGTGAGCACAATCGTGGTGTTCTCGTAGTCGGCCAGGCGGTGCACCATGTCGTGGAACTCGCGGCGCGCGTGGGGGTCAAGGCCGGCGGTGGGCTCGTCAAAGAAGACCAGTTCGGGATAGCCGACAATGCCCACGGCAACGTCGAGGCGCCTGCGCTGTCCGCCGGACAGCGTCCGGATCTTCTGATTCGCTTGCTCGGTGAGGCCCACCTCGACGATGAGCTTTTCGACATCGCGAGGGCGCGGGCGCAGCTCAGTGGAGTACGGCTCGTAGTACTCGCCCAAGTGATGCAGGAGCATGCGCGGCGTCCACCGCGCGTGATCGCGCCACGACTGCAGCACGAGCCCGATGCGCGCGCGCCACTCCTCGCTCGCCACCTGGGGGTCAACACCGAGGACCTCGACGTCACCTGCGGAGCGGTTCCTGAAGCCCTCAAGAATCTCGATAGTGGTGGTCTTGCCCGCCCCGTTAGGTCCGAGCAACACCACGACTTCGCCAGCGTGCACGTCAAAGGTGACGCCGTCCAGAACATCCTTGGTTCCGTAACGCATCCGCAAGTCGCGTACGGCGATCACCGGCTGGGGTTCATCCTTTGCCACAACGGCCTCCATTCAACGTGGAAGTAGTACTCAGACCATGTGTAGCATACCTACTACATTTCATACAACTGGAGTGACGGTTGTCGTCGCGACCAGCGCCTGCCCTGCGGACGCAAGAAGGCCCCTGGGTTTCCCCAGGGGCCTTCTGTGACAAGCGGGAATACGGTGGGCTAGAAGCCCATGCCGCCACCCATGTCGCCGCCGCCACCGCCGGTGTTGGCGGGCTCCGGCTTGTCAGCGATGACTACTTCGGTGGTGAGGAACAGCGCCGCAATGGAGGCCGCGTTCTGCAGGGCAGAACGGGTCACCTTGACGGGGTCGTTGACGCCAGCGGCGAGCAGGTCCTCGTACTCGCCGGTCGCGGCGTTCAAGCCGTGACCCACGGGAAGTCCGCGAACCTTCTCCACCACAACGCCGCCTTCGAGGCCAGCGTTGATGGCGATCTGACGCAACGGCGCAGAGATGGACAGCTCGACAATGCGAGCGCCAGTGGCCTCGTCGCCCTCTAGCTTGAGGTTGGCGAACGCGGTCTTGCCTGCCTGAATCAGGGCCACGCCACCACCGGCGACAATTCCTTCTTCAACAGCAGCCTTGGCGTTGCGGACGGCGTCCTCAATGCGGTGCTTGCGCTCCTTGAGTTCGACCTCGGTCGCTGCACCGGCGCGGATCACCGCGACGCCGCCTGCGAGCTTGGCGAGACGCTCCTGGAGCTTCTCCTTGTCGTAGTCCGAGTCAGAGTTCTCGATCTCGGCACGAATCTGCTTGACGCGTCCCTCGATCTGCTCAGGGGCGCCAGCGCCCTCGACGATCGTGGTCTCGTCCTTGGTCACGACTACCTTGCGAGCCTGACCCAACAGTTCCAGGCCAGCGTTCTCAAGCGAGAGACCAACCGACTCGGAGATGACGGTTCCACCCGTGAGGATGGCCATGTCCTGAAGCATCGCCTTGCGACGGTCGCCGAAGCCAGGCGCCTTGACGGCGACTGCCTTGAAGGTGCCGCGGATCTTGTTCACCACGAGGGTGGCAAGGGCTTCGCCTTCAATGTCTTCGGTGATGATCGCGAGCGGCTTGCCCGCCTGCATGACCTTCTCGAGCAGCGGCAGCAGGTCCTTGATCTGCGAGATCTTGGATTCCACCAACAGCACGTAGGCGTCCTCGAGCACAGCTTCCTGACGCTCAGGGTCGGTCACGAAGTAGGGCGAGATGAAGCCCTTGTCGAAGCGCATGCCCTCAGTGAGCTCGAGCTCGAGACCAAACGTGTTGGACTCCTCGACGGTGATGACGCCTTCCTTGCCCACCTTGTCGAGGGCTTCGGCGATCATGTTGCCGATGTCAGGGTCGCCAGCAGAGATTCCCGCGGTGGCAGCAATCTGCTCCTTGGTCTCGATCTCCTTGGCCTGCTTGAGCAGTTCCACGGTGACGGCCTCGACTGCCTTCTCGATGCCCTTCTTGAGCGCGATCGGGTTGGCTCCGGCTGCGACGTTGCGCAGGCCTTCCTTGACGAGCGCCTGTGCAAGCACGGTCGCCGTGGTGGTGCCGTCGCCTGCGACGTCGTCAGTCTTCTTGGCGACTTCCTTGACGAGCTCGGCACCAATCTTCTCGAACGGTTCGTCGAGTTCGATTTCCTTCGCGATGGACACGCCATCGTTCGTGATGGTGGGAGCGCCCCACTTCTTTTCAAGGACGACGTTGCGGCCCTTGGGACCGAGGGTGACCTTGACGGCATCGGCGAGGGCATTCATGCCCCGCTCCATACCGCGGCGGGCCTCCTCATCGAAGGCAATGAGTTTTGCCATGGGTGTAGTTCCTCTTTCGATGGGTTCTGGTGCGTTGCTGCCCGCGACGGACGATGCTGACCCTGGCGTTCATGTCACGCCAGAGACCACCACCTCAACAACACAACGGAGGTCTGTTAGCACTCTCAAGGTGAGAGTGCTAAGTCGATTTTGGCACTCTCCACCCCGGAGTGCAAACCACTGGGGTGCGTTTTCGCGCGCGGCGTACGCGCGGCAGGCCGCTACGGGGACGGATTGGTGCGCAGGATCACTTCGATGGCGCTTCCACCGGGCGGCGTCCCCTGAATCACGGTGGTGATTCCGAGCACCTCGCCGATGCGCGCTGCGGTGTCAGCCTGAGCTTCGTTCGCGTAGATGACGGTGTTGACGTCGGGCAAACTGAAGGTCAAGTTGCCTGTCGCGACGCTGGTGAATCCCGCCGCTTGCAGCTTCTCCTGCTGGCGGCCCGCAAGGCCACCAACGCCGGAAGCATTCAGGACCGTCACGTTCGCGCCAAAGTTGATGACAGGCTCTGGCTCCGGTTCAGGTTCTGGTTCAGGGCTGGGGCTGGGAGTGGGTTCAGCGGTCGGTGTGGGAGACGGGTCGAATGTGGGGGTGGGATCGACGGTTGGCGTCTCGACGGGCGCAGCGGAGTTGGAGCCGCTCTCCCAGTAATAGGTGGCCAACGCATATGCCGCGCCGCCGGCGAGCGCGAAGGTCACGACCAGTGCTACCAACAGCCGGGCCCACACCTTGCGTGGGGCTCGGTGGACGCCCAAAGGGCCGCCTTGCTCGGCTAGATCGTCGAATTCATCGCGTTCGAATTTGTTTGCCACGTGATGACTTTACCTGCTGGCGAGCCGTGGTCGCGAAGGCTACAGCGAACGCGAGGAGCGGCCGCGTTGACGTGCCGAGCGCATACGCCTCAACCGCTTCACCAACATGGGGTCGTGAGCGAGCGCCGCAGGCGAGTCAATCAGGGCGTTGAGGACCTGGTAGTACTCGGTGCTGGACATCGAGAACAGTTCGCGGATCGCGTCTTCCTTAGCGCCGGCGTGCTTCCACCACTGGCGTTCAAACCCCAGCACGCTCGCGTCGCGTGCCGACAACTCTGGGCCGGTGTGAGGATTCGCCCGGGGGTCGCTGGGGGACGAGGTCTCGAGGGTGCCAGTGCTGAGTAACGCGCTCATGTGACGACCTTACCGGCGAATCACACCGTTGTCATTCCCCCACGCCCTGCACCCAGTTACGCTGGCCGCATGGGGGACCTCGGAGCATCTGCCATGGCGCCAGACTGGGCCGCCGCACTGGCGCCGCATAGGCAGACGCTTGCGAGCGTCGGCCGCTTTCTGGACCGCGAGCAAGCGGCTGGCCGGCCGTATGCGCCAGGCGAAGGCGCCGTGCTCCGCGCCTTTCATGAACCGCTTGCAAACGTGCGCGTGCTGATCGTGGGCCAAGATCCCTACCCCACACCCGGAGACGCCATGGGACTGAGCTTCTCGGTCTCGGAAGGGCGGCCGATGCCGCGGTCACTGCGCAACATCGCCACCGAGTTGCGTGCGGACACGGGCGACGAACTGAGTTCGGGCGACCTGACTGGATGGGCCCAGCAAGGTGTGCTGCTGCTCAACCGCGTGCTGACGTGCCAAGAGGGCGTTGCCGGCTCGCATCGCGGGCAGGGGTGGGAGGAGCTCACCGCAGGCGCTATCGCCGCCCTCGTGGCTCGTGGCGGCCCCTTGGTGGCGGTGCTGTGGGGTCGGGACGCGCAGACGCTGGCGCCGATGCTGGGCGATACTCCGGTGGTGACGTCCCCGCACCCGAGCCCCCTCAGTGCATCGCGCGGGTTCCTTGGGTCGCGGCCGTTCTCGCGGGTCAACGCGCTCCTAGATCTGCAGGGCGTCGAACCCATCGACTGGTCCGCACACCGGCCGCACCACTAGGGGCAGAGTTGGACGGTGCCGTTGGTGGTCGTGGGGTGGTTGGTCCAGAAGATGTTGCCGTTGTTCTGGCCAGAAACGTTGCCCGCGCCCTTCCAAGCGACGAAGGTCGGTAGCGACGAACAGCTGTAGGTAGGCGCCTTGATGACGTTGTAGCCGTCGCCCACGTAGGTAGGTGTGAACCCGCTACCGGGGAAGGTCGTGGTGTCGCTGAAGTCGAACGTCACTTCCCAGCGGTTCTGGTTGGTGGTGACCTCGAAGCTCAAGTAGACGTGCTCGTACGGCGTACCGACACCCCACGCGCCCGGGTAAGAGATCCAGTGGCTCACACCCGTGATAGTCACGGTGCATGCAGCGTTGGTCGTGTTGCCGCCATTGTTGACGGCCTTGCAGGTGAGGCCGTTGCCACCAGGAGGCGGGGGCGCGGTCCAGGTGGTAGGGAATACCCAACCGTTGACACGAACCACTACTGAGGTCACGTTCGCGGCCGTGTAGTTGCCTGTGGCGAACACCTGCGTGGCGGCCGCGGGAGTCGCGGTCGCGGAGGCGAGGACCGTGCCGCCAGCGCCGTGCACCCACAACTCCGTCAACAGGCCCTGGCACGCGACCGGGATGTTGCTGAGCAACACAGCCGGGTACACCGTGCCTCCGCTCGAGGGGGTTCCGGACACCGTGGTGGCAAGGCTCGCGGTCGCGCACTTGTTCGCGGTAATCAACACCAGCTTGTTGGGAGTAAGTACCGTCAACTGCGCGGCGTTGGCGTTCGAGATGCCCGCGATCGCAAGCAGCCACAGGAATACGGCCGCGATTACCATCTGCTTGACCTTCATGAGGAGGCTCCTGCAGGTGCACCCACGGACTCGCGCACGGGGCTCTGGTGGGAATCCTCGCGCTCTAGAGCCTCCTGGTGAGCGTCGGGCTCGTCATCGGCGGGTTCGCATTCACCGCCGTCTTCGCCATCCTCGTCCTCATCTTCGCAATCGTCGCTGAACCACAGCAACAGTGCGATAGAGACCACCAGCACGCAGGCCCACACGATGGGGCTCAAGAGGAGCGCGCTGAGGCGCCCCAGGTTGGTGTAGTGAACAACCACCACACCCCTGACCTCATCCTCTACCGGGTAGAAGGGGTCAATGAAGTCGTTGTTGTCGCCTTGTAGTTCCCAGCCCGACTCAGCATCACCGCCGATGATGCGGTGGACTACCTGCGAACCGCCCAGGTCGGTTGGGGCGTAGACAATCACGTCGCCCACGGAGGGCTCCATCTTGCGCGCGATGACCAGGTCACCGGCAAAGTAAGTGGGCTCCATCGAGGAGCCAGAGACGATCACCAGTGAGGTGTCGCCTCCAAGAGACGTGGGCCACAAGAACCATGCGTCGATAGCGACGATGATCCAGATCAGAACGCTACCGGCCACGCCCAGGTACCGGCGCACACGGGGTGCGTCGGTACCTGGGGCGCGGTGCTTCATGATCGGCCAGTAGCCAGTCGGGGTTCTGTTACTCGATCACGATGTCGATCGAGCTGAAGCCCACCGTGAGGGCAATAGCAGAGATGTCGATGTCCTCGGATGCCGACAGGTTCGCGGGAAGCGTGCCGGTCACCACGACGGCCGGAGTGACAGCGTCGTCCCACAGCGTGTAGGTGAGGGTCTCGCCGTCCTGGCATGCCGCAGCGATGTCTGAGATGGTGAGATCCGTGTAGGTGCCAGCGGTAGCGTCGTACGTGAACGCAACGTTGACAGAGTCGTCACATGCTGCGTCGAACGTGCCGTTACCGAATGCCACGTTGTCCGAGTTGGTGTTGACGGTGAGCTGAGCTGCCGAGGCGAGGCTCAAGCCAGCGACACCCATCACGCCGAGTGCAACTGCAAGGGCCTTGCGTGAGCTGTTCTTCTTCTTGGTAGCCATTGTTCTTGTTTCCCTTCGTAGTGGGCTGTCGTCTTGCCTTTGCGTCCCCACGCTTGGGCGAGACTCTTGCTCCGTCTTCCTGGCTTGAGTGCCAGTAGATCTATCGGTTGTGACTTAACACACATTGAGAGTGTGGCGGATGTCACATATGACGACGGGGTTGCCGAGTGTGACATATGTCACACTTCAAGCATGGCGTGTCGGAAATGGGTAGAAAGAGCTGGCAGCGGGACTTGAACCCGCAACCTTCCGATTACAAGTCGGATGCGCTACCAATTGCGCCATGCCAGCGTGGCTCGCTCGAGCCCCGTCAAGGATACCTAGTCCGTGACTGTGACGTGCTCCACACCGAGCCCGTGTTAACCCTGAGACGCGAGAGACTCCAGCAGAGTGCGCAAGACACCGGGGTCAAAGTAGGGAATCTGGCGGGGATCGAGAATCTCGCGGTTGACCATCACGCTTGGTGTGCCCTGCACTCCGTCGATCGACGACTGCTGGCTTGCCGACGCTACCCAGCCACGGAACGTGCCCGCTGCGATAGTGTCTGCCACCTCTTGGGGAACCCCAACCTGCACGGCGAAGGCCGCGAGCTGCGCGTTGGTGTGTTGGGGGATCCCTTCCCCCGGCTGATTCTCGAACAAGAGGTGTGAGTACGCAAGGAAGTGCTCAGGCGAGCCATCGGCAACGGTCGCCGCCGCATTCGCTGAGCGACTCGAGTACTGCGTGGGCGAGTAACGGTCAAGGATCGAGACCGGGTGATACTCAAGCCGGATGGTCCCGGCCTCGCGCAGCGCATCAAGATCGCCACCCACGCGTGCCTCGAACTGTGCACACACTCCACACAGGAAGTCCATGTAGATCCGGACAACGGGAACACCGTCGGGCAGGTCTTGGCCCACCACCGCGGTGGTGCCCACAGGGAACCCGCCCGCCTCGGTCGCACCGGCAGGCACTGCATTGCCGCTAGCTTGCGACTGGCTCATGATGAACGCAGCAAGGCCGCCTGCCAGTCCGATGCCGATAATGACGCTCGCCCAGATCGCTACGCGGGTCTTTCGCTCTTGAGCGCGCAACTGCGCCTGCGCCTTGGCGCGCGCCTGCCCAGCGGCCGAACTGTCTGCAGGCGCGCTAGTGTTCCTTGCCATCACTAGGCTTGCGAGGCAAGCGCCTCGAGGAACGCACGCAACGCACCGGGCTGGAAGTAAGGAACCTCGTTCTGGCTGATGATCTGGCCGTCCACCATGATGGTCGGCGTTCCCTGCAGGCCCTCGATCGACGCCTGCTGAGTCGCCGAGACCACCCAGCCACGGAACGTTCCCGCGCCAATGGTGTCAGCAACCTCCTGGGGAACCCCCACCCCCACCGCGAGTGCGGCCAACTGTGCGTTGGTGGGGTGCGCGACGCCTTCTCGCGGCTGGTTCTCAAACAACACGTGCGAGTACGCGAGGAAGTGCTCGGGCGAACCGTCAGCCACTGTCGCGACTGCGTTTGCGGCGCGGCTCGCGTACTGCGTGGGCGACGCCCGGTCCAAGATCGACACCGGGTGGTACTCGAGGCGAATGGTGCCGGCTTCGCGGAGTTCGTCAAGATCAGATCCAACGATGCGCTCAAGCTCGCCGCACACGGGGCACAAGTAGTCGGCGTAGACCCTGACCACGGGGACGCCCTCGGGCAGGTCTTCGCCCACCACGCCGCTCATCCCGACAGGAATGCCGCCGGCTTCCGTCGCTCCCGCGGGAATGGCTTCGCCGCCGGATTGCGACTGACTCATGATGAACGCAGCAAGGCCGCCCGCCAGCACAATGCCGATAATCACGCTCGCCCAAATCACCACCCGCGTCTTACGCTCCTGGGCGCGCAGTTGCTCCTGCGCCTTGGCGCGCGCCTGCGCAGCGGCCGAAGTGTCAGCGTTCTTGGTGGTGCTCTTCGCCATGTCTAGCCTTCCGTATTCTCCCCGCGCCAGTCTAAGGCTTGGGATTCATCCATGCGTCTAGTGAGAACCTACTGCGAGGGAAGGCCACGAGGAAAGCGCCCATCGCCAAGAACCCCACGCGTTCGGCAAGGTGAACGGGGTAGTTGGTAGTCTCACCCTCGGCGAGATCGCCACCTCCACCAAAGCAGCCGCAGTCGATCTGCAGTCCATGGGACCACGCCCAGATCACCCCGATGAGAAACCCGAGCATCATCAGTTGCCACACCACGGCAGCCTGGCGGGTGAACAGGCCAGCCAGCACCACGGCCGCCAGCAACAGCTCCACGACAGGCAGCATCTGGCCCACCAACGGCACGATGGCCTCGGGAAGCAGTCGGTACGCCCTGACGGCGATGACCGATTGCGGGATGTCCATCAGCTTGGGGATCGCTGCAGCGACCAAGATGCCCGCGATCACGAGCCTCACGACCAGACTGATCCACGGTTGCGCGGTTCGGAATCGGTGGAGGGCCGGGCTCACCTCGCCCACGGCGTCCACCTGGAGGGTCGAGTCTGTTGCACTGTTCGATCCCACGATGGGTCCTCTCGCCATGTCCGTGCTCTTCACGCTCAACGTCCCCGCTATCGCCGGGGTTCCACCAGGCTAGGCCACTGATCAGACGTGGGCGCTCACGCGGGAGGGTTGGGCAAGGGCCACCACCACGGCTCAACCTCCACGTAGACGGTGAGCACCACTACCGCGATGGCGACCACAGCCACCACCACCCAAGCTGCCGCCACAGCGCGCGTGGGCGCGAGGGCTCCGGCGATGCGGTGTGCGCCGGTGCGGGTGCCATCCATGAGCGGCCCCCACCACATCAGCGCAGCTACCAGCAAGGCACCGACCGCGAGCGCTCCACCGTGGCCCCACGCCTGGTGCTCCGCCGTCACGAGGCCCAGCTCGCCCTCCGTGACCAGCCACCATGCCAGCGCCCCTGTGCCGATGCCGAGCACGCCAGCGAGCAACACGGCAGGAATGACCTCGCCGATGGAGCGCACCAGGTGCCACGGCAGCCCAATGGTTTGCACCACGCCGTCGCTACGCCGCGCACCGCGCCGCTCCCGCACCGCCTGCAAGGCCGCAGTCCGGCGGTAAACCGTCCTTGCGAGCACCGAGCCCACCACCAGGGTCGCAATACTCGCGATCGGGGCCAGTGCGGCCGCAAAGGACACGGCGATGACCCACACCCCGATCATCAGTGGTCGCTTGGGTCGCCACACCACTACGTCGTCGTACCACTCGCCGTCGTCGGGCAGGCCGTCGGTGACTTCCCATTCTTCCCACTGGGACTCCTCGAACTCCTCGCCGCCGTCTTCGACGTCCATGATCGCCGTAGCAGCGGGGGCGCTCGCCACCAACACGTCCGTCGCGCCTCGTAGCGCCGCCACGACGTCGCGCATACCCGGGCGGGCACCAACGTCGCGGCCAAGCGCCACGCGTAGCGCTTCCGCGCCCACCACGTCAGGCAGTTCCGGGTCAGCCTCAAGCGTGCGGCCTATCGATCCGGTGCCACTACCGAAGGGGGCTTCTCCGGACATCGCGAACGCGACCGTCGCGGCCCAGGCCCATCTGTCCGCAATGGGACCGGGTTCCCTGCCATTGATGACCTCGGGAGCCACGTAGCCAGCGGTACCGCTGACCAGTCCGTCCCTGGTGAGGCGCGCGTCTTCATCACGGTGAGATAAGCCAAAGTCGATGAGCACCGGCCCGTTGGGACCCATCATGATGTTCGAGGGCGTGACGTCACGGTGCACGGCTCCGGAGGCGTGCACCGCTTCAAGGGCCGACGCAAGCGTCTCAGCGAAATCCGCGAGCTCTTCGCCCGTCAACGGACCGTGGTCCTGAATGTGTTGGAACAGGCTGACGCCCGGCACCAACTCGAACACCACGAACGTTTCTTCGCCGGTGAGCTCTGCGTCCAGCACCTGCGGCACGGCTGGGTGGCTGATCGACTGGAGCGCGCGGACTTCGCGCTCCAGTCGCTGCGCGGCTACCGGGTCCTTGGAAGCATCGACGAGCTTGAGTGCCGACTCATTGCCGGCATCGTCTGTCACGCGGTACACGGCGCCCGAGCCACCACGGCCCAAAGTGCTGATAACGGTGTAGCCGCCGATCACGTCGCCGGGCGCCCGTTTCACACTAGCCATGTGCACACGGTACCTGGCTACTACTTGGTTCGGGGTCTCGGCTGTGGCAAGATGAGGAGCGTTCCGCGTAATTTCGCGCGGTTCAGTGTCAGTGCAGACACAGCATTCGGCACTCTTCACCACGGATCGTCTGGCACGTACCTGCCAGTGAAGGGACCATTTCCATGGCCACCGTTACATTTGATAAGGCAACGCGCACCTACCCCGGGACAGAACGCCCCGCTGTAGACGCACTTGACATTGACATCGCGGACGGCGAATTCCTCGTCCTCGTTGGCCCCTCCGGTTGCGGTAAGTCAACCTCGCTGCGCATGCTCGCAGGCTTGGAAGACATCGACGAGGGTTCGATCTGGGTGGGCGACCGCGACGTGACTCACGTGCAGCCCAAGGACCGCGACATCGCGATGGTGTTCCAGTCTTACGCCCTGTACCCCCACATGTCCGTCGCTGACAACATGGGCTTCGCGCTCAAGATTGCCCGCGTCGACAAGGCAGAGATCCGTCAGCGCGTCGAAGCCGCCGCCAAGATCCTCGACCTTTCCGAGTACCTGGACCGCAAGCCCAAGGCTCTTTCCGGTGGTCAGCGCCAGCGCGTTGCCATGGGTCGCGCCATTGTGCGTCAGCCCCAGGTGTTCCTCATGGATGAGCCGCTGTCGAACCTTGACGCCAAGCTCCGTGTCCAGACGCGTACCCAGATCGCCGCTCTCCAGCGCCGCCTGGGAACCACCACCGTCTACGTGACTCACGACCAGACCGAGGCACTCACCATGGGTGACCGGATTGCAGTCCTCAAGGACGGCGTGCTTCAGCAGATCGGTACGCCGCGTGACATGTACGACACCCCCGCGAACGTGTTCGTGGCCGGCTTCATCGGCTCGCCCGCGATGAACATCGGCACGTACCAGGTGTTCGACGGTGCCGCACAGATTGGCCGTGCCAAGGTGCAGCTCTCCCGCGAGGCCGCTGCGCAGCTCAAGTCGGAAGACAAGAACCACGTGGTGCTTGGCTTCCGTCCCGAGTCGCTCGACCTCGCTACCCCCAACACGGACGGTGCGATTCCGATCGAGGTCGACGTGGTGGAAGAGCTCGGCTCCGACGCCTTCGTTTACGGCTCTGTGCCCAGCGAGTTCGGCGACGCTCAGGCCGTGAACTTCGATGCAGGCGAGTCGCAGATGATTCTGCGTATCGACCCGCGCGACGTTCCTGCCAAGGGTGACACCATCTGGGCCACCATCCGCGCAGGCGAGCAGCACGTGTTCTCCGCTGCCACGGGTGAGCGTCTCTCCGGAGCCGTCCACACCTCGGCATCGAAGACCAAGAAGAAGTAGCTCTCAGAGCACATCAAGCGAGGCGGGCCGGGAAACCGGTCCGCCTCGCTTTCTTGCAGGCACCTCCAGCATGCTCCGCCACCTAGACTTGCCCTGACAGCGAAAGGTTACCCAGGATGGCATTGCAGATTAGTGGCGCAGTAGAGCCGGCTCTCCTGGAGTTGCCGTGGTCCATCCAACTCGAGGACTGGCCAGCCGACAGGCTAGCCGCCCTGCCCCGCGGTATCTCCCGCCACGTGGTGCGCTTTGTGCGCTACGAGGGCAAGGTCTTGGCCGTCAAGGAAACCATCGCTCCCATCGCCCACCGTGAGTTCTTCATGCTGCGCGAGCTTGGCCGGCTGGGAGCACCGTGTGTGGTGCCGTTCGCGGTGGTGGACGGCAGGACCGACGCCAACGGTGAGGAGCTCCCCGCCGCACTCATCACCGAGCACTTGCAGTTCTCCCTGCCATACCGAGCGCTGTTCAGCCGCGCCCTCCGGGAGGAAACCCTCGGCAGGCTGATCGACGCCCTCACCGTGCTGCTGGTCCGCCTGCACCTCCTGGGCTTCTACTGGGGAGACGTGTCGCTGTCCAACGCCCTCTTCCGCCGCGACGCCGAGTCTTTCTCCGCGTATCTGGTGGACGCCGAAACGGGCGACATGCACCACGACCTCACCCCGGGCCAGCGTGCGTATGACATCGACCTGGCTCGCACCAACATCATTGGCGAACTGTTCGACCTGCAGGCGGGCGACGAACTTGATGAGACCGTGGACCCCCTGACCATCGGGGACCGGATCCAGTCCCGCTACGACGAGCTCTGGGATGCGCTGACCCAAACCGAGACCTTCGACACCAACATTCGCCTGCACGTGGCGGACCGAGTGCGTGCGCTCAACGAACTGGGCTTTGACGTCGCCGAGATCGACATGACGGAGACCGCTGACGGCAACGCCCTCACCATCCGTCCCAAGGTGGTGGACGCCGGCCACCACGCGCGCCGGCTGTGGCGGCTCACCGGTCTCGACGTCCAAGAGAACCAGGCGCGCCGCATGCTCAACGACCTCGACGAATACCGCGCGACATCGGCCGAAGACGAGGACGAGGTGATTGCGGCCCACGCGTGGCTCGCAGCCGTCTTTGAGCCCACCGTGCGTGCCGTGCCTCGCGAGTTCCGGCGCAAGCTCGAGCCCGCTCAGATCTTCCACGAGGTGCTGGACCACCGCTGGTTCCTGTCCGAGGAGCAACGGCGCGACGTGCCGATGCACGAGGCCGTGGCCTCCTATGTCAAGACGGTGCTACCCAACCGGCCCGACGAGGCCGCGGTACTGGGTCAGGAGATCGAAGACCTCGAGCTGCTTGCACACCATGAACCCGCGACTGACACCGACGCGATTTCGGCGTGGACCATTCAGAACTTCAAGAACCTCGACTGAGTTCGTACAGCGCGATCGAGGCCGCCACCGACGCGTTGAGGCTCTCCATGCCTGATGTGATGGGGATCGACACGATCTGATCGCAGGTCTCGCGCACCAGCCGCGAGATGCCAGCGCCTTCGGAGCCGATCACGATCACCACATTCTCCGCCAGCAGGTTCGAGTCCTTCAGGTCCACGTCTGCGCCAGCATCGAGGCCGATCACAAAGAAGCCCGCGTCCTGGAAGTCCTTGAGCGCACGTACGAGGTTGGTTGCGCGGGCCACGGGAACGCGCGCTGCGGCGCCGGCAGAGACCTTCCAGGCAGCAACCGTCACGCCAGCTGCGCGGCGCTCGGGAATCACCAATCCGGTGGCACCAAAGGCCGCAGCCGAGCGCATGATCGCACCCAGGTTGCGCGGGTCCTGGATCGAGTCCAGCGCCAGCACGCGCATCGGCGCGGGCGCCTCCATGAGGTCAAAGTGGTCGCGGTACACGTAGGAGGGTACTTCGAGCGCGACGCCTTGATGAGGGCTACCGTCTGCTAGGCGGTCAAGCACGCCCTTGGGTACTTCGCGTACCTCGATGCCGGCGTCCACGGCTAGCCCGACGATCTCGGTGATGCGGTCGTCGGCGTCGATGCGGTCAAAGATTTGCAGCACGGTCGCGGGGATTCCGTAGCGGAGCGCCTCAAGGGTGCTGTTGCGCCCAATCACCAACTCGAGCGATCCGGAGGTGCGGTCGCGCGGGGTGGGCTTGGAGCGACCCTGCGGCTTCTTCGAGGCCTCGTACTCCTCGCGCTGCTTGGCCTTGAACGCCTTGTGGTACGGGCGTTCCTCGGCCTTGGGGGTGGGACCCTTGCCTTCGAGGGCGCGCTTGTTCTTGCCGCCCGTGCCCTTCACTGGGGATTTTTTGGTGCTCGCCTTGCGAACGGCGCCCTTACGCTGAGAGTTTCCGGCCATCAGGTGAGTCTAGTCGTCTGTGGACAATGACCAGCGGGCACCGTCGGCGGAGTCCTCGATGACGATGCCAGCGGCACTCAAACGGTCACGGATGGCGTCAGCTGCCTGCCAGTCTTTGGCAGCCCGCGCTTGCGCCCGTGCCTCGATGTCTGCCTGCACTAGCGAGTCCAGCGCGGTGAGTGCCGCCGAGGCCTGCGCCTCACCCTTCCACTGCTCGCACGCGGGATCCAGGCCCAGCACATCCAGCATGGCGCGCACGCTCAAGACGGCCGACGCTACGGCGGGGTCGTCGCCCGCGGTCAGGGCGGCGTTGCCAAGTCTGACCGCCTCGTGGATGTGGGCGAGGGCGCGCGGCACCGAGAGGTCGTCGTTCATGGCGTCGACGAAGGGCTCGGGCAACTCTGCGGCGGCGACCTCGGCATGGGTGTGGGACCCCACCCGTTCGCTCGCGCGCTGCACAAAACCAGCCAACCGCGCCCAGGTGGCGGTGGCATCGGTCAGCGTGCTGTCCGAGTACTCGAGCATGGACCGGTAGTGAACGCCCGCGAGCGCGAGCCGGAGCGCGGCAGGTTGGTGCTCGCGGAGCACCTCGCTCACGAGCAGCCCATTTCCGAGCGACTTGGACATCTTGGCCCCGGACTGTGTCACCCAGGCCGAGTGCAGCCACAGGCGCGCAAAGGCATAGCCCGCCGCACGGGACTGTGCCTGCTCGTTCTCGTGATGAGGGAAGCGCAGGTCGAGCCCACCGCCGTGAATGTCGAACTCGTCTCCCAGGTACCGTCTGGCCATGGCGGAGCACTCAATGTGCCACCCGGGCCGGCCGAGGCCCCACGGGGACGCCCATACGGCGCTCGTGGGCTCGCCTGGCTTGCTCGCCTTCCACAGCGCGAAGTCTCGCGGATCGCGCTTGGCGTCCGCGGGTGAGTCCGCTGCGGGCGCCATATCGCCGAGCCCCTGATTGGTCAGTGCGCCATACGCGGGGAAGGATGCCGTGTCAAAGTACACAGAGCCGTTGACCTCGTAGGCGTGGCCGCGTTCCACCAGCAACTCGATCATCGCGACGATCTCAGGGATGCTCCCCGTGGCGCGGGGTTCGTAGTCGGCGGGCAGCATGCCCACGGCGCGGAAGGCTTCCGAGAACTCGCGCTCAAACTGCAGCGCCCAGGCCCACCATGGCACGCCCGCCTCGGCGGCCTTGGCGATCACCTTGTCTTCAATATCGGTGACGTTGCGGATCATGGTCACGTGGTGACCGGTGCGGATCAGCCAGCGCTGCAGGACGTCGAAAGCCACGAAGGACCGCAGGTGACCAACGTGAGGCGAGCCCTGCACGGTGGGTCCACACACGTAGATGCCCGCGCGGCCAGGAACCAACGGTTCGAAGTCGCGCACCTCGCGGGTGGCGGTGTCGTAAAGGCGCAGAGTCACGGGTGTCAGGCTACCGGGGTCACCAGGGCCGTGGCGAATGCTGCGAGGCCCTCGCCGCGGCCCGTGAGGCCCAGTCCGTCGGTGGTGGTCGCGGACACCGAGACGGGCGCGCCCACGGCAGCGCTCAGCGCGGCCTCCGCCTCCGCCCGTCGCGGCGCGAGCTTGGGGCTGTTGCCCAGGACCTGGATAGCCACGTTGCCGATGGTGTACCCGGCTTCGCGGACCAGACGCGCGCTCTCGCGGAGCAATTCGGTCCCGGCGGCACCGGACCATTCGGGGCGGTCGGTGCCGAACACTGCGCCCAGGTCACCCAGTCCGGCGGCGCTCAGCAACGCATCGCACGCCGCGTGAGCGGCCACGTCGCCGTCGCTGTGGCCCTCGAGGGAACGGTGCTCAGGAAAGTCCAGGCCGGCCAGAGACAGGCCCGTGCTTTCGCCAAAGGCGTGGACATCGACGCCGATGCCGGTGCGGGGAGTTGTCATGCGTCACCCTCGCCTTCACTCACGTGGGCGAGGTGGTTCGCCCACGCCAAGTCTGCCTCATGAGTGATCTTGAGGCCCGAGGCATGCCCGGGCACTGCGACCACACGGAACCCGTAGCGGCGGAGCAGGCCCGCGTCATCGGTGGCGAAGGCACCCGCGTCGGCGCGCGCGCGTTGGTGGGCCTCACGCAGCGCAGCAGCGACGAACACTTGTGGGGTCTGGACAGCGCGAACCGAGTCGCGGTCCACGGGGTCTCCCAGTTGTCCATCTGGGCCCGGCGCGCTCACCAGGGTGTCGACCATGGTGAGCACTGGCACCGCGCCCTGAGCGCCAGCTTTGACGGCGTCAACCGCACCGCGCATGATCTCGGTGGGCATGAACGCTCGCGCGGCATCGTGGACCAGGATCACTTCTGGTATGGGCCACTCGCCGTCGAACAGTGCGTCAAGGGCGAGCGCCACCGAGTCCTGACGCGACTCACCCCCGGCGACCACGCGCAAGGCGAGGTGGGGGAAATCGGCGACTACGGCATCGGCCGCTGCTTGAATGTCAGCCACATGCGTGGGCGGAGCGGTCACGATGAGGTGCGAGACTTCCGGGGCGATGCCCCGGATGGCCCACGCGACCAGCGGTTGACCGGCAACCGGTACCAGAGCCTTGGGCTCAACGGCACCGAGCCGTGTTCCATAGCCGGCAGCCGTGACGACGGCCGCTGTGGTCACGAGGTGAGAACCAGGTCCAAGCGGGACTCGGCGGTCTCCTCATCACACTTCTCCGCAAGGGCGAGTTCGGAGACGAGGATCTGGCGGGCCTTGTGAAGCATGCGCTTCTCTCCAGCGGACAAGCCCTTGTCGGTGTCGCGGCGCGACAGGTCGCGCACCACTTCAGCAACGCGAATGACATCGCCGGAGGCGAGCTTCTCCACGTTGGCCTTGTAGCGACGCGACCAGTTGGTGGGCTCTTCGATGTAGGGCTCGCGGAGCACATCGAACACCTTCTCGAGGCCAGCTTGGTCAACGACGTCGCGCACGCCAACAAGGTCGACGTTTTCTGCGGGAACTTCAATGGTGAGATCGCCCTGCGCGACCTTGAGCTTGAGATAGATCTTCTCTTCGCCGCGGACGGTGCGCTTCTTGATGTCTTGGATCAGTGCCGCACCGTGGTGCGGGTAGACGACTGTCTCGCCAACTACAAAGTTCATCGTTGAGTTGTCCTCTTCTAGGCGGAGACCCTATTCTACCACCCGCACCGCCCCCAATAACAGGGGTAGTCCAGGACCGCCGGTAGCGACGCGCCGTTAGCCCGGGAGCGGGAACGCCCTCTATCCTTGAGGCAGTCCGTAGCCCCCGAAAGGAATTCCCGTGTCCCCCACTATTCGCCCTCGCATCGCTGTTGTTGCGCTCGCCGCCGTGCTGGCTCTTGCAGGCTGCTCCGCCACCAACACCATCACCACGCAGGCCTACTACGCGCCCTCAGACGGCGTGCGCGTCGAGATCGGAGACGTGAGCGGCTACAACCTGCTGTTTGTTGCCGACGGTGCAGGCGAACAGGGCGTCCTGATCGGTTCCCTGGTGAACCGGACCGACCAAGAACTGCGGGTGTCGCTGAGCGTGGACGGCGCTACCACCACGGACATCGCGATCGCGCCCCAAGGGATCGTCTTCCTGGGCACAGAGCAGGGCCAGGTTCTTGTCGCCGGTCAGTCTCAGGTGGTGCCCGGGCTCAACGCGGACATCACCGTGGTGACGGCGAGCACTGGCACCGTCACCATCAGGGTGCCGTCGATCGACGGCGTGCTGCCCGAGTACGCGCGGGTGCTCGAGCAACTCGCTGCCGTCGCCCCGCCAGAGCCAAGCCCGTCCCCCGAGCCCTCCCCCACGGCGAGCCCAGAGCCCACCGCATCGCCGGAGCCCGAGGCGGACTAGTTCCCTCGAGTCACACACGCACGAAGAAGGCCCCCAGGCGCTTGCCGTGGGGGCCTTCGTTGCGTTGGGCGTGGCTCAGCCGAAGCGGCCCGAGATGTAGTCCTCGGTGCGCTTGTCGTGTGGGTCAACAAAGATCTGGCTGGTCTTGCCGTACTCGACCAGGGTTCCGGTACGGGTGTCGCTCTCGTTGTTGACCTCAGTCACAAAGAACGCGGTGCGGTCGCTGATGCGGGCCGCCTGCTGCATGTTGTGCGTCACGATCACGATGGTGTAGTCGTTCTTGATCTGCTGCATGAGATCTTCAATGCGCGTGGTCGCGATGGGGTCCAGGGCCGAGCAGGGCTCATCCATCAGCACCACCTCGGGCTGGACCGCAATCGCACGCGCAATGCACAAGCGTTGCTGCTGACCCCCGGAGAGGCTGTGGCCCGACTCCTTCAGCTTGTTCTTGACTTCGTCCCAGAGCGCCGCGCCCTTGAGCGCCTCCTCGACCATGCCCTCAAGTTCAGAACCCTTGACGCCATCAAGCTTGGGGCCAAAAGCCACGTTGTCATAGATCGACTTGGGGAAGGGATTGGGCTTCTGGAACACCATGCCAATGCGGCGACGCACCTCGACGGGGTCAATCTCTTCGTCGTAGATGTTCTCGCCGTGATAGAGCACTGTTCCCTCGACGCGCGCGCCTGGAATCAAGTCATTCATGCGGTTGAGCGAGCGCAACAGCGTTGACTTCCCACAACCGGATGGGCCAATGAGCGCGGTGATCTCGTGCTTGGCGATCTCGAAACTGACGTTACGAACGGCCCGGAACTTGTTGTAGTAGACGCTGACGTCATCGAGGCTGAACACCACGTTGCTCGGAGCAATCTCCTCGCTGACCTCGGCGGTGCCCGACGCCAGCTCGCGCGTGCTCATCGTCACGGACGGCCGCTCAGTGGTGTTGGCTGGGTTGCTCATGAAGTGCTCCAAATGAAGTAGCTAGTCGGCGTAACGGGTCGCGCAAAGGAGTCAGCAGCCATGGTTACATGCCCGCCCGAATCTTGTTGTACTTGGTGCCCAGCGTGCGGGCCAGGATCGTGAACAACAACGTGATGATCACCAGCGCCAAGGCGCCGCCCCAGGCCCGCTCAAGGCCAGGCGGGAACGGTTGGCGCGCGTGTTGGTAGATGAGCTGGGGCAGGGAGGCCTGCGCGCGACCCACCAGCTCGGTCACGGTGAACAGCGACCCGAGAGCCGTCAAGAGCAGTGGTGCGGTCTCGCCAGCCCCGCGAGCAACGGCGAGCATGGACCCGGTGGCGAGGCCAGGGGCGGAAGCGGGGAGCACCACGCGGGTGGTGGTCTGCCACTTGCGAGATCCCAGGCCAGCAGAAGCATTACGGATGCTGTCCGGGACGAGCTTGAGCATCTCTTCGCATGAGCGCACCACAATCGGGAGCATCACCAACGCGATCGCGATCGCACCCGCGAGGGTGCCGAAGCCTAACCCCAACCCGGTGCCACGCACCACCACCGCGTAGACCACCAGGCCTACAAAGATCGATGGCACGCCCGTCATGACGTCGGTCACAAACCGAACCGCGGTGGCGAGCTTGGTGCCGCGCCCGTACTCCACCAAGTACACGGCGGTAGAGATTCCCACCAGCACTGCCATGGGGATCGCCAGCGCCATGATGAGTGCGGTGCCCACAAACCCGTGGGCAAAGCCTGCCTCTTCGGTCGCGCGGAAGGTCCGCTGCTCATAGATGAAGAGATCGAGGTTAAACGCCGCGATGCCACGCTGGATGACCACGAACAGAATCAGTATCAGCGGTATGCAGGCGACCACCATGGCGCTGGAAAGCGCGATGCTCGCGAGGCTATTTTGGAACTTGCGCCGCTGTGCACGCTTGTCAGAGATCTTGAGGCTCTTGGGCGCCGCCGGGATGTCAGTGAGTGTCGTGGTCATACCGCTGAATCCCCGCCTAGTCGGCCCACGCGCCACACGAGCGCCCGGGCAAGGATGTTGATGAAGAAGGTGAACAAGAACAGCGCCACGCCGATCGCCATGAGGCCGATGATCGTTTCGGGATAAGCGTCCGCGAAGGTGCTCACAATGTGCGCCGCCATCGAGTCCCCGCCAAAGAACAGGGAGTAGCCCATCCGCTGCGAGCCTCCCACCAGCATCGCGACCGCGATGGTCTCGCCGATTGCGCGGCCCATGCCCAGCATGGTCCCGCCCACAATGCCCGATGTTGACCTCGGCAGCAGCACCTGGCGGATGACTTCCCAACGCGTAGCACCCATGCCGTACGCCGCGTTGAGCTCATCCTGAGGGGCTGCGGAAAAGACTTCGCGGATGATCGCCGTCATGATCGGCAGGATCATGATGGCCAGGACAGTGCCAGCTGCGAGGTATGAGACGTTGCGAACCGGGCCCTCGAAGAGGAAGGTGTCCCCCAAGAAGGTGCTCTCCAACCAGGCGAACAGCGGCATGAGAACCACGGGAACAAAGAACAACAGGCCCCACAAGCCATACACGATCGACGGCACAGCCGCGAGGGTCTCCACCCAGTAGGACAACGAGTTGCGGATCCTGCGTGGGGCGGCCTGCGTGATGTAGAGCGCGGTTGCGATCGCGAGGGGGAGTGCGATGACCAAGGCAATGAACGCGGTCACAAAGGTGCCGTAGATGAATGGCCATGCGCCGTAGGTGCCGAGCATCAGGTCAGGGTTAGTGGTCTCATTGCTTGCTTGCGCCGTCCACTGCATCCCAAACAGGAAGCCAAAGAAGCCTTCCTTCTGAAACACAGGCCAGGCGTCTACGGTGGTGCGGACAATCATCACGCCAAGGAGGAAGAGAACAAACACTCCGGCGGTGGTCATGAGGGACTTGAACAGAGGGTCCGCGTAGCGGCCCTTCTTAGTCCCGCGTAGCTGGCTACGCAGGGTGGTGGCTTCGGTAGCTGTCGACACCGGAAGTCTCCTCAGGTTGATGCGGTTCGTGATGGTGATGGAGGGTGCGGGGCGACAGTACCACTGCCGCCCCGCACCGCACCAGGCGTACTACTTAGTTTGAAGCGTTGATGCGCTCAAGGTCCGCAAGCACGCGGTCCTTGACTGCCTGGCCGAGCGGGGCGTAGCCCAACTCGGTGGCGTGCGCGTCACCCTCAGCACCGAGCGCCCAGGCCCAGAACGCCTTCAGTTCTGCTGCTTCAGCGTCCGTGTAACCGCACTCGTAGAAGAAGTTCCACACCGCACCGGTGATCGGGTAGCCTTCGCCGCCGATGCCGAGAATCGAGAACTGGTAGGACTCGGGAATCTCAAGTCCGTCAAGACCGGCCGAGGTTGCCTCGAGCGTGGGGTAGATGGCGTTGCCGTCAGCGTTGACCACCTGTGCCTGAGGCAGGCCCAGCTCGATCGCATAAGACTGGTTCACGTACCCGAAGCCGCCCGGGTTCTGGATGATGCCTGCGGCGACACCCTCGTTGCCCTGACCACCGATGGTTCCGGCCGCCCAGTTCACTTCGGTTCCCGAACCATACTTGTCGGCCCACATCGGAACTTCATCCTCAAGGTAGAGGGTGAACACGTTGGTGGTACCGGAACCGTCCGAGCGGTGCACGGGGGCAATCTCAACGTCCGGGAGATCCACACCAGGGTTCAGCGCGGCAATGGCGGGATCGTTGAAGTTGACGATGTCGCGGTCAAACACGCGCGCGATGACGTCAGCGGTCAGGACGAGCCCGTCGAACTGGTCATCAGAGAAAGCGATGACAACCGAGCCGTAGACGGCAGGCAACTGGACTGCGGGGCAGCCACGAGCAGCCTCAACGTCGGCCAGGTCTTCGTCGCTCAGGAAGCGCTCGGAGCTACCGAACTGAACCGTCTGCTCCTTGAACTGGGTGATGCCACCACCAGAGCCAATGGACTGGTAGTTGATGCGCACGTTGGGGTTGACGTTACGGGTGTAGTCGTCAATGAGTGCCTGCCACAAGGGAGTGGGGAACGTGGCACCCGCACCGTCAAGCGTGATGGTCTCGCCAGTAGCTGGCTGAGGCGCGTTGGGGTTGCCGGGATCGTTCTCGCCCCCGCCAGTGCCGCAGGCTGCGAGCAGTAGTGCAGCCGCAGCGGCGACTGCCACGTACCGGCCAGACTTGAAGTTCGTGAACATGGTGACCTTTCTCTTGATGGGATGTCCCATCGGTGGAGGTATCAAACTCGCCGGCTAGCCGACACGAGCGATGCTAGGAGGCCCAGGTAAACGACCCGTGAACACCCACACCGCTGGCCACCACCGTTGCCTAACCGTGACCTTCGTCTTCCATGGTGTACCCCACGCTACGCACTGTCACCAGCAAGCGTGGCTCAGCAGGCACGTCTTCGATCCTTGAGCGCAGTCGCTTCATGTGGACATCAAGGGTCTTGGTATCACCCACATAGTCCTCACCCCACACCCGGGCGATGATGGTCTCGCGGGTGAGCACTCGTCCACGGTTCTGCATCAAGAGCAGCAGGAGCGCGAACTCCTTGGGAGGCAGAGGAACGACCTTCCCGTCACGTTCCATGGTCAGCCGCTCAGGGTTCAGGGTGATGCCGTGCGCGGTTTCGACAGGCTCACGTTCATCAAGCGCTTCCTCATGCGTAACGGCGCTACGCCGCAATACCGCGCGAATCCGTGCGATCAGTTCACGGGCCGCATACGGTTTGGTGACGTAGTCGTCAGCACCAAGTTCAAGGCCAGCGATCTTGTGGTGCTGCTCATCCTTCGCTGTCACCATGATGACGGGGACGTCGCTACCCAGGCGGATCCGGCGTAGGACCTCGGTGCCGGACATGCGGGGCAACATGAGATCCAGCAACACCACATCGGGGTGGAAGTCACGGAAAGCATCCACGCCTGCCGCGCCATTCGCGGCAACCTGTACGTCAAAGCCCTCATTGGTCAGGACATACTTGAGCGTCTCGCGGTACGCCTCTTCGTCCTCGATAACCAGCACCCTGTGCGTCACGGTGACTCCTCTTCCATCAGTGGCAAACGAACAGTCATCGTGGTGCCGACGCCGGGTCGCGACCAGACGGCAACCTCGCCACCGTGTTGCCGCACCACGTGCTTCACGATGCTCAAACCTAACCCCGTGCCTCCGCGTTCACGGGACCGGGCATCGTCGGCTCGAAAGAACCGCTCGAACACGCGTCGCTGGTCTTCGAGCGAAATGCCGATGCCGTTGTCCATGACTGACAGCACCGCGAGGTCCTGTTCGATCCTCGCCGTCACCACCACGCGCGCCCGTTCCGCCGAATACATCACAGCATTCTCGACAAGATTGCGAAGCGCCATGGCAAGCAGCTCACGATCACCTCGCACCACTGCCGGTCCCACCTCGGTCATGATCTCCACACCCCTGGACGTCGCGAAGTTACCCAGGGCCGCGACAGCATCGTCGACAACTGCCGCGAGATCAACGGGCTTCGGTTCAACGACAGTCGTCGACGCCTGCACACGTGACAAGTGGATGGTCTGCTGGACCAAGGAGGTGATACGCGTGACTTCGTGCTGCATCCGCTCCGCAAACTCACGCACCTTGGCCGGGTCCGTAGCAGCCGCGTCGAGCGCCTCGACCATCAGCGCCAGCGCGCCGATGGGGGTCTTGAGCTCATGGGACACATTGACGGCGAACTCCCGCCGGGCCGCTTCGCTCGCCATCGCACTCGTATCGTCATGAGCGGTGACCAGCAACTGAGAGGGCGTCAGCGGAATTGCGGCCACGAAGACATCTACCTCGGTGCCGCGCAGTCCGCGAAGAATCTCGACTTGCGCATCGCGCGTGGTGTTCGCGGTCGCAGCGGCTGTCACGACGTCGGAAACAGGCGCCACCAGCACCCCTGTGGACGTCAGCAACCCGAGATCCCGCGCGGCGATGTTGGCGTAGAGCACGCGACCGTCCGGTGCCGCGACCAATGCAGGAAACGGCAATGCAGTAAGAACCGATCGCGTCTGCTGCAGCACTGCGGGCGTGGGCACCTGGCGTTGCCGGCGTTCGAGGCGACGGCCCACCGACGCCCCAACGAGGCCGCCAACCACCAAGCCAGCGAGCAGTACCAACCACCAGTAGTCCACGGGCCAAGCGTAACCACGCTCGCGGACGCAGGACGCGACACGGAGCAGTATCGGGCCAGCGTTCACCCAGTGTTCACCGCTCGCTGGTAAACCTGAGGTGCTAGTACGCGCCTGCCATAATGGTGAGCAACAACAATGAGGAGTACCGATGCGTTCGATCTACGAAGCCGAATTGTCGCAACTTGGCGAAGACCTCGCGACCATGGCGCGTCAGGTTCAATCCGCGATCGAGCGCGCCACTGAGGCGTTGTTGACCAACAATGCAGAGCTCGCGCAGGCAGTGATTGCGGACGACGCCAAGCTCGACGAACTTGAGACTCGGGTCGATGAGCGCTGCGTGCTACTGATCGCGCAGCAGCAGCCGGTGGGCCTGGACCTGCGCACGATCATCGTTTCACTGCGCATTTCTGCGGGGCTCGAGCGCATGGGTGACCTGTCGCAGCACATTGCCGAGGCCGCACGCCGGGCCTACCCGGAATCGGCGATCCCCACCACTCACCGCGAGATCTTTGAAGGCATGTCAACCGCCGCGAAGGACGCCGCGGCCCAGGTCATCACGCTGATCGAAACCCGGGATCTTAACGTCGCGGCACAAATCGCCTCAGACGACGACCTTCTCGACAACCTGCACTCCGAGGCATACCAGCGACTGCTCGCCAAGGACTACAAGGGCACCGCTCAGGAGACTCTCGACACGGCGCTCCTGGCTCGCTTTTTTGAACGTTTTGGGGATCACGCTGTAGGCACGTCGCGGCGCATCGTCTACTTGGTCACCGGCGACCTCAACAACTCTGCTGCAGCCATCTAGCTAGCATCTGAACACACGGGAGGGGCCCCGCCTGTCGGCGGGGCCCCTCCCGTGCTTCGCGGTGGTGGTGCTTGCCGCGAACTACTTCTTCTTGCCCTGGCTCGCTACTGCGGCGATAGCTTCCTTGGCGGCCTCGGGGTCGAGGTAGGTGCCTCCGGGAGTGATGGGCTTGAAGTTCTCGTCCAATTCGTAGAGCAACGGGATGCCGGTGGGGATGTTGATGCCCACGATGGTCTCGTCGTCAACGTCATCGAGGTACTTCACGAGCGAACGGATCGAGTTGCCGTGCGCGGTGACCAACACGGTCTTGCCAGCCTTGAGGTCCGGCACTACATCTGACTCCCAGTAGGGAAGCGCGCGCTCGAGGACATCCTTGAGGCACTCAGTCGCTGGGATGGGCTCGCCTGCATAGCGCGGGTCTCCTGCCTGCGAGTACTCGTTGCCTGCGGCGATGGGGGGCGGCGGCACGTCGTAGCTCCGTCGCCAGGTCATGAACTGCTCTTCACCGAACTGCTCCAGCACCTCCGCCTTGTTCTTGCCCTGGAGGTCACCGTAGTGGCGCTCGTTGAGACGCCACGTGCGCTTCACGGGAATCCAGTGACGGTCGGCTGCGTCGAGGGCCAGGTTCGCGGTGGTGATAGCGCGGCGCAAAAGCGAGGTGTGCAGGACGTCGGGAAGGATCCCCGCCTCCTTGAGGAGCTCGCCACCGCGGATGGCTTCACCCCAGCCCTTGTCGTTGAGGGGGACATCCACCCAGCCGGTGAACAGGTTCTTGGCATTCCATTCGCTCTCGCCGTGACGAAGCAGGATCAGTGTGTAGGTCATGTGCCTATCCTTCCGTATCGGTAGGGCGGTCGCCACCGCCCTTTGGTCCCAGGTAGTCAGCGGCAACTCAAGGCGTGGCGACGATGCATGCAGGACTGCGGATGGCCGTCACCTCGGAGTCGAGTTGGGCTATGGCGCCGGCTTCTGTCTCCGGTGGGAGAGTCAAGACGTCGGCAAGATCGAACACACGGACTGCATGACCCTTCTCATTGCCCACCACCAGCGTCTCCCTCACCACGGCGAAGTGGCGAGGCCAGTACCCGGAATCGAAGGCCGCGCGGTATGTCGCATGTCCCTCAGGGCTCAGGTCAAACACCGAGATCACATCGCATCCGCGCACGGAGACCAGCAGCACGTCGCCCACCACGTCCACGTGAGCGTCATAAACCGCGTCCCCCGTCCGCTGGGGCGCAAGCGTGGTGGGGTGTTCGTGAATCACCTGCGCGGTCGCGGAGGCACGGTCCCAGCGCAGCGTCCTGAGCATGTGGTCAAGCTCGCACACCAGATAGATCAGTTCGCCGCGCACCACGAAGTGGCGCGGTCCCGAGCCGGGCGGAAGCGTCGCCGCGATGCCGTCCTCACGCAGGGTGCCGTCCGGATCCACGGCATACGCGCGCAGTTCGTCGGTGCCGAGGTCCGCCACCACCAGATGGCTGTCACCGGGCGCGTAGCCAACGTGGTGCGCGTGTGGCGCCTCCTGGCGGTCCTCCCGAGGTCCGGAGCCCCCATGGCCAAACACTTGAGCGGGAGCGTCTTCCGCGAATTCGCCGGTTGACAGCAGCGGGATCACGGCGAGGTCGCCGCTCGCGTAGTGGGCCACGTAGAGGGTGAGGCCATCGCGCGACAGCAGCAGGTGGCAACCGGCCGCGCCGCCTGTGGTCACTGAACCCATCAACGCTGGCGAGTCGGCATCAGCGATGCTGACCGCGTGGACTTTGGTGATATCAGCCTCTGACACGGCGTAGAGAACTGGGACGTCTGGGTGTGCGACCACAAAGCTGGGCGCTGGAAGGTCCAGCACCTGCTCTGCAGCAGTTCCGCGCTGTCTCCAGAGACCCTCGCCGGTGCCCGTGGGAGCACCTAGCCCGTCGAACGGATACGTGCCCCACCAGTGCGTCGTCATTGATGTGCTCCTCGTGTTCCTAGTACCAGAATGCCTGACGGCCCCTCCCTCAATGAGGGCGGGGCCGTCAGGTGAATGCGCGTGAGCTAGTGAGCGGCTTCATATGCGGCGCGGAGCTTGGCAGAGATACGCCCTCGCTCCGAAACCGCCATTCCGTGGGCCCTGGCCCACTCGCGAATCTTCGCGACGTCGCCGCCTCGCTTCGAGCGAGAGCTCTTGGTCGAGGTGACCTTCCGGCCCGCAGAAATCCACGGCCTGAACGCATCGCGCAACTGTGCAGCGTGAGCATCGGAGACGTCGATTTCGTACTGCACGCCATCGAGAGCGAAACTCACGGTCTCAGACGCGGTACCTCCATCGAGGTCGTCTTCGAGCACTACATGAACCTTCTGGACCATAGTTTTCCTTTCCTGCCAGTAGTGCCAGGTTCGCACACGCGCCATGCGCCGTCAAAGCAGAAAGGGCCGATTTTCAATGTTTTGTGAAAACCCACAAAGAAAGGCCAAAGACAAGTGCAGCGGACGCGACTCGTTATGGAGAGACCGTACTATCGTCACCGGCTGCATCGTTCCTTTGGGCGTCGATCTGAGCAAGCGCAGCGCGTTCATTGCGGTCCGCGCGCACCACGGCGCGCATCACGTACCAGAACAACAGACCAACGCCAATAGACGGCACCAGTCCCGCAATCCACAGGTTCCAAGACATCTACGCCTCCTCGCTAGGTTTCACCAGGGGAAACAGGATGGTCTCGCGAATACCAAGACCAGTCAACGCCATGAGGAGGCGGTCCATACCCATACCCATGCCCCCGGCGGGCGGCATTGCGAACTCCATGGCGGTGAGGAAATCCTCGTCGAGCTTCATCGCTTCATCGTCACCCTGCAACGCCATCCGCGCCTGCTGTTCAAAACGTTCGCGCTGAATGACGGGATCCACCAACTCGGAATAGGCGGTAGCGAGCTCGAAGCCGCGAACGTACAGGTCCCACTTCTCGACCACGCCGGGCTGTTCGCGGTGATCGCGCGTCAGCGGTGAGGTCTCCACCGGGAAGTCGCGCACAAAGGTAGGCGCATGGAGGTGGTCGCCCACGTAGTGTTCCCACAGCACCTCGACCAACTTGCCGTGATTGATAAGTGCCGGGTTCACCGTCAGATCCACCGCGTCGCACCAGCGCTGCAGCTGAGTGACGTCGGTCAGCGGGGTTACCTCGTGCCCCAACGCCTCCGAGAGCGATCCATACATGGAGAGGTCCGCCCAGGTGCCGCCAACGTCATACTCCGTGCCGTCGGCCAGCGTCAACGCCGTGCCGCCGAACACATCCGTGGCCGCGCCCTGCACCAAGTCCCTGGTCAGCGTCGCCATGGTGTTGTAGTCGCCGTAAGCTTCATAAGCTTCGAGCATCGAGAACTCGGGCGAGTGCGACGAGTCAGCGCCCTCGTTGCGGAAGTTACGGTTGATTTCGAAGACCTTCTCAATGCCGCCCACAACGGCACGCTTGAGGAACAGTTCTGGGGCAATGCGCAGGTAAAGGTCAAGATCGTACGCATTCATGTGCGTGACGAACGGTCGCGCCGCTGCGCCACCGTGCTGCGTTTGGAGCATCGGGGTTTCGATTTCTATGTACCCGCGCGAGTGCAAAGACTCACGGAGTGACCGCATCACGGACGCACGGTGTCGCACGGTCTCTCGCGCCAAGGGCCGCGCAATCAAGTCAACATAGCGCTGGCGCACGCGCGCCTCTTCCGACAACTCTTTGTGCAAAACCGGCAAGGGTCGAAGCGCCTTGGCCGCCAATTGCCACTCGGTGGCGAATACCGATACTTCGCCGCGCCTGGACTTGATGGCACGCCCCTGTGCAACGAGGTGGTCGCCCAGGTCAATGTCTGTCTTGAACGCGGCGAGTGATTCCTCGCCTACTTCAGCCAAGGAGATCATGATCTGGAGTCGCTCGCCCGCGCCATCTTGCACCGCTGCAAAGCACAGTTTGCCCGTGTTGCGCACAAAGACTACTCGTCCAGCAACGGCGACAACGTCGGCGGTCTCTTCACCGTCCGCGAGGTGGTCATACGACTGCTTGACCTCAGCGATCTCGTGAGTGCGCGCCACGGTCACTGGGTATGCCTGACCCCCTGCGGCGATGATGCGGTCGCGCTTGGCGCGGCGCACGCGCATCTGTTCTGGCAATTCGAGTTCGTCGGTCACGTCCTCTAGGGTACCGGGCGTCGCGGCACCCTCTGGCTGAGTCCCCGCCCCGTCAGTGAAGGTCGAGCGCGATGTCAATGATGGGCGACGAGTGGGTCAGCGCCCCTACCGACATGTAGTCGACTCCCGTTGCCGCCACGGCTCTCGCCGTGTCCAGCGTGAGCCCGCCGGTTGCCTCGAGCCGGATGCGGCCGTGCGCGGGCTCGAGGCTCCTCACCACACCCACGAGCCCGGCCATCGCTTCGACGCTCATGTTGTCGAGCATCAGGTACCGGCACCCCGCGTCGATTGCTTCCCGCGCCTGGGACTCGCGTTCAACCTCCACTTGAATCGGGACATCGGGATACCGCTTGGCGATCGCACTGATCGCACCGGTGACGGAGCCTGCGGCGAGGATGTGATTGTCCTTCACCATGGCGCAGTCGTACAGACCCATGCGCTTGTTGGTTCCGCCGCCGCAGCGCACCGCGTACTTCTCAAGTTCGCGCAGGCCCGGCGTGGTCTTGCGGGTGTCAAGCACAGCCGCGCCGCTGCCAGCAAGGGCGTCCGCCCAGCGCCGCGTATGAGTCGCGGTGCCGGAAGCGCGGGACAGCACATTCAACATGGTGCGCTCCGCGATGAGCACCACGTGGCCAGACCCAGAGAGCTCCGCAACGTGCGCCATCGGAGCCAGGCGCTCACCATCGGCGGCGAGAAGCTTCACCCGGGGCACCGGCAGGTCCAAGCGATCGGCGACCTGCCCGAGCGTTTCCGTAATCGCGTCGACGCCGGCGAGCACGCCTTCCTCCCGGATCACGATCTCGCCAGTGACCTGGGTGCGCGCGGGAATGGTCGCCTGAGTGGTGACGTCACGTCCTGGCAGACCCCCCATGTCTTCATCGAGCGCGCGGCTCACGATGATCGCAAGTATCTGAGGATCGAGGGGGCGGTCTTGAGGTAGGTCTTCCGGCATGATCACGTTGCTATTGTTGCCGGTTTTCGGTTCCGCGCAAGGGCGAATCGCGCAAGCGGTTGCCTCCCCATACCTCCCTGGGTATGGTTGGGCACAGGTGCCCCCTTAGGTAGGAGAAGCGACGATGACCGGACTTCATCTCAGTGCAGAAGAGCTCGAACCCGTCGTCAAGCGGCTTCGACGAGCGCAAGGGCAGCTCACAGGTGTCCTCAAGATGATCGAGGAAGGTCGCGACTGTGGCGACGTCGTGACTCAACTGGCGGCGGTCTCCAAGGCGATCGATCGCGCCGGCTTCAGCATGATTGCCACCGGGCTGGAACAGTGCATTCAAGACGGGGAAGACACCACAGAAGCGAAGAAGCGGCTCGAGAAGCTCTTTATGTCGCTGGCGTAGGTGCATACGGCGCGGCGTGCGGGAGCGTGCCGACTGACTGCATCACCGCAGCTCGATACGCCGCAGCCGAATCAATGTCGCCAGCGCTCACGGCGTCCGCCAAGTCAACCAGGATGCCGTCGAGGTAGCGCTGGTAGTCCCCCGCATGCGCACCATACGCCGCCACGACGGCTCTCACGTGTTTGCGCCTCATTCGCAACGATCGCGCCACGTTGTCGACGTACACCTGCGGGATTGCGCCGCGCGCGACCTCTGGGGCCAGGGTCTCCCGGAACCAGCGTTGCTCATCGCGGCGCCACGTTTTCACCAGCCAGTAGAACCCTGTAGGGATCGCGGCCGCGACGGCAAATCGCCATCCCAACCCGAGCAGAAGCGGCGAGTTCCAGAGGCCGTGGACGGCCACGGCCGTCAGCACGAGCGCCGCGCCGCGCATCATGCGCGGGGAACCGTGGGCTGGCCACATGTACGCGATCCCCGCGCCCGCGACCGCGGAAAAGATGGTGTGCGAGACGAGCGCGAAGATGCCTGCTCGCGCCAGGTAGACCACCAGCGTGTCACCAACCTGGCTCTCACCAAAGCCCATGAACACCACGTTGAAGCCGTAGAGGAAGTTCTCCGCCAGCTCGAAGCCCAGGCCAACGTAGGCGCCCAGGAACGCGCCCTCCATGGGGGTGCGTAGTCGCGAACGGGCCATGAGCACCACGATCACCACGCCGAGCGTCTTCGCCACCTCTTCAGTGAGTGGCGCCGCAATCGCGGGCCCCCATGCAAATGCCAGATCGATGCTGATCCCCTGGCCGATGATGGCGATGATGGCGCTGTTCCCCAGCAGCGCAAACGCGCCGGTGGCCGCGAGACCACCCCATGCCAACGCCGCGACAACCGCGCGCGCGGAAACACGCCCAAAGATCTGCGGCCTGCGAATGAACCACAGCCAGAAAGCACCTAGACCCACCGTCACCACGAGGCCCGTCACGGCAGTCAGGGGAAGCAGGAGGACCCCCACAAACAGCGAGTAGCCGTAGTATCCGAGCCCAGCCACCGTGAGCAGAACCCAGGCCCACCATGCCGGGTTGGCCGGTTGCCACCAGCGCAACGAGAAGGCCCTGCGGCGCAGGTGCTTCACGGCGCCTCCTCGACGTACATGAGCGGCACCGCATCGAGCCACACCGAGTCCGCGATGGCTACGATGTCCCGCTCAACGGCAGAACTCCACGTCTCAGTCGAGGTGACGACCACCACCGCCACCGCCGCCTCTTCGCGGATGATCATCAGCACACCCGGGCCGTCGGCCCTGTCCATGTCGACGCGAAAGACCTCCCGCCCGTCGCTCGCGAGAGCGCCTTGGAGGGCGGGTGTCGTCGCAGGCACGCGCGGATCAACCATCCACTCGAGGACGCGCTCAAGGAGATCCTCGGTGTCCCCTTGCCAGAAGCCGGTGAACACCATGACCTCGACGTCTCCTTGCGTGAGCGTGGGGCTTCCCAACGCGGCTCCGGGCACGGACACGTTCCACCCCGCTGGAGCGGCGATGCTCCCAGTGAGGAGACCAAACTCCTCGCCGGGCGCGACAGGCCGGGACTGGATCATCGCGTCACTCACTGCGGGCAACACCAAGGACACCAGTGCTGCGAAGGCGATGGTGACGGCGATCCAAACGGCCGGGGTGCGGCGTTGCCCCAGGGGTGGAGACTGGTCGCCCGGGAGTGTGTTCAGATAGATGGAGGGAGGGACCTGGTACGCGGGCGGCTGCGTGCGATAGACCTGCGGTGAAGCCTGGTAGGCAGGGGGTGGAGTCTCGAAGACCGAGGCCGCACTCTGATACGACGGCGACGACTCTCGCCCTACCGACCACGGTGGCGCGAAACCGTCGTCGGGGTGCCTAGGTGGCGGCGAGGTACTCACAGCAACGAGCCTACACACGGCCAGTTTGCAATACCCCGGGGGGTATATGTATGCTGAGCTTTCCACGACCTAAGGAGTAACCCGTGCGCATCGTTGTTGTTGGTGGAGTCGCAGGCGGAATGAGCGCGGCCGCACGCGCCCGCAGGCTCGATGAGTCAGCCGAGATCATTGTGCTCGAGAAGGGCGCATACGTGTCCTTCGCGAACTGCGGCCTCCCGTACCACGTGTCCGGAGAGATCGCCGCTGCTGATTCCCTGCTCCTGCACACCCCGGCCACGTTACGGGCATCGCTCAACCTCGATGTGCGCGTCAACCACGAGGTAACCGCGATCGACCGCGAGGGCAAGCGCGTAGCTGTGGCCACGCCAAGCGGCCCCACCACCATCGCCTACGACGCCCTAGTGCTCTCCCCCGGCGCCACGGCCTTCACGCCACCCATCCCCGGTATGAACCTGCCCCAGGTCACGCAACTGCGCACCGTCGACGACGCCACGGCGCTTGCCGCCCGCGTCGGGTCCGCGGAACGCGCCGTGGTGCTCGGCGCCGGGTTCATCGGCCTCGAAGCCGCCGAGGCACTCCGCGAACGTGGCCTCGAGGTCACGCTTGTGGAACTCGCACCCCAAGTCCTGCCCCCGCTCGCGCCGGAGATGAGCGCGCTCGTGGAGCGTGAGCTAGTCGCCAACGGCGTTACCGTCCGTACAGGCGTCGCCGCCCAAGGCGTGAGCGAACTCGATCACGGCGTCTCCGTCACCCTCAGTGACGGCACCAGTGCACCTGCGGACATCGTGGTGGTCTCCGTAGGCGTACGCCCCAACAGCGCACTCGCGGCCGATGCCGGGCTTGCCTTGGACGAACGTGGCGCCATCGTCGTTGATCACCACCAGCGCACCAACGACCTCGCCATCTGGGCCGTCGGGGACGCCACCGCCGTGACACACGGCGTGACCGGCGCTGTAGGCCCGGTCCCGCTTGCAGGACCGGCTAACCGACAGGGCAGGCGCGCTGCCGACTCGATCTTTGACCGCGCTAAGGGCGCCGAACCCGTGCTGGGGACCGCCATTGTGCGGGTGTTCTCGCTGACTGCAGCCATGACGGGCGCAAGCCCGCGTCAGCTCGACGCCGCGGGCATCGAGCACACCACGCTGCACCTCCACCCGGGCCACCACGCGGGCTACTTCCCCGGAGCGTCGGCCGTGCACATGCTTGCCTCGTTCGCACCCGATGGCCGCCTGCTGGGCGCACAGGCCGTAGGCACCGAAGGCATCGACAAGCGCATTGACGTGCTCGCGACCGCATTGCGGGCAGGGATGGACGCCGACGACCTCGCCGAACTTGAACTCGCATACGCGCCGCCCTACGGCTCCGCCAAGGACCCGGTCAACATGGTTGGCTTCATGATGCAGAACGTGATGGACGGCACCCTCAAGCTCTGGCACCCCGCGGACCTTGACTGGGCCCGCGACAACGCGCTGATCCTCGACGTGCGATCTGCAGCCGAGTTTCGCAGCGGTCACCTCGCCGGGGCCCTCCACGTGCCGCACGTGGAGCTCCGGGAACGCCTCGACGAGGTTCGCGAGGCGGCGATGGGCCGCCCGGTGCGAGTCCACTGCGCGTCCGGATTCCGTTCGTACCTCGCTCACCGCGTACTCGCCCAAGAAGGATTCGATTCAGCCAACCTGTCCGGCGGCATGATGACCTTGAAGGCCACGATTCCCGACCTCGACCTTGTCACCGGTGCGCCCGCCTACGCTTAGGGGCACCAAAGGAGGCCCCTAAGACATCTCCAGCGGGACCTTCATCAGGTCGAGTCCACCGTCAGGGTCCAGCGACACCGCGAGGCGCATCTTCCATGCGGCGTCGTCGGTCTCAGGGAAGTCCTCGCGCAAGTGCCCGCCACGGGTCTCCTCGCGAGACAGCGCCGCCTGGGTGAGCACGGAGGCTGCCGCGAGCACGTTGGACGCCTCCCACTCGGCCACCTGCGGCAACACTCCGCGGGCGTCCTCGGTGCGGAAGCGAGTCCGGATTTCCGACAACTGCGCGCGGGCGGTGGCAAGCCCGTTGGCGTTGCGGACCGGTCCCGCCCCAGCGTGAGCGATGGCCTGAATCTGCGGCAGCATGGTCGCGGGCACCAGCGACGTGGGGCCTGGGCGATCCACGGGGTCCTGTTGCTTGACGACCCCCGCCGCCACCACGTCGGCCGCATCTTTGGACGCGCGCGCCGCGAACACGAGCCCCTCCAGGAGCGAGTTTGAGGCCAAGCGGTTGGCACCGTGCACGCCCGTGCACGCCGCCTCGCCAATCGCATAGAGTCCGGCAACCGTGGAGCGGCCACGGAGGTCGGTCAGAATGCCGCCCGAGTGATAGTGCTGGGCGGGAGCCACGGGGATGAGATCCACGCCCATATCGATGCCACGCTCGCCAAGACGTGCATGGATGGTGGGGAAGCGCTCCAGCAAGAACTCGGCGCCCAAGTGGCGGCAGTCCAAGAAGACGTTGTCGGAGCCCTCGGCGGTCATGGTCGCGACGATGGCCTTGCTGACCACATCACGCGGCGCGAGCTCGGCCTGCGGGTGAGCGCCGGCCATGAACCTTTCGCCCGCGGAATTGAGCAGGTAGGCACCCTCACCGCGCACCGCCTCAGAGATCAACGGTTGCTGGCCGCGCGCGGCCGCGCCCTGCCACAGCACGGTGGGATGGAACTGCACAAACTCCACGTCCGCCAGCGCCGCCCCGGCCCTCAGTCCTGCCGCAAGCCCGTCCGCGGTCGCCGACGCCGGGTTGGTCGAGGAACGGTAGATCTGGCCGATGCCGCCGGTCGCCATCACGACCGCCTTGCCAAGCGCTGCGCCCACACCGTCACGCGTGCCCTCACCGATGATGTGGAGCGTCACACCGCACACCGCGCCCGGGCGCCCGTCGGCGTCCGGGGCCGCGGTCAGCAGATCCACCACCATGGCGTGCTCAATGACTTCGATGCCGGGATCGTTCTTGATGGCCTCGAGTTGAGCGATGAGAGCACGCGAGATCTCGGCGCCCGTGGCGTCTCCACCGGCGTGAGCGATCCGGTCGCGGTGATGCCCACCCTCGCGTGTGAGAGTCATGGCGCCGTCGGGTTCCGTGTCAAAGCGCGCGCCACGGGCCACGAGTTCGCGGACACGCTCGGGACCTTCATCCACCAGGATTCGCACGGCGTCTTCGGAGCACAGGCCCGCACCCGCGACCAGGGTGTCATGCAGGTGCTCGTCTGGTGTGTCTTCGGGATGCAGGGCCGCGGCGATGCCGCCCTGCGCCCAGACCGTGGAACCAGAACTCAGGATGCCCTTGGTGACCACCAGCACTCTGTCCACCTTGGAGCGCAACTCGAGCGCGGTGGTCAGGCCCGCGATCCCGGAGCCCACCACAATCACATCAGCCTGAGTTACCCAGCCCGGGGTGGGGGCGGTGAGGCGTTGCACAAAGCGTTCCGTTGCCATGTGCACAACTTACCGTCAGCCATGAGCGAGCGGGGGCGCACTCCACCGCCAACGGACCTGCTACTGCGAGCGAGTGAAACGGATGGTCCATGCTTCCGGACCAGACACGACGTATGCCGTAGTGAACTGCCCGGGCAGGCGCTCTTCAACCTGAAGCAGCAACGGAACTGGGTCGTGGGGCGCCACGAGATCGAGACTGAAGCCCGGAGCTACCGCGCTGAGTGCGCCAAAAACCGTCGCATGTCGGATCGCGTGGGGAATGGGTCGCACATCGAGGGTGACGGGACCCTCGTCATCGTGGCCGCATTGGCATCCGCCAGCGTCGCCATGGGTGGGGGCGGCAGTGTGGAGTTCGATCGGTTCGCTAGTCATACTTCACCGTAGGCTCATGCCTGCCCACCTGCGCGGTCGGAAAGCCGTGAAAAATCAGCGACGAGTTCCCACGCGGTCCCAGCCACGCTTCGTGGCACGCGATCCCAACTGATCCTTGCGGCTGCGGTAGACCACGTACGGCCGGAAGATGTACCACACCGGAGCGCTGAAGACGTGGACCAGTCGAGTGAAAGGCCAGAGCGCGAAAATCGCGAAGCCCGCCAGCGCGTGCAGTTGCATGTTCAGCGGCGCCAGGGTCATCAGTTCAGGGCGCAGGTCGAGGAAGAACAGCCCACGGAACCAGATCGATACACCTTCGCGATAGTCGTAGTGGTTGTTCCAGTCAAAGGTGGTTGCCATCAGGCTCCACATACCCAGCGCGATCACGGTACCAAGGACCACGTACATGAACTTGTCCATGGGCGTGGTCTCATAAAACACCGCGCCCGTGGTCCGGCGCCGGTAGATCAGCATGGCGAGCCCCACCACCGTGGCCGTGCCAGCGATCCACCCGGACGTCACGGCGACCGTGTGATAAACGTCCGCAGAGATCCCCAGCGCCCCTGTCCAAGTGTTGGGAATGCCAAGCCCGATCACATGGCCAGCGATCACCACCAGGATGCCAAAGTGGAAGAGCGGGCTGGCCCACCGTAGCAACTTGCTCTCATGGAGTTGAGATGACCGCGAGGTCCACCCGAAATTGTCGTAGCGATAGCGCCACACGTGGCCCCCCACGAAGAGCAAAAGGCACAGGTAGGGGAACACCACCCACAGGGCGATCGTGAGGGGTTCGTTCATCGTCGCGCTCCTGCCGTAGGAATTGAGAGGGGATCTGCTGCGAAAGGCTCCAAGCCCACCTCTTCATCAGGTGGGCCGTCGATGATCAACTTCTCCACGGCATCGGCCTCATTGCCGCGCAGCGCGGGAAGGGTGTCACACACCGCGATCAGCGGGCCGCGCCATGGCGAGTCCATCTCGATGAGCGACCGGCGCAAAACCTCGAGACCTGCGCGATGAGCGAGCAACAGTTCAACTCCGGCTTGAGCATCCGTGGTGGCGGCGAACTCGAGCACCACCGGCAGGAAGTCGGGCAACTCGTGATCGCCAGCCTTCATTCCGGCGGCGCTATACGCCTGCTTGAACTGAACCAGCGCGACTCCGCGCTTGCGGGTGTCGCCATAGGCGAAGTAGCTCAGGTACAACGAGCAACGCCGCTTGAGATCGAAGGTGTCAACGTACGCGACCTCGAGTTCTTCGAGCGGAGTGGATCCGAGGTGGGAAACAGTCAGCGCGAGCGGATTGCGCCGCGAGGGCGGCAGGTCCTCCAGCGCCTCCTTGACGTAGGGAAGCAGTTGCAACAGCGAAGGTGACGGGTACTCCAGGAGCAGAGCACTGAGCCTGTGCACCAGCGCGGTCTCGCGACTGATCACGTTCGTGGCCGCCCGCTTGCGTTCAATGCGGTTCATCGCCGCTTCCCCACTTCCGGGTCCTCGATGCCGTCGGACGGGAACAACCCTTGCGGGGCACCGTCGCCGTCCCAAAGCAAAAGGTTCACACGCCGCGGCTTGCCCGTGTCGTCGTTGTACACGCCAGAGTCCGTCTGACGCTGGGTTTGTTCGCGCATGTTCTCGACCGCGAGTGGGGTCTGCGGTCCAGAACCGGCACCAAAAGGACCGTCCCCGCCCATGCCGGGACCGCCGTCGAAGTCGAGGCTGCATTCGGTGGCCAGTTCCTCGAGATTGTGCGCGTTCTCCGTGTGCGCAGGGGGGATGACGTAGCGTTCGTCGTACTTGGCGAGCGCGAGCAGGCGGAACATGCCCTTCATCTCGGTCTCAGTCATGCCCACGGCCGCGGGGATATCCGGGTTGCCCTCGCGCCCCAGGTTGATGTCCCGCATGTAGGAGCGCATCGCCGCGAGGCGGCGCAACACGGCATCGACAGGCTTGGGGTCGCCCGCAGTGAACAGTTCCGCGAGGTACTCGATAGGAATCCGGAGCGCCTCAATGGCGGCAAAGAGGTTGCCAGAGTCTTCAGCGTCCTCACCTGTCTCCGCCACCACATCCACCACCGGCGACAACGGCGGGATGTACCAAACCATGGGCATGGTGCGGTACTCGGGATGCAGCGGCAGCGCCACCTCGTAGTCGTGAATGAGTCGCCACACCGGCGAGCGCTGCGCGCCCTCGATCCAGTCGTGAGGGATGCCTGCCTCCTCGGAGGCGGCCACCACAGCGGGGTCGTGGGGATCGAGGAACACTGACCGTTGTGCATTCAGTAGTTCGTGTTCGTCCTCGATGGACGCGGCTTCGAGCACCTTGTCTGCGTCGTAGAGCACCAGCCCGATGTACCGGAGCCTGCCCACGCACGTCTCCGCACACACGGTGGGGATCCCCACCTCGATGCGCGGGAAGCAGAACGTGCATTTCTCGGCCTTGCCGGTCTTGTGGTTGAAGTAGACCTTCTTATAGGGGCAGCCAGTGATGCACTTGCGCCAGCCGCGACACTTGTCTTGGTCCACGAGCACGATGCCGTCTTCGGCACGCTTATAGATTGCACCAGAGGGGCACGACGCCGCGCAAGAGGGATTGAGGCAGTGCTCGCAGATGCGTGGAAGGTAGAACATGAAGGTCTTGTCGAACTCGAGCGTGACCTTCTCGGAGACCTTCTTCAGAATGGGATCGTGTTGCGCGAGCTCGGGCGAACCGCCCAGGTCGTCGTCCCAGTTAGCACTCCAGCGCACCTTGGTGTCTTCTCCGGTGGCCATTGACTTGGGGCGAGCCACCGGGGTGTGCTCCTGGAGCGGCGCCGCGGTGAGGTTTTCGTAGTCGTAGGTCCACGGCTCGTAGTAGTCGCTCAGCGCGGGCATCTTGGGTGACGAGAAGATGGTGAGCAGGTTCTTGAGCCGCCCACCCGCCTTGAGCGACAGCCTGCCCCCCTTGTTGAGCTTCCAGCCACCCTCCCACCGCTCTTGGTCCTCGTAGGTGCGCGGGTATCCCTGACCGGGCCGGGTCTCCACGTTGTTGAACCACACGTACTCGGTGCCGGTGCGGTTGGTCCACGCCTGCTTGCACGTGACGGAGCAGGTGTGACAACCGATGCACTTGTCGAGGTTCATTACCATCGCCATCTGGGCCATGACACGCATCAGTACGTCACCTCCTGTGAGCGACGGCGAATCTTCGTGACTTCGTCTCGCTGGTTGCCTGTGGGGCCTAAATAGTTGAAGGCGTACGTCAGCTGCGCGTATCCGCCAATGAGGTGACTGGGCTTGACCAGCAGCCGTGTCAAAGAGTTGTGGATGCCGCCGCGCTTCTTGGTCTTCTCCGTCAACGGCACATCGATCAGCCTGTCTTGAGCGTGATACATGTACACCGTGCCTTCCGGCATCCGGTGCGACACGATGGCGCGGGCCACCACGATCCCGTTGCGGTTCTCCGATTCGATCCAGTCGTTGTCCTTGATCCCCACCTTGTCTGCGTCCTGAGGACTCATCCACACAGTGGGCCCGCCGCGGGACAGGCTCAACATGAACAGGTTGTCCTGATACTCCGAGTGAATGGACCACTTGCTGTGCGGAGTCAGGTACCGCACCGTCACGCCAAGGTCGTTGACGTCGCCGAGGGCCTCGGTGCCGAACAGTTGCTGGCTATTGAGCGGCGGCCGGAAGATGGGTAGCCCCTCGCCCAGTTCGGTCATCCAGTCGTGATCCAGGTAGAAGTGCTGGCGCCCTGTCAACGTGTGCCAAGGCTTGAGCCGCTCCACGTTGATGGTGAACGGCGAGTAGCGCCGGCCGCCCGCCTCCGAGCCTGACCATTCAGCCGACGTCATCACCGTGGTGGGGGCCGACTGCGTGTCCGCAAACTTGATGTGCTTGCCCTCAGACTCCCTGGCGAGGTCCGCCATGGGTTGGCCCACGCGCTTTTCGAGCGTCTCGAACCCCTGCACCGCGAGGTGCCCGTTGGTGGTGGCCGAAAGCGTCAGGATCGCCTCGCACGCATGAACATCGCGGCTGAGCAGCGGCCGGCCGTCGGCAACGCCACCCTCCATCACGCCGTTCTTGTGCCGCAGGTAGTCGATCTCCTTGGTCATGTCGTAGGTGACGCCCTTGGTGGTGGCGCCCAGCTGGTCGAGCACCGGGCCCAGGGCGCGCATCTTGTCAGCAATCGCACCGTAGTCTCGCTCCACGACAATCAGCTTGGGCATCGTCTTGCCAGGAATGGGCTCGCACTCGCCCTTCTTCCAATCCAGAACCTTGCCGTGCGGGTTCGCCATGGCGTCGGGTGTGTCGTGAATCAGCGGCACCGCGATCACGTCCTGGCGGGTTCCTAGGTGGGTGGCCGCGAGCTCGCTGAACTTCTCGGCAAGCGTGTTGAAGATCTCGAAGTCGGTGCGCGTCTGCCACGGTGGCGGGATCGCGGGCGTGAACGAGTTGATGAACGGGTGCATGTCTGTGCTGCTGAGGTCGTGCTTCTCGTACCAGGTCGCGGCGGGTAGCACCACGTCGGAGAAAACGGTGGTGCTGGTCATCCTGAAGTCCAGTGCGAGCAACAGATCCAACTTGCCCTTGGCCGCTTCATCACGCCAGACCACGTCTTGCGGCCGGTAGTCGGGGCCAGCCTCCTCCGCCTGGAGATTGGAATCAGTGCCCAGCAGGTGGTGCAGGAAGTACTCATTGCCCTTACCCGAACTTCCCAGCAGGTTGGCGCGCCACACGGTCAGTACACGCGGGTAGTTCTCTGGGGCATCGGGATCCTCTGCCGCAAAGCGCAGGGCACCTTCTTTCAGCTGGCTGGGAATGTACTCACCGATGGGTTGCCCTGCGGCGTCAGCGTCGGCTTGCAGGTCAAGCGGGTTCCGGTCAAAGGTTGGGAAGGAAGGCATCCACCCCATGCGAGCGGACTGGGCGATGACGTCGGCCGTCGACTTGCCCGCGAAGATCCCGCCAGACGTCGCGGCGGACAGCGCGTCAGCGCGGAAGCTGTCATACCGGTACTGGCTCGAGTGCAAGTACCAGTAGGCGGTCTGGATCATGGTGCGCGGCGGCCGCGACCAGTCCGATGCCGTGGCGTAGATGCCGTGCCCCGTGAGCGGGCGGCACTTCTCCTGGCCCACGTAGTGCGCCCAACCGCCACCATTGACACCCTGACAACCGGTGATGGTGGTCAGGGTCAGGAACGTGCGGTAGATGGTGTCGGAGTGGAACCAGTGGTTGGTGCCGGCCCCCATCAGGATCATGGAGCGGCCCTTGGACTCCTCGGCGTTGGCGCCGAACTCGCGGCCGATCTTCTCGGCCTTAGCCGCAGGAACGCCGGTGAACTCGGCTTGCCATGCCGGCGTGCCCGGCTGAGTGACGTCGTCGTAGCCGGTGGGCCAAACGCCCGGGAGGCCGTCGCGGCCCACGCCGTACTGGGCCAGCAGAAGGTCGAACACGGTGGTCACCAACTGGCCGTCAATGCGCCGGACGGGGACCCCACGGCGCATCGTGCCGGGCGTCCCGTCGATCTCGTCGAAGCGCGGCAACTGGACTTCCACGGTCTCGGTGCCGGCGGGAATGCCGGGGCCAAGGTCGCCTGCAGAACTCAGCGCAGGCTCGATCTCGCCAAGGTCAAGGTTCCACTTGCCCTCGCCTTGGTCGCCATAACGGAAGCCCAGCGACCCGCGGGGCACGGCAGGGGCGTCGGTCTTCCTGTCCCACAACACCGTCTTGAACTCAGCGTTCTCGCTGCCGGACTGCTCCTTGTCGGCGAGGTCCGATGCCGTCACGAACTTGCCGGGCACGTAGGTGCCATCGTGTTCCTCGAGCTTCACCAAGAAGGGAAGGTCGGTGTACTTGGTCACGTAGTCGGTGAAGTACGGGGTCTGCTTGTCGATGAAGAACTCGCGCATGATCACGTGGCCCATCGCGAGCGCCAGTGCACCGTCGGTGCCGGGCGCGGAGGCGAGCCATTCGTCGGCGAACTTGACGTTGTCCGCGTAGTCCGGAGAGACCACCACCACCTTCTGACCGCGATAGCGCGCCTCGGTCATCCAGTGCGCGTCCGGGGTGCGCGTGACTGGCACGTTGGAACCCCACATGATGAGGTACGAGGCGTCCCACCAGTCCCCGGACTCGGGGACGTCTGTTTGGTCGCCAAACACCTGCGGGGAGGCCACGGGCAGGTCGGCGTACCAGTCATAGAACGAGAGCATGGGCGCGCCAATGAGCGAGTGGTAGCGCGCGCCTGCGCCGTGAGAGACCATCGACATCGCTGGGATGGGCGAGAAGCCAGCCACGCGGTCGGGGCCGTACTCCTTGATGGTGTGGACCTGGGCAGCCGCCACAATCTCGAGCGCCTCGGCCCACGAGGCGCGCACCAGCCCGCCCTTGCCGCGCGCGGCCTTGTACTGGGCGCTGAGCGTGGGGTCATTGACGATGCTCGCCCACGCCTCCACGGGATCGCCCGTCCGGGCCTTGGCGGCCCTGAACATGTGGAGCAAGACCCCGCGAACGTACGGGAACTTCACGCGTGTGGGCGAGTACGTGTACCAGCTGAAGGCTGCCCCGCGGGGGCACCCGCGCGGCTCATACTCGGGCTTGTCTGGCCCCACCGACGGGTAGTCGGTCTGTTGAGACTCCCAGGTGATGATGCCGTCTTTGACGTACACCTTCCACGAGCAGGAGCCCGTGCAGTTCACGCCGTGAGTGGAGCGCACCACCTTGTCGTGGCTCCAGCGATCGCGGTAGAAGGCGTCAGCCTCGCGACCGCCCTCCTGGTGAAGCGTGCGCAGATCGACGCTCACCTCCGAGTTGCGGCGCAGGTTGCGGCCCATCGCGAGCAGGAAGTCGGAGGCCGGACCATCCATCCCTGGCTTGGACTTCTTCTCATGCTCAACGCTCGACGTCACAGTTGACTCCTCTGGATTGGGGCTTCTAGGCGACGTTGCCTAGCCGGGTTTGGGTGCTCCTGGACGTGCGTAATACCACCATGTCAGAACCGTGGCGATGGCGCAGTAGATCGCCACGCCCACGTAGAAGGCCTGCGGGCTCGTCACTGCGAGACCAGCGCCAACCAAGAACGGGCCGAACGCGGCAATAGACGAGGTAAAGCCCATCACCCCGCCCGCTTGCCTGCGCTCAAAGATCATGGGGATCTGCTTGAAGGTGCTCGCGTTGCCTATGCCTGCGAAGAAGAACAGCAGCAGCATGAACCCGAGGAAGAAGCCAAACTGGCTCACATCAGTCGGATTGAGGAAGAGCAGCGCCGCTACCGTTGACGCCGTCATACCGATTCCCGACACGAAGGTCCATACCGCGCCGCCAAACTTGTCACACAACGGACCCCACGCAGCGCGGGTAACCGCGCCCACGAGCGGTGCCAGGAACGCGAACTTCAAGGGGTCGGGCGCGTCGGCAAAGCTACCGTACTCGTTGTAGATGATCAGCCCTAGCTGAGCCGCGAAACCGCTGAAGACCCCGAACGTCATCACGTAGATGAAGGTCATGATCCAGGTGTGCTTCTGCCGGAAAATGTCCATCTGTTGGCGGAAGTTCGCCGCGATGGGCACGCGCCGCAGGTACACAGCCGAGAGAATCATCGCAAGCACCACCCACGGGATGAGCACCAGCCCGGCGTTCTGCAGCCACAGCTCGTCGCCAGACGTGGTGGGGATGGGGCCGAGCGCCGTGGTGCCGAGCAGGCCAAATCCCACTACCCACGGCGTCAGGAACTGCACCACGCTGACGCCGAAGTTTCCGATGCCTGCCTGCAGGCCCAGTGCGGTCCCCGCGAGCCGACGCGGGAAGAAGTAGCTCGTGGAGGGCATGAAGCCCGCGAAAGCACCACCGCCCACGCCAGCGGCTGCCGCGAGCAGGAGCAGCACCGTGTAGGACGTCGAGGCGTCCCGGACGGCGAAAGACCACCCGAGTACGGGCAAGAGCAAGAGCGTCGCTGAACCACCGACGAGAGTCCGGGTGCCCACGACGGGCGGCAAGAACATGTAGATCAAGCGCATCGAGCCGCCTGCGAGGCCCGTGACCGCGACCAGCCAGTAGAGCTGCGGCTGGGTCAGGTCAAAGCCAACCTCGTTGAGGCGGGGCGCAATCGCGCTCACCATGTACCAGACGGCGAAAGCCAAGAGCAGCGTATAGGTGGTGATCCACAGGGTGCGCCAAGCGAAGCGAGAATCCCAGGTGGACTCGTCTTCGGGGTTCCACGTGGCGAGGTCAACCTCGGGGGCGGGAATCAACTTCATTGTTCCTCCAGGCCTGCCATGGATCACGGTGCGGCGTGATGAGCGGAGCGCTCGCCCTCAGTATGAAGGGCGCGAGTACAACCTCGCAGGGTGAACGGCCGTGTTTATTCCGCGGAGTTCGACCCGTCGTGGCTGCGCTCGACCGTGAGTCGCAGGACGCAATGGTGCGGCTCCACGAATGGCTCGAGCCGGTCCACGGAGACCGGCCCCGGCTGCTGAGCGAGCACGCTGCGCGCGAGATCCTCGTGCACGGAGCACACAAGTTCGGTGTCTCGGCGCGCCAACGTCATCATGGGGCAACGGTAGAGGTGCACCGTCAGGGGATCGTCTTCGACCTCGGGGTCAAAGCCCAGGTCTTCGAAGTGCAGTTCGAGGTGGGCGAGTTGGCTGTCCTTCAGGGAGGGCTGGGACTGAGACCCGGCGGCGGCGTCAAGCGACCGCGGCGGTGCGGGCTGTCCAGACTCGTAGCTCGCCAGCAACAGATCAATCATGCGGCTGCGCAGGCGGTCGTCGAAGTTTGATGCTGCGGGACGTTCCACCGCTTGGTACCTCATGCGTGGTCTGCCGCGGCCTTCGCGGTGTTCCGGATCCGCAACCACAAAGCCGGCATCCACCAATTGCTGCAGATGCTCGCGCGTGGTGTTCGCGTGTAAGCCTGCCTCGGCGGCAATGTCGGCAATGTCGAGGGCTGATCCGCTGGTGCGCAGCAATCGCAAGATCACCAAGCGGCTCCGGGAGGCTAGCACCCGCGCTGTGGTCACTCGCCCGGGGCTCATGGTTCATAATTATCCCCGGGATTGGCGCGGTCAAGTTCGTCGGGCTGCGGGTACGGTGGACGCATGAAGCCCGACTATTCGCGCGCCGCAGTCATCGTGGTGTCCGACCGCGGCTCGCTCGGCACCGCGGAAGACCTCTCAGGGCCGCTGGTGGCGCGGGCGCTTCGCGAGGCCGGCTTCACGGTGGGAGACATCGCGGTAGTGCCCGACGGCGCCGACTCCGTGGAGGGCGCCCTCCGTGCGGCGCTCGCCACCGGAGTGGGCACCGTGGTCACAAGCGGCGGCACCGGAGTGGGCCCGCGAGACCTCACGCCGGAAGGAACCCGGCCGGTCTTGGCGCGGGAGTTGCCAGGAGTTGCGGAAGAGTTGCGCCGCCAGGGCGCAGGCCAAACACCTACTGCCGTGTTGTCGCGAGGTCTCGCCGGTATCACCGACGACGGCGTGGTGGTCGTGAACCTGCCCGGCTCGCCGCACGGTGCCGGCTTCGGTGTGCGCGTCCTCACGCCCTTGCTCAGTCACCTGACGGATCAGCTGATGGGCGGGGACCACTCATGACCGGGGCTTCGGTGACCGCAGAACCCATTGACGTGAATGCCGTCTTGACCTCGCTCGCGCACCCGCGGGCCGGAGCGCAATCGATATTCCTGGGGGTGGTGCGCAATCACGATCCCAGCGTTCACGGAGAGGTAGCTGCGCTCGAGTACTCAGCGCATCCGGATGCGCAGGTGGTCCTCGAGGGAATCCTGCACGATTCGTCCGGGGCCCAAGGCGTTCACCAACTGAGCGCAGTACACCGCGTTGGCCGGCTCGCCGTGGGCGAGACAGCGCTGGTGGTCGCGGTGGCCGCGGAGCACCGGGGCCAGGCTCAAGCGCTGTGTCACGGCGTGGTGGAAGCCATCAAGGAGCAGTTGCCGGTGTGGAAGAAGGAGATTCTCACCGATGGATCCCACGCCTGGGTGGGGTGGTCATGACCCCCGAGGTTGAGTGGCCGCCACTGGTCGACAAGTTTGGTCGCGTGCACCGCGACATGAGAATCTCCCTCACCGACCGCTGCTCGCTCCGCTGCACCTACTGCATGCCCGCTGAGGGGGTGCCGTGGTTGGCAGGCTCCTCCATGCTGAGTGCCGACGAGATGGTCCGGGCAGCGACGGTCGCCGTGCAGCTGGGCATCACCAAGATCAGGCTTACTGGCGGCGAGCCGCTGCTGCACCCCGACGTCGTGACCATCGTGTCCAAGCTCACGAAGCTCACCGGCCCATCCGGGCCCATCGAGGTGAGCCTGACGACGAACGGCCTCAGGCTGCCCGCGCTCGCAGCACCGCTGAAGGATGCAGGATTGTCCAGGGTCAACATCAGCATCGACACCTTGGACCGCGAGCGCTACCAGGCGATCACTCGGCGCGACCGCCTGACAGACGTGATCGCGGGGATGGCGGCAGCCGACGCCGCAGGCCTGCACCCGGTCAAGCTCAATGCGGTAGCGATGCGCGGCATCAACGATCACGAGGTAGTGAACCTGGTGACGTTCGCGCTGGATCATGGCTACCACATGCGCTTCATCGAGCAGATGCCCTTGGACCCCGGGCACACGTGGGACCGTTCGCAGATGGTGACCCAAGAGGAGATTTTGGCTTCGCTCCGCGAGGTCTACGAGCTCACCCCGGAGCCCGGCCGCGGCGCCATGCCAGCCGAGAACTTCCTCATCAACGGCGGCCCCGCCAAGGTGGGCATCATCGCCTCCGTGACCGCTCCGTTCTGCGGATCCTGCGATCGCCTGCGGCTCACAGCGGACGGCCAGCTGCGCGCCTGCCTCTTCTCAGAAACTGAGACCGACATCCGCGACCTGCTCAGGGCCGACGCCGACGACGCCGCGCTCGCGGAGGCGTTCCGCACGTGCATTGCGGGCAAGAAGGCTGGTCACGGCATTGGCGAGCCGACCTTCGTGCAACCCTCGCGCCCCATGAGTGCGATCGGCGGGTAGGTCAGCCGCCCGCGAAGGGTGGCAACAGATCCACCGACGCGCCGTCGGCGAGGGTCAAGGTGGGGTCATCTGCGCGCTCCCCTGCCACGAGCCACGCGCACCGCGCAAACACCGGCTCGATCGCGGGACCGTGTCGCTGCGCCATTGACTCACGCAAGCCGCCGAGCGACTCTGCGTGATACGTCTCTTCACTGGTGCCCACGGCCTCAGCAGCCGCGGCGAAGTACCGGACGGTGACGACGCTCACGTCGCATCACGATCAGTCACCTGTGCCACGAGCTCGCTGATGCGCGCAAAGTCGGTCTCAGCGCCCGCCATCGAGCCGCGCAGTCCGGCCGCGTAGCCCAACACGTACATCGACATCGGCACCGCGGGTCGTGCCACGGCGTGAGCTATCTCGCGCGAGATGTCCAGCGCGGGATCGATGGGCACCTCATCAATGGGGACCTCGAGGGCTGCGCCTACCTTGGCCAGCCACTCCTGCACTGTCATCGCGCCTGCGGGATCGTGGTTCATGGGTCTCGCCTCCAATGGTTGGTCCATGCTCTCAAGATCCTCCCACGTGTCGACGTCTCGCGAGGAGTGTCCCGGGTCCGCGACAGCGACAATCGTCATGTCCTTGAGCAACGAGTGCACCGAGGCATCCCTGGTACTACCGGCCGATGCTATGGCGGCTTGAAATGCGTCACGGCGGTAGGCGGCGGCCAGGGGTTGGTGGCGACCGTCCGGGGTGACCATCTGTGCGCCTGCGGCCTGAGAGTCGGAGGCGAGTGCGGCAAGCAGGGCCGGCACGAACTCGCGGGAGCGTGGGATGTCGCACGCGAGCACGACCACGGGAGGGGCGCTGTCTGCGTGGAAGTCCTCATCGTGAGGGCCGTTCCCTGCGTCGAGTACACCCAAGCCAGCGGCGATACCTGCGGCGGGTCCTCCAAAGGGCGGGTCCTCGAGCACGGTCAGCACTCCTGGCCGCGCGAGTCGATCGGGCCCCACCACCACCACCGTGCCGGCGTCCGCGACGGAATCGAGCACGTGGTCGAGCAAGGGGCGGCCCTGCAAGAGCATTTGCGGCTTGTCGGCACCGTCGAGCCTGCGCGCCCTCCCGCCAGCGAGCACGATCGCGTCGAAGGGCAAGGCATCGAAGCTCTGCGTCACTCGCGGCGCCAGTCGCCGCTCTTGCCGCCGGACTTCGCGATGAGCCTCACGTGAGCGATCTCCACCGACTTGTCCAGTCCCTTGACCATGTCCACCACTGCTAGCGCAGCGACGCTCACGGCCGTGAGCGCCTCCATCTCAACCCCGGTGCGGTCGGCGGTCCGGACAGTCGCGGAAATCTCCACGCCCCCATCCACCACCTCGACGTCCACCGTGACACCGTGCACGCCAATCACATGGGCGAGCGGCAGCAGCTCCGGCGTGCGCTTCGCGGCGGCAATACCCGCGATGCGCGCCACCGCGAGAACGTCGCCCTTGGGAACGCTGCCGTCGCGAAGCGCTGCCACCACCGAAGGCGGGCACGCCACCATCCCGCTGGCCGTCGCCTCGCGCACTGTTGGCTGCTTGGCGGTGACGTCGACCATCCGTGCCTGGCCGTATTGGTCGAGGTGGGTGAATGTCGCATCGCTCATGAGGGCATCTCCATAATCTGCACCCTATCGCCGGGTTTGACACGAGCGGTGTCTGCATCGATCATCGCGAATCCGGTGGCCACGGCAAGACGGGTCACCAAGTGGGAACCACTGCCGCCATCGGTGGCGGGCCTGACGTTCACGAGTTCGGGCACGTCCGGCTCGTAGTCCCACACCACCGGCATGGCTTGCGCCCGCCCCGCGGGCGTTTCCCACCCCGCACCAATGACGCCGACGCGCGTGGTTGGTTGGGCGGGTGACACGCCGCGGAGCTTTCGGATGGCGGGCAAGCAAAACAGCGTGAAGGAGACCAGACTGCTGACGGGATTGCCGGGGAGCGCGAACAGCGGGATACCCGACTTCAACGTGCCCAGGCCCTGCGGGCGTCCCGGCTGCAGGGCTACCTCCACGAACTCGAATCTGTCGCCCTGCAACAGCTCCTTGACCACGTCCTTGTTGCCCATGCTGATGCCGCCGGAGGTGATGGCGGCGTCAACGTCGCGCAGCTGGCCCAGCGCTGTCGAGAGATCAGCAAGGTCATCTCCCACGGTCCGGACCTGAACCGGCTCGGCGCCGGCGCCCTTCACCGCCGCGGCGAGGAGCACCGAGTTGGAGTCATAGATGCAGCCGAAGGCGAGCGGTTCGCCAGGCGGCGTGAGTTCGTTCCCGGTGGCGAGGATCGCCACCCGCGGGCGGCGATGCACACGCAACTGCGAATGCCCCGCAGCGACGGCCGCCGCGAGCTGGGCGGGGCCCAGCAATTGGCCCGCCGCTAAAACTGGCTGGCCCACGCTCACGTCTTCGGCGCGTCGGCGAATGTGCGCGCCTAGCGCTGGTGTCCACGTGATTTCGACCGTGTCTGCCAATCCGTGGGTGCGCTCCACGGGAACCACGGCATCGGCGCCCTCGGGGAGAGGCGCCCCTGTCATGATCCTGGCCGCCTGGCCAGGCCCGATCAGCGGACGCTCGCTCGTGCCAGCAGGGAGGTCTGCAATCACACGGAGCACGACCGGGCTTGTTGTGGTGGCGTCGCTGACGTCGGCAGCTCGCACTGCAAACCCGTCCATCGCCGAGTTGTCCCAACTCGGGATGTCAATGAGCGAGCGAACGTCGGCGGCCAACACCAAGTCCTGAGCGGTGCTCCACGAGACCGTCACCTCGTCGGTGGGCGCGACCAAGGCGAGCGCCGCCGCCACGTGCTGCTCAACCGTGCGCATGACTGTCCACGAGCTCGTGCCACGCCACGGCACCTCCGGTGAGACTGCGGGCGCTGATGCCTGCCCGTTCCAGCGCCAGTGCCGCCACGGTGGAGCGCACCCCGCTGTGGCAATACACCACGACGTCTCCTGCGGGCAGGCTCGCGAGCGCACTGCCGTCCATGATCGAGTCGAGTGACAGGTCAATCGCGCCGGGCAGAGCATCGAGCACTCGCTCGGAGGCAAACCGAATATCGATGAGAATCGGGGTGTCCGCGCTGGCGCCCAGGGCACGAGCCAGGGCTGGGGCGGTGATCCTGTCGCTCGAGTGCAGGTGCGCGTCCGGCGCAGAGGCGTGCGGCTCCGGGGCTGGAGTCTGGAGCCCCGTTTCCTCGTCAGCTCGCGACGATGCGGACCGCAACGCGATCACGCGCTGCGTGGCGTGCAGGTCGTCAATCATCATCACCTTGCCCAGCAGCGTGGTTCCGGCGCCCACGACCAGTTTGACCGCCTCGACCGCCATGACTGAACCCACGTGCCCGCACAGCGCTCCGAGCACTCCGCCCGCGGTGCAGGACAGTTCTTCGTCGGCTGAAGGGACCCGGGGAAACAGGTCCCGCAATTGCACAGGGTCAAGCGCCTGCTCGGGCGGCGGGCTGCCCCAGAACACCGCCACCTGGCCGTAGAACTTCTCGATGGAGCCCCAGACCTCCGGCAACCCAAGTGCCACGCAGGTGTCGTTGACCAGGTAGCGGGTGGCATAGTTGTCGCTGCCGTCAATCACCAGGTCGTAGGTGCCCAGTATCTGCGCCGCATTGCTCACCGTCAGCCGCGCCGGGTGGGCGATGACCTCGACGTCGGAATTGATGCCTGCGAGCGCCTGACGCGCGCTCTCGACTTTGAGCCTGCCTAGATCGTGCTCGCCATGAAGGACCTGGCGTTGGAGGTTGGACACGTCCACTGCGTCGTCATCAATCACGCCCAGCGTACCCACGCCCGCGGCGGCCAAGTAGGCGAGCACTGGCGAGCCAAGTCCGCCCGCGCCCACCACTGCGACCCGCGCGTTGCATAGCCGCCGCTGGCCCACCTCTCCGATCTCGCTCAGGTGCAAATGGCGCACATACCGGGCACGCTGCGCGGCGGTGAGCTCAGGTCCCGGCTCCACGAGCGCGCGCACACCGGAGCGCGCGCCAGCTTCAGCGCCCATGGCACGCATGCCCTCGCTGTGCTGCATCGGGATCCCGTCGCTTCCTGCCTCATGACCTGTTATCGCGGCCGTGACGCTCCTAGCCTCTATGTTCCCATGCTGGCACCATGGGACATAGGTCCCGCACCCACGCTCGCTCGTGCGGCCTACGGTGGACCGACAGCGCACCATACGCGTCACCTCCAAGGAGCAGTTGTGAGAAGAACGTGGCACGTACGCGCCAACCTGCTGGTGCTGGGATGGCTCGCGCCCGCGGCGGTAGTCGCCATCGCACACCGCGGCCTGCCCATGGCTCAATGGCTGATGATCCACTTCTTGATGCTGGGCGGCGCGACCACAGCCATCTTGATCTGGAGCGCGCACTTCGCAGAGACCGTGCGGAGGCGTCCCCTCGTAGGCGGCCGACGCTTCCAGTCGATCCGTCTTGGCACGCACACCGTAGGCGCGATCACTGTCATCGCAGGCCTGCTGATTGAAACGTGGGGGGTGGTGGTCTTTGGTGCCGTCCTCGTGGGCGCTGTGGCGCTGTGGCACACCGCGACCCTGATTCATCAGGGCTCAGGCGGGAAGTCGCTTCTTGGCGGCACGTTCAGTTTGATTACCTGGTACTACATGGCCAGCGGCGGCGCGCTCGCGCTCGGCGTGGTGGGCGGCATCATCCTCGCCAATCCCGCGGTTACCGGGGAAGCTTCCGCGCGTGCCTATCTCGCTCACGTCACGCTCATGCTGCTGGGATGGGTGGGACTTGCCGTGATCGGCACGCTCGTCACGCTGTGGCCCTCGATGCTCCGGGCGCCGATTGACGAGCGCGCTAGACGGGCCGGACGGCGCGGCGTCGTGATTGCCTCCATCGCCATCGCCGTGGCCGTGGTGGGAGCGGGCGTGGGACTCCGGCTGGTGTTCATTGTCGGGCTGCTGCTGTACGCCTACGGACTCGCGAGCACCGGTCTGCCTCACCTACGCACACTCGTGAGCACCGCCGCGGGGACTGCAGCGCGAACCTTTCCACCCCGCGCGATCGCGTTCGCGTGGACGTGGCTGTTCGGCACGGTGCTGTGGTGGGCAGGCAATCTGCTGACCGCGAGCTCGTGGGCGGAGGCCCAGGTCCGTAGCGCCGGAATCCTGGTCCCGCTGCTCGTCGGATTCGCCGCTCAGGTGCTGCTCGGCGCGTTGAGCCACCTCACCGCGGTAGTACTGGGCGGCGGGCCACGGGGCAGCGCGCACGCCCGGGAGGTGCTGAACAAGGCAGGCGACGCGAGGCTGATTGTCATCAATGCGAGCCTGCTGACCTACGTGCTGTGGCACGTGAGTTGGGTGCGAGTGGGCACTTCGATCCTGGTGCTCGCGGCGCTCATCATGACGTTCGTACTCATTGTCAGGGCCGCCTTCGTAGCGAGGAAATTTCATGGCGACGAACACAAGGGTCTGCCCGTCGACGTTGACCGCGCGCAAACAGTCGCGGATGCAGCAGCAAGCGTTCCCGCGCCCAGCTCTTCCGTGCGTTCCCGGTGGCTCGCCGTGGGAGTCGTGGCCGCGGTGGTGGTCGGAGGTGTCGCGATGGACCCGGTTGCCGCTGGCCTCGGCACGAGCGGCACCGTAAACGTCACCGCGACGGGCAACACTGTCGAGGTCAGCGTTGACGCCGTAGGCATGAGATTCGAGCCGGCCTTCGTTGAGGTCCAGGCTGGAGACCGGCTGGTGATCACGGTGACCAACACCGATACGACCGTGCATGACTTGGTGCTGGACACCGGCGCCAGCTCCGGGCGGCTGGGCCCGGGCCAAACCGCGCAGATCGATGTGGGGATCGTTGGCCGCAGCATCGACGGTTGGTGCTCCGTGGCTGGCCACCGCCAGATGGGCATGACCTTTGACATTGTGGTGCTCGGCGCGCAAGCCCCGCACAGCGCGCCCGGCGACGGCCAACCCGGCGAGACCACGGCATCGGCCGCTGACGACATGGACCTGATGGCCGCTCCTGCACCAGGCTTTGTCCCCTTTGACGCGACCTTGCCACCGGTTGAAGGCGCCACTGTTCACCGCCGCACCTTCACGGTGAGCGAGTTCCAGCGCGAGGTTGCCCCCGGCGTGATGCAAGAGGTGTGGGCGTTCAACGAGTCGGTGCCGGGACCCGTATTGCGGGGCAAGGTGGGTGACACGTTCGAGATCACCCTGATCAATGAGGGCTCGATGGGACATTCGATCGACTTCCACGCAGGCGCGAATGCCCCGGATGAAGTGATGCGCACCATCGAGCCCGGCGAGTCCCTGGTGTACACCTTCACAGCGGATCGCGCCGGAATCTGGCTCTACCACTGCGCCACGGCGCCGATGTCATTGCACATCGCCAACGGCATGTTCGGCGCCGTGATCATCGACCCCCCAGACCTGCCGGTCGTGGATCGCGAGTTCGTGGTGGTGCAGTCCGAAGGTTACTTTGGCGCACAAGGCGAGATCGCCAACGCGGAGACACTGATGGCCGGCCAGCCGGACACCGTGGTATTCAACGGCTACGCCAACCAGTACGTGCACGCGCCGTGGGAAGTGGCTGTGGGCGAGCGCATCCGCGTATGGGTGCTCGCAGCCGGACCCTCCCGCTCAAGCTCGTTCCACGTGGTGGGCTCGCAATTCGACACCGTCTACTCCGAGGGTGCGTACCTGCTGGGCAGCGCCGCGGGACCGGCGGCCCATGGTGGCGCCCAGGTGTTGGGGCTCCATGCAGCGCAGGGAGGCTTCGTGGAGTTCGTTTTGCCGGAGCCGGGTACATACCCGTTCGTGACCCACGTGATGATCGACATGGAGCGCGGCGCGATGGGCCTGATCGTGGCGACCGATGACGCCACCTAGCCTCGCCGCCATGGCTGCGTGCTAGTTTTCGAGCATGCATGCCACCGCGCGAGCGCGCTCACGCCAGTGGACGCACACTGTCGCCGTTGCCGCGTCGAGCGCAGCGGTACTCGCTATCCTCTCTGCGTGCCAAGCTCCCTCCAGCGAGGCCGCCGTCACCGAGATTGCCGTCGCGGCCGCGAGCGACCTGAGACCAGCGTTCGAGGAGATAGGGGTGGCCTTCACCGCTGAGACTGGAGTGCGTGTCACCTTCTCCTTTGGCTCGTCTGGTCAACTCGCTGAACAGATCGCGAACGGTGCCCCATTCGACGCTTTCGCGTCCGCCGATCCGCGCTACGTGGATCGCGTGACAGGCGCGGGGCGCGCAGATCCCGGCTCGGCCCGCGAGTTTGCCATCGGACTGCTCGCCGTATGGAGCTCGCCTACCATCACCGCGCCGGCCACCTTCGAAGACGTGGCTAGCAACGACTATGAGCGAATCGTGATCGCCAGTCCCGATCACGCACCGTACGGTGCTGCGGCGATGGAAGCTCTCGATGCCGCCGGACTCACCACCGCGGTCAAGGATCGCCTCATCTACGGCCAGAGCGCCGCCGACGCATTCCGAATCGCGGCCTCGGGCAACGCTGACATCGTGATTGCGCCACTGTCCTTAGCAATCGCGGACGGAGGCCCGTACATCGAAGTCCCGCGCGAGCTCTACTCGCCACTGCAGCAGACCATCATCGTGACGACCGGGGAAACACGGGCCGATGCCGCAGCCGGGTTCGCCGCCTACCTCGCCAGTGCCGGTGCGCGCGAGATTCTGGAGGCCTACGGCTTCATCGTCGACCACGGCGCCAACGAGGCAAGCGATGGATGACTGGTTCCCTCTGTTGTTGTCGCTTCGTGTCGCGACCATGGCGACGCTAGTGGCTACGACGTTGGGCATCGCACTTGCATACCTCCTCGCCAAGGGTCGCTTTCGAGGGCGCGGGCTGCTCGAGGCCATCATCACGCTTCCGATCGTGCTTCCTCCCACAGTGCTGGGGTTCTACCTCTTGACGCTCCTGGGCGTGAACAGCGGGATCGGCCGTGCCTGGGAACGCGTGTTCGGCGGTCCATTAGTGTTCACAGAGACCGCTGCCGTCATCGCCGCCTCGATCTCCGCGCTGCCCTTTGTGGTGCGCACGGCGCGAGCAGCCATCGAGGGGGTTGACTCACGGCTCGAGGCGCTTGCGAGAGTCGCCGGCCATTCCGAATGGCACGTAGCCCGGCTCGTGACCCTCCCGCTAGCTAGGCGCGGCCTTGCCGCCGGAGTTGCGCTTGGATTCGCGCGCGCGCTGGGCGACTTTGGCGCGACCATCATGGTCGCGGGCAACATTCCTGGCCAAACCCAGACGTTGCCCATTGCCGTCTACGACGCCACTCAAGCTGGCGATTACGGCACCGCCCACGTGGGTTCGCTGATCTTGGCTGCCATCGCCATCGTGGTGCTCCTGGCAATCTCTCAGTTTGCGGACAGGCGCATATGAGCAATGTGACCATCACCGCAACAACGGCCACCGGAGGATCATCCGTCCACGCTGATTTCGTGGCGGGACCCGGCATCACCGCGCTGTTTGGCCCCTCCGGCGCCGGCAAGAGCGTCACTCTTGCGACGATCGCCGGCCTGCTCCGGCCCGTGACGGGTACCGTCACGATCGAAGGCACGGTAGTCGCCGACGCTGCCGCCGGTATCCATATGCGCACACAAGAGCGGCGACTCGGAATGGTCTTTCAAGACGCGGCATTGCTATCGCACCGCTCTCCCCTCGACAACGTCGCGCTGGCCGTACGCGGCGGCGCGGGTGGGCGCGAACGCCGCGAGGTTGCGCGATCGTGGCTTGAGCGCGTCCAGGCGGGGCACCTCGCGCACGCACCAACTGCGGCACTATCCGGAGGCGAGCGCCAGCGAGTTGCCCTCGCGCGGGCTCTCGCCGGAGACCCTCGACTGCTGCTCCTGGATGAGCCCTTCAGCGCGCTCGACCATCACACCCGCGTTGCCCTGCGCCAGCTCGTGCTCGACATCGTCGCCGATCAAGACATCGCCGCGCTACTGGTCACCCACGATGTCGACGACATCCTGGCTCTTGCCACGAGCGTCGTGGTCTTTGAGCCCGGTCGCACTGAAGGTACCTACGCTGTGAATGCGCGTGACGTGCCTGCGCTACTGCGAGACATGAGGGTCACTCCCCACGGCGACCCGGGACCTTAGGCCCCCCATAAGTTACGCAAGCGTAGGTTAGCCTTGGTAGAACAGAGAGGCTCCCCCGTGACAGCCCACCCCGATGCGCTCGCTCCTGTCCCCCTCCCCACCCGACTGCGCCTGCCGCTTCCCACCGTCATTCAAGGCGGCATGGGTGTGGGTGTGAGTTCGTGGCGGCTCGCGTCGCAGGTTGCGCAGGCGGGCCAGCTGGGCGTGGTGTCCGGCACCGCGCTGGACCTGGTGCTGGCCCGCCGACTCCAAGACGGCGACCCCACGGGCGAGTTTCGCCGCGCGCTGGCCGCCTTCCCCGTGCCGGGCGTTGCCGAACGCACCCTTGCCATCTACTTCAAGCCTGGAGGCAGGGCACCTGGGACTCCGTACCGCCCCACGCCCCGGCTGTCGATGAATCCGCGTCCCGTCGCTCAAGAACTCACCATCCTGGGCAACTTCGTGGAAGTGTGGCTCGCAAAAGAGGGCCACGACGGCTTGGTGGGCGTCAACTACCTCGAGAAGATTCAGATGGCCACGCCCGCGTCCGCCTACGGCGCGATGCTCGCCGGGGTCGACTACGTGCTGATGGGTGCCGGCTTGCCCCGCGACATCCCGCACCTGCTCGACGAACTCGCCCAGCATCGGCCGGTGTCGTTGCCCGTCCACGTCGCTGGCGGCGCGGACGCCTACACCGCGAACCTGAACCCCGCGAAGTTGTTCGGCACAGACCTGCCTCCCGTGACGCGACCGGCATTCCTCGCGATCGTCTCCGCCCACGTGCTATCCACGGTGCTGGCCCGCGAGGACCACACCCGTCCAGACGGCTTCGTGGTGGAAGGCCCGCGTGCTGGAGGCCACAACACTCCCCCGCGCGGCAAACTCGTGGTCGACGACGCCGGGGAACCAGTGTTCGGAGAGCGCGACTACGCCGACATCGCCAAAGTCGCCGCATGTGGCCTTCCCTTCTGGCTTGCCGGGGCCTACGGCACACCTGAGCGGCTGCTCGAAGCACTATCGCTGGGCGCCGCGGGGGTCCAAGTGGGCACCGTCTTCGCACTCGCCGAAGAGTCCGGCTTCCTGCCCGAACTGCGCCGCGACCTCGTGGCGAGGCTGAGAGAAGGAACGCTCGAGGTCAAGACAGACCTGCTCGCCTCCCCCACCGGCTTCCCGTTCAAGGTGGCCCAGGTGCCGGGCACGCTCGCGGCACCCGAGGACCGCGAAGCACGGTTCCGGGTGTGCGACCTCAGCTTTCTGCGCACGCCCTTCATCCGCGACGGCGGAGCGCTCGACTATCGGTGCCCATCCGAGCCTGTCGCCGTGTATGTGCGCAAGGGCGGCGACGCTGCGGACACCGAGGGCAAGGTATGCCTGTGCAACTCCCTCGCCGCGAACATCGGCCTGGGGCAGGAGCGCAAAGGCACCGGCGTCGAAAAGACGTTGCTTACCCTAGGCGATGACCTCGCAGGCCCGCGCGAACTCCTCGAGGTCTACCCCGACGGATGGACCGGACAAGAGGCGGTCGAGTGGCTACTCAGCGCGGTGCTTGAAGGCGTCCCAGCCCTCGATGCGGAACTGGTGAATCGGTAGGCCGGACCGCTCGAGCCCCATACCGTCCGGCACCTGGCCCGGCTCGTCGCCCTCGTCAACAATCACATTGTGAGCGTCCACGAACACCACGTGCGGCTCGAACGTGCGGGCGTCAGCGTCGCTCAGCATGCCGTAGGCGATCACAATGATGAGGTCGCCCGGCTTGACCAGGTGCGCGGCGGCCCCATTGATGCAGATCTGGCCGCTGTCAGGCTCGCCGGGGATCGCATAGGTAGTGAGCCGGTTGCCGTTGGTGACGTCCACCACGTCCACCCGCTGGCCCGGGAGGAGGTCCGCGCGCTCCATGAGGGTCGCGTCAATGGTGATGGAACCCACGTAATGAAGATCAGCCTGCGTCACCGTGGCCCTGTGAATCTTGGAGATCATCATGGGGCGCTGCAAGGACGGGAAAGACATGGGCTCAAACTCCGATGCGTGTGGTCACGTTATCAATCAACCGGGTGCTACCCACGCGGGCGGCCACGGCTATCACTACCTCTCCACGGTAGTCGCTTGGCACCGGCTGCGCCGACCCCGGGTCAAGGGCCGCGAAGTAGTCCAGGTGGACGCCTGGGGCGTTGGCGAGAATCTCGAGACCCGCCGCGAGCGTGGCCGGGACGTCCGCGCCTGACGTCGCCACGGCATCGGCCGCCTTGAGCGCCTTGATGAGCGCGAGCGCGTTGACGTGGTCGGCCTCACTCAGGTGCTGGTTGCGGCTGGAAAGGGCGAGGCCATCAACGCCGCGAACTGTCGGCACGCCCAGGACCTCCACCGGAACATTGAGGTCCCGCACCATGGTGCGGATAGCGATCAGCTGCTGCGCATCCTTCTGACCAAACAGGGCGACGTCGGGACCAGTGAGATTCATGAGCTTGAGTACCACAGTCAGCACGCCGTCAAAGTGCCCGGGCCGGTACTCGCCCTCGAACACGGCACCGAGCGGTCCAGCACTGACCGTGACAATGGGTGTGCCGCCGGGGTAGACATCCTCAACGTCGGGCACATAGAGCACATCCACGCCGGCATCGCTCAGCAGCGCGACGTCCCGCTCCACGTCACGCGGATACTTTTCCAGGTCCGCGGGGTCGTTGAACTGAAGCGGGTTGACGAAGATCGTCACCACCACCTGGTCGGCGAGTTCCGCCGCCCGGCGGGTGAGCGCCAGGTGACCCTCATGGAGTGCACCCATGGTCATCACGACGGCGCGCGTACCCACGCGCGGCAGCGCGGCCAGATCCGCGGAGGTCGTGACGATGTCCATGGGGTCTCCTGTGTGGTTTGGGGGAGGGCTTGGGTCTAGCCGAGCGTCGCAATAATGTCAGCGTATTGCGCAGGTCCGATGCGCCCGCCCGCAAGCGCAATGTCAGCCGTCGCGCGGGCCATCGCCCGGTACGCCGCGAGGGTCTCTGGTTGATCGTGCAGGCTCGCGATGTGCGCCTCGATGGTGCCGACGTCGGCCCTCACCACCGGGCCCGTGAGAGTTGACACCGCCCCTGGCGCCTCGCTAAGCGCTCCCTCGACGGAGGCGTGCACCAACGGCCCCAACAGCCTGCCCGGCTCCTCCACGCCAATGCGCGCCAGCATGGCCGCGCCCTGCGCAACCGCCGTGACCGCGTGATTCGCCGCGTGTACCAGGGCAGCGTGATACAGCGGGCGGTCGACGTTAGCGATCTCGATGGGCTCCCCACCCATCTCCACCACGAGCGCCTGCGCGATGGGGAGCACCGGAGCGGCGGCGCTCACAGCGAACACCGCGTCGGTGAGGCGGGCGCGATCCACGCTGGTGCCCGTAAAGGTCATCGCCGGGTGAATCGCGAGCGTAAGCACGCCTTGGGCCTGCGCAGGCTCAAGGATCTCGGTGCCATAGCGCCCCGACGTGTGGACGGCGATCTGGCCCGCGCGCCATGCGCCCACCTTCGCAAGTCCGTCGGTGAGTGGACCAAGCGCATCATCAGGGACCGTCAGGAGCACCAGGTCAGCGGCGCGCACCACCGCCTCGGGGTCCAGGTGCGGGACGTCGGGAAGCATCGCGTCGATGCGGCTTGCGGAGTCCTCGCTTACCCCCGATGCACCCACCACCTCGTGGCCCGCGGCGCGCAACGCGGCACCCAGCACGGCGCCCACCCTCCCGGCACCTACAACACCGATCGCGAGGCGTCCGGGCTTCACGCTTGTTCCTCCGCCAACCCCACTGCCGCCATCCACTGCTCGGGAGTCTGGCGCTGCCTCCCGCGCCTGGCGCGCTCAGCCTGCTGCGTCAACAACTCAATGGCATCAACGACGGCCAGTTGATCGGCGACCGGAATCACCGGCCCCTTCGTGGAGTGAACCTCGATCGAGGCCAGTCTCAGAGCACGCTGCAGCGGGCCCTGCTTGAGCGACAACGACTGCGTGCGCTCGTGAGGGACCACAAAGATTTCCTTGACCAGCCACCCGTGGCGAATCAGCAACGCCTTGTCGGTAGCCTTCACGCCACGGAAGCGCCACTGCAAGAGGTCGTACACCATCGAGCGTCGCGGGCTAGGCGTGAAGCCGCCATCAGCGCCCGTGCCGGACATCGCGCGGGAGATCGTGCTCGCTGGGTCCGGGTCGCCCATGTCCGGAAGCACCAGCCACAGCGCAGTCAGAGCGTCCTGGCGGGTCCCGACTGGAAGCAGGGTGGACACCGCCGCCGTCTCATCCTGATAGCCCGCCACGTTGATGGTGATCCGCCACCAGTCCTTGCGGCGCCACAGCAGCGACTGCTTGAGGTGCACCGCCTGCACTCGCCCCGGAGGTACCGTCTGGCGACGCGTCTCGAGCAGGCCATGGCGCAGGCGGATCCCGTCCTGAGAGATCGATGCCGCGAACCCAAACCCGCTGTTGAGAATGCTCCAGAAATAGCCCAGCACACCGGCAACCACAGGGATGGCAGTGACGAACCCGCCGCTGACAGCCACGGCCACCGCCTGATCGATGTTCGCGTCCCACACGAACACTGCCATCACAACGATGATCGGAATCGACGCCATCACGACAAAGGGCCAAGACAGCACCATAGAACCCACGAGCCTGCCCAGGTGAACCGCGTACATCTCCCGTTCCGCAGCGGAAGGGATCGCGGGCACACCTTCCGGCATGTGCGCCAGATCGCGGAGGCTAGGCGCCGGCGCATCGAAGTTGACCGCGACTGCTTGGGCGGCCTCCGCGACAGCGCCCGCATCCGCTGCCACCGGCGCCGCATGACCTGCGGCGAGCACCAAGATCTCGTTACGCAGGGCATCCGCATCCCCCAGGCGCAAGAACGCGATCTCCGTGGCCGATCCCTCACCACCCGCAACCTCAATACGCAACTTCGCGAACCCAAAGATGCGTGCCAACAGCGGCTGCACCACATCGACCGCCTGCAGGCGGTTCAGCCTGGCCTGGCGTTGCTTCCGGGAGATCACGCCGGAACGCTGATACACGGCGTCATCACCAATCCGGTACTGCGTGAAATACCACGACAGATAAGACAAGCCGACGATGATGGCGACCACCAGCACGGCTGCGACAATCACCAGCGCAGGGTGGATACCGAGGGCCTCAAACTCGTCAAAGTCATCGAACTCGCCCGGCTCAACCGGCGATCCCGTCAACCACTGCGGACCAGAGGTGTAGAACCATCCACCGGCAATTGCGGCGAACACTGCCCACCCGCCAAGGATGGGCGACACCGGGTGGACGCGCGCCCACTCACGCGGAGCCCGGTAAACGGACTGGCTCACAGCCCAGCCAGCTTCGCTTCGCCCTGGGTGGTGAGGCGGTCGCGCAGCCGCGCTGCCTCATCCACAAGGACGCCGCTCAAGTGCGCGTCCGTGCCCGGCGAGGCCGTATGCAGTTGCACCCGCGCAATGCCGAGCATCCGCGACAGCGGGCCCTGGTGCACCTCGACATACTGCATGCGGCCATACGGGACCACGGTAACCCGACGAAAGAGCCGCCCGCGCTTCACCAACAGATCATCCTCACGCTCAGCCCACGCATGCGCCTTCACCTGCCACACGATGATCACGGAGAACCAGACGCCCAACGCAGCCGCCGCACCCGCCCCGATCCACAGCCACGGAGTAACCCACACGGCGAGCACCACCCAGGCGGCGATCGGCACCCCGAACCACAGCCACAGCGTGATCATGCGCGCCGTGATCAAACGAGTCGAGGCATACGTCCAGTCAGTCCCAGCAGGGTTAAACCATGTCATGACTGACAGTCTGCCACTGCCGTGGGTTACGCCGCTTCCATCTCTGCGGCATCGTCATTGCTTGGCGGGTCAACCCTGCACCACCGCTCCGCAATCCACGCAGCCACCATCAGCGCCACGCCGCCGAGCATGGCAATCACCGCTGTGATTGCCACCTCGCGGCGCGGTGCATGACTCCAATCCACGGCGAGCGCGAGCGCGTAGCCGCCGCACGCACCGGCCACCAACGCACCGGTAAAGGCCGACGCTTGGGCGAGTACAGCGATGCGGGCCGCCCTCAGGGCGTTGAGACCCGGCTTCTTGCCACGCACAAACTCGCGTACTTCCCACCCAGCTCCGAGCGACACCGCCGCGAGGGTCAGGGTCACCACCGTCAATGTCCATGGCAGAGGCATGGGCGAGTTGCCGCGATCGGCCATGACGATCGACACCAGCCAAGCCACCGCGGCGGCAGCTCCCGCCGCGAGTGCGAGACGCTGCCAGGTCAGCGGAGTCACCGCTAGCCTCCGGCGGGTGCGACCGCTGCGCGAGGTGGCCAGGGGTCTGCCACCAACTCGACCCCGTGAGCGCCTACCGCTGCAGCGAGGTCAGCAACACGACCGCCGCGCGGGCCCCCGAGTTCTGCCTGCGGCTCCATCGCCGCCCACGGAACCAGCACAAATCCGCGCTCATGCGCGCGCGGGTGAGGAAGCGTCAGGTCTGCGGTGGAACCTTCCACATCGCTATACGCCACGATGTCGATGTCGAGCGTGCGGGGGCCGTTCACCTCTAAGCGCTCCCTGCCGTGCACCATCTCGATGCCCTGGCAGGCACCCAGCAACTCACGCGGCGCGAGCGCGGTGTGGATGCGCACCACGGCGTTGAAGTAGTCGTCTTGGGGTGGACCGCCCACCGGGCGCGAGCGCACCAGCGGCGATGTGGCGCGCACCTCGATCCCAGTGATGCGGTGCAGTTCTCCCACCGCCGCAGCAAGGGTTGCTTGCGCGTCGCCCATGTTTCCTCCCAAGGCGAGCAGGGCGGGCACAGGCTGCGCGGGGCGGTTGTCGAAGCCGTCATGCGGAGGGCCTGCAGCGCCGGGCGCGAGGGGGTCGTCAGCCATGCCTGCCGAGGAGCCGATGCGCTTATCCGACCACAACCCACCTGTACGCAGGTCCCGGCGAATCCTGACAATCACATCCTGGAACTCCACATGCAAAGGTGCCTGCGGCTTATGGAGCGCGACGTCCACGCAGTGCACGCCGTCCATCGCCAGCACGGCACGAGCAATGTGATCCGCGACCGTCTCGATCAACTGGGCTGGATCTCCCGCAATGATCTCGGCAGCACGGTCGGCGATGTCGGAGTAGTTCACGGTCTTGGTGAGGTCGTCCCGCGCGGCCGCCGCCCTTGTGCTCACGTGCGCCACGACATCCGCCAAGAACACTTGGCCGGTCGCGCGCTCCGTGGCGAGCACTCCATGAAAGCCGGTTACCCGGATTCCCTGGACCACCACCTGATCGAGCTCTACTCCGTCTTTGACATACGGCGTCACTGTCGTGGTCATGTACTCATCGTGCCCCGGTTGACGCATTCCGCCAAGCGGACGCGACCGCGATTGCGTCACACGCCGCACGGACGTCATGAACGCGGACCGCCCACGCGCCCGCTTGAGCGGCCAGGGCAGTCACCGCAGTGGTGGCGTGGTCGCGCTGTTCAGGGGGCGGCTGCTGCTCGCCGGACCGGGCGATGGTGGCGCCCAAGAAGCGCTTGCGCGAGGCTCCAATGAGCACGCGCTGACTTTGGCCACGCGTGCCCACATGACGAAGCTCGTCAAGGTGCGCGAGCAGGGTCCAGTTGTGTTCTCCCACCTTGGCGAAACCCAAGCCGGGGTCGAGGATGATCCGGTTGCCATCGACCCCTGCGTCGGTGAGCGCTTGGAGGCGCTTGAGTAGCTCATCACGAACCTCGGCGACCACGTCGTCGTAGACGTCGTGCTGATCCATCGTGGCGGAGTGCGCTCGCCAGTGCATCGCGACATAGTCCACCTCGAGTTCCGCGACAATGCGCGCCATGTCGGGGTCGGCGAGCCCCCCGGAAACGTCATTGACGTAGCGCGCACCGGCATCCACGGCCGCGCGGGCTGTCGAGCCGCGCATCGTGTCGATGCTGACCGTCACGCCCTCACTTGCGAGCGCCTCGATCACCGGGAGCACCCGTTCGATCTCGGTGCCTGCGTCTACTCGCGCGGCACCGGGCCGCGTGGATTCCCCGCCTACGTCGACCACGTCGGCCCCTGCTGCGGCAAGCCCCAAGCCCTGCTGGATGGCAGCATCGGCCGCAAGAAAGTGACCGCCGTCGCTGAAGGAATCCGGCGTGACGTTGAGGATGCCCCACACCAAGGTGCGCTCGCTCACGGTGAGCTACTTCCCGAGGATGAGGCTCATGGCTTCTGCGCGGGTGGCGCCGTCGCGCATCACGCCGCGCACTGCGGAGGTCACCGTGCGTGAACCAGGCTTGCGGACGCCGCGCATCGACATGCAGAGATGTTCGGCCTCGATCACCACAATGACGCCGCGGGCGCCAAGGTGCTTGACGAGGGCGTCGGCCACTTGGGTGGTGAGGCGTTCCTGGACCTGCGGGCGCTTCGCAAAGACATCGACCAGGCGCGCGAGCTTGGACAGTCCCGTGATGCGTCCGTCCTCGCCAGGGATGTAGCCCACATGGGCGACGCCGTGGAACGGGACCAGGTGGTGTTCACACGTCGAGTACAGCTCAATGTCTTTGACCAGGATCATCTCTTCGTGGCCAAGTTCGAAGACGGCGCTCAGCACATCCGCTGGGTCTTGAGAAAGCCCGGCGAAGAACTCCTCGTAAGCCCGTGCCACGCGGGCGGGGGTGTCCCGCAGACCGTCGCGGTCAGGATTTTCGCCCACAGCCGCGAGAATCTCCCTCACGGCGGCCTCGATGCGAGGGCGGTCCACCGCGGTGGCGGGCGGAGTGTCCTGGGCGCCTGCCACAGCGTTCGGGAGCGTCGAGTCGGTCATGTCGCTACTCCTTGGAGGAGGCCTTGGGCTTGCGCGCGCCTTGAGTACCGGCGCGCGGCGACGTGGCTGCGGGCTTGGAGGGAGCCTTGGTGCGCTTGGGGCGCTCCCCGGGAGCCGGAGCCGTCACGCCACGCTGAGGTGCGATCGCCGTTCCCCAATCGCCGCTGACCCAGCCCTTGCGGAGCGGGATGTGCTTGACCTTGGCGAAGATCTCCGCGAGTTCCTTCTCCGCAAGGGTCTCCTTGTCGAGCAACTGTTCCGCGAGGGTGTCGAGCAGGGCGCGGTTCATGTTGAGCGCCTTGGTGGCCTCGGCCATCGCGTTGTCGAGCAGCGCGCGCACCTCCGAGTCCACCACGGCGGCGAGTTCCTCGCTGTAGTCGCGACCGTGGCCCATGTCGCGGCCCATGAAGACCTCTCCGGAAGATCCCGCGAGGCGCACCGATCCTACGCGCGGGCTCATGCCGTACTCAGTGACCATCGTGCGGGCGGTGTCGGTGGCCTGCGAGATGTCGTTGGAGGCTCCCGTGGTGGGGTCTCCGAACACGATCTCTTCCGCCATCCGGCCGCCCATCGCGTAGGCCAGCGAGTCGAGCAGTTGGTTGCGGGTCTTCGAGTAGCGATCCTCGGCGGGCATCACCATTGTGTAGCCCAGGGCGCGGCCGCGGGGCAGGATGGTGACCTTCGTGACGGGGTCGGTGTGGTTCATGGCCGCAGCCACGAGCGCGTGGCCGCCCTCGTGATACGCCGTGACACGCTTGTCGTTCTCGTTCATGATGCGCGTGCGCTTCTGAGGGCCGGCGATCACGCGATCAATAGCCTCGTCGAGCGCCTGGGAGTTGATCGAAGTCAGGTCCTGGCGCGCCGCGAGCAGGGCGGCCTCGTTGAGCACGTTGGCGAGGTCCGCGCCGGTGAAGCCCGGCGTGCGGCGTGCGATGGCTTCGAGGTTGACGTCGGGCTCGATGGGCTTGCCCTTGGCGTGCACCTCAAGCACCTTCTGACGGCCCTTGAGGTCAGGGGCGTCCACGCCCACCTGGCGGTCAAAGCGGCCTGGGCGCAGCAGGGCGGGGTCGAGGATGTCTGGCCGGTTGGTGGCCGCGATCATGATCACGTTGGTGTTGAGGTCAAATCCGTCCATCTCCACCAGCATCTGGTTGAGAGTCTGTTCGCGCTCGTCGTGCCCGCCGCCCATGCCAGCGCCGCGGTGGCGACCAACAGCGTCGATCTCATCCACAAAGATGATCGCGGGGGCGTTCTTCTTGGCCTGCTCAAACAGGTCGCGCACGCGGCTCGCGCCTACGCCCACAAACATCTCGACAAAGTCGGAGCCTGAGATGGAGTAGAACGGCACGCCGGCCTCTCCCGCGACTGCGCGGGCCAGCAGGGTCTTGCCGGTTCCGGGCGGACCGTAGAGCAACACGCCCTTGGGGATCTTGGCACCCAACGCCTGAAACTTGGCCGGGGTCTCAAGGAACTCCTCGATCTCGCGCAGTTCCTCGACTGCTTCGTCCACGCCGGCGACGTCCTCGAACTTCACCGTGGGGGTGTCCGGAGTCACGAGCGTGGCCTTGGACTTGCCGAACTGCATGAGCCGGCCACCGCCGCCGGCACCTTGCATGCTGGACAAGATGAACCAGAACAGGCCCACCAGAATCAGAATAGGCAGCAGCGTGAACAGCATGGTCTGCCAGATTGAGCTGCGGGGCACCTGGGAGTCGTAACCCTGGGCCGGATCCGCTTCGCGGACAGCCGTCACCAGCTCTTCGCCCTGCGGCTCCACATAGAAGAACTGCACACGCGGGGTGAACGTCGCCCACTCCTCGGGGACACCCTCGGGCATCTCCTCGATCAACACCATCTCGACGCGCTGGTCCCCGTCGACAATCTCGACTTGGTCCACCACACCAGCTCGGAGCATCGCGAGACCCTCAGAGGTGGCGATCCGGTCCACGGTGGGCTGGAACAGTCCGGACACAATCCAGCTGAGAATCAACGCGAGCAGGATGATTGGCAGCAGGCGGCGGAAGCTGAGGGCGTTCTTCATGGTGCATATGACTCTACGCGAGGCTCTGGCGCGGTTGGTGTGGTTTCGCCCTGAGCGGGACCGCACAAAGGGGCCACTCAGCAACCAGGTTCACGGCTGGCGAGCCAGATTCAGGCACATTCAGGGCGCCAAGAGCTGCCACGGGCCCAATGTGGTTGCCGAGCGGCCCGTCCTGATGACCGCCAACACCGCGAGCACCTCCGCGAGCATGCGCTCCGGATGCTTGACCACGTCGTCGTAGGTAAATCTGAGCACGGTGTATCCGAGTGCGGCGAGCTTCCGGTCGCGGCGTCTGTCCTCGGCGAAGGCTCGCTCGTCAGCGTGGTAGGCGCGCCCATCGAGTTCAACGACCAGTGACCCCTCAACTACCAAGTCCACTCGGCCGACTCCCGCGATGCGCACTTGCGGCTCTACAGTCAGCCCCGCGCCGTCCAAGGTGAAGCGTGTGATCGACTCAAGCAGGGACTCTGATCGGCCGTCGACGTGCGTCGCCAAGAACTCGCGCCGGCTCCGTGGTGAAACACGGAACGCGGCGATCGCAGACGGCGCGATGAGCCCGCGATTGACGGCGGCGTCGACCAGAACGAGGTGTTCCAGGGGCTCGACGCAGCGCGCCGCGACGTCGAGCGAGGTAGCAACTGGCGTGGAGAGATTCCGAGGGAGGGCTGCGATGCGCTCAGTCGCGCCGTTGCGTGCCGATCGGTGCAGCCGGACACCGCGAGACACCCGCGCGTCTCGTAGGGCGAAGCCCCGATCCCGTGGCAACAGTATGTGCGTCTGCCCCGAGCGAGTGAGGAGTGGAAGCCCCAGCGCATCAAGTGCCGATATGCAGGTGACCTCGCCCCTAAGAATTCGGGCATCGAGCACTGCGCGCGGGGCGTCGGGTAGCGCGTAGCAACCCGCCCACGCCCGCACGATTCGCCCTTGCGCATGCGCAACCCGCAACTGTTTGGGTGAGACTCCAGCCGCGAGCAGTTCTTCCCGGCGGGCTGCTCCCCCCAAGGTCCCGAGCACCTGCAAGACATCCATTGAGCCACTGTGCGGTCTCGCCGTTGGCGAGGTGAGGACTCAGCAAGCGGCATTGGAGTTTCGTAGAGAGGCTCGTCCTGGGGACATCAGTCGACGCCCAGGCAGCGGGGCCAACGAGCAACCCATTCGTGGTTCACGACCTAGGAAACCGAGACGTTGAGCGCTCACAACTGGGTCCAGTAACGGAAAGTGGTTGCTGAGTGGCCCTGGGGCCAATGGCGCTACGCCTCGCCGTACACCTTGGGGTTCAGCACCGCCACGAACGGCAGGGTCCGGTACTTCTCATCGAAGTCCAGCCCGTACCCCACCACAAAGTCATTCGGAATGTCGAAGCCCACGTACTTCACGTCCACATCAACCGACGCCGCATCCGGCTTGCGCAACAGCGCCGCCACCTCGACGGACGCCGCACCTCGCGAGCGCAGGTTGCCAAGCAACCACGAGAGCGTCATGCCGGTGTCCATGATGTCTTCCACGATCAGCACGTGGCGCCCCGTCAGGTCCGCGTCCAAGTCCTTAAGAATCCGCACCACGCCAGAACTGCGCGTCCCGGACCCATACGACGACACCGCCATCCAGTCCATCTGCACCTGAGGAGGCATGCGCCGCGCGAGGTCAGCCATCACCATGACGGCGCCCTTCAGGACGCCCACCAGCAACAACTCTTCGCCCTGGTAGTCCTCCCGAATCTGAGCTGCGATCTCATCAAGCCGCGTCGCGATTTGCTTCTCGCTCACGATGATTTCGGTGAAGTCGTTCATGTCGAACTGCGCGTTCACTCAGTGCTCCCGGCTCGTTGGGGTGGGGTGATCATTAGCCTGCCATACTCGCGCCGCGCCTCGTAGCCGCCGGGTAGCGACACGGCGCCCTGACCTTTGAACACGGTCACCAACTGGTCGAGCGCCGCCACGTGAGTCGCCGTCAGCGGCCCTGCGCCCTCGGCCTCCGCGAGCATCTTGAGCATTCGCGACCGGATGGCATCAGGCATCGCGGCGAGCATGTCGCAGCGCCAGCCTTCCCTACGTCCGGCCGATGCTGTGTCGCGTACCGCGAGTCGCGCTTGCCGGTCCAGTTCGTCCGCGTCGGCTTGGAGCAAGGCAGCCGAGCGCGCCAGGCCCGAGACCACTCCCGGACCCAAGACCTCCGCGAGCGCTGGCATCACCTTGCCGCGCAACTCGGAGCGCTTGGGGCCGCCGTCTACCTCGTTGGTGGGGTCCATCCACGGCTCGAGTCCCAGCGCCTCACAGGCCGTGACGGTGTCCTGGCGCCGCAATGACAGGAACGGTCGCACGATCCGCCCACGCCGCGCTGGAATGCCGCTCAGCGCCCGCGCTCCCGAGCCTCGCGCCAACGCAAGCAACACGGTCTCCGCTTGGTCGTCCATGGTGTGGCCAGTCAAGATGATGGGCGCGAACCCGCCTTCGGCGTCCACCCGCGCATCCAGCGCCGCGTACCGAGCTGCGCGCGCCGCCGCCTCGAGTCCTCCTTCGCGGCCCACAGTCACGCGCTCCACGAACACGCTGTTCATGCCAGCCTTGCGCACTTGGCTCACTGCGTGCTGCGCCACCGCTTCGCTACCCGCCTGGAGCCCGTGATCCACGATGATCGCGCCGGGCAAGTACCCCTCCTTGCGGGACACAAAAACCGTTGCGGCGGCCAGCGCGAGCGAGTCGGGACCACCGGAGCACGCCACCCATACCCGGGTCCCGATCTCGATGCCGTCAAGAGCCTCCCGCACCGCATTGCGGGAAGCGGACACCGCTGGGTGGGGACCAGTCATCACTGACACCCGCAGGCGACCAACGCGAACAGCAGGTCGTCGAACGCAGCGCGTGGCCGTTCCTGGCCAGCGGGCATGCCGTCCGCTAGGAACGCGAAAGCGAGCAACCTGCCGTCAGCCGTCATGACGGTCCCGGCCAACGCCGTAACCCCCGTCAGCGAGCCCGTCTTGGCACGTACCATCCCTGCGGCGTCGGTGTTCCAATAGCGCTCCCCGACGGTGCCTTCCACGCCGGCCACGGGCAGGAAGTCGAACAGTCCCCGCGCCCCCGGATCCTCGAGCGCCGCGAGCATCGTATCCGTGAGGTGAAGCGGCGAAATGCGGTTGCGGCTCGAGAACCCGGCGCCGTCGTAGAGCCGTAGGCCCTCGACGTCGATCCCCATCTGCGCCAGCTGGGCGATCGTGGCTTGCGCGGCACCCGTGGGGGTTGCGGCGTGCCCGGTCTCGATTGCGAGCACACGGGCCACGTTCTCCGCGATGGTGTTGTCCGAGTACCACAGCAGGTTCTCCGCCACGAGGGACAGGGGTGCAGATTCCACGCCAGCGATCTCGGTGCCGCCGCGCGACGAGCCCCGGGTGACCTGCGTGACGGTGAGGCCGTGGCTCCTCAGCGCCACAGCGAAGTCATTGCCCGCGGCGAGCGACGGGTCTGCGTGGCGCTGAGCGTAGAGCTCGTCAGTCATCTTCGCGACGTTCACCGCAAGGCCAGTCACGCCAGCGGCATAGCCCATGCGCGGGGCGTAGTCGGGCCACTCTGGATTGATGCGCGGGCCCGGAAAGGCGGAATCGTCGACCACCACCGTCACCGTTGTCACGCCTTCAAGGGCCGATGCCGCGACCACGGCCTCGGCTAGGTCACCCAGGCCGGCCCAACCGTTCGCGTCGCGCCTCTCCCCGTGGTGCCCAGCACCTGCCGCCAGCATCATGTCGCCGCCCGCCACAAGAGTGAGGCGTGCCGTCGCGGGATCCCACAGCACTGTGGTGCGGGTCGTGAAGTCGGGACCGAGCGCACCGAGCGCGGCGACGGCCGTGATGGTCTTAGTGGTGGACGCCGGGACCTGGGTCTCCGCCGCGTCAATGCCAGCGATCAACTCGCCGGTCAGCACGTCGACGATTGCGACGTTGACTGACCTGCCGGTGCGTGGATCGTCCCGCAACTTCTGCACGAGCGCCTGCACTACAGCCGCATTGGGCAACGGCGCTTCGGCGGACGCAAGGCTCGCGACTGGTGTCCGGGGAACATCGGCCGATGCTACGGACAAGTGGGCGAGGAACGGTGCCGGCGGTTGCGGCACAGGCTCGGCAGTGATCCAGCCGGGTACAACGTCATAGGCATCAGCGATCGCGTACGCGCCCGCCCCAACGAGTACCATCCCAACGGTCACTGCCGCCGTCGCCGCCTTGTGCCGCACGCGTCACCTCCAGTTATGGGCCACACTAGTACCGAGAAAGTCAGCCGACCCCAAGTTTGACCGGACAGTGTGAGGAACCACGCATGGAATTCGACGTCACCATTGAGATCCCCAAGGGAAGCCGCAATAAGTACGAGGTAGACCACCACACTGGACGCATCAAGTTGGACCGGATGCTGTTTACGTCTACACGGTATCCCGACGACTACGGGTTCATCGACGGTACCTTGGGGCAGGACGGCGACCCGCTCGACGTGCTCGTGTTGCTTGAAGAGGCGACCTTTCCGGGATGCCAGATCACGTGCCGCGCCTTGGGCATGTTCCGGATGCGCGACGAGGCCGGCGGCGATGACAAGGTGCTGTGTGTCCCGGTTGCGGACCAGCGCGCTGCGTGGCGCCAGGAACTCGAAGACGTGAGCGACTTCCACCGCCTCGAGGTCCAGCACTTCTTTGAGGTCTACAAGGACCTGGAGCCGGGAAAGTCAGTCGAAGGCGCTCACTGGGTGGGCCGTGAAGAAGCTGAAGCGGAGATCAAGGCTTCGTTCGAACGCGCCAAGGGCACGGTCTTTGAGCACATGAATCCGCTGAACCCTCCACAGCACTGACCCTCCACACAAACCAGAGGGGCGCTCGTAGGCTCCGAAGCGCAGTAACTCGCTACGGCCGCCCGGCGTACGGCATGATGTCGTTCACTGCCCAGTTGTTGTAGACACGAGTCTTCGCGGCAACCCCCGGCACACTTGCCTCGGCCACTTTGCCGTTGCCGATGTAGATCGCGACGTGATAGATCTGGCTTGCGTTGCGGTTGGTGCCCCAGAAAATCAAGTCACCTAGACGCAACTGAGAGAAGGAGACCAGCGTTGTTCCGGAGTACTGAGTCCGCGAACTTCCGGGAATCGAGTATCCCGCGACGCCCCATGACGCCTGTGTGAGCCCCGAGCAGTCGTATCCGGGACCCGTCTTGCCACCAGCCTGGTACGGGCTTCCCATGAGCGTGAGCGCATGGTTCACGGCGACTTGGCCGTCGGCTGCCGATGACCTCCACGTGCCGCTCGGTTCAGGGGCGGGCGGCGGGGGCTCCGTGCTGCCGCCACCAGTGCTACCGCCACCAGTGCTACCGCCACCGGTGCTGCCGCCACCCGTGCTGCCTCCACCGGTGCTGCCGCCTGAACTGCCTGCGTTGGCCGCAGCCTGTTGCTGCGCCTTGAGCAATGCTGCTTGCTCCCGGGCACGACGCTCGGCAGCAAGGCCAGCTTGCCGTTCGCGTTGGAGTGCTACGGAGGTGCGCTGAAGTTCGGCGAGGCGCTCGAGCGCTGCCTCCCTGGTGGCCTGTTCGTCGGCGAGTGCTTGCTGGGCATCAGCGCGCGCCTGGATCGCCACTTCAAGGGCGACTCGCGCTACCTCTTCCGCGGCGGCGGCCTCTTCTGCGGCGATTTCTGCGTACACGCGCATCGTCGAGGCGACCAGTTCCGCTGCCTTGACCTGCTGCACGGTGGACTCCGCCTCGACGGAGGCGCGGTTGAGCGCCTCCGTGCGGACGATGACATCCTCAAAACCATTGGCACTCACGAGTGCTTCGAACTGACCAAAGCTACCGCCATCGCGGTAGCTCGCCATGGCAACTCCGCCGAGTTCACCGCGCGCCACGGCGAGTGACGCCTCCGCCTCGTCAAGGCGCTTGTTGGCGGCAAACAGTTGGCGCTGTGCCTCGATACTCGCGGCTTGGGCCTCACCGTAGCGTTCGTCGGCAAGACGCGCAGCGACGTCGGCGTCATGGACCGCTTGTGCGAGCTTCACGATTGCGGCATCGAGTTCGGCAACCGTAGAGGCCGCGTCAGCGACAGCGGCCTTCGCGGCCGCAATCTCTGCTTGACCTGGGTAGTCGGCGGCCACAGCCATGGTGGAGGGCGGCACAACAGCGAGGGCCACGCCCATCAACAGCGTGGCGATCAGGGCAACAATACGGCGTGCAGGCAGGTGCACAGCAGGGACCACAAGACCATGCTGGGCCCGCATACTCATCACCACGTTTCGCTTCCGGACCCCACGAAGAGGGGACACTTGCTTCCGATGCTACCTTGCCTCCGTTATCGGCAACAGGGCAAATACCCTTAACCCGGACAGTTGTGACAAGGTCCACACCACCCCCGGGTGCCGCTCAAGTTGGCTCTGGAGACGCACCGTGCCCTAGGGTTAATCCGGCATGGATGACGACGGAATCGAAACAGACGCATGGGCCGCAGACAAGGGCCCCGACGTCAGCGCGCCCATTCCGGCCTCGAGCGCATGGCGCGAAGGCGACCATCCAGGCCGACGCATGTTCGTCGACATTGGGGATCTCCGCTTGGACGTCGACCCCCTAGGAGTGCTTCCCAACGTCCGCATGGCGTACGAGACATGGGGCACGCTCAACGATGCTCGCGACAACGCCATTTACGTCGCTCACGCGCTGACCGGTGATTCCCACGTGACCGGCCCGGCCGAGGACGGCCACCACACCGGTGGCTGGTGGAACGGCATGGTGGGCCCTGGGCACCCTATCGATACGGACAAGTACTTTGTGGTGTGCGCCAACGTGGTGGGCGGATGCCAAGGCACCACCGGACCGTCTTCCGCTCACCCCGACGATGGCCGTCCGTGGGGATCCCGCTTCCCGTACGTGACGCTGCGCGACATGGTGAATGCGGAGATCGCCGTGACCAACCATCTGGGCATCGAGCGCTGGAAGCTGATGACCGGCCCATCGATGGGCGGTATGCGCGCTATTGAGTGGACGGTCATGGCACCCGGCAGGGTGGGTGCGATCGCGCCCGTGGGCTCGACGGCGGCCACCACTGCTGACCAGATTGCATGGTCCACCACTCAACTTGCGGCGCTCAAGGCCGATCCCAAGTTCCGGGGGGGCGATTACTACGACGCCGCGCCTGGCGACGGTCCACACGTTGGGATGGGAATCGCGCGCATGATCGCGCACACCACCTACCGTTCAGAGGGCGAACTGGCGACGAGGTTTGGCCGCTCGTACCAAGCGGACTCCAACCCCCTAGGTCAGGGTGGCCGTTTCGCGGTGCAGTCCTACCTCGAGCACCATGCCCGCAAGCTCGCGTTGCGCTTTGACGCGAACACGTACGTGCGGCTCGCTCAGTCCATCCAATCGCATGACGTGGGTCGGGGTCGCGGTGGCGTCGAGGCTGCGCTCGCATCAGTCGACATCCCCGCGCTCATTGTCGCGGTGGACTCGGACCGCCTCTACCCCGTCAAGAACTCCGAGCGGCTTGACGCCGCGCTGAGCGGCTCGCACGGGGTCAAGATTGTCCATTCCGACGTGGGGCACGACGGCTTCCTCGTGGAGTCGGGACAGCTCAACGCCCACATGCAAGCGTTCCTCGACAGCCTCTAGAGCTGGCGCTTCAGTCCTCAGCTACAAGGCGCGTGGCGAGCAGCTGCGCGAGGTGCACTCCCTGGACACTCGCCAAGTCATCCGCCTGAGTCCGGCAGCTCACGCCGTCGGCCAGATAGACGGCACCCTCCGGGGCATCGCGGAGCGCAGGCAGGAGCGAGTTCTCCGCGATCTGCACTGACACCTCGTAGTGCCCCTTCTGGATGCCCCAGTTGCCCGCGAGTCCGCAGCAGCCAGAAGCTTCGGTGACCGTGGCGCCAGCGCGCGCCAACAGGTCACGATCTGCGGCATAGCCCATCACCGAGTACTGGTGACAGTGGGGCTGGACCACGGCGGTGACGTTGTCAAGGCGCGGCGGCGACCATCCGCGGCGCGGTTTGACCGGCGCGCGCCCTGTCAGCACCTCGGCGAGCGTATAGGTCCCTGCAGCAACGGCGTGTGCCCGAGGATCGTTCGGGAGTAGTTCGGTGAGGTCGCTGCGCAACGTCGCGGTGCACGACGGCTCGACGCCAACAATGGGGATCCCATTGACGGCGTACGGCCCCAGCACCGTCAAGAGATGGCTCATACGCTTGCGCGCGCCGTCCAGCTGCCCGGTCGAGATCCAGCTGACGCCGCAGCAGGCGTCTCCCTCGGCAACCATGACTTCTAGCCCTGCGTTCTCGAGCACGGCCACGATCGCCTCAGGTACCTGCGGGTCCAGACCGTCACTGAAGGAGTCGGCCCACAGCAGCACACGGTTCTCGGTGGAGCCGCTGGTTGCCGGCGCGCGGTGCGCCTTTGCGACGGCAGAGCGACGGAACGGCGTGGTGGCAAACTTCGGCAGTGTTCGCCGGGTGTCCAGCCCGGCAACCGACACCACGGTCTTCTGAATCCACGAGGGCGCCAGCACCGCGTTGACGATGCGCGGTGCCACCCCGATCACCTTGAGCCAACGCGGCAGCCAGCCAATCGAGTAGTGCAACACGGGGCGAAGCTTCCGGCGGTAGCGGCGGTACGTGACCTCGGCCTTGTAGGCGGCGATGTCCACGCCCGCGGGGCAGTCCGCCGAGCACGCCTTGCAGCTCAGGCACAGGTCCAGGCTCTCGCGAACCTCTGGCGCATTGAGCCCGCCGATGAGCGTGCCATTGATGGCCTCTTGAAGCACGCGCGCCCGCCCGCGCGTGACGTCCTTCTCATCGCCGGTAGCCGCGTAGCTGGGGCACATGAACCCCGAGCCCGACTCAATCGAGCCCGAGCGGCACTTGCCCACGCCCGTGCAGCGGTGAACCGCCTCGGTCAGGTCGCCGTGATCGTGCGCAAAGGCCATGCCTCCGGCCGACGCTGGGGTCGCCTTCGCTGCAGGGCGTCGCAAATCTCGGTCCAGTGGGGCAGGGTCCACCATCACGCCGGGATTGAGGAGGCCCTCGGGATCAAAGAGCGCTTTGACCTGGCCAAAGAGGTCGATCGCCTTGGCGCTGTACATCGTGGGTAGTAACTCCGAGCGGGCACGCCCGTCGCCATGTTCGCCGGACAGCGACCCTCCGTGGCTGGTCACGAGCGCCGCGGCATCTTTCATGAAGCCGCGCAGCGCCCGGCCGTCCTCCTGGAGCGGGATGTCGAGGCGCACGTGAATGCAGCCGTCGCCAAAGTGACCAAAGGGCTGGCCCGTGACTCCGTGGCGTTCCATCAAAGCGTCGAAGTCGCGCAGGTAGGCACCCAGGCGGTCCGGCGGAACAGCTGCGTCTTCCCAGCCGGGCCAGGCCTCGCGGCCGTCAGGGGTGCGACCAGACAGACCCGCGCCGTCAGCGCGGATAGCCCACAAGGCCGCGGCCTCGACAGGGTCGCGCACTATCCGGTAGCTTCCCGTGCCGGCCTCGGCGGCGAGGGCGGCCATGTTCGCCTCCGCCTCATCTTGCGACGCTCCACCCACCTCGACAAACAGCCACCCTGCTCCCGGCGGCAGGTCCGGAATGGCCTGTCCGCCGCGGCTTGAGCGGATCCGTTCCACCAAGCGCGCGTCCAAGCCCTCCACCGCCTGAGGCGCGTGGCGCAACATCGGGACCACGGCATCGGCCGCTGTGGGCATGTCCGTGTATCCGAACGCGGCCATGATGCGCGTGTGGGGTACCTCGACGAGTTTGAGGGTGGCTTCGAGCGTGGTGGCGAGCGTGCCCTCGGTGCCCACCAAGAAGCGGGCAAGCTGAGCGCCAACCTCGGGGAGCAGGTGTTCCAGAGAGTAGCCGCTGACTTGACGCTGGAAGCGGCCAAACTCGGTGCGGATCAGCGACAGGTTCGCGGCCACCAGTTCCTCGAGGCCGGGAACAACACCAAGCCCGGTGGATGCCTCGTAACGCCGGCCCGCGCCGTCGATGACGTCGAGTGAAATGGTGTTGTCCGAGGTGCGCCCAAACGCCACGGCGTGTGGACCACAGGCGTTGTTGCCGATCATCCCGCCCAAGGTGGCGCGGTTCTGGGTGCTGGGGTCAGGGCCAAAGCGCAGGCCGTGCGGAGCCACGTGCTTCTGCAGGCTGCTCATGATCACGCCGGGCTGGACACGCGCAGTCCGCGCTTCGATGTCCACGTCGAGGATGCGGTTCAAGTGCCGACTGGTGTCGATCACCACCCCTGGGCCAATGGCGTTGCCTGCGACCGAGGTGCCACCGCCGCGCATCGTGACGCTCGCGCCGGCGGCCCGAGCAGTGGTGAGCGCCGCGATGAGGTCGTCGGTGTCGCGCGGGAACACCACCACCTGGGGAACCACCCGGTAATTGGACGCATCGGTGGAATACTCGGCGCGGCGACGGGTGGCAGCGGAGACTTCGCCCGCGACGGCATCGCTGAGGGCGGCGGCGAGGTCGAGGGCCTCGGGAGCGATCGTCACTCGCTCATTCTGGCATGCGTGGCGCAGCGGAATACCAGGTCTACGGTCCGGTACCGGGTGCCGCCGGTCGCTACACTGAGGATTCGGCCCCGACCGAGGAGACCTCATGGCGGCACAGCAGCCTGCGATGTCCCCGTCAGCCTTGCCCGTTACGGATGTTCTTGACCGAGCCACCGGCCCACGGCGCGCCGAAGCCGACGAACTACTTACCATCCACGGCGAGGTCAGTGGCGAACAGCCGGTGGTGTGGGCGGGCCGCATCATCGGGTTCGGGGAGTACGAGTACCGCTACGAAACCGGGCACTCTGGTCGTGCTCCCCTGCTCGCCTACGCGCCCGGTCCCACCAAGCACACCATCTACCTGGTCAACGACTTCTCAGAGCGTTGGCCCGATCTCATGGCTCAGCTAGGCACGTACCGTGCCAGCAAAGTCTGCCTGTACCTCGCTCGCCTCACCGGCGTTGATCGCGATGCGCTACGTGAACTCCTGGAGCGCTCGCTCTCTGAGACGCGCCCAGGACAACGGTGAGCAGGGCTGGAGTGTGAGGGGCCACGCGTGGAGCCGCCTAAGAGAATCGAACTCTTGACCTTCTCATTACGAGTGAGATGCTCTACCGACTGAGCTAAGGCGGCGTACCCTCGCCAGAGCGAGGGCAACGAGCAGACAGTCTATCTGCTCAACAACGCAATCCCGAATCAGGAAGCACACCGTCAACAAGGTACGCGTCAACGGCATCGATCACGCATTGGTTGGAACGCCCGTAGGCGGTGTGGCCATCGCCTTGATAGGTCAACAATCCGGCCCCCAGGCGCTCCGCGAGAGACACCGACCACTTGTAGGGAGTAGCCGGATCGTTGGTGGTGCCCACCACCAACATCGTGTTCGCGGTGGCAGCGGCGTCCAGTGTGGTGATCTCTTCGCGCGCCGTCCACGGCCAGCCATCGCAGCCCAACCCGGACGCGAACCACCACCCGAACGTGGGCGACAGCTCGATGGACGACGCCTCGAACTCGCGCACGTCCGCCAGGGTGGTGGACTCCCCACCGCCGTCATCGAGGCAGCCAATCGCGGTGAAGGCTTCCGTCGAGTTGCCGTTGTACTCGCCAGTGACGCTGTTGCGGTCAAAGTAAAAGTTCGCCAGTTCGTAGACGATGGTGGCCTGGTTCAAGGTGATGATCTCGTTGAGCGCCAACTGCAGGTACGGCCACGAGGCCTCGTCGTAGAGCGTCACCACCACGCCATAGATCATCAGGTTGCCGTTGACCTCGGCGTCGCTCGCCGTGTCGAAACCCTGGTCGCGCGCCGTGATGATCAGTTCCGCGACCTTCGCGCGAGCCACCTCGACATCGTCCCCCAGCAGGCACATCTCCTGCGGCACACACCACTGCAGGAACTCGGTCAGCGCGTCCTCGAACCCCTCCGCCTGGCCCTCTGACAGTTCCTCGGGAGGCAGCAGGAAGTCCACGGCACCGTCAAGCACGATCCTGCCCACGTTGTGCGGGTACAGCTGCGCATACGTGGCACCCAGTTGGGTGCCGTAGGAGTAGCCCAGGTAATGGAGCTCACTGTCGCCCACCACCGCACGAATCACGTCCATGTCACGAGCGGCGCTGATGGTGTCGACGTTCTCCACCACGGGGCCGGAGATGTCGAGGCACCTCTGCGCGAAGTCCGCGACCGCCTGGCGGGCGGCCTCGACGTCGGCCTCGGTCTCGATCACGGTGTCAGCAATGTAGAACGCGTCGAGCTCTGCCCCATCGCCACACTTCACGGGAGTCGAAGAACCCACCCCGCGCGGGTCAAAGCCAATCACGTCATAACTGTCCAGGAGACGGTCTCCCGCGCTCGACACAAAGTACTCCGTGAGGTCGAGGCCGGACCCGCCGGGCCCCCCGGGGTTGATAAGCAATGAGCCGATGCGGTCGCCCTGATTGCCCGCCGCGTGACGATTCACAGCGATCTCGATGGTGTCGCCGTTGGGCTTGGACCAGTCCAGCGGCACCAGGATGGTCGCGCAGTCGAGCGCGCCGCAGCGTTCCCACTGAACCTGCTGCCCATAGACCCGGGACTCCTCAAAGGGCACCGGATCGTCGCTCGCCGGGCCCAACGTGTCCGCCGCGCTGGGGCTGGGCTTGCCGAAGTCGGGCAAGCAAGCGGTGAGTGAGAGAAGGACCACCAGGGCACCGGCAGTGGCGGTCAGCGAACGGCGAAAAGTCATGAGGCTAACTTAGCCGATTCCGCCTAGGCTCCCGCCGGGACCCGGGGCCTCAAGGCAACGGCCATGGCCTCGAGCGCGAGCAGCGGTTGAACGTTAGCCGCGAGCCTGATGCGCGCCTGACCCAACGCGTCCAGGCACCGCATGGTGTCGGCCAACTCGGTCCGCGCGGCAATCTGCTCGATGTGCCCCGCATGCGCAGTGTTCACCATGGGCACCGCGGCCCCCACCTGGGTCACGGCGACGTCACGGTAGAACGAGAGCAGGTCCACGATGGCACGGTCCAGCACGTCGCGCTTGTGCCGCGTGGCGCGCCGCTTCTGGTCCTCTTCCAACTGCTTCACCTGGGATCGCAACGAGGGTGGCAGGCGCCCGCCGTCGTCGGCGCCGAGCGTTCGCAACAGCGCGTTGCGCTCCTCGATGTCGCGTTCCTCGGTCGCGGCCTTGGCATCGGCGTCGGCCACCGCGACCAGGTTGGCTGCCGCCAGCACGGCGTCGCCCACCCCGCGGATGTCGGTGGCGATGGCGAGTACCTCGTCGCGACGAGCGCGCGCAGCGGGGTCACGGGCCAGGCGCCGGGCGATCCCGATGTGACTCTGCGCCGCGCTCGCACACTCCAGCGCGAGGTCCTGAGCGATCCCGTCGCGCTCGACCAGCAACCGCGCCACGGCGTCGGTGCTGGGCATCGCCAGGTGCACCACCCTGGCACGGGAGCGGATCGTGATGGCCACGTCTTCTGCCGACGGCGCGCACAGCAGCCATACGGTTCGCGGCGGCGGCTCTTCGATCGACTTCAACAACAGGTTTGAGGTCCGCTCCGTCATGCGGTCAGCATCCTCGATCACAAGGACACGCCACCTGCCCTGGCTGGGAGCGTTCTGCGCAATGCCCACCAGGTCACGCACCTCGTCGATGCTGATGGTGACCTTCTCCGTGGCAACGAGGGTGACGTCGGCGTGAGTGCCCGCGAGCGCAGTCTGGCACTCGTGACACGTGCCGCACCCGCCTGCCGGGCACTGCAGTGCGGCCGCAAAGGCGCGCGCCGCGATGGACCGGCCCGACCCCGGCGGGCCTGTGATCAGCCACGCGTGAGTCATCGCCGCCGAGTTCTCGGCAGCGGCTTGGAGCGGCACCACGGCGGCCTCTTGACCCGCGACCTGCGCCCACACACTCATGAGCGCATGCCCAGCGCTGCCGTGGTCGCCACTCGGACGTCAGCGGCCACGTCTTCCACGGTGCGCGCCGCGTTAATCACGGCGTAGCGCTCTGGTGCGCGGGCGGCGAGATCGAGGTAAGCCTGACGAATCTGGACGGAGTGCTCAGCCGTTTCCCGCTCGAGGCGATCCAGGTCACGGTCCATCCGGCCGGCAATCGGCGCCGTATCGAGCACGATGGTCAGGTCCGGCAGCAGTCCCTCGGTGGCCCACCGCGAGATTCGCTCCACCTCGTCGCCTAGGCCACGCGCGCCGCCCTGGTACACGATTGAACTGTCCACGTAGCGGTCTTGGACCACCACGTCTCCGCGTTCCAGCGCCGGCCTCACCAGAGTGCCCACATGGTGCGCGCGATCCGCGGCATACAGGAGCGCCTCCGCCCGCGGGTCAACGTGATCGCCGTGCATCACCGCTTCGCGCAGCTCGCGGCCCAGGTCGGTCCCGCCCGGCTCGCGCGTCGTCACCACCGTGTGGCTGCCACCGCCTGCGGACCGCAAATGCTCCGCCAGGAGATCGATCTGGGTGGACTTTCCCACGCCGTCGCCGCCTTCGAACACGATGTAGAAGCCGGGGTATGCCATGGGTCATACGCTACCGCGCCGCACCGACCCTCACCTCAGTCTCCACACCAAACCATCACCGTAGCCACGCCGAACCCTCCTAGAGTAGAAACAAGCAAAGGAGCGGCCGATGCCGGTGTCACGTCGCGTACACAACTTTGCCTTTGCGGCGGCCGCCGCCGGTGCGGTAGCCCTGAGCGGGTGCGTCCCTACCCAGCCCGAACCGACCGCGCCCAAGCCAACCCCAGCATCGGCCGAGATCACGGTGCTGTTCCTAGGGGACTCCTACACCGAAGGCACCGGGCTGACCCCTGACGAGGTGCCGCTACGGTGGTCCACGCAGCTCGCCCAGCAACTGGGGTGGCGGGAGATCAACGCGGGCTGCAATGGTTCGGGGTACACGCGGCCCGGCCTGAGGTGCGGCACCACGTATGAGCAGCGCATTGCCCTGCTGACGGATCCAGTGCCTGACGTCGTGGTGGTCTCGGGCGGGGTGAATGATCTGGGCGCGAGTCGCGAGCAGATCGAGGCGGACGTGGCGGCGACGTACGCGACCCTCCGGGCAACATTCCCCGAGGCCACCATCTACGCAGTGGGCGGGATCTACTACACGGGCTCCGAGCGGCCCGAGGTGTTGCAGTTCCTCAACGACGCGGTGCGGGACGCGGCGGAGCGCGAAGGAGTGGTGTTCATTGACATCGGCGAACCACTGTTGGGGCGGCCGGACCTCATGGCCCCCGACGGTCTGCATCCCAATCCCGAGGGGCACACCGTCATCAAGGACCTGACGGTCGCTGGCTTGGTGCCGCCCCACGCTGTGAATGCCGGGTAATTACTCGCCGGGGTAGGTCAGGCCAATCTGTGCACGGACCTCGTCCATGATCGCCATGACGTCGAGGCTGTGGTCCAGCGTCATGCGCGGGCTCTCGGTGTCCCCTGCCGCGATGCGGTTGGCAACCTCCGCGGCCTCGAACGCATAGCCGTTGGGGAAGTCGCCGTCGAAGGTCCAACTGGTGCCGTCCTTGCGCTTCACGGTGAAGGACGTGGGCCGGTAGAAGTCGCCCGCCACTTCGATGCGGCCCTCGGTGCCCGCAATCACCGCAGTGGTGGGAGTCTGCGCCCACAACGTGGTGTGCAGCGTCGCCTGCGCGCGGGGGCCGTAGTTGAGGATGACGCTGACTTGGCCATCAACGCCAGTCTCGGTGAGCTGCCCCACCGAGGTCACGGAGTCCGGTACGCCCAGGATGTCGTACGCAAAGGAAATCGGGTACACGCCCAAGTCCAGCAACGTGCCCCCGGCAAGCTCCGGGTTCATGAGGCGCTCAACGTGAGTGAGCTGCTGGCCGTGGTCCGCCTGAATCGACACAACATCGCCGATGTCCCCGCGGGCAATGACGTCCCGGAGCTCGATGACATGCGGCAGGTGGCGCGTCCACATAGCCTCCATGCAGAACACCCCCTTGGCGCGGGCCGCGGCCACGATCTCGCGAGCCTGAGAGACGTTGAGCGCGAAGGCCTTCTCCACCAGCACGTGCTTTCCCGCCTCGATCGCGAGCAGCGCGTGGTCGCGGTGGTGGCTGTGTGGCGAGGCGATGTAGATCGCGTCCACGTTGGGGTCCGCGACCAGCTCTTCATACGAGCCGTATGCCGTGCCGCCCTGGAACTCGTCAGCAAACGCCTGCGCGCGTTCAAGCGACCGCGAGCCAACCGCCACGATAGAGGACTGCGTGTGCACGTTAACAGCATTGGCGAATGCTTTGCAGATCCCACCCGGGGCGAGAATGCCCCAGCGAATAGCAGGGGCAGTTGACGGCAAGGGCGTAGTCATGGGAACAACGGTACCCGAGACGGAGCGCCGCCCCGTGACCTGGGGGGTAGTAGGTCACGGGACGGCACGGTCATGGGAAGCCACGAATCCGTCTTGCTACGTTGCGGGGCTGTCCTCTCCCGGGAAGACCACGCCTAGTTGCCGGCGGGCCTCGTCCATCACTGCCATGACATCCAGCGTGGCCGAGTGCGGCATCACAGCGCTCTCGATCGCCCCCGCGCTCACGCACCGAGCCACCTCCGCGACCTGGTACTGCCAACCCAACTCAACGTGCTGCGAGAACTCGACCGAGCGTCGGCCGTCGCGCGTCAGCGTGAAGCCCGTGGGCGCGTAGTAGTCGTGGCCAAAATCGATGCGACCCCGGGTGCCAGAGATCGAGGCGAGCCGGGCCGTGTCCACCTCAAAGGTGGACAGCGCGGTACCCATGGAGCGGCGCTCCGGGTAGTCCATGATGACGGTCTCACGCAGGTCCACGCCGGTGGGGGCGAGGGCGCCAATGGCACGCACGGATGCCGGCGCGCCCAGGAAGTCATGGATGAAGTTGATGGGGTAGACGCCCAAGTCCAGCAGCGCGCCCCCGGCAAGGTCAGGGTTGAAGTTGCGGCTCTGGGGGTCGTACTCGGGGGAGCCGCCAAAGTCGGCACTCACGTGGACCACCTCGCCGATCGCGCCCTCGCTGACCAGCCGGCGAGCCTCGACCATGTGCGGCAGGAACCGCGTCCACACGGCCTCCATCACAAATACTCGTGCGGCGCGGGCCGCGTCGATGACCTCGCGGGCCTGCGCCGCGTTGCGCGTGAACGCCTTCTCCACTAGCACAGGCTTGCCCGCGGCGATGGCGAGCAGCGCATGGTCGCGGTGAAGTCCGTGGGGTGTGGCGATGTAGACGGCGTCTACCTGGGGATCTTCGACCAGGCGCTCGTAGGCACCGTCGCCCGAACGCACCGTGTCCACACCGTGCTTCTTGGCGTAAAGGTTGGAGCGGTGCGAATCGCGCGAGGCAATCGACTGGACCCGCGACTGGGTGTGACCATTCACGGACCGCGCAAACACGTCGGCTATGTAGCCTGCACCAATGACACCCCACCTCAATGCAGGGGCTGACTGCGCAGTCGCGAGCCGGTGGTGCATGGGAGCTGACGGGACGGTGACAGTCACGGTGAAGCCTCCGGGATCTGAGAAAAGTCAAGGGCACTCCACGAGCGGTGGGTCGCGAGCAGCACCGTGTTGCCCCGGTGGTCTGACAGGAACACGTCCACCTGCAGGTACCTCAGGTAGTGAGGTTCGTTGAAGTCCTTGCCCTCGGAGTAGTAGCAGTAGTCGGTCTCGTGGATGGGACCGGACTGAATCAGAGCAGCCGGGCGCGCGCCGCCGTCGCCGCCCTCAACAGTGACCGTGGGGTTCGCATCGAGCTTGCTCGCGAACCACACCGTGTCGAACTCACCCACCGACCAGGAGGCAGATCGCAACATCAGGTGGGGGGCGATCGCCGTGTCAGCCTCAAGTTGGAAGCCAAGCGCAGGGCGATCACTTCGCGACGACGCCACGTGCGTGCTGCCCTGCGCAAGCAACTGTGGCCCGGTGTAGAGCAAGAATTGCGGCCTACCAAAGGTGAGGAGCTGCTTGGCGGAATCCTGGTGGTACTCCCATCCCAGCGGGAAGTGAGACAAGTCAGGACCCTCACACATCTGCTTCGAGCTCACCGTCGCGTAGGGCTGGAACTCCTCAGGTTCAACCGGCGGAATGTCAACGATCTCCCCGCGGGAGGTGACCAGCGAAATGGAACCGTCCGAAAGCACGGTGATCGCCCCGTTGGTGCCAACAATCTCAACCTCGGTGCCCGGAAGGGCGGGCGCCTCCATGCCGTCAAGAAGGCGAGGCGCGATCGCGGCTCCCGCTCCTGCTACCAGGACAGTGACTGCTGTGACGCCGGCGATGCTTCGCCGGCGGCGGCGCACACCCCGCTCGATTCGCTCTTCCATCGAGTCGAGCGTGCCGCGCGCATTGAGGCTGGCGCTAGCGTTTGTTCCTGCCTCGCGAGACAGTGCCGACAGTCGCTCGATCATGTCGCTCATCGCGGACTCCTCCCGCCTTCGAATCCCACCACGCGGATGGCCTCGTCGTCGTCGCGCTCTTCGTGCTCCCCCAGGAGAGGGCGGAGCGCTGCGGCAGCATCGTGAAGGTAGCGCTTGACGGTTCCTGGACGGACTTTCATTGCTTGCGCGATCTCCGGGACCGTGAGGTCATCCCAGTAGCGAAGCGCGATAGCCACACGCTGCTGGGCTGTGAGGTTGGTGAGGGCTGCGGAAACCGCGACCTTGTTCGAGATGGCCTGCACTGAATCCTGAAGCGTCTCGCCGAGGGCCTGCGTGGGCGCGTTCTTGCGGAAGCGGGCCTCTTTGCGGGCGCGGTCAATGGTGAGGGTCTTCATGGTGAGGCGCACGTATTGCTCTGCGGCGGCAACTTCGGATAGTCGAGGGCGGCGAATGAGCGTCTTCACAATCGCCTCCTGAACTAGCTCTTCGGCATCCGTTTGGTTGCCCGTCAACACGTACCCGTAGGCGGCAAGGCGCGGTCCAGCATCGCGCGTGATCTGCGCAAGTATGTGACCCACGTTGGCCATGCCGCCCCCTTGTTGACCAGAAAACGCTGAGGTAGCTCAAAGCGTTGTGAGGAATCTCCAGGAACTTCCAGGTTACGGCGTGGGGCTGGCGCCACCGAGCAACCAGATCCGTGCGCACGGCACTTCAGCTCGGCGCGCGCCAGAGTGCGTGCGGCAGAGTGCGTGCGCGCTGTGCAGTCGGTCAGGAGCGGATCAGGCGTCGCCCAGGTAGACCCAGGTCATGACGTCGGGCGTCGCCCAGGGCTCACCCGGGTTCTCGCGCTCGATGGTTTCCCAGTCCGCGCCTTCGATGATCAACCACACCGCACCAGAGATTGCGGGGATCGGCTGCACATAGTCGCAGTCATCACTGGTTCCGGGAGGCGAACCCGCACCCGCTCTGCCCAACAGTCGCCACAGACCCACATCGCCCGTGTCTGGCTCTTGCCAGTTGGACCCACGCGTCCAGCCCACGCTGGGGCTGGGATCACCAGCAGAGACGTAATCCGCCAACAGCCAGGCGTTGAGCCCCAGGTACCAGGCCCTGAAGGAGTCATCCTCAACGATCGCCACTGGGTCTGCTCCCCACCACTCGGATGTGATGGGTTGGAGGCCCGGAATCGTGACGTCGTAGCTGACGGTCTCAGCGCTGGGGTGCAGCGCCGCCCGCTGGTCCGCGAGTGGCGTGCAGCTATCGATGTTTGGCGTGGGCACCACGAACGCCTGGTAGACATCCCCCTCCGGTGCTCGCAGTTCTGCGGCTCCTTCTGGCGCGGGATCCGGCGTAGCGGGGTCCTTGACAGGCACCTCAAGTCCCCACCAACTCGCCACGCCGGTGTAGTCCACCAGGAGCGGCTCGAGCGGGATCACGACGGTAAGGATAGGTTCGATGATTGACGCGCCCACGGCCTGCGCGATCAGTACCGCCTGATACTCGCCCTCGACATCCGTGGGTAGTTCTTCGTTTCCGCACTGGCCTGGCAGCGGCGAGCCGTATCGACTCTGCATCGTCCACGTGTCACCCGCGCCGCCTCCATAGCCACCGTCCGTGAAGCCAACCGCGGCCACATGCCCATCAACGACAAGTGCCGGGACCAGAGACCATCCGTATGGTGGCGCCGCCTGAACAGAGGACCCGTCGACTTCCCACACGAGCCCCTCGAACCCGGCCCACACTCGTCTGGGCGGGAGCACCTGATCGCTGTCGGTGGTCACCCACGCGCGCACGGCGAAGGTCGCCTTGACGTCCTCCGCCCAATCAGCATCGTGCACCGTGACTCCGGGCTCAAGGGTCCACGGATCCCCGCACTGCGGGCCTCTTCCTGCATCGAGGAGGAACGGCGCATCGACAACCGGCGCATCCCCCGCGCCGTCGATCTCGATGGTCCAACTCTTGGCCACGTCGTCGATGCTCGAGGGGCCTACCACTGCTGGCCCTCCGGGCAACGCCGCCCACACCACCACACTGAGCGTGACAGCACCAGCGACGATACCCGCGCCGCCCCACGCCTGCGCCCGTCGCCCGTAGCGCACCCGCGCCCCGAGAGTCTCACGCGTCTCCACTGACACCAAGTCCCGTGCGGCATCCCCCGACGCCGCCGCCCCGTGCTTGCTCAGTTCATCGTGAAGGTCCATGTCACTCACCTCTCTCGATCACGGCGATGCGCTCCACGTCGAAGTCTTCATTGCCGATGACGGCAGCGAGCTTGTCGAGCGCGTTGGACAAGTACCGCTTCACGGTGCCGTCCGCAAGACCCATGGCGGCCGCCACAGCGGGCACCGTGAGGTCATCGAAGTAGCGAAGCACCACCGCTACCCGCTCTTGCGGGCTCAGTGTCACGAGCGCCCGCCCCATTGCGTCCTGCGCGGCCACTGCGTCAGCGGGGTCATCCCCTGCCGTCGTGGCCACCTGGCCCGGCATTGCCCTGCGCCACAGCCCTTCCCGTCGCATCGCGTCAATGTGGAGCGTGCGCATGGCGGCGCGCACGTAGCCTTCGGCGGCGCGCACGTTGGGGATCCTCCTGCGGCGCACAAACACCTTGACGATGGCGTCCTGGACTAGGTCCTCGCCAGCGTGCTGGGAGCCCGTCAGCAAGTACCCGTAGGTCGCAAGGCGGGGCGCAGCGGCATCAAGCAACTCGCCTAGCACCTCATCGAAACCGGCCACGGGTCCCCCTCTCGACATATGAACGAGCGAACCACCGTGGACCGTTGTAGTGCTACTCCTTCTTAGGCGCTGCCTTCTTCGCAGGAGCCTTCTTCGCAGCAGGCTTCTTCTTCGCCACTGGCTTCTTCTTGGCCGGAGCGCGCTTCTTCTTGACCGGCCCGCGCGCACGCTTGTCGGCAAGCAACTCCACGGCGCGTTCGTGAGTCATGTCCTCCACAGTGTCGCCACGGGGGATCGTCACGTTGGTCTCGCCGTCGGTGATGTACTCGCCAAAGCGGCCAGCCTTGATCACGATGGGCTTCTCGTTGGTGGGGTCCACTCCCAACTCCTTGAGAGGCGGTGCAGCCACCCGGCCCCGGCCACGCTTCGGCTCCGCGTAGATCGCGAGCGCCGCTGGCAGGTCGATGTCGAGCAACTGGTCCTCGGTCTCGAGCGAGCGCGAGTCGGTCCCCTTCTTGAGGTACGGGCCGTATCGACCGTTCTGGGCGGTGATCTCTTCGCCGTCCTCGGCCACACCCACCACGCGCGGCAGGCTCATCAGGATCACTGCGTCGTCCAAGGACACGGTCTCGAGCTGCATGGACTTGAACAGCGACGCGGTCTTGGGGCGGTCCTTGGAATCCTCTGGCAACACCTCAGTGACGTACGGCCCAAAGCGACCGGCCTTCGCCACGATCATGAGCCCAGTCTCCGGGTGCAGACCCAGTTCGCGCTCGTCACCGCCCTGGTTCTTGAAGAGATCCTCGGACAGTGCAACGGTCAACTCATCAGGCGCGACGTCCTCCGGGACCGATGCTCGTTGCAGTTCGCCGTCAACCTCGCGCTCCACGTAGGGCCCATAGCGGCCCACGCGCAGGGAAATGCCTTCTCCCACCTCGAAGGTGTTGATGGCGCGCGCGTCGATATCGCCCAGGTCCTCGACCAGGTGCTTGAGGCCCTCTTCGCGCCCGTGGGTCTTGGACCCGGAGCCAAAGTAGAACTCACTCAGCCACGCGGCGCGGTCGGCCTCGCCAGCGGCGATCTTGTCGAGCCCCAGTTCCATGTCCGCGGTGAAGTCGTAGTCGATCAGCCAGTCGAAGTGCTGCTCGAGCAGCCCCACAATCGAGAACGCGATCCACGTGGGGATCAGCGCCTGCTTGTCGATCCGCACATACCCGCGCGCCACGATTAAGTCCACCGTGCTCGCGTACGTCGACGGCCGGCCAAACTTACGGTCCTCGAGCTCCTTGATCATGGAGCCCTGCGTGAACCGTGGCGGCGGCGTGGTCGCGTGGGTTACGGGCTCGAGTCCCGCGGCACTCACCGCCTGGCCCTCGGCCAATTGCGGGAGCCGCTTGTCGTCCTCGTCCTTGGCGACCGCAGCTTCGTCCTCTTCATAGCGAGACTTCTCGCGGGACTCTTCGTAGGCGGCTAGGAATCCGGGCTTCGTGATGATGGTGCCGGACGCGGAGAACTCCACCGCGTGCTTGGCGCTCGACGTCGCGCCAATACGCACGGTGGACGTGGTGCCCTCGGCATCGGCCATCTGCGACGCTACGGTGCGCTTCCAGATCAGCTCGTACATCTTGAACTCGTCGCCGCGCAGTTCGGCACGCACGGACTCGGGAGTGCGGAACTTGTCACCCGACGGGCGAATCGCCTCGTGCGCTTCTTGCGCGTTGGTGTCCTTGGTGGCGTAGGCGCGGGGGGCCGATGCTACGGCGTCAGGGCCGTACAGTTCAGTGGCCTGGGCGCGGGCGGCCCGCACGGCCTCGCCGGACAGCGACGGCGAGTCGGTACGCATATAGGTGATGTAACCGCGCTCGTACAGGCCTTGGGCGGTGCGCATTGCGTCGCGAGCTCCAAGACGGAGCTTGCGCGACGCCTCCTGGATCAGCGTGGACGTAATAAACGGAGCCGCAGGGCGACGCTTGTACGGCTTCGAGTCCATGCCGTTGACCACGAAGTCTGCGTGCGCGAGCCCGGCGGCCAGGGCCGCAGCCGCCCCAGCGGTCAGGTGCGTCACCTTGTCGTTGGTCAGCTGCCCGCGGTCGTCGAAGTCCTTGCCTGTGGCGACCCGCTTACCGTCCACCAAGGTGAGCTTGGCGTCAAAGGCCTTGCCAGCATCGGCGCCATCTTTGGCCTGGAACGTTGCCTGCAGGTCCCAGTACTCGGCGGACTGGAACGCCATGCGTTCGCGTTCGCGGTCCACGACCAGGCGGAGCGCGATGGACTGCACGCGGCCAGCGCTCAGTCCGGGGCCCACCTTGCGCCACAGCACGGGCGACACCTCGTAGCCGTAGAGGCGGTCGAGCACGCGGCGCGCTTCCTGGGCCTCAACCAGCTCCATGTCCACCTCGCGGGGCGACTCCATGGCGCGCAGAATGCCCTCTTTGGTGATCTCGTGGAACGCGAGCCGCTTGACGGGAACGGTGGGCTTGAGCACCTCAAGCAGGTGCCACGCGATGGCTTCTCCCTCGCGGTCCTCATCTGTTGCCAGGTAGACCTCGGTGGCGTCCTTGACCAGCCGCTTGATGTCAGCGACTACCTTCTTCTTCTCCGGGCTCACCACGTAGTACGGCGTGAAGCCGTTCTCGATGTCCACGGCGAATTTGCCCACGCTACCTTCGCGCTTGCCGGCGGGGAGCTCGCTGGGCTGCGGCAGGTCGCGGATATGTCCCACACTCGAGACCACGTCATACTCGTCGCCAAGGTAGCCACCAATGGTGCGCGACTTGGTGGGTGACTCGACGATGACGAGCTTGCGTCCGGTGGCCATCAGACCTACTTCCTGGAGAGTGCGGGATCGCGTCTGTATATAAGGAGCGACGTGCACAGAATACATACCTCTGGGAAACTCGCGACGACCACGTGTGAATCGCGCGCCGCGGCAGGGTCAGTGGTAGCGAACATCGATGACACCATGGACCCATGGATACCCGTGCCGTCGAACAGGCCATGAGAGATGTCGCCGATGCTGAGATTAGGCCCCGCTTCAGGGCTCTGGCTGAGGGGGACATCAGTACCAAGAGCGGGCCTCATGACTTCGTAACAGTCGCAGACACCGCCGCTGAACGTGCACTCACGATCCTGCTCCGCGACATCCGGGACATACCCGTAGTCGGTGAGGAAGCATCGGCCGCTGATCCCTTGTTGGAGGGCACACTCGCCGACGTCCCCGCGGCGTGGGTGGTGGATCCCGTCGATGGCACAGCGAACTTTGTGAAGGGCTCGCCCACGTATGCGGTGATGGTCGCGCTGGTGGAGAACGGTGCCGCCACCGCCGGGTGGATCCTGCATCCGGAGACCGGCGACATGTTCGCGGCGCAGGCCGGCCAGGGCGCCACCTTGAACGGTGAGCGGCTCGCGCCCACAGCTCCACGCGATGGCGACCTGCAAGGCCTACGCGCCGCACTCGCAGTGACCTACGCGCCACGGGAGATGGCGGAGGGCTTTGAGCGGGTGGCGAACACGATGCAGTCGTCCGGTGTCACGCGCATGTGCGCCGGCTTTGACTACGCGGACCTCGCGACGGGTGCCCTCGACGTCATGATGTTCTTCCGCACCAAAGCGTGGGATCATGCGCCGGGGGCTGTCATTGTGCGCGAATGCGGATTCGCGGTACGGCGGCTGGACGGTAGCGACTACCTGCCCGCCGTGCCTGGCGAGCCGTTGCTGATCGCTCCGGAACAAGTATGGGGTGAGGTCCGGGACCGGTTGGTCGCCGCAGTCGCGCAGTAGCTCGGGCACTGCTTGGTCAGCGTCGCTCCAGCTCGGGATGGTCTTCGTGAGGGAGCACATCAAACAGTCGCCGGCCTCCCAGCGCCTGCGCGTACTCGGGGTTGGTGCCGTCGGGCCTCACCTCTTGGAGGACGGGACGATCGATGCCCCGCGCGGAGAGTTGGTCGATGAGGCTGAGGACCTGCCCACGCGATTGAATGGTGGGGTCCACGGTGATGCGCACCTCGAAGTCCACGCCGGAGCGTCGCACCAGGTCCAGTGACTGCCACGCTCGCTCCCCTGATGAGTCGATGCCCGTGATCTCGCCGTAGAGGTGCGGGCTGGCCTTGACGTCGAGCCCCACCCAGTCCACGAGCGGGAGCACGCGTGCCAGTCTCGCCGGGAATGCGCCAGCAGTGTGAAGCCCCACGTTGAACCCCATCGCGCGGACCGCGTGAATCGCCGGGAGCAAGGCGGCCTGGCGGGTAGGCTCGCCGCCGCTGAACACCACGGCATCAAGTTTTCCGGTGCGCGTCTCGAGCAGCGTGATGACATCCTGCCACGCAATAGTTCCCGGAACGCGCGGGGATTGCAGCGCCGGGTTATGACAGTAGGTGCAGCGCCATGGGCAGCCCTGCAGGAACAGGGTTGCGGACAGGTGGCCCGGCCAGTCGACCATCGAGAACGGCTCAACGCCGCCGATCACGATGTCCGCGGCTGTGGGTTCAGTCAGGACACTCGTCTCGCCCATGTCACTCATGGTGGTACCGCTCAGCACCCACGCGCGACCCCTCCGCACCCACGTTGGGACAGAGGTGACCTCTGAGGCTAGAGTGCTCCATCATCGGCCACACTGGACTCACGCGTCACAAACTGGGTGCGGACGGTTCAAGGGGAGCGCCCGCTCCCGCACCCACACCAACTCCCACCAGCGTGGACTCGTGGAAGTGCTGGCGCTCGGCGTGTTCGCCCTTCTTGCCGATGTTGAACGACTGCACAGGACGGTGATATCCCATGACGCGAGTCCAGACCTCGCACTCGACCAGAGGTGCATCCGGGTGCTCAAGCGCGCACAGCGGGCAGGTGGGCTGCTCGCCGTCAAGGTAGCCGTGGTTGGGGCAGATCGAGAACGTGGGAGTGATGGTGATGTAGGGCAAGCGCGCGGTCTCGAGGGTGCGCCGCACCAGCGCCTTGCAGGCCGCCGCTGACGAAATCCGTTCGCTCATGTAGAGATGCAGCACCGTGCCGCCGGTGTACTTGGACTGCAGTTCCTCCTGGCGCGCTACTGCCTCGAACGGGTCGTCGGTGAAACCCACCGGGAGCTGGCTGGAGTTGGTGTAGTACGGGTTGGTGTCGCTGCCGGCTTGCAGGATCGCGGGGTAGCGGCGGCGGTCCTCCTTGGCGAACCTGTACGTGGTGCCCTCCGCGGGGGTGGCCTCCAGGTTGTAGAGGTGGCCGGTCGCTTCTTGGAACTCGACCATCCTGGCGCGCACGTGATCAAGCAGCGCCGACGCCATGGCGTGCCCTTCCGGCGAGGTGATGTCGTGGCGGTCGGCCGTGAAGTTGCGGATCATCTCGTTGATGCCGTTAACGCCAATCGTGGAGAAGTGGTTGCGCAGAGTCCCCAGGTAGCGCTGCGTGTAAGGGAACAGGCCGCCGTCGATGGCGTCCTGAATCACCGTACGCTTCTTCTCGAGAGTGTCGCGGGCCACCTCGAGCAGGCGGTCTAGCTCGCGGTAGAGCGCGGGCAAATCACCGCTGCCGGAGCCGTCCGTGGCCGCCACGCTCTGTGCGCCGTACAGATAGCCCAGGCGCGCCATGTTGATGGTGACCACGCCCACGGAGCCGGTCTGTTCCGCGGATCCAAACAGCCCGTTGCCGCGCTTGAGGAGTTCGCGCAGGTCGAGTTGCAGGCGGCAGCACATCGAGCGAACCATGTGCGGCTCGAGGTCTGAGCTGATGAAGTTCTGGAAGTACGGCAGTCCGTACTTGGCGGTCATCCCGAACAGCAAGTCAGCATTGGGGCTGTCCCAGTCGAAGTCCTTGGTGATGTTGTAGGTGGGAATCGGGAACGTGAAGACGCGGCCCTGGTTGTCACCGGTGGTCATGACGTCGATGTACGCACGGTTGATCATGTCCATCTCCACCTGGAGCTCACCGTAGGTGAAGTCCATCTCGCGGCCGCCCACGCTGGGGACTTGGTCACGGAGGTCCTCGGGGCACACCCAGTCAAAGGTGAGGTTGGTGAACGGGGTCTGCGTGCCCCACCGCGACGGTACGTTGAGGTTGTAGATCAGTTCCTGGATCCCCTGGCGCACCTCTTTGTAGGTGAGGTTCTCGAGGCGGATGAACGGCGCCATGTAGGTGTCAAAGCTTGAGAACGCCTGCGCGCCCGCCCACTCGTTCTGGAGGGTCCCTAGGAAGTTGACAATTTGACCTACGGCCGACGAAAAGTGCTTGGCGGGGCTGGCCTCAACCTTGCCGGGAACCCCGTTGAAGCCTTCCGCCAGGAGCGTGCGCAGGGACCATCCGGCGCAGTACCCGGAAAACATGTCAAGGTCGTGGATGTGGAGGTCGCCGGCGCGGTGCGCCTCGCCGGCCTCGGGCGCATAGACGTGGCTGAGCCAGTAGTTGGCAATGACCTTGCCTGCAGTATTGAGGATGAGGCCGCCCAGCGAGTAGCCCTGATTTGCGTTGGCGTTGACCCGCCAGTCACGCTGGTGCAGGTATTCCTCAACGCTGTCTTCGACGTTGATGAGTGGGCTGTCGGCCATGATGTCTCCCTTGACGCACGGTTTCCTATTGGCGGTGTCGCGGGCCCGAACCACAATATCTAGGGGATTCTGGGCATTCTGCGACTACATCTAGTAGTTTGCGCCCGATGCCGGGGCGGGTCTTGGGACCTTGGTCCTATTCGCGGCTAGGTCGGCTTAAAGGCGATGCTCGCCGTCCGCACGGCACCTGGACTGAACCATCGGCGTGTCGCGCGGGTACGGGGTGTGACGCTCCGAGAGCGCCCACAATCCGCCGTGCGGACGGCACCGACGGCGGGGCAAATGCGACCAGTGGGTGCGGAATCGCGCCGGAATCGTGCCATATCTGACCAGTACGGTGCGGGGGGAGGTTGGATGGCGCGGTGTGCGGGGGGAGGTTGGATGGCGCGGCTTTGCCCCACCGGGTGGACAGACGAAGTGACGCGGGGGTGGGGGCACCCCCGCGTCACAGCTGGTGGGGAGGCGTGGGTTGACCCGCACGCGCCGCCCCTACTTCTTCAAGAATACCTGCGAATGACCCTGCGAGGCGGCTGCGCGGTCCGCCACACCCTCCAGGTCAGGGGCGTGCGAGCGGCGCGACGCCAACGCGACCGCCACGATCGCGATCACTGCCGCAATGGCCGCAATCCCGTACCGCAGCCACGGGTTCGCACCCTCGCCGTAGCTCAACACCACCACAGCGGGCGCGATGAGCAACGCGACCAGGTTCATCACCTTGAGTAGCGGGTTGATCGCCGGTCCGGCGGTGTCCTTGAAGGGGTCGCCGATGGTGTCCGCAATCACCGTCGCCTCATGGGCAGGCGAGTACTTGCCGCCATGGTGGCCGTCTTCCACAATCTTCTTGGCGTTGTCCCACGTTCCACCGGAATTCGCGAGGAACACTGCCATGAGCACGCCCGTGCCGATGGCGCCGGCCAGGAAGCCCGCTAGAGCGCCCACACCCAGCGCGAAGCCCACAAACACGGGCGCGGTTGCCGCCAACAGACCCGGCGTCGCAAGTTCGCGCAACGAGTCCCGGGTGCAGATGTCCACCACGCGCCCGTAGAGCGGACGCTCGGTGCCGAGCATGATGCCGGGCATCTCGCGGAACTGGCGGCGCACCTCGAACACAATCGCCCCTGCAGCGCGGGTCACGGCGTCGATCGCGAGGCCCGAGAACAGGAACACGGTGGCTCCACCGATGATCACGCCCACCAGCGTGAGCGGGTGAATCACTTCGTAGCTGAAGTCCGGCACGGCGCCAGCCACGCCAGCGACTGCCTGCGCCACCGAGTCCGCGTAGGCCCCGAATAGCGCGCTCGCAGCGAGCACCGCCGTGGCAATCGCAATGCCCTTGGTGATGGCCTTGGTGGTGTTGCCCACGGCGTCCAGGTCGGTGAGGATCTGCGAAGCCTCCTCGTCGACTTCACCCGACATCTCGGCGATGCCCTGCGCGTTGTCGCTGACCGGACCGAACGTGTCCATGGCCACGATGATTCCCACCGTGGTGAGCAGGCCACATCCCGCGAGCGCCACCAGGAACAGCGCGAGCGTCACAGAACCACCTGCCACAAAGAACAGGATCACAATCGCGCCGGCGATGACAGTTGCGGTGTAGACGGCAGACTCCAGGCCCAGCCCAATCCCGGACAGCACCACCGTGGCGGCACCAGTCCGCGAAGTCTCCGCAACGCGCAGGGTGGGGCGGGATGCCGTGTCAGTGAAGTAGCCCGTGAGCCACAGGATCAGCCCCGCGAGACCAATGCCCACGAACACGGCGATCGACGCGATGATTCGAGGGTCACCCTCGGCGTCGGCAACCCGCGCGCCCACAAACTCACCGAAGGTCGACGGCAAGTAGGCGAAGGCGGCGATGGCCGCGAGCCCGGCGCCAACGGCCGCCGAGATGTAGAAGCCACGGTTGATGGCCTTGAGCCCGGACTCGTTCTCGCGCACCTTGGTGATGTACACCGCGAGCGCCGCCGTGAGCGCGCCAATGGCCGTCACAATCAGCGGGAACACGAGGCCCTGCTCGCCAAAGGCGGCCTTGCCCAGGATCAGCGCGGCCACCAGGGTGACGGCATAGGACTCGAACAGGTCAGCGGCCATACCCGCGCAGTCACCCACGTTGTCGCCAACGTTGTCGGCAATGGTCGCGGGGTTGCGGGGATCGTCCTCAGGAATGTGGTTCTCGACCTTTCCTACCAAGTCAGCCCCAACGTCGGCTGCCTTGGTGAAGATGCCACCACCCACGCGCATGAACATCGCAAGGAGTGCAGCACCGAAGCCAAAGCCCTCGAGCACCACCGCGGCGTCACCGCGGTAGAGCAGCACCACGCTCGCGGCGCCCAGGAGCCCAAGCCCCACCACGGACATGCCCACGGCGCCGCCGGTGCGGAACGCGATGCGCGCGCCGTTGATGCGGCCGTTGGGTTCGGTCGCTGCTTGGGTTACGCGCACGTTGGCGCGCACCGCGAGCCACATGCCCATGTACCCAATCGCGGCAGAGAATCCCGCGCCCACAAGGAAGAAGATGGACCGGCCAATGCGCACGCCGCTGTCGCCCGGGAGTAGGAATAACAGCGCGAACACGATGACCGCGAAGAGCACAAGGGTGCGCATCTGCCTACTGAGATACGCGGAGGCACCTTCCTGGACGGCTTGAGCGATCTCTTGCATCTTGGGAGTGCCTTCCTTGGCACTCAGCACCTGTTGGCGCAAGACGTACGAGAAGATGAGCGAGACCGCAGCGATAGCTGCGATGACGGCCACGATGGTGAGGCTGGATGAGCCTACTTCCACCTCCGGGTAAGCGGTGAAACGCATTCGTCCTCCTTGACGACTAACTTCCCGGCAACACCGTTGTCACCGAGAAGCAGGTATCTGGGGAGTCTAGGGGACGATGGGCGTAGGTGCGAGCGCGCACCCAACGTTCCGCTTCAGGTGTGCGTCGTAACTGCGAACATAACTAGCCCCACCGGGTAACAAGGAGCCAGCATGGCCGAATGGCGAGAAACAATGGAGCAGCTTGTTCGCGACCGCGAACGCGCGCTGCTCGGTTACGCATACCTTGTGTGCGGTAACCCCACCCAGGCGCAGGACCTAGTACAAGACGCCTTGGTACGCACCTTTTCCAAACCGCGGCCCGGCCTCAGCGCAGTCAAGGCTGAGGGATACGTGCGCCGCGCCATCACCTCTGTGTATATCGACCAGTACCGCCGCAATCAACGGTGGAAGAGGGTCCAACACCTGTTCCAACCGTCCGAGCTGGCCGCCGACGGCTTCGCGGCCATCGAGGCAGGCGGAAACGTGGCCGATGCCCTGGCGGGGTTGCCGGCCCGGGTGCGCGCTTGCGTGGTGTTGCGGTACTTCGATGACCTGACCGTTCCAGAGATTGGCCGCCAGCTAGGGATAGCGCCCGGCACCGTGAAGAGGTACCTCAGCGATGGGATTGCGCAGCTAGAGCTCGCGCTTGGCCCGCTTGAGGACGCAGATGTATCCACTGCGGACGTGGTCGATGTGACCGCGCGCCGCTCGCACGAGAGGAACTGATCATGACAAAGCTTTCGGATGCTTTGAGGGGTGCCGCTGATCGCGCTCCCGTTGATGGCGTGAGCATTCACGCGGACGTCACTGCCCGACGGGTGTCGCGCCAGCGCGGCATGCGCGGGGCGGCCAACGGCCTCGTAGGCGTGGGCGCGGTGACGCTGCTTGCCGTGGGCATCATGGCTCCCGGCATGGGTGGAGTTGCTGACGCACCCGCCAACGCGGGCAAAGATGGCTTGCGCAATGACATGGCGACGGCCGAGGGTGCCGGGGACATGATGTTCACGGGCTACGGCATGTGCGGTGTGTACCAGAGCGACTACACCTGGGGCGAGCCATACGTCGAGTTGACGGCGGCAATCCCCGGAGCCGAAGGCACGGAGCTTGACGGCGGCAGCACTGTTGACGTTGTCCTCACCACCACCAAGCTCGAGGACGTTGCGCTCAATAGCGAGCCTCCCGCCATTTATGTGTTGTGGGACGGCATGATCGTGGGCCAGGTGCCGTGGGAGCAGTTCGAAGCTTCTGACTTCGCCATGGGCAACGACGTTGCCGGGGAAGTCACGGTCCCGTTGACGTTGGTGAACTGCTGGGACGGTGAGAGCCTGCCAGGCGGGAAGTACGAGGTGGTGGTGAACCAGTCGTACTTTGGTGCGCAGACCGAGCCCACCCCGGTGGACCCCGAACCGCGTCCCATCGAGCCTCAGCCAGTGGACCCCACAGATTCGCCCAGCCCCGAGGACGGCGTGGCGAGCCCTGACAAGCCCGTTGACGACACCATGTTCATTGGTGGTTCGGAGATCTACTTCTCCGTGAGCGCCAGCGCTGGCACCATTGTGGTTGCCGGGGATGTCCCCGAGGACCCATTCGGCAAGTACATCCCCAAGCAGCTCACCGCTGATGATCTGCCTGACAACTACCTCTCTCCCGAGGCAGCCAGGGAACTGTTCTTGGCGAACGTGACCAATGAGCCGTGGAACATGGCCGCAGGTACCAGCCGGTGGATCATGCGGGCGAACTCGCAGGAGCCTTACGATGACACCTCATGGATGCGCAACTACTACGGATGCGTGTGGGATGGTTCGCAAAGCACGAGCTTCCCTGAGCGGTCCGCAGAGTTGGACTTGCTGAAGTACACGGCCTCGATTCCGTCGAGCATGTCCGTGAGCTACGGCTGGGTCGTTGACGGCAACCCGCTGATCAACGTGACGCTCCAGAACACGTCGGACTACGCCATTCCCGGCATCTACGGTCAGCCCAGCGCCGAGTTGTACTTGGTGCGCGATGGTCGCGTGGTTGCCGAGGCCTACCCGGCGAACGTTGACCGTAGCGGCAATGGTGGGTTCTGGGCTGAGCCTGCTCTTGGGGGCGGCGTCGAAGCGGCGTTGGCCAGCTTGGGTCTGCTCGAGTCCGGCAACTCCGTCTCTGGTGCGTACTTGTGGCGCGAGGTCAACGGTTGCTGGAACGAACAGAATGGTCAGTTGCCTGTAGCCGCCGGCACGTACACGGTGCTTGCTGCTCAGAGCCTCTACATCACCTCTGGCATCGAGTCCTACTACTACGGCGGTGTGTTCGACGGGGCAACCATGGAGAAGGTAGTGCCGTTTGAAGGCTCCGGATCTGACCAGGCCATGAGTGAACCGGCCATCATGCCGGCTCCGGACTGGGGCACTTTCCAGACCACCGACCTCCAGATGTGGACATCGCTTGGAACGGTGACCATCACGAATTAGACTATTAGACAGGGCTTCACGGCCCGGTGAAGCGGCCCTCTATCCCCCCGGTAGGAGGGCCGCTTTGCTGTCCGGGGCGCGAGAGCCTCATGTGGATTACCTCACACTTCACCTTCCACCCCATGGTTTTCTTGATGCCGCCCGTATTAACTCTTAGAAGCACTCCACACCCGGCGCCGTAGGAAATGAGGGACCATGGCTACTTGGAACTACACCCTGGATCAGTTGGTACGCAAGCGCGGTAGCGCGCTGGTTGCCTACGGATACCTGCTGACCGGGAACTCCCGAGACGCCGAGGACCTCTTCCACGACGCCGTGGTGCGGACCTTCTCTCGCGGCAAAGGCAACGTGAGCCTGCCCGAGGCCGAATCCTACGTGCGCCGCGCCATGTTCACGGCCCACATCGACGCGGGCCGCAAAGACAGCAACTGGCGCCGCGTCCTTCACTTAGTCAAGAGCGACGAGTCCCAGTCCTCGCCTGCAGCATCGGTTGAGTTCCGTACCGACCTGCAAGAGGCTCTCCGCCACCTCACCCCACGCGAACGCGCATGCACCGTGCTGCGCTTCTACGACGACCTCACCGCGGTGGCGATTGGCCGCGAGTTGGGGATCTCGGAAGGCGCCGTGCGCCGCTACCTGTCAGACGCCGCTGTGAAGTTGCGCGGCCAGCTTGGATCGTTCGAGGACGACCCCACTCAAGGGGTCTCTCTCGCGGAAGTGTACGAACCCACCCTCGGAAAGAAAGCGACACTGTCATGAGCATCAACCAGAAGATGAACAATCTGGGCGACATCGGAGCCCAAGGCTACGACCCGTCTAGCGAAGTGCTGACCCAGCTGGTGTCACGCACCCGCCGCCAGCGCGCGTTCCGCCAGGGCACCTCCGCCCTCGCGGGGTCGGTTGGCGCCGTGGCACTGGCGCTAGTCACCGTCCAGGTGGTTGCCGCCGTCGAGCAGGACCCGGCCAAGCAGGACCGCCACTTCCCCGACAACGTACCGGTGGTCGAGAAGATCATCGACAAGCCCGCACCGCCGGAGCCGGTAGACATCAAGCCGATCATCGAGAAGCTTGAGGCCGCGGCCAAAGAGCAGGCTGACCTTGAGAAGAAGGCTGCCGACGAGGCCGCCAAGAAGGCTGCTGAAGAGGCCGCTGCCAAGGCTGCTGCGGAGAAGGAAGCCAGCAAGCCTAAGGAGACCTCGAAGCCCAAGGAAACGACGGCTCCGTCAACCTGCACTGCCAAGCCGTACGACACCTATATCGATCACGCCGAGAAGTGCAAGAACGACCAACTTCACAAGTATGCCAAGCCCGGCTACATCGAGTATGACCACTGGAAGTTCGGCAAGATCACCGCGTGGACGGACGCCGCGACAGGCCTGAGCCACTGGGGCGTGTACTACGGGGGAAAACTACGGATTGCCAGCTCAGCGAGTAGCTCCTGGGCGGACAACGGTTGGTACTACCCGGAGAGTTGGAGCGGTAGCACCTGCTATGGCAAGACTGTTGAAGGCGTGAACGAGTCCTGCTACGACAACAGGCAGTAGCGGAACGCCTGTCCTAACGAGCAAGAAACAGCGTTGATCCCCCTACAGCGCTGACGCCACAGATTCCCGGCGGCGATACGGATCCCTCAGCCCGTATCGCCGCCGGGTTCTTTCTTGTCCGAAGTACCCGCCCGTGCACCTCGCACCGCCGTCCACGCGCCCTGAGTGACCTCCACATAGACGGTGACGGCACCCCCGGAGTCAACGAAGCACTCCGCGAGGCGCGCACCGTTGCGCGAAGCGACATCGGCCGCTGTGGCGCACACCCGCTCGTGGACACGCGCCGTGTCCATACCGCGTGCGCGCAGGTCACGGGCTTCCACCGCCGCCGCAAGGGCGGCAACGTCCGCGACGCCCTGAGCCCGCACACCGGCAGTATGGGCTGCGGCGCTCAGGCCCACCACGGCGGCGGCCAGCGCCACGATCGAGATCAGCGCGATCGCGAGCGCCGTTCCGCTGCCGCGATCGGTCCTTTCCCGCCGAGTCCCACGGCCTGAGACCCGCGTCACCGCTGATCCTTCGCGACCGCGCTGGCCTGGGCCGCCGGCACTAGCCCACGCGCGGGAATCTCAACACGTACAGTGACCCAGCCCTCGGCCCGGTTCACGCTGACGTGCGCTGCCGCACCGGCAACGCGGTGGGCAGCGGCAACCGCAGCTCCGTCACCCTCCACGATGGCCACCCGAGCGCCCGTCGATGCCGCCTGGTGGACGCGCATGCTGTCCTGCCCCCACGCAACCCCGCCCATCACCACTCCAAGCATGGCCACGAAGGCAGGCAGGACCATCGCGAACTCTACTGTCGCCGAGCCGCGATCTCCGTGCATCGCCCGAGCCATCAGCCCAGCGCGGACGTCACGATGCCCATGAGCAGTTCGCGCACCTCCGGGGATCGCAGCAGTACCGCGAGCAGTCCCGCGAACCCGGCTGCCGCGACCGTGACCAGCGCATACTCGGTGGTTGCCATGCCACTGTCGTCGTGCAGGTCTCGCCAAGCTGGCACGGATGACGAAGTGGATGTGTGGTCGTTCATGACTGTCTCCCTTGGTGTGGTTGTGAACCTGGATGGGTGTGAGACCAGCGTGTTCTGCGGGTACGGCCGACGCTGGGCCGCGGGCGGTTTCCGTGGACAGGGGCGCAGCGGCGCGGGCTTGGGGACATCGGTCACCAACTGAGTGAGGTGCTCGAGGCCACGGCGACCAGCATGGGCACCAGGCCCACGAGCCCGAATGCGGGCAAGAGGCAGAACGTCAACGGCAGGGCCATGCGCACGCCGAGTTCGCCCACGGCCTTCTCCGAGGCCAGCCGGGTCTCAAGACGCACGCTCTGGGAGGTGGCGCGTAACAGCGCCCGCGGCGCCGTCCCCGCAGTCCACGCTGAACGCAGCGCACGCTCGAGCACCTGGAGCGACTCCGGGCAGTCACTCCACGCGCGTCGCCACGTGTCACCCAGGGCCAATGCGGACGCCACGTGCTCGAGCGCACCGCCCTCCGGCCCGCCCATCGCCACGCCCACCGCTGCTACGGCCCCGCGCACATCGAGCCCGGAGGCAAGCGCCGCGTCCATGAGCGCCAGGATCAGCGGAATCGGGAGTGCGTCACGGGCCTCGCCGCCGACATCGGAGCCGCCGCTGGCGCGTTCAGCGGCGTCCACGAGCGAGCGCATCCACCTGCGCCCACCCCACATCAGCGTGCCCGCCACCACCATCAGCACCCACCCCAGCGGCGTCACCAACAGCACCGTCAGCGCACGCGTATCGATCAGTGCGCCCAGCCCCAACCCCATGGCGGGCAACCACTGGAGCACGGTGGCGCTCAGCCGAGGTCCGGCGATGGCGGCCTCCCGGGCCGCACGCGCCTCGCGCTCGATCTGCACGTGCTCCCCCACCACCTCCAGGACGTCTGCGAGGGGTGCTCCGGCGGAGTGCGCGAGCGCGCAGGCGGCGCGCACGGCGTCCCACACGGGATCGCCCCCCTGCTCTTCGGTCCCAAGCTGCGTTCCGGTCCCACGCCGTGCACCCGGCATGCCGCGATGGTCGACTTCTTCGATACCCGCGGCAGCCCATGCCGCCGCCGGAGACGCCCCGGAGCGCAGCAGTCCCACCACTTCCGCGAGCACTAGCGCGGGCTCGCGAGGACTCTCTGGGACAGGTCCGGTGTCAGTGTTACGCCACTGAGAGAGTTGCGCCCACACGCGGCACCTCACCCCATGCCAGGCTTTGCAGTCGCTCCCAGGCTGCGTGGTGCTCCACACGCCCGGCGTCATCGACAACCACGGCCGGGATCACGCGCAGTTCCCCGCCGCGCACATCAAGCACGCCCAGCTCGGCAATCCGCCGCCCGTGAGCGCCGCGCTCCACATGAACAACCACCTCGAACGCCGCGGCGGCGAACAGGTCTACGGCCCGCGCACTCATGCCCGCGAGCGCACCCAGGGCTCCCAGCCGCGCCGGCACATCCCCGGCAGAGTTGGCGTGCACGGTCATCATGCCGCCGCGGTGCCCGGTGTTAAAGGCGGCGAGTACCTCGCGGATCTCGACCCCTCGGCATTCGCCAAGTACCACGCGATCGGGCCGCATTCGTAGCGCCTCGCGCACCAACCGCGCGAGCCCCACCTCGCCAGCACCATCGACGTTGGCGGGCCGCTCCACCAAGCGCACCACGTGCGGATGGGAGGGCATGACTTCGCCCGCATCCTCGATCACCACAATGCGCTCGGAGGCAGCCACCACGGACAGCAAGGACGCCATCAGAGTGGTCTTGCCCGCGCCGGTGGCCCCGCTGATCAATACGGACACGCGCGCGGCCACCAAGCCCTCGAGGAGCCCCACCAGTGCGGGCGCCAGCATTCCGCCGTTCACGAGGTCCCCAAGCGTCAGCGCGCCGGTGCGCACGGTACGCAGCGACAGAATCGCGCATCCGTCCGCTACCGGCGGCAGCGCCGCGTGCAGGCGCATCCCTCCCGGAAGCCTGGCGTCCACCAGCGGTGAGGCGTCATCCAACCGGCGTCCACCTACCGATGCCAACCTGACCGCAAGCTCCCTCACCTGGGCTGCGGACCCAAACCCGGCATCGGCCCGCTCCAGGCCCAAGCCACGGTCCAACCAGACCTCGCCGGGCCCATTCACCACGATGTCGGTGAGCCCGGGTGTTCTCAGCAGCGGGGCGAGCGGCCCCCACAAGGCGGCGCCATCGTCAAGGCGAGTGGCGTCGTCAAGGCGAGTGTTGTCGTCAAGCACAAGGTGGGCGTCAAGAGTGTCCATCCGGCTATGGTCGGCGACCCTGCACCCACGCGACTCGCGCGACCAGCCCAGCCGGGGCATCGGCCGCAATCGGGACGCCTGTGGACATCAGTGCCAAAACGGGCTCCCCATGTTCCCCAAGAGTCGATACGCTAATGCCCAAGGAGGTGCCATGGCCAAGCGCAAGGGACCACGGACGGCAGCATTCTTTGATCTCGACAAGACGATCATTGCGACAACGTCGTCGATTGCCTTTACGCGCCCGTTCTTCAAGGGCGGGCTCATCACGCGCGCCGACGCCCTCCGCACCGCGTACGCCCAGTTCCTGTTCCTGATTGGTGGCGCCGACGAACGCCAAACCACCCGCCTACGCGACGCCCTCAGCGAGCTCGTCAAGGGCTGGGAGGTGGCGCGGGTCAATGAGCTCGTGGAAGAGACCGTCAAGGAACTCATTGACCCGGTGGTCTATGAGGAGGCAATCGAACTCATTCGCCGCCACCAGGCCAACGGTCGCGACGTGGTCATTGTCAGCGCGTCAGGCTCGGACCTGGTGCGACCCATCTCCGAGTTGCTGGGCGCGGATCACATGATCGCGTCCGCCATGGAAGTCAAGAACGGCTTCTACACCGGCGTGATCAACTTCTACGCCTACGGGCCGCGCAAGGCTGAGGCGATTCTGGCCCTCGCTGAGGAGCGCGGCTACGAGCTCGACGACTGCTACGCGTATTCCGACTCCATCACCGACGCCCCCATGCTCAACGTGGTGGGCCACGGATTCGCCGTCAACCCCGACCGCACCATGCGCCGGGCAGCCGAGCTCAACGGCTGGGGAATCCTGCGATTCAAGAAGCCCGTGGGCTTGCGTCAGGGAACACGGGCGGCGTCCTACATCGTGTCCTTCACCCTGGTCGCGCTGGCCTTCCTCGCGGCGCTACTGTACTACCGCTCGCGCAAGCGCCGGCAGTCTCACTAAGAGCCCGGCAGGCTGAGTTCATGCCAACCAGCAGCGGCACCGTCCGCGTGGCCGCAATCCTGACCGGCACGCTCGTGGCCTTGGTCGTGTTAGGCGCGACAGCATCGGCCGGTACCGCACCACCATTATTTGAGCCCGCGCCGGACACCTATCCCAGCGACGGCGTGCGCGTCATGTTCCTGGGCGACTCCATCACGGGATCGCCCGGCTGCTGGCGGTCCCTGGTGTGGCGCGACCTCACGGACGCTGGCCTCGACCTCGGGATGGTGGGCACCCTCCACACGGACGAGTGCGGGGGCCTGACCAATGCCTCTGGCGACACTTGGGATCCGGATCACGCCGGGTTCGCTGGCATCAGGACCTCCGGCGTATTTGTGCGCATCGCGACCGAAGGGCTGTTGCAACGCACGGAGCCGGACGTGGTGGCGATGCTGCTGGGCACCAATGACTTCTGGTCGGGGGCGAACGCCGACGCCGTCCTCAGCCAATACACCGCGCTGTTGGAGCTCATGCGCCGCGACAACCCTGACATCGTGTTGGTGGTGGGCACCGTGTTGCCCATGAGCGCGGACCAATGCTCAGGGTGCCAGGCACAGATCGATGCACTCAACGCGCAGCTTGACCAGTGGGCGGCCGATGCTTCCACGGCTCAGTCCCCTGTGTCGATTGCCGTCCTGCACCAGGGCTTCGACGTTGACCTCCACACCTACGACGGCGTCCACCCCAACGAGGCCGGCAACGAACTCATCGCGCAGGGGTGGGTGCCCGCGTTGAGCGAGGCGGTCGCGTACCGGGACACGGCTGGCGGCGGTGGATTCCACCCTGTGGCGCAGTTGGCGCTGTTCATTGGACTCACCGGGGCAATCTGGTTGGTGCTGCGCAACACCAGGCTCAGGCGCGAACAGCTCGAGGGCGAAGCCCCCCAACGTTAAGCCCACCCTGCCCGTTCAAGCCCATAACAGGGCAGAGTAAGGACCAGGGGGCCGGATGAGCGAGTGGCGCGAGTTGATCGACGAGGTTGCGCGCACCCGCCACGGCTCGCTCGTGGGATACGGGGTACTTCTCACGGCTTCGCGCCCCGCCGCCGAAGACCTCGTCCAAGACGCCATGGTCAAGGTGTTCTCCCGCGTGCGCACGGTCCCCAACGCCGCCGCCGCAGACCAGTACATCCGCCGCGCGATGCTCACGATCTTCTTGGACCAGACCCGCCGGAACTCGAACTGGCGGCGCCTGCGCCCGGTCATCGCTACGGCCGATGCCGTGGCCGGGCATGCCGACGCCGTCGCCAACGCGCAAGACGTGCGGGAGGCACTTGCGGCGCTGAGTCCCCGCGAACGCGCATGCGTGGTGTTGCGGCATTTTGACGATCTGACCGTGCCGCAGATCGCGGAGCGCACCGGGCTCGCTGCGGGGACCGTGAAGCGCTACTTGAGTGATGGCATGAAGAAGATGGGCGCGGAGCTCGCGCCCGAGGAGCACGAAGAACACCTCGAGCACATCCAGGTGTCTGTGGTGGAAGTCAGGAGTAGGTCATGAGAGATCTCGGGATGGAACTGCGCGGGCTCGCAGCGGCGGAGAGTGACACGCCCGTGTTCGCGAGCAAGGTAGCCGATGCTGTCGCACGGCGGGCGGGGAAGCGCCGGCTGGTCAAGAGGTCGGCAGTCGGCGCCGGGTCCGCGCTCGCGGTAGGAAGTCTGGCCGTCGGCGCAGTGATGCAGGCGGCACACTTTGACTTCGCGCCTTTCAGTGGCGTCGAAGCGACGGGCACCGCCACGCCATCGCCCGAGACGTACCTGGCGGTCGCGTATGAATGGGAAGCGGTCGAGCAGGCATTCCGGGACGCAGACCTGATGCCCGGCTGCGGCGAACCCGCAGCCTTCGAGCCCCGGACGGAGCACGGTCTCACCGTCACTTTGGAACTCGCGCCTCCAGGGATCTCAGCCGACTACCACACGTTCAAGGTGGGCTTCCACAACGCCAGCGACGATGAACTCACCTTCATCGCTAACACTCCTGCCATCGTGCTGGTGCAGGGCGGCAGGGTGGCCTCCGATCCCAATTTCTTCCAGGGACCGACGAAATCCATCAACACCGACCCGGAAAGGCCGACCGGAGGCAACTCAAACGTCCTCTTCGAGAACGGCTTCACCTGCGCAGGCATCAAGGCATGGGACGACCACTGGAAGCTATGGCCCGGCGAGGGAGCGAGCGTGGAGGACAGGAACCACTGGGAAACGGTAGCGAATCAGATCAGTAACGGACCACTCAGTCCCGGCGAGTACACGGCCTACGCGTGGAGCCCCGTGGTGTTCGGCGATCAGGCGGGCATTGCTCGCGTGTGGCGTGAGGACGGCTACTACTACCCATATGACATCGCCAATCCCGCGTACCCGTCGAGTCCCCTCTATGGTGATGAGTCGATGTTGCAGTACTGCTACTCGGAGGTTGAGGATCCCTCTACTGGCGAGACAACCCGATGGGATGGAGTGCTGCCAGACGACCCCAATGGGTTCTCGTGGGCCATCGAGGGTGTGGAAGGCGAGGTCGTCCATTTCGGTTGCGAAGTCCCGCCGGAGATCCTCGCTGACAAACTCCGCCGCCTGGTCCCGGAGAGCTACATCAACGACTACGAGATGACCTACATCATCTCCGAACCCATCACGTTCACCGTCGAGTAAGCACATTCGCACGGGCGCGAGGCTTGCCGGGCCCAAGCACTCGCCTCACGCCCCTAGCGAAAACCGCTTGCGCGTCCGTTTTGTCCGTTTTACCCTTATCTGGTGATACTCAAGCATCCACTACTCCTGGTAGCGGCCGGCATGGCCATGGCCTGCGGCGTCCTGGCCGGATTCGCCTCCGCACCAATGGGCGGTCCCCCTGCCCCAGAAGGTGTGGCGGAGGCCCGCGGCAACCCGCACGTCCCAGACCCCGCCAGTAACCACGAACTCGATGCCGCATTCGTGGCCAACGTTCCTGTTGACCCGGATGCTGCGGGCGTCGAGCTCGACAACGCAACCGCCGCGGGCGTCGGCCCCGAAAGCACCGCTGACGTCGGTCTGGCTGTGCTCATCGGGATCATGGCGCTCATCTCCTTTGCGATCATCGCGATGGCCAATCCCGCTCGCGGCCACAGTAGAGCCCCGCCACAACCGAACCCGCGTACCTTTCCGTAGTAGAGGGTAGAGACACTACCGAGGGGATGCGATGGGCAGTTGGCAGGGGTTCTACGACGAACTCGCACACGCGCGCTACCCCGCGCTGCTCGCCTACGCCGTCACGCTCACCGCCAACCGCGCCGACGCCGAGGACCTCGTCCACGACGCCCTGGTCCGCACCTTCTCCAAGGGCCGCCGCCTCGACAACGCCGTCCACGCCGAACGCTACGTGCGCCGCGCCATCGCATCGATCTACATCGACCGCCAGCGCAAGCGCGCATCCTGGTGGCGCGCCGCCCCGCGCCTCGCGACCACCGACTCCGTCCCGGACGCCACACCGGAGATCGACCACCGCAGCGAGATCGCCAACGCCCTCGCACACCTCTCCCCACAAGTGCGCGCCGCTATCGTGCTGCACTATCTTGACGACCTGTCCGTGGAGCAAGCGGCGCGAGTGATGCACGTGAGCGTCGGCGCCGTGAAGCGGTATCTGTCAGACGGCCGCGGCGCCCTGCGCCAAGCCCTAGGCGCCTCCCTCCTCGAGGCCCCGGACACCACCTACGACCTGGCCGACGTGGTCAGCGTCCAACCCGCCAAGGCAAGGAGGCGGTCATGAGCGACCCCATTCGCAGCGCCGTGCACGAGCTCTTCGCGTCGCGCGAGAGCACCCTCCGCGGCACCTCCTTTGCGGCCGATGCTCGCGCCAGAGGTCTCATCCGTCGCCGTCGCGCGGCGCGCCAGGCAGGCACGATTGCCGGCGTGCTCGTGGGCGTCGTCGCCCTCGGCGTAGGTGCGATGGCTGCGGTCGATCATGGAACCGTCGGTCCGTCGAGTAGACCGGGAGTAGCCGGAGTCATCACGCTCGATATCGCTGGGGACACCACGTTTGCGATGGATGGTGTACTCCCGGGCTGCGGTGAAGCGGCACCAGTGACAGTGCTCCGCAGCGGCGGCTTCGCGTTCGAGCCCATGGGGCGCTCGAAGGTCACGGCGGGCAATACGGCCGGCAGCGAGGCGCGTCTCATGGGGGATGTGGTGTCTGACTCAGCCAACCCCGTGTCGGTGGCGATCAATGGCCCGGCGGGCGTGATCGTGAAAGACGGCGTGGTGGTGGGATACACGTCCTGGACTCCAGAAGCGTTCGCCACGCTCGAGCGCGGGGACACCGCGAGGGTGTCATCGACAGTGGGTCACACGGTGACGGTGTGCGTGGATGGGCTACCCGCGACCAAGGAGTTCTTGCCAGCCGGCACCTACGACATCTATCCCGTGATCCATGTGATCGGTTCGCGCGAGGCGGCCGCGTGGCGGGTACTGCGTGAGGGCCATGCACTTGCCGAGCCCGGCAACGAGCTCCTGCCCGCGGGATACCCAGGTTCGCCGTTCTGCGAAGACATCATCGCGACGCTGGCGGAAGACTTGCGCTTCAACGGCCCGGGTCCGGGCGGCAACCTGCCGTACGAGTGCACGGACGGCTCAGTCATCGACATCTCGGCTGGCACGATCACCGTCCCGTATCCAGGGAAGTACTTCACTGGCGACGTGGACGCGATCCTGATCGGAGAGCCCGTGGAGGTCACGCTTGTGGAGGGCTACTACGAGAACTAGTCCCAGCATCGGCCGCCTGTTGCTCCGGGTCACAGTCGTACAACGGTTGTGAAGAACCCACAAATCTGTCAGCAGGTTTGCGTAGAATGTGGCTTAACAACCCCAGCCACGGAGGCTCTCAATGCGCAAGTTCATCACGTTCGCTTTGGTGGGCGTGGGCGCACTCGCATTGGGGGTTCTCGCGGCTCAGATGTATGACGACTTCCGTGCGGACGACAGTACGGCGCTACCGTCACCTAGCGCGTAGTCACCCTCCGTGCAGGCACCGCGTCGCGAGCTATCCCGCGTGCCGCGCGCACGTACCTGCGGGTCGCGCGCGCACGGAGCATGCGGCACACCGGCCCTGTCATGCGGGCCGCCCACGTTGCAGGTTGCGAGAACTCGGTGACGTGAAACTCGATACCGCCGTCGGGCACCAGGACCGCGAGGAACGATTCCTCGCCGCGTAGCGGGTGGCCCGGCAGGGTCCCATAGACAAACCCGGCGCGGCCCGGTTCATCGACCACGGCTATCACCCTGCACGTCAAGAGGATGGGAAGGTGCCACGGGCGCAGCACCACAGTGTCGCCCTGGGCGAGAGCGGCGCTACCGGCAAGGCGCGCGAGTCCGCTGCGGCGCTGGATCTCTCCCGTCAGCATCCCGGTGCGCAAGCGTTCGAACTCCTCGACCGTCTCCCCCACGCGAACGCTCACGCGATCATGGTCATAGCCGGGCGGGAGCTGGTCAGTGAGCGATGCACCGATCTCGCTGTACGTGGGCGCAGTATCTCGGAGTGCGGCAACCTGCCTGCGTACGGAACGGCGAGTCATGATGACGCAGGGGAGAGCGGGGTCACGGGTGGCTCGGGGCGTCAGCCGGTCTTGCGGCGAAACTCCTTGACCGGGTGGCCCTTGGCGTCGCCGTGCATATTTGATCCAGGTCCTTGCGAGCCCACGCCTGGCTTGCCGCCCTGCTTGTGGTTGCCCGCGGCCTCCGCCATGACCTCTTGGGGTTCGCCCTTCTCGACGTCCTTGAGGAACTTCGCGGCGTCCTTGTCGCGAAGCATCACCGCGAGCTTGCCGTGCTGGAAGATGGCGACCTCGCCTGTAGTGCGGGACCGGTACTCGAAACCTTCTGCTGCTGACATAGGGCAATCGTCGCACGACCGGGACCTATGCGCTATGCCGCACCCGCAAACGCAGTGCCAAACTGAGGGCATAAAGGGGGCGAAGCATGACGTCGGTGTCGGAACTCGAGCACCGTCAGCACCGTGACGGTTCCTTTGGTGCGCGCCCCGACGCCGCCGGTCGGGTGGTCTCCACCATCTTTGCCGCCCGCTCACTGCTAGAAGGCGGCGCCACCGACTCCCCCGCCCTGCCCGCCGCGCTCGACTACCTCACCGCCACCGCGATCATCGACGGCGGCGGCTCGATCGACGGCACGCGCAATGGAGTGCTTCCCTGCTACACCGGCATGCTCGCTAACCTGCTCGTGAGCGCGGGGCGGTTGGACGATGCTCGGCCACTGTTGGAGTGGATTGTGAAGTACCAGCCCATCACCTTTGGCGGCATGGTCTACCTCCAGCCATCAGGCCCGGGCTGGGGCGAGTACCTCCATCGCCGCTACGGCGGGTGCATGCGCTCCACCACCTGCATGCTGGGCCTGGTCCCCACCATCTCCGCCCTCGTGGCGGCGCGTGCAGCCGGGGTTGATATTGCAGCCGACGCCCACCTCGACGCGATGCGCAGACTACTCATTGATCGGCACCTGATGATCGGGCGCTCGGGCGCGGTCATGCCGCTGTCCGGACGGACCACCAACGATCCCACTGGGACCCGCTGGTTGCTGCCAGCGTTCCCTCGCGACTATGTGATCGACCTAATCGACCTGCTCTCGCTCGCCGTCGCGCTGGACGTGCCGCGTGAGGCCATGCAAGAGGCGCGCGAGCTTCTCGAGTCGTGGCGCCTGCCGGACGGAACTTGGCCCATGCTCGGCAAGCGGCGCATCCTCGACGCCTACCGCCCTGAGTCGGTGAGCAGCCGTCAGCCCAGTGCGATCATCACTGCACGGGTGCGTGCGCTCGAGCTTGGGTGACGTTGGGCTTTCACGAGCGCGTCACATGTCCAGCCCCGCCGTTCACCGCGACGCCACATTGTGTGCAGCACTCAATGCAGCACTTTGTGTAGCATTGTCTCCACAGAGCACATCAACGCACCCGATGAACCTCGAAAGCAGCGCGCCATGAACTCAGCACTTCGCCACAAGGTCGCCAAGCGCACGTCGCTTCCGCTCACGGTTCAGGATCTAGAAGATCTGTCCGCCATCAGTGGGTCGCCGGCTGCGCTTGACGCACTCGACGTGGACGCATCAATGTCAGAGGCGGCGCTCTTGCACCGCGTGTTCCAGCTGGGAGTCAAGCGTGCCTACGAGTTACTCGACGAGGTTGGGTACGCGCAACTCGCCACCGACCCGGAGCGCGCCGAGTTCCAGCGCATCTCCAAAGCCCGCCGCCGCGGCTAGGGCCGGTGCGCCATGACCACCTTCACGCGCGGCCAGGTCTATTGGGCGACCTTCGACGAAGCCGTGGGCCGCAAGCCGTGGCTCGTAGTCTCGAACAACGCTCGCAACCGACGCCTTGAGGACGTGTTGGTCGCGCGGATCACGAGCACCCCCAAGCCACACATCAGCTCGATTGTGGAGCTACCTCACGGTGAGTGCGTCGCGGGTAGCGTGCTGTGCGACGACATCATCGCGATGGACGAGCACGACGCGCCGGAACTTGCGGGGGCCCTGTCCCCCAGCACCATGCGACGGGTCGACGCGGCACTCGCCGCTGCTCTGGGGCTCGGGTAGTTGGTCCCGCACAGGGGTTTACTTAAGGTTCCTAACAAACTATAGTGACCGCATGGCCACTGTTGTCCCCGCATTGGCGAATCTCCACACGGAGACGCGCGCCTTCCCCCCGTCCCCCGAGTTTGCCGCGCAGGCGAACGCCCAACCGGGCATCTACGAGCAAGCAGACCAAGACCGCGTCGCGTTCTGGGCGGATCAGGCTCGCAGCCTCGCCTGGGCTACTCCGTTCACCGAGACCCTCGACTGGTCGGACGCCCCCGCAGCCAAGTGGTTTGCGGACGGCACCCTCAATGCCTGCGACAACGCCGTGGACCGCCACGTGCGCGAAGGCCGCGGTGACCGCGTCGCGTTCCACTTTGAGGGAGAGCCCGGCGACACCCGCACCCTCACCTACGCCGACATGCACCGCGAGGTCCAGAAGGCGGCGAACGCCCTCGAGTCGCTCGGCGTCAGCAAGGGTGATCGCGTCGCGATCTACCTACCCCAAATCCCCGAAGCCGTGATCTCGATGCTGGCTTGCGCGCGCATCGGCGCCATTCACTCTGTTGTCTTTGGTGGGTTCAGTGCGGAGAGCCTCCGCCAGCGAATCGACGATGCTGAGGCTAGCTTGGTCATCACGGCCGACGGCGGCAACCGGCGCGGCAAGCATTTGGCGCTCAAGCCGCTGGTGGACGAGGCCCTCGCTGCCGGAGACCACCACCCCGAGCCGTGCGCCACCGTCAAGCACGTGCTCACGGTCCAGCGCACCGGGCAAGATACTCATTGGGAAAAGGGCCGCGACGTGTGGTGGCACGATGTTGTGGACCCTGCGAGCGACTCCCACGAGCCTGTCATGGTCGAGGCCGAGCACCCGCTGTTCATCCTCTACACCTCTGGAACCACGGGCAGCCCCAAGGGACTGTTTCATTCCACCGGCGGCTACCTCACTGGCGTAGCGACCACCCACAAGATGGTGTTCGACCTCAAGCCGGAAACGGACGTCTACTGGTGCTCCGCGGACGTGGGCTGGATCACGGGCCACAGCTACATCGTGTACGGACCCATGACCAACGGTGCCACCCAGGTGCTCTACGAGGGAACCCCCAACACCCCTCACGAGGGCCGCTGGTGGGAGATCATCCAGAAGTACGGCGTGACCATCTTCTATACCGCGCCCACCGCGATCCGCACGTTCATGAAGTGGGGGGAGGCGATCCCGAATCAGTACGACCTCACCTCGCTGCGGCTGCTGGGCTCCGTGGGCGAACCCATCAACCCCGAGGCGTGGATGTGGTACCGCCGCGTGATCGGCGGCGACCGCTGCCCCGTGGTCGACACCTGGTGGCAGACCGAGACCGGATCGATCATGATCTCGCCCCTGCCTGGGGTCACCGCGACCAAGCCGGGCTCCGCGCAGAAGCCCATGCCCGGAGTGGGCGTGGACGTGGTGGACGATCACGGCGATCCCGTGCCCGACGGCAGCGGCGGCTACCTGGTCCTGACCGAGCCATGGCCGTCCATGCTGCGCGGCATCTGGGGTGACCGCCCACGATACGAACGCACGTACTGGAGCAGGTTCCCCGGCCTCTACTTTGCGGGCGACGGTGCCAAGAAGGACGCCGACGGCGACATCTGGCTGCTAGGACGCGTGGATGACGTGATGAACGTGTCCGGACACAGGCTCTCGACCACCGAAGTGGAGCACGCGCTGGTGTCGCACCCGTGGGTCGCGGAGGCCGCCGTGGTGGGCGCGAGTGATGACGTGACCGGCCAGGCGGTGGTGGCGTTCGTAATCATCCGCTCCGACGCCGTGGACCTCAACGAGGACGGGCACGAGGTTGCCGTGGCTCTCCGCAACCATGTGAGCCACGAGATTGGGCCCATCGCGAAGCCGCGCACCATCCTGGTGGTAACCGAGGTGCCCAAGACCCGTTCGGGCAAGATCATGCGGCGCCTGCTGCGCGACGTCGCGGAACACAGGCCGGTGGGTGACGTCACTACGCTCGCGGATTCGACCGTCATGGACGCGATCACCGCGGGGCTCGAGGCCGGCAAGGCCGACGAGGACTAGCTCGGGGACTCGGAAGATGGCGTGGCCCAGGACCTCACCATGAGGCGATGGCACCCCGGACGTGCGCCGAGGTGAAGTGTGATCCTGGCTCAAAAGCGAGGCTCGCGACGGCAAGCCCGTTGTCAAGAAACAACTCGACGGTGCAGACGTCGATCACCAACCGACAGGGCCCCACGATCGGGCGAGCGAGGCGAGAGAGTGACTCTGTTGTCATCGGGCGGGACGCCGCTCCGTCGAGCCATCGCGTGGCGGTGACGCGGAGCGTGAGTTCACGATCATCCCACTCGAGAGTCGCACACTCCCCTGTCGAGGTCTCCACGACCACCGCGCCCACCGCTCCGGACACGACGCCGACGTCAACAAAGATCGCGCCCAGTGCCACCGGCAACTCTGTCGACCCGAATGCATCGACCGATGCGCGTTCGCTTCCGACCGTCGATGGTGCTGCTCCCGCCGATCCCCCCACCGGCCACTGAGTGAGTAAGGGTTGACCGTCGACGCTGAGAAGCCCAAGGGTGCGCGCGAGTGAGAGCACTCCGCGCCATGAGGTACGTCGGCCTCGCCGCGCCCAACGCCAGTTCGCCATCCAAGCCATCCACAAAGGCTGAGGTGCGAGACGGAATGACTGCGCGGCGTAAAAGTCTGGACCACAATCAACTGGCCGAAACCTACTACCCACACCTGGCGTGAACGAGCGACCATCGAACTCTCCGACGATGTACTTCATCGCTGTCGCCGTCTCCGGACCACCTTCCATCCAGCCGACGGTAAGGACCCAATGATGGCGACCCTCATCGTCGGCGAGCCGCACAAGAGAGGGCGTCTCGAGCGTCGGCGCATCGGCGCCGGGCTCCGCGAACCGCGACAGAAGTTCCCACTCGATCATGGTTCTTGATCGGTAGAACTCCACTCCGGGCCCAGCAGTGAGCATCATGACCCACCACGTGTCTTCGGGTTCACCGCTCTCACCAACCCACTCGAAGACGACCGGATCCCGGAAGTCTCTGCGATTGTTCGGAGAGCGCAAGACTGGATCACGACGCGGTCTGGACCATGTGAAACCGCCGTCGGTCGAGACTGCGATGCATTGTGTCTCCTCGCCCTCATGGTGGCGAGTGAAGAACGCGACCAGGGTCTGCGGCCCGAAACCTAGCAGGTCGTTGCGATCAACAACACACGACCCAGAGAAGATCATCCCGTCCGCGTCAGGGTACAACGCAATCGGCTGATGATGCCAGGTCACCAAGTCGGAACTTGTGGCGTGCCCCCAGTGCATGGGCCCCCAGTCGGACTTGTTGGGGTATGCCTGGTAGTACACGTGGTAAGTCGCGCCCACGAGCACGAGGCCGTTCGGGTCGCTCAACCACCCCGACGGCGGCGTGATGTGCGCGGTCGGTCGATCAGGGCCAGCGGCCCGCTCATCAGAGACCGTCACGACAGTGACGCAGTCGATTCGCGCTGCACGAACTCAAGCGGTATGCGATGCTCAACGCGCCGAGCGACTGTCGGAGCATCGAGTAAAGTCTCGACTGCCCAGCGGCCCATCTTGTAGTGGGGCAGCTGGAACGTCGACAAAGGCGGATCAGTCATGAGCGCGACAAGCTCCTGGTTGTCAATGCCTACTACAGATAGGTCGTCAGGAACACGCCGACGCGCAACGCGCGCCGCCCGAATTGCTCCAGCAGCCATGCGGTCGTTGAAGCAGAACATCGCAGTGACATCCGGGCAGCGATCAATAATGGCACCGCCGGCCCGCACTCCACCGTCAAACTCATCGATATCGGCAGCCACCAGCGTCTGATCAAACTCCAGACCCGCGTCCATGAGCGCTCCACGATAGCCCGCAATTCGCTCGTGGGCCGCCGGAATATCGGCGCTGCTGGTGACAAAGCCGATGCGCTGATGCCCGAGCCCCACGAGGTGAGAAGTGGCTTGCCGCGCACCGGCAAACTCGTCAGGGGTGACCGAAGGATGATTCCCGCGTGGCGCACGGATGTCGAGGAGCACGGTCGGCACTAAGTCGAGCAACTCAGGAACGTCCCGATACTGGTGGTACATCGTGGCGTAGATGATTCCGTCGACGCGGCGATCAAGCATTGTCAGGATCGCGCGCTCCTCGACTTCGGGGTCGCCTCCGGAGTTCATCAAGAGCAACACCTTGCCGCGCTCCCATGCGGCATCTTGGGAGCCCTGGACCATCGCACCGGCATGAGGAGTACTGGCGATGACGTCGGACACGAAGCCAATCGTGTCGGTAGCGTTTCTCTTGAGCCCCACGGCAATTGCGTTACGCCTATAGCCCATCTCCTGCGCGATACGCAGGACGCGGTCGCGGGTGCCGTGCGGAATTCCGGCATCGACTCCCGCGAGTACCCGAGACACCGTCGAGGCCGAAACCTCCGCAGCCCGAGCGACATCGGTCTGTGTCACCGGCCGGTACCGATGTGCCCGTTGCCACTCAGCCACGAATCGCCCCCGCCGTGACCCCTTCAACTATGCGCCGTTGGGCGAAGGCATAGACAGCAATCAGAGGCAAGCTCACGAGCACAACGTGCGTGAAGACATAGTTCCACGCGGTCGCTTGGCTGATCCCACTCGATAGACGGTAGAGCCCGAGCGGCAAAGTCGCGTGTTCGGGGTTGGCGATCAAGAAGAGAGGGCCGTAAAAGTCATTCCAGACCAACACAGTGACGACCACGAAGGTTGTCAGCATTACCGGCGACATCAGCGGTAGAACCACCGAGACAAAGGTGCGTGCGCGCGACGCGCCATCCATCGACGCCGCCTCTTCCAACTCGCGTGGTAGGCCTCGCGCAAATCCGGTCATCAGGAAGATTACCATCGAAATGCGGGCACCAACAGTGAAGAGGATGAGGCCAAGTTGGGTGCCTTGGAGGCCGACTTGCTGCATGAGGAACACGAGCGGAACGACAGGTAGCGGCAACAAGACCCCGACCACGGCGGTCCAGTACAACACGGCCATGACGCGGGATCGGGAACGCGCAAAGGCCCACGCGGCCGGAGCACCAATCGCAAGAAGAGCCCCTACTGAGACGCCGGTGATCAACAAGCTGTTGCCGAGCCCGCGCAGGTAGTCGCTTTGCTCGAAGACCGCAACGTAGTTCGCTACTAGCGCCCATTGGGTGGGCAGTCCGATGTCAAGCGCAGCGGCCTCCGTCTGGGTCTTGAATGAGTTGACAACGACCATCCACAGAGGCACGCCCACCAGGGCGACCGCAACGACGGACAACGCCACAAGCCGCGCCGATCGAGCAACGAAGCGAGCATTCATGATTGCATTTCCCTTCTGCGCAACCACAACACGAGCGGCACCGCGACAGCGATGACCATCACGGTCACCACTAGCGAGGTCATCGATGCGAGGCCGAAGTAGCCCGCTCCGAATTGGTTGACCGTCAGCACGTTCAAGACCCGCGTTGCGGAGCCGGGCCCACCGCCTGTCATCGCGACAATGATGTCGAAGGCGCTCATGGCACCCACGAGCGTGACGGTGATGTTGTACGTGAAGGCAGGCGCCAGGAAAGGCAACTTCACGTGGCGAAAGATGTGCCACGCAGACGCGCCGTCGGTGCGCGCCGCTTCCTTCAACTCAACAGGCACCGTGGTGAGCGCCGCGATGTAGATCAGGGTGAAGAATCCACACCACTTCCAGCCGTCAACCGCGCCAACAAGAAAGATCGCGAGCGCCGGGTCGGCAAGCCACGCGTTGTCGCCGCTCGCGCCCACCGCAGCAAGTCCTTGGTTGAGAACGCCGTTGGGGCTCAGGATCCCAGCCCACACGTAGCCTGCGGCTAGGGGAGAGAGCAGGACTGGAATGAAGAACACCGCGCGGAAGAACTGGTTGGCCCTGGTACGGCGCTCGAGCGCGAGCGCGAGCGGCAGGGCGAGGCCATTGGACACGATCGACGCTGTGAGAGCGTAGACCAAGGTGAGTCGAACCTGGTTGAGCAACGAGTTCTGTTGCACAAGTGTCCGGAGATTGTTCCACCCCGAGAATGAGATGTCGCCGCGGAACGCGCTCCAGTTAGTGAAGCCCAATATTCCGTTGAGCACCAAGGGCAACACGTAGAGCAACACGACCACGAGCACGCCGGCCAGCGCAAAGAGCCACCATGACTCCCGCGAACGACGCCGCCTGGCGGCGGGGACACTGGGCCCCCGCCGCGAAGCGGACTTCTTCACATCAAGGGTGGACATTGACTATTCCGCCCACGCCGGCAAACCAGCGGACTCCGCACCCTGCTCCGCCTGCAACTGCAGCAAGTCCACAGCCTGTTGCGGTGTCAATTCCCCGAGGATGACCTGGCCGGGGTAGTTCACCAAGTCGGTGATACCCGGCAACGGAACCCAGATTGGAGGCACGCTGCCATACGCCTCCACCGACAGCTGCACGATCAGCCAAGGAGCCGGGATTCCGTCGGGCGTCGCGACGCCTTCGAGAGTGGGCAGTTGCTTGGTCGCGTCGACATAGCCTTGGTACGCCGGTCCAGTGACGAAGCGAATGAACTCGAGGGCTCCAGCCTCCCTGGCGTCATCGCCGGTCACGGGAAGGTAGTACGTGCCCACTGGACTCGACTCGGACGTCACCACTGGACGCGTGGCGGCCCACGGCGTCCAGCCGATGGTCTCGTCCACGCGCTCCTGGTCAGACGCGTCAATTGCCTGCTGAATGAAGCCCGTGTGCATCGACACAAACGCTGCCTGGCCGTCGAGCAGCACTTGAGCAGAGTTTTCGAACTGGGCCGTCATGATGTCGTCGTTGAAGCATCCTGCGTCGAGCATCTCCTTGTAGAACTCAAGCGAGGCGAGCCACGGAGAGTCAGCGTCATTCACCTTCGACACACGGGAAGTCACCGCACCGAAGAATCCGTCTTGCAGCGAATCAGCCATGTAGGCCCCGTGGAACACCAGAGGAGTCCACAGAGATCCAGCCGACTCGTGGAACGGAGTAATGCTCGGGTCGTACGCGCGAATCCCTTCGCACGCTGCCAAGAGCTCGGACGACGTAGTCGGGGGCGTCACACCTGCAGCATCAAGCACTTCGGAGTTGTAGAACAGGCCAAATGACGTTGGGGTGTTCAGAATCGCGCCATAGACAACGCCGTCGACGCTCGCGTTGTTGTCGAGAATGCCGCCGACGGTGCGGGAGACGAACTCTTCGTCGCTGAGGTCGCGGAGGTTTGCAGCGGGGTTGACCGCTGCCACCCAGTTGAAGTTCCCGTGCCACTCAAGGATGTCGGGGCGGTCACCCGTTGACCATCGCTGGAGCAATGCGGTCTCGTATCCATCGGACGGAAACGACGTGATATTGAGCTCGTACCCGGTCTCGGCAGTGAAAGCCGCGTATAGGTCCTTGAGCTGGTCGGTGTCAGCCGAGTTCACCCACATCGAAAGCGTGGGCTTGTCGCCTGAAGGCGCCGGTTGGTCACCGTCGGCTGCAGTGGAACACCCAGCCAGGGTGATCAGAGCTATCGCCGCGCCGGCGACAGCCCTACTAACAGAAGAGCGCTTCATTGGGCAATCCTTTCATTTATCGCTCTACGCAATCGTTTGCGTAGCAGCTACATCGAGTGTTTCTCTCGCCACAGCACCGCGTCAAGCCTCACGCGGTTACGTCTTCATCACAAGAGATTGCGCGCACGCCATGCGTGCGGGAGAGCCCTGCCAAACACTGCCCTAGAGCCACAGTTGCTCGCCGCGAGCAGTGCGGAAGGACACGATTGCGATCACTCCCGGGTCGCCATCCGCCGTCGCGCAAACCCCTTCACCACGGCCGTCTAGGCTGGGCGAATGGACCAGCGACCCAACGGAGGACCGCTTGCGTTCAACACCATGAGGCTGACGTGGCCCGACCTCCCGCACCGGGTGCGCGACCGCGTCGCGGACCTGGCTGGCGCGGAGGTGGTCAACGCTCGGGGCACCACCACCGGCTTCGGCCCGGGGTTCGCGGGCATCGTGGACCTCGCGAACGGCACCCGGGTCTTCGTGAAGGCCACCGGCGAGCACGAGCACCCTTGGTCCATTGGCCTTGCTCGCGCCGAACTCCGGGCCAACGCCGCACTGCCTGAAACGGTTCCAGCTCCGCGCTTGCTGTGGAGCGACCAAGGAGCCTGGACCCTCGCCGGTTTCGAGTGCCTCGAAGGCGCGTCGCCGTCACTGCCGTGGTCAACCAGCGACCTCGGGCGGGTCTTCGACGCTCTCACTGACCTCGCGAGAACTCCCCTCACTCCAGGGCACGCCCTGATCCCCATCGTCACGTCCGACACCGAGTTCTTCACCGTGTGGGAGTCGTTCGCGAAGCGGCCCAAGCAAGAGCGCCTCGCGGCGGCAGCGCGCGGCGGGAGGTGGGGCGAGTGGGCGCTGCGCCACGTAGACACCTTTGTCGCATGGGAGTGCGAGGCCGCAGCGGCATGCGCTGGCGGTGCGCTCGTGCATGGTGACCTCCGAGCAGACAACGTCGTGATCGATACCTGTGGGAAAGCGTGGATGGTCGATTGGCCACACGCGACCGTGGGCGCGCCCTGGCTCGACCTCGCGTTCTTCTTGCCCAGCGTTGAGATGCAGGGCGGTGGGAGTGCACTCGAGCATTTCCGCTCCCATCCACTGGGCGTCTCTGTGGGTCACCGCGAGCTTCGCGCCGTCGTGACGGTGCTGACCGGGTACTTCATGCTGAGTTCGTGGCAAGACGCGCCGGAGCAGATACCAAGGCTCCGCGAGTTCCAGGCGGCGCAAGCGATTCCCGCCGCACGATGGCTGCAAGCGCTCGAGCCCGAACTCGCCGGCTGACGGAGCCGGCCACGGCACCACCGGATGCTGGGTGACCCTGCCGCTAGGCCCGGGCCGCCTGGGTTGTGCGTTTGTCACGGACAAGCGCGCCCAATACTCGACAAACGCACAACTCGCGTTATGGGATGGGCAACGCGAGCGCCGGCTAGGTCCGCGCGAGCTCGGGCGGGCGCACGGCAGTATTCGCCTCAGCGGGGTCCCCCTCAAGGTGAATCTCCGGCACCACGCGCTGCAACCAGTGCGGCATCCACCACGCGGCCTTGCCCAGGAGCGCCATCGCGGCCGGCACCAGTGTCATGCGCACCACGAAGGCATCGATCAGCACCGCGAACGCGAGCGCGAAGCCCATGGACTTGATGATGACGTCGTCGTCCAACATGAACCCTAGGAACACCGAGCCCATAATCAGCGCGGCCGCCGTCACCACGCGCGCCGAGTGCGAGAAGCCCGCCACGATCGCCTGCGTGGGCTCAGCGCCACCCAAGTGCTCCTCGCGCATGCGGCTCACCAGGAACACCTCATAGTCCATCGCGAGCCCAAAGGTGATGCCTATTCCGATGATCGGCATGAACGCGACAATTGGCCCGATGTACTCCACCTGGAACACGTCGGCGAGCCATCCCCACTGGAACACAGCCACCACTGCGCCGGTGGTCGCGGCAAGTGTGAACAAGAATCCCAGGAGCGCCTTCACGGGAATCAGCACGGAGCGGAACACCACCAGCAGCAGGAGCAACGCGAGGCCAACCACTACGGCGAGGTAGCCGGGCAGTGAGTCCTGTATACCTTCAGCAACGTCGATCAGGATCGCGGCGGAGCCGGTCACGCCAAGGGTCACCTCACCTGGAGGCTCAAGCGCGCGAATAGCTCTCACCAGTTCCTCGGTCTCTGCGGCATCGGGGCCAGTGCCGGGAATGATCTGCAACAGGAACGCACCGCCGTCGGCGCTAGGAATGGGCGGCGACACGAACATCACGTTCGGCAACGCAGCAACGGCCGATGCTGTTGCGGCTACGTCTGCGGCTCCCGCGGCAGGGTTGTCGGTTTCGGCCAGGAGCAGGATGGGTCCGTTGAAGCCAGGGCCGAAGGCCTCAGCGAGCAGGTCGTACGCCTGACGCGCCGAGCTCTCTTCGGGTTGCGACTGGTCAGAAGGTAGTCCCAGCCGCATGTCGGCGGCGGGGATCGCCAGGACTGCAAGTGCCGCGACGCCCACCGTCAGCACCCAGATGGGCTTGCGCGTCACCATGGCTACCCAACGGTTGTTCGACGGCTCGGCTACGGCAGCGGTCGTGGTTCGGGTCGCATCGGCCGCCTGAACTCGAAGCTTGCGGGGTAGCACCCGTAGCCCTGCGAAACTCATCACCGCGGGCAGGAGCGTCAGCGCCGCGAGCACGGCAAGCGCGACGGTCACGGCGGCCGCGTTGCCCATGGCGGTGAGGAAGGGGATATCGGCGATGAACAGTGCAAGCAAGGCCACGATGACTGTCGCGCCGGCGAACACCACCGCTGCGCCAGCGGTGCCGTTCGCGCGAGCGATAGACTCGCGCACGTCCACGCCAGCAAGCAACTGCGCGCGGTGGCGCGCCAGGATGAACAACGAGTAGTCGATGCCCACCGCGAGGCCAAGCATGAGCGCCAGGATAGGTGCGGTAGAGGGCAGTTCGATAGTGCCGGTGAGCGCATACACACCACCCACGCCCAGGCCCACGGCCGCGAGGGCGGTCACCAGCGGAAGGGCTGCCGCCACGATCGCTCGCAGCATCACGAAGAGCACGATGACGGCCACGAGGACGCCCAGCGCCTCTGTTACTCCACCTGGCTCTTCCCACTGAGTGAAGGCAGTGCCTGCGTACTCCGCGCGAAGCCCTGCGTCGGTGACAGGGACAACGGCAGATTGCGCGCTCGCGACGATGTCCTCGGGCAAGTCTGCGGGCGCAACGGTGAAGTTGACGGAGATGAATGCGACCGAGAGGTCTTGCGATACTGCCATGGACTGGAAGGGGTCCGCAGCAAAGGCCACTTGGTCAAGCTGGCCAAGCGCCGCAACGGCTTGCATGATCGCGGCTGCGTTGGCCGGGTCCGTGACCGATTGACCTTCAGGGGCCGCAACCACCACCTGCCCGGACGCGCCGCTTGAGGCTGGGAAAACGTCGCCCAAGCGCTCATAGGTCTGGGAGGCAGGGGAGCCGGGAATGCTGAACGAGATGTCGGCAGGCTCCGAAAAGGCGGCGGCCGATGCTGCGATGCCGGTCAGCAGCGCAAGCCAGACAGTGACGACGAGCCAACGCTTACGCGCAGAGAAAACGCCTACGGCATGCAGAACTGATCCCATTGGAGGACTCCTTATCGAGGGGGCGGTGCGCTTCGGTGCGCTGTCTGAAGCAACCCAGGCGGTGCGGGCTCTACTGCGTCAGCAGTGACACCTGCGAGCCCCACAAAGTTGCAGTCAGTGCAAGTTTAGACCCTCGGCGCTACAGTGTCCACATGGAGGCACGCGAAGGCGAAGGCAAGCGGGAGGCGCGCAAGCGCGCCACCCGCCGCGCGCTCCACGAGGCCGCCATGGAACTGTTCGCCGAGCGCGGCTACCAAGAGACCACAGTGGCAGAGATCGCAGTGGCGGCGGGCGTCTCGCCCCGCACCTTCTTCAGTTACTTCTCCACCAAAGAGGCAGTGATCTTCGCGCGGGTCGACGAGTCACTCGATCTGCTGGTCGAGCAACTCGCGGATCGACCAGCAGATCAGGACACGCTGACGTGCTTGCGCGAGTGGCTCGCTTTCATCACCGAGGTTGATCCTGCGGGGCAGGATGCCTGGGCGCGGCTGGTCGACGCCCTGGCGCGCGCGCATGATTCCATCGCGGCGTACGGCGTACGGCAACTGGACAGGATTGGCCACATGCTTGCAGCCTCGCTGAAAGAGGAGTTCGGGGGCCGGGGCCATCCCACCTTGCCTCGCATCACCGCAGCCGCGGCGGTGGCCGCTGTGGCGGCGAGCATGCCGTTCGGTGGCCTAGGGGTGCCCGGGAGCGATGAGTTGCCGTGGGCCGACCGGGATCCGGTCGCGGACCTTGACCTGGCGATCTCCTTTGTGAGAGCAGGCGTCGAGGCTTCAGCGCCAGAGCTGGGCTGAAGGCGGTGCCCAAGGGCCACTCAGCAACCAGACTTCGCCCTCCAACGCGGGGAACCAGCCTCGAGCGGGGCGCTGAGACCCCGCGAGGACTCAAGTCGGTTGCTTAGTGGCCCCTGGCACGTCTGACTAGCCACCGAACTGCTCGATCAGTGCGGCAACGTCGCCGTGACCGTAAGCCTTCGCCCACGCGAGCGGCGTTCCGCCCTCGACATCGGTAAGAGTGGGGTCGGCACCCATGGTGAGCAGTAGCTCCGCGGCACTCAGGTGCCCCGCCCACGCGGCCACCAGCAATGGCGTGCCTTCATAGGTGGCCTGACGTTGGTTGACATCCACGCCGCGTTCAAGCAACACCATGATGCCGTCAACGTGGTCTTGCGCGGCGCAGATGTGGAGCGGCATGCTACCCACGTTGTCGGAGGCTGGCACGGAGGGGTCGGCGCCTGCGTCGAGCAGCGCCGTGATCACCGCCGGGTTCTTGCCGTGTTCACACGCGAGCATCAGCACCGGATCGTTGGAGTCGTTGAGCGCGTGCACGTCGGGACTACCGCGCAGCACCGCCTCCACCAGCGCGATGTCGTCGCGGATCACTGCTAGGTGCAGCACCGTGGTGTTGCCGGAGACGGGCGCATCGATGTCGACGCCCGCATCAACGAGTGCGGACACCAGCGCAGCGTCGCCTGCGCGGACGGCCTCGTGTAGTTGGTCCTCAAGGGGCCGGCTGGGATCAACGGCGGCAACATGCTCCGTGGGAGAGGGCGAGGGCGCCGCCTGGGGCGCGGCCGCCGCACACGCGGTTGCCATCGTGACAAGCGCCACCACGGCGCACAGAGAAAGGGCTCGATTCATGGTCTTCACCTCGGGGTAGGTGCGCTCCGCCAACGCCGCAGGCAGAGCGCTCGGGGGACTTCATCGCGGCGCTAACCAGATGTTTGCCCCTCCGGAGCCGCTGCGGACCGGCCTGGCCAGATCGTTACCAATGCGTGATTTACCAGCGCGAACGCGCAGTCTTGGCGAGAGCGCTCTCTCCGGGACGGGGCTGGTGGGCGGGCCCCACGCCTCACGGCAGTTCGATGAACACGGGCTCGACCAAGCCCGCGCGAGTGTCCTGGTAGCCGCCCACCCAGATGAACTGGATGTCGCCACTGAGACCGTAAGAGTCCGGCACCAGCTTGGTCACGAAGAACGGATACTCGCTGCCTAACGGGACGGCGGCGGCGTAGATCGACTCGTATCCGGCGGCAGCCAAGGAGTCGAGTTCGCAATAGCCGAAGTCCTCAACCAAGACGTCGTCCACATAGAGCCCTGCCAGCGGCACGTCCAAGAGTGAGGTCTCGAGTGCGCCGCCCTCGATGGCGGTGGGCGTCATCGTTCCCACGATCGCGTAGCAACGACCGTCCTCCGTGGGCGACCACTCGACGAACGGCAGCTCCACCAAGCCATGGATGGTGATGTCCCACACCGTGCCTTGCTGGCCGCTCCAAGACGAATCCCACACCCACGTCTCGCCCACCTCGTGCACCGTCAGTCCCGCAGACTCCGGGCCGTCGGCGTCAAGGTCGAAGACGCTATCCCCGGACGTTGTCAGGTCTGGTTCCGCCTGGACCGAGTCGCTCTTGGAGGTGGTGAACACGTAGTAGCCCACCAACACGGCAACGGAGACAACAATGGCCGTCACGCTCGTGACCAAAGCGGCGATGGGCAGACCGTTCCGATCCTGGCTTCGGGAAGCCCCCACCAGTCCCAGGACCAGCGCGGGAAGGGCAAAGATCCAGGCCGCGAACGCGAATGGTCCAGCGAACGCCGCACCGATCGCGATCACGCCAAGGATCAGCCCGATCAAGCCAGGCACACTGGTGACCTTGGGGGCAGGGGCAGGTGCAGGGGCATGTGCATTCATGCCCATAATCTACGTGCTCGCTCTGCCGGCGCCCGGTGCCCGACTGGGCACATCGCGCTGGGTTTGCTACGTTGAATGGCATGAACCGGACAATCAGGACGCAATCACGTCTCCTCGCAGTAGTCGCAGCAGCAGCCCTCGCCCTCGCCGCGTGCGGCGGCTCGAACGGCGCGGCGCCCATCCCGCCCAATCAGACCCCTGGCGCCGGGCCAGATGTCGAGGCCCCCGCAGCACCGGAAGCCCAGGGCACCGTCATCACGGTGATCGCCACCGACACCTCGCTCCAGTTGTCAGAGTCCACATTCTCCCCTGGCACCTATACGTTTGTGCTCGAGAACCAGGGCAGCATGCCTCACGACCTCGCCGTTGAAGGCCCCGGTGTTGATCCGGTGGCGAGCCCGCTCATCGGCCCCGGTGACACCACGGAGCTCACCGTCGAACTGCAGGCCGGCACGTACGAACTGTGGTGCACCGTGGGCAACCACCGAGCGCTAGGAATGGAAGCCACCATCAACGTGGCGTAGCCCGCGCTCCACACCAGCCGCATGCCCCACAATGGTGTCGAGAGATCCACGGCCATGAAGCACGGATGACACCTGGGGGTTTGACGTGAGCGAGGAGACCACCAACCTCACCGTGCTCGCGCGCCAGGAAGCGGAACGCAGGCGAACCTTGATCGCGTTGGTCATCGCCGGAGTCGCATTAGCCTTCGCCGTGTGGTGGGGTGTGACCAAGCCGTTCGAACCCAGCCCCGGGCCCGATCCCGCCGCCACGGACTCGCCTATCCCCACCACGGCCCCCATCCCACAGGGCCGGGTGACCGCCGCCGCTGGCCTGCCGGACGCGCTCCCCCTCACCGATGCCGTGCTCGCTCAAGTCGAGTCGCTATGGAGCCTTGTGACTTTCCGGGGCAACGTCGTCACGGAACAGGGAACCGTGTTGCTCGGAGGGCCCACAGTTCTCTACTTGGTGTCACCGGTGGGAGAGGTCTACGAGGTGACGAACATGGACACGCTGAGGGCCGATGCCCTCGTGGCCTGGGACTCGCGACGCGACGTCGCACTTCTTGCGTTCAACAACAACACAGAGGTCCGCTCTTACTCGTTGACGACGGGCGCGGTGGGGCCAGCCATCGATCCGTGTGACGGCGGCACTCCCCTCGCCCCCTCGACCGGCACCGTTGGCGAGGCGAACTGGCGTCTGTACACGTACTGCGTGGACGGCGACGGAGACTTCTCCTATCTCCACTCCGCCTCGGTGGGAGACCGCGGGGATCTGGTGTGGGACAACTCGGTGGTCTACGTTCCGCTTGAACGGAGCCTCAAGGTGAGCGGCGACGTCCACATCACCTCCGCCATTGATAGGCCTGCTCCCACCACAGATGCGCCGTCACCGAGCCCCACCCCCGCGAGCCGGCAATGGATCGAAGTAGATGGGGCCGAGCTCGAGGCTCCCTCGCCGCCGAACTACCCGGTGTGTGACGTGGTGGGCGCGGGCCGCAATGGCACCGTTGTGGCGCACTGCGTCAACGCCCGGGCGGGATTCCTGTGGGAGCTCCCCACCGACGGCAGCATTCCCATTCGAGTGATGCGCGTGCACGAGTTTCCCGTGGACGCCATGGGCGAAGAGATGATGCGCGTCACCTCCTGCGCAGCGGGAGACGCGCTCGCCGTGCAATGGGCGAGCGTCGACGGTGCCGAAGGCGCGCTCACGCTCATTCAGGGCCAGGCCGTGACCACGGTGGCGATCAACCAGCAGCCGGCTACCCATTGCTTTGGGGTGAGCGGCATCCACATGTTGATTGGGGGGCCTGAAGGGCTCGCGTTCCTCGACACCACCACCGGGGCTGTGCGGCAACTGATCACCGCTCCCACTCCCCAGCAACTAGGCCTCGACCCGGGCGAGTGGGTAGGCGGCGTCGTGGCCACGGAACCCAACGCCGTTGCTGGTGCCGAACACCAGGGCGTGATCCTCGCGCCGTAGCGCTCCTGACGGGGTGCTGGCGCGCGGCCGATGCTCGCTCGCCTCGCGTGCTGACTTACCTAGTTCTCGGCCAGCACCACGATGCGGTCGCCAGGACCAAACGCTCGCTTGGTTGCCTTGTGAGGGTTGATCACCACGTCGGCGTCGCCAACGTCGCTCGCAACGCACATGAACCCCACGGCGGTCTCATGCTGTGCGAGCGCGGCGGCCACCACGGTGTAGAAGTCCACCTCAACGCCGGGCTTCACGTACCAGCTGGCGGGACGCAGGTAGACCTCAGAGCCGGCGGCCCCGAACAGCGCGTCAAACACATCCGCGAGGAGCTCGTGTTCAGAAATCTGAGCCATCATCAAGCTGATCAGATGGTCGCTCACAATGAAGTCGTCGGTTTGGGTCACCTCGGCGAGGCGTCTGTTGCGGTCGTCGAGCATTTCGCTCACCACGTTCAGGGTGGCGCCCTTCTCCTTCACGATCTCGCGTAGTTGCAGCAGCGTCACGAGCGTCTTTGCGTCGGCGTCCTGAACGCTCATGTCGTCCCGGTACGCCACCACGATGGCGTGGTCAAAGGCCGTCGCATCGAGGTTTAGTAGCGTCGACCTGCGAGCGGTGTTGCCCTCCACCACTGACACAGTGGAGTGTTGCAACTCCACCAGGTCCACCACGGGGACCTCGGAGACAATGGTCACCGTCGAACCGTCGGCTACGTATTCGTCGAGTTCCTTGAGCATGTTGGGAACGCGCTTGTTGAAGCCCAAGACCAGCGTGTGCTCCGGTGGTTGCTCGTGTGGAACAGGAGGCTGCAGGGCGTCAGCGTCTGGCAGTTGCGGCAGTGAGACCGCGATGCTTGAGTCGTCTTCGGCGAAGAGCACCAACTTCTCGCCTTCGGCGTAGACGTGGCTGGACTCAGGATTCATGATGACGGAGCCCTCGTGCGTGAGGCCAAGCACCGCGGACTCGGCGAACGCGAACAGCACCTCGCCGTAGGTTTTGCCGTACAGGCTGGGCTGGTCGCTGAAGTAGATCTCGCAGCCCTCGAAGCTCAGAAGTTCCGTGTAGACGTTGCTCAGGCCGGGCTGACGGCTGGTCTGTGCCGTGATCTGACCAAACTTCTCCGTTGCGAAGATCCAACTGACCTCGTCCTTGCCCACCAACGTGGCGACCTCGGCGTTGCCAGAGTTGCGGACCTGTCCCACCACGTGGAGCTTGCGTTCGGGGCGTTCGGGGTGGTGGGTCAGGGCGAGCGCCGTCTTGATGGCACGGACGTCAGGGTCCGAGTGTTGCTCGTCGCCCAGGATGATGATGCTCCGCGCGCCGAACGGGTTCACCAACAGCAGGTCACCTTGGTCGAGGGGATCGCCAGTCCGGCACACCACGCGGGTGCCCAGGGTGTCCGGCACCTTGGCCCGGATCTCGTCTTCCATCTCGACCTTCTCGCGCTCCGCGAGCACCACGATGGCTGGCCTGCGACGCGACTGATTAGCGAGGCTCAACTCTTGCACCAGCGGCACTACCTTGGAGTTCCACCCAAGGATCAACGTGTGCTCGCTCTCCAACACCGCGGAGCGGCCCTTGCGGAGCTGCTCCACCTTGTCGTTGAAGCCGCCGGAGATGATACCGATCAAGGTGGCCGCGATGAACACTCCGGCCACAGTGATGGCGAGCATCGCCAAGCGGTAGCCCCATCCGTTGTCTGGAGCGATATCGTCGGCACTCAAGGTCCGTAGCAGGTTGACCCAGAACACCTCGAGCACTTGCTCGTCTTCTTCAACGCCATCCAGACGGACATTCAGCAACAGAATAACGATGGCGTCGACGATCACGATGAGCAGCACCACCGCTGCCAGCACCGCGACTAACGCACCGGTTCCGCGGCTCATGAGGTTGTCGAACCAGTACCTGAAACGCGACTGCAGTGATGGACGTTTCATGCCAGCCCCTTAGGCCACTCGCGAGCGCGAGTCATACACGCGGCCCGTTCCGCGCGTAGTGAGATCAACCTAGTACTCCGGCGACGGTTTGGATAGAGCGAATATCGCTGGTAGATCGCCGCTGTGTGAACAGTGTGTAACGCGGCTAGTCAGTGGGGCAGAGTCATGCCACCATGGGGGGATGTCTGACCACACCGACGTCACCGAGCTCCTCACCGACGAGGTGTTTCCGCTCGCGCCCAAGGACGCGATGCCCCACGAAGTCACGGTGGACGAGGACGTGGTTGACGACCTCCCCGAGAACCGCTTCCTGGACCGCGAGCTCAGTTGGCTCGCGTTCAACGAGCGCGTGCTCGAGCTTGCCGAAGACCCGGACACCCCGCTGCTGGAGCGCGCGCGCTACCTCGCGATTTTCGCCTCCAACCTTGACGAGTTCTTCATGGTCAGGATCGCTGGCCTCAAGCGCCGCATCGCGGCGGGCTTTGCGGTGCCGTCTTCAACGGGCATGAGCCCCACCCGCCTGGTGGAGGCGCTGACGGAGCGCGCCCATGTGCTCATGGACCGCCACGCGACGGTCTTCGAGGATGACATCCTGCCGGCTTTGTTCACCGAAGGCATTCACTTGGTGCGTTTTGACGAGCTCGAGGACTCCGAGCAGGAGCGCCTGCGCAAACTGTTTCGCTCGGACATCTTCCCTGTGCTCACCCCCCTCGCGGTTGACCCAGCCCACCCCTTCCCCTATATCTCCGGTCTGTCGCTCAACCTGGCCGTCGAGGTGCGCGAGCCGGACACGGGCAAGGATCGCTTTGCTCGCGTGAAGGTCCCCGAGACCTTGCCCCGGTTCCTGTCCGTAGACGCGAAGGGCCGCGCCACCCAGGTGACCGATGCATCGGCCCTGGGCGACGAGCCCCGCAGCTTTGTGCCCCTTGAGGACGTGATCGCCGCACACTTGGATTACCTGTTCCCGGGCATGGAGGTGGTGAACCACTACACCTTCCGCGTCACCCGCAACGAAGACGTCGAGGTGGAAGAGGACGACGCCGAGAATCTCCTCAAGGCCATGGAACGCGAACTGCTGCGCCGCCGCTTTGGCCCCGCAGTGCGCCTTGAGGTCGCGGAAGACCTCTCCCCGGGGATTCGCGAACTGCTGGTGCGCGAGCTGGGCATCACGGAGCACGACGTCTTCCACCTGCCCGCGCCGCTGGACTTGACCGGCCTCACTGTGATCGCTGACCTGGACCGCCCCAAGCTCCAGTTCCCGGCGTTTAGGCCCACCACGCACCATCAGCTGGCACCGGTGGAGACGGCCGACGAGCAAAACATCTTCGAGTCGATCACCCGCGGCGACGTGCTGTTGCACCACCCGTACGATTCCTTCTCGACGTCGGTGCAGGCGTTCCTGGCGCAGGCAGCCGTGGACCCGCGCGTGCTCGCCATCAAGCAGACGCTGTACCGGACGTCCGGCGATTCCCCCATCGTGGACGCCCTCATCGAGGCGGCGCGCAACGGCAAGCAGGTGCTGGCCCTGGTCGAGATCAAGGCCCGGTTTGACGAACAGCGCAACATCAGTTGGGCGCGCAAGCTCGAGCAGGCCGGCGTGCACGTGGTGTACGGGCTCGTGGGCCTCAAGACCCACTGCAAGCTGTCCCTCGTGGTCCGCCAAGAAGAGGACGGCCTGGTGCGGTACTGCCACATCGGCACCGGCAACTATCACCCCAGGACCGCGCGGCTCTACGAGGACTACGGCCTGTTGACCCGCGATCCCGACGTGGGTGCAGACCTGACCAAGTTGTTCAACCAACTCTCCGGCTACGCCCCCAAGGCCAAGTTTAAGCGGCTCATCGTGGCGCCCACCGGTGTGCGCCTGGGGCTCATCGAGCGCATCGAGGCGGAAGCCGAACGCGCTCGCCGCGGCGAAGAGGCCTGGGTCAAGATCAAGTCCAACGCCATCGTGGATGAGAAGACCATGGACGCCCTGTACCGGGCGTCGCAGGCCGGCGTCACGGTGGACCTGGTGATCCGTGGCATCTGCTCGCTGCGGCCAGGCGTGCCGGGACTGTCCGAGAACATCCGCGTCCGGTCCATCCTTGGCCGGTTCCTGGAGCACTCACGGATCTACGCCTTCGCCAATGGCGGTGAGCCCGATGTCTTCATCGGTTCCGCAGACCTGATGCACCGCAACCTTGACCGGCGCATCGAGGCACTCATCGCGATCACGGACCCAGACCAGGTGGCCACACTGCTCGAGAACATCGACATGAGCATGAGCGACAAGTACTCCGGGTGGGAGTTGCAGGAGGACGGCGCGTGGTTGCGCGCTGTCGAAGACGCCACGGGAGCGCGCCTCAAAGACGTCCAGGAAACATACATTAGGCGTCAGCCCAAGCGCAGGGCCAAAGGTAAGTGAAGCGGTATCCGCCAGGCACGGTCATTGCGTCCGGTGCCCTCGTGTGGCGTGTTCGGGACGATGAACTGCAGGTGCTCGCGGTGCACCGCCCCCGCTACGAGGACTGGTCGTGGCCCAAGGGCAAGCTCGAAAAGGGTGAGACCCTGCCGCACTGCGCGATCCGCGAGATCGCAGAAGAGACCGGCAAGCAGGTCACGCTAGGCCAGCCGCTACCCACCATCCGGTACACCATCGGCTCCGGCAAGACCAAGGTGGTGAAGTACTGGGCCGCACAGGTGACGTCCTCCAAAGCGCCGTGCCTGAGCGCCCGGCCCAAGGTGAAATCGGCCCCCAAGCACGAGATCGACAAGAAGCGCTGGCTCACCGTCGAGCAGGCCAGGGAGATGATCACCCTCAAAGACGATCTCAAGCCGCTCGAGGCATTGGTGAAGGCGTACGAGGCCGACCGGCTCGACACCCGCGCGTTTGTCTTGGTGCGCCACGCTCGCGCACGGCGCCGCAAAGCCTGGAATCGCGATGACGTGCACCGGCCCTTGACGTCTTCCGGCACGGCGCGCGCCAAGCAGCTGGTGCCGCTGTTTGCCGCCTTTGGGGTCAAGCACGTGGGGTCTTCCCCCGCCGAACGGTGCCTTGCGACGGTGCGCCCGTACGCCGAGGCCGCGGGGCTTGAGGTCAAGGTGTACGGCGCGCTAGCGGAGGCCGATCACGCCTCGAAGCCCCTCCAGACGGCATCCACGCTGGTAAACCTGCTGGGCAAGCCCGTGAGCCGCGCGGTGTGCGTGCACCGGCCCACCATGCCCACCATCGTGGAGATGGTGAAGGCCGCCACGCGCAAGTACACGCGTGGGTCGCTGCCCAAGAAGAACCCCTATTTGCCGGCCGGCGGTGTGCTGGTGGCGCACGTGATCGACACCGATTCCGGCCCGCGGGTGGTGGCTCTTGAGACCCACCTGCTCAACGTTCGCGACACCGTAGGGCCCATCATTGTGGACAAAGGATCAGCCTCAGTGGAGCGCGTGAGCGCGTAACCAAGGGCCGGGTCTGAGGCGAGATTGATGACATCGGACCGGGAGCGCCAGTCGGCGTTAAGGCCGCTCTTGGCGGCTTGTGTTGGAGCCCGGGGCTACCGCGGTCCGACGTCACTTTCAGGATACGCGCTTTGCCAGGAACCGCTAGACCCTGTGATCAAATCGGCATCGAGCCAGCGCTGATGCTCCGGTTTGGCGGCGTGTCCAACGCGCCAGAGCCTAGTCCAACCGGCCGTCGGCCCACATCGCCGCGCACCGCTCGAGGTCCTCACCCGTGCGTAGCAGTTGAGCCGCGCGCATCGTGGTGCGGTGGGCGCGCTTGTCGGCGTGACCGTAGTCTGATTCGGCCTCGAACGCGGCCCCCGTCGCGACCACGCGGCAGAACGCTCCCGCGCGATCCAGGGCCACGGCGAGGTCACCCGCGAACACACCGGACAGCACCGAGTCGGCGAGGGTGCGGACCTCCTCCGGACCGGGAGGATCCTCGACCCCCGCAATCGCGTGGCGCACGTGTGCTGCCTGGACGCCGTGGTGATAAGACCTCGCCACAGCATCGGCGTCATACTTGACCCACTCGCGCAGCATGTACAAGCGCCACAGGGCTCCGGGCAAGGTGTGGGCGCCGGCCTTGGCCCACATCATGGCGACGGTGTCGATGCCCTCTTCGTCCACCAGGCGGATCAGCCGCGCCACCAGTTCTGGGTCGCGTGATTCGCGTGCTTGGGACACCACGGCCGCGGCCGTCTCATGAGCGATCAACCCGCGGTCGGCAGGGTCGATGTCTCCCTCAATCTGTTCGGCTTGCTCCATGTCGAGCATGGCGGGACGCCGGAACCTCGGTTCAACCACGCAGTGCCTAACCGTCGCCAAAGATGCGGCCGTAGGGCCCAGTGGCCGGGTCCGCGAAGCCTTGGCCCTTGTCGAACGGCTTGGCACCCTCGGCCTCCGCGGCGAGTTCTGCCTCGCCGGAGAACGTCAGCGACACCGAGTTGATGCAGTAGCGGTCGCCGGTGGGGGTTTGCGGGGCGTCAGGGAACACGTGCCCCAGGTGGGAGTCGCACGTGGCGCAGCGCACCTCGGTGCGGATCATGCCCAGCGCGGTGTCTTCGAGCAGCACCACGGCGTCGTTCTGGGCCGTGAAGAAGGAGGGCCAGCCGCAGTGGGAGTCAAACTTGGTCTCGGAGCGGAACAGCTCGGCGCCGCACGCGCGGCAACGGTAGATGCCTTCGCGCTTGTTGTCGAGCAACTGCCCTGTCCAGGGACGCTCAGTGCCGGCCTCGCGGAGCACGTGGAACTCTTCCTCGCTGAGTTCAGCGCGCCATTCGTCGTCGCTCTTCTTGATGGTGGGGCTCATCGCCACTCCTCCCTCTATGGGTCCAGCCTACGCGGACTGAGAGGTCCAGAACCCCGTCACGCACCTGGCCGCAAACGCGTAGCGCCCGGGCCTCTTAAGGGGGGTAGAGGACCGGGCAGCCAACGAGTTTTTCACCTGACGGCCGCGCGGCTCTCGTCGTGACGGCGTCACTTAGTTCTACGCTGACGCCGTCCGATTTGTTCCCGGCTGCCCACGTCAGGCGGTGTCCGCCTCCATCGCGGCGTTGAAGTCGCGTTTGATGGCACGCCAGTCCTCGTCCGTGTGGTGAGTGCGCCAGTAGCCCGAGATCGACAGGTGCGCCCGGTCCATGCCGCGCTCGCGCAGCAGGTAGCGCCGCAGCGGCTTCACCATGTCAGCGTTGCCGTGCACGAACGCCTCCACGTCCCCCACCGGGAACGGCACCTCCGTGACCGCCTTGACAAGCCCCGGTCCGTACGCGCCGCCGTGCTCGTCGCGATGCACCCACATCACCTGCGTGTGGTCGGTGACCGGCAGGTCCACGTGATGCTCCGCGGATTCCACCTCCACAAAGGCCATTACTACGGCCGATGCTGGCATCCGTTCCAGCGCAGCGGCGATCGCGGGGATCGCCGCCTCGTCACCTACCAGCAGGTGGGCTTGGGCATCGGGTCGGGGCGCCCAGTCGCCGCCGGGGCTGAGAAAGGTGATCGCATCGCCGGGTTTGGCGGCGGCTGCCCACGGTCCGGCGAGGCCTTGGTCGCCGTGGACCACAAAGTCAATGGCGAGCTCGTTGGCTTCGTGGTCGCGCGATCTGACGGTGTACGCGCGAACGGCGTCGCCAAAACGGAGCTTGACGTAGGTGTCCGCGAAGGGCAGGTCCGGGACGGCGGCGAGCTCTGGTCCGGTGAGGATCACACGCACCATGGTGGGCGACAGCCACTCGGTGCGCGCCACGGTGGCCGCGAACACCGGGCGGGCGGGCTTCAACGAGCCTGCGGAGGGGACAGTCATGAGGGCTTCAAGTCTAGATCGCGCTTTGGTGGGCGTCAGCGAGATGGAGCCAACGCGCGTCGCGGTGGCCCCGATTCTGCGTGACAAGATGGGCCGGTGACCCCTCCGTCCCCCGCCTTCGCGAGCATCGGCCGCGAGCAATGGCGTGACTTCTGGGCGGGCACGCGCGCCATGACACCGCTCATGGCGGGATCCGCAGCATTCGGCCTTGCGTTCGGTGCGCTGGTCCGCACCGTGGGGATCGATCCGTGGACGGGCACGTTTGCATCGGTGTCCGTAGCGGCCGGGGCCAGCCAGATCGCGATCGTGGACCAACTGCGCGTGGGGGCGCCTGCCGTCATCGTGGTGCTGACCGCGCTGGTGATCAATGCCCGGCTCGCGCTGTATTCGGCGGCCCTCGCGCCTGTCTACGCGGCGTTCCCCCGTCGGTGGAAGTTGGGGCTTGCGCACATCATGACGGACCAGTCAGCGGTGATGACGGTGCTGCACGCCGACAAGTGGCCCGATCCCGTTCGCCGACGCTGGTTCATCTTTGGCGTGTCCGGCCCGTTCGTGGGGGTGTGGGTGGTGGGCACGGTGGCCGGGATCGCACTGGGGCCGGTGATACCTGAGGCGTGGCAGATTGGGTTCATCGTGCCGCTGATGTTCATTGCGGTGGTCATGCCTGCGCTACGCACATGGCCCGCACTTACGGCCGCGCTCGTGGCGGTCGCGGTGGTGGTGCTCACGAAGGACTTGCCGTACGGGCTCAACGTGCTGCTGGGCGCGCTGGCTGGAATCGCGCTGGGGTCGCTGGTGCCAACCAAGCCGGTGCCCAACGTCGGCGAGGAAGAGGGCCCGGGCGGGGTGGAGACGCCATGAGAGTTTTCTTGATCTTTCTTGCTGCGGGCATTGGGACGTATCTGATCCGCATCTCAGGGATCCTGCTGCTTGGCGGGCCGCGTCAACTGCCTGAGCGGGTCAAACGGTCGCTTGTGTTGGTCGCGCCGGCCGCGATGGCGGCAATCATCGCGAACTCGCTGCTGCTGGAGGGCACCCAGTGGCGTGCGCCCGGCGCGTGGCACATCGCTGCCGCGGTGGCGGTGGGTGTGGCGTTGTGGAAGAAATCAGCTGGCTTGACCCTGCTCGTGGGAGTGGTGGTGTTCGCGGGACTACTCGCGGCGGGGCTGTAGTCCTAGACTGGACTATGAGCAACGCCTGGGTAGGGGTCAGCGAGTACGACCGCTTTGGGCCGTGGATCGACAAGGTCGAGGGTCCGGAAGACGTACCGCGCCTGTTCCGCACCCACCCTCTGGACTTCGCTACCGCGCGCCAAGTGCTCAAAGTGCCGCGCAACATTCCCCGCAGGGAAGCGAAGCCGGAGATGGATCTCTACGACCATCTGCTGATCCTCGAGGACACGCAACTCACGGTGCTCAGCCGCATCACCAGCGAGGCCGCACTGAGCGCGGCGCCAGCGGACCCACGCGGGTATGACTCGTTCACTGCGCCGTTCGCAGAGGTGGTCGCCGTAAAGGATGTCGCCACGTTGCTCGATGGCCGATTGACAGTCGCGACGTCCGGTGGGGCGTCAACCACCGTGCGCTACAACGCGGCAACGCGGCCCAAGATCACCGCCATGGTCAATGAGCTCCGCGAAGTGACGGCCACCGGTGCACCTGGGCCGATAGGCGCTGCGATACAGAGCGGTGCTGGAAGGCTCGCGGGGTTCAGCGAGACTCCGGGCGTTGCCAATGCCGACCAACTGTTGGTCAGCGACTTCCTCGAAACCCGCCGCGGCAACCCCCAGTTGCGCGCATGGGCCAGCTACGGGCGCCGGCATGTGAAGCCCGGAGGCGAGGGCTTTGAGGCCGCCAAGCGAAGCATCGCTCACGCGCTGTCGCCCATGACCCTTCAGGGAGCGGTGTTCACCGTGGATGAGCACGCGCTCGAGATCTTTGGACGGCACGCGTGGTTGGTGCGCGGGAACACGCCGGTACATTCGTCAGCCCGTTTGGTAGTGCCGCTGAGCGCGATTGATCGCATTGTGGTTGAGCCCAACGAAGTCTACCCAGGCGTCGCCATGATCACGATTCACGCTGGCGCGTGGTCCACGGACATTGCGGTGCCAAACGAGTCCGCGGCTCACAAGCTTCTCAGCACGGCGGCCGGGCCGCGAGCGCGTGGGTAGTGCGCGTTTGGCCCTCCAAGACTCCCTCTAGTTTTGTCCCGAATGTCGCGCTAGCCTGGGCGCATGAAGACTCCCCGCATCTTGGTTGTGTCCGTGATCGCCGCGATGGTGCTGTCCGCAGGTAGTTGCGATGCGGAGCCCGACGCCACGCCCAGCCCGTCGCCCAGCCCGGCGGCATCGCCTATTGTCACGCCGGAGCCGACGCCCTCGCCGGAGCCGGTGTTTGATCCGCACCCGCCGCTGAGCGACCTGTATGTCACGACGGACGGCATCCTGCCGCTGCAGATTGGTGTGCCGCTCGCGACCAACACCGGTGCGGCCATGCTGTTCCTCGAGGTGGACTCGTGCTACAGCGCGGAGCTGGGCATCACCTCTGGTGATCTGGACCGGTGGATCGCTGACTACTCGCTAGGGATGCACCCGGACGGGTGGGAGATGCGGCCGTTTGGTGTGGATGTGTCTGGCGCGTTGCCGCTGTGGCGCATCGACGTGTTCAGTGACACGTTGACCACGCCCGAGGGAATCGGGATTGGCTCCTTGCTCACGGACGTGCAGGCCGCGTACCCGGACTTGGTGACGGGCGTGAGCGATGCGCTCTCGCAGATCTACTGGATCGAGGGCGCTAACGGCTACGTGGTGTTCGAGGTGCAGGATGACTCGGAAGGCTTCCAGCCGCCGGGCACGCCGCCCACGGTGATCTTGATGCGCGTGATCATGGCTGGCGAGGACCCCAACTGGCAGGCATCGAACTCCGGGAATGTGGCGGGGGCCTGCTTCTAGCGGCTGGCGTTGGTGGCGCGCGGCGCTACTTGTTCTTCTCGGTGTTCATGTTGGGGCTGCGCTGCTGCTTCTGAAGCTGCGCCGGGTTGGGAAGCTTGGCGTCGAGGTTCTGGTTGTGGACCTCGCCATGGTGGGCGTGCTTGCCGGTGCCGTCGTCGCCTTGGTCCGGCCGGTGGTCCGCGGCGGTGGGGCGCTTGATGGGCATGTCGCGGTCCGCGGGGTTCTGATCCTTGGGGCGGCGGGGCTTGTCGTTCATGGCGAACTCCTTGCGCTGGGGGGTGGTGGCGGCTTTCTCTCAGGCTACGTCTGATGGGGGCTGGGCGCGGGCTGGGGGCGGCGCGGCTAGGATGGACCCTCGGGGCCTCTAGCTCAGTTGGTAGAGCAGCGGACTTTTAATCCGCGGGTCGTCGGTTCGAGCCCGACGGGGCCCACTTGGTGATGTCTCGGTTCATCGTTTTCACGTGTCTCGCGCTGTGTCTGACGCGACTCGTGAACTGTTCCACGCGGCACAAGCGACAATGGCCATCCTCGATCACTTCCGGCCGCGCGGCGAACACATCTCGGTTCCACAACACGGTGGTAGTGTCGACCGTATAACGTCGACGTCGGAGGATGACCGCAAGATGAAGAGTCTACGTCGCCCGCACAACGAACTGAAGAACGCGATGCGTGAGCATCTTGGGTCCCTGAACGGCGGTGAGGCGTCGATAGCGGAGATTAAAGAGTCGGTCAAGCCGATAATTGGTACAGCGCCCGACTCGTCATACCGTAGCGCGCTCCAAGACAAGCGCTACTTCGAGCGCGTGAAGCCGGGGGTGTTCCGTCTTCGTGAATGAGCGACCGAGAATGTCGGAGCTTCCTGAGAACATGCACGACATGTTCCTGCCAACTTCTATCCCCGAACTTGTGGCTTTCGCGCGCGCTTTGGGCGCGGGTGAGGGAGGCGGTCTGTCCGACAGCGAGGCGACTCTAGTCGCGGAAGCCGGAGGCGAGCCGTCAGCTTGGGAGGTTCACTGGCTCAAGGACCTGATTCGGTCAGGTCAGGACCCGCTCGGCGATGCGTATTGCGCGATCCAAACACCTCAGGAGCGACGGCCGCTCGGACAAACCTACACGCCTCGCGCGATCGTAGAAGCTATGGTTGCCTGGGCGAGCGACCGAGAGCGTCCCGTACGAGTGGTTGATCCTGGCGCAGGCTCTGGCCGGTATCTCCTGGCGGCGGCCGCAGAGTTTCCTGAGGCCACGCTCTATGGCTCCGATATCGATCCGCTCGCTACCCTGATGTTGCGTGCCAACCTGGCGGTGATGGGTTTGACTGGTCGCTCAACCGTTCAGGTGGGAGACTACCGTGCGTTGAAGCTTCCGGACGTTGCCGGGCCGACGCTATTCATAGGCAATCCGCCATACGTTCGGCACCACCAAATCGCCCCTGAGTGGAAAGCGTGGCTACACGAGACTGCGCGCAACCGAGGATTGAAGGCCAGTGGACTTGCAGGACTGCACGTCCACTTCTTCCTCGCAACGGCCGAGCACGGGCGGCCAGGTGACTACGGCACGTTCATCACAAGCGCTGAATGGATGGATGTGAATTACGGAAGTCTCGTACGCGACCTGCTACTAGACGGTCTCGGGGGCGAGTCACTCCACGTGCTGGACTCGAAGGCCGCGCCATTTGTAGACGCTACGACAACCGGGGCCATCACCTGCTTCAGACTCGGGGATCAGCCCGAGTCGATCTTAGTGCGTCGTGTCGAAACGGTTTCGGACCTCGGGAGACTGGATTTCGGCCGGGCGGTCTCGCGCCAACGTTTGGCTGAGGCGAGTCGGTGGTCTGTCTTAACACGCGTAACGCCGAAGTTGCCTGACGGGTACATCGAACTGGGTGAACTCTGCCGTGTGCACCGTGGTGCCGTCACCGGGGCGAACAAGATCTGGGTCCATCGGGATGGCGACGTCGATCTGCCGGCTAGGGTCCTGTTCCCCTCAGTGACCAAGGCGCGCGAACTCTTCGGTGCCGGCGATAGACTCGCGGCATCTAGCAGTCTCAAGCGTGTCATTGACCTACCAGTAGACCTGGACACGTTCGACGCAGAAGATCGTAAACTCGTGGATCGGTTTCTCCGACTTGCCAAGAAGCAGAACGTCCAAGACGGCTACGTCGCAGCCAATAGGAGAGCGTGGTGGAGCGTCGGCTTGCGCGATCCGGCCCCAGTCCTAGCGACCTATATGGCCCGCCGTCCGCCGGCATTCGTTCGCAATGACGTGGAAGCTCGACACATCAATATCGCCCATGGCCTGTACCCGAGGCAAGAACTGTCGACCGCCACGCTGGATAATCTCGCGTCTTATCTGCGCTCAGCCGTTACCCTGGCCCAGGGACGTGTATACGCGGGTGGACTTACGAAGTTTGAGCCACGGGAGATGGAACGTCTGCCTATCCCCAGCCTAGAGTCCCTGAGCGAAGGAGAGTTCAGTGGTCCAAGTTCCGCCGCCACAATGGGATGAGGAACAGCTAGGCCTTCACGCCGCCGAGGCCATTCAGAAGTTCCGCGAAGCGCGAATGCATGAACCGCTGGAGCAGTACCTTGAGCAGTTTGACAACTTCCGTAGCGCCCTAGAGGAACTCATAGAAGCTACGGTCGATCTCACACTCCTACGCGATCAGGCGGCCGAGCAACTCGCGCGTGCGGATATGCTCACCTCAGTCAGATACATCGCTGGTCCACCGATCAGCGCTGATGACCTGAAGGAACTCGCTGGAGCAGGGGTGAGCTTAGCACCGACCAGGCTACGGCTCGATCCAGAGATGGCGAAGCTCATCATCGACACCATCTTTCTTGGCCTGGATCGAGTCAGATTCCCCTGGATTGGCGAAGAGCGAGAGCCGACCGAGGCTGAACGGGAACGCGCCATCGTTGCAACCGCTGCGATGATTGCGACCCAGAAAGTCCAGACGGCGCGACGGAACGAAGCGAAAGACGAGCAGGAGGAAGCGGTCGCTGAGGCCCTCACGCGGAATGGTTTCACTCAGGTCCCAACTCGTGTGATCCAGAATGTCTCCCACTTTCCTGGCGTGGGCGAGTTCTGCCGAGAGAGCGACTTCGGTGGTAGAAAGGCAGACCTCATCGTGAGGATCTGGGATGGCAGGGTGCTTCCCATCGAGTGCAAGGTTTCCAACTCCTCGACCAACAGCGTCAAGAGGCTCAACAATGATGCAGCGGCGAAAGCCGAGGTGTGGCTCAAAGCGTTCGGTACGGCTACCGTGATACCCGCGGCAGTGCTATCTGGAGTGTTCAAGCTGCGCAACCTTGAGAGCGCGCAAGCGCGCGGACTAACCCTATTCTGGGCGCACCGGCTCGATGCGATGACCCACTTCATTGACTCGACGCGGACGTCGTGACTCTTAGCGACCCAGCCTCACGACCCTCTTCCCAAGTATCTCGACTTTCACTCACGACGTGGGGGGCAGTTGAGGACCACGGAGAACCGGAACTTACCGGACGAGTCGACGGGCCAACTCATCCCGGATAGCCGAAAGCCCTCGGTCCATGAACCCGTCAGCGTCAACCCAGCGCGCCACATCGATTCCGTCTGCCACGAGTACCGCAACCGCCTCTCTAGCGTCTGCGAGAGCATCGAAGTAACGCTCGGTGTTTCTAGGGTAGAGACTCCGCGCGAGTTCGTCATGGTCTCCTGGACGCAGAGACTTCGACGAGCCAGCGTCACCGGCACCTAATGGGAAGCGTTGCACCACCATCGCCTTGACGACGGCGCGAAATGTCGTGGCCCCGCCCTATAGTGGCGCAGTCCGCCTTGGGAATCGAGTGCATCCCGTGGATCCGCGGCGACGCGACTCCCGAAGAACGCGCCCCCAACGGTTCTGCGTACGTGAGCGGCCACTGTCCCGTGCCCAGTCAGCTCTCCTGTCGAGCGCTACGTGGACGCCACACGCCAACTGCTTGCGATGCTCAGCCTGGCTCCAACGACCTACTACCCCCGGCATCGGCCGATCTTGAAGCAACCGCCCACCACACGCCCAGCCCATCACCTTCGCAATCAGTACCACGCACGACTAGAATACAAAAGACGTGTGATGTATGCTGAATCCGTGCGGCAGCAGCCGCGAGACCTATCGAGGACAGCAATGAAGATCACGGGCTACCGCACGCTCCAGACGATTCACGACTGGAAGCGCCCTGTTGGCGACGTCAACGGGCACATCGCCTCTGGTATTACCGAGGTTCCCCTCGTCATCGTGGACACCGACGAGGGCGTCAGCGGCGTGGGCATGGGTTCGCACCAGGACCTGGAGCGACTGTTCCCCGCGATCGAGGGCGAAGACCCGCGCGCCGTCACCGCCCTCTACGACCGCATGCTCTCGCGCGTGTTCAAGGCCAGTCACGCGGGCGCGACCTTCGGCGGCATCGGCACCTTCGACATGGCGCTGTGGGACATCAAGGCCAAGCTCGCGGGCGAGCCGCTGTGGCGACTGCTGGGCGGCCGCGACCGGTTTGTCGCGGGATACGCCTCGGGCCTCGATATCGCGCTTGACGAAGATGCCCTGGCCGCCTTCTACACCGAGATGGCCGGCCGGGGATTCGCCAGCGGCAAGCTCAAGGGCGGGCGCCACCTCGCCACCGACATTCGGCGCCTTGAGATCATCGCCGACGCGCTCCGCGTCAACACCCCCCAGCCCAGCCTCATGCTGGACGTCAACGAGTCGTGGAACCTCAAGCAGGCCGTGCGCTACGTCACCAAGCTCGAAGAGTCGCTGGACCTCGCGTGGATCGAAGAGCCGCTGCGTCGCTGGGACGCCGAGGGCCACGCGCGGCTCAGCGGGTGCATCCGCGCCGCCGTCGCCACCGGAGAGAACCTCACGGGCCTCGAGCAGTACCGCCCGCTCCTGAACGCAGGCGGCGTGGACATCGTCCAGGCCGCAGCCACGTGGGGTGTCACCCACTTCTTGCGCGTCGCCATTGCCGCCCACAGCCGTGACCTGCCCGTGAGCCCCGTAGGGCTCACCGCCAACTCCTCCGTGGCGCACGCAGCAGCGGCAGTGCCCAATCACCTCTCGGCCGAGGTCCAAGACACAGGGACTCCCTTTGGACTCACCATCGACGAGGAGATCGCGGACGGCGGCATCATCCTGGGCGACAAGCCCGGGGCCGGGGTCGAGGTGGACGAGGCGGCCATCGCCACGCTCCAGCACAACGAACCCGGGTGGCGGGCCGCCGCAGGTCCGCACGTGCGCCCTACGCGCGCGGGCCTGCGGCTCTCCAGCGGCGGCTCGGTCGCTTAGCACGTCTGCTTGCGAGTTGGGTTTACTCCGGCCGATGCGCGATCGCGTCGATCTCGCCCCACAGCTTTGCGGGGATGCGGCAGGACAACCGAGTTAACGCCTGATCAACCTGCACGCCGTCCCGAGCACCGATGACCACGCTCACTACCGCCGGATCATGCAACGGGAACTGGATCGCCGCCTCAGGAAGTTCGACGCCCTGAGCTGCACACGCCGCAGCCATGTCGCGTGCGCGCGCGAGCACGGATGCCGATGCTGCACCGTAGTCGAACCGCGCGTCATCCGTGATGTCTTGCTTGCTGAGCAGGCCAGAGTTGTAGACGCCCGCCGCGACCACGGCCACGCCGCGTTCCAGTGCTCGCGGAAGCAGATCCACTGTGGCGTGGCGCTCGATCAACGTGTAGCGCCCGGCGAGCATCACGACGTCAACGTCGCACTGGTCCACGAAGTCCGCGAGCATCGCGGACTGGTTCATCCCGGCGCCGATGGCTCGCACCATGCCTTGATCGCGCAGCTCGATCAGCGCTCCGATGCCGGTGGTGGACGCAGCCTCCCAGTGGTCGTCGGGGTCGTGCAGGTAGGCAATGTCCAACGAGTCCATACCCAATCGCTCGAGGCTGCCCTCGATGGAACGCAGGATGCCGTCGCGACTGAAGTCCCACTCGCGCCTGTGCATTGCTGGCACGGCGAACCCGCCGTCGTCCCAAACCGCCGCGCGCTCAGGTGTGGGGACCAGGAGCCTTCCCACCTTGGTGGAGATGGTGAAGTCCGAGCGCGGATAGGCGCGCAGCAGGGTGCCAAGGCGGCGCTCTGACAGGCCCAGGCCGTAATGAGGAGCCGTGTCGAAGTAGCGCACGCCGCCCTGCCATGCGGCGTCGATCGCGGCGGCGCATTGCTCATCCGAAGACTCGCGGCCCAGGTTGCCCAACTGCGATCCGCCCATACCAAGTTCCGTGAGGGTGACGCCGCCGGCGATGTCGACGCTTCGCATCGCGAACTCCGTTCATTCAAGAGTAGTATTCGTACTACATCGTACAAGTCTCGGCGGTCGCGCGTGCCGTCCACGCCGCCCTCAGCCCACGAAAGTAGGATGAGCACATGACCAAGGACCAAGCGCAGCCGCTCGCGACTGCCAAGCCGCAAGGACAGAGCATTCTGGGCAACGGCGTGGTGCGTGTACGTGCCGCCAACCTGGGCGTTGCCGTGGTGCGAGACCTGGTCAGCGCCATCGTCACCGGCGAGGTCGCGCCAGGGGAAGTTCTGCCCCCTGAGGCGACGCTCAGCCAGCAGTTCGCCGTAAGCCGCACCGTCATCCGCGAATCCGTCAAGCGCGTCGAAGAAAAGGGCCTGGTGACCGTCAGCCAGGGCCGCGGGACCATCGTCAACCCGGCAGCACAGTGGAACGTGCTGGACCCCGACGTCCTCTCGGCACTCGTGGACCACGACGAGACCCTTGAAGTGCTCGATGAACTCGCGATAGTTCGCGGCAGCCTCGAGGCAACCATGGCGCGCGCCGCCGCCGAACGTCAGACACCCGAGCGCACCGCCGAACTTCGCGCGGCCTTCGAGCGCGCGGCAACGCAGATCGACGATATTTCTGCCTACAACGAGGCCGATGCCGCTTTCCACGACGTCGTGATGGAGCAGTCGGGAATCCGACTCGCTGCGAACATCACACGCATCATGTTCTCGCGTGCTCGCGAAAGCAGTCGCTTCACCGGCCACACCTCGGATGAGGCAGCCCAGGTAACGCTTGAGGAGCACCTTGCGGTGCTTGAGGCGATCATCGCGGGCGATGGCGACACCGCCGCGACCGCTATGCGCGAGCACATTGCGAAAGCATGGGAACGCCGGCGCGCGCCGGACAACGCCTAGTCCCCGGATCCACTGCCACCTTCACTCAGCTAGCGGCACCCCCGTCCCGTTCCGATAGCCTCTCCACATGACCTCTCTCGCCATCAACCTGTGGATCTGCGGCGGCGTGGCCGCTGCCTGCTGGCTCGCGTCCGTCGTGACGCGCGAGTACTCGTGGACCGACCGCATCTGGTCGATCGTGCCCATCGCGTACGCCTGGGTGTTCGCCGCGCACGCCTGGGACGCGCGAGTCACGCTGGTGGCCGTCCTCATCACCCTGTGGGGCGCGCGGCTGACGTTCAACTTCTGGCGACGCGGCGGCTATGCCCCCGGCGGCGAGGACTACCGGTGGGCGATCCTGCGGGGCCGCATGCCCGGCTGGGCCTACGCGCTGTTCAACCTGGTGTTCATCGCGGGATTCCAGAACGCGCTGTTGCTCGCGATCACATTGCCCATGTGGACGATGCAGACTCACCCTGGTGACCTAGGCCTAGTCGAGTGGGCGCTCGCCTTGGTCTTCTTGGGGCTGCTCGTGGGGGAGACGGTCGCGGACCAGCAGCGGTGGAACTTCTACCAGGGCGGGTCGGCGCGCGGAATCCTCACCACGGGGTTGTATCGCTATAGCCGCCACCCCAACTACTTCTTTGAGATCGCTCAGTGGTGGGTGGTGCTGGCGTTCGCGGCCGTCGCCGCTGGGACTCCGTGGTTGTGGACGGGATTGGGTGCAGTGGCTCTCACGGGGCTGTTCTTCGGGTCGACCATCTTTACCGAATCGATCTCGCGCTCGCGCCACCCCGAGTTTGCCGGGTACGCGCGGGTGACGTCCATGCTGGTGCCGTGGCCGCCCAGGCGAGCCTCCTAGACACTGCGCCTCAGCGCCCGTTCCGCGAAGGCATCCATCGCATCCAGCACGCCCTGCGCCTGCCACAGTTGGTTTCGCTTGTCGCGCGAGTTCTGGGTAAGGACACCGGCACCGGTGAGCACTTCCAGCGCATTGAACGCACCTTGCGCTGACAGCCCCAAGGTGCGTCTCACGTACTCAGAGTTCACCACGGGCTGTTCGACGATCACGTCAAGGAGCCGCCACGCGCTGGAGTCTGAGCGCGCCTTCACCACACTGCGCCACTGTTCCCTGAGCTCCACCAAGTCTCTCGCCAACGTGCGTCCATTCGCGATGGCGAGATGCGTGGCTCCAACGAACGCTTCGACAATGGGGGCAAGCTCGCCCGCTCGGTATGCGGTGAGCGCGTCGAAGTAGCGGTTGATGGTACCGAGTAGTCCAGCCGACACGGGAACAGTTGAGTGGTTGGCGTAGCCCGAGCCGCGAAGCACGGTGTGGACCAACGCTCTGCCGGTACGGCCGTTGCCATCCTCGAAAGGGTGGATGGTCTCGAACTGCGCGTGGACCACCGCCGCTTGCACCAAGACAGAAACATCCGAACGGGCGGCAAACGCGGAAAGGTCCTCAATCGCTGCAGGAACGCGCGAGTAATGCGGAGGCACAAAGTCGGCACCGTGCGGGCTGACAGACGACTTCCCGATCCACACGGGGCGATCGCGAAGACGCCCCACGATGTCAGGGTCCGTCCGCTCCAACAACGTGCGATGGATCTCAATGATGCTGTCTCGGGTGACTCCCTTGCCCACCGCTATCGCTTGGGCCATGGCTTGCCCGTTGGCGGCGATCAACGCGGCGTTTCCACCGACGCGCGCACCGAGCGCTGCCGCGGCGATCGTGCGCGCGGTCGCGGAGAGGTTCTCGATCTGAGAGCTCGAGGCCGATTCCGACCTCAACAACACTGCAGGCATCGCTACCGGAAGCGCGCCGGTTTCCGCGTCGAAGAGTGCAATGGACGTGAGCGCGTCGGCGGCTTCGCGGCGCAGGGCGGGATACAACGCTGCCTCGGGATCCGACCCGGCAATCGTTGCCGGAATGGACGCACTGTAGGTGGTCGATTCGAGCCGCCGTAGCACAAAGATGTCCACGGTGCCTTCTGCCTCGGGCGGGAGGGACCAGCTCAACGCCTCATGGCCCACCGACTCCCAGCCGCGGGCGTTGTCCGGGTCTTTCAAGGTGCGATCGCTCACACGCCACCGCCCTTCCTACCCTTGACTAGCCTTCGCCGTTATTCAAGGCTACATCAGTAACCTAGAATAAGCCTCCGAATCCACCTAGTCCAGGATCACGTTCTCGCCGCGACGGGTCAGGTCCGCGAGGCCGTCGCGCATAGCCTGGATCTGCTCGGGCGTGTGGCCTGTCCAGTCGCGTAGCTCACGGACTACCTTGACGGGTTCGCTGGTGCGGTAGGACAGCGTGGGGTTGCCCGGGAAGCGCTTGTTGGTGACGTTGGGATCGTCCTCGAGTGGGCCGGCGGGGTCCACGACGTAGATCCGTGGTGGGCCGTCGCCTGCGGCGAGCTCGGCGCCCCATGCGGCGGCGTCCAGGGTCTTGGAAACGTAGACGTGGTTGGAGATGCGGCCGTCCTCGAAGTTGGAGTCGCGGCCCGGGACCAGGAGGTCTCCCGTGGCAAGCTCCGCCTTGGTGCCGTGCAGGTATGCGCCCGAGGGGTGAGCCTCGAAGGGCGTGGGTGGTTGGGTCATGTGCTCTCCTCCCCCAAAGTGCTTTCACCGAATTCTACGACTGACACCCTGTTGTCAACTGGTTGACAAGACGGATGTCAACTGGTTGACTATCGCTCATGGCCGAGAACATCACCTACACACTCCACGAGTTGGTCTCCGCACTGGACTCCTACGCAGACGAGGTCTTGCGCGATCAATACGACGTGAGCTTCAGTCAGTTCCAGTTCCTTGCGATCCTCGCAACAGAGCAGCCCTCTGACCTGTCGCACCTCGCCACATGCCTGGGCGTCACCCGCGCCGCGGTGTCCAAGCGCGTGCCGTCCCTGGTTGCCGGTGGCTGGATCACCACCTCCGACGATCCTGAGAACGCGCGCCGAGTCATGGTGTCTCTCACCCCGGCGGCGGAAGATCTGGTGAGGCTAGCATCGGCCGATCTTGAAGAAGCCTTTGCCTCGATGTTCGCGGACCCGCGCCTGGACCCGGCGACCACGCCCGGGGCGCTCTCGGTCACCGCGCTCAACGCTCACCTCAACACCCTCACATCCATCCTCCACGACAAGGGGCATTGTTAATGGCTACCAACATCCTGATCGTCATCGGCACGCCGTTGGCCGGCTCGCTCAACCACTCGCTGGCTCACGCCTACGCTGACAGCGCGCGCCAGGCCGGCGCCGAGGTGCGGATCGTGGACCTCGCCACGGACCCGATCCCCGCGCACCCGCGCCACATCAACGACCTCCGGATGCCGCGTGAAGGCGACGCTCCGCTCGATGCCGACGTTGCCCGCTACGTGGCGGACCTGGAGTGGGCCGACCACGTGAGCCTGTTCTACCCGCAGTGGTGGGGCACCTACCCCGCTGCGTTCAAGGCGTACCTGGACGCGGTGCTGCTGGCCGGGTTCGCGCACCGCTACGTGGGCAAGCGCGGCTGGGAGAAAATGCTGCGCGGGCGTACCGGGCGGGTGTTCACGACCATGGACTCCCCCGGCTGGTGGAACCTCGCGTGGTACTGGCAGGCAGCCGACGTCAGCGTGCGCCACGCGACTCTCTGGTACGTCGGCATCAAGGTGGTGGGGATCAAGCGCTTCGCGATGGTTCGTCACACCGACGTTGCTACGCGCGAGCGTTGGATCGCTGCGACCGCGAAGCTGGGCGAGCGCGATGCTTCGCGTGGGCCTGCGCGCGGTGTGGTGCGGACGGAGCCCGCGTTGGCAGGCTCCGTCGCTACACACTAGTAGGCCGCGGAGACGTGCTCGCGCGAGTGCTCGCCCGATTCGATCACGTCGAGAATCGCGATGGCGAAGTCCTCGGCCCCGATCGCGGAAACTCCGTCAGCATCGAACAGCGCGACGTCGCCACCCAGGCGGTAGGTTCCGCGCTTGGCGTGCGGCGCATAGGATCCAAACTGTGCGGCGGGGCTGAAGTAGACCCAGTCAGCACCTTCGGGAGCGGCGAGCATCACCTCGAGCACAGCGGCACCCTCGAGCGCCTCGGTGCGGTACGTCTCGTCAATCTCGCCCTCGGAGAATCGCGGAGCCCCGGGCGCGGGCCGCAACGGCGAGAACCCGCCTACAACGCCCAACCTGGCACCAGCATCGGCCGCCTTGGAAAGCAGTTCGCGGTGGAGTCCGGGGAGCTTGCCCTCCATGTCGCCACGCGGCGAGGTGGTCGAGATCACGGCGTCCGCGCCCGCGAAGGCGCGCGCCTGGATGTCTGGATCAAGCACTGAGCCCTGGATGTAGGTGACGCCGTCCACGGGCTGGTCTGGCTGGGACCGAGAAATGGCGGTGACGGTGTGGCCGCGGTGTGCTGCCTCGGCGACGATGGCCGAGCCTGCGTAGCCGGTTCCGCCTAGCACTGTGATGGTTGACATGGGGACCTCCTAGTAGCGATGTGTTTGCGCGGAGGTGAACGCGGGGGTAGGTGGAGGTATTCCGGGCGGCCGATGCTGGGGCCGGGTACGGTGCGAGGCGCTAGCGGGGCGCTACGCGCTAGCGCGCGCGTTGAGTTGCGCCATCGCGGAGTGCAGGAGCCGTTCGGCGTCGTCTGCCTCGAGGAGCCGGAGGAACTGCTGGTACGCAAGCATCGAGCCCCAGAACTCAAACGCGTACTGACGGGGATCGAGGTCTGGCCTGAAATGGCCCTCTTCCACGGCAATCTGGGCGGCCTTGTCGATGAAGACGATCATGGTGTTGAAGTACTCCGCGAGCTTGGTGCGGACCACGCCAGGGCGGTCGTCAAACTCGGAGGCGGCAACGATGAAGGGGCAGCCACCCGCGAACTCGTCGCGTTCCCAGTGCATCCACTGAGTGAGTAGTCTCTCGAGGCGGGGCAGGCCGCGGGGAGCCGTGAGCGCTTGTCGCGCCACGACTTCCAAGAACCGGTCGGCAGCGGCGTCGAGGGCAGCGCACTGCAGGTCTTCCTTGGAGGAGAAGTGGGCGTAGAGCCCGCTCTTTGACATTCCCACCTTGCCCGCGAGCACGCCGATGGTCAGACCTTCGAACCCCAGTTCACTCGACAACTCAAGCGCTTGGTGCAGGATGGCGGTGCGCGTCGCGTCGCCCTTGCTCAGCGTTGGTGCCTTTGGATTCATTACTCACGCCCGTAGGTCAGGTCCTCGAGGATCTCTTGTGGCTCTATTGTGACATCGGCTCCGGAGAAGGCGTTGCCCCAGTTGGGCAGCCTGGGCTCGGACGATGGATGCGCGCTAGATGCGGCTCCGGCATGGATGGTTTGCGTCATGGTGTCTCCTCTTGGTGCGCCCTGGCGGACGGCGGTGGGGGCGTGGTGCCCGCCACCCTTGCGAGATTAGCACGACCGTTCGTTTCTTGGCGGGCCACGGCGGACCTGGGCGGCTGGCGGCTGGCGGCTGGCGGCTGGCGGCTGAGCGTATTCGCCGCAACCGCGCGACTGATGTCCACAGGCCCGGTTTCGCGTGGACTCTCCTCGGGCTTAGTGGGGCCCCGAACGTGAGGCGGGTCCTGCTGCTTCACTGGGCGTATGTCCTCGACTGCCACCTCTGCACCTCGCCTAGCGAGGCAGTTCGCCACGGGCGAGCTCGTAGGCTGGGGCGCGCCGGAGTGGGAGGCACTTTCCACCGATGAGTTGGTGAGCCTGGTGCAGGAGGTCGCGCAAGCCCGCCGGAGGGTTGACGCGGCCCTGGCGGGAGCATCGGCCGAAATCGCACGGCGCTCCACTGCCGATAATGGCGCGGGTGACATCGCGCGCCGCAAGGGCTTCGCGAATCCCAAGCAGATGATCGCGGCCGTCACCGGCGGCACCACTGCGGAGGCTGGGCGGCTCATCAGCGTGGGCAGGACCACTCTGGATGCGACCGCACCGGAGCTGAGACCTGAGGACCGCGTGCCTGGCGAGCCTGAGCCCCTGCGACTTGTGGAGCTGGCGGGCGCAGTGACCGGCGGATTCCTGAGCATCGACGGGGCGAATGCGGTGGGAGACTCGCTGACGCGACTTGCGCTGGTACTGGAACCCGGGATTCTGGCCGATGCTGAGCGTCACCTTGTGCAGCGGGCACAGGACCTTCCGTTGGACCGGCTTGCGGTCGTGATCCGCCAGATGGAAGCTGAGCTTGACCCTGCTGCGTTGGCGCTCAAGGAAGAGGCGCGGCGCCGAGGGCGGTACCTGAACATCTTCGAGAACCGGCAAGGGGTCGTGGTGGTGGACGGGAGGCTCGATCCCGAGACCGCCGCGCCGCTCAAGGCCGTGATCGAAACCATGGTGACGGACGTGCTACGCGGGCGGCGTGATGGCTCCGGTGTGGGCATGGGCGATAGTGCAGGTGTGGATGACCGCACCGTGCCCCAGATTCGCGCGGATGCGCTCGCCACCCTCGCGGGGCACTGCTTGGGTTGCGAAGCGAAAGACCTCCCGCCTACCAAGACCACCGTCGTGGTGCGGGTGGGGCTCGCGGAGTTGAAGTCGGGCTTGGGCCTGGGTGAGATCGATGGATTCGATCAGCCCATGTCAGTGGAGGCGATTCGCCGCATGGCCGCCGACGCCGGCGTGGTTCCCATGGTCATGGGCGGGCCGTCCGAGGTACTCGACCTGGGACGCTCGAGGCGGCTGTTCTCGCCAGCGCAGCGGATGGCCTTGGTCGAGCGGGACGGCGGATGCGCACACTGTCACGCGCCGCCCATATGGTGTCAGGCTCACCATATTCAGTGGTGGGATCGGGACGGCGGCCGTACCGACCTGTCGAATGGGATTCTGCTGTGCACGACATGTCATCAACGCCTACATCGAGATGGCTGGGACATCTCTGTCCGCGGCGCGGAGGTGTGGTTCGTGCCGCCGGCAGACGTGGACCGCGAGCGCAAGCCGATTCGCGGGGGCAGGGAGAGATTCGAGTACCGGGGCATGGCATCCGCGGCCGCATAGCGTGTTCCCTGGGGAACGTCAGGTAGCGATCGGCTCGTAGTGTGCGCCGTACGGTTCCAGCTCCCAGGTCTTGCCCGCGATAGTCACGGTTCGGGGCTCGGCGGTGTGGTTGCCAGTGAACCGGAAGCCTCCACGCACGATCGTCTCGACCCCAGGCTCTGGTGCCGCGAACGCCGCACTGATTCCAGCATCGGCAAGCCACCGCTCCACGAGCGCGTCCATGAGCGGTGCTGTGGGCTGGGTGCCGACGTACCACGCGGCGCCCGGAGCAATTCCGGAGTTGGCGCCGTGCTCGCGGCGTGTGATCGCGGGCTGTCCGGCGGCGAACCCGTCGTCAAAGGAGGCGAGTACCTCAGCGTCGCGGACCTCTACACGTTCCTGCCAGTCCGTCGCGGCGCCCTGGATGGAGCCGTCAAGCAAGGTGACGGTTTCGGCAGATGCCAGTGGAGCAACCTCCTCGACCGCAACCCCGAGGGCTTGCTGCAACGCAGAGCCGACACCACCCAAGTAGCCACCGGTGTAGGCATGAAGTTGGGGATCGAGAACCCCGGACTGATAGGACACCACCAGGGTGTTGCCCCGAGTCGCCACGCTTGCAAGTTCGTCAAGTGCGGCGGTGGACGCCACGTGCAGCACCGGCACGACCACTAGTTGGTAGCCCGCCGTGGATGCTCCGGCTCGAGTGAAATCGACCTCTACACCTCGGCGGAGGAACCCCGCATACCAAGCGAGAACCGTCTCGAGGTAGTCGCGGCTCGCCGGCACGGCCTCCTGTTCGATCGCCCACCAGCTGTCCCAGTCGAGAACGATCGCTACCTGCGCCTTGACCTCCGTGCCCACCACAGCGTCCAGTCCAGCGAGTTCGCGCCCCAAATCCTGCACCTCGCGGTGAATCCGCGACTCGGTGCCGAAGTGCGGAAGCATCGCCGAGTGGAACTTCTCCGCCCCCGCCACGGATTGCCGCCATTGGAAGTAGCACACGGCATCGGCGCCTCGGGCTACGGCGTTCAAGGAGTGCAGTCGGTTCATGCCGGGCGCTTTGGGCATGTTGCGGTCGCGCCAGTTCACCGCGGAAGGAGCCTGCTCCATCAGCAACCACGGCTTGCCGCCGCCCAGCGAGCGCATGAGGTCACGCTCTGCGCTGAGCAACACATACGAGTCGGGGTCCGCTGGATCAGGATAGGCATCATCGCTCACCACGTCGACGTGCTCCGCCCATCGCCAGTAATCGACGCGCGGAAAGAAGCCCATGAAGTTGGTGGTGATGGGCACCCCCTGCGAGTACTCGCGGACTATACCTGCCTCTTCGCGGTGCAGAGCGAGCAGTGCGTCGGAGCTGAACCTATTGAAGTCGAGTAGTTGTGCCGGGTTTCGGTGCGCCGGAGCCTGCGCGGGCACGCCAACCTCGGCAAACTCGCTGTACGCCTGCGACCAGAACGCGGTCCCCCATGCCTCGTTGAGCGCCTCGATCGTGCCGTACCGCTCGGTCAGCCACGCGCGGAAGGCGGCAGCGCTCTCGTCATCGTAAGAATGCGAGACGTGACAGCCGTACTCGTTGTTGATGTGCCAAGCCTCGAGGGCCGGGTGAGAGTGGTACCGGGCGGCAATCTGGTGAACCAAACGCATCGCGTAGGTGCGGTAGGCCGACGAACTTGGGCTGAAGTGTTGACGGGAGCCAAAGTTCAGGCGCGTCCCGTCCTCCTTCACCGGAAGCGACTCGGGGTGCAGGCGCGCGAGCCACGCCGGCGGCGAGGCCGTCGCCGTGGCCAGGATCACTCGAATGCCGCCCTCGTGGAGCTTGTCGAGGACCTCGTCAAGCCACTCGAAGTTGTACTCACCCGGTCGCGGCTCAAGCTTGGCCCATGAGAACACGCCGACGGTGGCGGACGTCATGTGGGCGCCTCGCATCAGGCGCACGTCTTCATCCCACACGGCCTTGGGCCATTGCTCCGGGTTGTAGTCGGCGCCAAATCGGATACTCGAGAAACCGGACATGTCTACTCGCTCTCTTTTGTCTTCAGACCTTGGTAGGGCAGGAGATTCGGTGGCGCACCAGCGTCACTACGACCACCAGAGACGCGCGTGCGGGCTTCCGCCCTCACACTTGGCCTTGATGTTGACGTCAACACGCACCCATCAACCTAGCATGTTAACGTCAACATTCGCCTATGATCAGTGCATGACCAGCCAGGAAGGAGCTGCAGACAAGCGCACGCGCAGCGCGCCGTCCCAAGTGGACGTCGCTCGTTTGGCGAAGGTGTCCGGGCAGACGGTATCCCGGGTCGCCAATGGCTCAGCCTCCGTCAGCCCGGGGACCCGGCAACGGGTACTCGAGGCAATGGCCGCCGTCGGGTACTCCACGAACTCGGCAGCGCGCGCGCTACGCAGCGGCACCTTCGACACCCTCGGGGTCATTGTCCACAAGCTCGCGCGCACCGGCGAGTCCCGAATCGTCGAAGCTGTTGTTGCGGCCGCCCACCGCGCGCATCACATCGTCACGGTCGTCGATCTCGAGACATCGTCGAACCAAGAACTCGCCGAAGCGGCCACGCGGCTGTCCCACCAGGCGATTGACGGCTTGATCATCATTCGCGCGGAACTCGCGCGCACCTCCGACCTCTCGCTGCCCCACGGGCTGCCCGTGGTGGTCTCGGATTCGCAGTTCTTTGGGAACATGCCCGCCGTGGGATCCGACCAAACGAGCGGCCCGCGCGCGGCGGTTGAGCACCTACTTGATCTGGGACACCGCACGGTCCACTTGCTGGCTGGCCCCGCCGACTCGGTGCCCGCTTCGACGCGACACGAGAGCTGGGCCGCCACCCTCGCAGATCATGGACGCGAGGCCCCCGCGCCCATACGCGGGGATTGGACGGCAGCCTCCGGGTACGCAGCGGGCCAGTTGATCGCGAACGACCCCTCGGTGACCGCGGTGTTCAGCGCCAATGATGAAATGGCGGCGGGGCTTTACCTCGCACTGCGCGAGCGTGGCATCCGAATCCCTGAGGACATCTCGGTCGTGGGGTTTGACGACGTGCCACTCGCGGCATACCTGTGGCCGCCGCTCACCACGGTGAGGCAGGACTTCGATGCGATCGGCCACGAACTTGTCGCGTCGTTGCTCGCGCAAATCGCGGGCGAGGCAACAGCCCAAGACGCGACAAAACTCATCCCAACCGAGTTGGTGATCCGACACTCAACGGCGCAGCCCAGCCCACGCTCAATCCACCGTCCGGCTTGAGTCTGACAGCAACAACCACGAGGGGAAGCACCACCATGGACCATGGCACCGACAGCACGTCGCACCAATCATTCGTCGCAGATTCTCGAATTCGGGTGGCCCGCGACCACCTCGCCGACGGGCGGGAAATTCTCTACTTTGACGACGCAGGAACGGCGATGCATCATGACCGCAAACCTGACGGGCGCGAGCTCCCGGCGAGACCCCCGACTGCCGAACTGCGCCAGGACCCCCTCACCGGCGAATGGATTACGATCGCCGCAGCCCGCCAGAACCGCGTGATGTTGCCTCCCGCGCACCTGGACCCGCTAGCCCCGCAAACCCCCGAAAACCCGTCAGAGATCCCCGACAACTATGACGTCGCGGTGTTCGAGAACCGCTCGCCCGCTTTCGGGCCGGACAGCGGCAGTTCTGGGGACGCAGTGCCCATCGACATCAGCGTTGGCCGCGCCGTCACCTCGGTGGGTCGGTGTGAGGTGGTCTGCTTCTCGCCGGAACACGAAGGCTCCTACGCGATGCTGGGCGAGACTCGTGCACGCACGGTCATCGAGGCCTGGGCACAACGCACCCACGAGCTAACCCAGTTGCCGGGAGTCCAACAGGTGTTTCCGTTCGAGAATCGGGGAGAGGCCATCGGGGTCACGCTTCACCACCCACACGGGCAGATCTATGCCTACCCGTACGTCACGCCGCGCACCCAGCGGCTCCAAGCCGCGATCGCTGGTTACGGCACCAACCTCATGGCAGACATCCTTGACGCCGAGCGCTCCGGCCCTCGCGTGATCATGTCCGGAGAACACTGGACAGCGTTTGTCCCCTATGCGGCCCGCTGGCCCGTGGAAGTGCACATGTTGCCGCACCGCGACGTTCCCGATCTCGCGCACACCACCCTTGCGGAACGCGATGAACTGGCCGTACTCCACCCGCGCCTGTTGCGCGCTCTCGATGCACTGTACGAGACCCCCACACCCTACATATCAGCATGGCATCAGGCCCCCGCATCTGGTGCCGACGGCATACGTGTGATGCTGCAAGTGACCAGCCCACGTCGAGGTGCTGACAAGATGAAGTTCCTCGCCGGCTCCGAGGCCGCGATGGGGGCGTGGGTAGGCGACCTCGTGCCGGAGAATGCCGCAACGAACGTGCGCGAAGCCCTCGCTGTGGCCGACGCACAGTGGGCCGCCACGACGCAGATCCCACCTACGACGTAGCCTGGGCAGATGACTCCTACGATCCCGCACCTGACCCTGAATGACGGCCACGAGATCCCAGCGCTCGGCTTTGGCACATATCCGCTCAAGGGCGAGGACGGCTACGCGGCCGTACGCGCCGCGCTCGACAATGGCTACCGGTTGCTGGACTCTGCGGTGAACTACCAGAACGAGGACGTGGTGGGGCGCGCCGCCGTGGACTTCTTGCGCGAATCGGGCACGCCCCGCGACCAGCTCACGGTTCAGACCAAGCTCCCCGGCCGTGACCACGACTACGATCGCGCCGTCGCCGCCGGACACGAATCGCTTGAGCGCCTTGGACTAGACCGCATCGATGTCATGCTCATCCATTGGCCCAACCCCATCACGGGCAAGTACCGCGACGCGTGGCGCGCTCTCGTGGAGCTGCGACGCCAGGGTGTGGTCCGGACCATTGGCGTCAGCAACTTCACCGAGCAACACCTCGCACACATCATCGAAGACACCGGCGTGACGCCCGCGATCAACCAGGTCGAGCTGCACCCTTACTTCGCCCAGGAAGGCCTACGCGCCGCACACACAGGGCTCGGAATCATCACGCAGGCGTGGAGCCCGCTCGGCAAGCGCAACTCCCCGGTGAATGAGCCCGCAGTCGCCAACGCCGCTGCAGCGCACGGAGTCACGCCCGCGCAAGTGATCCTGCGTTGGCACGCGCACCTTGGCAACCTTCCGCTACCAAAGTCGGCGACTCCGTCGCGACAGGTCGAGAACTTGGACATCTTTGGCTTCGAATTGGGCGACGCTGAGGTCGCCGCAATCTCCGCACTCACCCGTGTCGACGGCCGCCTCTTTGGGGGAGACCCGAACACGCACGAAGAGATGTAGCGCCCCTACCGGGCCTCGCGATCTACGCGGGCTGCAAGTTCTGTGACGTCCAGCCCGTCCCTGCGCGCCGGAAACTCGTACGGCAGTAGCCACCATTCCTCGGCGAAACTGGCCGCGTCGCCGGGAGCCAGCCGCTGCATCGGCCCCATGGGCTCCACCTCACACAGCAGATCCTGATAGCACCACAGCGACACCGTGAGGCCCGCGATCTCGTTGTAGACGCGGTCGGAGTAGACGGGGAAGCGCTTGACGAAGAGGACGTCCGACGTCAGCAGGTAAGCCATCCATCCGGCGCGCGAGTCCATGCCGAGCTTGGGATGGCGAAGCGTGTCGATGACCTGGAGGTACCCGTCCACGACCACCACGTTGGGGTCGGTGGGCTCGTAGTTGATGGTGGGCTCGGTAGTGTCGTATTGAACGTATCCATGCGGGAAGCGACTGGGCTGCGTAAGCGGCACGATGGCGATGCCGCCGCCCGTCACCAGCGTGCGGCTCCAGTGGCATAACTCGTGGGTCTCATCGCTGAGATTCTCGATGGTCTGCGTGCAGGTAAGCCGCGTGGAGTCTTCCGCGAGAGCGAACTCCCGCGTCAAACGTACCCCGGTCGCACGGTCAATCTCGCTCACCAGCCGCGCGGTACCGTCCTCACCAACCGAAGCCGTCCACGCCCCCACCCACAACTGCGGGTGCGGGGCCACGACCTTCTCCGGACCAATGTCGAGCCGTCCGCCCCACGGGTCGATCGCCTGTGCTCCGTCAGTTGAATCAGCAGGATCCCAGGTCCACCCCGCCTGAGCGGGATCCAATGCCAGCACGTTTCCCTCACCCGGTTCCGCGCCCGTCAGCGCGTACTCCAACACCCTGCCACCGCAGTGATGTCCCAGCACCACCCGCACGTGGTCGTTCTCCAGCGCGATGCAGTCGCGGTACCCATGGAAGTCCACTCGAGTCGCGCCGGTCATGCTTCATCTCACCACAACGCCACTGGCCCGGGCGCCAAGACCCGCGATGCAAACAACGCACCGTCCCGTAGGGCACGCCGCAAGGGGGACCTTCGTCCCACCGGCCACCCTCAACGCAGGACGAGCATGGAAAGTGCAGAAGTATCTCACCACTCGTAGTTCCCGGAAAGCATGCCTGGAGGCATCATGAAGGGCGTAGAACCGCAGTACCCCGGCATCGAGACCGTCATCAATGGCAACGGGGCCGTCGCCGAGGTCATGAGACACGTGTGCGATGGCGTCATCGGATACCCGATCACCCCGTCGACCGAAATCGCCGAACTGTTCGAGGCAGCCCGCGCTGACGGCAACCTCAACGTCTGGGGCCGGCACCCGTTCTTTGTGGCGACTGAAGGCGAACACTCGGCGCAAAGTGGCGCGCTGGGCGCAACACTGACCGGTGGACAGTACATCTCCAACGCCTCCTCGAGCCAGGGCATCCTGTACGCGATCGAGTCGCACTTCGTGACCGTTGGCAAGAAGGTCGGCGGCTTCGTCCTGCAAGTCGCAGCCCGCGTGGTCTCCAAGCACTCCCTCAACGTCATGGCCGGGCACGACGACGTCTACGCGCTGCTTCCCTCGGGGTACACGATCATCTTTGGGTCTAACCCGCAGGAGGCAGCCGACCTCGCCGCAATCTCGTACCGGACCTCGGCGCTGTCCCTTGTCCCCGTGGCGAACGCGATGGACGGATTCGCCACGAGTCACGTCATGAGCGAGGCGCTCATGCCCGAGCCTGAGCTCTTGCGCGAGTACCTGGGAGACCCCGCCTCCCGCATCCCGTGCCCCACTGTCGCCCAAGACATGCTCTTTGGCGCCAAGGGTCGCGTCTTCCAGCTCGAGCAGTACCTTGACCGCCACGCCGACACCATCCCCGCAGATGATGCCGTGGCACTCAAGGCCTTCCTCGACGTCAACGCATGGATGGTCGAGAAGGACAACGCGGGAGACTTGGTCGAGAAGACGGCCGCCTGGATCCCCGCAGCGCTCAGGTCACAGTGGCGCCGTCAGTGGTTGGGAGCCCACGAGAAGGGCACGCGTCAGCTCGTCCCGGCGCTCGTCGACATTCATAACCCCGGCCTCACCGGCCCCGTTCAGAACCAGCCAGACTTCCAGGCGGGTGCCGTTGACCACCGCACCCACTTCGCGAACGCGGTTCCCGGTCTGGTTCGCCAGGCGATGGATGAGTATTCGGCCCTCACGGGACGCGCCTACTCGCCGATCCACACCTACGACTGCGATGACGCCGACTACATCATGGTTGGCATGGGATCCATCACGGACGATGTCAGGGCCGTGCTCCCGCACTTGCGCTCCAAGGGCCTCAAGGTTGGCGTGGTCTCCGTCAAGCTACTGCAACCGTTCCCCGAGGCCGAGCTCGCCGCAGCGCTGACGGGCGCCAAGGCTGTCACCATCCTCGAGCGCTCTGACGACACCGCCTTGACGCGCGCCGTCACCCAGGCCCTTTTCAAGGCGAGCGCGAACGCGAACGCGACCGGCGAGCAATACGCGGGCATCCCCGCACTCGAGTCCGTCCCGTCGCTCACCACCGCGATCTTTGGTCTCGGCGGTCACGACGTGCAGCCACGCCACCTCATCGCAGCCTTCACCCACATGGCCGAGGGCAAGTCCACTCCGCTGATATACATCGGCTCCCAGTTCTTTGACCCCAACCCCACTCCGTCGATGGCCGCGCTCCAAGATAGACTCCGCGAGGCGTACCCCGAGACTGTGGCGATGGCCCTCGAAACGGAGCCCAACCCCGCCGTCCTGCCTCCAGGGGCGCTACGTATCCGCTTTCACTCGGTGGGCGGCTACGGCACCATTGCCACAGGCAAGCTGCTGACAGACATCCTTGCCGGCGTGCTCGGCATGCACTCGAAGTCCGCGCCCAAGTACGGCTCGGAGAAGAGCGGCGCGGCCACCAACTACTACATCACGTTGAGCCCGGACGAGGTGCTACTCACCAACGCCGAACTTGAGGATGTCGAGGTGGTCATCTCGCCAGACCACAAGGCCTTTGTCCACACGAACCCCCTCAAGGGTCTTGTTGAGGGCGGAACATTCATCCTGCAATCCAACGTCTCGCCCGAGGAAACCTGGCGGAGCCTCCCCTCGTACGCCCAGCGCACCATCCGCGACAAGCAGATTCGCTTCCTCGTAGTCGACGCCTTCACAGTCGCGAAGAAGCATGCCCCGACGGTGGAACTCGAGACCCGCATGATGGGCATCGCGTTCATCGGAGCGGTGGTCGGGCACGTTGACCGCGTCTCCCAGGGAGCACCCCGGCGTGCGATCCTCGAGAAGGTGCGAGCCCAGATCGCCAAGAAGTTCGGCGGCAAGGGTGGCGCCGTCGTGGACGCCAACATGGCCGTCATTCAAGATGGAATCGACGCGACCGTTCCGGTCGACTACAACGACTCATCGTTCGAATCAGCAGAAGCCGGACCTGCCGCACTACCAATCCGTAGCATCGCACTGTCGGAGGCGATGTGCCCTGCCGCGGCTCAATCCCGCACCACCGGTCTGTTCGACCCCGGCTACTACGAAGACCTGATCGCACGGCCATTCCGCGAAGGCACCATCAGCGAGTCCCCAGTCCTACCCGGGGCAGGCATGTTCATGCCCGTCGGCACCGCCATCGGCAAAGACAAGGGGCTCTTCCGACGCAGCGTCCCGATCTTCGACTTCTCCGCATGCACTGGGTGTCTGGACTGCGCTCTCGCCTGCCCTGACGCCGCCATTCCGAACACGGTGCACGAGGTATCCGACCTGCTATCTGCGGGTATAGCAAAGGCCGATGTCACGGAGACCCAACGCAAGGCGCTGCTCGATCAGGTCCCCGCATGGCGGGACCGCGTTCACGAGATCTATAGAGCCGACAAGTCGATCCGAGCCTTCGCGGACGTCGCGGCCCAGGCGTCCGACGCCCTCAAGCCCACCACCCAGGCCAACGCTGAAAAGGTCGTCACCGCTCTTGCAGGCTTCCCAGTCGCCAGAACCCGACCGTTCTTCGACTCGGTCGAGAAGGAAAGCCCGGGAACCGGGGCGCTGTTCTCGGCCGTCATTGACCCGTGGAAGTGCACTGGCTGCCTCGAGTGTGTCGACGTCTGCGGTCCAGGCGCCCTCACCGAGATTGACCAGGACGCCGACGTCCTCGCCGGGCTCGAGGAGCGCTTCGAGGCGATGACCACGCTCCCCGCCACTCCCGAGCGGTTCCTCGAGGGCTCAACTTCCGTTGACGGCGACCTGAAGCGCATCATGCTCGACCGCACCAACTATTACGCGACCGTGGGCGGCCACGGCGCTTGCCGCGGGTGCGGCGAAGTCACTGCCATCCGGCTGGTGACGTCCATGAGCCGGGCCTTGGGAGACAAGAAGCGGCAAGCCCACATCGCCGAGCTCGAGTCGCTCACATCCCAACTGCGCGACAAGTCCGCCGCGCTCGCCAAGGACGACATCCCACGGCGCCAGCGCATCGGCGCCGTCATCGCCGAACTCGAGCGCCGCCTGTACTTGTATGAGGGTGGCCCCACCGGAAGCGGTCCCGCCCCCACCGTCATCGCAAACTCCACAGGCTGCAGCAGCGTGTACGCCTCCACCGTGCCGTTCACGCCCTACATCGACCCATGGGTGAACAGCCTGTTCCAGGACGCGCAACCGCTCGCATCAGGGATCTTCGAAGGCATCTCGGCGCAGTCGGTGGCCGAGGTTAGGGCGCTCCGGCAGGCGCGACTCGAACTTGAGGACGCCTACGATCCCGCGGTTCACGACAAGCAGCTGAGCCTGCTCGGTTGGAGGGGTTTCACGTCCGACGAGTTGTCGCTCCTTCCCACCGTTCTCACCATCGGTGGAGACGGCGCAAGCTACGACATCGGGTTTGGCGCGATGTCACGGGTGTTGGCCTCGGGAACGCCCGTCAAGATGCTGGTCCTCAACACCGGCGCGTACTCCAACACCGGCGGCCAGGCGTCTACCGCGAGCCTTACGGGTCAGGACGCTGACCTTGCCCGCTTTGGCGGCGCCCACACCGGCAAGCAAGAGGGCCGCAAGGAGCTGGGTTTGCTCGCGGCATTCCACCCGAACGTGTATTCATGTGTCACGGCGACCGCCCTCCATGGCCACTTCCTGACGGCCACGATGGAACTGCTGGGGTTCAAGGACGGCGCAGCCGTGATGGATGTCTACACCCCCTGCGGCACAGAGAACGGCATCGCGGAGAACCTGTCTAGCGCGCGCGGTCGACTCGCCGTGGAAAGCCGCATGAGCCCTGTCTTTGTGCACGACCCCCGGCGCGGTGAGAGCCTGAGCGAACGCTTCAGCCTCGACGGCAACCCGGACCCAGACAAGACCTGGTCAACGTCCACCCTGCAGTATGTGGACGACGACGGTCAGCTCCAGCTCATGACCACACCCCTCACCCCTGCGGAGTTCGCGCTTGGCGAAGTGAGGTTCAAGAAGCAGTTCCACAAGCTCACGGCCGATGCTGCCGCAGACGCGGTCCCGATCGCAGAGTTTGTCGAATTGCCGGTTGCAGAGCGCACCGGGAAGGTCCCGTTCGTGTTCGCCACCGACGACGACAAGCACTTGGTCAAGGTGGGCTGTGCGGCCCCGATCGTCACGCTGGTCGAGGAGCGGCGTCATCACTGGCGCACGCTCCAGTCCCTGGCCGGGCTGGGCGAGGCCCTGGTTGCGGCTGAACACGCCCGCGAGGTCCAGGCGTTGCGCGCTCAGTACGAGGAAGCGATGACGCTGAGAGACAGCTCTCTCGATGACATCGCCCGGGCCATGTCTGAGCTGGTGACCTCAAGCAGGGCACCCGCGGGCCTCGACTTGGCGCTCGGGGTTGCTCGCACTGGTGGCGCTGGAGGAGCGGTCAGCACGAGCGACGGGGTGTCCGCGACGGACTCGCCTGGGGCGGCGGCAAGCGGAGATTCAGGCGCGCCGGTCTATCTCGACCCAGCCGAGGCGCACCTGTGCAACGACTGCGGAACGTGCTACCAGGAGCTGCCACAGTTCTTTGAGAAGACCACCCAGATCATTGACGGCGAGGCCAGAATCGTGGCCCACCTCATCCCCGGCTCGACGGACAACGTCGAGGTCACGCCGGAGATCGCGAAGCGTATCGCCAGAGTCAGGGCCAACTGCGACGCGGAGATCATCCGGTGACGACCACCACGACTTCCCGCGACGGCGCCTCCCTGCTGCCGGAGCCGGAGAAGTTCGGCCCCGAACTCCAGGTGCTCAAGCGGAGGCTTGCTGCCGAGCCCCGCGCATTCCGCGACCTGTTCATCACCGAGGGTATGCAGGCTGTCGCATGGGAGTTCCAGCAACCCGAACTCAGCGAGGAGTTTGTGAACCAGTTGTGGGCCGCGTTGCTCAGGGAAGACGACGCGAGCACGCTCCTGATGCGCTTTGTTTGGAACCTGCCCGTTGGCAAGAAACGCGCCTTCATCAGGGCACTGGACCAGCACCTCAGCGACCGCTATCCGATGTTCACAGGGCTCTCCGAGCATTGGCCCGCGGGCAATGCGATCCAACCGTACATCCGAGAGGCGGACGAGCGCGCCCATGACTTCGAACTGGTGAACAAGGGCTATCTGGGCTACATGGACCTGGGCTATTCGCGACGCGAGATTGACCTGCTGGTGTGGCTCGAGGCGCTCAGAGACAAACAGTGCGCCGAGAAGCCGTGCGTGCTCGGGGTGTTCCTCGAGGGCTGCAAGGAGCCCACCGGCGGATGCCCGGTGCAAATCAACATTCCCGAGATGTTCGAGCGGATTGGCACCGGACGCTTCCGCGAGGCGCTGGAGTTGTTGGAGTCCTGCAACCCGCTGCCGGACGTCACTGGCCGCGTGTGCCCGCAAGAACTTCAGTGCCAGGGCGTCTGCCTCCACAAGACCGCCATGTCCATCGGGCAACTCGAGTGGTTCCTTCCCGAACGGGAGAAGCTCGTCAACCCCAACGCGAACGCGGAACGGTTTGCTGGCGTGCGCAACCCCTGGGACGCGGCGACCCGGCCGCCTGTCGCCATCGTCGGCTCGGGGCCGTCGGGCCTCATCAACGCCTACTTGCTTGCCGCGGCGGGCTTCCCTGTCACGGTCTTCGAGGCGTTCCACGCTCTCGGTGGCGTGCTCCGGTATGGCATCCCTGAGTTCCGCTTGCCTAATGAGCTCATCGACGATGTGGTGGAGAAGATCGAGCTACTCGGCGGCACCTTTGTTCGCAACTTCGTGGTCGGCAAGACGGCAACGCTGCAGGAGTTGCGCGACGCTGGGTTCTGGAAGATCTTTGTGGGCACCGGCGCTGGCCTCCCGCGGTTCATGAACATCCCGGGCGAGCACCTCCTCAACGTCATGTCCGCAAACGAGTTCCTGACGCGCGTCAACCTCATGCAGGGGCTCCGGGAGGACTACGAGACGCCGCTTCCGGAGATCAGGGGCAAGGAGGTCCTCGTCATTGGTGGCGGCAACACCGCGATGGACGCGGCCCGGACCTCGCAGCGCCTTGGCGGGAACGTCACCATCGTGTACCGGCGCACCCAGAAGGAGATGCCCGCTCGAGTGGAGGAACTCGAGCACGCCCTCGAGGAGGGCATCGCCCTGGCCGCCCTGCGTTCGCCTTCGGAGTTCGTGGGTCGCGACGACGGCTTTGTGACAGCCACGACCCTCGACATCATGGAACTCGGGGAGCCAGACGATTCCGGTCGCCGCAAGCCGGTGCCCACGGGCGCCACCGAGACCGTCCCGGCCGACCTCGTGATCATGGCCCTGGGCAACGACGCCAACCCGATCATCAAGGACTCGGAACCCCAACTTGAGGTGTCCAAGTGGGGCACCATCAACCTCAGCCGTGAGGGCTCGCAAGAGACCACGCTCGCAGGCATCTATACGGGTGGGGACGCCGCCCGTGGGGGGTCGACGGCGATCATGGCTGCGGGCGATGGCCAGCGCGCAGCGCGGGAGATCCTTGGCGCCATCGACGTCGACCAAAACACGATCACTGCGATGGTCGCGAGCGCCAGGACGTACTCGGCGCGCGCGGCGGCAGTGCCGCGCCTTCTCGCCAAGGCTCACCTGAGCGATGGGATCGAGGAGTTCACGGTCTATGCGCCTGTCATCGCGAAGTCCGCCCAGGCGGGCCAGTTCGTGCGGGTTCTCCCCCGCGAGGACGGCGAGCTCATCCCGCTCACACTCGCCGACTGGGACGCACAGGCAGGAACGATCTGTCTGGTCATTCAGGGCATGGGCACGTCAAGCCTCGAGATGAACGCCATGGAGGTGGGGGACGCGTTCGCCGGAGTCGCCGGTCCGCTTGGGCAGCCAAGCAAGCTCCACCGGTATGGCGCCGAATCCACGGTGGTCTTCACCGCTGGTGGCCTGGGCCTCCCGCCGGTCTACCCGATCATGCGCGAGCACTTGCGGCTCGGCAACCACGTGACCCTGATTTCGGGCTTCCGCAGTAAGGATCTAGTGTTCTGGGATCAGCCCCACGAACGCGTAGGCGCGCTCCAAGCGGAGTTTGGTGACTTGCTCGATGTCATCTACGCCACCAACGACGGGACGTTCGGAGTCAAGGGCTTCGTGACCACTCCGCTTGAGGAACTCCTGGTGGGCAACAAACGGGGTGAGGGCCGCACCGTCGCCGAGGTCGTCGCGATTGGCCCACCCCTCATGATGCGAGCCGTTTCCGACCTCACCAAGCCCTACGAAGTGCCATGCGTGGCGAGTCTCAACTCAATCATGGTCGACGCCACCGGGATGTGCGGGGCGTGCATGGTACCCGTGGTGGTGGAAGGCAAGCTCGTGCGCAAGCACGCCTGCATTGACGGGCCAGAGATCGATGCGCACATCATCGACTGGGAGAAGTTCCTGCCGCGGTTCAACCTGTTCAAGGCGCAGGAGCAGGAGAGCCGGGTTCGGCACGGATTGGTCTAGCGCCGGCGACAGGGCTCAGGCGTCTGCAAACAGCCCTGGTGCAATGGCCGCCCAGTGGGCGCGAATGTCGAACCCGTCGGGGTCCCGCAGCCACGACAACTGCAAGCCATCAAGGATCGCCATGAACCGCAGCGCGCGCGCCTTGGCATCAGGAACGTCGGGGCCCATGCGCGCGGCGAACTCGGAGGCGGCTCGGTGGCCGCGTTCAAGGAAGTAGTGGTGTGCGGGGTGCTTGGGGTCTAGGGACTCGGCCTGCACCATCGCGAATAGGCGTGCTCCCTGAGGGTTCGACGCCATCCGGTCGACGATGCGGTCAGCGACTTCGCGCATTGACGCAAGCGTGGGCCGGTCGGCTTCGACCTGCTCCGCCACGGCCGCTTGGTCCTTGGCATCTCGATGGTCGAGCACGGCCATGAGCAGCGTCGGCATATCGGCGAAGTAGTGCATGAGGCCGGGCGCGGACATGCCGCAGCGCCGCGCCAGCCCCCGTAGCGTCAGGCCTCGGTAGCCTTCTTCGGCGATGTAGTCCATGGCGGTCTCGAGAATACGTAGCCGCCGCACCTCCGGCGCCAACCGCTCTGCCATCGTCCACCCCCTTGTGACTATTGCCTCTTGCCAATGAGCCGTTCTGGCCTTACGCTTACCTTATCTTACAAACGTTAGATAGTGGTGCGGTGCCGTCAATCGCCGCACTCTACGCGTCACACACGACGCATCCACTAGTACCCGTTCACACCCAATGACGAGGAATCTCATGACTCCCCCTACGCTTCACGCTCGCATCGCCAACGCCGGCCTCACCGCCGCCCAAGTGGTCGCAACACTCGACACCACCCAGAAGATCACGCTGGTTTCGGGGCGCGACTTCTGGACCACCGAGGCCATCGAGAGCGCCGGCCTGCCCCCGGTGATGCTCACCGACGGCCCTCATGGCCTGCGCAAGCAAGCGGGAGACTCTGACCACATTGGCCTCGCCAACTCCGTACCCGCCACATGCTTCCCCACTGCGGCCACGCTGGGCTCCACCTGGGACCCCGCCCTGCTCGAAGAGGTTGGCGCCGCCCTGGGCCGTGAATCCCGCGCAGAGAACGTGGGCGTGCTCCTGGGCCCTGGCCTCAACATCAAGCGCCACCCTGCGGGCGGGCGCACCTTCGAATACCTGTCCGAGGACCCCTTCCTTTCCGGCAAGATGGCCGCGGGACTGGTCCGTGGGATCCAGTCGGAGGGTGTGGGCGCGTGCCTCAAGCACTACGCCGCCAACAACCAAGAATCCAACCGCATGATCGTGGACACCCTGATCGACGAGCGCACCCTGCGCGAGATCTACCTGACCGGCTTCGAGATTGCCGTCAAGGAATCCGCGCCCTGGACCGTCATGTGCTCCTACAACAAGATCAACGGCGAGCACGCCGGAGAGAGCCGACGTTTGCTCACCGACATCTTGCGTAGCGAGTGGGGTTTTGACGGCCTGGTCATGACCGACTGGTTCGCCACGTACGACCGCCCGCGCGCCATCGCCGCCGGGCTCGACCTCGAGATGCCAGGCACCGCTGGCACCTGGGACGCCTCCGTCGCCGCTGCACTCACGTCCGGCGAGCTGTCGATGGCGGATCTTGACCGTGCCGCCACGCGCGTGGTGGACATGATGATCCGCGCCACCACCCACGACGGCGCGAGTGACAGTGCTCCTATCACGGTGGATTTCGATGCCCACCACGCGCTAGCGATCAAGGCAGCAGCCGCGGGCTCAGTGCTCCTCACCAACAACGGGCTGCTCCCCCTTGCCGCCAAGGGCACCATCGCCGTGATTGGCGCTTTCGCCGACCAGCCGCGCTTCCAAGGCAATGGCAGCTCACTGGTGAACCCCACTCAACTCACCACATTCCGCCACTCGATGCGGGAGGCCCTGGGTGAGAAGGCGGCGTTGCTCTACGCCCCCGGGTACGACGCTGCCACCGGCGACACTACTGACCAGCTCATTGCGGAAGCGGTCGAGACGGCAAGTCACGCCGACGCCGTGGTGCTTGTGGCCGGGCTCCCGGGCCGGATGGAATCCGAAGGCTACGACCGCGACCACCTCGACCTGCCCGCAGGCCACAACGCTCTGATCGAGGCGATCACGGCCGCGAACCCCAACACGGCCGTGATCCTCGTGAACGGTGCCCCCGTGGAGATGCCGTGGGCGGACAAGCCCGCGGCAATCCTCGAGGCGTACCTAGGTGGTCAGGCTGGAGGCCGCGCCCTCGCTGACATCGTGCTGGGCATGGCGGAACCAGGCGGACGCCTCGCAGAAAGCTTCCCCTTCCACGCCTCCGACATCGCGAGCGACAAGAACTTCCCGGGTGCACCCACCCAGGTCGAATACCGCGAAGGCCTCTACGTTGGCTACCGCTTCCACGACACTGCCGACGTGGCACCGCGCTTCGCTTTTGGCCATGGGCTCAGCTACACCACGTTCGCGTACAGCGACCTGACGGTGAAGGCTTCCGGCGAAGGTGGCCACTACTCGGTGAGCGTCACGGTCACCAACACCGGCAAGCGCTCCGGCACCGAGGTAGTGCAGCTCTACGTCCACGACGTCGAATCCACGATGCACCGCCCCATCAAGGAGCTCAAGGGCTTCGCGAAGGTGAGCCTCAAGCCCGGCGCGTCGCAAACGGTCACGCTGGAGCTGGACCGCCGCGCCTTCGCCATCTACTGCCCCAAGGCATCCGATTGGGTCATCGAGTCCGGCGAGTTCGCCATCCAGGTGGGCTCATCGTCAGCCAATATCCAGGTGTCGCAGACCATCACGGTTGATTCGGCCGATGCCGTCTCCACCTCCGCTGCCCCGTTGCGTTTGATCGCGGACGACGTCGAGTTCGCGTCAATGCTGGGCCGCACGATTCCCGAACCCTTGCCGCTGCTTCCTTTCCACCGTGACTCCACGGTCGCGCACCTGCAGCAGACCGTGCTGGGGCGGCGTCTCTATGCGCTGATTCTGCGCGCGATTTCCAAGCGCATGGGCGCCCAGGCGGAGGCCCCAGCCCCCAGCGACGCTCCAGCGCCGATTGACGACAGTCCAGAAGTGATGCAGGCCATGCTGATGGCGATGCCGCTCCGAGGTGTGGCCATGGCGAGCGACGGCAACATCAGCCTGACGCGCCTCGATCGCATCATTGGCGTCCTCAATGCCGTGTCGATCAAGGCGCTCAAGGCCCGCATGGCACGTCCCGCGGCGTAAGGTTTCGTGTATGGGGATATTTACCAGGAGTCATTCAAGCCGGTGGGAGTCGTGGGCGTTGCTCGACTACGGCGACCACGGTCTTGGCGCGGCGCGGCGCGACCCCAACCGTGTGGGGTTCATTGAACTCACCGACGCACTGCGGTGGGTGCCTCAGGCCGGCGACGGCTGGGAAGTCCCGATCGCCACTATCACCGTGAAGACGCCAAAGACGTGGCTCAACCGCCCGTCGAAGGGCGTCGAGATCGAGGTGCCTGAAATGGGGCCGGTGCGCATCCGCGGCATGGTCCTCGCGCCCGGCACTGTCGCGCCACCGAGCACCGGTGTCGCAGGGCAAGCGCGCCGGTCGGGCCGCATTCTTGTGGAGCTCCTCGCGCGTGGCGCCAAGGACGGCTCGGCGTCGCCGTAGGCCCTCGCGACGCCTTGACCAACACCGTCAGCAACGGCGGCACCCGTGTGGTCCAAGCGGGACCTTAGCCCGCATCGGCCGCCAACTGCGGCGCGCACAATGAAGGATGACCGTTACGCGAGAGATCTCGCGTCCCATCGTGGCACCTATGCAATGGCAGCAGTACCGCGCTGGAGCGCGCACTGCCCTGCCGTTGGTGCCGGCGTCGGTGGTGTTCGGCCTCGCGTTTGGGGCTGTTATCTATACCTCGACGGTTGATCCCGTCGCGGGGGCATTGAGCTCGGTGTTCATGTTCGCCGGGGCAGGACAACTCGCCATGGTCGACCAGATCGATGCGGGCTCACCCGCCGTGCTGGTGATCATGACCGGCCTGGTGATCTCCGCCCGGTACGCCCTGTTCTCCGCATCGCTCGCGCCCACTATGGCGCGCTTCCCGCGCCGCTGGAGGCTTGGTCTGGCGTTCATGCTCTCCGACATCGTCTCCGTGCTGTGCTTGCGTCGCACCAAAATCGACCCTGATCCCGTGCGGCAACGTTGGTATTTCCTTGGAGTGGGGACCATGTTCGCGGGCTTCAACATCTCGGGCACGGTGGCAGGCGTTGCGTTGGGGTCGGTGCTCCCCGCATCTTGGCAGATGCAGTTCGTAGTGCCGCTGATACTCATCGCCGTTGTGGTTCCCGTCATCAGGGACGTACCAGCAGTGGTCGCCGCACTCGTGGCGCTCACCGTGGTGCTCGTGGGGCGCGACTTGCCCAGCGGTTCCACCATCATCGTCGCGGCCCTCGCAGGAATCGCCGCCGGCTACCTGGTGCCCGAGTCCAAGCGCAAGGAGCCGCACGGCCCACCCACCCTCGACGAGGCGAGCCAAGCATGACCCCCCTGGTGATGTTCGCCATCGCGGGCGTGGGCGTGTACCTGATCCGGCTCAGCGGAATCGTGCTCCTCGCGGGCGACCGCGAACTACCAGACGGCGCCGCCAAGGCCCTGCGCTTGGTCGCGCCCGCCGCCGTCACCGCTGTGGTGGCCAGCGCGGTGTTGCTTGACCACGGCGACATTCGCGGGTTCAGCGCGTGGCACCTCGCGGCTGCGATAGCGATCGCACTGGCCGTGTGGAAGCAACACATGGTGCTGACAATCGGCGTGGGCGGAGCAGTCTTCGCCGCGTTGCTGTTCGCGGGTTTGTAGCAGCGCCCACACGCGCGCTCAGGGCGCCGTGAGCATGCGGATCTCGACGGTGCCCCACGGTCCCGCTGGGCTCTCCACGGGGTCCGTGACGTAGAGCTCGTACCAACAGCCCCACTCCCCGCCAGGCGCAGATTCGGTACCGATCACAAGGTCGCCTCCGTGAGCCGGCACCCCCGGCGCGTTAGCCACTGCGAAAGTGACGCCCTCAGCATCGGCCCACCGCAGCAGCTCGTCTGTCGAGTCTCCGAGCGCGCCGTACGGGCCCACGTGAGTTGCGGTGGCGTAATGGCCCTCCGGCAGAACGTCGGCCACGTAGGGTGCGTCAATCCATAGCCCCTCGGCGGTGATCCACCCCACCTCGATCATGAAGGGCGTGTGTTCGGACAGTGCGCGGTAACGGATCAGAGACGGGCCCGCGGGATCGATGCCACGCGAGGCCATGTATCGCTCCAGCTCATCGAGTGCTTCGACCACTCGCTCACCGATGCTGTCCATGGTCACGTCGACCAACGCCGCCACATACGTCAACGCGGGCAGGCGGGTCAACGACGGCGGGCTTGTCAGGTGGGTGTGCGCCATCCCGCTAGCGTACGGCGGGCGGGTGCACCAACCAGCTCACAGTCACTGTGTCACCGATACTCCGGATTCGGGTGATCAAACCGCTCGCCAGCGTCCCACGCTTCCCTGGAGTTGCCACCCGCGGGAAAGCCGCCGGCGCCCTTGAGCCACGCCGCCATGTGCATCAGGTTCCACGTCATGAACGTCGTATTGCGTTGGGTGAACTCGTTCTCCGGCCCGCCCGATCCCTCATCAAGGTACGACGGGCCCGGACCTGCTGGCCCAATCCACCCGGCGTCGGCATTGGGGGGGATCGCGTAGCCGATGTGCTGGAGCGAGTACAGCAGGTTCATGGCGATGTGCTTGACGCCGTCTTCGTTGCCGGTGACCACCACGCCCGCGGTGCGCCCGTAGAAGCGGTACTGGCCACGATCGTTGGTCTCCCCGGAGTGCGCGTACAGCCGCTCCACCAGGCGCGTCGCGACCGAGGACTTCTCACCCAACCAGATGGGTGTACCCACCACGAGGATGTCGACATCAAGCACGCGCGGCGCGAGATCGGGCCATGCGTCCGACGCTTGCCCTCCTCCCATGACGTCCTCACGCATATCTGGGTAGACGCCGGGCGCGATGTCGAAGTCAACGGCCCTGAACTGGTCGACGGCGACGCCTTGCTTACGCATGATGGCCGCCGCCACGTCCATGAGTCCCTGAGTGTGGCTACGTTCCGGTGAGGGCTTGAGCGTGCAGTTGATGAAGCACGCGCGCAGGTCAGAGAAGTCGGCCGGGCCAGTCGAGGGTGCGGGCTCTAGAGAGGTCATCTCTTTGACGCTACGCCGGTTGGGCGCTCATCGCACGCGCTCACTGCGGCTCACGCGTGGGACTAAGGTCCGTGGCAGCAGTCCCGCCACGCATGTTCGATCAGCGCCACACAGACTTCGCTCACGCGTCCCGTCGCGGAACACACCCTGCTGCGATTAGGGTTGACCAATGACTCGATTCGTGGTGGGCATGCGCATGCTCATGATCGCGCTGATCGCCATCGCGCTCGTAGCCACACTGACAGACACGTCCGGCCTTGTGCCAGACAGTTTCTTCGATATCGCGTCGTTCTACACCTTCCAGACCAACATCATTCTGGCCATCGTGTTGGTGGTCCTCACTTGGCACAGCTTGCGTGGCTCGACTCCCGGAAGGTGGGTTGAGTATGGTCGCGCGTTCTCGGCAGTGAACCTGGTGGTGGTCGGGATTCTCTACTGGTCCATGATCTTCCCGCGCGGCACGGAAGACGGCGCCCAGATGGTGTGGGTGATGATCATCTCCCACATCGCCACACCGGTGTACTTCGCGGTCGAGTACATGGTGGTGGGATCGCGCGAGGCGCTGCCGCTCCGGCACTGGTGGATCATCGCCGGGTACGCAGGGGTGTGGACGGTAGCGACGGTGGCGCGCACTGCGCAGGGCGACTACATCGCGTATGACCACCTGGACCCCGCCCAACACAGCTACCTCACCATCGCCACAACGGTCTCCTGGCACAGTGTGATTCTCCTCGCCGCGACGGTGGTGGCCCTGCGGGTGCGGCGATTCCGAGCCATCGACGAGCCTGCCCAGGGCACGGAACCCGTGAGGGCAAGGCAACCAGCCCGCGTCTTGACCCGCGTGCGGTAACGCGACCCGTAGGGCAGCGTCCTGCCCGCTACTCCTTGGTCGCCGGAATGGTCACGGATTCTGAGCTCAACTGCGCTATCCACCGCTGACGTTCACGGTTGGCGAGCACCATCACCACACCCCACAGCCCCAGGTCATCCAGGAGCCCCACTACCGGGATCACATCGGGAATCAGGTCAAAGGGCCACAGCGAGTAGGCGACAGTCGCGGCGAGCGCGACCCAGGTGAGGGCAGCAATCTTGAACTCGCCACGCCTTACTGCCGTGAAGAATGCCTTCCACATCGCGTGGCTCCTCTCGCTCTTCGGGATTTCACTCCGCGAAGTCCACCGTGCGCTCACTGGCGCTACCGCTCAAGTTTACGCGCGTGCACTTCGACGCGCGCCACGGTGCCATTCGGAGCACACTGGGTGGAGGGCGCGCCTAGCGTCCGCCCTCGCGCTTGATTGCGCGTCCGCACCCACGTCCTAGAAGGAGACCATCATGGCCGGCACCGTAGCCCGCGTCACCGAAATCACTGCCCGCTCAGACAAGAGCTTTGAAGACGCCACCAAGATCGCCATCGACCGCGCGTGCTCGACGCTACGCGGCGTCAGCGGCGCGTGGGTCAAGGAACAGAAGGTCGAGATTGCCGACGGCAAGATCTCCGCTTACCAAGTAGACCTCAAGGTCACGTTCGTTCTCGAGGGCTAGTCACCGGTCGCGCTACTGCACCTCGCGCAGTTCCCCGGAGTGCACATCGAACACGAACCCGCGAATGTTGTCTTTGTGAGGCAAGAACGGGTTGGCGCGCAACCGGGCCATCGACTGGCGCAGGTCAGAATCCAGATCAGTGAACGATTCGGGCGACCACGTGGGCTTAAAGCCGGTCTCGGCGTGGAGCTGGTTGCGTAGCTCGTCGTCGGTAAACGTGAGCGCTCCGCAGTTGGTGTGGTGCACCAGGATGATCTCGCGGGTCTTGAGGAAGCGCTGCGAGATCACCAGCGAGCGGACCATGTCGTCCGTGACCACCCCGCCGGCGTTGCGCATGATGTGCGCGTCGCCCAACTCGAGCCCCAACATCGCAAAGGTGTCGAGGCGCGAGTCCATGCAGGAAACAACCGCGAGCTGCAACCGCGGCGGCAGCGGCAGGTCGGGTGTGTAGGTCTCGGCGTAGGCCTTGTTGTTCGCCAGCAGTTGGTCAGTGACGCCCATGCGTACCTCCACGTTCGGGGCGCGCCAGGCGCGCAGTGTTGACGCCATCCTAAGGCACGCAGCCGTATGCGACGATGGGGTCATGTCGCGCATTCTGGTCACGGGTTCAGCACAGGGCGTTGGCGCCGAGGCCTCACGCCAGTTGATCGAAGCGGGCCATGAAGTGGTGGTTCACGGACGCAGCGATGAGCGGTGTCGTGAGGCGCTCCGAGCCAACCCGGACGCGCTGGGCGCGGTCCCGGGAGCCTTCGACTCCATCGCCTCGACCACAGCATTCGCCCAGGCGTCCGAAGCCTACGCTCCCTTCGACGTCATCATTCACAACGCCGCCGTAGGCCCGCACCAAGACAGGCCCGTGTTCACGCAGGACGGCCTCGAACGCATCTTTCACGTCAACGTCGTGAGCCCGTACCTTCTCAGTTGCCTCCTGCCAGTCCCGCAGCGAGCGGTCTACGTGGGCTCAGACGCGGGCCAGCACGGCAGCGCACACTTTGACGACCTCCAATGGGACACGCGCGAGTGGAACGGCATGGGTGCCTACAACGACTCCAAGCTCTACCTCGCAATGATCGCGATGGAGATGGCGCACCGTCACCCTGGTTCGCTGGTGAACGTGGTCCATCCGGGGTGGGTTCAGACATCGATGGGGGGCGCGAATGCCCTCCTTCCCGTCGATCAAGGTGCCGACTCCGTGGTCTGGCTCGCAACATCGGCCGATGCTGTGGCTACCACCAGCGGTCAGTTCATCGAGAAGCGAGCGGCCCTGAAACTGAATCCCCAGGCACGAGACTCAGCGTTGCGGGCCCGCCTGCTGGATGAGTTGGAGCGCATCACCGGCGTCGCACTTCCCTAGCCCGCGCGGTTCGCACCAGCGGCGAAGCACGGTACGCTGAAGCGGTTCACTCGAAACGTTTCGATAGCCAGGAGCACCCATGTCACGCATCTTCATCACCGGTTCGGCCCAAGGCATCGGAGCGGAGACAGCGCGGCAACTCATCGGCCTGGGTCACGAGGTGGTTGTCCATGGCCGCACTGAGGAACGGTCCGCTGCTGCACTCGCCGCGAACCCTGATGCCCTCGCCGCCGTCACTGGCGACCTCGGGGATATGGCCTCGAGCAAGGCTCTCGCGCAAGAAGCCAACCTGCACGGGCCATACGACGCGATCGTCCATAACGCCGGCATCGGCGGCGGCGCGAAGGAACGCGTCCAGTCCACCGACGGCCTTGAGCGCATCTTCCACATCAACGTGGTGGGGCCCTACATCCTGACGTGCCTCATGCCGCTCGCACCACGCATGGTGTATCTGACGTCGGGCCTCGAGAGCCAAGGCCGCACCCGGCTCGACGACCTCCAGTGGACCACCCGCGAGTGGGACGGCATGCAGGCCTACAGCGACTCCAAGCTCTACGACTCAATGCTCAGCTTTGAGCTCGCTGCTCGCCACCCTGACGTCATCGTGAACTGCGTAGACCCGGGCTGGATCAAGACCCAGCTAGGCGGCCCAGACGCGTGGGACCCGGTCGACGAAGGCGCCGAGACTCAGGTGTGGCTCGCAACATCGTCCGACGACATTGCCACCACCTCCGGGCAATACGTGAAGCGCCGCGAGGTACACACGCCAAACCCCGAGACGGGCGACGCCGCACTGCGCGCGGGCCTGGTCGCGACGTTGGCGGAGATCACAGGGCTACAGCTCCCTTAGCCCCACGAGCCGGAGTCCACCTGCCGGAGCCTGCCCGCGTTCCGCACAGTCGCGGCCGAGGACGACGAAGCGCCCGGCTCCGAGGGGGGCGGAGAACCGGGCGCTGTCGCCACCTAGGGGAAGGTGTTGGTCGCGAGCGCGATGCTTGCGCTAGCCGCGAGCGCGACGCTTGTTGTAGACATCGAAGGCAACGGCGAGTAGGAGCACAAGGCCCTTGACCACCTGTTGCGTGGACTGGTCGATGCCCATCAGCTGCATACCGTTGCTCATGACGGCCATGATCAAACCACCGACCATGGCGCCGGTTACTCGGCCCACACCGCCGGTCACGGCGGCACCACCAATGAAACAGGCGGCAATGGCGTCGAGCTCGAACATCTGCCCGGCGCTTGGTTGTGCACCATTAGAGCGAGACGAGAACACCACACCGGCGACACCGGCGAGGAAGCCCATGTTGACCATGATTCCGAAGTTGACCCAGCGCACCTTCACACCGGAGAGCATCGCGGCGTTGAGGTTGCCACCGATCGCGTACACGTGGCGGCCGAACACCGAGCGGGTGGTCACCAAGGTGTAAGCGATGATGAGGATCGCGAGAATGATGAGCACGTTCGGAAGTCCACGGCTACGGGACAGCTGGTAGCCAAACGCCATCACCACGGCGGCCACCACAACGAGGCGCGTGATGAACAGTGGCATCGCTTCTACGCTCTGCTTGTAGGCAAGCCGTGCACGGCGTCCGCGCAACGCACTCACGCCGTACCCGACCACCGCAATGGCGAAGATGACGAGCGTGAAGACGTCAAACCCTGGCCCGCCAAACAACCCGTTCTGGAAGCCAGCCGCGATCTTCGAGTACTCGGTGGGGAACGGAGACAGCGAGATGTTGTTGAGCGTCTGCAGCGTGAGTCCTCGGAACAGCAACATGCCGGCCAGCGTGGTGATGAACGCCGGGATGCCAACGAAGGCCACCCAGAAGCCCTGCCAGACGCCTGCGATGAGCCCCACGGCGATCGCAGCGAGCACGCCCATCCACCATGGGTTACCACCGCGAATCACAACCACCGCAGAGACGGCACCTGTCAGAGCGACGAGCGAACCGACTGAGAGGTCGATGTGACCACCGATGATCACGATCACCATGCCGATGGCAAGGATAAGGATGTACGAGTACTGCAACACGATGTTGGTGAGGTTGCCTGGACTGAGCAGGGTGCCCTCCGTCAGGATCGCAAAGAACGCGACGATGAACACGAACGCAATATAGATACCGCTCTGGCGCGCGTTGCGCGTCACGAGTTCCTTGAGGTTGAGGATCGCGGTCATGAGGACTTCTTCTCCTTTGTCTGTGCACTCGCGCCTTGCGATGCCTTCTCTTGAGTCATGAGTTCCATCAAGCCTTCTGGGGTGGCGTCCTTGAGCAGGACTTCTCCCGTGACGCGTCCAAAGGCGATGGTGTAAATCCGGTCGCACGTGCCGAGCAGTTCAGGCAGTTCCGATGAGATCAGAATGACTGCCTTGCCTTCGGCAACCAAGCGATTGATGATCGTGTAGATCTCGTACTTGGCACCCACGTCGATTCCGCGAGTGGGTTCGTCGAGAATCAGCACATCGGCATCCGAGTAGATCCACTTGCTGAGCACCACCTTCTGCTGGTTTCCACCAGAGAGGTTGCCTACCGTCTGCAAGACCGACGGTGTCTTGATGTTCATGCTGGTGCGGTACTCCTCAGCGACCTTCAACTCCTGGTTGCCGTTGATCCAGCCGCGAACCGACAACTTGCCGAGCGAGGCAGCAGAAATGTTGCGCCGCACGTCCTCGATGAGGTTGAGCCCGTACTTCTTGCGGTCCTCGGTGGCGTAGGCGATCCCGTGATCGATCGCCTCGGCGACGTTGCGAATACCGATCGGTTCGCCGTGCTTGAACACCTGCCCCGTGATGTCACGCCCATAGCTCTTGCCGAACAAGCTCATGGCTAGCTCGGTGCGCCCCGCGCCCATCAGGCCAGCAATTCCGACCACCTCGCCGGCCTTAACCGAGAGGTGGGCCTTGTCAACGACCACGCGGCCGGGCTGGGTGGGATGGAAGACAGTCCAGTTCTCCACCCGCAAGACTTCCTCGCCGATCTTGGGCGTCCGGCTTGGGAACCGGTTCTCGAGCTCGCGGCCCACCATGCCGCGGATGATGCGGTCTTGGGTGGAGTCCTTGTCGCTCATGTCGAGAGTCTCGATGGTGCGTCCGTCACGAAGGATCGTAGTGCGGTCAGCGATGTTCGCGATCTCGTTGAGCTTGTGGGAGATCATGATCGACGTGATCCCACTTGCCTTGAGTTGGCGCAGCAGACCCAGCAGGTGAGCGGAGTCTTCGTCGTTCAGTGCAGCAGTCGGCTCGTCGAGGATCAGCAGGCGCACCTCCTTCGACAACGCCTTGGCGATCTCGATGAGTTGCTGCTTGCCGACGCCCAGTTGCGAGACCGGCGTCGTGGGGTTCTCGTGGAGACCCACCCGGTCCATGAGCTTCTCTGCTTCATGGTTGGTGGCGTTCCAGTCGATCAACCCGGTCTTGCCGCGCTGCTCGTTGCCCAAGAAGATGTTCTCGGCAACGGAAAGATGGGGGATGAGGGCGAGCTCCTGGTGGATAATCACCACACCGTGGTGCTCGCTGTCCTTAATGCTGGAGAACTTCGCGACTTCGCCGTCGTAGAAGATCTCGCCGTCGTAGTTGCCATGCGGGTAGACCCCGGACAGCACCTTCATGAGTGTTGACTTGCCGGCGCCGTTCTCACCGCAGATGCCGTGAATCTCTCCGGCTTCAACGCTGAGTTCCACGTCCTCCAGCGCCTTCACACCGGGGAACGTCTTGGTGATTTTCCGCATCTCGAGGATGTTGGTAGCCATCTTTGGCTCTCTTCCGCTGGTGGGGGGTCTTAAGTGGAAGTGGTGCCGGCCCGTTGCCGGACCGGCACCACTATCAACTTACTCTGCGATGCCTGAAGCGACTTCGTCAGCAGTCCAGTAACCCGAGTCAACGAGCAGCGACTGGATGTTGTCTGCGTAGACGATGTCCGACTCGAGGAGGTACGAGGGAACGACCTTCACGCCGTTGTCGTACGTCGAGGTGTCGTTTGCCTCGGGCGTCTTGCCAGCCAGGAAGTCCTGAGCAGCAATCACGGCCTGGTCGGCAAGCTTGCGAGTGTCCTTGAAGATGCTCGCGAACTGGACGCCATCAGCGATGAGCTTGACGGAAGCGATCTCTGCGTCCTGACCGGTGACGACGGGCATGTTGTCCCCGTAGCCAGCGTTCTGGAGAGCAGTGATGATGCCTCGCGAAAGGCCGTCGTACGGAGAAAGCACACCGTCAACCTTGGAGCCGTCAGAGTACGTCGACGTCAGGAGGTCTTCCATGCGACGCTGAGCGGTCTCCTGCTGCCAACGCAACGTGGCGACCTGGTCGATGGTGGTCTGACCCGACTTGATGACGAGGGTGCCGTCAGCAACGTAGGGAGCCAGGGTGTCCTCGGCGCCTTCAAAGAAGAAGAACGCGTTGTTGTCATCGAGCGAACCAGCGAACAGTTCGACGTTGAACGGACCAGTCGCGTCGCCTGCGGAACCATCGGCGTTGAGGATGCCGAGGCCTACGAGCAACGAGGTGGCCTGCTGCACGCCAACCTGGTAGTTGTCGAACGTCACGTAGAAGTCAACGTTCGCGCTGTCACGGATCAGGCGGTCGTACGCGATAACCGGGATGCCTGCATCGGCAGCGGTCTGGAGCTGGCCAGCGAGGGCCGTTCCGTCAATCGCGGCGATGATCAACAGGTCTGCACCGTTGGTGATCATCTGGTCAATCTGCTGTGCCTGAACCGGGATGTCGTCGCCAGCGAACTGCAGGTCAACGGTGTATCCGAGTGCCTCGAGGCCGGCTTCGACGGCTGCGCCGTCAGCAATCCAGCGCTCGGAGGTTTGCGTGGGCATGGCAACGCCGATGCGAGCATCAACTGCGTCAACAGGTCCAGCGGTAGTGGGATCTGGGTCGCCCGCTCCTTCGCCGCCACATGCGGCAAGCGTGAGAGCGAGGGTTGCGGCGGTTGCCGCTGCGAAGAACTTTTTCACGTTCACTTCTCCTCCTTGAGATCCAGTCCGCAGCTTTGCGGCCTGGTTGGACACAGTATGTTCGCGTTCACATTTGTTTGTCAACTGGGCCTGATCACGATTGCGTTACGGTCGCGGATGGCACTATTTACCAGGCATGATGCGGCGAGAAACCGCTCTCATCCGGGCCCGCCGGAGGGCTGTTCGGGCGTGTCGCGAACCCAATCCTTCACTTCTTGAACACAACAAAAGCACGCCCCGCAATTCGGATCGTTCAATTCTTGAACCCAATAAAACGCCCCATGTTGGCCCTTTATCTTCACTTCTTGAACCCAATCATCGGCTGCGGCAAGGGCTGCCAGTGGGGCTCGACGAGTACTCCCCGAGGGTGCCTCCTGAGGCCCTCCAGCGCGCCCGTGGCCGATCTGAAGCCGTCAATCGAGGGTGTGGCGGTGGTGGCTTCAAACGTCCAGCGGGCCCCGCAGGGGCACCCTGCCTACGCCGGGCGTCAGGAAACAGTTCAGGCCCGCATCGGACGACGCACCGATGCGGGCCTGAACTCGGGACAGAAGGTCTAGAAGTGTGCGCCGTTCAGTCGCATCTGGCGCTCGAAGTCAAGCTGGGTGGTCGACTCGTCGATCACCAGGAGCTCGATCCCCGTCATGGTCGCGAAGTCCCGCAACATGTCGACATCCACCTGAGACGTCATCGCCGTGTGGTGCGATGCTCCCGCAGTGAGCCACGCCGCCGCAGAGGTCTTGAAGTCCGGTGCTGGCTTCCACACCGCGTGCCCCACGGGCAACTTTGGCATCGGTGCCGGTAGCGCGACAGTCTCAACCACGTTGGCGACCATCCTGAACCTGTCCCGCATGTCACTGAGCGCGATCACCACAGCAGCACCGGCGTCGGCCGTGAAGACCAAGCGAACCGGGTCCTCCTTGCCACCAATCCCCAAGGGGTGGATCTCCAGGCGCGGCTTGGAGGTGGTCAGACTGGGGCTGACCTCGAGCATGTGGGCACCCAGAATCAACTCCTCGCCAGGAACCAGGTGATAGGTGTAGTCCTCCATGAGACTCGCGCCTCCGGGTAGACCCGCGCCCATGACGGCAGCAATGCGCACCATCATCGCGGTCTTCCAGTCACCCTCAGCACCAAAACCGTAGCCGTCAGCCATGAGTCGTTGCACGGCGAGACCGGGCAACTGTCGCAGCTCGCCCAGATCCTCGAAGGTCGTGGTGAAGGCGCTGAAGCCACCCTGCTCAAGGAACGAGCGCAGTCCCAGCTCGATCGCGGCGCCGTAGCGCAGCGACTCGTGACGCTCGCCGCCGGGGAGCAACTCAGGCACCACGTCGTACAACTCGACGTACTCGGCTACAAGGGAGTCAATGTCGGCATCAGTCGCGGCGTGGACGGCGTCGGCCAGCTCGTTAACGCCCCACGTGTTGATCTGCGCGCCAAACTGAATCTCGGCCTCAGTCTTGTCGCCCTCGGTCACCGCGACAAACCGCATGTTGTCGCCAAAGCGAGCCACGCGCATCGACGTTGACGCCAACCGGCCGGCCGCTGCCCGCGTCCACTTGCCAATGCGCTCTGTCACCGTGGGGTCAGTGACGTGCCCCACCACGGTGGTGCGCGCCACGTCCATGCGAGCCTCGATGTAGCCAAACTCGCGGTCTCCGTGAGCCGCCTGGTTGAGGTTCATGAAGTCAAAGTCGATCGTGTCCCACGGCAGCTCAGCATTGGCCTGCGTGTGGAAGTGAAGCAATGGCTTGGCGAGCGCGTTGAGCCCCGTGATCCACATCTTGGCCGGGCTGAACGTATGCATCCACGTGATGACTCCCACCACGTTGGGGGCGGCATTGGCCTCCAGCATGGTCTCGTGGATGGCTTCGCGGGTGGTGAGCACGGGCTTCCACACCACGGTGACGGGGATCTCGGACGCCGCCTGCAAGCCCTTGGCGACGTACTGCGACTGGGTGGCGACCTGCGCGAGCACTTCCTCGCCGTAGAGAGTCTGGCTCCCGGTCAAGAGCCACACTTCGTAGGTGGCGAGATCGGGGACGATGCTGCGGCTCGAGCCGCTGTGGTTGGCGTTGGCGGTCATGCTGATTCTCCTTGGGCTGGTTGGCCGTAGACATTCTGATAGCGGTTAAACAAGGCATCGATGGCGTCTTGAGGAAGCCGCTCGAGCGGGCCTAGCTCGCGAGCCAGGTAGACGGTGCGGGCAACGTCCTCGCACATCACGGCGGCCTTGACCGCGTCCCGCGCATCCTTGCCGATGGTGAAGGGCCCGTGCCCTGCCATCAACACTGCGCGCGAGCGGTGGCCGGTGAGGGTCTCGACAATGCCACGTCCAATGGAGTCGTCGCCAATGATCGCGAACGGCCCCACGGGGATGTCCCCGCCAAACTCGTCGGCCATCGCGGTGATCACGCAGGGAATGGGCTGGCGGGCGGCGGCCCACGCCACGGCGTAGTCGGAGTGGGTATGAACCACTCCGCCCACCTCGGGCATGTGGCGGTACACGTAGGCATGCGCGGCGGTGTCAGAGGACGGGCTGCGGTGCGAGCCCTCGGAGCCCTCAACGACCGTGCCGTCCAGGTGACACAGGATCATTGACTCCGGCGTGAGGTCGTCATAGTCAACGCCCGAGGGCTTGATGACAAAGAGGTCCTCGCCCGGTATCCGGGCGCTCACGTTGCCGCCGGTCCACACCACTAGGTTGTAGCGGGTCAGCTCAGCGTGGAGCGCGGAGACTTCCTTGCGGGCGGCGGCAACTGCTGCAGACTCTTTCATCAGGACAGCGCCTCCTTGCGGCGTTCCTTGAGCCGGCGCATCATCAGATCCGCACCGCGCCCAAAGTAGTCGTGCAACTGGGTGTACTCGGCGTACAAGTCGTCGTAAGCATCGGCCGCCTCTTTGCCCGGCGTGTACGCGTTGCGTTCCACCTTGCCCATGACTTCGCCAGCAGCGTGAACGTCTGGGTAGGCACCGGCAGCGACGGCCGCATGGATCGCGGACCCGAGCGCGGGGCCTTGATCGCTCGCGATGGTCGAGATCGGCATCCGCAGAATGTCGCAGTAGGTCTGCATGAGCAATGGGTTCTTGAGGAGTCCGCCTGCCACCACGAACTCCGTGACAGGTACGCCAGCCGCATTGAAGGTCTCCACAATGGTGCGCGTTCCAAAGGCCGTGGCCTCCAGCAACGCGCGGTAGACCTGCTCGGGGCGGGTCGCGAGCGTCAGGCCCACCACGGTGCCACTGAGTTCAGTATTGACCAGCACCGACCGGTTGCCGTTGTGCCAGTCGAGCGCCACCAAGCCATGGGCACCCACGGGCTCCTCGAAGGCCAGATCCGTCAAGTACTGGTGGATGCTCTTGCCCGCAGCCTTGGCCTCGTCGAAGCACCGCGCGGGAACCTGGTTGTTGACGTACCAGTGAAAGATGTCTCCCACGCCGGACTGGCCGGCCTCGTAGCCGAACTTGCCCGCCACGATGCCGCCGTCAACCACACCGCACATGCCGGGGACCTCGGCGAGCACGTCGCCATTCATGACGTGGCAGGTCGACGTGCCCATGATGGCGAGCATTTGGCCGGACTCGACGGCTTTGGCGGCGGGCGCGGTCACGTGAGCGTCGACGTTGCCCACGGCGACCGCGATTCCCTCAGGCAGGCCAGTCCACGCCGCGGCCTCCGCCGTGAGCCCGCCGGCGCGTGCGCCGAGTTGGCCAATCTCATGGGCAAGCTTGTCGACGGCGAAGTCGGCGAAGTCGGGGTTCAGCGCCGCGAAGTACTCCCGGGACGGGTACTCGCCGTCCTGCAGGATTCCCTTGTATCCGGCGGTGCAGGCATTGCGCAAGTAGGTGCCGGACAGCTGCCAAATGATCCAGTCGGCCGCCTCGATCCAGTGGTCCATGCGCGCGTAGATCTCGGGGTCCTCTTCAAGGAGTTGAAGTCCCTTCGCGACCTCCCACTCACTCGAGATGAAGCCGCCGTAACGCGGCAACCACGACTCGCCGCGTTCGCGGGCAAGCTCGTTGATGCGGTTGGCCTGCGGCTGCGCGGCGTGGTGCTTCCACAACTTGACGTAAGCGTGCGGGCGGCCCTCGAATCCGGGCACTTCGTTGAGGGGGGTGCCGTCGGCGAGCACCGGCATCGGTGTGCTCGCGGTGAAGTCGGTGGCGATGCCAATCACTGTAGCGGGATCAATACCAGCGAGCTTCACAGCCTCGGGGACCGCGTTCTTCAACACAGCCACGTAGTCCGCGGGAACCTGAAGCGCCCACTCGGGCGGCAGTGCCTCGCCGGTGCTCGCCAGCGTGGTGTCCATCACGGCGTGCGGGTAGTCGAACACGGCGCTGGCCAGTTCCTTGCCATCGCTCACCCTCACCACGAGGGCACGGCCGGACAGAGTGCCGAAGTCCACTCCAATCACGAACTGGTCGGTTGTACCTGACATCGCGGCCTCCTTGCCGGGTCTGTGCTCCAGAATATTAACGTTAACATACACCATCCTAGGGGCCCAGCAGCTCTCGATATAGGCCCTATGTCCGGCCGACGCTGACGGAGTTCGGCATCCGTCTCGCCTTGATCAGGTGGGGTGGTTAGTGCGGGGGGGCGCAGTTGACGCCCGCTCCACGAGCCACGGCACAAATGGGTCGATCGTTGGGCACCCTTGTTCGTTGAGTCGAGCCAAGAGCACCTCCATCGCGCGGTGGCCCACCCCTTCGAAGTCCTGATGGACGGTGGTGAGCGGCGGTAGCGAGTGCTTCGCCTCAGGGAGATCGTCGAAACCCACCACCGATACCTCTTCCGGCACACGCCTGCCCGAGTCCACCAGCGCGTGGATTGCGCCCACCGCCATCTGGTCGTTCGCACAGAAGACGGCCGTCGCTGTGGGGTCGAGCGCGAGAGCGGCAGCGTAACCGGAGTCCGCAGTCCAGTCGCCAATCAGCAACGGCAACGAGTCAAGCCCATGAGCCGCGACAATCCGGTCGAACGCCAGGCGCCGCAGCCTGGCCTCCGAGAAGTCGATAGGACCCGCGATGTGTTGGATACGCCGGTGGCCTAGATCAATCAAGTGCTGAACCGCGATGTCCACGCCGGCACCTTGATCCACCGACACCGCCCAGTCGCTGCTCTCGCCACCCGTGAGCAGGTAGACAATGGGCAGGCCCACCGCGGTGCTCGTCACTGCATCCACCACACTGCGTTGTTGAGCCATCAACACCAACGCATCGATCGACTTCCCGAGCAGATAGTCCAGGGCTTCCGCGACCCGCGCTGGCTCAGGCGTGGTGCTGATCACCAGCGAATAGAATCCCGCCTCGCGCGCAGCTCGTTCCACCGCTGCCAAGCTCGCCATAGGCCCAAAGTTGGGAACCTCGGGCGCGAGTACCCCGATCGACTGCGAACGCCCGGTGGCGAGGGTGCGAGCCGCGAGGTTACGCCGGTACCCCAGAGCATTGATGGCCTCGGTCACTCGCTCCCTTGTATCGGGCTTCACCCCCGCAAAGTCATTGAGGACCCGGGACACCGTTTGGTGGGACACGCCCGCAAGCGCGGCGACATCGTGCATGCTCGGTCCACGTTGCTGAGTAGCCACTCGTCACCCCCTGGAAAGAAACCATATCGCGTCATCAGCGAGCCGCGACAGGGGGCTTGCGTCTCCAGATCCGGGCACAGTTGCTCGGTTGAGCGCGTGTGCCCTCCTGGTAATGTTCACGGTAACATTTGATGACAGATCGGAACAGTGTCACACGCCGGACCGCTATGGCCGGTGGGGACAATGTAGTTCTCCAGACTCGTTCCGGCGTCTACACGACGGAAGGCTTCCATGTCTGGCACCGCCACTTCAGCTGCAGCAGAAACAAGCCCCTCGGCACTGGCACATGACCTCTACGCCGACACCTACGGGACACCCGCCACCGGCCTATGGTCGGCACCTGGCCGCGTCAATCTGATTGGTGAACACACCGATTACAACAATGGCTTCGTCCTCCCCTTCGCCATCGACCGGCGAACCTGGTGCGCCGTGGGCGAACGCGCCGACCGCTCCATCGTGGTGACGAGCACGCTCACCGGAGACGACGCACAGATCAGCCTCGACGCGCTTGCTCCCGAACGGCTCCAAGGGTGGTCTGCCTATGTGTTCGGCGTGATCTGGGCATTGGGTGAACACGGCGTCGACCTGACCGGCCGGCAAGGGTTGAACCTCGCGTTCGCGAGCAACGTGCCCCTGGGCGCAGGGCTATCGTCCTCAGCCGCCATCGAGTGCTCTGTCGCGGTCGCCGTGAATGAGCTGTGGGACTTGGGAATCTCATCCAAGCAGTTGGCGAAGGTCTGCCAACTCGCCGAGAACAAGGCGGTTGGCGCCCCCACCGGAATCATGGACCAAACGGCCTCACTGCTCGGCCAGCCAGGCCACGCGGTGCTCTTGGACTGCGACTCGTACCACAGCGAGTTGGTGCCGCTGGCTCTCTCCGACGCTGGCCTCGCAGTGCTTGTGATCGACACCCGAGTGACCCATGCTCACGCCACCGGCGGCTATGCGGCACGGCGCGAGTCGTGCGAGCGTGCCGCCCGGGAGTTGGGCGTCGTCACACTCCGCGAGCTCACGGAAGTCTCCCTTCCACAGGCGCGAACCATGCTTGATCCGGAGACCTTCCGCCGCGTGCGCCACATCGCGACGGAGAACGCACGGGTGCTGGAGACCGCACGTGTCCTTCACGACGCGGGCCCACGAGCCATTGGCGACCTGCTCGTGGCATCGCACGCGTCGATGCGTGATGACTTCGAGATCTCTGTGCCGCAGTTGGACCTCGCCGTCGAGACCGCCATGGCTCACGGGGCGGTCGGAGCGCGCATGACTGGCGGCGGCTTTGGTGGAGCTGCCATCGCGCTCGCGCCCATCGAGATGGTTGACGCGATCGGCGATCAGGTGACACGGGCCTACGCCGACGCCAAGTACGAACCACCCGTGATGTTTACCGTTGCCCCGGCCGGGGGTGCCGGAAGAGATGCGTGACACACGCGATGAGTAAGGTGAAGACATGACATGGCTCGTGACCGGCGGGGCCGGATACATAGGTGCGCATGTGGTGCGCGCCTTTCAGTCAGCGGGCATCGATGCCGTGATTCTTGATGACTTCTCTTCAGGAGTCGGGTCCTTTGTGCCTGAAGACGTGCCCCTTGTCACCGCCTCCGTGCTCGACACCGGCGCGGTCGCGGCAGCGCTGCGGGACCACAGCATTGTGGGCGTCGTGCACTGTGCCGCGTTCAAGTACGCAGGCGAATCGGTGAAGCGCCCCGTCCACACCTACCGGCAAAACGTTGAGGGCACCGGAACACTGCTGGACGCCATGCAGCAAGAAGGCGTCGTGAACCTCGTGTTCTCCTCGTCTGCCGGCGTATTTGGCACTCCACCTGAGGCTCTCGTCACCGAGACGACGCCTACCGCCCCAGAATCGCCATACGGCGAAAGCAAGCTTGCCGCCGAATGGCTGATCCGTGGTCAGGTCCGGGCCACGGCCGCAGGCGATGCCCCCTTGCGCGCCACCAGTCTGCGCTACTTCAACGTGGTGGGCTCCGGCTTTGACGACATCTACGACGCCTCGCCTCACAACCTCTTCCCCAAGGTGTTCGCTTCCATCGCGCGCGGCGAAGCCCCTGTCATCGCGGGCACGGATTACCCCACGGCCGACGGCACGTGCGTGCGCGACTACATCCACGTGAGCGACCTCGCCCACTCGCACGTGGTTGCAGCGCAGCGACTCGTGGCTGGTGAGTCGATCGAGCCGGTCTACAACCTGGGTTCGGGTGCCGGCACCTCGGTGCGCGAGATCATGAACGCGATCGTGGACGTCACCGGTACCGACCTCACCCCGGTTGATGGCGACCGCCGCCCGGGAGACCCTGCCAGCATTGTCGCCACCGGCGAGCTTGCGGCACGCGACCTCGACTGGCAGATGCGGTACACCGTGCGGGACATGGTCGCGAGCGCGTGGCGCGCGGATCCAGGCCACGGACGAATCTGATCGATGACGGCCTAGGTCACCACAGCATCGGCCTGGATCTCGACCCGCAACGCGGGGTCGATGAGTTGCTTCACCACCACCATCGTGGATGCGGGCATGACCGCAGCGAACGCCTCGCGGTGGGCCTGTGAAACCAGGTCAGCATCCGCGGGGTCGACGATGTAGATCACGGTTCGCACCACATCCGCGAGACTCGAGCCTGCCGCGGCAAGCGCGTCATTCATGACATCGAGCGCGGACATCGCTTGCTCGTACGCATCGCAACCGTCGATGTGAGGATCGCGCGCACACGTGCCGGACACAAAGAGCTGCTTGCCGTGACGGACCACGCGCGAGTAGCCGTGGACCTCTTCATAGGGGCCGCCTGAGGGAAAGTTCTGTCGCACGGGACGATCCTCCCATGCGCCATGGGTGTTGTTGCGCTAGATTGCGTCCAAGTCCCAGGCGCGGGCCTGGGTGACTACGCGGCCGTGCGAAGGAGCACCCATGACAAAGCCCTCTGAGCCCACCACCTCCACTCGGGATTCACTTCCCGCCAGGACGCTCCAGTTTTTGCGGCGAGCCGCGCCTTCGTGGACGGTTCATGGCGACGGCAGGGCCGTCACACCGGCCTCCGTGGTGAATCCCGACGAACGGCTGTCGTGGCCGCGCACCATCGGTATCGGTGCCCAACACGTGCTCGCGATGTTCGGTGCCACCGTGCTGGTGCCCACCATCACTCAGTTCTCCCCCACTGCGACACTGTTCTTCTCTGCAATAGGCACCATCGGGTTCTTGGCTCTCACCGGGAACCGGCTCCCCAGCTACCTCGGTTCGAGCTTCGCGTTCCTCGCCCCCGTGATGGCGGCGAGCGCATCGCACGGTCCAGACGTCGCACTCGGCGGCATCCTCGTCACTGGTCTACTCCTTGCCACCGTGGGCGCAGTGGTGCACTTCGCTGGTACCCGGTGGATCGAAGTTCTCATGCCGCCCGTGGTCACTGGCGCCATCGTCGCTCTGATTGGGCTCAACCTGGCCCCCGTCGCGTGGAGCATGTTCCAGGCCTCGATGCCCACCGCGAGCGTTGCTCTGCTGGCTGTCATTGTCATCATGGTGTTCTTCCGCGGAATCGTTGGCCGGCTCTCGATCTTGCTTGGTGCCGTTGCTGGCGCGGTCTTCGCGGTCTTCCGTGGCGAGTGGGACCTGACGGAAGTCGACAAGGCATCCTGGGTGGGCCTGCCTACCTTCAACACCCCCAGCTTCAACGTTTCCGTGATGCTACTGTTCGTCCCCGTAGTGCTGGTGCTGGTGGCGGAGAACGTGGGCCACGTGAAGTCCGTTGCCGCGATGACTGGCCAGGACTTGGACCCCGTGATGGGACGCGCTCTCTTTGCCGACGGCGTGGCCACCACTCTCGCGGGCGCTGGCGGCGGGTCCGGTACCACCACCTACGCCGAGAACATCGGCGTCATGGCGGCAACGCGAGTGTACTCAACTGCCGCCTACTGGGTCGCAGCCGTGTTCGCCCTGATGCTCAGCATGTCACCCAAGGTAGGCGCACTGATCGCGGCAATTCCCACGGGCGTCCTGGGCGGCCTCGCCACCGTGCTGTTCGGAATGATCGCCATTCTCGGTGCTCGCATCTGGGTACAAGCCAAGGTGGACTTCTCCAACCCCGTCAACCTTGCGACTGCCGGAATCGCGCTGGTCGTGGGTGCCGCGAACTACAAGCTCACCGCAGGCGAGATGTTGTTCGAGGGGATCGCGCTTGGTACCGCCGCGGCGCTGATCGTGTTCCACCTCATGACCCAGATCGCTAGATGGCGTGGCACTCAGCCCGTGGCTTTGGTGCCGGTCGAGCCTGCCCTGCCCACGGTGGCCGCCAAGAAGAAGCCGGCGCCTCAGTCACTCAAACGTTAAGCACCCGTCGATGGTCGCGGCGGCTGGGTGGCGGGAGCCACTCCAGTTCGCCGCGGCCGCGTGCAGCGACTTGCTAGGACCGACTAGCAGCCACCAACGCGGCGTACCACTGGCTGGACGGCTTTGGCGTGCGCTCAAAGGTCTCGAGGTCCACAGCGGTGAGGCCAAATACCGGACGGTAGCCTTCGGCCCACTCGAAGTTGTCGAGCAAGCTCCAAGCGTAGAATCCGCGCACGTCAACGCCGTCGTCCATGGCGGCCCGCAAAGCAGTGAGCGAACGCGAGTAGTACTCGATGCGCTCGTCGTCGTTCTCCGTCGCGATGCCGTTCTCGGTGACGATCACCGGCACGCCGGCCACCTCATAGGCGAGCCTCACCGTCACTCCAAGCGCTTCGGGCGTAAACGTCCATCCCATCTGCGTGGTGCGCCACTCCTCCGGTACCGGGAGCGGCTGTCCGTTCGCGTCTAGGTGCATCGTGAAATAGGTCTGGACTCCGATGTAGTCATCGTCGCGCGCTGCCTCGAGGTATGCCCCGGACATCAGCCGCATGGCCTCCGAGTCGCGGTCATCACCGGGAAGATCGGCAGCGCGTACGCCCTCACCGTTGATGTCGCCGTCGAGGTGAAAGACAATGTCGGCGAGGCCCAACGTGAGGCCCACAGGGAAGCTGCCCGGGCCCGCCTTCAGGACTACGCGCGCCAACTTGTGGGCGGCGATGAAGTGATGAGTCACGCGCGCATGGGCGTCATTGTCGCCCTGGATGCCTGGCGGGAACTGCCCGATGAGCCAGCCCATCATCGCAACCACGTTGGGCTCGTTGAACGTCGCGCAGATGTCGATGTGCTCACCCAGGTACTCCACGACCTTGCCTGCGTAGCGTTCAAAGTAGTCCACCACCTCGGGGGTGTCCCAGCCGCCCTTGTCAGCCATCCACAGTGGGGTGGTGAAGTGGTGCAGCGTGACGTTGGTCTTGAGGCCCATCGCCTGAGCGGCGGCGAGCTGACGGCGGTACTGACCCAACGCCGCGAGCGAGAACTCGCCCTCGGCTGGCTCGATGCGGCTCCACTCGATCGACATGCGGTAGGAGTCGAGGCCCATCCGCTTGACCAGTTCGAGGTCCTCTTCCCACCGGTGCCACGAGTCGCAAGCGTCGCCACTGGACTCGGTGGTGCCGGAGCCCTCGGTGTGCTCAAAGCGCCACCAGTCGTTGTTGACGTTGCCGCCCTCGATCTGGTGCGCCGCTGTGGCGGTGCCCCACACCCAGCCGTTGGGGACCTTGCCAAAGTCAGTCAAAGGTTCAAAGGCTGTCATGGTGTGCTCCTAGCAACTGGGTGATGCGGGAAGGGGTGATGCTATCGCGATGAAGCAACGAGGGACGCGTAGTACGCGCTCGAGGGCTTAGGGCTCCGGGCAAAGGTCTTGAGGTCCACCTTCGTGAGGCCAAAGAACGGCGCAAAGCCGGATGCCCATTCGAAGTTGTCGAGCAGCGACCAGTAGAAGTAGCCGCGCACATCGACACCGTCATTCATCGCCTCGCGCAGCGCGGTCAAGGCCACCGAGATGTACTCGACGCGGTCGGCGTCATCGGTGGCAGCCACGCCGTTCTCCGTCACGATGACCGGTAGCCCGGACTTCGCGGCCGCGTAGCGCACCGTGTTGCCAATGGCGGCGGGCGAGAACGGCCACCCCATCTGGGTGACGCGCTGGCCCTCAGGGTGAGGGAGCTGCTGGCCGTCGGGTCCCACGTGGTGGGTCGAGTAGGTCTGCACGCCCACAAAGTCATCGCCTTCGGCAGCTTCGAGGTAGGCGTCCACCATGAGCCACTTGTGCTCGGCGCCTGGGAAGTCTTCGGGGAGGTCAAAGGGGGACGTCTCTGGACCGTTGCGGTCACCGTCCAAGTGGAAGCGGGTGTCCGAGATCGCCACGGTGATGCCCACCGGGAAGTCGCCAGGACCGGCCTTGAGGACCGGGCGGGCGGCGCGGTGCGCGGCGGCGAAGTTCTTGGTCGCGGTCCGGAAGCTATCCATGTCGCCCTTGTGCCCAGGGGGGAATGCGCCGAGGTCATAGCCAATCCAAGCGACCATGTTGGGCTCGTTAATGGTGCATGCCACGTCGATGAACTCACCGAAGTGCTTGACTGCGACGTCGCAGTAGCGCGCGAACTTCTCGACGATCACGGGGTTGGTCCAGCCGCCCATGTCAGCGAGCCACAGTGGCGTGGTGAAGTGATGGAAGGTGACGACGTTCTTGAGGCCCATACCGCGCGCCGTCTCCATGATCTCCTTGTAATGATCGAGAGCCACGGTGGAGAACTCACCGTCCGCAGGCTCGATGCGCGCCCACTCAATGCTGAAGCGGTATGCGTCCAGCCCCATGTCCTTGACCAGCTGCAGGTCCTCGCGCCAGCGATTGAAGCTGTCGCAGGCGTCACCACTGGACTCCTTGGTCCCGGTGCCCTCGGTGTGCTCGAAGCGCCACCAGTCAGTGTTGGTGTTGCCACCCTCGATCTGGTGCGCGGCGGTGGCGGTGCCCCAGATGAAGCCCTCAGGAACAGGGCCGAACGAGGTCAGTTTGGTGTAGTCGGACACAGAGGACTCCTTGAGCGGGACGGGGACAATGACTACCATCGTAGCGCCATTGGAGGCCATATCGAAACGTTTCGACTACGTCTCGGTCGCGGCCGATGCGGAATGGGCTTGGGCGCGCGCTGGTTACGGTGACACCATGACCGATCCCATCCTCATCACCGGCTGCTCCACGGGCATGGGCCGAGCCGCCGTGCTTGCCCTGCTGAAGCGCGGACACACCGTCTACGCCACCGCTCGCAATCCCGCCACGTTGTCCGACCTCGCCGACGCGGGCGCACGCACGCTGGCTCTCGACGTCACCGACGATGCATCCATGCGCGCCGCGGTCAACGCGATCGAAGAGTCCCACGGCGCCGTCGGCACCCTCATCAACAACGCGGGCTACTCGCAGGCCGGTGCCGTGGAGATGGTGTCCATCGCCGACGCGCGCCGCCAGTTCGAGACCAACGTGTTTGGCGCGGCGCGCATGACCCAGTTGGTGCTCCCCGCGATGCGCGCGGCTGGCAAGGGCCGGATCATCAATGTCAGCTCCATGGGCGGCCGCATGGTGCTCCCCACCGGCGGCTGGTACCACGCGTCCAAGTACGCCGTCGAGGCGCTGTCTGACGCGGTGCGCGTCGAGGTGCGGCCGTTCGGCGTCTCCGTGGTGCTGATCGAGCCCGGCGCCATCAAGACGGAGTGGGACACTACCGCGGTGGGCGACACGGCCACTGAGAACGGATCCCCCTACGCGGAACTCGACGCCACCAACGCACGCATCTTCGCCAGCGCCTACGGCTCCGCATCTGCGTCGGCCGAATACGCAGCACGCACCTACGTGAGGGCCGTGCGAGCCAAGCGACCGCGCCACCGATACCTGATCACACTGGGTGCTCGCGGGGCGGTGTATCTGCGGCACTTCTTTGGCTCGCGGGTGTGGGATGCCGGCACCAGCCGGGTGTGGCGCTGGCGCTGAGCCGGCGCATGCGAACGCCTAGGCTGACGTGATGGAACCCTTCAGCATGACCAAAGGCACCGAGGTCAAGGTGTTCAGCCTCGAGGACAACGACGCCACGATCGTGGTCGCCACCACGGATACCGCACAGCCGGAGCGGCCAGCACTCATGCAGTATGAGCAGTGCGAGAGCGATGAGGAGTCTGCGGCCGTGGTGCAGAAGTTCGTGTTTGACCTCCAGCGTCAGGGCTGGACCGTGCAGGACTAGCCCCAGCCCAGTTCATGCAGGCGGTCATCGTCAATGCCAAAGTGGTGAGCGATCTCGTGTACCACCGTCACCGCTACTTCCTCGCGCACGTGCGCCACATCCTCGCACGCGTTGAGGGTGGGGTTCATGTAGATGAAGATCCGGTCAGGCAGTTCGCCAAAGCCCCAGTCGCTGCCGCGGTCCGTGAGCGCCACGCCGTCGTAAAGGCCCAGCAGGTTCGGGTCGCCGTCGGGCGGGTCATCCTCGACGAGCACCACCACGTTGTCGATGAGCTCAGCGAGCGCTTCCGGGATGAGGTCCAGCGCCTCGGACACGGCGTCCTCGAACTCGGCGCGGGACATCTCGACCATGCACACCATTGTGGGGCCTAAGTCAAGAGTTGGAGAATGCCCTTCAGACCCCGTATCCTTTCTGAGGTCCTTGACGCGCAGAACGTTGCGCGCCAGACGCCCCCATCGTCTAGCGGCCTAGGACGCCGCCCTTTCACGGCGGTAGCACGGGTTCGAATCCCGTTGGGGGTACAACGTTTAGAGCGTGATGGTCTAAACTGCAAGACGTTCTCATGTCTAGCGATATGAGGCAGCAAGGCCCTGTAGCGCAGTTGGTTAGCGCGCCGCCCTGTCACGGCGGAGGTCGCGGGTTCAAGTCCCGTCAGGGTCGCGGGTTGAGTGCCCCTTCGCAAGGAGGGGCATTCGTCTCAGCGGGGTATGGCGCCGGTTCAGGTCAAGCCCCGCACGGCTCTGTAGCTCAGTTGGTAGAGCGTTCGACTGAAAATCGAAAGGTCACCGGATCGATGCCGGTCGGAGCCACCACCGTATGACAAGCCCTGCAGGCGCATGGTCCGCGAGGCGACGCCGTCAACGCTCCGCTCGCGCCGTCACCCCCAGCACGTACCGCTCCCAACCGGGGTAGGCTGATAGCAAGCACGTTGCTACGTCCGCGCACTTTCAAGGAGACCTCATGGCCAGCCCCAGCTTCGGCAAGCACATTGTTGACGCGATCCTCGCAGCCGTCGTGGGCCGCGCAATCGCGACCATCAAGACCGAGGTCGAGTACGCCAAGCAAGAGGTCACCGCCAAACTCAAGGCACTAGGTGTCGCTGCGGGCCTCCTGGTGGCCGCGTTCGGCCTCTTCATGGTCGCGTTCATGCTGCTTCTAGTCGCGGGATTCCACGCGCTGACGTACCTGTGGCCCATCTGGCTGGTGGCGTGCGTCCTAGGCGGCTCGGTGCTCCTGCTGGGCATCATCTTCGCGGCGGTCGGTTCCTCCAAGATCAAGAAGAACAAGGACCTCATGCCCGAGCGCGCCATCAACAACATCAGGGCTGTGTTCAACAAGTAGTTCTTCAGCGTGCCAGGTAGTGACTGAACGCACGCAAGGCTCTCGCTACCTCGCGTCCGGCTGGTCCACCACCTGCATGGGCGTCGCCACAGACACCAACACCTTGCGCCGGCGCTGAGTGAGCGCCACGCCTGCGAACACAATGATCGCGCCCACCGGCTCATACCAATGCAGTTGCTCTTTGAGCACCACGAGTCCAAGGAATAGTGCCACCACGGGCACCACGTACGTGACCGACGCGGCGGTAGTCGCGCCGGCGACCTTCACCACCTTCCAGAACAACAAGTAGGCGAAGGACGAGCCCAGGACGCCCAGCAACAGCAAGCCCCACAGCGCCGAGGAATCCAACGCCCACACCTCCGGGGCTGGTCGCGGTGCCGCGAGAGCAAATGGCGCGAGCATCAGCGCCGACAGCCCCATCTGCACGGCCGAGAGCGTTGTCGCGGACTCCTGCACCTTGCTCAAGAGCACCCGCGACAGGGTAGACCCCACGCCATACAACAAGGTCGAGATCAGCATCAGCACAGTGCCAAGGAGCGAGAAGCTCTCCACGTCCCATGCGCCAACCAAGACCGCGATACCGAGCGCGCCGATGATCAGCCCCGCCAACTGCAACCGAGACACCCGCTCAGCCGGGATCAGCAACGCTACGAACAGCGCCGTCCATAACGGCGTGGTCGCGTTCAACAAGCTGGCGAGGATAGACGTGATCTCCTGCTGCGCCATGGGGATCAGGATCATCGGTGCACCGGACAAGCACGCACCTACTGCGCCGATCGCGACCACGTCACGCCAGGTCAGCCGAGGGCGCTTCCTGAACCACAAGGCGAGACCGCCGAGCACCACGGCGCCAATGAGGATCCGGCCAAACCCCACCTGGGACGGCCCAAAGCCGTCGAGTGCGAGCGAGATGAAGAAGAAGGACGATCCCCACCCCAGGGCCATCGCGATAAAGGCAGGCAACCACGCCCGCAGCGGAGCCTCCGCGATACCCGGGTTCAACGCGAGCTGAGCGACGCCGCCGGCGAGGCCTCCATGGTCAGCATCGCCGCCTTGACGTCGAGGCCATAGCCGTAATTGCCCAAGGCCCCGCCACTCTTCACCACACGGTGGCATGGCACAAAGGGAGCGAGGTTGTTGCGCGCGCACGCCGTTCCGGCTGCCCTGACAGCGCGCGGACGTCCTGCGGCCGCGGCGAGGTCCGCGTAGGACTCGGGCTGGCCTGAGGGAATCGCTCGCATCGCCTCCCACACCGCCTGGAAGAAGGGGCCGCCGTCTTGTTCGGCGCGGACGTCGGTGATCGCTGTGCCGTCGCCATGCAACCAAGCCTCAACGGCGTCGGCCACATGGTTGATCGGTGCCACCACCCAGCCGCGACCACGAAGACGAGGCGAGACACGACTCGCGACTTCCTCGACCGAGCGGAAGCCAGAGCCACGCACGACGCCGTCTTCCGGCGTGACAACAACCGCAAGAGAGCCAAACGGGGTGGCATAAGTCGCGGCGTGAAGCGGCTGCGCAGAGCTGGAAGAAGGCAGAGGACTCATGGATCCAGATTACGCGCCACGGCCGACAATGGGGAAGGCGACTGGCACCACCCGTGGCACCTCGGTCCGCACAGCCCTACAAGCGCAAGAAAACGGCCCCCGTCCCCGCAGGGACGGAGGCCGCCGTAAGAATCTTGCGTAGTAGTGCTTAAGCGGTGTGGCGCTGCTCCTGTGCCTCAGCGAGTAGCGAGTGAACCTCTGCCTCGCGGAAGCGGCGGTGACCACCGAGCGTGCGGATCGAAGAGAGCTTCCCGACCTTGGCCCAGCGGGTCACGGTCTTCGGGTCAACCCGAAAGATCGCTGCGACTTCGCTGGGAGTCAGCAACTTCTCTGGCTCCTGAATCGTGTCTGCCATCATCATCTTCCCTCAATTCGTGTCGGATCCCCCTCGGGTGTCCTACATGGTGAGAGAGGCGACAACACCAAGTATGACGCGGTTTTGCCAACTTTTCCTTATTTACCGTTTTGGGTGGGAGTCGCACGAGGGCTACCAGGCGTTGTAAAGTACGGGTTAGGACTCCTACGGAGGGCCCGCGATAGGCGCGCGCCCTTGAAGTCAGAAGGGACGGCGACATGGGGCGCGGCCGTCAGAAGGCAAAAGACGCGAAGATCGCACGGCAGCTGAAGTACACGCCGCACGGCACTGACTTGCGCGAACTTGAGCGCGAACTGCTCACTGGAGAATCTCCTGCCCCGGCGCCCGTGCCGGAACCCGCTGAAGATGACTCCGACCCGTACGCACGCTGGATTGAAGACGACGACGATGACGAGGACGACGACTAGTCAGGACCGGTAGGAGCCCGTCAGGTAGACGGCGCCGCCATCCACGCCCTTCGCACCACGAATCACGTCCGGCGACTGTTGGCGCGCGTCGTCGACGCCTATCTCACCGAGGACCCACGAGGGTACTCCCGTTGCGGCCGATGCTGCGATTAGGGCGTCTGCATCGCCGGGGGCGACCACAGCCACCATTCCTACGCCAAGGTTCAGCGTGGCCTCGATGTCGTGCCACGGCACATTGCCAGCGCCTTGGATGAGCGAGAAGATTGCTGGCACCTGCCACGAGTCTCGCGCCACGGTAGCGGCCAGCCCCACGGGAATCACGCGCGCGAGGTTTGCTGCGAGGCCGCCGCCGGTGACGTGGCTGAAGGCATGAAGCCCGGGTGTCGTTGCCGCAAGGTCCACGCAGAGCTTGGCATAGATGCGCGTGGGCTCGAGCAGCTCGTTGCCCAATGTCCGGCCCAGGTCCGGCATCTCTTGGTCCAGCGACCATCCCGCATGCTTCACTACCGAGCGCACCAGCGAGTAACCGTTCGAGTGCAGCCCAGAGCTGGCCATAGCGACCACGACGTCGCCGGAACGGACCTTGTCTGGGCCAAGCACGGCATCGGCCTCAACCACGCCCATCGCGGCGCCAGCGACGTCGTAGTCGTCCGGAGCCATCACACCGGGGTGTTCGGCCGTCTCGCCCCCTACGAGGGCCGTACCGGCCATCTGGCAGCCTTCTGCGATGCCGCGCACAATGTCAGCGATCCGTTCGGGGATCACCTTGCCGCAAGCGATGTAGTCAGTCATCACGAGCGGCTTGGCACCGCACACCACGATGTCGTCAACCACCATCGCGACCAGGTCCTGGCCAATGGTGTCGTGGATGCCCATGGCCTGGGCGATCACGATCTTGGTGCCTACGCCGTCGGTGCTGCTCGCGAGCAGCGGGCGCCGATAGTCCTTCAGGGCGGAGGCATCGAAGAGTCCAGCGAAAGCTCCCACGCCGCCTAGTACCTCAGGGCCATGAGTCTTGGCGACGGCTGCCTTCATGAGTTCCACTGCCTTGTCGCCTGCGGCGGTGTCGACACCCGAGTCTGCGTAGGTCATGCCGTCGCGGGTCATGGCGCCACCTCGACCGGCTGGGTTGCCAACAGGTGGCGCGCGTTGATCGGTGGCGTGATCGGGTACTCGCCGGTGAAGCAGGCCGTGCACAGGCGGTTCGCAGCCTGGTTGGTCGCTGCGATCATGCCGTCGAGCGAGATGTGGCCCAACGAGTCCGCGTCGATCTGGATGCGGAGTTCCTCCAGCGTGTGGCCCACCGCGGCGAGCTCGCCGCGAGTCGGGAAGTCGATACCGTAGAAGCACGGCCACTCGACAGGCGGCGCCGAGATACGAACGTGGACCTCTGCGGCGCCTGCTTCGCGGAGCAACGCGATGATGGCGCGCTGGGTGTTGCCTCGAACGATGGTGTCGTCGACCACAATCAAGCGCTGCCCCTCGATGACCTCACGTAGCGGGTTGAGTTTGAGCCTGATGCCCAACTGACGCAGGGTTTGGGACGGCTGAATGAAGGTGCGCCCCACGTACGCGTTCTTGGTGAGGCCGATGGCGAACGGGATTCCCGATTCTTGCGCGTAGCCCACGGCTGCGGGCGTTCCCGATTCAGGGACGGGGATCACGAGGTCCGCCTCGACCGGGTGCTCCCGGGCCAAGGTGCGGCCCATCTCGAGTCGCGCGGCCTGGACGGAGCGCCCAGCGATCGCGGTGTCGGGCCTGGCCAAGTAGACGTACTCGAAGATGCACCCCTTAGGATCCGACTTCGCGAAGCGCTGCGAGTGAACACCGTTGGCATCGATCATCACGAACTCGCCGGGCTCGATTTCTCGCTCCCACGTGGCGCCCACAATGTCCAAGGCGGCGGTCTCAGACGCCACCACCCAGCCGTTCTCGAGCTTGCCCAGCATGAGGGGGCGCACGCCCTGAGGGTCGCGGGCGGCATAGATCTTGTGCTCGTCCATGAACACCAGGGAGAAGGCACCGCGCACCCGTGGGAGCAGCTCGATGGCGGTCTCCTCGAGCGTGGGAAACAAGTCAGTGCCCAGGAGTGCGGTGAGGACCGTCGTGTCCGTGGCAAGGCCCGCGTCAAAGCGGGCGCGAGCGCCTTCGCCTGCACGCTCCTCAAGCAGGTCCAGCAGCTCCTCGATGTTGGTGAGATTGCCGTTGTGCCCCAGGGCGACCGTACCCGTGGCCGTGGGGCCCAGCGTGGGCTGCGCGTTCTCCCACACTGAAGCACCCGTGGTCGAGTAGCGTGTATGGCCGATGGCGAGGTCGCCGGTGAGCGCCTCAAGCGCCCCCTCATCAAAGACCTGCGAGACCAGACCCATGTCCTTGAACACCAGGATCTTCTTGCCATTGGAGGTCGCGATGCCGGCGGACTCCTGGCCGCGGTGCTGGAGTGCGTACAGACCAAAGTAGGTCAGCTTGGCGACCTCTTCGGTGGGCGCGTAGACACCAAACACACCGCACGCGTCTTTGGGGCCCTTCTCGCCGGGAAGGAGGTCATGGCTGAGAAGCCCGTCACCGCGGCGCATCAGGCGTCGTGCTCGTCGGTTGGGGAACTCGACGGGCGGCCGTCGCGATCATCGACAGACGCACGGTCCATGCGCGTGGCGATGGCACCTGCCGTGAGCCCACCGATCAGCGCGAAACCAAGGCCCAACAGGACCGCGACGGTACCGCGGTAGACCCCTGTCGAGTTGGGAAGCAAGAACCCCAGCGCGAGGCCAAGTCCGGCCCCGAACGAGACTCCTGTTCCAATGACTCGCCCTAATCGCGGCGCACGGCGAAAGGTCGCGAGAATGGCGTCGCGCTCAAGTTCGTCGATGTCGGGAACCGGACGCGGGGGCTTGGGTGCGCCGCGGACGTCGGCGGCCTTGCTGAAGGTCTCGTCGTTGGGGAGGGCGTCGTTGGGGACAGGTGCGTCGCTCACGGCTCAAGTCTAAGCGCTAGCGCGCCAGCCCGGAGCGAGCCACCTGTCCCCGTTGACTTAACCCTTGATCGAACCGGCAAGCAGTCCACGCACAAAGTAGCGCTGCAACAGGAAGAACACGATCAGTGGCACGATGATCGACACGAACGCCGCCGCCGTCATGACTTCCCAGTCACTGCCACGTGAGCCAGCTAGCTCCCCTAGGCGTTGGGTCAGCGGCGCAACGTCCTTGCCGCCACCGGAGAACACCAGCGCCACCAGCAGGTCGTTCCAGACCCACAGGAACTGGAAGATCGCGAGCGATGCCACGGCGGGCAACGACAACGGGAAGATCACCTTGAGGAACATCTGGGTGTGGTTGGCGCCGTCAACGCGCGCAGCCTCGACCACTTCATGCGGGATCTCCGAGATGAAGTTGTGGAGCAAGAAGATGCCCAGTGGTAGCGCAAAGATCGTGTGCGCCACCCACACCGCCGCGAAGCTGCTTGAGATGTCAAGCCACGGCTGGTTGAAGATGCGCAGCAGCGGAATCAAGGCCATCTGGAGTGGCACAATCTGCAATGCGAACACCAGCACGAACAGCCACGACGATCCCTTGAAGGGGATCCACGAGAACGCGTAGGCCGCCATCAGTGCGAGGGTCAACGGGAAGATCGTGCCGGGGATGGAGATCACCAACGAGTTGATGAAATAGGAGCCCAAGCTCGCTGAGGACGCCCCAGAATCGAACAACACGGCCTCGTAGTTGCGGAACGTGAAGCCCCAATTGGTCAGGATGGTCCACCAACCGGAATTAGACAGGTCAGCTGCGGGCCGGAAGGACGAGATGAACAGACCGAACGTGGGCAACGTCCACAGCATTGCGATGATGATCGCGCCGGTGGTCGCCCAGCGAGACGTGAGGCGCTTCTTAACGCGACCCGCCTTCGAGGAGCCGTTGATCTCGCCTCGGATGGGCTTGGGGGCGATTGCGGCGCTCATTAGTGAGCCTCCTTGTGCTGGCGCAGAACTCGAACGTTGTAGATCACAATGGGCAACACCATCAGGAACAACAGCACTGCGAGTGCAGCACCAATAGATGGCTGCCCAAGGGCAAATGCCCGGTTGTACATCTCGTTGGCGATGACTGATGTCTTGAACTGGCCACCAGTCATGGTGCGGACGATGTCGAAGACCTTGAGTGTCGCAATGGTGATAGTAGTGACGACCACCACCAGCGAGCCGCGGATCCACGGAACGGTGACGCTCCAGAACCGTTGCCACGCGTTCGCGCCGTCAAGGGACGCGGCTTCAATGATCTCGTCAGGCACGCCCTTAATGGCGGCCGAGAGGATCACCATGGCGAATCCGGTCTGGATCCACACCATCACGAAGATCAAGAACAGCGTGTTGAATGGCGCACTCGCGATGAACTGATGCGGTTCAAGCCCCAACCAGATCAACACCTGGTTGAGGAAACCGATCTGCGGGAACGCTTCCGCGCGGTACGTGTACATGAAGCGCCAGATGATTGAGGCTCCCACAAAGGAGATAGCCATGGGCATGAACACCAGGGCCTTGTAGACCTTCTCACCGCGGGACTTGTCGATGAACACCGCGTAGGCGAGTCCCACCGACGTCGACAGTAGCGGCACAAGCACCACCCAGATGAGGGTGTTTCGCACCACTGATTGTTGCGTGGGGTCCGTGAAGATCGTCACGAAGTTGGCGAGGCCCACAAACTCACCACCGTCGTTGGTGAGCGACGTGCCGATGGTCTGAATGGCGGGCCAGATGAGACCAGCTCCGAGCAGGAGCAGCGCTGGCGCCACGAAGAAAAGGAGCTGCAGAACGTCGCGCCCCTTCTTAGGGGCGTTGTCTGCCAAGAACATCAAGAGCCCGACGACGGCGACAAAGATCGCGATGGCGATGAGTCCCGTTCCGAGTTTGCTTCCTGACTCGGACCAGAACTTGTCCGCTCGGACTATCTGTTGGCCTGCCAGGGCTAATGCATGCGCCGACTGCATTGTCGATTCCTTCCACTGCCGTGAATGGGTGCCGACCGGACCCGAACGGATCCGGCCGGCACCACTTCAATGTCCGTAACTAGAGGCTACGGCCACGTGCTGTCGATAAATGCGACAGTTTCATCAGTTGTGCGAGTACCGGCTACCCAGTCGGTGATACCGGTCCAGAAGGACGCGGCGCCAACAGCAGCAGGCATCAGGTCAGAAGCATCGAACCGGAACACGGTGTTCTCACCCTGCAGGATCTCAATCGACGCCTGGCCGATGGGAGAACTTGCGTTCGTGGGGTCGAGGCCCTTGTTTGCGGAGATTACTCCACCGAGGCTAACACGAGCGTTGGCCCATTCGGCAGATGCCATGTACGCCTGCACTGCAGCAGTAGCAGCGTTGTCGTTGAACGCGGCCACGAACTCGCCACCACCGGTGACGGCGTCGGGGTCGCTAGCGTTCATCTTCGGGGTGATGAAGGCCCACACGTCGCCGTTCTCAGAAACGTCGGTTCCTTCAGGCCACTGAGCTTCGTAGAACGAAGCCTGGTGGTGCATGGAGCAGTCACCCGTGAGGATCGGCAAACCACCGTTGTTGAACGACGTCGAGACGATCGACTCGGGTCCACCGAAGCCACCGTTGACGTAGTCAGGGTTGAGCGCGATGTCGCCGAAGGTGTCGAACGCGGCCACGATCTGCGGGTCAGAGAACTTCACGTCTCCAGCAACCCACTGGTCGTAGACGTCCGCGCCAGCCTGACGCAGGACGATGTCCTCGAGCCAGTCGGTGCCTGGCCAGCCGGTGGCAACACCGGACTCGAAGCCGATGCACCACGGTGCGTAGGTGGCGGAGGTGTTTGCCGCAGCCATCGTCGCAGTGAGGTCCATCATTTCGTCCCAGGTGCCGGGAACTTCGTAGCCGTTCTCAGCGAATTCGGACGGTGAGTACCAGATCCAGCCCTTGACGCTTGCCATGAGAGGCGCTGCGTAGAAGGTGCCGTCAATGGTGCCGTACTGCTTCCAGCTCTCGGACCAGTACTCGTCAACGTTGGCCTCTACTGCGGCGGGTGCCGCGACCACGTTGCCGGTAGCGACGATGCGCTCCAAGAGTCCCGGCTGAGGGAAGATGGCCAGGTCGGGCGGCGAACCGCCCTCAACGCGAACGTTGATCTGGGTCTCGAACTCCTGAGTACCGACGTAGTTCACGGTGATGCCAGTGCACTCCGTGAAGTCGTCGAACGTGGCTACGAGCTGGTCTGCCTCGACGCCCTGGATGGTTGCGTAGACCTCGACCGAGGCACCGTCGTGCGTGCCGTACGCCGCGTAGTCTTCACAACCCGCTGCGACAGTTCCGCCACCGGGGGTGGTGCCGGTCGGTTCTGGATCGCTGGTCGAACAACCAGCGAGAATGAGCCCCGACGCCGCGATGGCGGCGATAGGGGAAATGATGCGTCGTTTCATGGGAAACCTGCCTCCCTCTTTCTCTTCTTTGAGTAGTGCTCGTCGAGTTCGCAGGTCACGAACCCCTCGAGCGTTTCACACCCACGGCCGGAGATTCAGTTCGCACCACCGGCTACGCAAGCGCTTGCTTTTTACCCTAGGCGACCCGGGACGTAGGTGCGACCCCCGTAACTGAATCGTTACTCAAAGGAGGTGTATTCGTGCTCAAACTGGGCAAACCGCCTCATGCATGCGCTTGCGCAAGGTCGATGCAACTGGGTGTCAGAGCCGGGGTTGAGGCGGACCGCAAGCGCTACGGCTGGGCGTTGCGGGCCATCTCGAGGGCGATCTCTTGCCACCATTGGCCGGCGGCAGGTCCACCGTTGCATGTGCCATCGGACTCGCCCGGTGCCTTGACCCACACAGTCGCGACCATGGGGCCTTCGGCAATCAAGCGCGGTGCCTCGCCTAGAGCGCGGCCGCGAGGGTTGCACCACTGGCCGTCAGAACCGTTGCCATTGCGCGAGGTGTCCACCACGAAGGACAGCCCCGTCTGTGCAGCGATCTGCTCGCCCCACGCCTGCTCGTTTGCCGTCGTGTTGTAGTTCGAGGTGTTGGTCGCGAAGCCCGTCAGGTGGGCGGTGCCCACCTGGTTGAGTCTGCGCACCGTCTCATCCACGCCAATCCAGTTTGAGTTGCCTGCATCAAGGAACACGCTCGCACCCGCTTGGTCGAGGATGCGAGCAGCGGCCCCGAGCAAACCCGCCCGGTCACCCTGGCCCTCGCACTCGCCTAACTGCGCAAGCGCGTCCGGTTCCAGCACGATCCACACGTCAGAACTAGCGTCACTCACCGCAGTGGCAACCGCGTCTATGAAACCCAAGTACTGATCCTCAGGCAGGCCACCCGCGCTGTAGAGCCCGCAGTCACGGCCGGGGATCGCGTAGATCACGAACACCGGGATGCGGTTCGCGGCCGCCGCCCCACGGGAGACCAACTGGACCGTGTCGTGAGCCGACTGCGCAGACTGCCAGTCGCCTATCCAGACTGCAGACGGCTGATCAGCAATGAGCTTGATGAGGGCGGCGTCGGCCTCCCTGCCTTCGAGCAGCAGCCGCGCGTAGGCGGTGTCGGCGCTGCTTCCAGCATCGTAGAAGCCTTCGGGCGGGCCCTGCGCGGGCGGTGCATCAGGCGTGGCCGTCGACGTTGCGGGTATCGCGGGCGTGGGGATGCCGGTGAGACTGGGGTCCGGTCCCGAAGGCCCGCCGGTCGAACACGCCGCGAGCGTCGCCGCCAGCGCGACCATGGCCACTGCCCGCGCGTTCACGCGTTGTCCGGGTTCGCGTTGCGGGCCAGTTCCATCGCGAGGTCGGGCGCGAACTCGCCCTCTCCTACCGTTGTGTTGCATGGGCCGTCGGATTCCCCTGGGCGCTTGACCCACACGTACGCCTCGAGGCGGCCATCACCCACGAGCCGGGGTGCCTTGCCGATGGCCTGACCTCGAGCGTTGCAAGTCTCGTCACCAGCGGTGCCGTTGCCGGTGCGCGCGGTGTCGATGATGTAGCTGAGGTGTGTGTGGCGTTGATCGGCAAGGATGTCGAGGATCGCGTCCCCGCGCTCACGCTCGACCTCCACGAGGTCGTAACCACCCACACCGAGGAGCAGTCCATCCACGCGGCTCAGGTCGAGCTGCGCGAGGCGCGCCGCTGCTTCCTCCGCTGGCCAACCGCGCGCACCGGTGGCGTCCACGTAAACCCCAACCCCGGCATCGTCCAATGCCTTGATGGCGGCGTTCATCACCTCGACGTGGTCCGCCCTTCCGTCGCACACCTCGAGATCGTTAATGGCGCCCGGCTCCAGGATGACCCACGCCTCGATGCTGAACTCCGCGAAGTGGCGCACCGACGCCGCCACCTTGGACACATAGGCGTCGCGTACGGCGTCCAGGTTGTCGATCTCGCAGGCAAGCGGCGGTTGTCCGGCAAAGGCGATGAGCGCGATGCGGTCCTGATCGCGAGCAGCGCGAAACACGCCCAGCGTGGTGTTGGCGACACGGTCGTCGTCCATCCACGCGCCCACCCAGCGGGCTTGCGCGGTGCCAGCGATGCGCATGAGGGTGTCGGCGCGCTCGTGGTCGCCGTCAATCCTGTACGCGGTGACCGATGCGATCGCCTTGTTGCCGTCCACCAAGAAGTCGCCGTAGTCGGGCCACATGATCACGCCGGACTCACCCACCGGAGGCTCGACGTAGCGCTCCGACGTGACGCACGCCGCGAGCGCTAGGGCGGTGAGAGTGACGAGGGCGCTGGCACGCACCCGTGTGCTGGGGGTGTTCACGAGGGTTCCTCTGGGATCAAGGGCAGGAGTCCAGCCAGCGTAGCGCGCTCGCCCGATGCCCTGACCAGTCCCGCCTTCATCGCGTCTTCCCAGGTGGTCACGCCAGTAGCAAGCCTGAGCCAGGTGGTGGGTTCCGTTTCGACCACGCCGGGCGGGGTGCCGCGGGTGTGGCGCGGGCCGTCGATGCATTGGGTGGCACCGTACGGAGGGACCCGGACTTCTAGGCTGTGGCCGGGTGCGCACGCCGCGAGCTCTTCCAGAGTGAAGCGGACGGCCGTGGCGGTGGTGGGACCGTCAGCGGCCGATGCTGCCCACGCCTTGAGCGCGGCCATGCCAGCTTCGCGATCTATTCGGCGGCGGGGAGGCATGGTTGTGAGAGTGCGGCGCGCTAGAAGTAGGTGGGGAGCAGGGCCTCGTGCGGGGCGCGCAGGTCCGCCAAGGGCAGCGTGAACTGGCCCTGAACTTCCAGGGTGGGCTCGGCTTCCGTCACACCGATGCGCGCAAAGGTCACGCCCCGGGCGGTGAGCATCGAAGTGAAGCGTTCGTCTTCGGAGCGCGGCACGGCGAGCAGCGCGCGGCCCTGTGACTCGCTGAACAGTGCCTGCGCCGGCGTGAGCCCGTCGCGCTTGCAGATCTCGTCGAGCACAATCCTCGCGCCTATGCCGTAGCGGAGCGCACCCAAGGCGACGGCCGCCGCGAGGCCGCCTTCGCTCACGTCGCGGGCTGCGTCAACCAGGCCGTCGCGCGAACTCGCAACCATGACCTGCGCCAAGACACGCTCGGCCTCGAGGTCCACCACCGGCGGGATCCCGCCCATGTGACCGTGGAGCGCAGCAAACTGAGACCCGTCCAGCTCTGCGCGGGTGGCGCCCAGCAAGTACAGGTTCTGACCGGGTTCGCGCCAGCCGCTGGGGGTGGCGCGGGAGACGTCGTCGAACACGCCCAGCACGCCCACCACCGGAGTGGGGTTAATAGAGGAGTCGATCTGACCTGGTTCGCCCGTGCCGTTGTAGAGGCTCACGTTGCCGCCGGTGACGGGCACGCCTAGCGTCTGGCACGCGTCCGCAAGGCCGCGCACGGCCTCAGCGAACTGCCACATCGAATCTGGGTCTTCAGGGCTACCAAAGTTAAGGCAGTCGGTCACGGCAAGCGGCGAGGCTCCCGCGATCGCGACCCCGCGGTACGCAGCCGCGAGCGCCTGTACCGCGCCAGCGTAGGGGTCCAGCTTGGTGAAGCGGTCGTTGGCGCGGGTGGCCACCGCCACGCCCCGGCCGGTCTCTTCATCAACACGAACCACACCCACAGAGTCAGGACGGGCCATCGCGGTGTTGCCTTGGACATAGCGGTCGTACTGGCTGGTGATCCAGTCGCGTGCTGCCAGGCCGGGGGACGCGAGCAGGTTCACCGTGGTGGTGCGCAACTCTTCGCCGGTGGCCGGAAGCGGAAGTGAGCCAGCATCGGCCGCCTGCAAGCCGTCCATCCAGGCGGGGCGTGCAAAAGGGCGGTCATAGATGGGGCAGTCGTGGGCGACGGTGCGCGGGGGCACGTCTACTACCGTTTGGCCCTTGAAGTCGATGACGAGCCGGCCGGTGTCGGTGACCTCGCCCAGTACGGCGGTTTCGACGTCCCACTTGCGGGTGATCGCGAGGAAGGCATCGAGCTTCTCAGGAGTGACCACGGCCATCATGCGCTCTTGGGATTCGCTCATGAGGATTTCTTCGGCGAGCAGCGAGGGGTCGCGAAGCGGGACCAGGTCGAGGTCCACGTGCATGCCGCCGTCGCCCGCGCTCGCGAGCTCGGAGGTCGCGCAGGACAGCCCCGCGCCTCCCAGGTCCTGGATGCCTTCCACCACGCGCGCGGCGAACAGTTCGAGGCAGCACTCGATGAGCACCTTCTCCGCGAACGGGTCACCCACCTGGACAGAGGGGCGCTTGGTGGGGCCGCCGTCGTCGAAGGTCTCGGAGGCTAGGACAGATACGCCGCCGATGCCGTCGCCGCCCGTGCGTGCGCCGAACAGCACCACCTTGTTGCCCACGCCAGACGCGTTGGCGAGGTGGATGTCCTCGTGCTTCATGGCACCCACGCACAGCGCGTTGACCAGCGGGTTGCCCTGGTAGCTGGGGTCGAACACCGAGCCGCCGCCAATATTGGGCAGCCCCAGCGAGTTGCCGTAGCCGCCCACGCCGCTAACCACGCCGTGAACCACGCGGGCGGTATCGGGGTGGTCGATCGCGCCAAAGCGGAGTTCGTCCATGATCGCAATAGGCCGTGCGCCCATGGCGAGGATGTCGCGGACGATTCCACCCACGCCGGTCGCGGCGCCCTGGTAGGGCTCCACAAAGCTGGGGTGGTTGTGAGACTCGACCTTGAAGGTGACCGCCCAGTTGTCGCCAATATCCACCACGCCGGCGTTCTCGCCAATGCCCACCATGAGGTGCTCCTTCATGGCCTCGGTGACCTTCTCGCCAAACTGGCGCAGGTGGGTCTTAGAGGACTTATACGAGCAGTGCTCGGACCACATGACGGAGTACATCGCGAGCTCGGCGAGGGTGGGGCGGCGGCCCAGAATCTCGACCACCTGCTGGTACTCGAAGTCCTTCATTCCCAGCTCTGCCCATGGCATGGGCTGGTCGGGGTTGGCGGCGGCGTTGGCCACCGTGTCGAGGTGGGCTGCGGCGGTGGGCTGGGGGCGTGCCTCGGTCATGAAATCCCTTGCGCGTTAGGGGCCTGCGGGTATGCCACAAGAGTACCGGGACGTGGGGTGGGTGGCTTCGCTAGTGTTCAGGCATGACCTTAAGGAGGCTCCGCGAACGTGTGGGTGGAGCGGGCACCGTGCTGGAGCGAACCATCGTGGTGTTGGTCGCGATCCCCGTGGCGCTCGGGATGATCGGGGAGATCTACCACGCGCATCGGATTGCGCACGCCGAGAACGCCTTCGACGTCTTCGGGTTTCGCGAGTACCGGTCCGGGATCATTTGGCACAGTTACGTGGATGATCACGAGCCAATCGAAGGTGACCTGGTCCTCTCCGTCGCCGAGATCGACGCGATGCTCGACAACAGCAGACACGCCGTCGACGGACTCGTCGCGAGGCGCGAGTGGCGCGCACTCTTCACGAATCCCCTGACAGGCGAGTCTGCGGGACAGTGGGGCTTCCGGGAACTGCCCACGTCACGCTACGGCGATCCACTTCCTTCGTCGATCCTGACCTCGGGACGTTTCCCCGAGGCAAGCGGCGAAGTGGCACTGGGCGTCGGCTACGCACGGGATATCGGCGTCGACATCGGCTCGCCAGTCGAGATCACGAGCGAGGACGGTACTGGTAGCCACACAGTCACAGTCGTCGGAATTGTTGGCGAGTCCACAACATGGATGCTGACTGGAGACTACAGCCTCTGGGAAGAACGCCCAGCGCCTCCGGCGGTATTCGCCTGGGAGGACTCTACGGTGCTCACAGAAGTGGCCCCCTTCCCGTCGTATGGAGCAACGACAGCCTTCTGGAACGGAGACGGCTCTACGCTTGGCCCACTCGCCACGTACAGCGAGCGGTTTCTGCGCCAGGATCGGTTCGGCGCATGGCCGCTCTTTGACTCAGGCGCCTGGTATTTCGTGCGCGGCGCCATCATTGCGGTGATGGGAGCGGGTGTCGTATTGCTGCTCAGGGGCCGCGGCCTGCATGACCAAACGAAGGCATCGCATCGAGCACCACGCATCGTCGCGGCTGGAGCAATCGGGACTGGAGTTGGGACGCTCGCGGCTATCGCCATCAGTGCGCTCACGCGCTTCAGCTTCGACATCTACATGGCGTCAGCCCCAGCCAGCGTGCTTGGCATCCCGGCTGTGGGACGCCTGACGGCATGGCTCATCGCGGGCGTCACTCTGGGGGTGCTGTACTGGGCGCTCGCCTCTGTTCGTGGCAGCCGCCTGACCACGAACGCCATCACTCAACACGCTCTACCGCGATTGCTGGCGCGGGCAATCCGTGCGCTCGTCTTCCCGTCTCGTTGGATGCTTTTCGTGCTCGTCGTGATCGCCGCCGTCGCTGTTGGCTTGCTCACGTTGGATCAACCGGCGAGCGAACGATACGGGCGTCACCTGGATTTCGGGCAAGAACCAGTGCCCTGGGAGACTTTCGCTTTGAACGCGGCACTACTGGCCTCGGTCCTCGCATTGTTGGCTGGCACTGCAGCTTGGCTCACGGGATCGGTGGGGAGGCTACGCGACGGCACTATCGATGTTGGCTACGCGCGCTCGCGGTGGGACTCGCGCGCCGCCTGGCTCGCTGTTGCTGTGGCTGGCGGGTGGACCCTGTGGCTCGCCATCCCACTGATCGCGTACGCCGCGCGCAGTGGATACCTGGGGTATCCCCTCGAATACAGCGGCTCCGCACTGGGCCTCTTGTCGGGCTGCGCGGGAGTCGCCTACGCGGCGCGCTGGGTCTCCCACCGTTCATCCGAACCTCCGCCCGACACCGCACCGCGAGCGTCGAGAACGTCAGCGTTCATGGTCGGAGGGTGGCTCGCCGCGCGCGTCGCGATTCTGGGCGTCGCTTCGAGCATTGTCCTCGTCGCCATCATGATCATCTTGTACGGCGGTGGCGAAGCCGCGTGGCCCGCACAATCGCCATCGCCAATCACCGTCGAGTGGATCATCGCCGTCATCGCGGCCGCATCGGTACCCGCCTTCGCAACCGTTGCGGCCGCATCGGCGGGCACGCTAATCGGCGCCACGATCGCCGCTTGGCCAGAGCGCCAAAACCTCGACCACGATCCGCTCGTGTTGCCCGAGTCGACCACTGAACAAGAAACCGCGCGAACCCTGGCCTAACTGCGGCCGATGCCGTGTCTAGCTGATCAACGCGTCTACGGCCTGGCGGGCATCGGCAAGGACGTCGTCCCAGTCCACACCGGGCGCGCAAAGGTGGAGGCGATCCAGCCCTTCCCACTCGTAGGCACTGACGTCCTTGAGTGCGCCTACTACCTCTCCAACCCTGGAGAACGCAAACGACCCCAGAATCGCCTCGGCGCTCAACGAGATCCACAGCACGTGCGTGTAGCCGACGCGGCGCGAGATGCCACAGTCAAGGAGAACGGTCGAGGCCAGCGTCACCGGCGCTGGGCGTGATCCCAAGTGAGCACCGGGCTCACGGCCCGGCAGCTCGAGCGGGAGAGCGGATCGAATATCCCGGGCAGGCTCGAACACAAACGTCTCGAACTCGAGCCTCTCGACGAGGTCCTCGAGCAAACTGTGGCGCTGTGCGCCGGTGCTCGCGTTCATGTCTATGCCCTACGTCCTCTGTGTTCCCTCAGGCTACGTGGGCTATCGGCACGAATGCGACGCTACGTGACAAACTCGACACCACACGCACGGCTTCTGCCTGGCCATACCGCCACAGCGCGCCCGCGCCTAGAGTGAGGCCATGGAGTGGATCGGGTGGCTCATAGCGCTAGGCGCCATCGCGTTGGCCGCGACCTACGCCCTCCGGGAGCACCGGGCGAGCGTGGGCATCGCTGAACTAGAGTCCCAATTGGCGAGGGACACTTCCGCCGAGCGCGCCCTCGCCGCCAGCGACGAACGTGCCCGGATCGCCCGCGAGATGCATGACGTGGTGGCTCACACGCTGTCCGTTGTGGTCGCTCAAGCCGACGGCGGCCGCTTCGCCGCCAAGACAGACCCCGCCGCGGCCGCTCGCACCCTCGACACCATTGCGGAGGTGGGCCGGTCAGCCCTGACCGAGATGCGCGCGCTGCTAGGCGTACTGCGCGCCTCGGACGGCGAGGCCGCCATGGGTCCGCAGCCCAGCCTGGACGACATCCCCGCGCTCGTAGCCTCGACCCGCGAGGGCGGCCTCGACGTCAGCTACGTCACCACCGGCACACCTCGCCCGCTACCTATCGGCGTAGCGCTGGCGTTCTACCGGATCGCCCAAGAGGCGCTCACCAACGTGCTCAAGCACGCCGGCCCGCGCGTGGAGGCGTTCGTTCAACTCACCTGGGAAGCCGATGCCGTCTCGCTCACCGTCAGCGACGACGGCCGTGGTGCGGCGGCCCGCGGCGATGGCGACGGCCTAGGGATCGAGGGGATGCGCGAGCGGGCCACGATCTTTGGAGGCTCCCTCACCGCGGGACCCAAGGCGGGCGGCGGCTACCTCGTGCGTGCCAGACTGCCCCTGGGCCCCAGCATCGGCCGCAATGAAGACACCACCGAGGGAGCGGCATGACCATCCGAGTAGCGCTCGTAGACGACCAACAGTTGATCCGCGCGGGGTTCCGCATGGTGGTCGAGGCGCAGGGCGACATGGAGGTGGTCGCAGAAGCGGGCAATGGGGACGATGCTGTTGCGGCTTTGGCGCAGACGCCGGCCGACGTGGTGCTTATGGACATCCGCATGCCCGGTCTCGACGGGATAGCCGCCACGGCGGCACTCACCGAGGTCAGCGACGCGCGGGTCATCATCCTCACTACCTTTGACCTCGACGAGTACGTGGTCGCGGCGATCAAGGCCGGGGCGAGCGGGTTCCTGTTGAAGGACGCGCCGCCCGAAGACCTGCTCGCGGCGATCCGCACCGTGCATGCCGGGGACGCGGTGATCGCGCCGTCGTCCACGCGAAGGCTCCTCACGCGCTTGGCCGCGACCCTGCCGGACCCCACCGACGGCGCGGGGTTGGAAGACCTCACCGACCGCGAGCGCGAGGTGCTCGTGCTGATGGCGCGCGGACTTTCCAACCTGGAGATCTGCGACGCGCTGTTCCTCGCGGAGCCCACTGTGAAGTCCCACGTGGGCAAGGTGCTCGCCAAGCTGGGCGCCCGCGACCGTGTGCAGGCCGTGGTGATCGCCTACGAGACAGGGCTGGTGAAGCCACACCCCAACGCTTGAGCCCCCCTGGAACGTTGAGGTAGTAACCGCGCAGCGTTGTCTTGACGACGCCGCCGTCACGAGGAGCCACCATGAATCTCGCCCGAGCGATCCCCCTGACGCTAGCCGCGAGCATGCTCGTGACGGCATGCGCGGTTCCAGGCCAAGCTCCAGTGGAGCGGCCCAGCCCTGACTCCCCCGACACGGTCGCGCTGGCCACCGGGCTGAACGACGCTGGCTACCGAGTGTTTCACGCCGCCGTAGCGGGCTCCAACGAGGACGTGGTGCTGTCGCCGCTGTCGATCGGGCTCGCTTTCGGAATGCTCGACGTTGGTGCGACGGACAATCTCGCAGCCCAGCTCGAAGAGCTCTTTGGCTACCCGGTGGAGGGCGAGGCCAGGTGGTCGGCGTTCAACACGCTCGAGCAGTTGCTCGTGCAAGAGGGCGAACCCGCGACGGAAGAGCAGTCCGCAACGCCCACCCTCCGCATCGCCAACCGCGCCTTCCAGGACACAGGCTTCGAGCCGGTTGAGGGCTACAACGAACTCATCGAGACGTGGTTTGGCGCCGGCATGGAGAACCTGGCCCTCAGAGCAGAGCCGGAGAAGTCGCGCGTCACGATCAACGCGTGGGTCGAGGAGCGCACCTCGGGCCTGATTCCGAACCTCCTTCCTGAAGGCGCGCTCAATGAAGAGAGCGCCATGGTCTTGGTCAACACGCTGTACATGAAGGCGACGTGGCTCACGCCGTTCGAGGATTACGCAACCGAGGACGCCGACTTCACCTTCCTGGACGGGACCACCGCGAGCGTGCCGCTGATGCACGAGGGCCAGTTCAATGGGCGGGCGTACGCGGGCGACGGGTACGCCGCGATCGACCTTCCGTACTCCGGCGACGACATCTCGATGCTCGTGATCGCCCCTGACGCTGGCGAGTACGCGGCCATCGAGGCACAGCTGAGCGCCGACTTCGTTGCGGAGATCGATGGGAAACTGAAGGACCAGCCCGTGGACTTCTACCTGCCAAGGTTTGAGAGCACTGCGGACCTGGACCTGCGCAAGGTCATCGAGGACCAGCTGGGATTCACAGGCATCTTCAAGGTCACCGAGTTGGGCGGCATTCACCCCGACGCCTATGTTGATGCGGCGCTGCACTCCGCGAAGATCATTGTTGACGAGGAGGGCACGGAGGCCGCCGCCGCAACCGCCATCATGGTGGGCACCACGAGCGCACCGCCCGAGCCAGACCTCGTGATCCGCGTGGACCGACCCTTCCTGTACGTGATCCGCGACCACGAAACGGGTGCGGTGCTGTTTGTGGGCAGAGTTCTCGACCCTCGCGCCTAGGGCACCCAGGGATATCGCATGCGAGCCTTCCGAACTATCTCGACTACCGTGGCTACCAGCGTGCTCGTGTCCGCGTGCGCGGTACTAGGAGAAGCTCCCGTGGACCGTCCCAGCCCTGATTCGACTGATACGGCCGCGCTGGCAGCCGGACTTAACGACGCTGGCTACCGAATGTTTCACGCGGCCGCAGAGAGCTCCGACGAGGACGTGGTGCTGTCGCCGCTGTCGATCGGGTTGGCGTTCGGAGTGCTCGATGTGGGCGCCACGGAGGACCTTGCGATGCGGCTCGAGGAGCTCTTCGGATACCCGGTTGAGGGCGAGGCCAGGTGGTCGGCGTTCAACACGCTGGAACAGTCGCTCACGCAAGAGGGCAACCCTCCCGGCGACGACCAACCCATGACGCCGACGCTCCGCATTGCCAACCGTGCTTTCCAAGACACCGACTTCGAGCCGCTCGAGGAATACAACGAGCTCCTCGAAACTTGGTTCGGATCGGGCACCGAGACCCTGCGTTTACAGGATGATCCCGAGGGCTCTCGCACCACCATCAACGAGTGGGTTTCAGCCCGCACCTCGAATCTCATTCCGGAACTGTTGGCTCCCGATGCCATCACCGCTGACACAGTGATGATCCTGGTCAATACCTTGTATATGAAGGCCGCGTGGCAGACGCCGTTTGAGGACTTCGCGACCAGCGACGCCGACTTCACCTTTGTGGACGGCACCACCGCATCTGTCCCGCTCATGCACAACGATGGGCTGTGGGCCAGTGCCTACGCGGGCGACGGCTACGCCGCGATCGACCTTCCCTACTACGGAGATGACATCTCCATGTTGGTCATTGCGCCGGACGCAGGAAACTACGCAGCTATCGAGGCCCTCCTCAACACTGACTTCGTGGCACAGGTGGACCGTGAACTCGAGGGTCAATCAGTGGACTTCTACCTGCCTCGATTCGAGAGCACGGCGGACCTCGACCTGCGCGAGGTCATCGAGGAGCAACTGGATATCCCTGGCGTCTTCGACGTGATGCAGTTGGGAGGGATCCACCCCGAGGCATACGTCAGCGCCGCTATCCACTCCGCGAAGATCATCGTGGATGAGGTGGGCACCGAGGCCGCGGCCGCGACCGCCATCGCGATAGACGCAGGCAGCGCAATGCCGGAGTCACCGCTCCTGATTCGCGTGGACCGGCCGTTCCTGTATGTGATCCGCGACCACGACACGGGCGCCGTCTTGTTTGTGGGCAGGGTGCTCGACCCCCGCGCGTAGTACCCAGGTATCACCCAAAGTCCATGCCACAGGCCGATGCCCCGGGAGACCCCCTCCCGCTAGCGTCGGCTGTATGGCGAAGAAGACTCCCACCGCTGAAGCGGCCACCGCGCTGAAAGCGCGTGGACTCACCAAGACGTACGGTTCCGGCGAAGCCGCAGTGACCGCCGTTGACCATGTGGACCTCGACATCCCGGAAGGTGTGCTGACGGCGGTCATGGGGCCTTCGGGCTCCGGCAAGACCACTCTGGTGCACTTACTGGCGGGCCTCGATAGGGCCGATGCTGGCCAAGTCTGGGTGGGCGAAGACGAAATCACGGCGCTAGGCGACAAGCAGCTCGCCCAGGTGCGCGGGCGCGTGGTGGGCTTTGTGTTCCAAGGATTCAACCTGTTGCAGACCATGAGTGCCAAAGACAACATCCTGCTGCCGCTGCGACTCAACGGCATCCCGCGCGACGACGAGTGGCTGGACGGCCTCATCGACATGCTGGGAATCGGCAAGGAGCTGTCACGCAAGCCCTACGAGATGTCCGGTGGGCAACAACAACGCGTCGCCATTGCCCGCGCGCTGATTACCCGCCCGCGCATCGTCCTGGCCGACGAGCCCACCGGCAACCTCGACACCCACGCGAGCGCTGAGATCCTGGCGCACCTGCGCCAATCCTGCCGAGAACTGGGACAGTCAGTGGTGATGGTCACGCACGATCCCACGGCGGCCTCCTATGCAGGGCGCGTACTACTTTTTGTCAACGGCCGCGTGGACGGCCACATCACCGACCCCACGCCGGCCTCGGTGTTGGCGGGTCTCGACGCACTCGCGGGGGTACAGCGATGAAGTGGATACCGGTTGCACTGATGGGAGTTGCGGCGTTCCTTGGATCGCTGCTCGGCACCCTGATCGCGAACCCGCTCTACGCCCGAGATCCCTCAAGCGGCATGGCGCCGTTCTTGTTCAACCTCGTGGCGATGATCGTGTACCTGGTGGTGGTGATTGCAATCCTGGCTGCAATCCCATTCGCGTTTCTGCGCCTCGCGTGGGTGGGCAGGCGCACCGAGTTCGCGACCAGCATGGCCTTGGGTGCCACGCGCTCGGAGCTAATCCGCCGTGCCCGCGTCGAGGGCCTGCGGATGGGTGTGTTTGCTAGCATCGCCGGGATCATCGCTGGCGCTCTGTACGTGCAGGTGGGTCCATTCGCCGAACACGGCTGGGAACCGTTCACGTCGCAGGGGCTCTACCCGTTGGTTGCCGTGGCGTGGCTGCTCGTCATGGCCATCGTCATCGCGACCACGTCCGCGATCTACGGCATCGCGATGTCCTCGATGACCCGGGGCACTCCGGTTGAGGCCGCCACCGCAGTGGTCGCCGATAGCGCGAGTGAGCGTGGACTCGGTAGGCTCCGCGAGCCCGGACGCGGCATTCGCGTTGTGCTCGCTCTGTTCGCATTCGCTTGGGTAGTGATGCTTGTGGACCGGCTCACGAACATTGGCAGGGTGGACTTTGACAACGCCGCGGAAACGGTGTGGCTGAGCAATACCGTGGGGGTTCTCGCCTTCATCGCCGCGATCAGCGCGCCGGTGATCGGCTGGTTCGTGCTGAGACTCACCGCCGAGGCTCTCACGGGACCGGTGGCGCGCGCACTGCGGTACGGCACGCGCGGGCTTGGCGCACGGTCCTTCGCGGCCGACGGCCTCATGCAACGCACGGGGCTCCGCACGGGCGCGGTCATGACCATGGCGATCGTCGCAGCGCTCTCGACGGCGACGCTTGGCACCTACACTCTGGGCGACCACCTCAACTACACCGCCGAACGCCTCAACGCGCCGGTTGCAGTGACCTCCTACGCTGACGGATTCTTTGCAGAGGGCCCCAACCCGCACCCGGACGGACTGGAACAGACGGCGCTCGACCCAAGCTTGTTGGCAGCGTTGTCTGCAGACAGCCGCATCCACGTGGTGCCTTTTGCACGCCTACGGGCCGGGGATCCGTATGAGTACACCGAACTGTGGCCGGACGGCCGGATCGAGGAAAGCACGCGGCAAGACACGTACCTGGCGGTTGACGTCGCGGCGTCCGACGCCGTGGTGCCCGATGGCTACCGCCTCCTGGGACTGTCTGACGGGACCTTCGTGGCCGCAGGGGAAGGCAACTACTCGAACGTCGCGGTCAACATGCGTGGCCACGAGATCGTGGTGGCAGGCGTGAGCGAGCCGGTCCACCCGTTCTGGTCCTCGTCTCGAGACTCGGTGGTGAGCTTGGACTGGGCGCGCGAGCGCTTTGGCCCGGCGCCCATCAGCGGTGCACTGATCTACGCCGTGGATGACACGGTCAGTGTCAGGGCAGTAGTCAGCGAGTATGTGACACCCGGGCAGGCGTATACCTACTCTCACAACGAGGACTACGGCGTTGTGATGCTGAGCCGCGCGCCGCTGGGGGCATCAGGAACGGTGCTCCTAGCGGGCCTGATTATCGCGGTGGCGCTCATCGTCGCGATGTCAACTGCCTCTCAACGGCTGCGTAGGCGCGAGTACGCCACGATGGCGGCACTAGGGGCCACGCCAGCGTCGCTCAGGGTAGCGCCTGCGATCGAGGCGGCCGTGACGGCTTCCATCGCGATCGTGACCGGAGTTGCGGTCGGGCTGACCTATTGGCTCGCTACCGCCAACCCGTACCTCATGTCGCCTGGCGCGCCAATCGATGCGGGGGAAGCGCTGTGGCACCTGGGCGCTCACCTCGGCCTGTTCCCGTGGACATCGCTAGCCATTGGCGCGTTGGTGACCGTAGCATCGGCCGCCCTGGCGTCCCTGGTGTTCGGGGCCAGCATGCAACAACGCACGCCTGTGGAAGAACTGCGCACCGCGATGAAGGAAGGTGTCTCATGATCTGGAGCCTGGCCCGCGAGCAGATGCGTTCCCAGCGCAAGTCCATTGCCTCGACCACCACGCTACTTGCGGTCATCATGGCTCTCGCGAGCTTTGCGGCCATGACCGCGACTACCGAGCGCGCCCACGATGAGACTCTGCAACGAGTCCTAGGCGGCGGACTCGAACACTACGCGATAGCGATCACGCACAGCAACGGGCCCATTGTGCGTACTCCCGCGCTCAACTGGGATCGGGAGTTCGCGGACCCTGCGCTTGTCGAGACCGTCATGGCTCAGATTGAGGCAACGAGCACCGGCTATGTCCGCTCAACATTCGTTCCTCTCCCCTTTCCCATCGGCGAGAAGACCGCGTGGGTGGTGGGCCAGGAGGGCGAACTCCACTGGGATCAGGTGGTTCGCGAGGGCCGCGCGCCAGCGGCGGGCGAGATAGTGCTGTCGCGCGAGGTGGCTATCGAGTTGGGCGTGCGCCTAGGCGACACTGTCAGGTTCGCGGGAGAAGTCATGGTGCCTCGCGAAGGCAACTCCAAACTCGATCCGGAGCAACGGGAAGCGGAGTTCATGCTGGTGGGCTACTCGCTCTCGGATCCGGATGAGGGCTACGGCATCGCGTTCATTCCCGATGGGTTTCTCACATGGGATGACGCCCTCAAACAGAGGGATGTCTTCCCTTGGACCTCCGGATACAACGCCGCGGGCCAACCAACCGTGGAGTACGACTTCGAGCTGTGGTGGGACGGACCGGTGCCGTCGGTGGTTGCGGAGAACCCGAAGGCCATCTACTACGCCACGGGCGCAGAAGTGGCTCAGTGGGCCGGCATGGAACCGGGCGGATGGACCGTCACCCCGGCCACGACCATCGCAGGGTTGCTCGCGGTTCTGGCGGCCTTCGGGACCGTCGCGGCCGGCCTCGCCATCGCACGGAACCAGGCGCCCGCGCGGACCAAGTGGGTCGCGACTGCGCTCACGCTGGGCGTGCCGCGCCGACGAGTGGTCGCGGCGACTGGGCTCGAGACGGCCATGGTCGCGTTGGCGGCGGCAGCGATGGGGTTCGCGCTTGCGTGGCTCACGGTGTTCGGCGTCCTCCAAGCAGGTGCCGCCCAGAACCCGGACGCGTTCAACCTTGCAGTTCCAGCTGTCCCGGGCTGGCTGGTGGCCAGTGTGTTCGCGGTTGCCCTGCTCCTGGCGGTCATCGTCATCGGAGCTCCCGGTTGGTGGGCATCGCGCACCGCACCCGTCGCGGCGCTCAAGCCCGTCTCCCCGCTGAGCGAGGCCGAGCCGTACCGTCCGGTTTCGGTGCGCTGGCTGTGGTGGGGGTTCGGGGCATCCGCGATCGTGGTCCTCGTCACCTCGAGGCTGTCGCTCCTCGTGGTGTGGAACCGATGGCCTCTCGAGGTGATAGTGGGCACGGTCGCCGTGGTGGTCTTCTTTGTCATGGGCACCATGCTGCTCATCGAAGCCTTCCGCAAGGCGATCCCCGCAACCGCCGCGCGCATCGGCCGCCTGGCCCGTCCGTGGGCGGTGGCCGCGAGCACGCAGTTGTATGCGGCGCGGCGGCAGGCGCTCTTCCCCGCGCTCGCGATGACCGCCACGATGGGCGCGCTCACGGCATGGCTCTACGAGGTCACGCTCAACTTTCCCAGTGGTCGGGATCAGTGGGGCGACAAGGTCCACGACGGAACCTTCAGCGACTACATCGAGTACGTCCTCTACGACCCCGCGATTGCCATGGGCGCGATGGGAGCGCTGCTCTTCGCAGGCCTGCTCATCCTGGTGGTGGGGCTCACCACCGCGAGCGCCAACCGTTCGCAGTCGGCCACTCAGTCCGCGCTGGGGTTCACCCGCCGAGCGCGCGTCAACGCAAGCCTGGCGCAGCACGGAATCCCCATGCTGATGGGAACTGCCGTCGGAGCGGCACTGGGTATCGTGCTTCCGTTCTTGAACTGGGCCACCTCAGAAGTGACGGGCAACGATCTGCCGTTTGACCGGAGCGTCGGCGCCAATCTCGAGGCGCTGCCCTTCGCACTCGTGGGTGCGGCCTGGATATCGTTCATCGCGGTGGTTGTCGCCGCACTCGCAGCGTGCCTCATCGCCTTCATGACGCCTCAGCAGACTCCGGTGCAGGCGCTGCGCGACAGCGAGAAGGCAGGGATCTCGTAGGGTGCCTGCCGGAGCAGACGCGGACTCGCGCGTTCGCCCTAGACTGGTGCGAGCATCGGCCGCCTGGAAGGAACTTGACCTGTGAGCAACTACGCCGGAGACATCACGCCCCAAGAGGCGTGGGACATTCTCACCACCAACCCTGACGCGCGCCTGGTGGACGTACGCACTGACGCGGAGTGGCGTTTTGTGGGTGTCCCGGACACGTCATCGACGGGCAAGGAGACGCTGTTCATCGAGTGGGTCAACTACCCAGACGGCGAGCGCAATCACCAGTTCGCGGCCCAGTTGAAGGAGGCCGGGCTTGAGCCGGGCTCCGAGGCGCCCATCATCTTCCTGTGCCGATCAGGGCAGCGTTCCATTGGCGCCGCCGTTGCAGCGACCGATGCTGGCTTGGGCCCTTCGTACAACGTCCTGGAGGGCTTCGAGGGAGCCACGAACGAGGACGGCCACCGCGGTTGGCAAGGCTGGCGCGCTGCTGGCCTGCCCTGGCGTCAGAGCTAGGTCTGTAGCAGGCATTTTGCTGCCGGACGCGCAAATCGGGCGTTGGACGATGCCCGCGAACCCCTCCATGCAAAGTAACGATTCGGTAACGAGGGTTGTATTGTTGCCGCCAGCAACATAATCTCGGTGGCAAGAAGCGGTTCGAAGCGCTTCGACAAGACCGAGGGCTCACGCCCACGATTCACGCAACTGAGATGACAACGAGGTCAGCCCCGTGGCAACGATTGATGACGTAGCGAGAGAAGCTGGTGTCTCCATCAGCACGGTCTCCTATGCCTTGAGCGGCAAACGTTCTATCTCTCCTTCCACGCGCCTCCGGGTCGAAGCCGCCGCAACCAAGTTGGGCTACCTTCCCCACGCGTCGGCTCGCATGCTCGCCGCCAACCGCTCTGACATCATCGCCGTCACCACCCCATTGCACCCTGACACCGACCAAAGCGCGCACATGACCTTCACCATGGAGGTCACCAAAGCCGCACGCGACGTTGACTACGACACCGTGCTGCTGGTCCACAACGACGCCGTAGAGGGCATGAAGCGCAGCGCCGCCACGTCACTCGCCGACGGCATCATCGTGCTCGACGTCGATGCTCACGACGAACGCGCCGTGCTCGCCCGCCAACTCAAGTGCCCCGTGGTGTTCATCGGGATCCCCGCCGACACCACTGGCCTGGTCTGTGTGGACCTCGACTTTGAGGCGGCCGCCGTCATGGCGATCGACCGCCTGGTCGCCGCCGGCCGAACCAACATCGCCCTCATCTCCCACCCCACCGAGACCATCGACCGCGAGTCCAACTTCCCGCTACGCTTCCTGCACGCGTTCGAGGGCCACGCCGCGAGCCTGGGGCTGGACGCCATCACTGTCAATCCCACCGAGCACCGCGCCCACGAGGCCATTGACGCGATCATGACCCGCATGCCGAACCTCAACGGGCTTGTTCTCAACACGACATCGGACATCGCGGGCTCGGTGTCAGCGGCCCTCGCGGAGTACGGCCGGAAGGTGCCCACCGATGTGGGCGTCATTGCCGCGGGCGTGACCTTTAGTACGCACCGCTTCCCCGTTCCCTTCGACACCATCCCGCTCGATGCCCACGCCTCCTGCACAACCGCCGTGGCCATGCTGGTGGACCTCATCGAGAATCATGCTTCCTTGCCCGAACGCACCCTCATTCCACCGTCCTATATAGAACACGGCTCGGTCACACCCGCGACCGTCGCCAAGACGAGCAAGGCCACCTGATGACAATCCATCACCGGCCTTCAGCACGACTGTTGTCGAAGCGCTTCGACAATGTTGCTATTCACCGGCCCACCGGGCCACAACAAGGAGGAAAACCATGAAAAGGAACATCAGAGCCAGCCTGGCTCTTGTGGCAGCGGGGGCACTGACGCTCTCCGCCTGCTCATCCGACGACGGCGTCACGGAGTCACCCACGGGAGCAACCGGGGGCGACTTCGCCGGACAGACGCTCACCGTCATGCACTACGAGGGCAATGACTCGGCCATGGGCATCGCCTGGAACCGTGCCATCGAGATCTTCGAAGAAGAGACCGGTGCCACCGTCAACCTGCAGCTCACCTCGTTCGAAGACCTGCGGACCTCAGCCGAGCAGGTATTCGACTCCTCGGACTCGCCTGACGTCTCCGAGTTCAACAAGGGCAACGCCACGGCTGGGCAGCTGGCTTCCATCGGCGTGATCCAGAACTTGGACGACGCCTACGCAGAGTACGGGTGGGGCGACCTGCTTTCTGACTCTGTCGCCACCACTGCGCAGTACACCGAAGACGGCGTCATGGGATCGGGGAGCTACTACGGCGTCCCGAACTACGGGGAGTTTGTGTTCCTTTACTACAACGCAGACCTCTTCGCTGAGCACGGCATCGAGGTTCCCACCACCATCGAGGACATCGAAGCTGCATCGCAGACGTTCCTTGACGCGGGGATCACGCCGTTCGCCACCTCAGCTCAGGAGTACCCCATGGGCCAGCAGTGGTACCAGCTGGTGCTCAGCCAGGCGGACCGCTCCTTCGTGAACGCCTACCAGCTCTACACCGACCCGGTTGACTGGCACGGCGACGCGGTCACCTACGCCACCGAGAAGCTCGACGAGTGGGTCAAGGCTGGCTACATCTCCAGCACCGTCACCGGCATGACTGCCGAGGACGCCGGGCTCGAGTTCATCAACGGGCGGGCGCCCATGTTCTATTCGGGCTCATGGTGGTACGGACGCTTGCTGTCCGACGTCACCACGTTCGAGATGGGTATCACCAACTGGCCCTCCACCACGCTCACCCCTGGATCGGGTGGCAACATGTGGGTCATTCCCGTCGAGTCGAAGCAGCCTGAACTGGCGCGCATCTTCATCGACATCACCATGCGCCCCGAGGTTCAGGCGCTGTTGGGTGAGTCCGGCGGTCTGCCGGTAGCGGCCGACACGAGCGACATTCAAGACCCCGACGCTCAAGCACTGATCGCCCTGTTCAACGAGGTCAACGCTCGCGATGGGCTCGCGTTCTACCCCGACTGGCCAACCCCCAGCTTCTATGGCGACCTCAATGGCGTCTTGCAGGGCTTGGTGAACGGTGACTTCACGCCCGAGCAGGCGCAAGCCGAGCTCGAGCGCTACTACGAGGCTCACGTCGCAGGCGTTCGCGACTAACCCTCCCACTCATAGGTGGGGCCCGGGCTCACGCGGCCCGGGCTCCACCGGAGAAGGAACTCCCCATGACCACCTCGACACCCACCCGGCCCAAGCGTCGCAAGCACGCTGGCGACCTGGCGCGTATTCCGCAACGCGGGGCCAGCTCGCTGGTCTACTGGCTGTACTTCATCCCGGGCGCCACGCTCGTGGCGATCATCATCTTCTACCCCATCATTCGCAACTTCCGCCTGAGCTTCTTCCATTGGCGCGGGGGCCGGGCCGAGGAAAGCTTCGCGGGTCTCGCGAACTGGGCCGCGCTCCTTGACGACAAGGAATACATTCAGTCCTTCCAGAACATCGTGTTGGTCATCATCGCCATGGTGGTGCTGCCCACCTTGCTGGGCCTCGTGATCGCCGCGCTCCTGTTCGACGTGGTGGGACGCCGGTTTGGCGGGAAGCTGTCGAGCCTGTTGCGTGCCATGTTCTACCTTCCCCAGATCTTGCCTATCGCCGTTGCTGGAGTGCTGTTCGGGTGGCTGCTGCGGCCCAACAAGGACGGCGTCATCAATCAGTTCCTGTCCTTCGTTACTGGCAGCGATGTTGCCGTCAACTGGCTGGGTGGGTCCTATCCCACCGCCATGGGATCGGTCATGGTCCTGATGGTCTGGATCCAGATTGGCTATCCCGTGGTGATCTTCATGGCCGCGTTGCAGCGGGTGGATCCCGAGCTCTACGAGGCTGCGGAACTCGACGGTGCCAACTGGTTCCAACGCTTTCGCGCCATCACGCTTGCGATGATCCGTCCCGAAGTCTTCGTGGTGGTGCTCACCACCACCATCGCCGCCATGAAAGTCTTCGCCCCCGTGTTCATCTTGACCATGGGTGGGCCCAACAAGTCCACCTACGTGCCGTCCTTCTACGCCTACAACGAGTTCATCACCGGCACAGACAAGGGCTACGCCGCCGCGATCGCATCCTCGATCACGATCATCGTGTTCGTGATCGCCATGGTCTTCATTCGTATTCAGAACCATGTCGAGCGAAAGGACGCGTGAGACCATGACTACCCTCGCCTCAGCTCAGACGCCTGCCACGCCCGTTGCGACCAAGCGATCCAAGGGTCGCGGCCGCACTCCGGCAGAGTGGACTCTCATGGTTCTCGCCGTGCTCGGCGCGCTCGTGGTGCTGTTCCCGATTCTGCTGTTGCTCATCAACGCCTTCAAGTCTCCAGTCGACTACGCCACGTCTTCACCGCTGACGCTGCCGGAGCGCTTTGACTTCACCGGCATCCAGACGTTTTGGGAGACGCAGAACTTCCCGCGCGCCCTGTGGAACTCGGTGTTCATTTCCTCCATGGTCGCGGTGCTCGCCGTGATCCTGTCGGTACTGAATGCGTTCGCGATCGGCATCGGCCGCGTCAGGGGCCGCACCTGGATCCTGCTCGCTTTCCTGATGGCCAACCTGATTCCGCAGGAAATGCTGTTCGACCCCCTCTTCAGGCTCTACGACAAGGTGGGCCTGTTGTCGAACTCGTGGTCGGTCATCATCACGTTTGTGGTGATCCAATCAGCATTTGGCACGTACCTGTTGTCGAGCCTGCTCAGCACCTTCCCCAAAGAGATCCTCGAGGCTGCTGCCGTGGACGGCGCTAGCCGTTGGCGAACGCTGCGCTCGATCATCGTGCCGGTGATCCGGCCCACCCTCAACGTCCTGATGGTGTTCTTCTTCATCTGGACGTGGAACGAGTTCCTGCTACCCCTGGCGTTCCTGAACCAACCCGATTCACTCACGGTGCCGCTCGTTCTCGAGCAACTCAACGGAGAACGCCAAACGGACACCACTACGCTGATTGCAGGCACTTTGATCAGCATCATTCCCACCATCATCTTCTTCCTCATCTTCCAGCGCACGCTGACTCGAGGAATTACCGCAGGAGCAGTGAAGTAAATGAAGTTCACCGACGGTTTCTGGCACATCCGCCCAGGCGTTAGCGCCACCTACGCCCAAGAGGCACACGACATCACGCCGGCCGGGGACTCGATCGTGGTCCACGCGCCGGGCCGCCAGATCCTTGATCGCGGCAACACCCTCAACCAGCCGCTGCTCACGGTGACACTGAGTTCGCCGCTCGAGGGTGTGGTGCGCGTGAGGATCGAGCATCACCAGGGGGCCCTGCGCTCGCCTGGGTTCGCGATTCATGAACAGCAGGGCGCGGCGCAGGTCAGTGTGGACGATGCTGCTGGCACCTTGACCACGGGCGGCCTGACCGCGCGCGTCACCAAGGGCGCGCCGTGGGATCTGAGCTTCTCGCGCGGGGGCGTGCGGCTTACCGGCAGCGGTCACAAGTCCGTGGGCTACATGACGCTGGGGGCGGACGCTCCCGTCAGCGCGGAGCCCGCCGGGATCGCCGGCTACTCCGCGACCGGGCTCGCGCCGCATCGGACCTATGTTCATGAGCAACTTGACCTTGGCGTCGGTGAACTGATCTACGGCCTGGGCGAGCGGTTCGGTCCGTTCGTGAAGAACGGGCAGAGCGTGGACATCTGGAACGCCGACGGCGGCACCAGCTCCGAGTTGGCGTACAAAAACATCCCGTTCTATCTGTCTTCGCGCGGGTACGGCGTGTTCGTGAACCAGCCCGAGCACGTGTCGTTTGAGGTGGGTAGCGAATCCGTGGAGCGGGTGCAGTTCTCAACCGCCGGGGAGGCGCTCGAATACTTCGTGATTGACGGGCCTACGCCTAAAGACGTCATGGACCGGTACACCCAGCTGACTGGCCGCCCGCCAGTGGTGCCCGCGTGGTCCTACGGCCTGTGGCTGTCCACGTCCTTCACCACGGAGTACGACGAGGCCACCGTGAACAGCTTTGTGGACGGCATGCGCGAGCGGGACATTCCGTTGAGCGTCTTCCACTTTGACTGCTTCTGGATGCGCGAGTTCAACTGGACTGACCTGGAGTGGGACGCGCGCACGTTCCCGGACCCTGAGGGCATGCTTGCGCGGCTGCACGACGAGAAGGACCTGCGGGTGTGCGTGTGGATCAACCCGTACATCGCGCAGCGCTCGGCCATGTTTGGCGAGGCGGCCGCGGCCGACTACCTGGTCAAGCGCGCCGACGGCTCGGTCTGGCAGTGGGACTGGTGGCAGGCAGGCATGGGCCTGGTCGACTTCACCAACCCCGAGGCGCGCTCGTGGTTCAAGGAGAAGCTCCGCGCCGTGGTGCGCCAGGGCGTGGACGCGCTCAAGACCGACTTTGGCGAGCGCATCCCCACGGACGTGGTGTGGCACGACGGCACCAGCCCGCAGACCATGCACAACCTGTATACGCAGCTCTACAACCAAGCGGTGTGGGAGGTGCTGCTCGAGGAGCGTGGGCTCGGCGAGGCCATGCTGTTCTCGCGTTCGGCCACGGCCGGCGGCCAGACCATGCCTGTCCACTGGGGCGGGGACAACTCCTCGTCGTACACCTCGATGGCCGAAACGCTGCGGGGCGGACTGTCGCTGGCATCGTCCGGCTTTGGGTACTGGAGTCACGACATCGGCGGGTTTGAAGGCACCCCTGACCCCGGCGTGTTCAAGCGGTGGGTAGCGTTCGGGCTGCTGTCGAGCCACTCGCGCCTGCATGGATCAACCAGCTACCGCGTCCCGTGGGCGTTTGACGACGAGGCTGTAGACATCACACGCAAGTTCGCGCAGCTCAAGAACACGCTGATGCCATACCTCTTCACTGCAGGAGCCGATGTTGCGGCGAGTGGGGTTTCCATCGCGCGTCCCATGTTCTTCGAGTTCCCGGACGACCCCGCCGTGGGCTACCTGGACCGGCAGTACATGCTGGGCCGGGACCTGTTGGTGGCGCCGGTGATGTCCGCGGATGGCGTGGTGGACTTCTACCTGCCCGCGGGTGTGTGGACATCGCTACTGACCGGGGAGCGCGTCGAGGGCGGGCGTTGGGTGCGCGAGACTCACGCGCTGGACTCGCTGCCCGTGTACGTGAGGCCCGGTGCCGTGATCCCGCGGGGTGCGCGGGGCGACCGCCCGGACTACGACTTCCTGGACGGGCTGGTGCTCGAGGTGTACTCGGACGGCGAGGCCTTGGATGCGAGCGTGGACGTGGTGACTGCCGAGGGTGAACGGGTGACGTTCACCGTGACCGGCAGTGGTGATTCTGTGACTGCAACTGGGTCTGGTGGCGAGGCCGTTGAGGTCGTCAACCGACACTGAGCGCCACATAGGACTCACGGACTCCTCTCAACCGACTATGAGCGCCACATAGGGCACTGCGGGTTCAGGTGGGTGGGGTGCGCGGGTCGCGGCGTTCAGGTGGTGGGGTGCGCGGGTCGCGGGGTTCAGGCGGTGGGATGCAGGTGGGGACGAGGGCGCGCGGCGCCGCTACCCTAGTTCCATGACACAGGACACCCCCCGCGAACTCCGTCCCGACACCCTGGCCGTCACGGCCGGTGTGCACCGCACGGAGTTCGACGAGATGTCCGAGGGCCTCTTCCTGACCCAGGGCTACGTCTACCCAACCGCCGCCGAGGCCGAGGCCGCGTTCGCCGGGGAGATCGACCGGTACCAGTACTCCCGTTACGGCAACCCCACGGTCACCGCGTTCCAGGATCGCCTGGCCGCGATCGAGGGAGCCGAGGCCTGCTTCGCGACCGCCACCGGCATGGCCGCCGTGTTCGTGTCGCTCGCGGCAGTACTTGACCAGGGCGACCGCCTGGTCGCCGCACGCGCGCTGTTTGGCTCAAGCATTCAGGTGTTCAACGAGCACTTCCAGCGCTGGGGCATCACGGTGGACTACGTGGACGCCCACAACAACGCTGACTGGGATCGCGCCCTCGCCACTCCCGCCAAAGCCATTTACGTCGAGTCGCCCACCAATCCCATGCAAGACGTGATCGACATCCCCTACGTCGCCACGCTCGCCAAGAAGGCCGGCGCGGTCTTGGTGGTCGACAATGTGTTTGCGACTCCTCTTGGCCAGAAGGCCCTCGAGTTGGGCGCCGATGCCGTGGTGTACTCGGCGACCAAGCACATCGACGGCCAGGGCCGGGTTCTGGGCGGCGCAATCCTGGGCTCCGAAGACTACGTCAACGGACCCGTACGCACCATGGTCCGGCAGATGGGCGCGACCATCTCGCCGTTCAACGCCTGGGTGTTGCTTAAGGGGCTCGAGACGCTGGGCGTGCGCGTGCGCGCGCAGGCCGCCACCACACTGGACCTCGCGCACTGGCTCGAGGCGCACCCCGCAGTGGCCCGCGCCCGCCACCCATTCCTTTCCTCGCACCCGCAGCACGAACTAGCCAAGAAGCAAATGACCCTGGGCGGCACCATTGTCACCATCGACCTCGCGTTGCCGGAAGGAGTCGACCCGGCGTCGGACGTCGCCAAGAGGGCCGCCTTCACGTTCCTGGACGCACTCCAGCTGTTCGTGATCTCGAACAACCTGGGTGACGCGAAGTCGATTGCAACCCACCCGGCCACCACCACGCACCGCAAGTTGGGTGCGGAGGGACGGGCAGCGGTGGGTATGTCAGACGCCACCGTGCGCCTCAGCATTGGCCTCGAAGACGTCGAGGATCTGCGCGCGGATCTGGCACAAGCGCTCGACGCGATGTAGTCCGAGCGCAACTCTCGCTCATCGCACTCTCCCTGCGCTTGTCGGTTCACACACAGGCGCTAGCACTAGCGAGCCAAAGGCGCTATGAATGGAGGGGAAGGGAGTAATCATGTTCGGACGCAGCAAGGTAGTCACTGAACTCAAAGGCAAGGCGGGCAAGGTACGGCGCGATGAGGCGCTCTCCGCTCCCGCGAGCACCTACGCTCCCCCAGGCGTCGACACCTCGCAGGTGTGGCTCGCCGCCGTGGAGATTCGCAAACCCGAATCCCATATCACCTATGTCTCGCTGGCCGACGGCACCACCTCGGTGTACTACGCCACGGGCAAGGGTTACGAGGGCGTCGGCTCTGCGGAATCGGTCGCCGAGGCCAGCCGCGCCTTTGTTGAGCGCGCCGGTCTGATGAAGAGCGAGTTCACCCAGGCAGAGGGTATCCCGTACCCGGCCCGCGGCAAGGTCAGCATCTACTACCGGATAGGCGACGGCCTGTTTGTGGTGACCGCCACCGAAGACATCCTGGCCGTTGGTGGCAACCCGCTCACGCCGCTATACAAACGCTCCATGGACGTGTTGCATCAGGCCAACGCCGTGATCTCGCGCTAGTGACACTCACCGCTCGCACCGCACCCGTCTCCCAGGAGCTCGCCCGGGACCTTCCGCATTCCGTGAGAGCGCTTTCATGCCGTAGGTTGGAGGGGTAGGCGCCCACTGCCCCGGGTGGCATTCACCAGCAATCAGGAGACACTGATGACCTCGCACACCCCACAGCCGTGGACCTTCACTTCGACGGACGGCACCTTCACGCTCGACAACCCGCACCGCACCAGTTACCTCTACTTCCCGCTGGTCAACGAGGCTGGCATGGTGTCCGCCGTGACTCCTACTCTCCACGGCGACGCGAAGTCGGGCCAGCACTCCTACCTCCTGGAGCCCGTGTCCGTGGAGGACCTCCACTCGAGCCGGGCCGCCCGCAACTTCTGGGTCACGCTCGCAGACGGCACACTGTGGTCCGCAACCGGCAACTCGGCAGCCCAGCTCGCCGCGGACGACGATCAGGTCTCCCTCGAGGCCGGCTTCCTGTGGCAGAAGGTCACGCGCACCAACGCGGCGTTGGGCCTCAAGGCCGAGATCACCAGCGTGGTCCCGTCGGCCGCAGGTCACGTGGAACTCATGAAGGTCACTCTCATCAATACGGCCGATGCTCCGGTTCAGCTGTCTCCAACGGCGGCGGTGCCGATCTACGGGCGGAGCGCGGATTCGCAGCGCGACCACCGGCACGTGACGTCGCTGCTGCACCGCATCCGGTGCGGCACCAACGGTGTGCTCGTCACCCCCACGCTGAGCTTTGACGAGCGCGGCCACCATCCCAACACGGTCACGTACTCGGTGCAGGGCGCGGACGCGGCCGGCGCGGCACCCGTGGGCTTCTTCCCGATTGTTGAGGACTTCATTGGCGAAGGCGGCACGCTGGACTGGCCGCGAGCGCTCACTGACGGCACTGTGCCTGTGCCCGCTGGCGACACCGAGGACGGCTACGAGGCCATGGGCGGCCTGCGCTTCGCCGAGGCCATACTCGCCCCCGGCGCATCCGTCACCTATGTAGTGGTGATGGCCATGACGGACGGGGAGGACGCGGCTCGCGCGCTCATAGACGACTACGGCACCGAGGCCGGGTTCAACACCGCGCTCGCCCAGACCAGCGAGTACTGGCTCGCCAAGCTCGACGCACTGTCCTTTGACGTGGGCGACGCACAGTTCAACGGATGGGCCCGCTGGGTCACCATTCAGCCCATCTTGCGCCGCATGCTCGGCAACTCGTATCTGCCATATCACGACTACGGGCGCGGCGGCCGGGGCTGGCGGGACCTCTGGCAGGACATCCTGGCGCTGCTACTCATGGAGTCGGACGCGGTGGATGGGCTCCTGTACTCGAACTACGCGGGAGTCAGGGTGGACGGATCGAACGCCACGATCATCGGCTCCAAGCCTGGTGAGTTCAAGGCCGACCGCAACGACATCCCGCGCGTGTGGATGGACCACGGTGCGTGGCCGCTGACCACCACGCTGATGTACATCGACCAATCCGGGGACCTCGAGTTTGTGCTGCGACCGCAGACGTACTTCAAAGACGTTCACACTCACCGCTGCGGTCAGCACGACGCTCAGTGGAACGAGTCCCAGGGCACCGTCCAACGCACCGCGGCGGGCGAGGAGTACCAGGGCACCATCTTGGAACACCTGCTGCTCCAGCACCTGACCGTGTTCTTCCACGTGGGCGAGCACCACAACATCCTGCTCGAAGGCGCCGACTGGAACGACGGCATGGACATGGCACGCACGCGCGGCGAGTCTGTGGCGTTCACCGCCTACTACGCGGCGAACTTCCGTGAGCTCGCGCGCCTCGCACTGGACCTGAAGGCGCGCGGGATCGAGACTGTGGAGCTCGCCGAAGAGCTCACGGTGCTCCTCGACACCCTGGGGGACTCGCCTTCCGACTACGGTGACGTGGCCGCGAAGCACGCGCTCTTGCAGCGGTACTTCGACTCGGTCGCGCACTCGGTCACCGGCAAGAAGGTGGCCGTCAGCACGGAGGACCTCGCCATGGACATGACCGCGAAGTCGGTCTCCCTCACCGAGCACCTGCGCGCCAATGAATGGGTCACCAGCGCCGAAGGCTACGGCTGGTTCAACGGCTACTACGACGACGACGGCCACCGCCTTGAGGGCGAACACCCGAGCGGCGTGCGCATGACCCTCACCGGCCAGGTTTTCGCGCTGATGGGCGGCATCGCCACCGAGACCCAAGCCACGCAGATCGTGGCCGCCGCCGACCGCTACCTCTTTGAGCCCGGGGTGCGCGGCTACCGCCTCAACAGCAACTTCCACGAGGTGATGCTCAACGTGGGCCGCTGCTTTGGGTTCGCCTTTGGTCACAAGGAAAACGGCGCGATGTTCTCGCACATGGCGTGCATGTACGCGTACGCGCTCTATGAGCGCGGGTTCGTAGCCGAGGGCCACAAGGTGCTGGACGGCATCTTCCAACAGAGCATGGACTTTGGCACCAGTCGCATGTACCCGGGCGTGCCCGAGTACTTCAGCGAGCGCGGCCGCGGCATGTACACCTACCTCACCGGCTCCGCGAGCTGGTATCTGCTCACCTTGGTCACGCAGGCGTTCGGCGTGCGTGGGGTGCGTGGAGACCTGCAGTTGGCCCCCAAGCTCGTGGCCCCGCAGTTCGATGCCGACGGAAACGCGACCATCACCACCCTGTTCGCGGACCGCAAGCTGACCGTGACCTATCGCAACCCCCAAGGGCTCGATGCCGGCGACTACAGCATCGGCTCGATGAGTCTCAACGGGGCCGATGCTCCCCTCACCTTGTCCGGGAACGCCGCGGTGATCGCGCGTTCCGTCATCGAAGCCCTTGACGCCAACACGACCCATCGCCTCGACGTCCAGCTCGTCGGCTAGCCCACCACTGCCCAAAGGAACACACCCATGGCTGAACACGCCCCCCAAGCCGCACAGCACTTCGATGAGGCCAACCGCTTTGTGATCGAGAACTACGCGGCGGCGCGGCCGTTCGCGAGCTTCCTGCCGGGCATCGCGGGCACTGATGGAATCCCGCTGTGGGTCTTCTACGTGAACCGCGGGCAGGCCATTGCGGCATTCGGGACCCGCGACAAGGATCACGCGATCATGGAGTACCAGCCGGCGAACAAGGCGTATCAGCAGACGCCGTACGTGGGCTTCCGGACGTTCTTGACGGTCAACGGCACTCCCTATGAGCCCTTCTCCCCGCTCACCGCGCCTACGGCGGTGGGCGCGATGGCGATGGGCATGAACGAACTCGAACTATCCGAGTCGAGCGCCGAACACGGCCTCACCACCACGGTCACATACTTCACGTTGCCCCACGAGAACTTCGCAGGGCTGGCGCGTCAGGTGACGCTGACCAACACGTCTGCGGAGCCGCTCGACATCGAGGCGCTGGACGGATTACCGGTCATCATCCCCGCGGGTGTCAACAACGAGGTCGCCAAACAGATGGCCCGCACCGTCGAAGCGTGGATGGAGGTATTCCGGCTCGAGACTCACGCACCCATCTTCCGGGTGCGCGCGAGCGTGGGGGACACTGCCGAGGTCGAGACCATGCAAGGCGGCAACTTCGCGCTCGCCTCACTCGAGCAGGGCGGGAAGCTCACGGCACTGCCCGCGTTCGTTGACCCGGTGGTGGTGTTCGGAGCCAACTCCTCGCTGTCCGCTCCTGCGGGTCTCGCGGAGGGCGGGATTGCGGAACTGCTCGCCAAGCGCCAGATCACCGTGGGGCGCACCCCGTCGGCGCTGTTCGGCGGTGCCTTCACGCTCGCGCCGGGAGAGTCAGTGACCATTCACAGCGTCTATGGCCACACGGAGAGGGACGCATTCGTGGACGGGGTCCGCGAGCGCCTGCACACGCCCAGGTACCTCGCGGACAAGCGAGCGCAGGGCACGGCGCTCGCGACGGACCTGACCGACGTCATCGCCACCACCACGAGCAACCCGCTGTTCGATGCCTACGCACGCCAGACCTTCCTGGATAACGTGATGCGTGGCGGCTGGCCGCTGACCTTTGGCCACGGCGAGCGCCCCAACGTCTATCACGTGTACTCCCGCAAGCACGGCGACCTGGAGCGCGACTACAACGCATACCTGCTGGCCGCCGAGCCCTACTCGCAGGGCAACGGCAACTTCCGCGACGTGAACCAGAACCGGCGCTCGGACGTGTGGTTCAACCCGGCGGTGGGCGACTTCAACGCGCGCGCCTTTGTGAGTTTCATTCAGGCCGACGGCTACAACCCGCTGGTCATCGAGGGGTCCACATTCACGCTCAGCCGCGAACGCCGCAACGCAGTGCGTGAGCTGGCCGCGAAGCCCGAGGCGCTCGACTCGCTCCTGGGCGGCTCGTTCACGCCCGGTGCCGTGATGCGTTACCTGGCGGAGAACGACGCGGAACTGACTGTCACCGCCGAGCAGTTCCTGGACGCGCTCATGTCCGTGGCAACACAACATCTTGAGGCGCGCTTTGGCGAGGGGCACTGGGCCGACCACTGGACCTACAACCTGGACCTCATCGAGAGTTTCTTGGGGCTCTACCCAGACCGCGAGGACTCGCTACTCTTCGAGCCCGATTCGGTGCCATTCTTCGAGAGCCCGGTTACGCTCCAGCCAAGGTCGGCGCGCTACGTGCTGTTCCAAGGCAAGGCCCATCAGTTCAACGCTGTGGTCGAGGATCACGAGCGTGAAGAGGCGATGCGCGAGCGCCCTCGGGACCGCAATTGGCTACGGACCCAGCACGGCGTGGGCAAGGTGTACCGCACGTCAGTGTTCGCCAAGTTGGTCATTCTGGCTCTCAACAAGTTCACCACCCTGGACCCGTCGGGCATGGCCGTGGAGATGGAAGGCGGCCGTCCCGGTTGGTACGACGCGCTCAACGGCCTGCCCGGGGTGTTCGGCTCCACCATGCCCGAGACTTTCGAGCTTCAGCGGCTCATCCGCTTCCTGCGGAAAGCGATCGCTACCAAGGTGTCCGCGAGTGACGCCGATGCTGGGGAGGAGTTCCCCGTGGAGGTCGCCACGTTGCTCGAGGCGGTGCTGGGCCACCTGGCGGAGTGGGACAAGGCAGGAGACGACTTCCGGTATTGGGACGCCGTGGCGACGTCGCGGGAGTGGTATCAGGCTACGGTGCGGCTGGGCATTGACGGCGCCCACAAGGAACTCACCTTTGCCCAACTAGACAATGCCCTGGGCAAGTTCGAAGCGAAGGTCGACCGGGGCATTGGCCGCGCGCTCGAGATGAACGGCGGGATCCCGCCCACCTACTTCATGCACCAGGTGGATGCCTACAACGAGGTGATCGGTAGGGACGGCAAGCCGGTGGTGGACGCGAAGGGGCGGCCTACGATCCAGCCCACGGCGTTCACTCCGGTGGTGCTACCGCTGTTCCTGGAGGGGCCGGTTCGGGCGTTCAAGACGCTCGGAGGGGTCGAGGACGCCCGTGACCTGCACGAGCGCGTCAAGGGCAGCGCGCTGTTCGATGCGAAGCTGCAAATGTACAAGGTCAATGCGTCCATCGCGGACCTGCCGCCGGACATCGGGCGCGCGCAGGCGTTTCCAGCCGGATGGCTCGAGAACGAGTCGATCTGGCTCCACATGGAGTACAAGTACCTGCTCGAGCTACTGCGCTCGGGCTTGTATGCGGAGTTCTTCCAGGAGATTCAGACCACCATGGTGCCGTTCCTGGACCCGGCGATCTATGGCCGCAGCCCGCTGGAAAACTCGAGCTTCATTGTGTCGAGTGCGCACCCTGACCCGTCGTTGCACGGGGCCGGGTTTGTGGCACGCCTCAGCGGGTCAACGGCGGAGTTCCTGAGCATCTGGGTGCTCATGATGGCCGGGGAAAAGCCGTTCGCGGTGGTGGATGGAGAACTCGTGCTGGAACTCAAGCCCGCGCTGCCTGCCGACTTCTTCACGGAGGCCGGCGAGGTGACGTTCACGTTCCTGGGGCACACGCAGGTGACGTACGTGAACCCGGGGCGCGTGGACACGTTCGCTCCGGGGGTTGAGGTAACTCGCACCGAGCTGTTCACGGGTGAGACGTCCACGGTGATCGAGGGCGGCGTGATTGGCGCACCTCATGCGGCGGCTGTGCGTGCGGGCGCGGTAGACCGGATCAAGGTCACGTTCTAGGGCCCTGGAGAGGGCGTACCCTGGGGGCAGTCCCCTTACCCAAGTGATCGACGAGCACCGGAGGCACCATGAGCACCGCAACACCTACTGACCGCCCTAACCTCATGGACACGGGCAAGGAAACCGAAGAGTCCGGCTGCTGCGGCGAGTGCACGTGTGGCGGCGAAGGCAAGGCCGACAAGTAGCTAGCAGCACCCCACGTTGAGAGCGCGCGCAATCGCGTGGACGGCCTCGGGCTGCGCGCGGTAGTGAACGTTGGCGCCGCGACGCTCCTTGGTGACTATCCCGCTCGCCTCGAGTGTCTTGAGGTGGTGGCTCACCGTGGGCTCGCTTAGCCCCACATGCGGCGCGAGATCGCACGTGCACGACTCCTGGCCCGGCTGGTTGAGCAGGAACGTCAAGAGTTGCAGCCTGGTGGGGTCCGCGAGCGCCTTGAGGCGCACGGCCAGTGCGTTGGCGTCGTCGGCCGACATTCTCTGTGCGTCACCCAGCGGCGTGCAGCAAATAGGTGCTGTGTCCGTGAGCAGGGGCAGAGTCTTGGGCATGCCTCAAGGATATCACCGCTTCGATGAGTGTCTAAGGGGGTGACTCCTACCGTGTTCTCCTCACTATCGTGGACCCAGTCTCCGACGAGTGGTCTTGCCGAGCGGGATGGCGTCTTTGCTGCTCATCCGTCCAGGCATACTGGTGGTGGCGGAGCTCGGTATCGACCGGAGGCCGAGCCCACGGCAGTCCAAAGCCGTGTCCGGGGTGAGACGATCTATTAGGCGCGCTGGTTTGGTCACTCACGCCCAATGCCGAATAGCCTATTGGCATGGCACTCGACGAGGCTGGCGCGGGGAGGCTGCGCCGAACCTGGATACAGGATGGTCTTGGCGAACTGCACTGTTGGATCGACCATGCAGAATCCAAGGCCAACTTCATCTTGGCCGAGAGCAGAAAGGGCCGGATTCGCTACATCGAGACCGCGGAACTTCTCTTCGCAATTACCGCGGTCATCAACCGCCTTGCGCAAATCGACTTGCGGACTGAGACTAATCTCTCGATCGACAAGACACTCACACCTTGGATCTCCCAACAAACAGATTGGCCCCCGCTAGTGGCGAAAGCCTTCTGGCATTGCATCCGCAACCCTGTCATGCATATGGGGAGAACTTCGGGGTTTACTGGATACGACGTGAAGACAGACGACGGCCTCCCAATACTGGCTTCGGTCCAGGAGTATCTCAAGCGTGACTACCCAACCGATATGGGAGCTGAGTTCCCTCCCGGTCCCCAGGCGGTCTACTCCACAGGCCCCGGCTGGTACGCACTCTATTCGCCAGAGCTCGGACCAGCCCCTTACGACGATTGGTCTGGCGAGAGTATCGACCTGACATTCTACGTTTTTGAGCTCTTCGAGATTGTCCGGTCGGTCATATACGCGGTGGCGGTCAGATTACGCGATGCGAGCACGGAAGACCTTGAGCGCCTCACTAAGCTCCAAAGACGCCTGCCCTTCATTACTTGCTCGACTCTCGACCCACGCCTCGACGTTTGGACGTCAAGTCCGGGTGAGTCCGCATAGATTTCGCGCAGGCCCGGAGTCCGGTGGACGACCGGCAGAGTCGAGCGGACAATTGCCTCGCTTGACGCGAAGCGGCGTGTCCCTCTACTCGTCGGTGACCAGCACCAGGTGCAGCGTGCGCGGGCCGTGCACTCCCTGGACGCGCTGCAGCTCAATGTCGCTCGTTGCAGACGGACCACTGATCCACGTCTGCGGGCGCTCGGGGCTGAGCCTCGCGATGGCGTCGGGAACGTCGGCCACGATGCTGCTCGCCCAGACCACGCAAACATGCATGTCCGGCACCAGGCTCACCGCGCGGCGCCCCTGCCCCGGCGAGTGGTCGAGCACCACAGTTCCCGTGGCTGCCACGGCGAGCGCCGATGCCGTGACCACAACGTCGAACGAGTCCAGTTCGCGTGGGGTGAGGTGGTCATCGACCACGGCTTCCGGCACCGGCCACGGCAGGCTGGGCGGCACCACCACCGCGAGGCCCTTGGTGAGTTGCCCGAGGGTGCTGGCCACCGCCGCCGCGACGCACTCGGTCACCGTCACGCCGTAGTCCTGCGCGCGCGAGACAAACAACGCCTTCGCATCAACCGGCGGGCCAACCTCGCGGTACCCACGCGGAATCTCAGATGCGGCCGATGCTCTCGCCAGCGCGCGCCGAACGTCGCCCAGTATCTGGTCGCGATCGCTCATCGCTCACCCCGACTGCGCCGCTTCCACCACGACCGCACGGACGACCCACGTGGCGACGGTAGATTCCGGCCACGCAACCACGCGCCAGCGAGTCCCGGCATCAACCCGAGCACGCGAGACAGGCGCAGGCTCGACACCACCCGGGCGCCTCCCGCGGCCAACGCACGCGCGAAGCCCCAGCGCCGCGGGCCGCCCATCGCCCAGGACACGGCGCGCATCGACGTCGCCATCGCGGAGGGCCCCCGGTTCGCATCGACCACCTGCGAGCGCAGGTCAACGAGCACTGACGGGATATCGATGAGCACCGGGCACGCCTCGAAGCATGCGCCACACAGCGTTGACGCATACGGCAGCGAGTCCACCTGCTTGCTGGTTCCGGGTCCCGCGAGCAAGGGATTCAGGATCGCGCCGATGGGGCCCGGATACACCGAGCCATAGGCGTGGCCGCCCGTCCGCTCGTAGACGGGGCACACGTTCAAGCACGCGGAGCACCGGATGCACCTCAGCGCCTGGCGACCCACCTCGTCGGCTAGCGCGCGGGAGCGCCCGTTGTCGAGCAGGATCACGTGCATCTCTTGCGGTCCGTCGCCCGGCGTGACGCCGGACCACGTCGAGGTGTAGGGGTTCATGCGCTCGCCCGTGGCGGAACGCGGCAGCGTCTGGAAGAAGACGTCGAGGTCGCGCCACGTGGGGACCACCTTCTCGATGCCCACCACCGAGATCAGCACTTCGGGAAGCGTGAGGCACATCCGCCCGTTGCCCTCGGACTCCACAATGACGAGGGTGCCCGAATCCGCGACCGCGAAGTTGGCCCCGCTCACCGCGACCTTGGCGCTAAGGAACTTCTCCCGCAGGTGCAGGCGCGCGGCCTCGGCGAGCGCAGCAGGATCGTCTGTCAGACCCTCGGGGGCCGCGCGGCCCGCGGCTCCCATCGCGGCCACAAAAATGTCGCGAATCTCGGTCCGGTTGCGGTGAATCGCCGGCACCAGGATGTGGGAAGGCAGGTCTTCGCCTAGTTGCACGATCAGCTCTGCCAGGTCCGTCTCCCACGCAGCAATGCCGTGCTCCGCGAGGGCCTCATTGAGCCCAATCTCCTGGGTGGCCATGGACTTGACCTTGACCACGTCGATGGCTCCGTGCGCTTTGGCGACCCGGGCCACGATCTGGCAAGCAGCATCGGCGTCACGGGCCCAGTGGACCTTCACGCCGCGGCTGGTCAGCGAGTCTTCGAGTTGCTGAAGGTAGCGATCCAGATTGAGCAGCGCGTCGTCCTTGATTGCGGCACCTGCAGCGCGGAGTTGTGGCCATTGATCCAACTCTCCAACGGCGCGGCTGCGTTTGGCGCGGATGGTCGCCGTGGCGTTGGCGAGGTTGGCGCGCAGCTGAGTGTTGCCGAGCGCCGTCCGAGCAGCCTTGGGAAAGGGCGGGGTTCCGAGAAACACCGGTGTCTGCTGAGAAACGTGGGTCATGTGACCGGCTCCCTCGCTGCCAGGATCTCGGCCAGATGCATGACACGCATGCCGTCGCGTTCGCGGGACAGCATGCCGCCGATATGCATGAGGCACGAGTTGTCCGCGGCCACCAGCACGTGGGCCTGGGTGGCCTGAACCGCGCGAACCTTGTCCGTCCCCATCGCGATGGAAACGTCCGCGTTCCCCACCGCGAAGGTGCCGCCAAAGCCGCAGCACTGGTCGGCACCCTCGGGCTCAACCAACTCGATGCCCCGGACCGCCCGTAGCAGCCTGGCCGCGCGGTCATCGGAGTGGATCATGCGCGTGGCGTGGCACGTGCGGTGATACGCGACGCGGTGGGGAAAGGATGCGCCCACATCCTCGACGCCCAGCACGTCGGTGAGGAACTCGGAGAGTTCGTAGACGCGCGGCGAAAGGCCCTGGATAGCCGCCGCTAGTTTCGGATCCTCACTGCGCCGCGCAACCAGCGAGTGCTGGTGACGCACGGACCCGGCGCACGACGCCGAGGGGGTGACGATGGCGTCGTACCCCTCAAAGGCCGACGCGAAGGCGCGCACCACCGGCACCGCCTGGTCCATGTAGCCCGAATTGATCATCGGCTGACCGCAGCACGTCTGCGCGGTGGGGACGTCGAGGTCGACGCCCAACTCGCTGAGCACCCTCACCACGGCTTTGCCGGTGCCTGGGTAGAGCGCATCGTTGATGCAGGTCACCATCACCGCGACCTTCATCGCCATGGCTACCGCTGAACCCGAGCTCCCGCACCTTGAACGAGGGCGCGCACCTCGGCCACCGTCGCCATGGACGTGTCCCCAGGAGTGGTCATCGCGAGCGCTCCATGGGCAGCGCCATAGTTGACGGCCGTCTGGAGATCCTCGCCGGTCATGAGCGCATACGCAAGGCCCGAAGCAAAGCTGTCGCCGCCTCCCACGCGGTCCATGATCTCGAGCCCTTCGCGCATGGTCGCTTCGACAATGCCGGTCTCAGGTGACCACGCGAGCGCGCCCCAGTCATTGCGGGTTGCCGAGTGCACCGTGCGGAGCGTGACCGCTGCCACGCGGAGTTGCGGGAGGTCCGCAGCAAGCGCGGCGAGCATCTGGACGTACCCGTCAACGTGAAGTTCGGAGAGATCGTCCGTGCCGCCTGGCACCTCGTATCCGAGCGCGGCGGTGAAGTCTTCCTCGTTGCCGATCAGCACATCGACCAGGCCAGCCACGCGCGAGTTCACCTCGCGCGCCTTGTCCGGGCCGCCCACGGACTCCCACAGGCTGGGTCGATAGTTGAGGTCGTAAGAGATCACGGTGCCGTGCTTACGTGCGGCCTCGCACGCGGCGATGGTGACATCGGGCGTGGTCTCGGAGAGCCCAGCGTAGATGCCGCCCGCGTGGAGCCACCGCACGCCCAGTTCGCCGAACAGGTGATCCCAATCCACGTCGCTCGCGCGCAACTGGCTAGCAGCGGTGTGGCCACGATCCGAGACGCTCTTCGCGCCGCGCACGCCGTAACCGCGCTCCACGAAGTTCAACCCGTTGCGCACCGACCGCCCAATCGCGTCACCCTTGACCCACTGAATGAACTGCGGACTCACACCGCCCGCCATGATGAGCTCCTCCACCAGGTGTCCCACCTCGTTGTCCACCAGGGCGGTGACCACGGCGGTCCGGAGTCCAAAGCAGCGCGCGAGCCCGCGCGCCACGTTGTACTCGCCGCCGCCTTCGCTGGCACGGAACTGCCGCGCGGTACGGACCCTACCTTCGCCGGGATCGAGCCGGAGCATGACTTCGCCCAGCGCTACGGCGTCAAACTGACACTCGTCTGCGGGCCTGATGTTGATCGTCACTTGTTCTCCTCCACCACGGCGAGCGCCTCACGCACACGCTGGGTTATCTCCTTGAATGACTGCGCCGCGATGATGTCCCGCGGTGCGATCCACGTCCCGCCCACCGCGAGGACGGCGGGAATCCTCAAGTAGTCGGGCAACGTGTCGAGAGTGATGCCGCCGGTGGGCACAAACCTCACGTTGGGAAACGGGGCAGACAGCGCCTTGATCACCGGCGCTCCACCCGAGGCGCCGGCGGGGAAGAACTTCATCACTTCGATGCCAGCGTCGAGTGCCATCTGGATCTCCGTGGCGGTCACCGTGCCAGGGATCAGCGGGACACGTTGGATGGCGCACTCGCGGGCCACGTCCGCACTGAAGCCCGGGGAAACGATGTAGCTCGCGCCCGCCGCCACGGCATCGTCCACCTGCTTGGGCCGCACCACGGTGCCGGCACCCACCACGAAACCAGGACGCTCGGCAAGCTCGCGGATGACCGTGAGCGCCCCCGGCGTGCGCAGGGTGATTTCCGCGGAGGGGAGTCCGCCGTCCTCGAGGGCGGACCCCAGCGCGTCCGCGTCTGCGGGATTCTCGATGACCACCACGGGGACCAGCGAACTGGCCCCCATGAACTCGTAGACGTCGGTCATCGTCCTAGCCACCCTCCATCAACGGCGAGCACCGTGCCGTGGACATAGTCTGCGGCAGCGCTCGCGAGGAAGACCGTCGCGCCGCCCAGGTCGCTCGCGTCACCCCAGCGGCCAGCAGGGATGCGCGCGAGGATAGCCGTATTGCGGTCCGAGTCAGCGCGCAACGCGGCAGTGTTGTCGGTCGCGATGTACCCGGGCGCGATGGCGTTCACGTTGACGCCCTTGCCAGCCCACTCGTTGGCGAGCGCGCGGGTGACGCCCACCACGGCGCTCTTGGCGGCCGTGTAACTGACCACGTTGACGCCGCCTTGGTAGCTCAGCATTGACGCCGTGAAGATGATCTTGCCCGAGCCGCGCTCGACCATCTGGCTGCCCAGCGCGCGAGCGAGCACAAACTGACTCGACAGGTTGACCTCGATCACACGATCCCAGAGATCATCCCCATGCTCGACAGCCGGCGCACGCTCGATGGTCCCCGCGTTGTTGACCAGGATGTCGACGGGCCGCTCGAGCGCCACCACAGCATCCGCGAGCGCCTGGACGGCCCCCCGGTCAGAGAAGTCAGCGCGCATCGCCGTGAACTCGCGTCCGAGCGCTCGCACAGCCTTCTCGATCTCGCTGCCCGTGGGCTCGAGGGTCGCGCTGGCACCAATGATGTCGGCGCCCGCAGAGGCGAGCGCTGTCGCCATCGCGAAGCCAATGCCGCGGCTGGCTCCGGTGACGAGCGCGAGTCTTCCGGTGAGATCGAAGGGTTGGAGGCCGGGGTTTGCGGCGGTCATGATGCTTCCTCCTGCCCACAATCGACAAGCACCTTCATGACGCTGCCTCCGCGGGCGAGCGCCTCGAACGCGGCGGGGGCCTCGGTGAGCGGCACCACTTCAGAGATGAGCGCGTCCACCGGGATCACCTCGGTGGCGATCAGATCAATCGCGCCGTCGTAGTCAGAGCGTTCGTAGACCCGGGCGCCCAGGATTTCGAGCTCTCGCCAGAAGACGCGCTTGAGGTCCATCTCGCGTGGCTGCGGGTGAATGCCCACCGCGACGAGCCGTCCCCGCGGGCGCAACACGGCGAGCGAGGTGGTGAGACCCGGCTGGCTTCCGGACACCTCGAAGGACACATCCGCGCCAGCTCCACCGGTCGAGGCCTCCACCACAGCCACCACGTCTTGAGCGATGGGATCGATCGAGGTCAGTCCCAATTTGTCGATCACGCCGCGCCGGAAGGCGTCGACCTCCACCACCGTGACGTGCGCTCCCCGGTAGGTGGCCACGATCGCGATCAACACGCCCACCGGGCCGCCGCCAACAACCACCACGTGCTCGCCCGCTTGCACGCGACCGCGCACCACATCGTGGTGCGCGACGGCCACCGGCTCGACGAGCGCAGCGGCCCGCAACGAGAGACTGTGAGGTAGCTCAATCAGGATCTCCTGCGGCACTGTCCACAGTTGCTGGAGCGCCCCCGGCGAATCGATGCCCACAAAGGTGAGCGTGTCGCAGATGTGGCGATTGCCGGCCAGGCACGTGGGGCACTTCCCACACCACAGCAACGGCATCACGGTGACCGGAGTTCCGGGAGGCCACTCCTCGGTGCCTTCGCCGCCCGCAACCACGCGGCCAGACATCTCGTGCCCGATCACCGAGCCTTCACCCACCCGCTCATCCATCGCACCGTGAGCAATGTGGAGATCAGTGCCGCAGATCCCGTTGTAGGCGACGGCTATCTGGACGTGGCCGGGACCTGGTGGGACTGCCTCCGCCTCCACGACTGAGACGCCGTGACCTGGCTTGTAGTGTGCTGCGATCATCACACACCTGCCCAGACAGGGCCGCCGGGGAACGTGTGATCCGCGATGGACTGCGGTCGCATCTGCGCGCTACTCCCGGGCATGGTGGGCGCGATGTAGCGCCCGTGGTCCACTAACGCAGGGTCGTAGAAGTGCTCGTGCAGGTGGTCCACAAACTCAATGTATCGCTGGTCGGTACTTCCGCTCACGGCGACAAAGTCGAACATTGCCAGGTGGCGGACCACCTCGCACAGGCCTACCCCGCCCGCGTGAGGACATACCGGAACGCCAAACTTCGCAGCAAGCAGGATGATGGCGAGGTTCTCGTTCACACCGCCTACGCGGCTCGCGTCAATCTGGACCACGTCGATCGCCTGAGCCTTCAGCAGTTGCTTAAACATCACGCGGTTGTGCGCGTGCTCACCGGTGGCGACGGCAATGGGAGCGATGCGAGCGCGGATCTCGGCGTGGCCCAGAATGTCATCGGGACTCGTGGGCTCTTCGATCCACCGCGGGTTGAAGGGCGCCAGCTGTGACATCCATTCCACGGCCTGATCAACCTCCCAGCGCTGGTTCGCGTCCACCGCGATGGCGATGTCAGGGCCCACGGCCTCGCGGGCAATACGCATGCGGCGCACATCCTCATCCACTGAGGCCCCCACCTTCAGCTTGATGAGGTCGAACCCGTCCGCAACGGCCTCCTTCGACAGGCGCACGAGCTTCTCATCCGAGTACCCCAACCAGCCCGGAGTGGTGGTGTAGGCGGGATACCCCTTGATGAGGAGTTCGGCCTCGCGCTCGGCGCGCCCCGCCTGGGCGCCGCGCAGGATCGCGAGAGCCTCCTCGCGAGTGAGCGCGTCGGTCAGGTACGTGAAGTCAATGACGTCGCAGAGCTCCTCGGGGGTCATGCGCGCGAGCAACTGCCACAGCGGCAGCCCAGCTCGCTTGGCGCGTAAGTCCCACAGCGCGTTGAGCACGGCGCCGCACGCCATGTGAATGACGCCTTTCTCTGGTCCCAGCCACCTCAGTTGGGCGTCACCGGTGAGTTCGCGCCCAAAGGCACCAAGATCATTGAGCACCTCGTCAACGTCGCGCCCGATCAACCAGGGTCCAATCGACGTCAGCGCCGCGGTTTGGACGTCGTTGCCGCGCCCCGTGGTGAAGGTGAAACCATGGCCTTCGAGTCCGTCGTCAGCGTCGGTAGAGACCACCACGTAGGCCGCGGAGTAGTCGGGCTCCGGGTTCATGGCATCGGAACCGTCAAGCTCTCGGGATGTGGGGAAGCGAACATCTGTGGGCGCGAGGGAGACGAATGTCGCCATTCTCGCTCCTTTCTCGGTTGGGCCAGTGGGACCGGCTGGGCAATACATCGGATGTCTACATCCCGCTTTGGGCGTGTGACAGTACAGCGATCGTCGGGTGAATGTGAACTTGTGCGCCGCCTAGGGCAACGTGGGATGTTTCAGTGGGTCAGGTGTCATCGCACCATCCGCAACCAGCCCTCGACGCCAGCCACATGGGCGAGCATGGCGGCGTGAGCGAGCTCGGGATCATGGGCGGCGAGGGCATCGTGGATGGCTTGATGCTCGCGGGAGGTGCGCACGTGAGCATCGCTTTGTGTGCGGCCCCTCCAGATGCGAGCGCGATTGGTAGGAGCCGAGAGCCCTTCAATGAGCGAGGCCAGCACGGTGTTGCCTGAGGCGGCCGCGACCTGCCGGTGGAAGTCCATGTCAATCGCGAGCAGTTCCTCCGGCGTGGACTCCAATTGCGAGGCATCGAGCGAACGCTGCATTGACTCGAGCTCCTCCGGAGTAACCCGCTGCGCCGCCAGCGACGCCGAGGCCGGCTCCATGATGCGCCGCACCTGAAGGAACTCGAGCACGCTGTCATCGCGGTGGAAATCGACCACGAAAGTGAGGGCGTCAAGCAGTAAGTTGGGGTCGAGGCTCGTCACGTAGGTGCCGTCACCTTGGCGCACGTCGAGGATGTTAATCAGCGTGAGCGCCTTCACCGCTTCACGCAGCGAGTTTCGTGACAGCCCCAGGGTCTCAGCCAGGTCCGCTTCTCTGGGTAGGCGGTCGCCGGGCTTGAGTTCTCCGCTGAGAATCATCTCTTTGATCTTGAGAATTGCACCGTCAGTGAGCGCCACGACTAGGCTCCTTCATTCGCTCTTGGCGCCGCGCTGGATCGTAGGTCGCGAGCGCATTCAGACCAAGTATGGCAGTCTGCTGCTCCGCGGAAAGGTCGCCGATGACGGTGGTGACCACCTCGAGCCATGCGGGGTATGTCGACGCCATGGTCAGCACGGGCCAGTCGCTTCCGTAGAGGCAGCGGCTCGTACCAAAGGCCTCGATCGCGTGGTCGATCCACGGCCGCAGACCCGCCGCAGTGCGCATGCCCGCGGGCGCTTCGGACATCAGGCCAGAGATCTTGCACCGGGTGTTCGGGAGAGCTGCCAACTGGTCTATGTGGGCGGCCCACCTGGGAAAGTCGGAGTCGCTGATCACCGGTTTGCCAAGGTGGTCAAGCACAAACGTCACCTCAGGGCACGCCTGCACAAGCCGCACCACCTCGGCAAGGTGGTGTTGGCGAATGCACAAGTCCATGACAAGGCCGTAGTCGGCCAGGAGCCGCACGCCGTCAACAAAGCCGGCCGACGTCGCGAAGCCGTCGGGCCGGTCCTGCAAGAGGCGACGCACTCCAGTCACGCGGTCCAAGGCCGCCAGCTGCTCGACCTCAGCGCGACTGCCTTCGCCCAACTCGAGCCGAGCGCTCGCCACGATCGCAGCGATAGGCGCACCGGCATCGGCCAAACTGTCGAGCCATCGGGCTTCCGCGTGGGCCTGATCGTCGCGACAATCGGCCTGGACTGCCACCACTGACGTCACGGTCGCGGCAGGCAAGTCCAGGGCCTCGTCGAGGTCTGCCGGGAGGAAGTTGTACTGGAGCAGGCCGCCCTCGTTCGCGAGCCACTCGTACTCGAGGACCCCGCGATCCCAGAGGTGCACGTGAGAGTCAACAATGTCGCGAGCCGTAGCTTTCACATGTCACCTCTCTTGTCACGATAGTTGCGGGTTGGAAGTTGAAGGCGGCTGTCGTGCCGGCCGGGTCGGCATTCGACCGGCACGACAGCCTGGAGGGGAACCTTCAGTGAACGTGCTGCCTACTGGAAGTCGGCAGCGTTGTCCTTCGTCACCAGGGCGGTGCCGGTGTCGATGTTGGCCTCGATCGACATGCCGCGAGCGGCATCAAAGGCTGCTTGAACGCCGAGGCTTCCCATGTTGGCCGGGAACTGGGCGATAGAGGCGGTCTGCCTGCCAGCAATGATGGCGGCAACCTCATCAGGCGAAGCGTCAAAGCCCACCGTGATGAGCTGTCCGTCCCTGCCTGCTGCCGTGATGGCCTCAAGAGCACCGATGAGGGGCGGACCACAGGCCGCGTAAATCGCGTCGAGTTCCGGGTTGGCAGTCAGGATGTCCTGGCCGGCGTTGAGGCCCTTAGTCTGGTCGCAATCGGTCGCGATGTTCGCGACGATCTCCGCCCAGCCGTCAAGTCCCTCGATCATGCCATCAACACGAGCGTCGAGCGACGGGTTGCCCAGGACACCTGCCATCACGGCAATCTTTGCGCCTTCGGGGAGATTTTCCCGCAACCACTCGCCAGCAAGCACGCCGCCAGCGTAGTTGTCGGTCGCCACGAGGGCAGACTTGCCATCCCAGTCGGGGATGTCGTTGTCGATGAGCACCACGGCGATGCCAGCATCGACGGCCTTCTGGAGCTCGGCCGCGACGTTGGGGCTGGTGGGAGTGATCGCGATCGCGTCCACGCCTTGAGCCACCATGGACTGGATGGCGGCAATGACACCTTCGTCGTCCGTGCCGCTTGCGCCCTGCGCGAAGATGACCTTTGCGCCCGGCTCGTTCTCGTCCCACTCTCTCGCGGCATCTTGCATGATGTCGAAGAAGTCAACGGGGAACTTAGTGATGAGGCCGATGGTCAATACTTCATCGGCAGTGCCGGTGTCCACCGGGTCCGGAGACTCCGTCGGCGTGGCCTCGGGAGTACAGGCAGCGAGCAACAGCGCCAGAGAGGCCGCTGCGGCTGCGAGAACATGCTTCTTGATCTTCATCGCTATCCTTAATCTGCTTGGAATAGTTGACTGCTCAGGTGCGCCGCGGGTTCCGTCCGCGGCCGCATCTGAGTGGTGCGGGTGGTGCTTGATCGACTCAGTCGTCACCTCCCACGATGAGTGACACGAGGCGATTCCTGTTTTCAGGCGTGGGCTCTTCCTCTCCCACAACCCGGCCACGGCGCATGACAATTGCGCGGTCGGCAATCTCCATGACGTGGTCCATGGCGTGCGAGATCACGATCACCGCAACGCCCTCCTCGCGAAGCCGCAGAATCAAGTCCAGGACCTGGCGCGATTCGCGCAGTCCTAGAGCGGCAGTCGGCTCATCGAGGATCACGACCCTGGACGCAAACGCTGCGCTCCGGGCCACGGCTATTGCCTGACGCTGGCCGCCCGACATCATTCCCACAGACGCGACCTTCTGGGGCAGGTTGATCTTGAGGCGTCCCACGATCTCGGCCGAATGCTTCGCCATGTCGGTGCGGCGCATCCAACGCATGCCGAGCGGAAGCCATGAGGGAACGGCCTCCTCGCGCCCAGCAAAGAAGTTCGCGGTGCTATCGAGATTGTCGAAGAGAGCTAGGTCTTGGTACACGGTCTCGATACCTGCGTGACGCGCCACCGCAGGGTTGTGGATCTGCGCGTGAACGCCATCCACCTCGATGGTTCCGCTGTCGAGCTTGTGGACGCCGCTGATGCACTTGATGAGCGTGGACTTGCCCGCTCCGTTGTCGCCGAGGACCGCGAGCACCTCGCCAGCATCGACGTGGAGGCTCACGTGGTCGAGTGCAAGGACGGCGCCAAATCGCTTGGTCGCTCCGGTGACCGTCAACACGCGTGCGCCGCTCATTCCGCCGCCGCCTTCAGCACGCGGAACCGACTCTCGAGCTGTCCACGGATCACGTCCGTCTCGACGGCGATGAAGATCACCACGCCGATCACAATGAGTTGAAGGAACGCCTCGATGTTGAGCAGGTTCATGCCGTTACGGATCACGCCGATCATGAGCGCGCCTATGAGGGCGTGGCTGACCTTGCCGCGGCCGCCCAGGAAACTCGCGCCCCCGATCACCACCGCGGCGATCGCATCGAGCTCGGACAGTTGCCCAAACGTCGGCGAACCGGCGTTGAGGCGACCTGAGGTCACGATGGCAGCGACGCCCGCGAGCGTGCCGCTCAAGATGTAGACCGAGACGAGCACTTTGGAGCGAGGAATGCCCAACCGGCGTGCGCCCTCTGGGCTGCCGCCCACGGCGTAGATCCAACGGCCCCAGACCACGCGGTTGAGCAGGAGGATCGCCAGAATCGCCACGCCAGCTACCAAGAAGGCTGCGTTCGGAATCCATGGCGCGATCCAGGTGGCGGAGCCAGCACCGATGGTCCTAACGAGGTCAGGCATTCCCGAGATGGGCTGCCCACCGGACAGTCCCAACGCAAGCCCGCGCGCGATGCTCAAGGTGGCGAGCGTGACGATGAAGGGGTGTGGCAGGCGGCCATACACGTAGCCGAAGCCGTTGAGTGCACCAATCATCGCACCTGCCGCGAGCATCGCGACGATGGTCGGGAACGCGCTGCCGGTCTCTGCGAAGACCAAAGCACCCACGACCGACGACAACGCCAGCGTGGATCCCACGGACAGGTCGATGCCGCGGGTCAGGATCACGAGCAGCTGGCCGATGGCGAGAATCGCGATCGCGGCCGACTGCACCAGGACGTTGCCCAGGTTCAACGTGGTGAAGAACACCGGCGAGAGGTTTGCGAGGAGCACCACAAGGATGACCAGGATGAGGAGCGGCCCCATCCGCAGCAGCGCGAGCACCGTTCCTACAAGCCTCAGCTTGGTCGCGCTAGGGCGATCGTTGTCAACCGTCGGGTGGACAGTCTCGGGTGGGGCACTGGCGTTGGCGGGCGCCTTCACGGAACCCTTGGTTCCGGGCACTGCGACCCGCTTATCCGGGGAATCGGTGTGTTGCACCTGCAGCCTCCTTGCTGAGTGAATGTCACTCTAGCCCCTCATTCATCGGATGTCTAGCCCCAATTTCCGGTGTTTCTGGGCTACATTGGGTCCAAGAGGCCAGATAGGTCCGATCAGGAGGCGACGATATGCGGCTCATGCGCATAGGTGAAGTAGGACGCGAGCGGCCCGTGGTGCTCGTTGGAGAAGACGCGATTGTCGACATGTCAGACATCATACAAGATTACGACGAGGAGTTCTTCGCCTCAGGTGGCCTCGCGACGTTGGCGGATCTTGTCGCTGACCGCCACGATCAGCGCCGGCCGCTTGGCGATGAACGTGTGGGGTCGCCCATCGCGCGGCCCCATCAGATTCTGTGTGTGGGCCTGAACTATTCGGACCACGCCGCGGAGACCGGGGCGGAGGTGCCGCCGGAGCCGGTGCTGTTCTCGAAGTCCCCCAACACGATCGTCGGACCATACGACCAGATCCGCATCCCGCGCGGCGCTCAGAAGACCGACTGGGAGGTCGAACTGGGCGTGGTTCTCGGCAAGCGTGCGAGCTACCTCGACAGCCCGGCCGCGGCCCGCGAAGCGATCGCCGGATTCGTGTTGGTGAACGACGTCAGCGAGCGCGAGTTCCAGCTGGAGCGCTCGGGCCAGTGGCTCAAGGGAAAATCGGCCGAGACCTTCAACCCCGCCGGGCCGTGGCTGGTCACGCCGGATGAGTTCGACGACGTCAGCAATCTCAGCATGTGGCTGGACGTCAACGGCGAGCGCCGCCAGACCGGCTCCACGTCGACGATGGTCTTTGACCCGTATGTGATCGTCCACTACATCAGCCAGTTCCTGGTGCTCGAGCCGGGCGACCTGATCAACACTGGCACCCCGCCGGGCGTGGGCCTTGGGATGAAGCCGCCCACCTATCTCAAGCCCGGTGACATCGTGGAGCTGGGGATTGATGGGCTTGGGACGCAACGACAAGTTGTAGTGGCGCCGCGATGACCGACTTTGCGGGATTGGTGGCGATGGTCACGGGAGGTGCCTCGGGCATCGGCGCCGCGACCGTGGAAATGCTGGCGGAGCGCGGCGCGACGGTGTTTGTCTACGACCGCGACCCCTCGGCGTCCGCGCTCCCGACCGTTCATTCCTTGACGGGCGACGTCACGAGTGACGACGACCTCGCGGCGGCGTACGCGACGATTGAGGCCGACGCAGGTGGGCTGGACGTGTTGGTCAACAATGCCGCCATCAGCGCGGTGGGAGACGCCGGGGCCAATGACCGCGACGAGTGGCGGCGCGTCCTCGAGGTCAACGTGATCTCGGCCGCTCGCGTCACCGCGCTCGCCGCGCCGATGCTGCGGGAGTCATATCACCCAGCGGTGGTGAACGTGTCCTCGTTCGGCGCACTGGTGGGCATCCGCAACCGTGCTGTGTACTGCGCGACCAAGGGTGCGATCGACGCGCTCACCTTGGCGATGGCCGCCGACTACCTCGCCGACGGCATCCGAGTGAACGCCGTGGCGCCCGGAACTGCGGATACTCCATGGGTGGCGCGCTTGATCGCGAACTCTGCGGATCCCGACAAGGAACTCGCCGCGCTGCGCGGGCGCCAGCCCATGGCAAGGCTGATCTCGCCCGCCGAGATCGCATGGGCGATCTGCTACCTGGCGAGTCCACACGCGGGGTCGACGACGGCCACGATCCTGCCGGTCGATGGCGGGATCACGGGAGTGCGGGTGTAGCTCGCGCCTCTAGAGCAATCCTGGCAATCTCGGAGTCTCGCGCTTGACCTTTGAGGCCTTGGCATCGACTTCAACTGAGATCCTGTGTGAGGGCGCGACCCTGTCGAGAGGCCCGATCGACAACGCGCTCCTGTATATCTGATAGTCGAACACAAGCTCTTGGTCGCCAGTCGCAAAGCGAATGCGCTGCATACGGGTGCCGCTCGTAACGTCCGTTGCCACCGCCGTCACGCTCAACGTCAGTGTTGAATTCGCCGGAACCATCAGCGTGAGATCGGGACGCCACCGGCGATGGCGCACCAGCACAAGGCCGCCGGCGACCTCCCTGAAGCTCACCAAGCCACGCACGCCTCTCGCCAATAGCCACTTTTCGAATGAATCCACGACCAAGTAGGACCCTGCGGCGACGAAGAGTGCCGCCATGACGAGGTCTGGAAGTCTCCATCCAAATACGGGCACTCTCGTGTCACCGTCGAGGTGAAAGCCTGAGAGCGCCTGATTGCCAAGAAGTACAATGCCCCATGCAGCCATCGCTGTGCCCAGGACCAAGCCAGCGAGGAACATCCCAGGGCCTAGCGCCGAGGGCAGATGCACGATCAAGGCGGGGTGCTCATCCGGCCGCTGCCACCACTTGACGCTCACGTCGCCAGCCTAGCGCGCAGTTTCACAGCATTGACGGAACCAACTCCTGCCGAGCCGTCGTGAAGCGCTGATCAGATGCGAACTACTTCTCGGTGTACCCCTGGAAGCTCCGCAACCGCAGCGAGTTCGCTACCACGAACAGGCTCGACGCGCCCATCGCGGCCGCCGCAATCATCGGGTTCAGAATCCCGAACGCCGCAAGCGGAATAGCCGAGGTGTTGTACGCGAACGCCCAGAACAGGTTGCCCTTGATGGTGCCGAGCGTGCGCCGGGAGAGCACGATGGCGTCGGCCGCCTTGAGGAGGTCACCCGAGACAATGGTGAGGTCCGATGCTTCCCTAGCGACGTCCGTACCCGTGCCGAGCGCAATACCAAGGTCAGCTTGAGCAAGCGCGGGGGCGTCGTTGACGCCGTCGCCCACCATCGCCACACGCTGGCCTTGCGCCTGCAGGTCGCGGACCACCTCGGCCTTGTCGCCGGGCAGCACCTCCGCGATGAGCATGTCGATACCCAGCTGGTTCGCGACGGCACGCCCCGCGCGCTCGTTGTCGCCGGTCAGCAGGATCACCTTGAGGCCTAGGTCGCGGAACGCCGCGACCGCACGCGCACTGGTGGGCTTGATGGTGTCGGACACCACGAGCACCGCCTCTGCGGCCACGGGCTTGCGGACTGCCAGCGACACCGAGCCCACTCCGGCGCCCTCGGCAGGCGCGGCGCCGCGGCCAGCGAACACTGCGGTCTGTCCCAGCGCCTCTGCCTCGACAGCGTAGACCTCGAGGGCCTCGGGGATCTCGTCGAATAGCCGGCGGGATCCCACCAGCACCTCGGCGTCAGCGCCACCCGGGCCGCCGCGCTGAACCGTGGCACTCACGCCATGGCCGGGGACAGACGTGAAGTCCTTGAGCTTGAGCCTGCGGGTACGCTCTGCGGCAACCGCGCGCGCGATCGGGTGCTCGGAGCGGTCCTCGACAGACGCGACCGCGTCCAGCAGACGCGCGGCATCGTCGCGCACCAGACCCGGGGTGTGGGCCTCGACAAAGGCCATGCGGCCCTCGGTCACCGTGCCGGTCTTGTCCAGCACGATCGTCGTGACGCGGCGAGTGTCCTCGAGCGCCTCCGGTCCACGGACCAGAGTGCCCAACTGAGCGCCACGCCCCGTGCCCACCATGATGGCCAGCGGAGTCGCGAGCCCCAGCGCGCACGGGCAGGAGATGATAAGCACGGCCACCGCCGCGGTGAAGGCCTGGTTGGCATCCCCCGTCACGGCGAGCCAGGTAATCAGCGTCGCGATGGAGATCACGATCGCCAGCGGCACGAACACCTGCGAGATGCGGTCGGCAAGGCGCTGGATGCGCGCGCGCCCGGACTGAGCCTGATCCACCATCCGCGCGATCTGCGCGATCATGGTCTGCGCGCCCACGCGAGTCGCCTCGATGGTCAAGGCGCCGTCGGCCGCAATAGTCCCGCCAATTACCTCGGAGCCCACGCTTGCTCGCACCGGCACTGACTCCCCGGTCACGAGCGAAGCGTCCACCGCAGCAGCGCCGTCCACCACCACGCCGTCGGTCGCGATGATCTCGCCTGGACGGGTAACAAAGCGCATGCCTACGGCCAGTTCGGCACGCGGAATTTCGGTGCCATCTTCGAGCCGGGCCGTGGTGGACTGCCGCGAGCTGAGAGCGCGGATCGCATCCCCGGCCTTCGCCGTGGACCGCACCTCGATCCACTTGCCCAGCAGGATCAGCGACGCGATCACGGCGCCGGTCTCGTAGTAGATGTGAGCCTCGGCGAGCGCGCCGAGCGAGAGCGCCCCACCCACGAGCACCACCGTGGACCACACCCACGAGCTCACGGTGCCCAGCGTGATGAGCGTGTCCATGTTGACCACGCCCTTGCGAGCGCCCTTGATCGTGGAACGGTGGAAGGGCCACGCGGCCCAGAAGATCACCGGGGTCGCGAGCGCACCGGCCACCCATTCCCAGCCCTCGAACTGGAGCATCATGATCATGGAGATGAGCACAAGCGGCACGGTCAGCACCGCGGCCACGATGAACCGGCGGCGGAAGTCCGCTATGCGGCGTGCATCCGCGACCAGGTGCGCGGCGTGCTCGTCTTCGGCGTCAGACATCGCGTCGTGGTGAGCGTGCTCGTCCTCGTCACCGGCGCCGCGCGGCTTCGTGATGACCTCGTAGCCCAGGCCCGTGATCGTGTCGCGCATCGCCTGCTCCAGCTCAGCGGCATCGAGCGTGCCATCTGAGCGCACTGTGGCGCGCCGGGTGGCCAAGTTGACCACGGCATCGGCCGCACCGGGAAGCTTGGCGAGGCCACCTTGGATATTGGACGCGCAACCAGCGCACGTCATGCCGCCCACCGCGAGGTTGATCTCGCCGGGTAGGTCGGAGGACGGGGTGTTCTGGACTTCGGTATCAGTGCTCATAGTGGCAGGCTAAACCTTCGAGTGGGCTTGAATGTCAAGTGCGATCACTTGGCATGCGTGGGGATCACGGCAATGGGTGGGATCAAGGGCATCCGCGCGAGTCGCTAGCGCGGTCAATTCGCTCTTCGCGGCAAGCAGGCTCGCGATCTGGGAGTCGATCTCCGCCAGGTGGCGGTCCACCAGCGCGCGCGTGTGTTCGCACGTGGACTGGCCCGAGGCCTTCATCTCAAGAATCTCGCGCGTCTCCGCGAGCGTCAGGCCCGCGGCTTGCGAGTCGCGCACAAAGCGTAGGCGCTCAAGGGCGTCCTCGTCATAGTCGCGGTAGCCGGAAGCGGTGCGCCCTGGTTCCGGCAGCAGGCCAATGCTCTCGTAGTAGCGCACGGCGGTCGCGTTCAGGCCAGCAGAGTGGGCAAGTTCTCCGATTCGCATTTGTCCAGTTTACGGGCAAACCTTCGAGCGCGCTTGATACTTTGGTCCCAGGGTCCGGCGGGACCTATTGCGCCGCTTGAATGAGCCCCACTCCCAGCGTGAGAACGCTCGTGGCGAGCAGCAACGCTCCGGCCCACAGCAGCCAGATCCAGCGACTGGGCTTCTCCCGCCCGGCGCCGAGAGAGGAGAAGAAGAACCCAGCGGACATCAGCAGGCCGGCCGTCGCGACGCCCGCGCGAGCGAGCCAGCCCAGCGCACCCTCAAGGTCAGTGGCGTCGGAGAGCACCGCCGCCACAATTCCCACCGTGACGATCATTCCCGCGTGGCCGTGGCCTGCGCGATGAAAGGACTTCTGGAACTCGGTGAGTTTGTGCGCGCCGCGGGCCACGCGCGTCAGGTAGTAGCCGCCGTACGCGATGGTGACGTACGCGATGAATAGGGATCCGCACAGGATCATGACTTGCGGGGACAGCTCGAGCATGGTGATTCCCTCCGGGGTTCGCGACAGGTGGCTCGGGGCGAGCCTGCTGAGTTTCCTAACGTTGTTAGCAAAACATCGTTAGGCTACTGTTGTCAAGATGGGAAGGCCACAACTTTACGACGGCGCTCTGCGCGAGCAGTTGCTTACCCGGGCCGGCGAGCAGGTGTTCCGCCACGGCATCGCCAGTCTGAACCTGCGTTCCCTCGCGGCCGACTCTCGCACCACCACCGCCGCCATCTACAGTCTGTTCGGGAGCAAGGCCCGCTTGGTGGCCGCGCTTTACAAGCGCGCGGTCGAGGGCTTCTCCGCGCATCTCGCGGCGGTCCCCACCACCGATGACCCCGCCGAGGACATCGTGCAACTGGGGCTCGCGTACCGAGCCAGCGCCATGGCCGATCCCCACGGGTACCGGATCATGTTTGGCGACGAGGCCGACCCCCGCGGTATTGACCGTGCTGTCGCCCTCGAGGGCGCTGAGACCTTCACGCCACTGCTCGACGCGGTGAAGCGGGGGGTCGCCGCAGGGCAGTTCCCTCGCGGCGTGCCTCCGGAGGCGATGGCGGTGGCATTGTGGGCGAACGTGCACGGCCTGGTCACCGTTGAACTGGGCAAGTTCTTGCCGCGCCAAGCGCGGGACGTGACCGCGCTGATCGAGCCCGCCCTGCGCGCCAACGTGCGCGGGTGGCGCGCTGACCTCTAGACGGGCCGGGCCCCGCGTACTGGTGCCACGATCCACCCGACTGGACCTCTAGACTGCGCGTAGCATCGGCCGTATGCGCACCTCTCCCCGAGCCCTTGGCCTGCTGGGCGGCATCACCTGGCATTCGTCCGTTGAGTTCGAGCGGGCGCTCAACGAGGGCGTCAATAGGGCGCTGGGCGGTAGTTCCAGTGCGGACCTCTACGTGCGGTCCTACAACTTCGAGTGGATCGCAGGCATGCAGACGGCCGGCGATTGGGACGGGTTGGGCAAGCAGTTTGGGGCGGACGCGCGCGCGCTCCAGGATGCTGGCGCGGAGGGCATCCTGATCTGTGCGAACACCATGCACAAGATCGCGCCAGCGGTCGAGGCCGCGATCGACGTGCCGCTGATACACATGTTGGACGCCACCGCGGATGCGATAGTCGCGGCAGGGCTCGATACGGTGGCGCTGTTAGGCACCGGGTACACCATGCGCGAGCCGTTCTACCGCGACCACATGGCCGCGCGTGGAATCACCACCATCGCGCCTGCGGAGCCTGCACTGAGCGAACTCCACGAGCTGATCTACGGCAGCCTCGCCAAGGGCATCATCCCGCCGGGCTCGCGTGAGCAGGTGCTGGACACGTTGGCACCGTTGCTCGACGCGGGGGCGCAGGGAATGATCTCGGGGTGCACCGAGATTCCCATGGTGGTGACCGCGGGAGACGTGGATGTGCCGTACTTCGACTCCGTGGGGCTACACGTGGCGGCCGCGCTGAAGTTCGCCCTCGCGGACTGACCGCCCCCCGCCCGACCCGCACGCCCCCCCCCCGGCGCCCCCACCTCTCGGAGCCCCGCACCCGCCCGCACCTCTCGGAGCCCCGCACCCGGCGACCGCCCAAGGTGGCGCTCATGGTCGGTTCCAGCACATCTGCGCATCCTGTGTGGCGCCCATGGTCGCTTTGCCTACAGTGGAGAGATGGACCTCTCCGTGTTCGATCGCGACAACCTCGCCGCGTGGTGCTTTGTGCCCTACGACTCCGTGGAGCGCAACCCAGTCCAGCGCGCGGAAATGCTCAATCGCCTAGGGCTGACCAAAGCAGTCTGGGACTGGCGGCCGGAACACGTGCCCGCCTATGGAGCGCACCTGGAGGCCTTCGCGCAACACGGCATCGAGCTCACCGGCCTGTGGGCACCTCACGTGCTCCCCACCGAAGGGGACGGCGGCGAGGGCACCATCCAGCCTGACCTCCGCGAGCTCATCGAGGAGTCGGCAGCAAGAGACCTCAAGCCGCAGCTGTGGGCGTGCCTCGAGTTCGGCCCGCCCGGCCCGGCCAACCCGCTCGCCGCCCAGACCCAACGCGCCATGGTGGACCGCGTCGCCGATCACCTGGCTCCCCTCGCTGAGCTCGCACGCGCACACGGCATGACGGTGGCGCTCTACAACCACCTGGGGTGGTTCGGCGAGCCAGCGAATCAGCTCGCAGTCCTTGAGCACCTTGCGAAGGGTGGTCTCGCCAACATCGGGCTGGCCTATCAGCAGCACCACGGCCACGCCCACACCGCCCAGTTCAAGTCACTGCTCGCAACCATGGCTCCGCACCTCGTTGCCCTAGGCCTCAACGGCATGGTCCGCGACCCCGCGGGCGGCACGCGCAAGATCCACCCACTAGGTCACGGCGAGTTGGACTTGGGGCTGGCACGCATCATCGCGGAGTCAGGCTGGCATGGCACCGTCACTGTGCTCTGTCACACCATGGACGATGCCGAGCAGCGGCTTCTCGACAACCTCGAGGGGCTGGCGTGGATGGTCGACACCCTCAGTGCCGAGTCCACTGACCCGTCCGGCGAACCAGTGCCCACAGGCCCTCCAGCGCCGCGCATCCCAGAACCCGTCTGGCCTCACTAGCCGGCGGGCTACCAACCGATGGTGTCCAGCAACTCCTCCGCCGTCTGCTTGGCGTCGCGACCCTCGTTGGTGACCACAGCATCGTCCAAATCCAGGCTGTTGAGCGAGTCTTCAAGCTCCACGGTTCGCGCGAATCCCCACTCCTGCCAATAGCCCTCCGGTTCGCGGTGCTTGATGCGCGCCATCCGCGTGGCCTCCGAGGCCGTGACCCTCACAATGGTCACCTCCGCAGGCCCGCCCGGTCCAGTTAGCGCGTCGATGTACCTGCCGCGGTCGGCCTCGTCTTCCACCACGCGCGGGATGATCATGCATCCGAACCCCCGACGCCGATACACCGGTGCAACTGCCGCAAGGTTCTCGAAGAACAGCGATTGGTTGAAGGGGTCGTCCGGGTGGGTGGGCTCCGCTTGGCACAGCGCGTCGCCATCGATGGAGCCGTGGCGCACGCCCCGCTCCTTGAGGATGTCGCCTACCTGCCAACCAACGGAGGTCTTCCCCGCACCGATAGTTCCGTTCACGACAAGCACCCGCGTGGGCAGCTCACGCGCAAAGCAGATCGAGTTGGGCTCGCCCTTGTATGCGCCAAAGTTGGGGATGCGGTGGTAGCCGATGCGTGCGTAGAGCGCGAGCGCTTCAGGTTGCTCAGTACCCGTCTCCAACACGAGCGTGGTTGCACCCGCCTTGCGCGCGGCAGCCTCGATAGCGCCCATCAGCACGCGCGAGTGCCCGTGCCCTCGATGCTCCGGCAACACGAACAGCCGCTTGATCTCCGCGGAGCCCGCGCCCGTGCCGTACGGGCTCCAGCGGAGCAGAGCAGTGGCGATGGGAGCGCCGTCGGCATGGTTACCCACCAGCGAGACGATCACCCCTGCCGGATCAATCCCCGGTTCCAGGTCGGGCTCGCCGTAGCGTTCCAAGAGTTCGGTCTGCTGGGCGGCCCACAGTGCGCGAGCGTCGGCGTCATCAAAGGCAACCTGCCGCACGGTGATCATGGAATCAGCGTAGGGCCGATGCTGCGGCCGGGGAATGACCGACGCCCGGCCCAGCGTTGTGAGAAAGTAGTAGACACGTCAACGAAAGGCTTTCGAGTGAAGAACTTCGGGTTCCTGTCCTTTGGGCATTGGAGCGGAGCACCCGGCTCCGCGCACCGCAACGCGGGCGAGTCCATCAGGGGACACATCGACCTGGCAGTCGCGGCCGAAGAGGCGGGGCTCGACGGTGCGTGGATCCGAGTGCACCACTTCGAGCAGAACCTCTCGAGCCCGTTCGCGCTGCTGGCCGCCATGGGTGCGCGCACCTCGCGTATCGAGCTCGGCACCGGCGTGATCAACATGCGCTACGAGAACCCGCTCTACATGGCCGAGCTCGCGGCGACCGCTGACCTGGTCTCGGCAGGCAGGCTCCAGCTGGGCCTGAGCCGCGGCTCACCCGAGGTCGTGGCCGACGGCCCCGGTGCCTTTGGCTTCCCGCTGCCTGCGGGCAAGCAGCCTGTTGAGGACGCCGCCGAGCGCATTGCTCAGTTCCGCCACGCGATCGCGGGCAACGGAGTGGCGAAGCCGCATGAGAGCCCCTACGGTCACGCCCCGCGCTTAGTCGACGGCCTGCTACCCATCCAGCCGCAGTCCCCCGGGCTGGCCGAGCGCATCTGGTACGGCGCGGGCGGCATCGACAGTGCCAAGCGCGTGGGCGAACTGGGCATGCACCTGATGTCCTCGACCCTGGTGCTCGAGGCCACGGGCGAGCCGTTCGGCACGGTGCAGTCGCGTCAGATCGAAGCGTTCCGCGAGTCGTGGCGAGAAGCGGGTCACGAGGGCGAGGCCCGTGTGTCGGTGTCGCGCTCCATCATGCCCATCGTCGACGACGTCACCCGCACGTACTTTGGGGGCGTGGCCGCTCAGGACGCGATAGGAGCCAACCAGGACCAGATCGGGATCATCGACAACACGCGGGCCACGTTCGGTAAGACCTACGTGGGCGAACCCGAGAAGATCATCGCCGAACTACGCGAAGACGAGGGCGTGATGGCCGCGGACACAGTCTTGGTGACGATCCCCAGCCAGCTGGGGCTCGACATTAACCGGATCACGTTCGAGGCGCTTGCGGCGATCCGCGACGAGCTGGGCGACTAGCGGCGCCTCACTCCGACCGTCCGCGCGCGCTACGCCTTGGCGAGTAGCGCACTCAGCGCCGAGGTGAAGAACCCGAGCCCATCCGTGCCGCTGCGACCAGCGTCGACAGAGTCCGGTCCGTACCCGCGCTCGACCGCGTGCTCGGGGTGCGGCATCAGGCCCACCACGTTGCCGCGCTCGTTAGAAATGCCAGCGATGTCACGGCGCGACCCATTGGGGTTGACGTCCACGTACCTGAACACCACCCGGCCCTCGGCCTCGAGTGCATCGAGAGTGTGCTCGTCGGCTACGTACTGGCCGTCTTGGTTCTTGAGCGGGATCGTGATCTCCTGGCCGGCCTCAAAGTCTGAGGTCCACGCGGTCTCAGCGTTCTCGACGCGTAGCGTTTGGTCGCGGCACACAAAGTGAAGGTGGTTGTTCTTGATCATTGACCCGGGCAGCAGGTGCACCTCCGTCAGCACCTGGAAGCCGTTGCAGATCCCGAGCACCGGCATTCCGCCGCGAGCTGCATCCACCACGGCGTCCATGATCGGCGCAAAACGAGAAATCGCACCCGCACGCAGGTAGTCACCGTAACTGAAGCCGCCGGGCAAGACCACTGCGTCGACGTCACGGAGGCCAGCGTCGGCGTGCCACAGTGACACCGCCTCACCGCCAGCCAGACGCACCGCGCGCGCCGCGTCACGGTCATCGAGCGACCCCGGGAAGGTCACCACTCCAATGCGTGCGCTCACGCGGTCTCCTCGACAGCAACGTTCACGACGTCTTCGATCACGGGGTTGCTCAGCATGGTCTCCGCAGCCTTGCGCGCCTGATCCAAAATCTCAGGAGTCACTTCACCGTCCACAGTGAGCTCAAAACGCTTGCCCTGCCGCACCTGCGAGAAGCCATCGAATCCCAGGCGGGGCAACGCGGCGCCCACGGCCTTGCCCTGGGGGTCAAGAATCTCGGGCTTGGGCATGACGTCTACGACGATGATTGGCATGCGAACATTCTACCGGCTGGTGTTCCGCTTCCATGGCTCCCCGCCACGCCTGAGCGACATCAGGAGGCGGCCTTGTCTACTCTGGTGACATGGCCGCAACGTTGCGCATTGAACTGTTCCCCACGAGCCTCGCGGCCTCGGTGACGTTCTACTCAACGGTGTTGCAGTTTGAGGTCGTGAAGGACGACCGACCCCACGGCGGCGACTACGTCGCGGTTGGCAGGGACGGCGTGCGCATTGGTCTGGGGCGGCGCCCCGCAGCCACCGCGACAGACCGCCAACCAGCCACCGCGGTGGAAATCGTAATCGAAGTGGACGACGTCGAAGCCGAACGCGACCACGTACTCGCCGCCGGGTGGAAACTTGACGCCGATCTTGTTGCACGCCCCTGGGGTGTTACTGACTTCCGAATCCTCGACCCCGACGGCTACTACCTGCGCATCACGGAACGCCACTAGCCAGGCCTGATCGCGTCAACACACCCAGCCGTATTCGTGGCGCTCCGTGGTGAGCCAAGTGCTGAGGTTGCCGCTGTTGGAGCGGAAGTACGCGAAGCCGTTCTCGTAGACCACCAACGTGCCAACATCGTCTCCGGGCCCTGGAGCCGCAACCCGCGACACTCTGACCGTTGGGTCTCACGCACCACGAACGATGCGCGGGTGCTCCACCGTCGAGTTGTCGAGCACCACGTCCGCACTCTGATCAGGGCGATGCGTCGAGAGGTAATAGCGCTGGACCCCGTAGTAGCGGGCGTTGTCGGGATGCGTGGGATCGGCAGCCACATGATCGCGTGCCGCCATGCGCCGGTACGCCTCATCGAAGCCCACCGACACAAAGATCACGAAGTCCCAATACGCGCGCAGCTCGGGACGTTGCGCGAGCACCCCATCCACGAGCACCACCTCGTCACCCTGAGCCAACTGCCACGGCTCGTCATCAAGCGATTGGTCGGTCGCGAGGTCGTGACACCGCGGCCGGAATCGCAGGTCCCCTCCGGGTCCCAGCGGCACCAACAGGTCCGACGTCAAGCGCTCAAGGTTGAAGGCGTGGTGCCAGTAGCCCTTCCAATCCGTATGTCCGTCCTTGCGGCGCACCGCGCGCGGATGGTGGAAGTCGTCAATGCTGGCCTCCACCACGGCTTGGCCCTGATCTCGCAGCACCTGAGCCAGCTCGCCGCGCAACGTGGTCTTGCCTGCCGCGTCGATGCCGTCAATGGCGACGCGCAATGGATGGCCGTTGCGCACTGGAGAGGGAATCGCCTTCGCGATCGCCGCAACAATCTCTGCCCGCGCGCTCAACGTCAGGTCCGGCTAGCTGATCGTGAGCCTGTCATACGCCTCAAGGTACCGCTGCCGGGTCTTGGCGACCACAGCATCAGGCAAGGGCGGGGGTGGGGTGTCGCCTGTACGGTCCCAGCCGGACTCCGGCGAAGTCAGCCAATCGCGCACAAACTGCTTGTCGTAGCTGGGCTGCGCACGCCCGGGCTCCCACGAATCTGCGGGCCAGAACCGCGAGGAGTCCGGCGTCAGCACCTCGTCACCAATGACAATTCGCCCGGCGCCATCGCGCCCGAACTCGAACTTGGTGTCAGCAAGAATCACGCCACGCGTGGCCGCGATCTCGTGCGCCCGCGTATAGACCTTGAGGGTCAGGTCCCGCAACGCCTCAGCGTCATCGCGGCCGATGCTTTCCGCCACCGCGTCAAAACTCACGTTCTCGTCATGGTCGCCTAGGGCGGCCTTGGTGGCGGGGGTGAAGATCGGGGTGGGCAGCCGCGAGCCATCCTGGAGGCCTTCCGGCAGCGCCACTCCGCATACCTCGCCAGTGGAGCGATACTCCGCCAACCCGGATCCCGTCAGGTAGCCACGTGCCACGCACTCCACGGGGAACATGTCCAGCCGCTGGCAGACCATCGCACGCCCGGCAACCTCCGCAGGCACTTCCGCCTCCACGGTGTGATCGGGCACGATGTCACGGATCTGATCGAACCACCACAAGGTGAGCGCGGTGAGGATCGCACCCTTACCGGGGATTTCGGTGGGCAGCACCCAGTCATAGGCGCTGATGCGGTCGGAGGCCACCACTAACACCACGTCGCCGCGCGGGTGCGGCGCCACGGGCTCGTAGAGGTCGCGGACCTTGCCAGAGTAGATGTGACGCCAGCCCGGCACCACCGGAGCAACGGGCAACACGACCTCGCCCACGGCTAGTCCGTCACCACGTTGGCAGCATTGAGCGCGATGTCGGTGCGGTGGTGCGAGCCCGCCAGCCCGATATGGGCGATCCCCGCATACGCCCGATCGCGGGCCTGCGCCAGGTTCTCGCCCTTGCCCACCACCGACAACACCCGGCCGCCGGACGCGACCAGCGAGCCGGCACCGTCCGTCGAGGTACCCGCGTGAAGCACGTGCACACCGGGTTCGGCCTCTGCCTCGTCGATACCCGTGATGGTGTCGCCGCTGCGCACTTCGCCAGGGTATCCATGGGCGGCAATCACCACCGTGACCGCGGAGTCGTCGCTCCACTTCAGCGTTGGCAGTTCGCCGAGCGAACCTTGCGCGGCGGCGAGCAGCACCCCGGCGAGCGGAGTCTCGAGCCGTGCGAGCACGGCCTGGGTCTCCGGGTCGCCAAAGCGGGCGTTGAACTCCACCACGCGCGTGCCCTTGGACGTGAGCGCAAGCCCCACATAGAGCACTCCCTGGAACGGGGTGCCGCGGCGTGCCATCTCATCGACGGTGGGTTGCGCGACGGTGCGCACCACCTCCTGCTCGAGCGTGGCCGGGGCCCACGGCAGCGGAGTGTAGGCGCCCATGCCGCCAGTGTTGAGGCCTTGGTCGCCGTCGTACGCGCGCTTGAAGTCCTGTGCCGGCTTGAGGGGCACCACTGTGGTTCCGTCGCATAGGCAGAACAGTGAGACTTCGGGCCCGTCCAGATAGTCCTCGACCACCACGGTGCCACCCGCGGCAAGGATCGCGTCACCATGGGCGAGCGCCTCGTCGCGATCAGAGGTCACCACCACACCCTTGCCTGCCGCGAGCCCGTCGTCCTTGACCACGTGGGGAGCGCCGAACTCGCGTAGCGCGGTCCCGAGCTCACTCTGAGAGGTACACACTCGGGAGGCGGCAGTAGGAACGCCCGCGGCGTCCATGACTTCCTTGGCGAACGCCTTGGAACCCTCGAGCATCGCGGCCTGCGCGCTGGGGCCAAAGCACGGGATGCCAGCGGCGCGCACGGCATCGGCCACTCCCGCCACCAGCGGGGCCTCCGGCCCTACCACTACCAGGTTGGCGCCAACCTCAGTCGCGAGCGCGGCCACAGCAGAACCGTCCATGGGGTCAACGCTGTGAAGCTCAGCAATACGGCCGATGCCGGGGTTGCCTGGCGCGGCATGGATGGCGGTGACGGCGGGGTCAAGGTGGAAGGCGCGGGCGAGCGCGTGCTCGCGGGCGCCACCTCCGACAACAAGGATGATCACGTGAGCGAGTCTAACTTGATGTGCAACAAGCGCCGTCGGGCAGCCTCAATGGCGCTGGCGAGCAGGTGGAACGTGGTCACCACGCGCCAAAGGCCCCGACGCCGAAGCATCGGGGCCTTTGGGTACTTACCTACGGGGCGTAGACCTCCAGTTCAGCGATCTGCCACCACTCGGTTGCTGAGCCCGTTTGCGTGATCCGGATGTACCGGGCGCCCTGAGCATCAAACGTCACCGGCCGCTTCCATCCGAAGCCGGGGCCGTTCGCGACCGTGGTCCACGACGTGCCATTGGTGGACAGCTCGACGGTGAACATGTCGGGGTAGTCCCAGCGCTGATCTGTGCGAGTACGCATCGTGACCTGTTCGATGGTCTGAACGCTACCCATGTCAACCTGGAACCACTGTCCAGGTGTCTGCGTGGCACCGGTGGACCAACGCGTCCACGGATCGCCATCAAACGCTGCACCGTACGTCTCGCCTGGTCCAATACTCGACGCGGTTGCCGTCCAACCGCTCGTGCTGAGCAATGTGGGGCTGAACGTGTCAGTGCCGTCAGCAAACCGACTGACGATCCTGATCAGCGGATCGTTGGCGCTGAAGTTGTTGGATCCAAACAGTGACAGGCGCGTCTTGAACGCATCGGCATCGTCCGAGTTGATGATAGGCACCTGGTTGTTGTTCGAGTTGTACAGGCCCCAGTAGCCGCCTCCACCGTTCTGAGGCAGCTTCACCTTGTAGCCCCAGTTGGTCCATGACACATCGAGGTTGTTAAGCCCCGCCATGAATCGGGCCCAAACGTCGTCGTAGTAGTAGAACGAGTACTCGCCGTACAGAACCGGAATTCCCGGAGAGGTCAGCTTGGGGACAACCTCCGCGAGCTGGTTCGTCACGACCTGGTTCTGAGCATCCCAATCCTTACCGTTGGGCATGTCATACGGGTGGAGTTGGTACACCACGTTGGTCCACCCATAAACGGACGGATCCGCGATCGAGCCCCAGCCAAAGAAGGCGGCGATGTGGATCGTGTGATCGGGGTCGATCGCACGGACGGCGTTGTAGATGCGGTCGTAGATCGCACTCTTGAGCGCCACATCATCCGCGTCCTCTCCGTAGTCAATGAGGGGCTCGTTGATGAAGTCGTATCCAGCCACCACCGGGTTGCCGTTGTATCGCGTTGCGATCGCTTCCCATATCTCGACTACCCAGTCCTGATACTCCGTGTTTCCCCAGAACTCGTTGGGGTTTGGTCCCATCCGGCCACATGATCCCCAAGGGCAGCCGCCGCCAGGCACCGTGTGAAGGTCAAGGAGCACATACATTCCGCGCTCGCCGGCTTCCTCGATGATCCAGTCAATGTACTTCCAGGGATCGGACTTCCAGGTGCCGTCAAGGTTGAGGAACTCGTTCCAACCCATGGGCAGGCGAATCGTGTTGAGTCCCATAGCCGCGATGTTGTCGAGGTCGGCCTCGGTCACCCAGGTGTCCTTGTGGGTGGTGTAAATCTCCTGGGCCACTGTGTCGCCAAACCGATCGTCAAGTGCCAGTCGTAGCGAGTAGTCGTCGTTGTTCAAGCTCACGTTGAGCTCCCCGATGGACCACCATGACGAGGCCGAGCCGGTCTGAGTGATGCGCAAGTAGCGCGAGCTCACGGCAGGGAAGTTCACCGTTGTCGCCTTGAACGTGCCGGCTCCCGTCGCGACCGTGCTCCATGACGAGCCGTTGTCTGACACCGCGATGGTGTAGCCGCGCGGGTAGTCGTTCTCCGAGGAGGTGTTCTTCTCCGTGTCCATCACCACATTGTTGAAGGTCATGGTGGCACCAAAGTCGACCTGCACGTACTCGCCGCCAACTTGCGCGGCAGAAGTGGTCCAGCGCGTCGCCACGTTGCCGTCGGTCAGCGCTGCCGTTGACCCGCTGCCCGAGGACGTCAGGCCCCAGCCCGTCCGGTCAATGGCGGTACTTGACGAGATCGCGACCTCCGAAATCGCCCACCAGTTGCTCTTGGAACCCGTCTGGGTGATGCGGATGTAGCGGCCCCAGGTGGACGTCCACAGGTCTTCGGTGACGATGCGGTTAGTTCCGAAGCCGCTCGCGACCTTGGTCCAGTTGGTGTTGTCGTGCGAGACCTCAATCGCATACATGGCCGGATAGTCGTTCGGGTATCCAGCGCCCGAATCAAAGAAGATCTTGTTGAACTCCTTCACGCCCCCCAGGTCAACGGTGAAGCTCTGCCCCGGAACCTGGTTGGTGCCCGTGGCCCACGCGCTCGTGATGTCGCCGTCGAGCGCAGCCGCCGCGCTGTAACCCCACCCGGTGACCGATGCGGACGCTGTGTGTGCGCCATTGTGCATCGTTGGATCGGAGAACAGGTTGAGTTCAGCGATCGACCACCAGCTCCCCTTGGTGCCCAACTGCTGCACACGCACGTACTGCGCTACCTGCGGCGCAAACCTCGTGGTCGTGATCTCTGCACTCACCACATCGGTGGGTGTCCCGGATGCGCGGGCGACAGATCGCCAGGTCGTGCCGTTGTCCGAGACGAGCACCTCGTATTCGGCGGGCCAGTCGTTAGTGGACGGTCCCGCATCGAGAGTGATTCGGCTCATGAGAGTAGGCGAACCAAGATTCACCTGGATCCACTCGGCACCCGCTTGGGCTGAACCGCTGGTCCATCGGCTGTTGAGGTCTCCGTCGAGGACATTCCCGGCATTCGAAGATGAGCCCGTGGCTGACCAGCCACCACGGTCGAGGGCAAATTCGCCCAGAGGCGACATCCAGTCCTCGTAGGTGAGCCAACCACCTAGGTTGGTGCCGCGCAGACTGACAACGTCGCCGGTGCCATAGTTATCGCGCAACACGGGTCCGTCCGCCTTCAGGAAGTCGTCGGGGCCTATGGCTGCACTCGCGGGCATTGCACCTACGGTGGCGATGGCGCCTCCCGCCAGGAGTGCCGCGAGCGCTCCTGAAATAAACCGTCTCTTCATCATGTCTCCTTTGACATTGGTGAGAATCTTCGGCGCGACGGACTCTTAACACAGTGTCCTGTTGAAGGGGACCGCCACTTCGAGCAGGACTTAACTTATCACGTGAACTAATGGGTCGCAAGAGATGTGGCCACAGGATTCGTGTGGCGGCCAACACCACCGCAATCCCTGATCGGCGCTTCGCGCTCGCTGCCCTCGCCCCCTACGACACAATGGTCTGGTGACACCCGACTCCGCGGCACCTCGTCGAACTAGGCCGAGCACGACGACCACCGCGACAATGCGCCAACAGCATCGCACTGCAGTCTTGACCGAGATTCTGCTGGCCGGAACCACAACTCGCGCGGACCTGATGCGAATCGTTGGCCTCTCAAGCGCGTCCATCACCAACATCGTTGGGGACCTGATCGCTGAAGGGGTGGTTGCCGAGGTCGGTTCCCGATCATCGAGTGGCGGCCGTCCGGTCGCGGTGTTGGGGCCCCACCCACAAGGGGCGTACGCCCTCGGCGCAGACGTCGGCGAACGTGGCGTCGCCGTTGAGCTGTTCGATCTCTCGATGCGCGTCATCGATCGCGAAGAGGTAGAAGGAGATCACACCGAGCCTGTGAGTCGCATCATTGACGACATCAGCATCGCCGTCGCTGCGCTCCGCGAACGCCATCACGACATATGGCCCAGACTCACCGGGCTAGGGCTTGCGCTTCCTGGTCCTGTCGAGGTCAATGCCGACGGTAGCCAGACGTTACATGCGCAGAGCCTGGGATGGCCGGCTGTGCCTGTTGGACATTTTGCGGCCATGAACCTGCCCGTGTTCGCCGACAACGGAGCGAAGGCGCAAGCGAGAGCAGAGATGTGGTTTGGCGCTGCGCGAGGTGCCGAGCACGCCGTCGTGGCCTTGTTTGGGCGCGGGGTGGGCATGGGCACCATCATTGACGGCGCGTTGCACCGCGGCGCGCACTCAAGCGCAGGCGAGTGGGGACACGTCTCGATAAGACCCGGTGGTCGCGAGTGCCGCTGCGGCAATCTGGGCTGCATCGAGGCGTACGCAGGCGCTGACGCGATCCTTGAGGAATGGGAACGGCGAGGAGGACCACCTCAGCAGAGCAGTGGCTGGGACTCGATGGTGGCTCTCCTGGACGCCGCCGCAACCGGCGACAACGAAGCTGCCGGAGTGGTCAACGACGTCGTCGACGTGATTGGCGCGGGACTTGGCGGATTGATCAACCTCCTCAACCCTGAGCGTGTGGTCGTAGGAGGATGGGTCGGCATGCTGCTCATGGACCGCTGCCAGCAAGCGCTCAGAAGCGCCATGGATGCATACTCACTCACGCGGCCGGCAAGCCAGGCCACGCTTGTGCCAAGCCACTTCCGCGGCGACGCCATCGCGCTTGGCGCAGCAATCCTGGCCTTCGAGCCACTCCTCGACGGTTCCTACCGATCGCGGAGGCACCACGTCGCAGGGTGAGGCGCTATTCGCCGCGCGCGTGCAACAGGTCGTGGCGCACGATGTTCTCCTCGCGACCCGGGCCCACGCCGATGGTGCTGATGCGGCAGCCAGAGATCTCCTCGAGCGCGAGCACGTACTTCTGAGCCGCGTCGGGCAAATCGGAGAACTCACGAGCACCAGAGATGTCCTCGGTCCAGCCCTCGAACTCCTCGTAGACCGGCACGGCCGCAGCGAACGCGGCCTGGTCCTGCGGGAGGTCTTGGTAGCGCACGCCGTTGACGTCGTAGGCCACGCACACGGGAATCTTCTCGAAGCCGGTCAGGACGTCGAGCTTGGTCAGCACGAAGTCAGTGAGACCGTTCACGCGGGACGCATAGCGAGCGATCACGGCGTCGTACCAACCGCAGCGACGCGGACGCCCCGTGGTGGTCCCAAACTCGTGGCCCACGTCGCGCAGGCGCTCGCCGTCGGCGTCGAGCAACTCCGTAGGCATTGGCCCCTCGCCCACGCGGGTGGTGTAAGCCTTGACCACGCCAATCACCGAGTCGATGCGCGCGGGCCCCACGCCGGAGCCCGTGCATGCGCCACCGGCCGTCGCGTTGGATGAGGTCACAAACGGGTAGGTTCCGTGGTCCACGTCGAGCATGGTGGCCTGGCCGCCCTCAAAGAGCACGGTCTCGCCGCGATCGAGCGCAGCGTTCAACACGAGCGAGGTATCGGTCACCATGGGTGCCACACGGTCGCGGTACATGAGGAGTTCTTCTGCTACCTCGTCCACCGTGATGGCGCGCCGGTTGTAGACCTTCACCAGCAGGTGGTTCTTCTGTTCGAGCGAACCCTCGATCTTGTCTCGCAGCACCGATTCATCGAACAGGTCGCCCATACGGATTCCCAGGCGGTTGATCTTGTCGGCGTACGCAGGGCCGATGCCGCGGCCAGTAGTCCCGATCTTGCGTTTGCCGAGGAACCGCTCGGTGACGTTGTCGAGCGTGCGCGCATAAGGCGCAATGATGTGCGCGGCATTGGAGATGAGCAAGGCGGAGGTGTCCACACCGCGGGCCTCCAGCGCATCAAGCTCGCCAAAGAGCACTCCGATGTCAATGACCACGCCGTTGGCGATCACGGGCGTCACGCCCGGCGACAGAATTCCGGAAGGCAACAGGTGGAGCGCATACTTCTCGTCGCCAATCACCACGGTGTGGCCGGCGTTGTTGCCGCCGTTGAACTTGACCACGTAGTCCACCCGGGACCCGAGTACGTCGGTAGCTTTGCCTTTACCCTCGTCGCCCCACTGGGCACCTACAAGCACTACTGCGGGCATGTCGCCCTCCTTAACCGAGCCACGAGGCCCAGAGTTCGTATCGGCGCAACGCCCATCACCCTATACCGGGCATGTGTCTGAGGCATTGCGGGGTCCGGACGCTTCCGGACCCCAGACGCGCAAAATCCCCGCGGCCTGTAGCGACCGCGGGGATTGTTGCGATCTGACTACTAGATCTTCTTGCCTGCAGAACCCAGCTGCTGGCAGGCCTCGACCACGCGGGCCGCCATGCCTGCCTCGGCAAGCTTGCCCCAGGCGCGAGGGTCATAGGCCTTCTTGTTGCCCCATTCGCCGTCAACCTTGAGCACGCCGTCGTAGTTCTTCATCATGTGGTCAACCACGGGACGCGTGTACGCGTACTGGGTGTCGGTGTCGACGTTCATCTTGATGACGCCGTAGCTCACGGCCTCAGCGATCTCCTCAGAGGTCGAGCCGGAGCCGCCGTGGAAGACGAGGTCGAACGGGTTCTCCTTGCCAACCTTCTTGCCAACCGCGGCCTGAATCTCGCCCAGGAGCTCGGGGCGAAGCTTCACCGAGCCGGGCTTGTAGGAGCCGTGCACGTTGCCGAAGGTCAGCGCCGTGAGGTAGCGCCCCTTCTCGCCGGTACCAAGTGCCTCAACGGTAGCGAGGCCGTCCTCGACGGTGGTGTAGAGCTTGTCGTTGATCTCTGCCGTGTGGCCGTCTTCTTCGCCGCCGACCACGCCGATCTCGATCTCGAGGATGGTGTTCGCAGCCTGAGACAGCTCGAGGAGCTCCGCAGCGAGTGCGAGGTTCTGGTCCATGGGTACGGGCGAGCCGTCCCACATGTGCGACTGGAAAATGGGCTCAAGGCCGTTCTTCACGCGCTCGGTGGAAGCGGCGAGCAGCGGGCGCAACCACGAGTCAACGTAGTCGGGGTGGCAGTGGTCCGTGTGAAGCGCGATCGTCACGCCGTAGGAGTCAGCGACCTCGCGTGCGTAGGCCGCGAGTGCGAGCGAGCCGACCACCTGGTCCTTGATGGTGCCGCCGGAGGCGTACTGACCGCCACCCACGGATACCTGGATGATGCCGTCGGACTCAGCCTCCGCAAAGCCCTGAATGGCTGCAGTGACGGTTGACGAAGACGTGATGTTGATCGCGGGGAAGGCGTACTTGCCAGCCTTCGCGGCGTCAAGCATTGCGTTGTATGACTCAGGGGTGGCGATAGCCATGGGAATCTCCAGAAGTAGAGCGGTATTGTCCGCCTCCCATTGTGTCAGAAGTCCCCTCGTAGCGGCACCGGACGTAGGGCCCGGACTCCGCGGGGCGCGCGACTAGTCCTGGTGCCCGCGAGCGATGTCCCCATGCTGTCGCACCCACGTGTGCATGGCAATGGCCGCCGCCGCCCCCGCATTGATGGAGCGCGTGGAGCCGTACTGCGCGATCGCCAGCGTGGCGTCCGCAACCTCGCGCACGGCATCGGACAGGCCCACGCTCTCCTGACCGAACACGAGCACGCATTCACGCGGGAGCTCGTACGTCTCCAAAGGCACCGAACCCGGCAAGTTGTCGATACCAACCACGGCCAAGCCAGCATCGGCCGCCCATGCGGCGAAGCCCTCAACAGTCGCATGATGGCGGATGTGCTGATAGCGGTCCGTGACCATCGCGCCACGGCGGTTCCAACGCTTGTTGCCAACAATGTGGACCTCCCGCGCCAGGAAGGCATTCGCCGTGCGCACCACCGAGCCAATGTTGAAGTCATGCTGCCAGTTCTCGATCGCTATATGGAAGCCATGCCGGCGCGCGTCGAGGTCAGCAACAATCGCGTCGTGAATCCAATACCGGTAGCGGTCGGCGACGTTGCGGCGATCGCCGTCGCGCAATAGTTCAGGGTCCCAGTGGCTTCCTGCGGGGGGTGCGCCCTCCCACGGGCCGACGCCATGGCTGGGCGGTTCGACGAACTCGCCTTCGGCGGGGGTGGTCACGGTTCCTCCATCAGGAAGGGCGGGATCAGACTGGCGATATCCGCCAAGAGCGACACGAGCGAAGGGGTCTCGGTGAGGTCAGTGTGGCCAGGCACATAGGTCATCAGTGCCTTGCCTTCAAAGACATAAGAGCGCCCCATCACTTCTTGTTTCAGGAACATCTCGATCATCCTGGGAGTGAGGATGGCGTGGCCAATGCGCTCATCTTCGCACCACACCTTCCATTGGTTGTTGAACTCCTCGGACTCGGTATCGAGGTCGCGCCCCCCGAGGGATTTCCCCCACCTCAAGAACGCGTTGTCGGTCCTCAGTCGCATAGTGGGCAACGCCTGTGCCAAGGGGATCCACGTCACTTGAAAGGGGTGAGTTTGCGTGCTCATGTGGCCCTTGGAATCCCTGGTTCGGGTCGTGAACTGGTACGCGAAGGTCTCGAACGGGACGCCGCGAACTGTGCCGGAAACCACATGCTCTGCACTGGGGCTATAGCCCTGGCCAAAAGGAGGGCTCCTGAAGTACCGCGTACGGTCGTCGGCCCGTGGAATGTACCCGTAGCCATGACTCGCGATGAAAGTCATCATCGCGGCCTTGCGCGCCTGATTCTTCTTGTACTGCCACACGATGAACCCCACGAAGCCGCCCACGAGCACCACGAACAGCCCAAGTTCAAAGAACGGGCTCATCGCCGCACCTACCGAATCCGGCTACACAAGTGCGCCACCAGCGAGCAGATATGCAGGCTCTAGAAGGAGACGTTGGGTGCGGTGCGAGCGACGTCGTCAGTCTCGAAGTACTCGTGGCGGGTGAAGCCAAACATGTTCGCCACAATGTTGATCGGGAACGTCTCGATCTTGGTGTTGATGGTGCGCACGTTGGCGTTGTAGAAGCGACGCCCCGCAGCAACCCGGTCCTCGGTGTTGGTCAACTCCTGCTGGAGCTGCATGAAGTTCTGGTTGGCCTTGAGCTCCGGGTACGCCTCCGCGACGGCAAAGAGCTTGCCGAGCGCCTGCGTCAGGAAGTTCTCCTGCATCGCCTGCTCTGCCGGGCTTGATCCAGGCGCCGCCGCCATGGTGCGCGCCTTCGTTACCTCTTCGAAGGTGGCCTTCTCATGCTTGGCGTAACCCTTGACCGTCTCCACCAGGTTGGGGATGAGGTCATGGCGGCGCTGGAGTTCAACATCGATCTGACGCCACGCTTCTTGCACCAGGTTCCGCAGGCGCACCAGCGCGTTGTACTGAGCGATTGCCCACAGCGCGACAATGACCACAAAGCCGATGCCGCCAAAGATGACGAGTTCCATGATGCTCCCCTAACGAGTGTCTAAAGTCGATGCTAGTGCCCCCTCGCGCTCCGCGAAAGGTGTCAGGCGTCCCTCCGGTCCGAATGCTGGTCCAGACCCGTGTACTTGCGAGAGGTCAGCGCGCCCGGGGTGGTGGCCCAGGACGGGCCAGTGAGTTCCGGTTCGTCTGCCACACCGCGAACCTCGCGCGCCTTCGCGTAGCCGCCCGTGAGTGCACCGGGCGTGCGCGCCCATAGCGGCGCGTTGAGTTCCGCCACCCGTTGCGCCTCGAGCAGGGCAGCGGCTTCCCTCTCCTCTTCCAGCTCGAGCTCGAGGTACTCACGCTCCAAGTGGGGCGGAACGAGTTTCGCCAAGGCAGTGAGCACACCGAGGCGCCTCGCAAGCGTGTCGGTACCCTCCCGCTCCGCAGTCCACATCATGACGGCGCGCTCTTCGAAGCGAATGTTGTAGCCGCGGGCGTCGTCGCGGTTGAGGCGATGCAGCATTCGCGGATGTAAGAGCGCGTGGGCGTAGCGGCTGTTGTTGGACTTCACGCGCCACGACTGGTTGAACTCGGCAGATTCGAACTCAATGTCGCCACCACCCAACGACCTCGCTAGGCGGTCAAAGGCGCCCTCGGGAACGATGTCCACGGTGGGGAGTTTCACCGGCAGTTCCACCAAGGTGATGTCGAAGCTCTGGATCGCGTTCGTGTCATTGCTGCTCAGATCAAACTGACGTGAGTAACTCACGCACTCACGGCCATGAAAGGTGCCTCGGAGCACGTTCACGTCCTGGCGATCCGTGCCCTGATTGAACGGGAACGAACGGAACCGCAAACGGTATTCGGACGTCCACTCCACGTACTCCCACCCATGCACCTTGGCGAAGGCTCGCAGGTCCTGGCGGTGACGGTGCTCCCACGTGGCTTCGATGATCCACCACACGCCCGAGGCCAAGGCCAGCACCACGAGTACCACAAATGGGGTCATGCCAAACCACAGGTAGAGGTCGAGGTACACGTATGCATAGCCGGCGGGAAACACGAACGCCAGGATGGCAGCCGTCACGTTCCGCGGACTCCAACGCCGGTGCATAGCGCCCCCTCTCTCTGTCCCAACTATGGTGTCAGAACCCAGCCAACCCGTGCATCGGCTACATGGACGACGGCCACGTCATCCGCGGGGAGGATTACCGCTTCAGCTCCAGGTCGTCGAGTCCATAGAGGTACATGTAGGGCAGCCCCTCCGCCTCGATCTTCTCCCGTGCGCCGGTGTCGCGGTCAACGATCACGGCGACCGCCACCACGTCTGCGCCGGCCTCGCGCAACGCCTCCACAGCGGTCAACACGGAACCCCCGGTGGTCGAAGTGTCCTCGACGGCCACCACGCGCCTGCCGGCCACGTCAGGACCTTCGACTCGGCGCTGGAGGCCGTGTGCCTTGGCTTCTTTGCGCACCACAAACGAGTCGAGGTCAAGCCCACGCGAAGCCGCCGCGTGCATGAGTGCGGTAGCGACCGGATCTGCGCCCAAGGTGAGCCCGCCCACGGCGTCAACATCAGCAGGCCCAAACCCCTGTTCTTCGAGGTGGTCAAGCAACACGTGTCCCACCAACGGTCCTGCACGGTGATGCAACGTGATCCTGCGCAAGTCAACGTAGTAGTCGGCCTCGCGGCCAGAGGCGAGCGTGATGCGACCACGCACCACGGCGAGTTCCTTAATGAGATCGCGAAGTTGCTCGCGCGGCGTGCCCATAGTCATGCAGACAGCCTACTGCGGCCGATGCCGGAGCGGCTTAGCTGCGGCGTCGCCTGGTCAGCGACTTGGGAAGCACCTTCATTACCCCTGCGGCAGCCATGTACCGGGCGCTCGGAGTGACGACCACTTGCTTCCTGCGGACGCCGGCGAGGGCGGATGCGACCACCTTCTCCGGCTCAAGCCACGCGACCTCTGGGTACGCGGTCTTCATGTGCTCGAGGTTGTCACCGTCATGGAACTCGGTGTGGACCAAGCCCGGAATCACAACCGTGGCGCTCACCCCCGTCCCATGCAGTTGCCCGGAGAGAGCCTGGGTGAAATCGAGCACCCACCGCTTGTGCGCTGCGTACGTCGAATTGGCCAGGTGCGCGGCAATCGAGGATACGTTGAGAATCGCGCCGTGACCGCGCGGCACCATTGCCCCAACAGCGGCATGAGACAAGCGCAGAGTGGCAGTCACCATCACGTGGAGCATCGCGAGCTCTTGATTGAGGTCCGAGCCCACAAAGGGCTCGCCCGATCCGAATCCCGCATTGTTGACCAACAGACTGATGGGCTGGTGGGCGTCTGCGAGACGCTCCGCCACCATCTCCACCTGGGTGGCATCCGCAAGATCAGCCACGAGCACCTCGGCGTCAACGCCCGTAGCGCTACGAACCACCTCCGCGAGCTCGCTCAGGCGATCGCGGCTACGTGCCACCAGCACCACATTGTGGCCCGCGGTGGCCAATTGCCATGCGAACTCTTCTCCCAAACCCGCGCTCGCGCCGGTGATCATCACGGTGGCCATGACCCCAGGCTACGGGTTTTGGTTGCACTCGCACGGCGCGCGGTACCGTTGTTGTCATGCGAATCGCCACCTGGAACGTCAACTCGATCCGCGCACGTGAAGAGCGCGTGGTGGATTGGTTGCGTCGTTCAGACACTGACGTGCTCGCGATGCAAGAGATCAAGTGCAAGCCCGAGCAATTCCCGCGCGCTGGATTCGAGGCTGCTGGCTACGAGCTTGCCATCCACGGGCTCAATCAGTGGAATGGCGTGGCCATCGCCTCGCGGGTGGGTATCGCCGACGTGGCCACCGAGTTCGCCGGGCAACCCTCGTTTGGCAAGGCGGATCACGAGGCAGTGGTGGAGGCCCGAGCGCTGGGTGCGCTGTGCGGCGGAATCCGTATCTGGAGCATCTACGTCCCCAACGGCCGCGGGCTGGCAGACCCTCATTACGCCTACAAGCTGGACTTCTTGGCGACACTGCGAGCTGTAGCGGCGGAGTCAGCCCACGAGCCAACGGCACTCATGGGTGACTTCAACGTGGCACCGCGCACGGAGGACATCTGGAGCGAGACCGACTCCGAGGCCGTGACCCACGTGACTGAGGAAGCGCGTGAGGCGTTCAGAGCCTTCGAAGACGCAGGGTACGAAGAGTTGTCACGTCGGTTCATCCCAGCGCCGAACACCTACACGTTCTGGGACTACAAGCAACTGCGGTTCCCCAAAGCCGAGGGCATGCGTATTGACTTTGTCTACGCGTCCCAGTCGCTTGCAACACACGCCACCGGCGCGACCATCGAGCGAGATGAACGCAAAGGAAAAGGCGCCTCCGACCACGTCCCCGTAGTGATCGATGTCGACTGGAAGGTGGGTTGAGATGACAAGCATTTTGGCGTCACCGCGGCTAGCGCTGTGGCTAAGCATCCTCGCAGGGGTGATCTTGGTGGTGGGTCTCAGCTACGCGATCGCCACGCAGACGGGAAGCACCGCACCCAGCGGGGCGCCCACCGATGACGTGGTGAGCGCCCTCGCGGGGCAGTCGGTCTAGCAGTTAGCGGTTAGCTCCCGCGAGCGTGCCGGTGACCGGAACCACGTCGCCTGAGTTCCAGTCGATCTCAGCGACGGTGCAGATGACCTCACGGTCGCCAGCGGCCCAACCAACGGAGTCGGGGAACAGGTACCACACCTCGATGACCGAGTCGTCGTACGGCGTTCCCACGAAGTCCTCGAAGAGTGCCTCGCACGCATCGAAGGCTGATTCGTCCACGACTGCAGCATCGAACGCTGCGTCGCTCACAAGATCGAGCACCGCGTAAACCTCGGCGTCGTGCGGTTCATCACAGGGAACCGTGGGCAGCTGCTCCACGACCGCCTCGATCATGTCCATAGCGAGGCAGTCACCCACGTTGGCAGTGGGCACAGTTGCCTGTGCACAAGACGCCATGACGAGTGCCGCGACGACGGCCAATCCAGCTAAGCGCAAGGTGCGCATTCTTTCTCCTTTAGTCAGTACGCTCGCGAGCGTGCCGTGGTTGTTTCGGTTACCACAGAAGAAGAATAGGGCACTCGGCCGAATGGTACGCGCACTCGCTAAATCTCCGAACTCGCGAAAGACTCGGTCACCATCTCGGGCGACGTCACCACGCAGACCGTCTGCCTGTCACCGGCGTCCCAGGTGATCTGGGTGGGATGGACCGGACGAATCAGAAGCACCGACTCGTTGTAGTCGATACCCACATATGACTCGAAACGTGCGAGGCAGGCGGCATTCGACTCATCAATGATCGTCGTTGCGTCAAACTCACCAGAGTGCGCGAGATCAACGAGCGCGAAGACTTCGGCATCGTGCGAAGTGTCGCACTCGACTACGGAGAACTGGGCGACGCTTGACTCGAGGTCACTGCTCTGTAGGCAGTCGCCTACCGCAGCCGAAGGAATCACGAGTTCCTCTCCACACGCCGTGAGCGCGAGCACTCCGAGCGCGGCGATGGTCAGCAATCTGAAACGTCGCATAGTGGTCCCCTCTCCTTGGCGGGGTAGGCCCGCCCATCCTCCGCGCCATTGCGCATCACGCCACCAAACTAGCGGCAACAGGGACCAGGCACCAGTCGCCTAGGATCGCGTCGAGACCGTGACGCGGGCCTTGATGGCCGCGTGCACCACAGGGTCGCCTTGCGAGGCCAGCCAGTCGAGCACGTTGGACGGTGTCGCGGGGTTGCTCGCGACAGTGGCGCGCAGTTGAGGCTTCGTGAACGCGATGTCTGCGAGTTCCTGTGCCGACGCCTCGGGATCCGCCGCTAGTGCGCGCACTCGGCCGTCGCCGCCTTCACCCACGGTGACAGCGTCATCGATGGGGGGGAAGAAGGCGGCGCGGCGCAAAGCGTCAGCGTCAACTCCGGGCGCAGGAGCGCCCGGCTGTGCGGGCACGGCACCTGGGTGCCATGCAATGGCGTCCCGCACAAGTACGCCAATGATGGTGAGGGGAACCATCGGCAGAATCCACACGAAGGGTGGATAGCGAACAACCTCGAGCCCTGCGGAGAACCATGCGACGGCGAAGAACGCAATCGCCCACACTGCGAACAGCACTCGCGACAGGTTGGATAACTCAATACGAGGGGCGAACGACGTCGCCACAATCAACAAGAAGAGAGCACCCATTCCAACAAGCACCAACTCTTCAGCGGACCAAGACACCGTGAAGACCTCCCAAGTCCGGTGACCAACGGCGACTTCGCCGCCTTCTTCCCGACTATGAACCCGCCACACAATCCTGTAAAGCCCCCTCTTTGGGGGGCACCACAATGGGGGGCACCACAATGGGGGGCACCAAGCAGGAGTAGGGTTTAACCACAAGTACGTCGCACCGGAAGGTTACCGAGGGTGAGGGAGGATCATGGGCGCTCGTCGAACCATCGCGTTGGTCGAGGACCACGCTCTCATCGCCATGGGGTTTCGAGACCTGGTCGCGAGCGCCGAGGATCTTCATCTGGTTGGCATGGTCGAGTCCGTTGCCGAGCTACCCTCGCTGGGAGCAGACCTGGACCTGGTTGTCCTGGATCTTCGCCTCAGTGACGGTTCCGCTCCGGAAGACAACGTCGCGAACATCCACCGCATGGGCGCACACGTGCTGGTCTATACGGGTGCGGAAGACAAGAAGCTGATTCAGTCCGCAGCCAGGTCCGGCGCGTTGGGCCTGATTCGCAAGTCTGCCGATCCGGCGACGCTCCTCGACGCGATCCGTACCGCGTCCCACGGACGCGAAGTATTCGGAACCGACTGGGCTGCCGCCATCGACGCTGATTCCCGCCTCAACGACGCGGGGCTCAGTGGCCGCGAACAGCAGGTCCTCAGCTTGTACGCCTCGGGCGAGACCGCCATGTCCGTGGCGCGCCGTACCGGCCTCTCACGTGACACCGTGGCTGACTACGTTAGCCGCATCCGCCGCAAGTACTCCGAGGCCGGACGGCCCGCGAACTCGCGCATTGATCTCTACCGCCGTGCTCTGGAGGACGGCATTCTCGAGGGGCCGGAGTGAGCCGCGCAAAGCCCGCCATTGGTGAGGCTCGCGCACGCCTGCTACGCGTCTTGTATCTTGCCTCGGGTATCGGCGCGATCATCTTTGGCGGTCTGCTCGCCGCGGGTGATGGCGGAATCATTGCCCAGCACGGCCAGCTCGCGCCACCATACGCCTTGGCCGCGCTCCTGATCGGCGTAGTGATCCCTGCATCGTTCGTGGTCCTTGCCTTTGTTTTGCCGCTTCCCGTGATGCGAGTCATCGCGGGAAGCACCGCCATCGGGTTCCTGCTCCTCCAGCTCACCTGGGTTCCCGCGATGACTGGCTCAACTCTTGAGGGCAACGTGCCCGCCTGGCTACAGGGAGTAACGGCGCTCCACGCGACGATCGCCGCCCTAGTCTGGCAACACCGCTACGTGTGGGGATACGCACTGCTTCAAGGACCCATGGTTGCGCTGACGCAGATGTGGACCCGTGACGGCGAAGTCCGCGCGGCAGTGCTGGACGGCGCGGGCGGAATGCTCTTCTGTCTCATTCTGATGGGAGTGGCGCTCGCGGTGATTGGGGCCGCGGACCGGCAAGACCACGCCGCTGAGCGTGCCAGGGGTCAGGCTTCCATTGAGTCGAGCCGCCGCACTCGAGACCGGGAACAGAGCCGAATCAATGCCATTGTTCACGATGACGTGATGTCTGTGCTGTTGACCGCAGGGCGCGAGACGCCGCCGGAAAGCCTCGCCGAGCAAGCCAAGGTCGCTCTCGCGAGCATCGCACGACTCAATGACGGCACCGACGAGACCCGTGTCTATGCGCCCGAGGAGGTGGTGGCGGTGCTTCGGTCTACCGTTTCCGATATCGCAGCCCATGTTGACTTCATCTACGAGCTCGACGGTCACGATCCCATTCCCGCTGTCGCTGTCGCAGCGCTCACCGAGGCGCTCGGCGAGGCCATGCGCAATAGTGTCTTGCACGGCTCCCGCGCGAACCACGAAGTTTCAAGGTCGGTGCGCGTTGCCGTCACCGACAAGGCCGTCAGCGTGGTGGCCAAGGACAACGGGCCGGGCTTCTCGATGCGTGCCGTTCCCGAACGACGCCTGGGAATCAGGGTCAGCATCTTGCAGCGAATGGAAGCTCTCGATGGTGGTTCCGGATCCATCTCATCGCGACCCGGCCGCGGAACGACGGTAACGCTCACCTGGAACCGCTCATGAGTACCGTCGACCAACCGCGAGACACTCGCGCAACGACGACTCCAACGGACGTGAGCCGGCTGCTCGCGGTCGACAGCAAGGGCGCGCGCATCATCACCACGGTGTTCTTCGTCTCGAACGCGCTCTTCACCTTCGCGACCATCGACATCGTGGCATCGCCGTGGCCTTCCATCATCGCCATGGTGCTGATCAACGGCGCCGTCCTGCTATTGGCCAGACCCCACAACGACCCATTTCCCTTGCGAGACACCCTCATCATTGTGGGCGTTGTGATCACAAGCACGCTCCTGATTTCCTCCCAGCTTCCCGTCGAGGGATACATTGGACGCGCGTCGTGGCACCTCGGTGCCAACACGTGGCTGGTGTTCTTCTTGGCGCTACGCAGGCGTGCCGGCTTCGCCTGGTTGGGGCTCGTGCTCATGGCGGCGATCACCATCGGGTGGACGCACACGAGCGGGCGGGGCATCGGCCAAGGCATCGCGATGGTCCAGACTCACGCGGGTATCCTTCTGGTCGCCACCTTGTTCGCCTCGAACCTGCGCCACACGTCTCAGCGAATCAACGAGTTCAATGAGCGCTCGGTGGAGGCGGCGGCGTCCTACGCTGCGGCCGATGCCGCCCAGGAGATTCGTCGCCAACGCGTTGCCGAACTGGCGTCGGCCGTCGTGCCGTTACTTGAACAGATCTCGCGAGGCGAGCCTATCTCCGATGCTGACCGGCAAGAATATCGCGCCACCGAAGCGACGTTGCGCGACGGCGTCCGGGGTCGATCGCTCGCAGTGCCGAGTGTGGTTGAAGCCACCCGCGCCGCCCGCAATCGGGGGGTTGAGGTGAGCCTGCTAGATGACCGCGGCGCGCCGCTCCAGGACGGTCCCGCGACTCAACGAATCTCTGTAGCCATTGTCGACGCGCTCGCCGCCGCGAAGCAGGGCAGTGTCACGGTTCGATTGGCTCCGGAGGGACGCGCCGTCGCATTGTCGATCGTGACGAACAATGGCAAGAACAATGCCCGCATTGAGCTCGATTCCGACGGTACCCCGCTCGTCCTCGACGACGTCCTGTCAGACTAGATAACAGAAGTGCGCGGCCTTGCTCACACGGCGTAGAAGCGCGACGCTGTGCGCCAAGACAACTGTTCGTGCTCTGCGGGGCTAGCGGCCAATTCGTCCAAGACCATCGACAGCCATTGACCCGGAGCCAAGCGTCGGGGCAACATCGCCGAAACCGGCCAGTCGCTGCCCACCATCGCTCGGTCCGCTCCGAACGCATCGAGTGCGACCTCGAGCCACGGGCGAGCTGCGGAGACCAGCTCCTGATCATCACGCAGCTCCGGTGGCATCCCTGACAGTTTCACGCTGACCTGGGGCAAGGCGGCCAGTGCGCGCAAGTCCCGCTCCCAGGTTCCATCATCACCGGTTGCGACCGGAGGCTTAGCGAGGTGATCGAGCACAACGGGTAGCTCCGGAACCTTCGCGAGAAGCGCGGTCAGGGCTGCCACCTGGTGATGCCGGATGCACGCATCGAAAGGCAGCCCCGTATGCGCGAGCGCGCGCAGGCCCTCAAGCAGGCCGGGATCCTCGAAGAACGACAGCGGCTCATCCTGTAGCATCCGGCGAATACCGACTGTGCGGCCAGCCTCGCGTAGCGCCGCCAGCTCGGTCACAACGCCACGACCCTTCTCTAGAGGCGCATGCGCGACGACGCCCAGCAACTCCGGCCAGCCGAGAGACTCCGCCCAGGCCACTTCGCCCACCTTGTCCGCCGGGCCCGCCTCGACATATATGACACCGGTAGTGGCTGGCGCCCCCGCCCGGTACTCCGCTGGGAGATAGGGGCGATCCAGTTCACCGTACAGCCAGGAATACTCCAGAGCCGTCGGATCCCAGATGTGCACATGGCTGTCGATGAGACGGTCGACCTGGTTCATCTGTCGACCGTACCCGCTTCGGCGACGAGGCGCAGACCGGCACGGTGTGACCGTACATGCGGCCCCGCTGGCACGTTCCACTTGCCCGCGCGTTGACTCGCAACGATGGCATCCTCGTCGATCGCAATGCCGTTTCCGGGACTGTCGCCGAGGACGACCCCGCCGTCAATGAACTCCTGGTCGATCGAGATACCGAAGGGAGAACCGAGGTCCTGAACCTCGGAGGAGAGATGATTCGGAACGGCGGCCGCTACGTGCGCGACCGCCGGGTTTGCTGTGAGGCCTACCGGGCTGAAGGGGAGGTCGCGGGAGTGTGCGGCATAGGCAACCCTCAGGGAATGTGTCACGCCCCACACGCACCCGACCTGCACGATGTCGACCGCGCCGCGATCAAAGAGCGGAGTGAACTGTTCGAGACCGGTGAGGTTCTCGCCGGTAGCGACGGCGGCACGGATCGAGGCGCCGAGGCGTGCGTGGCCAGCGGCGTCCCATCGCCGCAGCGGCTCTTCGATCCACGTCAGGTCGCGCTGCCGTTCGATCGCGGTGACATATCGCACGGCCTGCTTGAGGTTCCACGATTCGTTCGCGTCGAGCATGACCGCCGGAGTGACCCCGGTACCGCTCAGAGCGTCGGCGACGATCTCCAGGCGTCGGATGTCGCTGTCTAGATCGCGCCCACCCTTGAGTTTTGCGCTCGTGAAGCCTCGTTCACCCATCGCGCGATACCAGGTCGCTAGTTGGTCATCGTCGAGGGCGATGTCGAGGCCAGAGGCGTAACCACTGACGTACCGATCGCGTGCGCCGAGCAACCGCCACAGCGATTCGCCGGCGATTTTGGCCTTCAAGTCCCACATAGCCGCGTCGAGTGTCCCGATGCCCCCGAACGTCGCACCCGAGTGCCCCGCCTTGAACACTCGGGCGAGCATGCGGTCGTAGAGAGCAGACACGGCTCGCGGGTCTTCGCCTTCAATGGCCGGGAAGATCCGGTCAATGTCCTGGTGCGAACCCATGCCGATGCCTTCGATGCCCTCGTCAGTCTCAAGGACGACGATCGGGACCGCGCTGATGCCCGGGTCGGTAAACCCGTTCACGTCTCCGACGGGCCTGCCCCAGTCGTGGAATGTCCGCAGACAGCGGTAGCCAGTGATCTTCATGTATCGCCCCTCGTAGGTCGTTTGATGCGCGGAGCAGGGCGCCGCGGTGTCCTGGAACTGCCTGATAACCAGAAGACGCGGTCGGCGGCGACCTCCAAGCAAGTCGCCGCCGACCGGCCTGTGGGGCTCCCCCGGTGCGTGGTCGTGGACGCAAGGAGGGGCATCACGACGCACCACCACGGGAAGGTGCATCCAGCCACGTCGAAGCGGGCGGGACGAGCTGTTCCAACTCGTCCCACACACCGTCGGGGATGTGCGTCCCGGCCGATGCAATGAGACTCGCAATCCTGGGTTCACTCGTGATCCCCACGACCGTTGCGTCGATCCGGGGATCGCGCAGTGAGAACTGGAGCGCCGCCGTTGCCAAGTCGATCCCGTGCTTCGTGCAAACTGCGCTCATCGCGGCGATCGCTTCAAGGAGTTCGGGACTCGCGCTCCTGTACGAGTACTTCGTCGATGCACCAGGACGCGCGAGGATTCCGCCGCCATAGACGGCCGCATTGAGGACTCCGACCCCCAGTGTGACCGCGCGGCTGAAGAGCTCATCGGCGCTGCGGTCAACGAGAGTGAACCGGTTGTGGCTCAGGATCACATCGAACACACCCAGATCGAGATACTGGTGCAACAGCCATGTGTCGCCGGTCGCGATGCCGATGGCATCGGCGAGCCCTTCGTCACGGATCTGAACCAACGCGTCGACGGCGCCCCCGGGGGAAGTCATGTATCCGAAGTCGAATGCGTCGGGATCATGCAGGAACAGCAGTGGGACCCTTTGGACACCAAGCCGTTCCAGGCTTTCTCGGAATGACTCGCGCACACGGTTGCCTGAGAAGTCTGCCCCCGCAGAGTCGACCTTCGTGATGACCGAGAAATCTTCAGGAACTCCCCCGGCCAGCTCGATCGCCTGTCCAATTCGACGCTCACTGGCCCCGTTGCCGTAGTTGTTGGACGTATCGATAGCACGGATAGGGCTTCGCAAAAGGGCAAGGACGAAGTCCACAGCCGCTAGTTCGCTCACTTCGTAGCCGTAGAGATTAGGCATCGAGCCCAACGGCGACGCGCCAGCGATGATGGTCGAGGTGAACAGCGAGGTCTGACCGATCCGCCTGTTCCAGCCCCTAGACATGTGACGTGGCCGATGTCATCAGCGCACCTCGACCTGCACGGCCTGCGTGCCATGATCGATCGAGAAGTGGTGGCGGCCGCGTTGCACGCGCTCCACGGTGCCCGCCGGATCAGTCGCCACGCCTGCAGACGCGAGGACCACGTCGAGCACCTCGCCGGTGAGCGTGCCCTCGGGCAGCGTCGCAACATACCAGGCGTTCGCCCGACGCGTGATGGCCGCACCACCCTCAAGGGCACCCGAAGCGAACACCGAGAGCACGGCCGCGTCGGACACCCGCACGTGTTCGCTCCACAGTGCTCCCGTGCCCGCGAACTCGCCCGCAAGCGCGACCGTGGGCGGTGTGCCGACACCAGCCTTCTGGAGGTCGGGAGGCGCGAGCGGCGCGAACTCCTCGATGCGCACGCCAAGGGCCGCCTGGAGGGACCCGAGGTAGCCTCCGGAAGTGATGTGCATCGACTCGTCGACGATGCCAGTCTGGAAGGTCACCACGAGATGGCCACCGCCGTCCGCGTAGGCAGAGAGATTGTCAAGCGCTGCCGATGTCGCACAGAAGAGGCTCGGCACGATGACCGTGTCGTAGCCCGACAGATCGGAATCGGCTTTCACGAAGTCGGTGAGCACGTTGCGCTCAAAGAGCGCCGAGTACCACGCGAAGACGTGGTCAACATAGCTCAGCCTCGTAGGCACCGCTTGTTGCTCGAGACTTCGCCAGCTATCCCACTCAAAGACGATGGCTACGCGCGCATCGACGCGACTGCCCTCGACGTCCGCGAGGTCGGCAAGGTCGGCACCGAGCTCAGTGATCTCGCGCCACATTCTGGTGTCGGTGCCTGCGTGCGGCAGCATGCCAGAGTGGAACTTCTCTGCTCCTGCCACCGACTGTCGCCATTGGAAGAACAAGATGCCGTCGGCACCGCGTGCGACCGCTTGCTTCGACCATGCCGCCATCTCACCCGGCGCCTTGGGCGCGTTTCTCGCCCGCCAGTTCACTGCACTCGGCGCTTGCTCCATGAGTATCCACGGCTTGCCGTGGCGCAGCGACCGCATGAGGTCGCGCGTCATGGCCGCGTACATCGGGCTGAGAGGATCGGCGGGGTCGGGGTACGAGTCGTCGGAGACCACATCCACCTCCTGGGCCCAAGCCCAGTAGTCAGCACCCTTGAAGAAGCCCATGAAGTTGGTGGTGACCGGGATGGAAGGTGTCGCCGCGCGCGCGATCGCAGCTTCGGCCCGATACAGCTCGATCAACTGATCCGAGCTGAACCGGTCAAAGTCCAACAGCTGCCCCGGGTTACCGAATGACGGCATGGCTCGTGGCGGCTGCACCTCGGCGAACTCCGAATAGCGTTGCGACCAGAACGCCGTACCCCACGCCGTGTTCAGGGCGTCCACCGTGCCGTATCGAGCCTTGAGCCAAGCCCTGAAGGCATCGGCGCTCGTTTCGCAGTAGCAGTGGCTCACGTGGCAGCCGTACTCGTTATTAATGTGCCACATCGCGAGCGCGGGATGGTCGGCGTAGCGTTCGGCGATCCGGGACGCGAGCCGCGCCGCAAGCCGGCGGTACACGGGCGAACTCGGACAGTATTGCTGGCGACTGCCTGCCGACAGGCGCACGCCATCCTTCGTGACTGGCAGTACCTCGGGATAGCGATGCGTGAGCCACGGCGGCGGTGACGCGGTTGCCGTCGCGAGGTCAACGCGCACGCCCGCCGCGTGCAACCCATCCATGACGCGGTCGAGCCACCCGAACTCGAACTCACCCTCGCGCGGCTCGAGCATCGCCCACGAAAAGATGCCGAGGCTCACCATCGTGACGCCTGCCTCTTGCATGAGCCGAGTGTCCTCGGCCCAGACCTCTTCCGGCCACTGCTCGGGGTTGTAGTCCCCGCCGTACCAGATCACGTTAGCCCTTCACTCCACCGGTCGCGAGACCGGTCTGCCAGAACCGCTGCAGGTACAAGAACGCGATGATCAGCGGGATGATCGACAAGAATGCGCCGGTGATCACGGTCGAGAACAACGCTTGTGCACCACCGCCCGCCGCCGACGTCGCCTGCAGTTGCGCGAGTCCAACGGTCAGCGGCAGGAGGTCCCCGCTGTTGAGCATGATGAGCGGCAAGAGGTAGTTGTTCCAGGTCGCCACGAGCGTGAACAGCATCACCGTGACCATGCCGGGCGCGAGCAGCCGGAGGGCCACCTGCCAGAAGATCCGGAACTCGCCCGCGCCATCCACGCGTCCAGCCTCCAAGAGCGAGATCGGTACGGCATCGGCCGCGTACACGCGCATCAGAAACACGCTGAACGGACTCACGAGCGAAGGCAGAATGACGGACCACGGGGTATTGGTAATGCCCATCGACGAGAACAGCAAATAGGTGGGGATCGCCAGTGCCGTGAGCGGAATCATGATCGCGCCCAAGGTGACGCTGAACAGCAACTTGTTGCCCGGGAACGTGTACTTCGCGAACGCATACCCCGCCATCGTCGCGAGCAAGGTGGCGCCGATCGCGCTCACGCCGGCGTACAGGATCGTATTCAGCGTCCACCGCAAGTAGATGCCGTCCTTGTACGCGAATACCTCCACTATGTTCTGGAACAGGTTGAAGTCCGGCCCAAACCACAGTCCGAACGTGGTGAACAGGTCGCTGTTGTCCTTGGTCGAGGACATGAAGAGCCATATCAGCGGCACCATGAAGTAGACCACACACAACCACATCACCACTGTGAGAAAGCTGCTGCGGCGTTTTGCGCGGTTGGCTGGCCTGCGGCGCCTTGCGCGGTGGGACGGCTTGCGGGACAGCGCTGTCTCCGGAATGGTCGCCTGGTGGGCGGTCATGACTGGAACCTCCTGCTCTGGGTGCTCAATTGCACAACATACGAGACGATCATGATGACGAAGCCCAGCAAGAATGCGATCGCGGCAGCGTAGCTGACGTCCTGGTTCACGAACGCAAGGTTGAAGGCGTAATAGTTGGGCGTGAACCCTTGCGTGATCCCGGTAGGCGCGATCTCCACCAGCAGCTTCGGCTCGTTGAATATCTGGAAACTCCCGATGATCGAGAAGATGGTGGTGAGGAGGATCGCCGGCCGGATCATGGGAATCTTCACACTCCAGGCCAGTCGCCATTGGCCCGCACCGTCGATCTCGGCGGCCTCGTAGAGCTCGCCGGGAATCGACTTGAGCGCTGCGTACATGACAATCATGTTGTAGCCGACGAACGCCCACGTAATGATGTTCATGATCGCGAATAGGATGAGCTCATCCGACAGCAAATTGATCGAGGGCAACCCGACTCCGCTGGAGATCTGGGCAATGAGTCCAAAGCTTTGCCCGTAGATGTAGCCCCACATCAGTACAGCGATGACGCCGGGAACCGCGTATGGCAAGAAGATGAGCAGGCGCAGCGTCCTGCTGCCGCGGGCTCGACCGGAGTCGAGCGCGAGCGCGAAGAACAGCGCAAGCCCAAGCATGATGGGCACCTGTGTCACCAGAATCAGCGCGGTGCGCCCGAGTCCCTCGAGAAAGCGGGAATCCTCGAACGCGCGCGCATAGTTCTCCAGGCCCACGAAGCTCACGCCGCCGACAAGCCGGTTCACATAGAGACTCAGGTACCCCGAGTAGGCGAGCGGCGCGACGAACATCGCCGCGAACACTGCAAAAAACGGGAGGATGAACCCGTAGGCAACCAGGGTCTGCTTACGCTGAATCGTTTTGGACATCTCGAGTTCCTTCGCGTTGGTGTGCGTTCGGCCGGGGGCGGCCCGGGGTTGGGTCCCCGGGCCGCCCGCGTGCTATCCGTTAACCGTGAAACCCTGCTGGGTTGCATACTCTTCAAGATCGGCCTGCCAGGCATCCAGGCCTGCCGAGAGATCGCCCTTGGCCGCGACCGCGGCCCCGAACGTTTCATTGAAGCTCGTGTACGCGAACTCCATGAACGGCAGCCACTCCCACTCGGTGTCAACCGTTTCGGAGATTCCCGCGAACACCTCATTGACCCTCTGCCCACCGTAGAACTCAGGCTCTTGAGCGGCGAACACTGGGTCCTCCAGCACCGAGATCTTCGTCGGGAAGAAGTTCTGCTGAGTTGCGAACAGCAACGCGGGTTCCTGTGCGTGGTTGATCCACTTCGCCAGCTCGTAGGCCGCGATCGGGTTCTCCGACGCCTTGAGAACCGCGTTGACCGAGCCGCCCCAGTTGCCAGAGGAAGGGTTGTTGACGTCCCACTGCGGCAGCGGCGCGGCGCGCCACAGACCCGAGGTGTCAGCTGCGGCACCGGAGAGGAAGACCGGAGCCCACGCCGCCGTCAGCCAGCCGGCGTACTTGCCCTGGTTGAGACCCTGGTACCACTCGTCGGTGAAGTCCGCATCGACCGAGACGAGATCGTTCTGGATGAGGTCCTGCCAGTAGCTGACCACTTCCTTAGCGTCAGCGCCGTTCACGTTGATCGTGACACCCTCGCCGCCGTCGTAGCCGAATGGCTTGACGCCAGCCTGCCAGAGTAGCCCGACCCACCCGGCGCCCTGTCCCGGCGCCATGTTCGAAATGTACGAGTCGGTGTTCGCTCGCACCAGTTCCGCAGCGGTCTTGTAGTCCGCCCACGTGGCGGGCGGCTCCGTGACGCCTGCCGCAGCGAGGATGTCCTCGCGGTACAGGTTGCCCAAGGGACCCGAGTCCTGCGGGATTGCCAGCACCTGTCCGTTGGCGACAACCTGGTTCCAGACCCACGGCACGTAGTCGTCCGCGAGGTCCGTCGCACCGTATGGCGTGAGATCGAGAAGCTCGCCGGTCACGGCGAACGATGTCACAAACTGTTGCTCAAGCTGGACGACGTCGGGTGCGCCGCTACCTGCCTGCGAAGCGGTGCGCACCTTCGAGTAGTGATCCAGGCCCTGGCCGACGTTCTCGACCGTGACGCTGATCGCGGGGTACGCCGCCTCGAACAGCGCGACCTGATCTTCAACGCCGGGTACCCAGGTCCAGAACGTCAGGTTGGTCGGAGTGGTCAGCGCTTCTAGGCGCTGCTCATCCGTGATACGACCGTCGGTGCTGCCCGTGGGCTCAGTGGTGGTGCCCGTGTCTGCGTCGGACGAGCAGCCGCTGAGCGTCATTGCTACCACGGTAGTGATCGAGGTGATCGCGACCGCGGCCTTGCGTGCTCCGTGCCTCATGATTGTTCTACTCTCTCTGGTATTGGAGTGGAGACGGCCCCGGATTCGGGGTCGCGTTGCTCGACCAGGACGGTGACGTCCCACGGTTCGAGAACGATTGGTTCTTCGCCGCGTCGCTGCGGCGGGTGAGCGGTCGCAGGATCGGGAGACCAGTTGCTGATGAACCAAACCCGCCCAGCCGCACTGGTGCCCGACGTGACTGTGACCGAGGCATCCGTCCGCCATTCGCTCGCGCTCGTCATCGGGACGGCCCACCGAAGAATGGATGTCCCAAGCGCGAGGTCGGGTAGCGTTCCCACGTAGGTGACGCGACCGGCACCGTGTTCGCGCGACGTTATCGCGGGTCGCCCCGCGTAGATGCCCGAAGAATAGGTGGCCACAACGTCGGCACCGTCAGCGATGAGTGCGTCGGCCCAACCCTCAGCCTGGCCGCCATCGAACGTGGTGCCGTCGATGCCAACGGGTGCGTCGAGCGTCGAGTACTCGTCGTACCAAACCCCCGCTGCGGCGGCAAGACGCCCAGGCGCTCGTTCGGGCCTGGCCCTGGCGATGTGGTCACCGTAGCCGGTTCGGATGCCAATGACGAGGTGCCCGCCCGCCTCCGCGTAACGCACTAGGGCGTCGAGCATGCCATCATCGGCGATGTAGAGCGTGGGGACAATGAGTGTCGGGAACTCGGCCGCGAAGTCCGCGGCGTCTCGCTGCCGGAACTGGTCGGCGTGCACGATCCGGCTCTGGATGCCCGCCTCGAAGGCTGCACGGTAGTAGCGATCGAATATCCGCAGGTACGACGTGCGATCCGGACCGCCGACGGCGTCGGCGAGTGGCGGGTAGAACTCGAAACTGTACTTGTTGTCGATCGAGTAAAGCAACGCGACGTCGGCATCGGGCGTGAACCCCTCAAGGTGTGGCCCCAGGTCGCGCAGTCGGTGACCGAGTTCCGCGATCTCACGGTAAATGCGACCAGGTTGGCCACTGTGCGGCAGCACCCCGCCCCAGTAGGTTTCGATGCCGTAGTGCGGGGTCTGCCACTGCCAGTACTCGATCATTCGAGCGCCGCGGGCCACCAACGCGAGTCCCGCGAGCGCGATCTGGCCCGGGTACGGGGTGTGGTGCTGCCAGTGAGACTGGCCGATGGACTGCGCGTTCGTCTCGGTGACCAGGAACGGAGCCTGAGCTGAACTAAACATGCGGTCGCCCTGCCCGTAGAGTGCCCACACTCCGGACGTCCACCACAATGCGGTTCGCGGTACCTCGACGCCAATGCGGAGCGCCTCTTGCATCATGTAGTACGGGTTTCCCGCCGTGACATCGAGCTCCTGCACGAGCTTCTCGTCGTTGATCGGTTTGCGCTCGTACGAGATGCAGGTGGTCACGAACTGGCGGGGATCGGAGTACTCGCGCACAATGCCGGCCTGCCACGCGATGAAGTCGGTGACAAGCTCCGCCTGGTACCGGCGCCACTCGATCTGGTACTGCGGCGAGTGGTTGCCGTCGGGACGCCAGAGCTCGTCCCAGCTGCGGATGCGCTGAGACCAGAACGTGAGCCCCCACTCGCGGTTGAGGGTCTCGACATCCCCGTAGCGGCCTTCGAGCCAGCGCAGGAAGCCCTCGAACACGCGCTGGTTGTGTAGCAGGAGCGCGCCGGGCTCGTTGTCGACCTGATAGCCAATGATCGCGGGGTGCTTGGCGTACCTCGCGAGGATCGCCCGGATGACGCCCTCCGCGTGCTGCCGGAACAGGGGATGCGTGATGTCGACTTCTTGGCGCCACCCCCAGGGTTGGCGCACCCCGGTGGCCGCCTCACCCGCAAGGTCAGGATCCATCGCACGCAGCCACGGCGGCACCGCATAGGTGGGCGTGCCGAGCACCACCGAGATGCCTCGAGCGTGCGCACCGTCAAGCACCGGCTGTAGCCAGTCAAGGTGATACACGCCTGGCTCGGGCTCCCACGTCGCCCACACGGACTCGCCAACGCGAATGACCGAGAAGGATGCCTCGACCATGAGGTCGAGGTCCCGCTCGAGTTCACCGTTCACGCGGTACTCGTTGTAGAACGCCGCGCCGAACAAGATTCGGTCGGGTAGCAGGTGCGCGTCGGCCAAGGCTCACTCCATTGTGGCTAGGCTACCGGAATGTTACCGGCAACATCGTCGGGGCTAAGTTGTCGAATGTTTCCGGCAACATGTGGTGGCGACCATTATGTTGCCGGTAACATGATGATGTCAAGTCTCATTTGGGTAACGTCACGGACTCAAGCCCACTATCGCCGGAGGACACATGACCGAGACGCAGCCGAGCGTCGAACGGCCAGCCACGATCTACGACGTGGCGCGAGCCGCCGGGGTGTCCCATGCGACCGTGACCAGGCTGCTCAAGGGCTACGCGGGCATCCGCCCCGAGACCCGTGACCGCGTCACCGAGGCGATCCGCGAACTCGGCTACCGGCCCAATCTCAATGCCCGCTCGTTGACAACTGGCCGCTCGCACCGCATTGCCGCGCTCACCCATGAGATCACCCAGGTGGGTCCGAACAGGATCCTCGAGGGTGCCAACATGGCCGCCCGTGACGCCGGCTACTTGCTCGACGTCATCACACTGGATGTGCACGACCCCGCAGCGATTCGCGAGTCCATCGACCTCGCGCTGCAGTTCGACCTCGCAGGGGTGCTCGCGCTCGCGTCAACCGACGAGGTAACGAAGGCGGTGGAGACAACGACGTTCCGGGTGCCGGTCTACCTGGCTACGGGCCACGACAGGGTGCCAAGCGACTCCACACCCGCCTTCAACGGTCTCTTCCCCCTGCTGCAACACCTCGCTGAGCTCGGTCACCGCGATGTCGTGCACATCGCCGGCCCGAGCGGCTGGGTGGGGGCGCGCAACCGCGCACGCGAATACGAGGCGGCGGTCGCCGAGCTCGGCATGCGCTCTCAAGGCCTCATTCACGGCGATTGGTCCTCCCGCTCCGGCTATCAGGCGATTCTCTCGCTGCCGGATGACCTGCCCGCGACTGCCTTTGTCGCCGCGAATGACCAGACGGCGCTCGGTGCCATCCTTGCCCTCAACGAGCGCGGATACCGGGTCCCGGACGATGTAAGCGTGACCGGAGTTGACGACACCCCAGAAGCTGCGTACTTCTCGCCGCCACTCACGACTCTTCGGATCGACTTCGCTGCCCAGGGCAGGCATGCGGTTCAGCAACTGCTCGCGCTCATCGACGGCGTACCACCCCCGCCAATGCCGCCACGAATCCCCGAGTTGATCGTGCGTCGCTCGACCGGCAACAACCCCAGGGCTGTGCAGTAGATGCTTGGTCACACGTCGGAGGCCACGACCTGCGGCATCGACGCCGACCTGTTCGAGGACGATCACACTCACGGGGTGACCTGAGTGCGCCCGGAGGGATTCGAACCCCCAACCTTCTGATCCGTAGTCAGATGCTCTATCCGTTGAGCTACGGGCGCGCGCCGCATGAACCGGCCCCTTAGTGTAGCGTGCCAGCGGACCCCTCTCAAATGCGCCCGCCGCCGCATCCTTCACCACGAGAAGCCCCTAGCAAAGTGCGGCTCTTCACCGCTACCGTGAGGGGTAGCACCGGCGTTCCGCACGGGTGCAACGCAGCCGTTCCAGGAAGGTGTGAAGCAATGACGCGTCGAATGATGATTCCTGTAGTGATGGCAGTATCAATCGCGTTGGGCGGTTGCGGTGGAGACGATGCCCCTCCCACCGGTACCGGAACGACCTCCACCGGCCAGGAGCCGGCGACAGGTGTCACAGCGACTCCTGGTGAGACTGATGACGCCGTCAGTGACCCCGGTACCGCGACGCTCACGGTAGGCGAGCTGACGTTTGAGTTCGACAACTTCCGCTGCGCGCTTGGCCACGACAACACAGCGAGCGACGCCTACTCCTTCACCTCTGACGCCCGCGGCGCGACTCCCGAGGGTGTCGCTCTCCAATTGCAAGCCAATGTTCGCGACACTCGAGGGTTGGGCCGGCTTGAAGGCGAGGGAGTGATTCACGAGATATCCATCCAGGACATCGACCACCCCAATGATCCGATCATGGGATTGGTTGCCACGAGCGAAGGATTCTTGGGGAGCGACGCCGTGATCGCTATTGATGGAGATGCGCTGATCGGCTCGGGTGCGTTCCTGGACAACCAGATCACTGCTGCGGTGACGCATCTAGGCACTCTGGTTGCGACGTGTAGTTCAGACAGCCTCACCTAGAAAGGTGGAGAGCGGAGACGGTGGGATTTGAACCCACGGAGGGCTTTAACACCCTCACGGTCTTAGCAGGACCGCGCACTAGGCCGGACTATGCGACGTCTCCCGGAGCGACTCCACAGACTACCTGGCTTGGGACGTTCGGAGCAAAGCGAGCGACGTGCCTGCCCTTGCGGGAGGCACGTCGCTCGGTGTGTTTGAGGGGCTTAGCAGCAACCAGCGCCGCAGCAGCCGTCGCCTTCTAGGTACTGAGTCATCGCCATCACCTCCTTCGACATTCATCTAATCCTGAGTATTGACCACAGGTTAGACATATGTCAAATGTTTGGGGGTGGCGACGGCGGGCGTCGCAGTGCGGAGAGTGTGGGATTCGAACCCACGGAGGCGGGTCACGCCTCAACAGTTTTCAAGACTGTCACCTTCGGCCGCTCGGTCAACTCTCCTTGGCGCTACTCGTTGTGCCAACCGTCGGGCAAACCCGGCGTCACCACATGTAACTTGTACAGCTCGGCAACCCTAGCAAGTTCCGCGTCATAGGTCGCAATCGAGTCGATCGCTGGATGCGTCACGGCAGCGCCCAAGTGCAATGCGGCGAACGGCTTGAGGACCGCGGCAACGTGCGTTGACACACCCACGTTCTCATCCGAAAAGCGGATGAGTGGCATCGTGGCTCGCACCACCTCGACCACTTCGAATGCCTGCGCCTTGGACTCGCGCGGGTACAACTCGGCCGCTTGTCGCAGCTCAGTGAGGCCGAGTTGGGTGGTCGCGACTTCCTTGACGTTCGGCACTATCCAACGATTCCACTCGTCGTAATACCGCACCCCTGGTAGGAAGCGGCATAGCGCAGAACCGTCAACGTAGATCACGCGTATCAGCGTATCGAAGCTCGTGACGCGCCCCCACCATCGAGACGCGCGCTACGGGCGTGACCTAGTTGTCCTTGAGCCGCTTCATGGCCAATTGGACCACCGCGATGAGAGCCTGCTTTGTGGCAGCCTTCTCGCGCGCGTCCGTGTACATGATGGGAGCTTCATCCGGGATGCCGAGCGCTTCGCGGACGTCCTCAAGCTGGTGACGGGCTACGCCGTCAAAGCAGTTGACGCACACGACGAACGGGATTCCGCGACCTTCGAAGTAGTCCACCGCGGGGAAGCACTGGTCGAGCCTCTCCGTGTCGACAAGCACCACGGCGCCAATCGCACCGCGGACGAGGTCGTCCCACATGAACAGGAACCGGTCCTGGCCAGGTGTACCGAACAAGTAAAGCCACAAGGCCCCTGGCAGGGCGATGCGACCGAAGTCCATCGCCACTGTCGTGGTGGTCTTGCGATCTGTGACACCACCGGCATCGTCCACGCCAACCGAGTGTTCGGTCATAGCAGCTTCGGTGTTAAGTGGGTCAATGTCAGAGATGGAACCGATGAAGGTCGTCTTGCCCACGGCAAAACCACCCGCGATCACAATCTTGACAACGGTAGGGGCTACAGAAACGTCGCTAGTCGCGACGGCTGCGTCAGAGGGCTGCGATGCCATCGAGGACACTCTCCAAGAGACTCAGTGAAATTCCGCCGGACGCATCATGGGTGTTGGGATCTGATGCTGTTCCTGCAGTGTGAATTATCAAGTAATTTGATTCTGAAAGATCCGTCACGAGCACTCTCACCACACCCAAAGGAAGCCGGGTATGGGCAGAGAGTTCCGCCACAGATTGATACTGTCCTGCTGCAAGCACCAGGATCTTCTTCTTCTCCGGGGTTAACCCCTTCAAAGTCTTCGCGTCCACCGTCGACTCCACCAGGGCTTCCATAGGAAGTTCCCCGCCTGCGGCGCTGACGCGCCCACCGGTGACCGCGTACGGTCGTACCGTGTAGGCCTCATCATCGCTGCCGTGCTCCGACGGACTCATCGACTCGCTCATGTCAGGTCCCTAAGAGCGGGTTGCTCCGTCAGTGGGCAAGTTCTGACGCATCTCCGTGATCAGTTGAGGAGTCAATGCGTTCTCCGTGCGCGACACGAGCAAGGTCATCTCATAGCCAACCAGGCCCACATCACAGGTCGAGTCTGCAGCCACCGCGAGCACGGAGCCGTTCGAGACGCTCATCAGGAACAGGAACAGTTCGTCCATCTCGATGATTGATTGTCGAACTTCGCCGGCCTGCAATTGACGAGCAGCGCCTCTCGTGAGGCTCGCCATTCCGGAGACTACAGCTGCAAGCGTGTCGCCACCGGTCCGGTCGAGATTCTTTGACATCGCCATCAGCAGGCCGTCAGCACTGACGACAAGCGTGTGGCGAGTGCCGGGTACGGTCTGGACAAAGTTGTCCAGGAGCCACCCGAAATTGGTGGCCTCGGTACTTAGCGCGGTCACTGCTCCTCCTTGAGGTTAATGCTCCTGGGGTGGAGCACTTGGTTCACTTCGTTGATACTCATCATGTCAGTCTTTTGCCGAAGCCGGTTGAGTTCGCTTATCGAGTTCGGCCACATCTTTGCGTGCTCGTTGAGTGCCGGAATAGAAGCTGCTGAAACGCGTCCTCATTTGGTCGGGGTCACGGTTCGCGGGCTTTGCCTCAACGGGTGCCTCAATCTTCTTAACTTCCACGGGAGGCGCGTCCTCGGCTCTGCGTTTCGCAAGTCCGGCACGGGTCTTCTGGACCTTGGGGCGCTCCGCCGACAGTGAACTGAGCTCGGAGAAAACCTCACTGGTGATGTCCGGCCCGTCCTCAGTGCCGAGCATCGGCGCTGGCTGGATATCGACTACCGGGATGTACGTGGAGCTGACGTCAGGCTGTGCCGCTTCGAGGGCGCTTGCACCCGCGGTCTCCCAACCCTCGGGGTTCGCCAGCTGATCGGCGGAATAGACGGGTGCGGCGGTGCCGGGCCGGCCCGGGTTGTACGGTGTCAACGACTCAGCCGGCGTGATGGACATCGGAGCCGACGCTGGGGCAGCGTAAGCGTCGTTGTCCCAGTTCTGTACGGCGACGTCTCGCTGCCAACTGTCGTCAGTCGCAGAAGCCGGTTCCGGCTCGATCGCCGCTGTCTCCCATGAAGGTTCGGGGCTGATCTCTGGCGGCGAGTAGCTGGGTGACGCCGCCGCGGGCTGGGGTGACGTGTCTGGCGCGAATGCGTTCGGAGCTACCGCTGGAGTGATCGGCGCTGTCGAGGCAGCACCGTCCATCTCCTTCTTGCCTCGTCCGAACAGCCGCCCAAAGAACCCATTGGAATCGGCGTCCTGGGTGCCGTCGCCTGCAATCAAGTCGTCAATGCTGGGGCCAGATGTCGCTGGCGCTGAGGAGAGTCCAGCCGGGAAGGGATTGGCCACGTGCTCCACCACTGGCTCGGGCGCAGGCTGAGGTGCGGACGGCTCATCGCCAAGCGACACGTGCTCAACTCCTGCCACCGGCTCAGGGGCGTGCTCTGCTTCTGGTTCGCGCACGGGCGGCTCCTCCATGGCGGCGGGCTCGTAGTCGTCATCGTCGTCGAACTGGGGGACCACCATAGCGTCAGCGGCGAGACCGCTGAAACGTGCGGTACCAGCGCTGTCGAACTCCGTCGACTCCTGGTCGTAACCTGTCGAGATCAACGGGGACTGCTGCACCACCGGTGCCGCTGTGTCACGGGGATCGGCGGGGTCGACAGCAAGCGCGGGCCGCACCTCAGGCTCTGGTTCCGGCTCGTAAGAAGGACGATCGACGTCGTCTTCCTCGAGCAAGGGAATTTCATCGGGTGCCACGGCACCGCGACGGGACGCCTGACCTAAGGACTCTGCATCAGGTTCGATGCCTACGGTTGATTCCGCGGCCTCGCCGCGCGGGCGGAACCCGCGGAACATAGACGCGCGTGCCTCTGCGGTCTGTGGCGCGACTTCGTTCGCCGCCACCGCCGGCGTGAAGCCGGAGGGGGCATCGGCCTCCAACGCACTCATCTGAGCAGCGGTGGCACGTGCCGGGAGACCCATGATGGGTTCGCCAACTGGGCCCTGCTCGGCTTCCTCGCCCGACTTCTTCCGGCGGGTGGGGAGCCCGGTGGCGCCCGCCCCATCAATCAAGCTCGCGGGATCGGCAGCGTGCCCGGAGGGCGCCGCGGCTGCATCAGCGGCGATGAGGTCATCGATTGACGATTCGCCGCCCTTGGCGATGGCGATCGGCTGGTAGCTGCCTACACCAATCGGCGCGTCAACGGGTGCAGCATGCGCAGGGGTTGCGCCCGTAGCGACGTCGTCCATCAGTTCGTCGTCAGACGTGTGCGAGACCAACGCTGATGGTGCACGAAGCTCCGTGTTGACGGTGCTGTCTCTCGTGTGAGTCGAGTCCACCTCTGCGGTGAGGTCGAACATCGTGGGTGGCATGGTCACGATCGCGGTCGTGCCGGACCCCTCCTTGGATTGGATCTCCACGCGTGCACCAACACGGCGCGCAATGCGGCCAACCACGAACAGTCCAAGTCGCTGTGCGCCAAGGATCTCAGAGGCCGCTGTCGAGGCCACGCGGTTATTGGCCTCCTGAAGTTCCTCCGGGGTCATGCCGATTCCGCCGTCGACGACTTCCACGATGAAGTTGCCGTCGCGCTCAGTGGTGCGCACCACAACAGGCGTGCCTGGGTCTGAGAACACGGTCGCGTTCTCCAGCAACTCAGCGAACAGGTGGGCGGCAGTCAACGCGGAGTGCCCCACCATGGCGGGGTCGGCGTCGAGTTCAAGCTGGACGCGTTCGTACAGTTCGATTTCCGAAGACGCTGTCCGGATCACGTCGGACAACGGCATGGGCCGGCGCAACCGTCGCCCGGTGTCGATGCCTGCGAGCACGAGCAGCGACTCACTGTTACGACGCATTCGGGTTGCCAGGTGATCGAGCGCGAACAGCTTGGTCAGCGTGTTCGGGTTGTCCTCGGTTCGCTCCATCTCGTCGATTGACGCAAGTTGGCGGTTCAGGAGCACCTGGTCGCGGCGAGCCACGTTGACGAACATCTCGGAAATAGAGCCACGCAGGGCGGCCTGTTCACCGGCGATGGCCAGGGTTGCCGCGTTGACCGAGTTGAACGCCTCTGCCAGGCGTCCCACCTCGTCAGAGGACTCCACAGGGATCTGCACTTCCGAAACGTCGACGGTCTCGCCAGGCAGCGCCACGCGCTCCACGAGTCGCGGCAACTCTTGACGCACCGCGGTAGCGGTGGTGGTCAAGCGTCGGAGCGGACCAACAATACGGCGGGCGATCAAGAGGGCGATCAGGAACGATGCGATAACGATGATGACGGCGCCAGCGGCCGTGAGGATCGTGGTGAACAACGTGGCCTGCTGTGCGGTCTGGGCGAGGTCTCGCGCCCGGATCTGCAGTTCAGCACGGATCGGGAGGTGGACAGCGATCTCCTGATTCACCTTGCTTTCCCAGCCCTGCACCTGAGCACCTTGGAGGCTGGTGGTCAAGCCATCCGAGACGAACTGTCGTGTCGACACAAAGGTCACCTGGTCGCCGGTGGTCGTGGTCGCCGAAGCACCATAATCCGGCACGCGCTCGCCCCTCGACAAGAGCGGATCTACAAGCCGCTGGGCGCTCTCGAGGGCCAGGTCTGTCTCCACCGCGATGCGGGCACGTTGCTCTGACTCGCCTGTCTGGAACTCCTGTGCACGCAAGAGTCGCTCGGTGAAGAGCGCCTCCAGCTTGAACTTCTCAACGAGCGTCTGCATGGCCGCGTAACCTTGCAGCGTCGAGGTCAACTGGGGTTCACCTGCGGTGGCCGCGACATCGTTCGCCAACGCGGTCAAGTCACCAATAATGTCCGCGTACCAGGTGTTTACCACTGCCGGTCCACGCAGGATTGACGGAATGCCCTCGCGGATCACCTTTCCCGCGTCAGCCTTGCGGGTGACCGAGCGTGCCGTGACAAGCACACGAGTGTTGTCGGGGATGTCCGCGATCGAATCGACGATCGAGACAAACCTGCGCTCGGAGAGTGCGGACACTGCTGCAGAGTCGATCACCGCCTGCTGGAAGGTTGCGGGCACCGTCAGCAGGGACCCAGTGACGTTGCCCTCCTGCCCCACCAGCGTGGTGACACGCGCGAGCTCGGTGGAGATTCCCAGCGACTCAGGGGTGTTGCGTCGAACCGCGTCAAGCGCGGCGGCCATGGTCGCGTAGTCGGCTGTCACGCGCGCGACCGCGTCTTCGGCAGGCCACACAAACCAGCCGTCGGCGTCGCGGGGCACGTCCCGTGCCGTGCGCAGATCCGTGAGGGCGGGAGTCCCCGCCCCACCCTCAAGGATGGCGCGAACGTCATTCACCACTGCCGCCACTGCCGCTGAGGTCTCGGCCTGCTCATCCAGCGCGCCCAACGTGTCGTTGAGCTGAACGACGGCACTCGACACGCGGGACGAGAACGTGATGTAGGAGTGCAGGTAGTTGACGGCGTTCCAACGCTCATCCTGAAGGTCGTTCGTCAAGGTGGCAGCGGCGTCAATAACGTCGAGGAGCTGCTCCACGTTCTGCGCACGCGAGAGGTCTCGGGTCGCTTGCAGGGTCACCAAACCGGCGGCGAGCACGAGCACCATAATTGGCACCGCGACCACCGCGAGGATCTTCCCGCGAATACCGAGCCGTTGGAGCATGGAACCTCTCCCTTGCGTACCGTCGAGGGTGGTGACGGTAGGTCTTTCCTCCGGTGGCGATGAGCCTGGACCCCACTGTTATCGGCTGCGATGCCAACGAACATGAGTACAAGCGCTTACGCCTTACTGGTTGAGACGCTATAGGTTGCACTCTATGACGGCAGTTCTGGGAGGTTTTTGATGAAAGTGGCCGTTTTGCCCCATTTTGGGGGTCCTGAATCCTTCAAAGTTGAGAGCGCTCTCCCTCCGGTCGCTGATCGGCACGAGGTTGTGATCGCGGTGGCCGCAGCCGGCGTTAATCGTGCGGACGTCCTTCAGCGCCAAGGCCACTATCCAGCGCCTCCTGGCGCACCGGCGTGGCCCGGGCTCGAAGTAAGCGGAACCATTGCTGCGACTGGTAGTGACGTGGCGCGCTGGAATGTCGGCGATCGCGTGTGCGCGTTACTGGCAGGAGGGGGCTACGCCGAACTCGTTACCGTTGCCGAGGACCTCGTACTGCCGGCACCTCCCGGCCTGCCATTGGTGTCAGCTGGCGGCCTCGTGGAAGCGGCATGCACCGTGTGGTCTAACCTCCGGGCGGCCGATGCCGCGGCTGGCCAAACGCTCCTGGTCCACGGGGGCTCGGGTGGAGTGGGCACCACGGCGATTCAGATCGGCAAGGCACTCGGCATGCGGGTGGTGGTCACCGCTGGAGGTGCAGAACGAGCACAGCGGTGCCGGGACCTGGGCGCGGACGTGGCGATCGACTATCACGTTGACGACTTCGTTGAGGCGGCTCAAGACATGGGTGGGGCGGACGTGATTGTGGACGTCGTAGGTGCGGCGTACCTCGAGCGGAACATTGCTGCGCTCGCTCCAGATGGCACGCTCGTTGTCATCGGGCTTCAGCAGGGCTCCACTGCCCCGCTGAACCTCGCGACCCTCCTCGCCAAGCGGGCCCGCGTGATCGGCACCACACTACGGAGCAGGCCACACGACCAGAAGGCCGCAATCGTGGCAGCAGTGGAGCGCGATGTCTGGCCATGGGTTCCACGTCACCTGCAACCAGTCATCCACCGCACCTACGCACTCGATGACGTGGTCGATGCTCACCGCGAGATGGACTCGGGTGCAGTGTTCGGCAAACTCATCCTCACCACGGAAGCGGCGACGGCCTAAGCGAGGTTTCCCGCAGCAAGGGATGCAGCCAGCGCGGGCGAGATCGGCAAGCGCGGAATCAGTGTGGCTTGAACGGCATGGTACGTATCCGCCTTGCCCTCCCAGACGGTGCGGGACACCTCGTTATCCGTGCCGAGCTCATGCCACCAGGATCCCTGCTGATGGTCAAGGTGGTGGTCTCCCACGTAGTCCCACCACTGCTGATACTGCTGGGCATACTCGTCGCGCTTGGTCTTTGACCATAGCGCCGCCGCCGCTCCGATGGCCTCCGCCGCAACCCAGTGCATGCGCTCACGCACCACAGGCTTTCCATCCCAGTCAACGGTGTAAACGAATCCGGGCGCGCCGTCAACGTTCCATCCTTCACGCACTCCGGCGTCGTAGAGAGCGCGGGCGTCGTCCGCCATCCACTCCGGTGCGGCCATGCCAGCTTGCTGCAACGAGGCGGCAAGTTGCAGAGTGAGTCGCGCCCACTCAAACCAGTGCCCGATGGTCGCGCCATAGGGCCTAAAGGGGTGGGCCGGGGTGTCTTTGTTGAAGTCGAGGTCAGGCTCCCAGGCCTCACTGAAGTGCTCCGGGAGCCGCCACGAGTTGCCGCGCGCAAAGGTATGCACCGCGCGCTCACAGATGCGAAGCCCGCGCCGCAGGTACTCATGATCATTGGTGACATCGGCCGCCGCAAGATATGCCTCAAGGGTGTGCATGTTCGCGTTGATGCCCCGGTATGACTCCCCTTCCGACCAGTCTGCAGTGAAGCTCTCGCGGCTCATGCCCACAAGGTCGTCCCAGAACCGATCAGTGTGAATCGCGAGTGCCTCGTCGAGCAGGGCCCGAGCCCCCGGGCGGCCCGCTGCCGTTGCTGACGAAGCGGCGAGAATCACAAAGGCGTGCCCATACGCCTCTTTGGTCGTGTTGGTAGGCCCGCTGGTGTTGACCGCCGCAAACCACCCTCCATGGTCGTGGTCTTTGAGGCGTCCCTGGAGCGCTTCGACGCCATGGTCAACGAGCGCCGACGCCCCCGGCCGGCCCATCATCGACGCGAGCGCGTAGACGTGAGTCATGCGACACGTGATCCACAACTCGGTGTCCTTCTTGACATGGCGCGTGCCGTCCTCGGCAAGCCATCCAAACCCGCCTTGGGGGTCGACGCTCGCCTCTCCAAAGTCGAGAAGGCGGCACGTTTCGCCTTCGAGCCAACGGTGATGGGACGGTGACGTAAGCCAGTTCATGGCATCAGCCTATCTGCGCAGGACCTAGAGCACGGCGAGGCGATCTGGGTCAATCAGACGGTGGAGAACGGTCAGCACGCCGTCTTCCTCGACAGTGCCGATGACTTCGTCGGCCGCCTCCCGAACCTTGTCCGGTGCGTTTCCCATGGCGGACGATTGCTTGGCCCATCGCAGCATCTCAATGTCGTTGTTCCCGTCGCCTACCGCCACCGTGTGATCCGGGTAGACGCCTAGTTGCCGACGCAAGGTCTCCAGCGCCGACGCCTTGGATACCCCGGGAGGGGTCAGGTCAAGCCATGCTGTGTATCCCACGGCGTAGGTGACTTCAGACAGGCCGATGCGTTCCACCAAGTCGTCAAAGTGGGCGACGTCAACCCCGGGAGCGCGAACCACCACGCGGGTGGCTTCGTCATGACACAACTCGTCAAAGTTCTCCACAAGGCGCTGCCGTCCCGCGAGTTCACCCATGGGAAACTCGCGGCTCACGCGAAAACCCACACCAAGGTCCTCGACCGCATAGAACGCGTCAGGCATCTCGTCGCGAATCAGCTCAAGGGCCGCGCGGGGGTTGAACGTGATCTTCTCGACGATGTCATAGCCGCCCGGGGTGGCGGGGTTCAACCGGATCGTGACAGCACCGTTAGAGCACACGGCCCACCCGCGCCGGATCCCGAGCGCCTCTGCAACGGGCAGGGTCGCGACAATGTTGCGCCCGGTCGCGAGGATCACGTGATTGCGGCACATGCGCGCCTTCTCAACGGCGTCCGCCACCACCGGCGAAATGTCGCCGCCCCAGTGCATCAGGGTTCCGTCAATGTCGAGGCCCAGCAACCGCCAGTCGTCACGGTCCAACGGAGGCTTGAAGTCCTCGGGAGGCACGGTCATGACACGACCCTACGACGGGCGCCCGGCATCTCGCGACCCACAGCGCTCTACTTGACCGGCTCGAGAAGCTCAAGACCACCCAGGTACGGCCGCAGAAGTGGCGGCACGTAGACAGCGCCGTCCGCTTGCTGGTGGTTCTCGAGCAACGCGACCAGCCAGCGCGTGGTGCCGATGGTGCCGTTCACGGTGGCCACGGGTTCCGTCCCGCCTTCGCCCCGTTCGCGGATGCTCAGCCGACGCGCCTGATAGGTGGTGCAGTTCGAGGTGGACGTGACCTCCATCCACCGTTCCTGGCTGGGAAGCCACGCCTCGCAGTCGAACTTACGCGCCGCGCTCAGGCCCAGATCCCCGGCGGCGGTGTCGATCACGCGGTAAGGCAGTTCGAGTGCCTGCAGCATGGCCTCCTCGATGGCGAGAAAGCGCGCATGCTCAGCCGCAGCATCGGCCGCTGTGCAATACGTGAACATCTCGACTTTGTGGAACTGGTGGACCCGAATGATGCCGCGAGTGTCACGGCCTGCGGATCCGGCCTCACGCCGGTAGCACGCGCTCCAACCCGCGTAGCGCAGGGGGCCGGTCTCGAGGTCGAGGATCTCATCGGCGTGGTAACCCGCGAGTGCCACTTCGCTGGTACCTGTGAGGTAGAGGTTGTCACGTTCAAGGTAGTAGATCTCATCGGCGTGTGCCCCCAGAAAGCCGGTGCCCGCCATCGTCTCGGGGCGCACCAACGTGGGCGTCATCATCGGGGTGAAGCCTGCATCAATGGCCGATGCCATGGCCGCGTTGAGGATCGCCAGTTCAAGTCGCGCGCCGATCCCGGTGAGGAAGTAGAAGCGGGCACCAGAGACCTTCGCGCCGCGTTCCATGTCGATAGCGCGGAGCGACTCTCCCAAGGCGAGGTGATCCTTGACCTCGATGCCCTCGGCGGCGAAATCGCGGGGTGTGCCCACGCGCCGTAGCTCCACGTAATCGTCCTCGCCACCGGCTGGCACGCCTGGCTCGGGAAGGTTGCCAATAGCGCGAGCGAGCTCAACCGCCTTGGTGCCAGCGGCATCGGCCGATGCCTGAAGCTCTTTGACCTCACTGGCCAGCGCTTGCGCCTTCGCGAGCAGGGTCGCCTTGTCCGCACCGGTGGCCTGTGCAACCTCTTTGCCCAACGCCTTCTGTTCGGCACGGCGCGACTCGAACAGCGCGAGCGCCGCCCGGCTCTCGGCGTCCGCGGCGAGCACGGCATCCACCACGCCTGGGTCTTCGCCTCGTGAGCGCTGGCTCTCGCGGACCTGGTCCGGGTCGCTACGGAGCAACTTGAGGTCAATCATGTGGTGAGTCTAACGGGGTCCGCGTAGGCTCGTCCCATGGTTCTCAGTATCACTCTGGCAAGCGTTGCGCTTGCCATTGGCATCGCGGCCCTGTCGCTCGCGATCATGCTCGTGAGGCGAGTGGGTGCGCGCGAACCTGCGATCATTCCGGCCTTCCTTCGGAGGACCCTCAACATTCGGCCGGCCGAGCACGGCCCATACAACGATTACAGCGCCGCGGGGGAAGGCAAAGAGGTGGTCGCGTTCATTGCGAACCCCACCAAGGATGGGATCTCCGAACTACGCGAGCAGGCCTTCCGGGCATGCGCGAACCGGTACTTGCCACAGCCGATGTGGTTCCACACCACCGCGGAAGATCCCGGCGTCAGCATGACTCGCGAGGCGATCGAAGCAGGGGCCAACGTGGTGGTCGCTGTGGGCGGCGACGGTACTGTCCGTGCGGTCGCGGGAGTAGCCGCAGAGATGGGCGTTCCGATGGGCATCGTGCCCATGGGTACCGGGAACATTCTGGCGCGCAATCTGGAACTCCCATTGACTGACCGCAAGGCCGCGCTACGCGGGATTCTCGAGGGCGACAACCGCGTGATTGACGTGGGGTGGCTTGAGATCGAACGCCATGACGGCCCTGATCGCGACAACCCGCACATCTTCTTGGTCATCGCAGGCGCGGGACTGGACGCAGAAATGGTCGCCGGGGCCGATGCCGGCGCCAAACGTCGCCTGGGGTGGGTCGCGTACTTCTTTGCCGCGATGCGACACATGGGAGCAAAGCGCATGCGCGCAACCGTCGCCGTGGACGGCGCGGAACCGGTCGACTCCCTGATGCGCACCGTGATCTTCGCGAACTGCGGGAAGCTGCCCGGCGGATTCCAACTGGTCCCCGATGCCTCGATGGACGACGGCACCCTCGACGTCGCCACGATCGACGCACGGGGTGGGGTTGTGGGGTGGACCGAGCTGTTCGGAAAGGTGGTCGCGCAGGGCGCGGGCATCAAGCAGCCTGAGGTACCGGCGGCGTGGCGCACATCGCGCATTGATCACGTGCGCGGCACCTCCATCGAGGTTCGCATGGAGCACCCCCAGCGTGTTCAGGCGGACGGCGAGTCGCTCGGTAAAGCCTCGGTGGTGAGGGGGTGGGTTGACCCGGGCGCGCTCACGGTCCGGATACCCACCAAGTCACGGGAGAAGGCGGAAGAGGCGCAGACCCTCACGGGCGCACCAGCGTAGGACTAGTGCTTCCCGCCACGCAAACCCTCGACCCACGCTCGCGCGGTCTCGAAGTCGTGGTCTGACGTCCCTGGAGCGATGGGCGTGGGGCCTTCGCTGAACGCCGCAGGGTAGGAACCCAGAAACAGCACGAGCGGGCAGGTGCGGCGAAGCCCGATGAGCGCCTCAGCCATCCGCGCCTCAGCAATGTGCCCGGAGGCATCGATCGAGAACGAATACTCACCGGGCCTGTCCCCGATGGGCCGGGACTCGATCCGCGACAGGTTGACGCCGCGCGCTGCAAACTGCTCAAGCATCTCGAGGAGTGCGCCTGCCTTATCCGTAGGCAAGTGAACCATCAGAGTGGTCTTGTCCGCGCCGGTGGGGGCCGGTACCGCCTCGGGGCGACCCACCCGCACAAATCGCGTCGCGGCGCGTCGGTTGTCGGCAACCGAGTCTTCGAGCACGTCAAGGCCCAGTCGTTCACCGGTGCCTGGCGGGGCGAGCGCGGCCTCGAATCCGACTTGTGCCACCGAGTGGGACGTGTCCGCCAGCAGCGCCGCCGCTGCGACGTTCGACGAGGATGGCACGAACACCACTCCCGGCAAGCGATCGTTCGCCCAACGCCGCACCTGTGCCCAGCCATGGGAGTGTGCGCTCACACGCTCGATGTCCTTCAGGTTGGTGCCCGGACGCACCACAAGTTCGAATGCGACCGGCAACACCACCTCACCCAGAATCACCAGGGGCGCGCCCGTCGCGAGGGTGTCGAGCGTTGCGGTCACGCCGCCCTCGACCGTGTTCTCGATCGCGACAACCGCGTAGTCCGCCTCACCAGAACGCACCGCACCCAAGGCGGTCAAGACATCGACCACAGGTACGTGTTGCGCGTGCCCATCCGGCACCATCGCGCGCATCGCATGATAGGTGAAGGTGCCTTCCGGGCCCAGATAGGCGTAGCGGGGCTTGGTCGACACTCAGTTCTCCTCAGTTGGGGCGCGGCGCAGGCGAGCACCCACGGCACTTCGGGTAGAGGTCAGGCCCGCTCGGACGCGACGCGTACTCACTGCCATCATGACGTCACGGTACTGGGTCGCACGACTGGCTGCCGACCGATCAGCTCCGGTATGGGGCTTATGACGAATTTCGCAATCAACCTCGGTCACGGTGAGGCCAGCCTGCAGCACATCGAGCGTCATTCCCACCTCAAGACCGGCGCCGCGTGCGAGGGGCATCGCCGCCTCAAGGGCCTCGCGACTCATGCAACGTATCCGACTCAACGGTTGCTCAGGCACCCAGTTTGCAGTCTTCTCCACGGCTCTGCGTGCCAACTTCGCTGCAACACCTGGCGAGCGGCGGCGAGTGTCCGTGAGCGCAATCGCGAGATCGGCCACATGCTCTGTCACCGCCTGCACTAAGGGCGCAGCACCAATGGCGTAGTTGCCGAGGCTGCCCTGCAACATGAGCACAGCGCGGGGCTCGCGCGCGGGATCATCGCGCATCGCGATGACCGAGGCACCAGTCTCCATTGCCACGGTCCTGCCTCGATAGTGAGAGTGCCGCACCACGACTGCCCCCGCCTTCCGGGCGAGATCCTGGGTGTTGTCCGTCGATCCGTCATCCACGACCAACACGAGGTCAACGCCCGGAATCGCCCGAGCGGCCCGGACAGTCGCCGCGATGCGACGGGCCTGGTTGTGAGCCACGATGAGGGCCGCAGCCAGCGAAGCGTCACGCGTGACGTCTTTGCGCGTGCGGTTGCGCTTCTTGGTAGCACCTGGCGCCGTGACAGCGGTGGCAGACGCATCGCTGTGGGCCGCGGGCTGCGGCGCTGAAGGGCGAGGCGGGACGGCCATGGGTCCAGCCTATCGAGACGCGCTGGAAGAGCGGTGAACCACGGGCGTCCGGTCGCTACTTTGCGGGACGGCGTGCAGTGCGCAAGAGTGGCCCTATGCATGAACGCGCGGGCCAGGTTGCCCTTCCAGAAGACCTCATTGATGTTGACGCGCTCCTCGGCGCTTACTACGACCTTGTCCCGGACACCGGCGAATCGACGCAACGGGTGGCGTTTGGGACCTCCGGCCATCGCGGGAGTGCCTTCGACACCGCGTTCAATGAGGCTCACATCGTCGCAACAACGGCGGCGATCGTCGAGTATCGCGAGCGCCAAGGAATCGACGGCCCGCTGTTCATCGGCAAGGACACCCATGCACTATCCGGCCCTGCAACCGACACCGCCCTCGAGGTGCTGGCTGCGGCCGGCGTTGAAGTTCGGGTCGACGCGCGCGACCGTTTCACGCCCACACCCGCAATTTCGCACGCCATCCTCATCGCCAATGGTGCTCAGTCGCCCCTAGGTGTGCGGACGTCCGGACCGGGTCTAGCAGACGGCATCGTCGTCACGCCGTCTCACAATCCGCCGCGCGATGGTGGCTTCAAGTACAACCCACCACACGGCGGGCCCGCGGATACTGAGGCCACCGCGTGGATCGCCACCCGCGCCAACGAGATCATCAAGGCTGGATACAAGAGCGTCCCGCGCGTCAGCCTCCCAAAGGCGCTCGCCGCCGAGACCACGCAGCGGTACGACTACATGGCCGCCTACATTCGTGACTTGCCGTCGGTGATTGACCTTGCCGCTATCAAGAACTCGGATGTGCGCATCGGAGCGGACCCCCTTGGCGGAGCCGCGGTGGACTACTGGGGCGCGATCGGCGAGGAACACGGCCTCAATCTGACGGTGGTCAACCCGAACGTTGACCCCCGCTGGGCGTTCATGACTCTCGACTGGGACGGCAAGATCCGAATGGACTGCTCGTCTCCACACGCGATGGCAAGTCTGCGGGGCATCATGGCGGGCGCGAACGCCCCCTACGACATCGCTACGGGCAACGACGCGGACGCCGACCGGCATGGCATCGTCACCCCCGACGGTTCGCTCATGAACCCCAACCACTTCCTTGCCGCAGCGATCGCGTACCTGTACGGAGGCACCCGTCCACAGTGGCCGGCGGATGCTGCCATTGGCAAGACTCTCGTCTCGTCTGCCCTCATTGATCGAGTGGGGAAGGACTTGGGACGACAGGTGCGGGAGGTGCCCGTGGGATTCAAGTGGTTCGTGGACGGGTTGCTCGACGGTTCGATCGCGTTCGGTGGGGAGGAATCCGCCGGGGCGAGTTTCCTGCGTCGGGACGGGCGAGTTTGGACCACCGACAAGGATGGCATCATCCTTGCGCTCCTTGGCGCTGAGATTACCGCGACCACGGGAGCGTCTCCTTCGGCACTGCACCGCAACCTCACCGACCGCCTAGGCGAGAGCTGGTACGCCCGCGTCGATGCGGCCGCCACACCAGCCCAAAAGGACACGCTGAAGAAGCTCTCCCCCCAGCAGGTCCGTGCCACCACGCTCGCCGGGCAGGACATCAAAGCAACGCTCACCAAGGCTCCAGGGAACGACGCCGATATCGGTGGGCTCAAGGTCTCAACAACGGATGCCTGGTTCGCCGCCCGGCCCTCAGGCACGGAGGATGTCTACAAGATCTACGCCGAGAGCTTCATCAGCGAGTCGCATCTCAACCAGGTGCAAGAAGCGGCGCGCGACGTTGTGAATGAGGCCCTGGAAGGTTAGCCGGCCGTCCGTGGTTCGCGAAGACCCCAAAAAGGCGATTTTGCTCCTGGACCTCACGGGCCTGGTGTGAAAGGGTACGAGCATGAAGAAATCACTGCGCCTCATCGCGCTCGCCCTTGCGGCCACGGTAGTACTGTCCGGTTGTATCAAGATGGAGGTGAACCTCGAGCTGCAGTCTGACGACACTGTGAACGGCTCGATGGTCTTCGCCGTGCAGGAAGGCCTCGGGGAACTGCTTGCCGAAAACGGCGGAGAGGCTGCCTCTGACGAGGAAGCGGCCAAGGAGCTCTTTGGCGATGAACTGTCTTCTGACTTCGACAACGCGAGAGAAGAGCCCTACAAGCAAGACGGTTGGGTGGGGACCCGCGTGATCTTCGAAGGCGAGTCCCTTGCGGACTTCAGCGACGACGGCGAGTTCTCGATCGTTCGAGACGGCGACACGTTCGTCGTCTCCGGCCCGTTCGACACGGATGCCACCAGCGGAAGCGACACCGAGATGTTCGAGGGTGCTGAAATGACGCTGAGCATCACGTTCCCCGGCGACGTCACCGAGCACAACGGCACGCTCGAAGGGAAGACCGTCACGTGGGACCTGCTTGCTGGTCCCGAAGACCTGTACGCAGTAGGCGGTGCCACTGAAGGCGGCGCCGGAATCCCGATCTGGCTGATCATCGCCCTTGTCGGGGTACTCCTCTTCGTTGGCGTCATCGTGCTGGTGGTCGTGCTCGTCGTTCGATCAGGCAAGAAGAAGGCCGACACCACGGAGGCGCCGCCGGCACCTCCGGCACCAGTTATCGAACCGTAGAGTAAGAATGACGATGGTTCGGCGAGTATCTCGCATCGCCGCGCTCGCGCTGATCGCCTCCATGGCGCTCAGCGGCTGCGTGCGGATACTCGCCGACACCGCCGTCCATGCAGATAACACCTATTCACAACACATCATCGTTGCCGTCAATGAAGCTGCGGTCCGAGAGTTCATAGGCCCTGGCGGCGGTGACATCTCTGAGATGTTTGGCCAAGCGACGGACGCAGACGCCTTTCAGGACCTTGTTGACCAGTATCCGGAGTCCGCCACCGTCGGGCCGTACACGGATGGCAACCTCGACGGCATCGAAGTCAAGGTCGACTCGTTGCCGCTGGCGCAGTTCAACGATGCCGCCACGTCAGTGACCGGTGCCGTCGGAGCGGTCGCGACGCTCGAACGCGTTGGCGACACCTTCGTGGTGACGCTTTCCTCAGACTCTGTGCAGGAACTGAGCGGCCTCGACAGTGCCGGCGGGGACCTCGCGCTTCTCGACAACGCCATCGACGTCGCCGTCATCTACTCGTTCCCAGGCCTCGTGACCGAGGCTTCGGCGGGCACGATACGGGGCAAGGCGGTGCAGCTGAGCCTCTCCGATTTGCTCAACAACCAAGAGATCCGCATTGTCGCCGGCGCGGAACCTGCGATCGACTGGGCGCCCATCGTCCGGTGGTCGCTCATCACGCTGGCGTTTGTGGCGATCGTGGGCGGTGCCACCCTGCTCGTGATGCAGGACCGCCGCCGGCAGCGCCGCACCAACCTGCCTCCGCCACGTCCCTCCACTACTCCGTAAGTGTTCCCCGCCTCGACTCATCAGTGAGACGATGGCAGGCGTGTTTGATACCTACCGAGTGCTGCTGAACCGGCCCGGCGCCAAAGCATTCGCGTCCGCGGGGCTACTGTCACGCCTACCCATTGCTATGTTCAACATCTCCGTCATCTTGATGGTGCAGATCCAGTACGACAGCTACGAGATGGCTGGCCGTGTCGCCGCAGTCGGCATCCTGGTGTGGGCGCTTCAGACAGTGCCGACCGCCCGCCTGACGGATCGCTACGGCCAGCGTGCCGTCATGTGGCCCCTCACCGTGCTCCACGTGGTGGGCGCCTCCTTAGCCATGGTCACCGCGATGAGCACTGGTCCGGAGTACGTGCTGTGGATTGCGGTCAGTCTTGCCTCGCTCAGCGGTCCGTTGGGATCACTCACCCGCGCACGTTGGTCACACATGCTCAAGAGCGACAAGGATATTCACACCGCCTTCGCCCTTGAGGGCTCACTCGATGAGGTCCTCTTCATTGGTGGTCCTGCGGTTGCGACCATCCTCGCCACCGCGGTGTGGGCGCCGCTGGGACTCATCGTCTCTACCGTGGGTACCGTCATCGGCATCTCCATCTTGCTTGCGCAGCGCAGCACCCAGCCGCCCACCCGCTCCCAAGCCGGGGGAGTGAGCCTGGGCTGGCGACTGCCGCGGTCGGTGGTGGCCGTGGCGTTCATCGCGCTGGGACTCGGCCTGATTTTTGGGTCCTTTGATATCTCTGCAGTCGCGTTCGCAGATGAGCGAGGTCAGAAGGTGTGGGCGGGCGCAATCATCAGCGTGCTCGCGCTCGGTTCGCTCATTGGCGGCCTGCTCTATGGTTCACGCCACTGGCTCACACCACTATGGAAGCGGACGGTACTCGTATCACTCGCTGTAGCCGTGGGCTTTGTGCTCATCAGCGTCGCACCCAACCTGTGGGTGTTCGCCGCGGTGGGCTTCTTCGCTGGTGCAACGATTGCCCCTGCACTCACCAACGCAGACACAGTAGTGCAGCGCGTAGTCGCGCGGGGCCAGATCACCGAAGGCATGGCTTGGTTGCGCATCGGGATGGGCGTGGGTGTCGCGGCCGGCGCGTGGATCGCGGGATTCCTCATCGAGACCTCCGAGGCCCGAATGGGGCTTTACCTCGCCGCCGCCGCCGCCGTGCTCATGTTTGTGATTGCTTTGGTCAGCGCGCGAGCAATTCGCTCCGGCACGGACCGTCCCGAAGTGGTGGATGACCACGACGCTCCGCCGCCGTTTGGCAAAGGCGAAGAGTTCGTCGAGCAGCCCCCGATTTCGCCAAACATCTAGGGGCGGGGACGCTGAGCGACTGGTCTACCAGTCGTGCACGGGTGTCAGGGAACGCAGCCCGGGACGCTGAGCGACTGGTCTACCAGTCGTGCATCGTCCCATCAAGGAGTCGGTTCACGGGCAAGTAGGCGGGATCGTAAGGATGCTTCGCGGCGAGATCGTCATTGAGCTCGACACCGAGTCCCATCCGGTCGCCGGGATGTAGGAGCCCGTCGGTGAACGTGTAGCCGGTGTCAAAGACCTCAAGAGTCGCGGCGGAGTGCTTCATGTACTCCTGGATACCAAAGTTGTGCAGCGCGATGTCGAGGTGGAGCGCCGCGGCTTGACCAACGGGTGAGATGTCAGTGGGACCGTGGAAGCCGGTCTTGATGCCGTAGATGGCCGCGAAGTCCGCGATCTTATTGAGGTGTGTGATACCGCCCGTGTGGGTGACTGCCGAGCGTATGTAGTCGATCAGCCTTTCGGTGATGAGCGTTTGGTAGTCGTAGACCGTGTTGAAGATTTCGCCGATCGCGATCGGCGTTGTGGTCTGGGACCTGACGTACCGTAATGCCGCTTGATCCTCGGCGGGGGTGCAATCCTCGAGCCAGAACAGGTCATAGGGTTCAAGTGCCTTGCCGAGTGACGCTGCCTCCCGTGGGGTCATACGGTGGTGCCCATCGTGGAGCAATGGCAGGTCTGGGCCGAACTCGGCGCGGACCGCTTCGAACACCGTGGGGATGTGCCGCAGGTAGGCCCGGGTGTCCCAGGCTTCTTCGACGGGGGCGAGCCGTTCGCCTCCAGCGATGCCCCTGCGGGCTGGTTCGTAGTCGTAGCGCTCGCCTCCACCAGCGGCTGATGCTGCCACGCCGTAGACCGAACCGAGCCCTGGGATGCCGCTTTGGATGCGGATGGCTTTGTAGCCGAGTTCAAGGTGTTCCCTGACGGAATCCAGTATCTGCGGGATCTCGCGTCCGGACGCATGACCGTAGGCGAGCGCCCCTATTCGCGACTGGCCACCAAGCAGTTGATACAGCGGCACCTTGGCGCGCTTAGCCTTGATGTCCCACAACGCCACATCGACCGCAGCGATCGCGGCCATCGTGACCGGGCCGCGGCGCCAATAGGCACCGCGGTAGAGGTACTGCCAGGTGTCCTCGATGTTGTCCGCTTCGCGGCCCTCGAGGAGGGGGATGAGGTGGTCGGCAAGGTAAGAAGCGACGGCGAGTTCGCGCCCGTTAAGCGTGGCATCGCCTAGCCCGGTAGTCCCATCCGCATCCGTGAGCCGAAGGGTCACAAAGTTGCGGCCGGGGGACGTGACATTGACCTCTGCGCGCGTTATGGTCGCCATGCTCACACCCTAGACGAGTCGCACCTCAACTCACTTGCTACCCGTAGTAGTTTGAGTAACCGCTGCCGGTGCCGGATCCTTCGCCAAAGTGCACGATCGAGAACGGCAGCGCTCCACTCGGTGGTGCGGGATACATGCCAACCAAGGTAGTCATGATGCCGTTGGTGGTGTCCACGAGGAAACTGCCAGAACTGTACGTGTCAATGCGGTAGACCCCGGGGCCAATGGATGTCAGGCCTTTGACGTAGATTCCGGCTCTCGACCAGCGATCTCCCGGACTTGCGAGCACGATGTCTTCCCCGTCGCGCACTAGTCGTACCTCGAACGTCTGCATGGAGCCGATGTCACTGACCAGCTTGATGCCGCTGGGCTCGTCGGTGTACTCAGCGAGGCTCTCGAGATCCGCGACGGGTGTTAAGGAGTGGCCGGCACTTGCGGTGAGGTTTCCTGCGGAGTCAACCGTGAAGTACTCCTCCCTGCTTCCACCGTTCCAGGCCCAGCAGTTGACCTGCGGGCCGGCTGCGGACCAGGTGGTGAAGCTGCAATGGTCGGGCCACGAGGGGTACTTGGGCTTCAGAAACGATTCGGTACCGGTCGCGAGGTCGTAGACAACCGCATTGGGGCGGCCAATGGAGCCGGACCTCGCGCTTGTGAAGCCTGAGTCGGCGGTGGAGAAGATGTTGAACAGTACCCGCTCACCGTCTGGCGATACCCCGCTCCAGGGATCGCTGAAGTAGAAATCATTCTGGGCGAGGACCCGTGTCCATTTCCCGTAAGGCGAGTGGAGGAAGACACGCGTTTCCGTCCACTCGTTGCCATGCGCTACCCACAGTTCGGTGTTGTCCGGAAGCGCTGTTGCCAACTGTACTGACTGCGACGATCCGCTGGACATCTTGAAAGACAACGGATCTGGTGTGCCGGTAGTGAGATCGAAGAGCGCGGCCTTGGAGCCATACTCGGCAACAATCCAAGCAGTGCGCTGGTCCTCGTGCCACCCCGCCACGGCAGGTGCGTAGTTGAAGTCTTGGGGGAGCTTGAACAGTTCGAAGGCAACACCTTCTGGACTGTGGAGGTAAGCCCAGGACTCTGAACCAGCAGCGGGTTCGCCGTAGTCGTTGAGACGTGATCCCCAGACAACCGAGAGGGCCCAGCCCGGTCCGGCCTTGTCCCAGACCCAGTCCTCCATGACATAGGCGGTGGGAAATCCGTCGCCGCGCGCCGGCGCTTGCGGGGGGTACTCATGATCCGCGATGCCGTCGTCAAGGAGCCCAAACCCGATGTCAACGACTTCGGTGGGTGACGGCGTGGGGCTTGGTGAGGGGGAAGGACTCGGAGCAATCACAGGTTCGCGTCCGCCAAGCGCCACCAGCAGAACAACCACCAGCGTGATGACTCCTAGGCCCACGCCCCCGCCAATCAGCCACCACTTCTTGGTGTTCGGAGGAGCATCGAGGCCCTCAGTGGGTTCAGGTGCCTCGCCCGAGTCTGACGGCGGTGCGTGCTCAAGGGTGGGCTCTGGCGGCGCGGGCTCCAGCTCCTGCTCCGGCTTCAACTCCGGCTTAACCGCCACGGGAGCGTCGGGCATGTTATATCGCTTGGGATCCTGGGCAATCTTGCCGCTGGGGAAGACCAGTGGATCGTCGGACCGGGGCATGACGCTGCGACGGCGTAGCTCTGCTGTGGTGGGCGGTGCCTCACCGCTGGGACTTCTGCTGTCCGTGTTCATCGTGCCCTCGATTTCTTGGATCAAGCCTGAACGTAGCGCAAACATGGCTTCTCGTCGAGCCCCCCATTGTGGGGGATTTCCGGCCCGATTACTCGAGTCAGCGTTCGGGACTAAGGTCCCTCGGCATGCCTGCCAACGGGACGTAACGTCAGAGTCAGAGTTCCGAACGCCAACGGCGGCGTTCGATAGACGTAGCTCAGACGGCCATCCGGGGACTTGGTCGTCTGAGCTGCACCTCTTCCGAGCGTCGGCATCCTACTCCCTCCCCTGGATGCCGGCGCCGGATTGTTTCCAAGCCCATCCCAGCATCGGCCGCCATGAGGTCCAGCCCGATGCGGCGGGATCACACCTCGGCGAGAACCCCATCAGGCGCGTCGTTGATCGCGTCCAGTTGCATGCGTGTCACGCGGCGCAGTTGAACCAACTGGCGGGTAGAAAGCCTGTCGCACACCCAATCCCAGTGCAGCGCGCACCAGTCCCCACGGCGTACCCGCGGTTGTGTTCCCTCACCTTCAAACTTCAACGCGGCAAGCTCGATGCGGGCCTCGCCTAACTCGATGGTGCGCCCGTGCTGCACAAGGGGGCGAGACCGTACGGCCGCGACGCCGTCACGGATCGCCAGCACCCTGCCCCAACGCACCCGGCACTTCTCTAGGACGTCAAGCGCAGAGTCGCTCTCGTGAGCTCTCACCATGCTCACCCAAGGCGATGCCCCAAGAACTCGGAAGTTATGGTGCGGCGGCGGCATCGGTAGTGAAGGATCATCCAGAAGTGCGTTGCCCACCCAATATGCCTCAACAACGCGGGCGTCGAACGGATCGGCAATCCCGGCCGCGTGCGCGATGAGAGCCAACGAGGGAATCGCGGCTTGGTATCCACGTGCCAACGCACCCAAGGCGCTGACGGCAATCTCACCGGCTGCGCACGCTACGAGTTCCCTCGCGTGGTCGACGTCCGAATGACCCAGATCATTGGGTGGATAGGCGTAGCGACTGAAGAGCAGCGCACCCGCGCGCTCCCTAGTAGCATCCATCGCGACCTCGATGTGGGCCATCGGCCAAGTACTTGCACGCGGCGTCGATGCGATGGTGCATCACCTGGGTAACGCGGCGCAGAAACGCATACCCGAAGACGGGATCATCTTCGCAGGTGTGACGTAGGCAGTCGCCGTCGAAGGCCAGCAGTTGCGAGTCTTGCACAGCGAGTGCGTCAAACTTCCAACGGTATGGTTCGACCAGCCAGGACCAACCCACCACGTCTCCACCCTTCACCGTGTCCAACACCAACGACGCGCCCGAGCGGCGATGGATGCGCAAGTCGATACGTCCTTGGAGCACTACGTAGAACGAGTCTGCATGCTCGCCAGCGTAGAAGAGGGTCTCGCCCCCGGCGATGGACCGCGCGCGACCACACGCCGCTACCCGCTTGAGGGAGCCCTGGCTCAACCCAGCGAAGAACGGGTGGTTCGGCAGGACCTCAATGATGGCGTCCATTTTGATGCTCCAGCCACTGTGCTGTGAGCGCGGTACGTGCGTACTGCCCTCTCTCTCACGCTAGGCGGCATTCCTCAGGCCGGTGTAGGACCAACGTCACACTCACTCAGCGCACCATATTCTGGAGCAATGACGTCTCCTGAACCGCCGTCGGAGCTCGAGTTAGCCGGAGGCAACATGAACGCCGCTGTGGTGCGCGTGGGCGACACGGTGCGCCGCGCGGCCTCACCGCAGACTCCTACCATTCACCGCCTCCTTGACCACGTTCGCGCGCAGGGAGTGGGTTGGGTTCCGGCACCCCACGGGTTCGACCACCAGGGACGCGAGGTGCTCGAGTTCATTCCCGGTGACGTCGCCCACAGTTCGTCGGCGTTCCTGGACGCCGATCACGTGCTGGACGAAGTCGCCGTGGCACTGCGTGAGTGGCACGATGCCACGGCCACCTTTGCGCGCGGCCCCGAGGACGTGTGGTGGGAAGACCCGCGCGAACCCGCCGAGGTCGTCTGCCACGGCGACTTCGCGCCGTACAACCATGTGTTCCGCGACGGCCACTTGGTGGGCGCCATCGACTTTGATGTGTGCACGCCAGCGCCGCGCCTGTGGGACCTCGCCTACACGGCCTACCGGTACATCCCCCTGATTCCCCATGTCCGGGACGACGTTCCGGACGGCGACGGTGCGGACCGGACTCACTGGGAATCGGGTGCGAAACTCACGCGGCTCGAGCGGTTCCTGACTGCCTATGGCCCTGTGGATCGCCCCGGTGACACGGCAACGGCCCGGCCCTACGCATCGGCCGAACTGCTGGCACAAGTACCCGCGCGGCTGTTCGCGTTGGCCGACTGGAGCGTCGCGCAAGGCTCACCAGACCTCCACCGGCACGGGGCCATGTACCGGGCCCACGGTCAGTGGATCCGTGATGGCGGCGTTCTCGGCGTCACCGACCGGTAGCCTTCCTGTCATGCCTTCTCGCATCGCTCTGGTCACCACAGTGACCATGCCCGTCCCCGACGCCGACGAACTTCTTCTCATGCCTCACCTGCCGGAGGCGACGCTGGCGGCGTGGGACGACCCTGCCGTGGATTGGGCAGCCTTTGACCTTGCCATCATTCGGTCCACGTGGAACTACCACGACCACCTCGACGAGTTCCTCGCCTGGGCCACCAGGACCGCGCACGTCACCAGGCTGGTCAATCCCGTTGAGATCATCGAGTGGAACACGGACAAGCGCTACCTCGCAGACCTTGCCGCACAAGGGTTCGCGACCGTTCCCACAACGTTCCTGAACCCCGGCGAGGCTCCCGATGACACCGCAGTGGTCGCCCTTGACGGCCACCTGGTTGTCAAACCGTCGGTAGGGGCCGGGTCAAACGGAGCCAAGCTGTTCAACGGCGACGCCGCCGCAGCATCGGCCCACCTCGCGGAACTTCACGCCCAGGGCAAGACCGTGATGCTCCAGCCCTACCTCAGCGGAGTCGACACCGACGGCGAGACCGCCCTCATGTATGTGGGCGGCCAGTTCAGCCACGCCGCGCGCAAGGCGGCCATTCTGTCGCGGGATATGTCCTGGTCCACCGGCATCTACGCCGACGAGAAAGTGGTGGCCACCGAACCCACCGCAGCAGAACGCGCTCTGGCCGACAGCATCGTCGCCACCCTGCCCAGACTCGCCTACGCGCGCGTGGACCTGTTGCCTACGGCCAGCGGCCCTGTGGTTCTTGAGCTCGAACTGACCGAGCCCTCGCTGTTCCTGGGCCTTGGCGACGGCGCGCCGGAGCGCGCGGCAACGGCCTTCCGGGCGTTGCTCGACCAATAACGCTAGGCAGGTGCGGCCGCTCCCGAAGGGTCGATCAGCACCCGCGAGGTGGTGCCACCCGCCCGGCAGTCTGCCACGATGCGCGCGCCGTCAAACTGATCGGGGCTCGTGATGTTGAACGCGGGCACGCAATCGGCGCGTGAGGGGACCTGGGGCGAGGCATCCGCGTAGTCGTCGGTAGCAAGGTTGTGAACAATCCATCGATCCCGTTCCACGCGTCCGTCGACCCGGAAGGTCGCGCGGTACACCGCAGTCATGGAGTCCACGGAAATCCATGCATCGATGCCACGGTCCTCGGAGAAGCCCTGCAGGTGAAGCCTCCGAATCTCGCCGGTGATCACGCTGCCTTGAAACGTGCCGCTCGCGGTGCGCCACAGCAGACCAGTGGTGAAGCCGCTCGCGTCGTAGGACGCCCACAGCTCGCGCCCGTCTTCTTGGAGCCCTAGGTAGGTGACGTTGCCCACCCCTCCGGCTACGTTGTTGGCGACGCTCACCGAGTTGTCGTGCCACGCCTCCGTGTTGACGCCGGTGTCAAGCCCAAACTCGACGACTTGAGCCAGACCTGGGCGACCCGTCCGCACCAGCCACGCCACCCGCTCGTCAGGATCCCAGTGCACCAGGTCAATGTTGTAGTCACGGCGCAGGTCATAGAGTCGGAACAGCTCACCCTCGGGGCTCTCCAGGTAGATCACTTGGAGGTCGTTGAGGTAGGTGATGCCGTCGCCGTCGCCCGCGCGCGCGATGACCACGCCCCAATCGGCGTCCACGAATTCCCAGATCCAGCCAACCATGAGCCGTGCCTGTGGCTCGCGCTCGTCCGTGACCGCCAGCAACGGCGGCAAGTCCAGTGCGCTGCCTACGAGCCATTCGGGGCGAGCGTCCGAGGCGGTGGTGCCGGGCTCCGTGGTTGGGTCAGAGCCTTGGCCTTCCGAGTCGCTCAGGAAGCCGTATTGAGACGCGAGCCAGAATGCGCCACCTGCGGCCGCCACCAGAATGAGCAACGTGATGATCGTGCCAAGTGGCACACGCCCAGCGTCGTTGGACCTTCTCGTGGCGGTGCTGCTCATACTTGGAACTCTAGTTGGAATCTGCGGGCGCGGGGCGGCGCTTCCTGAGAGCATGAGTCCTAACCCATGGGAGGTTGTGTGAACCCCGCCGCCGCGCCCTCGCTTGATCGGCTTGAGATTCTCGACGTCTTGTGGCGTCGAGACCCGACAACCGGTACCCGCGAACCTGTCCATACGGCCGATGCCGCAGCGAGGTTGCGTGCGTCCGGCCAGGCGCGCGGTGCGCGCTTTATTGAATCCCTTCCCCAGACGGGTGGCGTCCTCGATCAAGATGCGCTTGACAGAGTGTTCTTGGGGGTTCACTACGAACTGGCTCGCCTCAGCGAGTATCTGCAGGTGCCGCAGCGCATGGCTGCAGGCATCGCGCCACTGATCGCCGCGGTGCGTGAACGCGAGGGTCCTGGTCCCGTGCACGTGATCGACGTGGGGTGTGGGATTGGCCTGGACGTCCGGTGGATGGCGAGTGCGAAGATCCACGGCCCGGACGTGGAGTATGTCGGTGTGGACCTCAACGGGTTGCTGATCGAGGCTGCTACGCGACTGGCCGCAATCGAGCTGGTGTCCGCGACCTTCGTGGTGGGGGATGCCTTCGAGGCTGTGGCCACGATCGCCCACCCTGACCGCACCGTACTGATTTCGCAGGGTCTCCTTCACCACGTGGGTGCGGACCGGCTCACCGAGTTTTTCTCACGCCACCATGAGTCGGGACTAGCCGCGTTCGCGCACTTCGACGTGAACCCCGGGTTCTGGTCCACCCTAGGAGGGTGGGTGCTCCACCGCGTGCGCATGCGTGAGCCAGTGTCCCGCCATGACGGCAACCTGTCGCTACGCCGCGCCTTGGACGCGCCAGCTTTGCTGGCCCACGCGCGCGCTGGGGTTGGTGACTTCTACTCGCTGGAGTGCGCCGATGTTGCAGCGTGGCTTCCTGCTCCTCACCGAGCGCTACGGCCCATCGTGGGAGTCCGTCGATGATGACCCTCGCGCTGATGGTCACGCCGCTCGCATTGCTTGTGGCGTTTCATGGGGCCGCGGCGGGGATCCGGGCCGCAGCGGGGCGAGATGGCCGCCTCGATCACCGCCGTGCCGAACGGATGGGTGCGGCGCGCGGAATAGGTGTGGCGTTCGCGCTCGTTACTCCTGCCGTGATCGTGGGTGCCGTCGTGACCAACGGCGAGAGAGAGAGGCTTGACGTGTACCAACAAGGTGGCCTCGCTGTCGCCGTGGTGGCTGGCCCGGTCGCGGCGACCGCAGCCCTCGCCTTTGGCGTGGCACTGGTGGCGTCGTGGCAGGTGCGTGCGTTCGTGAACACGGTAGTCATTGGCGGGCTCGAGTTTGTCCGTCCAGCCGTCGCCGCGGTGGCGGTGGTCGCAGTGTGGTTGGCAACCCGTGACGTCATGGCGACTGCCCTCTTTGGCTTCGCCACGGCATCGGCTCTGCAAGCCCACCGCGTCACCGCCAGGCTCTGGTATGCGAGTCCGGCCACGTTGCCGCCAATCACCACCTCACAGGAGGAACCGCATGCGCATCGATGAGCTGATAGGCGTTTACGACGCCAACGGTGGGTGGCGCGGCGAAGCGTCCTATGTGGTGGGCCACCTCCTGGGGACGCGCAACTGTGCGCTGTGCGATGTCACCCATTCCGCGGTACGTCGCAAACCGCAATGGGACACCATGGTTCGCAACCTGGGGGTCCCCTTCGCCTTGCTCCACCGCAACGAGATGCCAGCTGACGTGACGTCGGCGGTAGGCGAGCACCCGTTGCCGCTCGTGCTTGCCCGTGTAGACGATCACCTCCGGATGCTGATGCCCGCGGATGACGTGGCACTCGCCAATGGCAGCGTGACAGAGTTTGAGGTACTCGCCCGCGCTGCCGCTGACGCTGCCGGGTGGAATCTGGGCTAAACGTTCGCGGGCTGACGCGCAAACGCGAGGCCCGCTGACCTGACCGCGACGGCCACTTCGCTATCCAATTGCCAGACGTGATCACCAAGCACCCTGGCCTCGACGGGCTGTTCGCAACCGGGCAAGTCGAGGGTGACCACGGCGTCGTGCCCAAAGTAGGCGACGTTGCGCACCATCGCGATCACGCTGCCCGGGGGCGGCGAGTTGAGGTCGTCAACTGCCAGTTGCTCGGGGCGTAGCACGAGGTCCACGGCCTCCCCTTCGCGCGCGATCTCGCCGTCTGCGAGCCGCGCGGGGATCGCGCCAAGAGGGCAGGTCACGCTTCCGGCCGCGCCAGCCGCGGCGCCTTCGGCCCACGTTCCGGGCATGACGAGGGCGCCGCCCACAAACTGTGCAAGCCAGCGGGACGCAGGTTTGGCGTATATCTCTGCCGGGGTGCCCACCTGAATCAAGCGGCCGTCATCAAGCACGGCGACCACATCAGCCATCGAGAGCGCCTCGTCTTGATCGTGGGTGACCAATACCGCGGTGGTCTCGGCCCGGCGAAGCACTTGGCGCACTTGGGCACGGACGTCGGCTCGGAGCGCGGCGTCAAGAGCGGAGAAGGGCTCGTCAAGGAGCACCAGATCGGGATCGGTAGCCAGCGCGCGGGCCAGGGCTACCCGGTGGCGCTGCCCACCAGAGAGTTCACCCGGCATGCGCAACGCGAAGTCAGCCATGCCAACCATCTCCAGCAGGTCACGCGGCTTGTCGCCCCGTCGCTGCGAGCGCGGCAACCCGAAGCCCACATTGCCCAACACGTCCAAGTGAGGGAACAGCGCAGCGTCCTGGGGTACCAAGCCGATGCGCCGACGCTCGGGCGGCACGTTCACGCGTGGTCCGGCCAGCACCCTACCGTCGATGACCACCGCGCCTTCGATCGGGGTGTTGAGGCCCGCGATCACCCGCAGCAGGGTGGACTTACCGGAACCGGACGGTCCCAGGACCGCAGCGAGTTGGCCGTGCGGCACCGTGAAGGAGACGCCGCGCAGCACAGGGGCGCCGTCATATCCGGCCACCACCTTGCGCACCTGCAACTCACTCACAGTGCCTCCTCCGGTGACCGCTTGCCGGCCACCACTTCACGCGTCAACAACAAAGCGGGGACGATCGCTACCGCAATGAGCATGAGCGCGTATGGAGCGGCGGCGGCGTATGCCGAACTCTCCGTGTAGCGCCACAGCGATGTCGCCAATGTGTCCGTCCCGGTAGGTCGCAACAACAGCGTGGCAGGCAATTCTTTCATAGCGGTCAGCGCCACCAGCAACACTCCGGCGCCGATGCCGGGCCAAGCAATCCTGGCCGTCACCCTGGACCACACCCGCTGTGGCGACGATCCAAGTGTGCGGGCCACATCTTCGAGTCCTGGCTCAACCTGTTCGATGCTGGCCCGGACTGCGCCTACGGCCTTGGGCAGAAACAAGACTCCGTAGGCGAACGCGAGCATCCAGATAGATTGATACAGCGCAGGCACCACCTTGAGGGAGAAGAACACGAGCGACAGTCCCACCACGATGCCGGGAAGCGCGAGTCCCAGGTAGCTCGCCGATTCCGTGACGCCCGACAACCGGTTGCGAATCCGAGCGGCGACCAGGCCAATGGGCAATGCGAGCGCGAGCGCGAATAGTGCGCCAGCGCCCGCGATGGACACGGTGGAGATCATGTCGGTCACCAGCGCGCCGGGCCGGACGCTGGTGGAGGCTGCGGTGGTGGAACCAATGTAGCGAGCCAGCGCACCCACGGGCACGGCCAGGCCAAGCATCGCGAGTAGGCCGAGCGCCCCGTGAACCCACCAGGCGTGACGCCCTAATGGCACCGGCGTCACTGGCGCCCGGGCTACCACGGTGGTGCCTAGCCGGGCTTGCGCTCCGCGCATGCGCCGTTCTGCGACGACGAGCGCGATGCCCATGGCCGCGAGCACAGTCGCCATCACCGCCGCGAGCGTGGGGTTGAACTGACTGCCGTAGGCGGTGTGGATTGCCCACGTAAACGCCTGGTACCGCATGAGCGCGACGGTACCGAACTCGGCGAGTACGTAGAGCGCCACCAGCAACACTCCGGCCAGGGCCGCTGGACGAATCTGTGGCCACGTCGCCTCAAGGAACGCGCGCAGGCGTGACCGTCCTAGCGTGCGTGCCACGTCCTCGTTGGCGTGATTGGACAGCCGCAACGCCGCGATGGTGGGGAGCGTCACGAACGGCACGTTACACAGGGTGAGCACCACGAAGGCACCCCAGAATCCCCTCAATGGGGTCACGGCAATCCACCCGAAGGCTGCCACGTAGGAAGGCACCGCGAGCGGCAGGGCGGTGATCACGAGCCACACTTTGCGGCCGGCGAGGTCCGTGCGGGTGAGTAGCCACGCGATAGCAACGCCCACCACCAACGCCGTGATGGAGACCGCGATCACCAAACCCACGGTGTTGACGGCAAGTTCCACCATGCGGCCGCGAAGCAGAGCGGCTGTCACCAGGTTAGGGTCGGACCCCACCACCCTCACGACGAGGTAGGCCAGCGGGATCGCCGCGACGGCAGCGGCGACGATTGACGAGGCAATGAGGAATGCCCGCCCCAGCCTGAGGCGGGCGCGACGACGGGGGACAAAGGAGAATCCCTTGCCCCCCGTCATGAGCGTCCGGACGGACGTCATACGCCTCCTCTAGAGAAGACCCACCTGAGCGAGCAGTGCGGTGGTGTCGCCTAGCGTGTCAAGATCGGACAAGTCGAGACCCGGGTTGGTGAGGCTGCCAAGTGCTGGCAGACCCTCGGGCGCCGTGATTCCTGCGATCAGCGGGTACTCGTAGGTGTTGTCCACAAAGTACTGCTGTCCGGCCGCTGATACCAAGTATTCGATGAACGCGAGCGCATCGGCATCGTTCGCGGCACCGGCAAGCAGGCCGGCCCCGGTGACGTTCACAATGGCACCTGCGTCCCCGGCAGTGGGGAAGGACAGCTGCGCACGCATGGCATCCACGCCGATCTCGCCCTTGAGCTTGTACCAGTAGTAGTGGTTGATCAGGCCTAGCTTGACCTCTCCGGCGTTCACCGCGTTAAGAATGGTGCCGTTCTTGTCGTAGATCTGGACATCATTGGCAATCATGTCTTCGAGCCAGGTACGGGCAACGTCATCTCCTTCGAGCACCCGCAGTGCCGTCACGAAGGACTGGAAGGACGCATTGGTGGGCGCGATGGCAACCTGTCCGCGCCACTTGGGGTCGGTGAGTTCGTGGATCGAGACGGGAATGTCGGATTCGGCTACCTGCTCGGAGTCCACCACGATCACGCGCGCGCGGCCCGTGATGCCCACCCACGATCCGTCGGTGGAGGTGAAGCCGGCGTTGACCGTCGAAGTGATCGACTCAGGCAAGGTGGCAAACAGGCCTGCCTTGGCGACGGCGCCCAGCGCGCCAGCATCTTGAGAGAGGTAGACGTCTGCCGGTGAGGCCGCGCCTTCTTCCTGAAGCAACGCGGCGAGTTCGGTGGTGCCCGCGTAGCGAACTTCCACGGAAATGCCGGTGGCTGCCTCGAACTGCTGGATCAGGGGGTCAATCAGCTCCTGGTCGCGGCCTGCATAAAGGGTGAAAGTGCCGTCGGCTACAGGGGCCGCGGTGGCGGCCGGTGACTCGCTCTCCGTAGGGCTGGCGGCAGGTTGAGCGGTGCATGCCGCGAGAGTCAAGACGGCGAAGGCCGCAGTCGCGAGGGCGACGGGGCGCACGGAGTTCATGAGATTCCTTTCGGGAAGTGGTGGCATCGCTGCCGAAGTAAGGCGAGCCTAACCACCGTTTACGCAACATGTCAATTGCGTAATTCCCGGGACCGCTAGGCGACGCCGTAGCCACCCTTGACGTCAAGGGTGTGGCGGGGCCCGAACCCAATCAAGACGTGGCGCGCTTTGACGATGGACTCCTTGACGGTAGGCAGCTCGAGCGCGGCGGCGTGAGAGCTCTCCGAGTCCCACACCTCGCTCACCCACACCAGGCTCTCGTCCTCCACGTCCTCCGCCACGACGTAGCTCACACAGCCGGGCAGGTCCGCTGATCCCTCCAGCAGGGCTTCCACCAGTGTTGCCCGGTTCTCCGGCAACACCATCAGCGATCCAATCAATCCGTACATGGCACCTCCCTGTTGTCAGTACACCTTTGACCATAACGAATCGGCGGCTCGCCATTGCGGATTCGGGCCACGATTGCCACACTGTCCAGATGCCCGGTTCCGTCCCATCGCCTGCTCGCCACAACCCGCTGACCGACCTCACGCTCGCCCAGCTGCGCGAACGCACCAGCGCTAAGTGGCAGCGGTACGCGCCTGACGTGTTGCCACTATTCGTGGCTGAGATGGACACGCCTCTCGCGCCGCCCATCGAAGAGGCGCTGGCACGGGCGGTGCATTCGGGAGACATGGGCTACCCCGAAGGCCACGCTTACGAAGAGGCGCTCGCCCAGTTCGCGGCGAACCGTTGGGACTGGCCCGGAATCTCTCCCGACCACATGGCTGGTGTCGCGGACGTCATCTCGGGGTATGTATCTGCGCTCGCGCTCTTCACGGAGCCCGGCGACCACGTGGTGGTCAACCCGCCCGTGTACCCGCCGTTCTACTCCGCAGTAAGCGCCTCCGGTCGGATCGTGACCGAGGCTCCGCTGGGCGCCCACGGCCGGCTTGACTTCGACACCATCGAGGAGGCTTTGGCGCGCGCGGCTGCGGCGGGCAAACGGGTGGCCTTGTTGCTGTGTAGCCCACACAACCCCACTGGCGCCGTCCACACTCGTCGTGAACTCGAGCATGTGGCGCAGTTGGCTCATCAGTACAACGCCGGCGTGGTGGTGGATGAGATTCACGCTCCGCTGGTCTTCGCGCCGCACACGTTCGTGCCATACCTCACCGTCGATGGTGGCGACACGGGCATCTCGCTGATGGCCGCCTCAAAGGCGTGGAACCTCGCCGGACTCAAGGGCGCGTTAATGATCGCCGGGACCGGGGCGTCGTCCGCCTTGGAGCGATTCCGCACGATTCCGCATCACGGACCCAGCCACCTAGGCGCGATGGCGCAAACAGCTGCGTACCGCGACGGTGGCGCGTGGCTCGATGAGCTGATGGCCGGGCTTGATAACAACCGAGCGCTCCTGGCGCGGCTTCTGAGCGAGCAATTGCCCGACGTCCACTGCCGGGAACCAGAGGCCACCTACCTGGCGTGGCTGGACTGCAGTGACCTCGAACTTCCGGGCGAGGACCCCGCCGCGTATTTCCTGGAGCACGCACGGGTGGCGCTCAACTCAGGGCCTACGTTTGGCACGGGAGGTGCTGGGCACGTGCGCCTCAACTTCGCGACGCATCCCGACATCTTGACAGAGGCGATCCGTCGCTTGGCGGCTTCCACCTCTGCGGAGTAGCGTCAGGGGGTGTACGATGGACGTGTCCGTTATGTCCCTTTTGGGATCTGGCCATCGACACCCGGAGGCAGCATGAAGAGGCTCATCAGGAACTGGTTGTTCTGGACCATCGCCATCCCCGTGGCCATCTCGCTGTTGGGGTCGCTGGGTCAGAAGCTTGAGCGCGACCGCGGGCGCGACTCGAGGTCGGCCAAGACTGTGCGCATGGTGCGGGGGGCGGTCCGCACGGTCTCGTAACCACGCAGCGGTCTTTGGGAATAATCTGAGCCGCCAGATCCTTTAAGTGTACGCATCAGTACACTTATCAAGGAGATTCCCATGAAACGCTTCTTCACCCGTGGCTTTGTCGAACTCGCCGGAACCGTAGGGCTCGTGGCTACAGCGAGCAGCATTGCGCAAGCCGTCCGCACAGACCAGTGGCTGTGGCTCGCCGCTGCGGCACCGTGGCTGGGCCTGATCGGCTATCTCGCGTACTCGAAGCTCGGCAACCCTGTCCGCACGAGTCGCCACCAATGGGGGCTGCACGCGCTCAGCGCGGCCGGTATCACTGCCTCCGCAATGGCCGGCCCCGTGGCACTCGGTCTCGCGGCGCTGGGCGCAGCCGTGACCGTCTTCTACACGCACGGCTATTCACGCCAGCACACGCCCGATGCCATGGTCACCGTGGGCGCGCGGCTTCCGGAGTTTCCCCTCACCGCACTGGATGGCCAGGTGGTCAGTTCCGAGGTCCTCACCCACGAACCACACGTCATCATGTTCTACCGCGGCAACTGGTGCCCGTTCTGCATGGCGCAGGTGGGCCAGTTGGTGGAGCAGTATCACGAGCTTGAACGCCGGGGGGTCAAGGTGGCGATGATCAGCCCGCAACGCCAAGAGGACACCGAGGAACTATCTCACCGCTTCAACGTCCCCATGGAGTTCTACGCCGACGTTGACGGTGCGGCAGCCAGCATGTTGGACATTCTCCAGGCCGGTGGCACGCCGCTCCTGTACGGCGCAGGCACGAACGGCGATACCGTGGTGCCTACCGTCATCATCACGGACGGCACCGGCACGGTGGTGTGGGTCCACCACGCTGACAATCACCGTATCCGCCCGGAGCCGTCAGTCTTCCTGGAGGTCATTGACCGTGAAGGGATCGCCGTCCCGCGGTGAGGCTCGCAAGCAGGCCATCGCCCAGGTCGCGCTCGAGATCTTCATCGAGCGCGGCTTTGGCGCGGCCACGGTAGACCACGTGGCGCAGCAGGCTGGCGCGTCCAAGCAGACCATCTACAAGTTCTTTGGCGATCGCGACGGGCTGATCGCCCACACCCTGGGCCTCGAGTTGGAGGCGGTCATCGCGCCGATGCGCTCGGCGGGCAGCGCGGACGGCGAGCCCCGCGTGCGGCTCGAGGAGTTCGCTCGCGCGTATCAAGAGGTGATCTTCGCGCCCAGATGCCTGCGGATCTACCGCTACGTGATTGGCGAGATCAACGAGCACCCCGAGCTGGGCGGCGCCTTCAATCAGATGATCACGGAGTACGTGGTGAGCCTGGCCGCACCTATCGTTACCGCCGTTACTGGAGCCGATGCCGAGCGAACCGCCGCGCTGACAGACGCCTTCATTGGCACGCTTCAGGGCACGGAGTTCAACCGGGCGTTGGCGGGCTTGCCCGCCAACCTCGAGCGACTCAGAGCGTTGCGCGAGACAGCCGTGCGCACCGTAGTCGAGTCGCCGTGGGCGGACTCGCAGGGGTAGGTGCGGAGTCTGCTAGAAGTTGCCCGGCGCAACCTGCAGGCACGTCAGTCCCAACTTGCGCCACATTCGCACCGTTTGGTTCCGGTCATCAAGCACGCAGAGCACCTCGAAGCGGGGCTCGATCTTGCGCCGGTAGATCTCTTGCTTGATCACCGCGTCTTGGCGAGAGTCGTTCAGGCCGCGCATGTGCAGCGCCTCGACTGGAACGTTGAGGTTCCACGTGAGCCATTGCTCGGTCTCCTTGCGGGCGGCCTCGCTGCGACCCGAAACCAAGACGATCCGGTGCCCCCGTTCATAGAGCGCGGCAACCACCTCAACCACAGGAGCATTGGGCAGGTCCTTTCCCACTCCGTAGCTGGAGAACGGGTTGCGGTCGCCCATCAACGCCAAAGTGCCATCGATGTCCACGATGACTGCGGAGGGCTTGCTGCTCACGCGGACAGGCTACCGCGCACTACCCTGTACCGGTGGGCCACCTTCAAATCTCAGACATCAACTACACGCTGGCGGACGGCCGCGTGTTGCTCCGCGACGTCTCCCTCAAGGTGAGCGCGGGGGACGTGGTCGCGGTGATTGGCCCCAACGGCACTGGCAAGACCACACTCACGCGGATCGCCACCGGTGACCTCGACGTCAATGAAGGCACCGTCGCGATCACGGGCGCGCTCGGGGTCATGAGGCAGTTCATCGGCTCCATTCGCGACCGCACTACGGTGGCGGACCTGTTGCTATCCCTTGCTCACTCCAAGCACCGCGAGCTCGCAGCCCGCGTCAATGCAGCCCAGGCGCGCATGGAAGAGTCCGAGCTGGAGAAGGACCAAATGGCTTACGCCGATGCCGTGATCGCCTGGGGGGACGCTGGCGGCTACGAGCTCGAGACTTTGTGGGACGTGTGCACGGTCGCCGCTCTCGGTATTCCGTTCGAGCGATGCCGCGACCGCGAGGTCAACACCCTCTCCGGAGGCGAGCAGAAGCGACTCGCCCTTGAGGCACTCTTGCGTGGGGACGACGAGGTGCTGATCCTTGACGAGCCCGACAACTACCTGGACGTGCCCGGCAAGCGGTGGCTCGAGGAGCAACTGCAGGCCTCGCGCAAGGCGATCCTGCTGGTCTCCCACGACCGCGAACTGCTCAACCGTGCAGCCACCAAGATCGCCACGCTCGAGCGCATGCCGAACGGCAACACGATGTGGATTCACACCGGGCCGTGGTCCACCTACCGCGAGGGCCGCGAGAAGCGCCTGGAGCAGTTGGCGGAGGACCTGCGCCGGTGGGACGAGGAGCACGCGCGCATCAAGGAGTTGGTGCGGGTCATGCAGGAGCGCGCCAAGATCAGCCCCGACCTCGCGTCGCGCTATCAGGCGGCCAAGACTAAGCTGCGGAAGTTCGAGGAGGCTGGCAAGCCCGAGCCCATGCCGCTGCCCCAGAGCGTGAACATGAAGTTCCAGGGCGGGCGCACCGCCAAGCGTGCGGTGATGATCGAGCAGCTTGAACTCACGGGGCTCATGAAGCCGTTCGATGCCGAGTTCTGGTTTGGCGACCGCGTGGCCCTACTGGGCTCCAACGGATCCGGCAAGTCTCACTTTCTGCGACTACTCGCCGCTGGCGGGAGCGATCCCGACGAGGAGCACCGACCCGCCGGGGACGTCGTGCCCGAGCCGGTCGCTCACACTGGGTCCGTGCGGTTGGGATCGCGCGTGCGCCCGGGATGGTTCGCGCAGACTCACGCGCACCCCGAGTGGATGGGCAAGACGCTGCTCGAACTGTTGCACCGCGGAGATGACCACCGTCCGGGGCTCGCGCGCTCGGGAGCTGAATCTGTGCTGGATCGGTACGGCCTGGGCGCGTCATCGGAACAGACCTTCGACACCCTGTCCGGAGGCCAGCAGGCTCGCTTTCAGGTGCTGCTGCTCGAGCTCGCCGGCGCGACCATGCTGTTGCTCGACGAGCCCACCGACAACCTCGACCTTGAGTCTGCGGAGTCGCTCGAGAGCGCACTCGCCACCTTCGACGGCGCCGTCATCGCGGTGACCCACGACCGCTGGTTCGCGCAAGGCTTTGACCGGTTCCTGCTCTTTGAAGCCGACGGGCGCGTGACCGAAAGCGCCGAGCCTCGGTGGGACTTGGGACGCGTCGAGCGCTCGCGCTAACGGCCCTGCCGGGTCAGGCGGACCGCAACGGCCAGGGCTGCCAACAGTCTGGGTGGGTGCGTCGCAGCTTCCTCAGTTGGGCGATGTGTTCGCGCGAGACCTGGCGGCGGGGCATGGTCGAGCTTGACGAGCCATCCGGGAAGGTCCACTGCGTGAACAAGCCGCGCCACGTCAGTTGTTCCACCAGGTTCCCCTTGACCACCGCAAGAACGTGGTGTTCGAGCGACTCGAACAAGCCGAACAGATCGTCGTCACAAGCATCACAACCACAGGCCGGAAACGGCTCAAAGGCCTGCACTCCAGCATGCAACTCGACGCTGGGGTAGCGCGTCTCGACCAAGGTGAGTGGGCTGCACTGAGGATCCTTGGGAGTGATCACCACAGCTCGCACTACCTTCTGGTCCGCGTCCGAGTCCCGGTCCAGCATCCACGCGGGCACGGGGGCGTCGGCATCCACCGTGACGTCGTAGGCGCTCGCCACGTGTTCAATCAGCGCGTTGGCGACCGTCACGATGGGCGCGAACCGTTCCGGGTGAGTGGCCACGGAGTACGCGCTGTCGGGGGCCTCGGGAGTCCAGTCGCCGTCCACCGACTGGCCCCACCGGTGTCCATACGGAATGGGTGTGCCGTCGGCAGCCAGGAAGATGGGGATGTCCACCTCGGGACGCACATACTCAGTCATAGGGGGATGCTACTGCGCCATGGACATGAGGACCTTCTGAAGGACTAGCAGCGACCGCCTGTTACACACATACAACATTGCTTCCGATGTTACATAGAACGAACTAGGCCCTATCAATGTGTCGTCTCGCATAGCCCACTTGGTTACGCGCATGTAACATGTGGATTGATGTTATATAGACATCACACGGTAGGAGAGCGACATGCGAGTGGTGGGCGGACAAGATTTCGGCGCTATCGTCCGACAGCGTCGCCTTGATCAGGGCATCAAGCAAGAGGAACTCGCACAACGAGTCGGCAGGACTCGGCAGTGGTTGTCTCGCCTCGAACGCGGAGTCGGCGACGTTTCACTGGCGGATGCACTTCGAGCCGCCAGAGAGCTCGGTCTGGTCGTCGACGTCTCGCGCCCCTCGCCGCTACCAATATCGCCACCACCGCCTGCGGCCACGCAGGCCTTGCGCACGGCCCGCGACGCCGCGCTCCGCGTGACGCTGCGGGAATCACGAGGGAATGACTCCTGACAATGGCGGAGCACAAGGTTCTGACGGTGGCCGCTTATGGCATGACAGTGGCCTCCGTTGCGCGCGATAGCCGAGGCCAGTTGGTGTGGACCTACGACACCGATTTCAGCGACCATCCATTGAGCTTTCCTGCGTCACTCAGCCTGCCCCTCACGTCACGCATGCATCGCGGTGACACGGTGGCGAACTTCCTTGACAGTCTTCTGCCCGACCATCAAGGCACGAGGGCGCGCTGGGCACAAGACGCCCGCGTTGAACCCAGCAACATCGTTGGACTTCTGGCGCACTTCGGACGCGATGTCGCAGGGGCGCTCGAGTTCTCGGACCCGGCGCGTCCATCTGAGGGGTCAGCGCACATGCGCGAAATGCGGGAGGCCGACATCGAAGCACGGATCATCGCCCTCCATTCCGATGACTGGTGGGGTCTTGATACGACGGCTCCTCATGGCCGCTTCTCACTTCCCGGAGCGCAAGGCAAACTCTCGCTTCTACGCCGCGACGGGCGATGGTGGGAAACCCAAGGCGCAGTCGCTTCAAGTCACATCTTCAAGCACGGGGTCCCCCGATACCAGGACTCGCATGTCGTTGAGCACGTCTCGATGAGGGTCGCAGCCCTCCTCGGCGTGCCCACCGCACACACCGAACTCGCCACCTTTGGAAACCAACAAGCAATAGTCATCGAGCGCTTCGACCGCGTGACGGACACAAGCGGCACTCTGGTCCGCCTCCACCAAGAAGACCTCAATCAGGCTACCGGCACTCCGGGATGGCGCAAGTACGAGGACAAGGGAGGTCTGAGTTACCGGCACGTCCTCAACACCCTTGATCGCCTCCCTGACATTGAGGACTCACGCCAAGCGATGAGCCAGTTTGCGCGAGGCCTTGCGATGTCCTGGCTACTACTCGATACCGACGCACACGCACGGAACTACTCGGTGCAAATCACGCCAGGAGGCGCCGTCACGCTCGCACCCCGCTACGACGTCTCCTCTTTCCTCCCTTACGTGAGTTCGAGCGACTCCCACTTCCGGGGCATCAAGCTTGCGATGCAGATCGTGGGGGACTTCGACGCCGTGTCGATGGATCACACGGCATGGCGCACGGTTGCCCGCGACGCAAAGCTAGATCCCGATGACTTCATCGAGTGGATAACGGCGGCTGCCGCAGCGCTATCCGCCACGACGGCCCTGGTCGTTGACTCGCTTGAGCCCGCCTATGTTGGCGAGGTCTCGTCGCTACTGCTCGAGCGTGCCGAACTCTGGCAACAGGAATGCCTCCGCTTGCTCGAAGCCTAGGCGCGCTGCAGCACCTCGACGCCAAACGGTGGCAGCGTCACCTCGCTTACCGGAGCACCTCCACCCAGCGGCACCAACCCACCGCCTCCCGCAACGATGGGCGTCGCCACCGTGGAAGCATCGGCCATATTGATGAGCCACACAAAGCGGCGACCGTCTTCGTGGTGCAGTTCGCCGACGATCACGTCGAGCGACTCGACGCGCACGTCAGGCTGGTCTCCCGATTCGACCGCGAGCGCCGCGTAGAGCGTTGCGATGTCACTGGGGTTGACGGCGCCGGACACTGCCGCCATGTGCTCGATGGGGTACGTGCACAAAATGGATTGGCCCTTGCCGAGCTGGTGGCGTAGCAACGCAGGCCGCCCATCGGCATCCCGCGCGACCACCTGCGCGCCGTCAAGCTCAACCGGAAGGTATGAGCGGGAGTTCTCATTGCCCCCAGCACGGAACCGCAGCACTTCACCCGCCGCGATGCCGCCGAACGCTTGCTCGAAGGTGAACTCCACGACGTCTGTCTCGATGAGGTCCACCAGGCCATAGCGCGTGAGCTTGCGTACGCCAAACAGCTCGTGCATGTTGGGCCACCATGGACCGCGCTGGTTCTGGTGGATGCCCACAAAGTAGGACGCGTAGATGGTCTTGCCCGCACGCGCTAGGTCTTCAAGCTGGAACCAGGTGGGGCTCGTGAGTGCCTTGGTGGAAGGAATCATGTACAAACTGGCGTCGTCAGGTAGACCCGGGCCAGCATCGGCCGGATTGGCCTGACCGGGTTCCAAAGCAACGGTGCCGTCTTGCGGGAAGATTGCGCGCCCGTACTGCGTTGATCCGCGGGCCACGCCGTCCTTGAGGTCGCGCACGGTTCCCGGCTCCCAGGTGAGGCCGTCTGCTTCGCGGAGCATTGCCACGGGCAAGTCGGCGTGGCGAGCTGAAGTGTAGGCCTGCAGCAGGTTGAGCGACGCGACGGGTGCGTCGGAGTCATCGGTGAAGGGGTACTGGTTGTCGAGGTAGCTCGTCACGACCATCGCAATGCCTGAATCTGGGCGCGTGCAGTGTGTGACGTCGATGGCCTCGAGCAACGCCGCGAAGTCGCGCATCTCGAGCGCCTGGGGCTTGGGTTGCTGGTTCTTGTCGATCAGACCAAAGTGAAGTTCAAAGGGCCGGTGAGTGTACGGCGCCTGGGTGGCAAGGTTGTCATAGTCAGTGTTGTTCCACGCCATCCAACCTGTGGCGCCGGCCAACAGCGTGTGGTGGAGCAGCTGCCGGTAGTAGTGGGCGCCGTTGGCGTCGCTCGTGTAATCGGACGTGAGCCCAAACTCCTCCATGATCACGGGCTTGCCGTGCCGCGCGAGCTGCTCGCAGGCGTAGGCCGCGCCCAAGAACTGCCGGGACTGATCGGTCTCCATGCGGTACACGTGCGGCCCAAGGAAGTCCACGAGCTTGGCGATGTCCCGCACCCGGAAGCCGTTGTCACGCCCGGTGATCTCGACGCCCCACGCACCCTCGCCGATGCTCACGGGCTGGGTGCCGCCCCCGGCCCGCACCGCGTCCAGGAGAATCTGGGCCCAGCTGATGATGACGTCGGGGTCCAGCGCGCCATTGCCGCGCGACTTCCAGTCGCCGTAGATGGGGACCTCGTTGGTGAGTAGCCAGCCGGCGATCGCGGGGTGATCATGCAGGCGCGCGGTGAGTTCCCTGACGTACCAAGCTTGGCGCGCCACAAACCACACGTCGGAGAACAGGTCCCGGCCCTCGCGCCATGCTGGGTCCCAGTTCTGGCCGGACATGTGACCCACGATGAACGTGGGGATCGAGGTCATGCCCCGCTCGTGATGTAGATCGAGGAACGTGCGGAACTTGGCAACCAGGCCCTCATCCAAGGTGTCCGGCGTGGGATGGAAGTCCGGCCAGTAGAAGAAGGAACGCGTGAGCGTCATGCCGTGCTCGCGCATCTGATCGAGCTCCTGGCCCACAACGCCTGCGTCAAAGTTGCGCCACATCAGCGGGCCGCCGGTGCGCGACCAGAAGTTCACGCCCATCCAAGCGTGGGGCTTGCCTGCCACGTTCACCTTCAGATTTGGCCGTTGCATGGGAGGTTTCCTTCCGTCTGGGGCTGGGCGTGGGTGCGCGGGACCCTCGGTGGCCATGCTATCTGGACTCGAAACGATTCGAACATCGCGGGTTTGTTGACAAAGCAAACAAAGCCCTTCGGAGGGCGTAAATTGGAGGCATGGCCAACTCGGAACCCGACGAATCTCCGTTCGTCATCACAGATGAGTTGGTGATCGCACTCATCCAAGATCAGTTTCCCGACCTGGCACACCACGAGATTGGGCGCCACTACAAGCTCGACGATCACACGTCGGTGCGCGTGGGCGACGAGTACGGTGCAATCTTCCCTACGGTTGCCCACTGGGACCAGAACTACGCGCGCAACGCCGCCTTCATCAAGCCGTTGCTACCGCTGTGGACCTTCCCCTGGAGCGCGCCGTTGCGGACAGGCGACCCTGGTCATGGTTACCCCTACCACTGGGTGATCTCCAAGTGGATCTCCGCCAGCACGGCGGGATTTGTGCCACTTCGCCCCGAGGCCGCCGCGCCCCTGGGCGACGCCCTCCGGCAGATCCACCACGCAGCACCGGCCGACGCCCCCGCAAGTGCCACCGCCGACGTCACCATTGCTCAACTCACGCCAGAGTGGGAGTCTCTGCTCGCTGCCGTCGCACAGATTGACGCCCCCGAGCACCGGCTGCTCAATGCCGACGTAGCCACGGCGCTGTGGGAACAGGCCGCCAAGGCAGATGTCGCGCCTCGCAGGACCTGGACACACGGCAACCTTGAGCCGCGTGCGGTGATGTCGAACCAAGGCGAGTTCGCCGGGGTGGTGCTGTGGCACACGTTCGGAGTGGGCAATCCCGCCGTTGATCTAGGCGCCGCGTGCATCCTCATCCCCACCGACGCCCGCGCCACCATGCTCAAGGCGTACGGCAAGGTGAACGCGCGCGCACTTGCTGCGATCCAAGGCTACGAACTGCTGGCAGCGCTGCGCTACATCAAGGGAGGCGATCCGTTCCTGTCGCGGCTGGCGTGGGAGCGACTTATTGAGCTTGGAGTAGTTGACGAGTAAGGGCGCGCAGCGGTGCGCGTTTGGCGCGTTCAAGACAGCGAGCGAAGGGCGTCATTATCGGCACGTGGAATGCATTACTTGAATGCGAAGTGGGACCAAACAATTCGCGCATGGTGTGACCTCAATCGCCCACTGTGACATCCGCCACACCACGGCGTCCGCGACTCCCGCCCAGGCTCGTGTCACGCACCCTAGGGTGACCATTCAGTCCATCTACACCTTCAAGCATGCTTGCCAAGCCCCCCCCCGAAGCCGTGCGCTACGACCCGGCCGTGGCCTGCATTGACACTGTGGCGCTCATCACATCGACTCCTTTTCCTTGGCAATGCGGGACTTTCGCCCTATGCTCTTCGCATGAGGAAATCTTTCGGCACTTCAGTCTTTGGACCCCAAATGTCCCATTTGCGCAATACAATGGGTTTTCGCCCGCTCGCCTTGGTGCTCGCGCTAATTCTCGCGCTGTCAACCGTGGCGATCGTGGGCACCGCGAGTCCAGCGAGTGCCGTCGCGCCCACCATCTCAGTGTCGATTACCGGCAATGGCCAGGTGCTCGCGGGAGAGAACGCCACCTACACCATCACCGCCACCAACACCGGTGCCACGGATGGCTACAACCTCGCGCTCTACGCCGACGTGCCAGTGGGAGTCTTGTTTGCCTCGTCTACCAGCCTGGGCGCACCCGTGGTCTACGCGGCGGGTTCGCTGGGCGTCGGCGTCCCAGCCGCCGGCTTTGAGCGCTGGGTCTGGGAAGACGTCTCGGACCTCCCGGCCAGCGGGGCCTTCTCGGGATCCTTCACCGTGACACCATCGCAGCCGCCCCTGGGCACCGGCGAGACCCTGGACACTGAGGTATTCCCTCCCGGCTCGACGTACTCCATTGACGGCTTCGCGGCGCTGAGCGGAGACGCCACCTACCTGCCAGTATTCTCCGGCTCCACCGGCGTAGGCGGTGCCACCGCAATCGCGGAGACCGGGCTTGCGGGACCGAGCACGCGTTCCACGCAGGTGATCTCGCTTGAACTCCGCAAGTCTGAGCCCAGCCCCGAGGCGGAGCTGTTGCGCGGCATCCACGATCAGACCACGATCTACACCATCACCGTACGTGGAACCAACCGCGGCGACCATGAGGACGCTGTGCTGGTCGACTACCTCCCAGCCGGTCTTGAGTTCCTAGGATGTGGAGTTACCGACAACTCGACGGTGGACCGCGACCTTCTTGATCCCACCATCAACGAGTACTTCGGAGCCGCTGCGCTTACGGGCACTCCACTCATCGCGACCAACTGCCCGGAACCCGAGACGGTTACCACCATCGTTGCCGACGCCAGCCATGTCGCTGACTACAACCTCACACTGGGTGCGGTGTACACCGAGGTGATCTGGAACCTCGGAACCATCCCGCTTGGCACCACCACCACCGTTCGCTACGCGGCGGGCATCCCGCTGTACGAGAACACCATGACGTGGGACGGCGTTGGCGGAGCTCCTACCCCTGCTTCGCTGGACCAGACAGCCAACCTCGACAACAACAACGGACCCTCGACCCGTCACGGTGATCTGTCCACCCACGTTGACGGAGACACCTGGACCAACGTCGTAGGCGTCGCTGCAGACTTCCAGGGTGTGATTCGCACGGGCGGCAACCGTGCCATTGAGCTCACCGCAAGCGAGACGGTCCACGCCATGGACCTGGCGATCCTCAAGTCCATCGCACCGGGAGACTCAACGTTTGACGTCGACAACATCTCCGACTTCACCCTCACGCTGCGGGCCAGCGAGTACATGGACTCATCGCAGATTGTCGTCACCGACGTCATGTCCAACGGCCTGTGCCCGGTGCTCCCAGGCGGAACCACATGGATCAACATCAGCGGCCTCGACATCACCGACTGCACCAGCCTGACCGGTTCGGTGTCCGGTGCCGACGTGGTCTCGGCTGAAGCCTTCGCGGACGGCACGTTCGAGGTCATCTTCCGCCCCACGTCGCTGGCGTTCCCTGACCCAGACGACTTCGTGTTGAGTGCCAACGACACCCACGCCATCACCTACGGCGTGTTGAACCGCGGCGACTACGAGCTTGCGCCTTCCGAGTACGGTCCCACCACCTCCGGTGACGGGTTCGGCAACACGGTGTCCTTCACGGCCGTCACTGACGCGATTGACCCGCTCTTGGCGACCTTCCCCGACACCCTGCTGGTGTGGGACGACTCCGGCGCGACGATGGGCACCGACCTCACGACAATCTCGAAGCGAGTCATGCCTCGTGACGAGGTTGAGCAGGACCTCGCGCCCGGCGTTGACCCCTGTACCGATGGCACGTTCTCGTCCAACGAAGAGGCTGACTTCCGGATGGGCGACACCGTCTGCTTCGAGCTTCGCGTCAACTTCCCGAACAGCGTCGATGTCCGCAATCCCATCGTGACCGACTTCCTGCCCAATGGGCTCGTGTACGAAGGTCACGACGTAGTGGCAGGCAGTGCGCCCATCGACATCGAGACCGTGGACGCCGCCGCCGGACGCATCGACTGGCTACTCGGTACTGTGGGCGACGGCGGTGACCGCTACGTCACCCGTGGCTCGGTATTCGTGGCACACGTGTGGGCCACCGTCGTGGCACCGTCCAATGGACCCATTCTCGACAAGCCCGAGAACTTGATGAAGTACCGCCAGCAGAACGTCAGCGGCACACTCTACTTCCTGCGCAGCGAAGCCTCTGTCTTGGTGGATCCCGAGATCTCGCTCGTCAAGGGTGTGCTTGAGGTCACGGACAACGCTTCCGCGGTCTCCTCGACGAGGAGCGCCAACAGCCAGGACAACGCCGACGGTACCGTCTTTGGCTCCAACCGCGATGGCATCATGGTGCGCGAGAACGAAACCGTCACCTACCGCATCGACCTCTATGGCGTGACCTATCCCGCCGTTGATGCGGTGGTGTGGGACGCACTGCCTGAGGGCATTGTCGCGGACGACGTCACGTTCATTTCAGACCTGGGCCAGGCATACGACCCACTGGACATCGGATACCCCGCGGGCCTCGACCCCGTCTACGCTGGCCGCAGTGTCATCGTCTGGACAGGCATCGACATCAACTACATCCTCGCCGCCGACGAGTCCCAGAAGACTCTCACGTACGACGTCCTGATCCCGGTTGGCACCGCGGTGTCGACCACTCTCGACAACGAAGCCTCGATCATCCAGTACGCATCTGGCATCAACACCTCGACCGACGACGATGCTCAGGTGTACTACCCCGCCAACTCGCTTGACGTTTCCAAGACTGACGACTGGAACACCGACGGCGAGGGCACCCGGGACGGCTCGGACGTCTACCTGCCAAGTGCGTCCATCTCGAAGTCAGTGACATCGCCCGTCGACACCAACAACACCACCGGCCAGCTTGTGCACGGCGAGGTGGCTCATTACACCTACACGGTGACCATCCCCGCGTACACGTCAGTTGTGAGCGGTGTGCTGTCAGACGCTCTACCGAACTTCAGCACGCACTGGACTGCGGAACCGAGCCTGACCCAAGTGGACTACCCGGGCGGTAGCACCGCTGCCGGCGACGCGGCGTTCTCGATTGGCCCGGACAACTTCACCGTCAACACCGCCAACGGGACCCTCACCTTCCCTGCGCTGTACACCAACGACACCGCGAGTTCTCAAACCTTCACCGTGCACTTCTACGCCGCAGTGAAGGCAACGGCAACCTCCGGGACAGCATGGAACCACTCCACGTCCACCAACCGCACCAACACCGCTCGGTTCACGAGCGGAACCGCGAGCGACATCACGGCAACGGCGAGCGTGCAGATCCGCGAACCGAACCCTTCCATCGCCAAGTTGGTCGATGACGACACCGTGGAGGCAGGCCAGACGGTCACCTACACGTTGACGGCGAACAACGCCACCGGTCGCCCCACGGCGTACGACACCGTGGTGGTGGACTGTGTGCCCTCCGAACTCGGCGGCGTGACTCTAGGCGTGCCCACCCAAGGCTCGGCCAGCATCGTCTCTGATGCCTCATGCACCGGCACCCGGATTGTCTGGGAAGTCGGAGCCGTCGTGGCGAACACGTCGCGCACACTCCAGTACACGGCAACCGTCTCCCCGGCATCGGCGGGTGGCGCAACGTACGTCAACGAGGTGGGCTTGACGGCCTACGGACTTGACGACGAGACCGCCGACCGCCGCACCTACCCGCGGTCCACCACCGAATCGATCACCGTCATTGGCAGCGCGATCACCAAGACCGTGGATGAGCCCATCGCTAGGGTTGGTGAGATTCGCGACTTCACGATCACCACCACCCTCCCTGCGAATGTGAACTTCTACGATGCGGCCATCATCGACAACGTTCCTGCGGGAATGTCGATTGACACCGCAACCATCACGTGCACCGAGCCCGGGCCTGTCGCCTGCGCGAGCGCGCCTGGGGGCGACCTCAGCGAACTCACTCAGAGCGGCACACTCCACGGCTGGTGGCTGGGCGACATCCTGTCATCCCCCGTTGTGCGCACCATCACCGTGACGTACTCCGGCACTGTGCTCGACGTGCCTGGCAATGTTGACGGCTTTGACATCGTCAACACCGCGGCGCTCAGGTGGAACATCAACAACGTGCTCGACGACGCGACGCAGAAGCCCGCGAGCGCCAACTACACCCCAGGACAGACCACCACCAACGCAACCGCGACGGTCGAGGTTGTTGAACCTGACCTCGAAATCACCAAGACCGTCAACATGCTCGACTCCGACACGGTAGACCCGGGCGAGACTTTCACGTACCGCATCAACGTTGACAACGCCGGGACTTCCGACGGATACAACGTGACCGTGGTGGACACTATCCCCACCGGTGTGGTGGTCAACGAGGCCAGCATCACCGCGTCCGGCGTCCTGGCAGGTGAGAACCCCATCACGGGCGGCGGCACCATCACCTGGACCATCCCGTCCGTTGCCGCCTACGACGCTGGCGTGGAGCTGTCATACACCGCAGTCTTGGCGCCCTCAAGCACCCTCACTGCCGCTTCCTTGACCAACGACGTTGAGGTCACTCAGTACTTCTCGCACCCCACAGGCGCGGGCTTTGACGACGACGAGCGGCGGGAGTACTCGGGCCCCGACGCAGACGCCGTTGTGACCCCGCAGTTCCCGGACCCCGTCATCACGAAGACGCCCACGGGCACCACCGCCTACATTGGCGAGAACCACACCTTCACCATTGTGGTCACCAATGACGGCAACGGACCCGCCGAGGGCATGGTCATCACCGACGTGCTACCTGCCGGCTGGCTGTACGTCAACAACTCTGCCGACATGTCGGTGGGCGCGGACCTCAACCCCACCATCGTGGGCCAAACGCTCACGTGGGATGACCTCGTGGACCTCGCGCCCAGCGCCTCGTTGACCATCACGTATCAGGCGGTGCCCAACCCCACTCACGACTGGGACGACACCAACACCGGATCGACGTTTGACCACACCAACGACGTTGACGTCACGGTGAACGACACCAGTGGCGCTCCAGGGAACCTGGACGGCACGTACGAAGATGACACCGATGCCTCGGTGCAGATCCACCGTGCCAACTTGTTGCTCACTAAGGCTGTCAATGGCGGCCAGGAGTACCTGGAGCCGGTGGCGGGCGCGGAACTCGAGTACCTCATCTCGATTCTCAACCAGGGCCCGGACACCTCAGTGGGCGACATAGTGATCGTGGATGAGCTCCCGGCCGACGCCACGTACGTGGGCGCTACGTCCACGTCGTCTGACTGGTCGTTCAGCTATGACGCCGTGGACCACGAACTGACCGCCACATTCTCGGGCACCGTCGCGTCTGGAGCGACGATCCCCGGCATCGTGGTGACCGTCGACTTTGAGCCCGACTTGGCGGAAGGCACCACGATCCGCAACGACGTGTGCATCACCGAAGTGCGCACCTTCGACGATCTCGCTAGCGGCGCACGCTACTGCGACTTCGTGCAGCAAAGCAGCGTTCGCATCGCCGATGTCACCATCGACAAGACCACCACCACCGTCACGTACGTGGCCGGTGAGTTCATCACATGGGACATTGTGGTGAGCAATGACGGTCCGTCAATCTCGGCGTCGCCCATCACTGTGGTTGACACGCTTCCGGCTGGCCTGCACTGGAGCGAGCACCTCACCTGGCAGACGATCCCCGATACCGGCGGAAACTGGGGTTGCGTTCTTGAGATTGTTGACTCCGCGTTGACCGGCAATCTGATCTGCACCTGGAACGGCGCGGACCTGCAGCCGGGCGACAGCCTGCCCACTCTCGAGTTGACTGGCCGGATCCGCGCCAGCTGGACCTCAACGATCTATAACGAAGCTGAGGTGTTCCCCACCACTACCGACTCCGACCTCACCAACAATGAGGACGACGCGATCACGCCCGGCGTGGACACGGAGGCGGACCTCACGCTGCTGAAGACCATCGTGACGCCTGACGCAGCACCAGGTGAGGGCCTCCCTGCCGGTGAGACCGGCCGCTACCGGTTCACCATCGAGAACCTCGGCCCGTCGGATGCTATCGCGGTAGTGACCGAAGACGAGCTTCCCGCTGGGCTGACCTTCGCTGGCAACGTCACATCTCAGTCCGGAGACACCTGGGCGTGTGTGGGCGACGGCAACGACCCCGAGCTCGTCGAGTGCGAGCTCACCAGCAACAGCACCGTCCTGCCCGAAGGCGAGTCAACGTGGTACGAGTTTGACGTCGAGATTGCACCCAACGTCACAGGGACCATCACCAATGAGGCCACGGTGTCTTCCGACACCTTTGACCCCAACCTCGACAACAACACCGACGACGTCTCTGCGGCCGCGTACATCCAAACAGATCTGGCGTTGCTGAAGACACGCATCGACTCCGTTGCCGATCAGGTGTACCGCGTTGGCGACGAGGTACGGTTCACGCTGATGGTCACGAACAACGGCCCCGCGGACGCTGCGGACGTCGAGATTGTCGACACGATTCCGACCGGGCTTACTTATGACCGCGTGGAGAGCGCAACTGGCTGGGAGACTCCTGTTCTGGTTGGCGATGAGCTGACCATCGAACTCACTGCGCCTTTGGCGTTTGACGACTCGGTGAGCATTGACGTGATCTTTGTGATCACCGAAGACGCGGTCAACGGTTCGCTGTACCCGTCAGTGGTGACCAATGGCGCCGAGGTCTTCACAAGTTCAGAAGACACCGACGCCACGAACAACGATGACGACGCCGACGTCACGGTGCACTCGCCCGACCTCGAAATCGTCAAGGACGCCTCCGTCACCATCACCGAGGGCGGGGAGACGTTCACGTACACGCTTACCGTCACCAACGTGGACGAGTTCGCCTTCGCGGATGATGTCACGGTGACGGATGACATTCCGTTCGATCTAGCACTCCTCACCGACGTTGATGACATCGGCGGAGTTGACTGGGACTGCACGCTGACGGGCGCGGATGGCGATGGCTATGGCGGCACGCTCGAGTGTGTGCTCGACACCCTCGCGCCTGACACCACGGCGACCCCCATCACCTTTGAGGTTCGCGTGTTGCCGGGAGTGTCCCGCAGCACCATCCCCAACTCCGCCGAGGTCGCTAGCCCTGACGAGCACGACGACTTCGTTGACGAGTTCAACGAGGATGACTTCAACGTGGCAATCCGGTGGATCGAAGTGGTCACCGGTTTGCCGTCATGCTTGATCGAGGCGCCCTACCTCGACTACGACCTCACGATCCACAACGTCGACACCTCGGTGCACCCCGTGACGTTCACGTGGTTCGCAGATGACGGCGCTGGTAACCCCACCGGCCCGCCCATCGCCGTGTTCACCATCGAACCGGGCGAGCCGCTCAGTGGCCGCACGTTGTGGCCGGGAGCGGAGGTCGACGAGTTCGGCGCAGGAATCGCATGGCCGGGCATGCGCCCGGTGATTCCAGGAAGCACCGAGGTACCCACGTTCGAGAACCTCATCGAGGATCCCACGCTGGACACCTTCCCGCTGCGCGCCGGAGCGGTGGTGGTCATTCAGGCCAACCCCGAGACCACCATCGTGCTTGACTACCCATTGCCTACCGCCGATTGCTTCATCGACCGCGATCCGTACCTGTCGATCCTCAAGGAAGCGAGCGGGACCACGTTCCACCGTGGTCAGACCGTGGTCTACACCATCGGCATCGCGAACATCGACTACGGCGCCACGGACGATGTCACGCTGACGGACCCGGTTCACCCGAACCTGAAGGTCGAGTCCGTCGTTCCCGACCTGTCCACCGACCCCACCATTGCTGACTGGGGCACCTGCACGGTGACAGGCCAAGACGCCGACGGCTTTGGCGGGATGATCGAATGCCCGTTGGACGGTTGGCTGGGCCACGGTCAGACAGCACCCAACGTGGTGGTGACGGCAACCTTCCGCGGCAACGCGTCATTGGGTGACCTCCCGAACGTCGCCACGGCATCGTGGACTGACCCTGACGGTGTGCTCATCGGCGTCCTCTCCGTTGACGATCCCGCTGTGGTGACGTTGGTGCTCTCGGCTGCGGAGATCCTTGCCCTCACCGGGTTTGGGTCGCAGAGCATGCTGTGGTGGGCGATCATCTTGCTGATCCTCGGCAGTGGCCTGACGTACATCAGCCGCCGCCGCGAAGAACGTGAGGCTAACGCCAGCTAGCAGTTCTCTTGGAGTGGGGGGCGCGGCGCATCGCTGCGCCCCCCACTCTTGTGTCACAGCACCCCCAAGCGTCGGCCGCCTTGCTTGTGTATCGAAACGTTTCGATATAGAGTCAGGATCATGACTGACACGCTTGCTACAGCACCCTTTGGTGGCACCGACATGCTCATCACGCGCGTGGGATTCGGGGCGTGGGCCATCGGCGGCGGCGGGTGGGCCTACGCATGGGGTGCGCAGGCAGACGACGAGTCCGTGCGCGCCATCGTCCATGCCGTGGAGCGTGGCGTGAACTGGGTGGACACTGCGGCCGTCTACGGACTGGGGCACTCAGAGGTGGTGACCGGCCAGGCACTCAAGGCCATCCCTGAAGCGGACCGCCCCTTGGTGTTCACCAAGGGCGGGCTGCGGTGGGACAGCGCCAAGCCCATGGAGGGCGCACGCCGCGTGGGCGAACCAGAGTCGATCATCTGGGAAGTAGAACAGTCTCTGAAGCGACTGGGCGTGGAACGCATCGATCTGTACCAGATGCACTGGCCCGCGGACGACGGCCACGGAGTCGAGGTGTACTGGCCAGTCTTCGCTGAGCTCATGGACAGTGGCAAGGTGCGGGCCATCGGCCTGTCCAACCACAACGTCGCCATGCTCGACTCCGCGGAGGCCATCGCGCACGTGAACTCCCTTCAGCCTCCGTTCAACATGCTCAATCGTGGCTCCGCGGCGGACGTCATCCCCTGGGCCCACGCGCACAACACCGGCGTGATTGTGTACTCGCCCATGGCTTCGGGCGTCCTCACCGGAACGTGGTCGGTGGACAAGGCGCGAGGGCTTCCCGACGACGACTGGCGACGCAACTCTGGCAACCACGCCGGCGAACACCTGGAGCGCAACCTCGAGTTGGTGGAACGGTTGCGTCCCATCGCGGCCCGTCACGGCGCGACCGTAGGCGCCATCGCCATCGCATGGACACTCACGTTCCCCGGTGTGACCGGTGCGATCGTGGGAGGCCGCTCTCCCGAGCAGGTAGACGGCTGGGTGAATGCGGGCGATATCGAACTGACCGGCGAGGACTTGACTCAGATCCGGGCCGCCTTGACTGATCTGCAGGCTGGCGATGGCCCACTGGAGCCCGTCTCTTAACGGCTTCTTTGCCCGCGCTGGCCGCGCGTTGGGCGGTGTTCCCGCGGCCCGGTTCCGTATGAGAACATAGCCTGTCGGTCCTTTGAGAACGATGCGCCGGTCACGTCGCGCAGGTGGTGTGACAGACGTGCCAAATGCACGCGATTTTCTTCTCAGGACCCACCGATGCTCTCCCCTTACCTTGACGTCTTGTCGATCCCTGGCGCCCGCCAGTTCACCGCATGGGGCGTGCTCGCGCGCATCCAGATGGGAATGACGGGCCTCGCGACATTCCTGCTCGTTCAGATGGAGTACGGCTCCTACGAACTCGCCGGGATGGTGCTGGCGTCCATTGCGATCAGCTACGCGACACTCGCGCCCATCGTGGCGCGACTCATCGACACTCACGGCCAGTCCCGCGTTCTCCGCATCAGCTACGCCATCGCGATCACCGGGCGCATTGCCATGGTGGTGGCTGCTCTCACCGGCCAGCCCATCTGGGTGCTCATGGCCCTTGCGCCCACGTTCGCCGCGGTGGGCAGCCAAGCAACGCTGACGCGCGCGCGCTGGACTCACGCCGTCAAGAACCGCGAGCAACTCAACACCGCGTTTTCGCTCGAGACGTCGCTCGAGGAGGTGCTGTTCATCATGGGGCCAGTGATGACCACCATCCTGGCCACCCAAGTGGCGTCGTGGTTGCCGCCAGTGATCGCCGTGGTCACCATGGCCGTGGGCGGCTACATGTTCCTCACGCTGAAGGAGACCGAACCTCCGGTCAAGCAGCGTAGCTCGGATGTTGGGCTCACTGAGGCGGCGCTTGCGCTATCCCCCACCACCGCGGCCGGCGGCATCGCCCTTCCCCACGTCACCGCAGCATCGGCCCGGCGCCGTCGCTCCTACCGCAATCCGTTCGCCGGTCACCTGTTGGTGACGTCCCCCACGCTCGCCATCACCGTGGTGGTGTTCATGACCCAGGGAATGCTGTTTGCGAGCGTTGACGCGTCCACTGTCGCGTTTGCGTCGGAGAAGGGGCAACCCGCGCTCGCCGGTCTGGTGCTCGCGGTGTGGGCATTCGGATCGCTCGTGGGTGGCGTGCTCTACGGGTCGCGAGTGTGGCACAGCAGCCTCGCTACCCGGTTGCTGATTGGTGTGAGCTTCGCCGGGCTCGGTGTCTCCACGTTCATGTTTGCGCCCTCGCTCGTGATGCTCGGTGCGGTGATGTTCATCGCCGGACTCGTGATCGCGCCCACCATGGTGGTGGGCGACTCGCTGGTGAACGCCGCGATTGCCCGCGGGCGCGTCACCGAGGGCATGACGTGGACGCGCACCGGCATCGACATCGGCATCGCGTTAGGCGCGTGGCTCACGGGAGCCCAGATCGACGCTCACGGAGCGCAGGGCGGATTCACCGTGACCATGCTCGCCGGCCTGGCTGGCATCGTGATCGTGCTGAGCGGGTGGCGCTACATTCGCCGCCAGCCACGCCTCGAAGAGGACTACGGACATCGAGTAGAACCGCGCGCCGTTGCCACACCCGCATCTGCCACCATGGAGGCATGAATCGGGTGAGCGACGTGACAGTGCGGGACGCCACGCTTGAGGACGCGTCCCGCCTCGCCCAGATCTACGACTACTACGTGCGCGAGACCATCATCACCTTCGAGATCGACCCCGTGCCCGTCGAGGTCATGGGCGCGAGGGTGGCGCGCGTCCAGCGGTCCGGCCTGCCGTGGCTGGTCATCGAGGCTCACGGCGTGATCCAGGGCTTCGCATACGCGGCGCCCTTCCGAGATCGCGCCGCCTATGACCGCACTGTCGAGACCACCGTTTACCTCGCTGACAATGCCATCCGATCCGGTTTAGGCACAACCATCTACCAAGCGCTGCTTGAACGGATTGTCGGCACTGGCCTGCACGCCGCCATCGCTGTTATCGCCCTGCCCAATCAGGCATCCGTCGCCGTGCATGAACGCCTGGGCTTCACCCATGCCGGGACACTGACCGAGGTGGGTCACAAGTTCGACCAATGGATTGACGTAGGGTATTGGCAACGCAGCCTTGAAGGGGGGTCGACGTGACCACAGGCCCGTGTTGGTTTGAGATTCCGGCACTCGATTGGCGCCGCGCCACCGACTTCTACGAGGAAGTCTTCGCGATCACCACGACGCTCGAAGACATCGGCGACGGCAACCGAAAGTCGCTCTTTCCGCCTGGGTTCACTGTGCCTGGATCGATAGCGTGGGGACCCGATTGGGCTCCGTCAGCGACCGGCATCATGGTCTACTTTGACGGCGGGGAGGACCTCCAAGTGATACTCGACCGTGTCGAACCCGCTGGCGGCACGGTGGTCGAGGGTAAGCAGCCCGTCAATGCCACCTCGGGGTACTGGGCTCGCTTTCGGGACACTGAAGGCAACCTCATTGGGCTGCTGTCACCGCACTAGACGTTGGTGATCTCGCGATCAACAGGCTGTTCGTTGGGCGCAGGTGTAGGACCACGATCGTCGGGATCGTTGATCGGAGTCCTGCTTGGACCCGTCCCCAACGATGGGCCGATCAACAACGCGGCCAGGACCACGAGCGCAATCGCGATCCACTTCCACATGCCAGCATCGCCACCAAGCGGGCCGCGCTGGCCGCCGATGGGCGGTGGAGGCGAGCCGTAATGATCGTCAGACATGTGCGAACCGATTAGCCGCGAACGGCCTTCGTGGCCTCAAGCATGTTCTTGAGTGTGGCCGTGGTCTCGTCATAGCCACGAGTCTTGAGCCCGCAGTCGGGGTTGACCCACAACTGCCTGGCAGGAATCGACGCGATGGCGGCCTGCAAGAGGTCGGTGATCTCTTGCGTGGACGGCACGCGAGGGCTGTGAATGTCCCAGACGCCAGGCCCAATCTGACGCTCGTAACCGTGCTGCTGAATCGCGGGCAACACCTCCATGCGCGAGCGTGCGGCCTCGATCGAGGTGACGTCGGCACCAAGGCCGTCAATCGCGTCGATGATCTCGCCAAACTCGGAGTAGCACAGGTGAGTGTGGATCTGGGTGTCGTCCTTGGCGCCCGCGGTGGCGAGCAGGAACGAGTTCACGGACCACTCGAGGTACGCGGGCTTGGCGGCGTTCTTCAGCGGGAGCAGTTCGCGCAGGGCGGGCTCGTCCACTTGAATGATGCCGATGCCGGCCGCCTCGAGGTCCGCGATCTCCTGGCGTAGCGCAAGGCCCACCTGGTTGGCGGTGTCACCCAGCGGCTGGTCGTCACGGACAAAGCTCCAGGCCAGGATGGTGACGGGGCCGGTGAGCATGCCCTTGACGGGCTTGGCAGACAACGACTGCGCGTACTCGGCCCAGCGCACGGTCATCGGCTCCGGGCGAGCCACGTCACCCCACAGGATCGACGGGCGTGTGCAGCGCGAACCGTACGACTGCACCCAGCCGTTCACGGTGACGTCAAAGCCGTCGAGCAGCTCGGCGAAGTACTGCACCATGTCGTTGCGTTCGGCCTCGCCGTGGACCAAAACGTCGAGTCCCAGGTCCTCCTGAAGCTTGACTACGGAGGCGATCTCTTGCTTCATCGCGGTCTCGTAGTCGGCGTCAGTCAGGTCGCCCTTGGCCCACGCGGCGCGGGCCTTACGGATCTCTTGGGTCTGCGGGAACGATCCAATGGTGGTGGTGGCGAGGTCAGGCAAGTTGAAGCGGTTGGCCTGCGCTGCCGCACGCACCGAGTAGGGGCTGCGCTCAAAGTCCGTGGGCGTGACAGCGGCGAGGGCGGCGCGAACGTCGGCACGGTTGGTGCCGGGGTGTGCGGCGCGCGACGCGAGCGCGTTGCGGGCCTCGGCGAGCGCGCCAGATACGGCGTCCTCTCCCTTGGCGCGGGCGGCGGCGAGGGTCACGATCTCCGCGACCTTCTCGTCGGCAAAGGCAAGCCATGACACCAGCTCTTCGCCCAGGTGCTCTTCACCCTGCAAGGTGTGCGGCACGTGGAACAGCGACGTCGAGGTGGCGACGGTGACGGTGCCACCAAGCGCCTCGAGCGCCTTGGCCTTTGCGAGCGCCTGGTCGAGGTCCGTGCGCCAAATGTTGTGGCCGTCCACCACGCCAGCAACGATGGTCTTGCCGGTGAGGTCAATGCCAGCAGGCACGGTGCCGCGAACCAGGTCAAGGCCGATGGCCTCGACGCCGGTCTGGGCAAGCACGGGAAGAGCGTCGTCAAGCGAGTTGTATGGGGCGGCCACGAACAGTGCGGGGCGGTCCGAGTTGCCAGCGAGAGCGCGGTAGACCTTGGCTGCGTTGGCGAGGACCTCGGCGCGCGGGGCGTCGACGTCGGCTACCAAGATGGGCTCGTCAATCTGGACCCATTCGGCACCCGCAGCCTTGAACTCCTTAAGGAGCGTGGTGTAGAGCGGCACCAGGTCATCGAGACGCGACACCGGGTCAAAGCCCTCAGGAGCCTCGTCGGAGGCCTTCGCGAGATACAAGTAGGTCAACGGGCCGGTGATGACGGGACGCGTCACATAGCCGTCGTTCTTGGCCTCAATGAACTCGTCGATCCAGCGAAGCGAAGCAAGCTCAAAGGTGGTCTCAGGGCCAATCTCGGGCACCAGGTAGTGGTAGTTGGAGTCGAACCACTTGGTCATCTCAAGAGGGGCCTTGTCGCCCACACCGCGGGCGATGGTCGAGTAACCGGCGAGGTCGTAGCCGCCAAACTCCTGCTCGAGGTCTTTGAAGCGCGAGGGGACAGCGCCGAACACCACGGAGGCATCGAGCATGTGGTCGTAGAAGGAAAAGTTCGAGGGGATCGAGGAATCGATGCGGCCCAACCCCAACGCTGCGAGGCGGTCGCGGTTCTGAGCGCGCAGGTGCTTCGCGGCGGCCTCAAGCTCTTCCGCGGTGGTGGCGCCCTTCCAGAAGGACTCGAGCGCCTTCTTCAGCTCACGCATGCGGCCGATGCGGGGGTAACCAAGAATGGTGCCGCCGGGGAAGGCGGGCGCGGGGGCAGAGGCGTTCGTGTGCTCAGTCATGATTCCTCGAAAGGTGTGAGATGCGCGGCGGGCTCGCCATTGCGCTTGGTCGACCCGCGGGTGGCGCGCGCCGAAAGATGCGCTCGCAGTCTACCCGCTCCCGGGGCCTGCGGCCAAAGCAAGGGTGAGAGCCGCGAACGGCTACCCCGAGCATCGGCCGCAATGAACCATGGGAAACTCGAGGCATGGAAGAAACCTCAGAACGTTCAGTGACAGTCACCCGCGAGTCCGAAGGGGTCTACGTTGCCACCAACGCCGCGGGCGCGAGCCTCACGTTTGGGCACAACGCGCCAGAGGCGTTCAGCTCGGTGGAGTTGTTGCTCGTCGCGATCGCGGGGTGCTCCGGCACTGACGTCGACATGATGACATCGCGGCGCGCAGAGCCCACCAAGTTTGAGATCACGTCCCGTGCGGACAAGGTCAGCGGCGACGGCGGCAACATCTTGCGGAACATCCGCGTCACCTTTGACCTCGAGTTCCCCGAAGGTGACGATGGCGACAAGGCGCGGGCGCGCGTGGCGCCGGCGCTGAAGTCTGCGCATGAGAAGACCTGCACCGTGTCGCGAACCGTCGAGCAGGGCGTGCCGGTGGAGTTGCGCGAGGCTAGCTAGCGGTGGCCGATTGCCTTGACGAGTTCCAGGGCCGCCTGGTGCTTGTTGAAGGTGTAGATGTGGATGCCTGGGGCGCCGCGGTCCAGCAGGTCGCGGGCCAAGGCGGCCGCTGTCGCGACGCCCACGGCGCGGGCGGCGTCCGGATCCTCGCCCGCCGCCAAGAGCGCGTCGACCGTTGATGCTGGGGCGGGCACACCCGTGAGTTGCTCCAAACGTGCCGCGCGGGCGGCGTTGGGCAGCGCGATGATGCCGGGCAGGATGGGCAATCCGATCCCCTCGGCACGGGCATCGGTCGCGAGCGCCTCCCACTGGGCGCCGTCGTAGAACACTTGTGTCACCGCGAAATCTGCGCCGGCATCCTGCTTGGCCTTCAAGACGTCGAGGCCCTGCTGGCGCCACTGCTCTTGCGCGTGCTGCGCGGGAAAGGCCGTCACGCCCACGGACAGATTGTCAATGCCGTGCGCCGCCGCGACGTCGCGGATCAGGCGCACCAGGTCCGAGGCGTACAGCAATCCGTCGGGGTGCGGCGTCCAGTCGACTTGGCCCGCGGGCGGGTCACCGCGCAGTGCCAGGAAGTCGCGCACGCCTTCGGCCATGAACTCCTCGATCACCGCGGTGACCTCGGCGCGCGACTGGTCCACACACGTGAGGTGAGCGAGCGGGGGAATGGTGTGTTCCTCAGCCAGGCGCTTGACCACAGCGCGGGAGGTACCGCGCGTGGAGCCACTGGCGCCGTAGGTGATCGACGCGAAGTCCGGGGCCGTCGTTGCGAGCTTGGCGATGGTGTCCCAAAGCGCGAGTTCGGCGGCAGGCGTACGCGGCGGGAACAGCTCATAGGAGAGCGTTGCCGCTGGCGCATTGAGAAGTTCGCGGATGGTCATGGCGTGGCAAGACTACGCGCGCGAGGCCGGACTGCGCCACCCCGTCACCACTGATGTCCCCAGGGCCTCGGACCGGCGCAAGCTCGTGCGCTCACCGCGTCGCATGCGCGACCCCGGTGCCTCCCGCTCCACACTAGAGGCATGATCACCGAAACGAACGACCTCATCCGCTGCTTTGGCAGCGGCGACCCTGCCTACGAGGCCTATCACGACCACGAGTGGGCCACCCCCGTGCGCGGAGACAACGCCCTCTATGAGCGAATGGTGCTCGAGGGTTTTCAGTCGGGGCTGTCGTGGCTGACCATCCTGCGCAAGCGTGACAACTTCCGCGCCGCCTTCGCCGGATTTGACGCCGATGCCGTGGCTGACTTCACCGACGCCGACGCCCAGCGGTTGCTGGGGGATGCGGGGATTGTGCGCAACCGGCTGAAGGTTGAGGCCGCCATCACGAATGCGCGCGCTGTGGTGGCGCTGAGGGACGGCGGTGGCTCGCTCACTGAGTTGGTCTGGTCCCATCAGCCTGCCGAGCCACGCGAGGGGCCTCCCTCCTCGTGGGAGGACGTGCCCAGCTGGACCCCTGAGAGCAAGGCGCTTGCCAAAGCGCTCAAAGCTCAGGGGTTCGTGTTTGTGGGCCCCACCACCATGTACGCGCTCATGCAGGCGTGCGGACTGGTCAACGACCACATCAAAGGGTGCGTTGCGCTCAGCTAGGCGCTCAACATCTTCACCAAGACGGGTTCGCTCAGCAGTACGCGCTGCGGTGCCGCCTGGTGGCGTCGGCAAGGATCGCGCTCACAATCCGGTTGTCCGCCGGAATCCAGCCCACGTCAAACCACTTGCCGGGATCGAGCCATCTCAGTTCACTGTGGTCGGCGAGCGGGCGCTCGCCGTCGCCCTCGATCTGTGCCCACCACACACGCATCACGAGGCGCTCGCCTTCTGGCGTGACCGGGGTGAGCTCCCAACACGCGCCCACCTCGACGCCGTGCACGTCGCGGCCAGCAACATCGGGGCCGGCAACCTCGTCGCCCACCTCGACCTCGACGCCCAGTTCCTCGCGAAGCTCGCGCCGCAACGCCTCGCGAACGGACTCGTCGGGCTCCGTCTTACCGCCCGGGAGTTCCCACAGGCCAGCAAGCGCCGGGGGGCTCGAGCGTTGGGCGGCCATCAGCCGCCGGGGCAAGAACAAGCTGTCGGTTAGTGCAGCCGCAACAACCAGCCGCACGGGTCGCTCGAGGTCTGCCACGAGTCACAGCTCGTTAGTCAGTGATCGCGGCGTAGGCCTCGGAGCCCAGCAGATCCTTCGGCTTGGCTGTGACCTCAACCTTGAATATCCAGCCATCGCCATAGGCGTCCGCGTTGATGGCGCCGGGCGCACTGTCGAGTTCACCGTTGATGTCCATCACCGTACCCGTCACAGGCGAATAGAGCTCGCTCACTGCCTTGGTGGACTCCAACTCGCCGCACACCTCGCCAGCGGTGACCGTGTCGCCCACTTGGGGTGCTTCAACGTAGACAATGTCACCCAAGGCCTCGGCCGCGTGCTCAGTGATGCCAACGGTCACTACCGCGCCTACCGTGGGCTCGCCCGCCACCCACTCGTGCTCCGCGGAGTACAGCAGCTCATCAGGAATGTTTGCCATGGGTGTCGCCTTTCGTCCAGTCAGGAGCCTACGCTCCGCGCTGATAGAACGGTAGCGCGGTTGTGGTCATCTGTTCGTGACGGCCACGCACGTCAACATGCAGCTCGGTGCCGGGGGCCGCGAGCGCCGGGGGTACATACGCCATCGCAATCGGCGCGCCGAGCGTGGGAGAGGGAGCGCCGGACGTCACAATCCCCACTTGGTTGTCGGACCCGTCCATGACGGCGTAGCCGGTGCGAGCGGACCGCTTGCCCGTTCCCACCAGGCCTGTCAGCACCTTCAACGGCCCCTGCTCGCGCACCTTCTCAAGCGCAGGCCGGCCCACAAAGTCGCCGCGCGGCGCCTCGTCCGTGCCCCACTGGATGATGCGTCCCAGGCCCGCCTCGATGGGGTTGGTGTCACGGCTGAGCTCGTGCCCGTACAGCGGCATGCCCGCCTCGAGCCGCAACGAGTCTCTCGCACTCAACCCACATGGCACCAAGCCCGCCGGCTCGCCCAAGGCGAGCGCCAATCGCCAGGTCTGGACGGCATCGGCCGCGTTGACGTAAAGCTCAAAGCCGTCTTCGCCGGTGTATCCGGTGCGCGCAACAAACGCATGTATTCCGCCGGTGAGCAGCACATTGGACGCCGAGTAGTACTTCATTGACTCGATGTCCCCGGCACCCAGCTCGCACATCGCCATGACGATCGCGGCCGACGCCGGCCCCTGCACTGCGATCAGCGCGATCCCGGGGGTGAAGTCCTCCACCCAAGCGTCAAAGCCCTCGAGCCGGTCAATGAGCTCATCGACCACAACGTCCTTGTTCGCAGCGTTCGCGACCACCATGAAGTGATCCCAGTCGCGGCGGTACACCACCACGTCATCAACCACGCCGCCTTCGGGGTGGCACAGCATGGTGTACTTCGCTCCCCACAAGGTGACCGCACTGATGCGGCCCACGGTGGCGAAGTCCAGCGCCTCGGCTGCTTGCGGGCCGCGCACCATGATCTCGCCCATGTGAGAGAGGTCAAACAGGCCCGCGGCGGTGCGGACGGCGACATGCTCCACGGTGTCGCCGGCGTAGCGCACCGGCATCTGCCACCCGGCGAAGTCCACCATGGTGGCACCCAGGCGCACATGCTCTTCGTGCAGGGGCGAGTGCAAGGTCACTCCGCGTACTCCTCGATCGGTGGGCACGCACACATGAGGTTGCGGTCGCCAAACGCGTTGTCGATCCGGCGCACGGGAGACCAGTACTTCTCGCGACGCAGGCCCGTGACGGGGAATGCCGCTTGCTCGCGCGAGTAGATCTGATCCCAGTCATCGGCAACCACCATCTCGGCGGTGTGCGGCGCATTGCGCAAGGGAGACTGCTCCACCGCCATGTCGCCGCGTTCAATGGCTGCGATCTCCCCGCGAATCACCACCATGGCGTCAATGAACCTGTCGATCTCAAGCAGGTCTTCACTCTCGGTGGGCTCCACCATCAACGTGCCACTCACGGGGAAGGACATGGTGGGGGCGTGGATGCCAAAGTCGATGAGCCGTTTCGCGACGTCCTCTGCCGTCACTCCGGTGGCCTGGGTGATGGGTCGCAGGTCAAGGATGCACTCGTGAGCGACCAGACCGCCAGGGCCGCGGTAGAGCACAGGGAAGTGCTCATCGAGCCTGGTGGCGATGTAGTTGGCCGCGAGCACCGCAGTCTTGGTGGCACGCGACAGACCCTCGTGCCCCATGAGCGCGATGTACGCCCACGAGATGGTGAGGATTCCTGCCGATCCATATGGCGCGGCGCTCACCGGAGCACCCGCGCGTAACAGTTCGTCGGGTCGCTGAATCGATTGCCGCAACGCTGGGAGAAAAGGAATCAGGTGCTCAGCCACCGCGACCGGCCCCACGCCAGGGCCGCCACCGCCGTGCGGAATGCAGAAGGTCTTGTGCAGGTTCAGGTGCGAGACGTCGCCGCCAAAGTGCCCGGGCTTCGCGAGGCCCACGAGGGCGTTGAGGTTGGCGCCGTCGATGTACACCTGGCCACCGGCATCGTGCACCGCGGCGCAGACCTCGCCCACATGCTCCTCGTACACGCCATGGGTAGATGGGTACGTGATCATGATCGCGGCGATGCGACCTTCGTGGGCCTTGAGCTTCGCGGCTAGGTCATCGCGGTCAATCTCGCCGTCGGGCGCGGTGCCCACCACCACCACCCGCATGCCTGCGAGCACTGCAGAAGCCGCATTGGTGCCGTGCGCGGAAGACGGGATCAGGCATACATCCCGGCTATCGTCGCCATTTGCCCGGTGGTACTCACGGATGGCGAGCAAACCCGCATACTCACCTCGCGAGCCCGCGTTGGGCTGAACCGACACGGCTGCGTAACCAGTGATCTCTGCAAGCCAGCCCTCAAGCTGAGAGATCATCTCCCGGTAGCCAGCGGTCTGATCCGATGGCGCAAACGGGTGAATCGCGGCGAAGCCAGGCCAGCTCATGGCCGCCATTTCGACAGCGGCATTGAGTTTCATGGTGCACGAACCCAACGGAATCATGGTGCGGTCGAGCGCGAGGTCGCGGTCAGCCAGACGCCTCATGTAGCGCATCAAGGATGTTTCCGAACGGTACAGGTGGAAGACGGGGTGGGTGAGATAGTCGGAGGTGCGGCGCAGTTCGCGTGGAACGGCCACTCGCGGGGCGGCAATAACGCGGGGAGGGCGCTCGGCGATCACCGCACCCACCAACTTGGAGATGATGTCTTCCGAGGTCTTCTCGTCACACGCCATCGCCACGCGGTCGTCATCGATGCGGCGCACATTGATGCCCGCCGCCGCAGCGCGGGCGACCACGGATGCTGCGCCCATGGGCACCACGGCCACCACGGTATCGAAGTAGGCGTCATGCTCAAGTTCGACGCCGGCAGACGTCAACGCGTCCGCAAGAGTCACCGCCTTCGAGTGGACGGCCATCGCGATGTCGCGCAGGCCCTCCGGACCGTGATGCACCGCATACATGCCGGCGATGATTGCGAGCAGTGCCTGCGCGGTGCAGATGTTCGACGTCGCCTTGTCACGGCGGATGTGCTGCTCCCGGGTCTGTAGCGTCAAGCGGTAGGCGGTGTTGCCAGCGGCATCAACCGACACCCCTACGAGCCGGCCTGGAAGCTGCCGCTCGAGCCCTTCGCGCACCGACATGAAGGCAGCGTGAGGCCCACCGAAGTACAACGGCACGCCAAACCGCTGTGCGGACCCTACCGCGATGTCTGCACCGAGTTCTCCGGGAGCCTTCACCATGGTGAGTGACAAGATGTCCGCCGCCACCGTCACCAATGCGCCTACCGACTGGGCTTCGATGATGAACGGCTCGATGTCGCGCAACACTCCGGACACTCCGGGTTGTTGAATGACTAGACCCACCAGGTTGTCGGGAGCCTTCCACTTGGCGTCGAGCGCCTCGACTCGCAGAGGCAAGTCGATCGCGTTGGCCTGAGCCGCGACAACGGCGATGGTCTGCGGCAAGCATTCGGCGTCAAGAATGATGACCCCGCCTTCCTTGCCCTTGGTCGCGCGGCGCATCAAGAGCACCGCCTCAGAGACCGCCGTGGCTTCATCAAGGAGCGAAGCCCCGGCGATGGGCAACGCTGTGAGGTCCGCAATCATGGTCTGGAAGTTGAGGAGCGCCTCGAGGCGACCCTGCGAAATCTCTGCCTGATAGGGGGTGTACGCGGTGTACCACGCGGGGTTCTCGAGCACGTTGCGCCGGATGACCATGGGCGTCACGGTGTCCGAGTATCCCTGGCCAATCATCTGCGCCTGGACTTTGTTGCGTTGGGCAAACTGCTGCAAACCGGCGAGCGCTTGATCCTCGGTCAGTTCAGCAGGCAACACCAGCACGTCGTCTTGCCTGATCGAGTCAGGGACCGCCACATCAATCAACGTCGCCAGCGACGGTTGGCCCACAACGTCGAGCATCTTCTCGATGGCGTCATCGCTTGGTCCGATATGGCGGTCTGAGAACGTGGTCACCGACCCATTGTGTCGCATATAGCGCCCAGGGAACAGGTAGCGCGCTCGCCTAGACCCAAGTTCCTCGCCGGATGTGACACGCACCACACACCGAGGCGCGCGCCACACACGCTATCGAGCCCACAACTGCACCGCGTAGGCTACTCACCATGGCTGAATGGGATGACAAGACTGGGAAGCTGCGGCCCACGTGGACCGTGCGCTTCAGCCCCTGGTGGGTGTTCATTGGTAGCGGCATCGCGGGCGTGGTGACAACTGCAGTACTCCTCCTAACCATCCTGGCCAACCCTGAAGCGCTCAACGCGGATTCCCGAGAAGTTGCGCAAGGCGCCGTCTTGCTGCTTGGCGTGGTGGTCTTCGTCTTCCTCCTGATTGGGCCCATGCTCGCGTACGGGGTCGGCTTCGCTCTACGAAACGTCACCAGTCACGGCATCCATGTGGTCGCGTTCGCGTTCCTGGGCCTCATTGTGGGGTTCATGCTGGGCGGATTCATCGGCGATCCGTCGGCGGTGGCTCCCGCCGTGGGAATAGGAGCCGCAGTAGGCCGTTGGGCCATCTCCGGGCAAGCCAAGATCTAGCAGGCACAGCGAATCCTCAGAAACCTCTCGACAGCGCCCCCTGAAGCCAGTACGGTCAAGAAAGCCGCAGGGAGCGGGTGAGATGGGGGCGCACAATGGAATGGCTGTGGCTCGTATCCGTGGGTGCCTTCACCGGGATCTGCGCAAGCCGGACCCACCCCAGCGTTAACCCAGGCGTACTGCTGAGTCTGGCGGCGGGAGCCTTGGGCGGGTTGCTACTTGCCCCACTGCTGGGCACCACCTTCGCTGGTCTCCTCTACGGTGCCACGCTCGCTGGTGCGACTGCTGGGGCGGCGATCGGCGGAATCGTGGCGGTAGTCGCCGCTGGAGTAGCGCGGCGTCGACTGCGCCGCCGCGTCGCCTAGGCCGCAGGGCCTCGACAGCGGCGGCCTCATCGACAGGGATATCCTGTGCGAGTGAAACTCGTGATTCAGGTGCCGTGCCTCAACGAGGAGCAAACGCTCCCGCTCGTGTTGGAAAGCATGCCCACCAGCATCTCGGGAATAGACACCATCGACATCGTGGTCATTGACGATGGCTCCACCGACCGCACTGTCGAGGTAGCGCGCGCGCACGGCGTCACTCACATCGTGCGGCACACCGGCACCATGGGCCTCGCACGTTCGTTCCGCGATGGCATCGAGTACGCGCTCAGTCTGGGTGCCGACATCGTGGTCAACACCGATGGCGACAACCAGTATCCCCAAGCTCGCATCGGTGACCTTGTCACACCGATCGTCGAGGGCAGGGCGGACATCGTGATCGGCGATCGCCAAACCCACACCATCGCGCACTTTTCGCCGTTCAAGAAGGTCATGCAACGGTTTGGCTCCTGGGTGGTGAACCGGGCCGCGGGGACTGCGCTTCCCGATGCCGCTTCCGGGTTCCGGGCGTACTCGCGCGCAGCGCTCTACCGCCTCAACATCGTCACACAGTTCAGCTACTGCATGGAAACCATCATTCAGGCGGGCAACAAGCGAATCGCGATCACGTCGGTACCGATCGAGACCAACCCCAAGACTCGCGAGTCCCGGCTCTTCAAGAACGAGTTCGAGCACATGACCAAGTCAGCGCAGGCAATCCTGCGCTCCTACATCATGTTCCGTCCATGGACGCTCTTCGCGACCCTCGCCGCTGTCTTTGGCATCCTTGGCATCATTCCCTTTGTGCGCTTCCTTGTACTCCAGATACTCGGCACAGCGGGCAACCACCTGCAGTCACTGATCCTCGGTAGCGCGCTGATCGTCGCAGCACTACTCTCGCTCGCGCTCGGCGTCTTATCCGATCTCCTGAAGACCAATCGAATACTCCAGGAGGACGCGCTCGAACGGCTCAAGGAACAACGTCACGGCCCGTTGCCTCCACACCGCTAGCCACCTGTCCGTCAGGCCATCGTTCGTGTCCGATATTTCGCTTTTATGTGGAATCTTTGTTTCGTGCTGTTCGTTCCCTTGTTGAAGGGCTGGGTGATCCCTGCCCGGATGGAGGCCGCCACCCGCGCGGCCCTATGAGGGAGTACGAACATGTCATACCAAGACAACACTGCCAACCAGCCTGAGCCAACGCCCGCCACTGGACCGTCAGAAGCGGCGCCGGTGGTCAATGTCCACGGCGGCCCGGCACCAACCCAGAACCCCGCGCCACCCGTACCGCCCCGTGCCACGGTGGCGCCGGGCCCGTCAGCCAACCGCATCGTCGCGGGAGCCTTCGGTATCGCGTTTCTCCTTCTTGGTGCCCTGAGCTTCACCGCGCTCAGCGACCCTCAGTTCATCGGCGACAACGGACAGTTGCTCTTTGGTGCGTTCCAAGTCAACGGGCTGCTCATCATCGCGCGCATTGTGCTGGGCCTCGTGCTGCTGCTCGCCACACGCGACACCATCCTTGGCTCCGCTCGCACGAACATCGGCGCTGGCGTGGTTGTGCTGCTGATCGCCGTGGCCGCGCCGTTCATTGACAACGCAGCCACGAGTGGCGTGTTTGCTCTCGCGACCGCGGACTACGTGCTCTTTGCCGTTGGGGCCGTGGTGCTCATCGCCGCTGGGGTTTTCTTTGACCGCAGCCGCAACACCGACATCGCGCCCTAGCCAGCGGAGACGCCACCCCCAGGCGCGCCGGTTTCCGCGCGCCTGGGCATAGTCTCGTAGGCATGTACATCAACACCACCCCCGTGCAGGTGGTGAGAGCCGTTGCCACGTGGGTGCTGGGGGCTGGCATCGCCATGTTTCCCCTCGTGGCGAGATCACTCCTTGCCGGCCGCCCCACCGGTGCCGCTTGGGCGTGCCTCACGATTATTTCCCTGGGAGCTGGCGCCATAGTCGGCGCGCGCTGGCGACTCGCGCAGATCGACCACCTCAACCGGGCCTACCTGATGGGTCCCATGGGCTACAGCATCATGCCGGGCCGGGTGACCTTCCTTGACCGCGTGAACCTGATCAAGCGATTGTGCTTGGCGGCCTTCATGGTGGTCGGAATCGTGTTCATCGTGCTGGTGAGCGCCGTCAACTGCACCGAGGGCCAACCTGGCTTCTGCGGCTGGGCACCCACGCCGGGCGACGCCCTGCTCACATTCATCCAGGTGACCGGCATCGGACTCGGCTTGTTATACATCGCGCTCACCGTGTTGACCCGCGCTCACGACCAAGAGACTGACCGGCTCGACAAGATCATTGCGCACGGCCAGCACGAGCGAAAGCATGGCGGGCCGCTCGCCGGCTCCTCCGGTCGTGGGTGGGAGTAGACCTGGCAGGAAGCGGAAAACCCCCGGGGTATCCGGGGGCTTTCCGTTCGGTGCGCGAGGGGGGAGTTGAACCCCCACACCCTTTCGAGTACACGGACCTGAACCGTGCGCGTCTGCCAATTCCGCCACTCGCGCTTGCGGCCAAACTCTACCACTCGCGGCATCCCCTATACGATTTGAGCATGGGAGTCCTAGATCGCTTTGAGAAGGGCGTCGAGAACGCCGTCCACACGGCGTTCGCGAAGACGTTCAAGTCAGGAGTCAAACCGGTCGAGTTGGCGAGCGCGCTCAAGAAGGAATGCGACGCCCGAGCGGCCGTTGTTGATCGTCACCGGACTGTCGCTCCCAACGAGTATTCCGTGGCTCTCAGCGACGCTGATCACGCGTCTGTGGTCGAGTGGGGAGACGAGGCCCTGGCCAAAGAGCTCGAAGACGCGCTTCACGATCACGCACGCCGGCAGCACTACAGCCTCGTAGGCGCGCTCTCCGTGACCTTCATCCAGGACGAGACCCTTCCCACCGGCCGGTACGCCGTGACGTCCCGATCCACACGCGGCCCGGCCGCGCCCGCCACCACCGACCACCCAGACTCGCGCTATCCCTTGATTGACGTCGATGGCCAGCGCTACCACCTCACCGGGCAGTTCACGATCGTGGGTCGTGGCACAGAAGCCGACGTTGTGGTGGACGACACGGGGATATCGCGCAAGCACGTCCAGTTCGAGGTCACCGACTTCGGCACCATCCTGACGGACTTGGGCTCAACCAATGGCACCTTCGTGGAAGACCAGCGCGTCAAAGAGGTCACTCTGGTTGACGGCAACGCGATCACCATTGGCCGGACCACCATGATGTACTGGGATGCCATGGACGTAGACGGAGATGACTCGAGCGCATGAGCCAGATTTCGATCACGCTGCTGAGGCTGGGCTTTCTTGTCCTGCTCTGGGCGCTCGTGCTGGCCGCCATTGGAGTGCTCCGCTCTGATCTCTATGGCACGCGAGTGATCACCCGGGGCAGGGGTCGGAACGCGCGCAAACCTCCCGGCACCCGAGCGGAGAAGGTCGCGGCACCATCTCGCTCAGCTACCGGCGTCCGCACCGGCGCGATCTCCACCCTCGAACCCACCGCCGCGCACCTCGCCGTCACGGCCGGCCCGCTCAAAGGGACAACAATTCCCCTGGGGAGCGCGCCCGTCCTCGTGGGTAGGGCACCCACCTGTACGCTCGTCATCGAGGACGACTACTGCTCGTCACGTCACTGTCGCATCTATCTTGACGGCGATCGGTGGCTGGTCGAGGATCTGGGTTCCACCAACGGAACCTTCCTTGGAAACAGGCGCGTTGACGATCCTGTGCCACTCAACCCGGGCGAGAAAATTCGGATCGGTGCCACGTCTCTTGAACTGAGGAACTGACATGTTCTTGAGCGTCGACTTCGCAGCCCGTTCCGACGTGGGCCTGGTCCGGCAGAACAACCAAGACTCCGCCTATGCAGGCCCTCATCTGCTAGTGGTGGCAGACGGCATGGGCGGTGCCGCCGGAGGCGACATCGCCTCCTCCATCGTGGTTGGTCGGCTCGCGGCGCTCGACGGCGAGGCCCATGGCCCCGACGAGGCCCTCGATGAACTCAAGACCGCGATCGCCGAAGCCCATAGCGAGATCGTGGACCGCGCGCGCAACGACCCTGAACTGTCCGGCCTAGGCACCACCGTCACCGCGTTGCTGCGCGCGGGATCGTCGCTCTCCATGGCTCATATCGGCGATTCACGCGCCTACCTGCTGCGCGACGGCGAGCTAGACCAGGTCACCACAGACCACAGCTTTGTCCAGCATCTCGTCGACACTGGGCGACTGTCTGCGGCCGACGCCGAGAATCACCCCAAGAGGTCGATGCTCCTGCGGGTGCTTGGCGACGTTGACGCGGACGTGCCCGTCGACATCTCGGTTCGCGAAACGCGCCCGGGTGACCGTTGGTTGCTGTGTTCGGACGGTTTGTCCGGAGTGGTGAGTCGAGACACCCTTCACAAGACCTTGGTGGAAGTCGACGATCCGGGCGATTGCGCCGACGCTCTTGTGCAGCTTGCGCTGGCTGCAGGTGCGCCCGATAACGTCACGTGCGTGGTGGGGGACATCGTGGACATTGACGCCACACGAGGCGGGGTAGGTCCGGCTACCGCGTCACAAATTGTGGGTTCCGCGGCGCGCGACCGCAACCGCCCCTCCGCCGCAGGGCGTAGCGCTGCGGGCAAAGCGGCCAAGTTGTCCACAACCGAACTCGCCGATGACGACGACGAGGCGTCCCGGTGGGCGTCGATATGGGTACGCCTACGCCCCTGGGTGCTTCCCGTCGCTGCGCTGGTAGCGCTGGTCGCCGCCGCCTGGGGCGGGTATGCCTGGAGCCAGACTCAGTACTTCGTAGGAAACGAAGACGGCAGAGTCGCGATTTATCGCGGCCTGCCCCAAGACATGGGGCCGTTGAATCTGCACGACGTGGTCGAAGTGACCGACCTCCTCATGGATGACCTGGCGCCTTTCGAGCGTGACCGCATCGAATCAGGCATCCGGGCTTCAAGTCTGGACCAGGCACGCGTGGTGGTCGACGCCCTGGAGGAGCGCGGCTAGTGGCAACCGTCTCCGAACTCAGGGTGCACGGGGGGCGGCGGGCCGAACTTGTCTTGCTAGGCCTCGCGATTTGCCTCGCGATCCTGGCGCGCGCCCTCGTGGACTATCACGCGGACTACCTTGTCTTGAGCCGGCTCGGAGTGTTCGCGGTGGGGGCGCTTGCTCTCGCCGGTGCGGCCCACTTGGTGGTGCGGATCTACGCGCCGTCTGCTGACCCGGTGCTTCTACCCGCCGTCTTCGCCCTCAATGGAGTCGGCCTCGCGATCCTCCGGCGCATCGACTACGCCTACGCCGCGCGCGGCAGAGAAACCGATTTTGGCGGCACCCAAACCGTGTGGACGGTCGTGGGAGTGGCGCTCTTTGTCGCCGTGCTGTTGCTTCTACGCGACCACCGCATGCTGCGCCGCTTCACCTACACAGCAGGAATCGTCGGGATCATCGCGTACATGTTGCCGGTAGTCCCGGGCCTAGGAGTGGAGATCAACGGCGCGCAAATCTGGATCTCCCTCTTTGGTCGCTCGATGCAACCAGGCGAGTTCGCCAAAATCGCTCTCGTGGTGTTCTTCGCTGGATACCTCGTGAGCAACCGTGACACGCTCGCGCTCGCCGGACCCAAAGTGCTGGGAATGCGGTTTCCTCGCCCGCGCGACATGGGGCCGCTCCTCGTCGTCACGCTCAGTGCGCTTGTCATCATGGTGGCTCAGACCGACCTGGGCGCCGCGTTGCTCTTCTTTGGGCTCTTTGTGGGCTTGCTCTACGTGGCCACCGAACGCATCAGTTGGGTGGTACTTGGCCTTGGTATGTTCGCCGTCGCCGTGGTGGCGGCAAGCACCATCTTCAGCCACGTCGCCGCGCGATACGACGCATGGCTCAATGCGCTCGACCCCGAGGTTTACTCTTCCGGCCGCAGCGAACAACTGGTGAGAGGCCTCTTCGGAATGGCGTCCGGAGGGCTGTTCGGCACCGGGCTGGGCGAAGGGCGCCCGGATCTGGTGCCCTTCGCCGAGTCAGACTTCATCATTGCTTCCCTTGGTGAAGAACTGGGGCTCACCGGCGTGATGGCTATCCTCACCCTCTACCTCATCATCGTTCAGCGCGCCATGCGCACCGCGATAGGAGTCCGCGACGGTTTTGGCAAGTTGATGGCATCCGGGCTGGGGTTCGCGATCGCCATCCAAGTGTTCATCGTGGTTGGCGGTGTCACCCGCGTCATCCCGCTCACGGGACTCACCACTCCGTTTCTCGCCTACGGTGGGTCTTCGATGATCGCGAACTGGATAGTCATCGCCCTGATCATGAGAATCTCTGACCAAGCCCGCCGCCCCGCAATGGAGACGCCATGAATGAGCCCATTCGGCGCCTGAGCGTGCTCGCGCTGGTGCTCTTCCTGATTCTGATGGGCGCCGCGTCCTACGTGCAGGTTCTCGAAGCCGACTCGCTGAACGCTGACGCGCGCAACGTGCGAACGCTCTACCGGGAGTACGGCAACTTCCGCGGGCCCATCATCGTGGACGGCGAGGCCATTGTGTACTCGACTCCCGTCGATAGTCCGTTCAACTACCAGCGCACCTATGTCGATGGCCCTCTTTACGCTTCAGTCACCGGCTACTACTCCATCGTGTTTGGGCGCACTGGCGTGGAGCAGACCGAGAACTCCCTCCTCAACGGAACGGCCGACGCCCTGTTCTGGAGCCGCCTGGGTGACCTCTTTGCGGGCCGTGAGCAAGAAGGGGCATCGGTCGAACTCACCATTCGCGCGTCCCTCCAAGCGGCTGCGGCCGAGGCGCTTGGAGATCAGCGAGGCGCTGTTGTGGCCCTCGACCCCCGCACTGGCGAGATCCTCGCGATGGTGACCAGTCCGTCCTACGACCCCACGCTGGTGGCAGGGCATCACACCCCGACGGTGAACCAGAACTACCAGGCCCTGCTCGCAGATCCCACCAGGCCCCTCATCAACCGTGCTATCGCGGGCGACACCTATCCACCAGGATCAGTCTTCAAGCTTGTGGTGGCGGCAGCAGCGCTTGAGGCGGGGCTTGAGCCCGGATCGGAGATCTTCGCGCCCAAGGAGCTTGCGCTTCCGCAGACCAGCAACACCATCCGCAACTATGGCGGCGTAGCGTGCACGGCCTCCGGAGACACAACTACGTTGGAAGACGCGCTACGGACCTCGTGCAACACCGCTTTTGCTGACTTGGGTATGGCGCTGGGGTGGGACGCCATCGAGGCCAAGGCTCTCGAGTTCGGCTGGGAGCAGAAGTTTGACATTCCACTGTCCGCCGCGGTGTCCCAACTACCGGAGAACCCGGATGTGCCACAGACCGCGATGTCCGCGCTGGGGCAGTACGACGTCCGCGCGACTCCGCTTCAACTCGCGATGCTTGCTGCAGCAATCGCCAACGATGGCGAACTCATGACCCCTTACCTGATCCGCGCTATCCGCTCCCCCGATCTCCAAGTACTGGAACGAGCGGATCCTTCCGTCTACAGCACGCCCATGAGCCCGGCAATCGCGAATGCGCTCACCGACATGATGGTGACCGTGGTGGATAATGGCACCGGTCGGAACGCGCGTATCGAGGGTGTGACCGTAGCGGGCAAGACGGGCACCGCCGAGACGGGTGTCGGTGGCTCACCCCATGCGCACTTCATTGCCTTCGCGCCAGCAGAGAACCCCATCATCGCCGTCGCTGTGGTCATCGAGAACGGCGGCGACCTCGGGGACGAGGCAACCGGTGGAAGACTTGCCGCGCCGATCGCACGTGCCGTCATCGAGGCTGCGCTCGCTCTCGCCAGGGGGCAAGGCTGATGGCGCTCCATGCTGGCACCACTCTGGGCGGGCGTTATGTCCTCGAGGCGCTCATTGCAACTGGGGGAATGGGCGAGGTGTGGCGGGGCGAAGACACCGAACTGGTGAGACCCGTCGCCATCAAGCTCCTGAAGGAAGGGGCAGCCGCGAACGACATCTTCTTGAAGAGATTCCACAACGAAGCGAAGAATGCTGCAGGCCTGATGCACCACAACATCGCCCAAGTCTTCGACTATGGCGATTACGATGGCACCGCATATCTCGTGATGGAACTGGTCGAGGGTGAACCGTTGTCGTCAATTCTGGAACGCGAGCACACACTCGACGAGCGGCGGCTCATCTCGATGTTGATCTACACCTGCCGCGGCCTGCAGGCGGCCCACGCCGCCGGCGTGATGCATCGCGACATCAAGCCCGGAAACCTCCTTGTTGACCCTGGGGACGTCATCAAGATCACCGACTTTGGGGTATCGCGCTCCGCCGATCAAACTGCGCTGACCGCCACCGGCATGGTGATGGGCACCGCCCAGTACCTGGCTCCAGAACTGGCACTTGGCAAACCGGCGACGCCAGCATCGGACTTGTACGCGATGGGAATCATCGCCTACGAGGCCGTCGTGGGCAAGCGTCCGTTCACTGCCAAGAGCGCCGTCGACATCGCGATTGCTCAAGTCAATGAGGATGTGCCGCATTTGCCGCCCACGGTGTCCCCAGACCTTGCTTCGCTGATCATGCGGTTGCTTGAGAAGAACCCGCGCAAGCGGCCGTCAACGGCACGCGAGCTCGAGCAACTGCTTGAGCGCGTCAAGGTTCGCGATGATGCGCCAACCCCGGTACCCGCGCAAGCGCCGGGGAGTATCACTCCACGCGAGCGCCCTCGCTCCGCGGGCAGGTCCATGCCTCCCTCAATTGCTCCGCGGGCGTACCGACCTCGCCCCACTTCGCCACGGGGAAGGGTTTGAGGGCCAATTAGTGCGACAATATTCGCTAGTAGGTAGCCTCCCGAGAGGAAACAAGGACCACTGATGAACGACGATCCCAAGATTCTTGCTGGCCGGTATGAGGTTGGCGACCTCATCGGCCGCGGCGGCATGGCCGAAGTTCACATCGGCTACGACACTCGCCTGGGCCGCACCGTTGCCATCAAGATTCTGCGAGCCGACCTCGCCCGCGACCCCTCGTTCCAGACCCGCTTCCGTCGCGAGGCGCAAGCCGCGGCTGGCCTCAACCACCCCACCATCGTGGCTGTCTACGACACTGGGGAAGACACGTTTGTGAACGAAGGGGGCAACCCTCAGGCTGTGCCCTTCATCGTGATGGAGTACGTCGAAGGCCACACCGTTCGGGACATCTTGAAGGGCGACATCGCCGCGCCCATCGATGAGGCTGTCGAGATTGTGATGGGCGTGCTCACCGCGCTGGATTACTCGCACCACGCAGGGCTCGTGCACCGCGACATCAAGCCCGCGAACGTCATGCTCACGCCGACGGGCGCCATCAAGGTCATGGACTTTGGCATCGCGCGCGCACTTGCCGACGCTGGGCAGACGATGACGCAGACCCAGGCTGTCGTTGGTACCGCCCAGTACTTGTCGCCCGAACAGGCGCGCGGCGAGAATGTTGACGCGCGCTCCGACCTCTACTCAACAGGCTGCTTGCTGTTCGAATTGCTCACGGGGCGTCCGCCGTTCATCGGCGATTCGCCGGTGTCCGTGGCGTACCAGCACGTCCGTGAAGAGGCACCTACACCGTCATCGTTTGCTTCCGATGTTCCGGCAGACCTTGACCGTGTGGTGTCCCGCGCGCTCGCCAAGAACCGCGACGCCCGCTATTCCACGGCACAGGAGTTCCTCAACGATCTTCGTGCAGTGATGTCGGGCAGCGCCGTGGACCCCTCCACGGGTGCGATCGACCTAGGCTCTGCTGCACTTGGTGCCGGCGTCGCCGGGGTCGCTGCCGCTGGCGCGGCCGCCGCGCTGACTCCGCAACAGCTTCAAGAACAACCCACCCAAGTCATGAATGGACTCGGAACCGGCGCACAGCCCGGCACCGCAATCATGCCAGCGGGCGTCGCGCCAGGCACCGCAGCGTGGGCCGCCACTGGTGCAGCTGGCGGGGGGGCGTCCGGACAACTTGCGCCGCGTAGCGGCGGCGTGGCGTTGGCAGAAGACGAAGAGCTCATTCCTGACGCCTCGCGAAGTTGGAAGCAGTGGCTGATCCTCGGCGGTGCCGCTGCGGCGGCGGTGCTCCTGATCATCGCGCTCTTCGCGATCGCTCGCTCAGGAGGCGGCGGCGGAGAACCGGAGCTCATCACGATTCCCGACCTCACGTTCTCCACAGAGCTCGAAGCTCGCACCGCGCTCGAGGGCCTCGACTTGGTACCCGTGTTCACTCGGGAAGCGAGCGAGGACGTCGACGTTGACCGAGTGATTCGCACGGAGCCCAGCGCTGGCACCGAAGTCGAAGAAGGCTCCACCGTCACCGTCGTGCTCTCGTCCGGAGCCGATGTCGTCACCGTTCCAGACGTTCTGGGAATGTCCCGAGAAGATGCTGTCGAGCGAATCGAAGAGGCTGGGCTCCGCGTAGGTGCGTTTGATGTGGACCACAGCCCAGACTTCGAAGCCGACCGCGCCACCCGAACCGATCCTGAACGCGGAGAGCAAGTTGCCCGCGACAGCGTCGTCACCCTCTTCATTGCCTCGGGTCAGGTTGAACTCCCCGACCTCGTTGGTACCAGTGAAGCGGCTGCCCGGACCGAGCTCGCCAACCTGCGCCTGAGCCCAGACATTGTTGACGTCGAGACCGACGAACAGCGCCCCGGCACTGTGTTGTCTCAGGATCCGCGGCCCGGCCTGGTGCCCCGCGGATCAACAGTCACCATCCGAGTCGCCGTCGAACCCAAACTCAAGACGGTACCCAACGTCGTGGGCCAGACGGAGGGCAATGCGACCAACAGGCTGCAAGCCGACGGCTTCGTGGTGGCCGTACAGACGGTGTCATCTGAGACCGTGTCTTCCGGCCGGGTCATTTCGCAGAATCCCAGTGCGGGTGCACAAGAGCCCAACGGAGCCACCGTCACCATCGTGGTTTCGACGGGACCACCGAGTCCACCGGACCCAACGCCTGGCCCCTAGCGCCTGAAGCCTTCGGCTGAATGTGACCTGACCCGGGAATGTTCCCGCGAAGGCCGGTGTCTACACTGACACTATGACACCAGTGCAGACGGTTGCGAGCCTCCACGAGTTCGTGGAATCGCGGTTGAGCGCCGTCCAGAGTGCCCTGGATGACCATGTGGCCGGGGCGATGGGCGAGCTCCCGTCAGCTGGCGCCGACTACCGCAATTTGTGGCAGAGCATCGGCGATCAGTTCACCGGCGGCAAGAACCTCCGGCCCTCGCTGACCCTCGCTGCCTATGCTGGCTTGGGTGGCGAAGACCCCGACGCCATTGTTCCTGTAGCCGCTGCGATGGAAATGCTCCACACAGCAATGCTGGTGCATGACGACATTCTGGACCACGACGAGGTGCGCCGCGGCAAGCCCAACGTGGCCGGGATCCGCAGGGCCGAACTGACGGCGCACGAGATGACTGATCAGCAAATCGAGGATCACGTCATGGCTGCTGCGCTGTTGGGCGGTGACCTTGCGCTGTCCTCGGCATACGACCTGATCTCGCGCGCGCCGCTCCCCGCGCATCACAGGCTCGCTTGCCTGGACCTCATCACCCGGGCGATTCGTACCACGATCGCGGGTGAGCTTCTCGACATGTACGCGGACCTCACGGACCCCGGCGCAGCGAATGCGTTGCTGGTTTCGGAACTCAAGACAGCCACCTACTCGTGCGTGGTGCCGCTTCTGGCCGGTGCTCAGCTTGCCGGAGCGGATCCCACCATGGTGGGTCACCTTGAGAAGATCGGCACCTCCGTGGGCCTCAGTTTCCAGCTGATGGACGATGACCTTGGCGTCTTTGGAGACCCTGCGGTGACCGGCAAGTCGGTGTTGTCGGACTTGCGTGCTGGTAAGCGCACCGAGATGATGCGGCTCGCCTTCCACTTCGCCGACGCCAACGCTCGCGCGGTCTTGGAAGCGGGCGTGGGCAGCCCCGATCTCGATGAAGCGGGTGCGGCCGTGGTTCGCGAGGTACTGGAATGCTCGGGTGCCCGCGAACGGGCTCGCAAGGTGGCCCGTCAGCACATGAAGTCTGCTCGTCGAATCGCGCTTGAGCGAGTCTCGGCTCCCTTGTCGGGCTATCTCACCGAACTGATTGACTCGCTTGAAGAGCGCACGTCATGAAGGCCCGACGGCCCTCGCTCCACCACGACAACACCACCTCCCTGCTCCAGTACGACATCGCCGCCCAGGCCGCAGCGGCGCAGGTGATCACGCAGTACTCAACGTCCTTCAACTTGGGTGCGAGGTTGCTTCCACGAGCGATGCGCCACCACATCGAGTCGGTGTACGCGATGGTGCGCGTTGCCGATGAAGTCGTGGATACCTACCGTGGCCCTGCAGCGCGAGCGGTTCTCGACGACTTCGAGACGGAGATTCATCAAGCCCTCGAACGGGGCTTCTCTGCGAATCTCGTCGCCCACGCGTTCTCGAAGACCGCGACGGCAGTGGGGATAGGGATCGAGCAGATCACTCCGTTCTTCACATCAATGCGCATGGACCTGGACACATCAAGCCACAACGACGAGTCCTTCAGCGAGTACATCTACGGCTCTGCGGCGGTCATTGGCGAGATGTGCCTGGCCGTCTTTCTTAACACTGGCAAGGGTCCCCAACCGCTTCCCGCAGAGTCCGTGGCGGGCGCACGCGCCCTCGGCAACGCGTACCAGAAGGTCAACTTCCTGAGGGATCTGGCGACGGACGATGGCGAGTTGGGGCGGTCGTACTTTCCAGGCGTGACTGCGGCGAACCTGACCGACGAGACGCTCGCCGGACTTGTCGCCGATTGCCGAGCGGATATCGCGACGGCGCAGACGTGCCTTCCCTCGCTGCCGCGACGAGCGCGGATCGCGGTCGAGACCACCGTGGACATCTACGCCCGGCTGTTGGATGACATCGCAGCAACTCCAGCTGCGAAGCTCGTGTCGCGACGGGTGCGAGTACGCAACTCAACCAAGCTCGTGATGGCCGCGCGTAATGCCTGTCCATGGACGTCTATGCACCGGAGCGCCGCATGAACCACACACCCTCCCGCATCGTGGTCATTGGGGGCGGGGTGGGTGGCCTTGCGGCAGCGGCGCTCTTAGCTCGCGGTGGAGCGCACGTCACGTTGCTTGAACGCCACGGGCGCGTCGGTGGTCGGGCCGGATTGCTCGCGATCGACGGGTACACGTTTGACACCGGCCCTTCGTGGTACCTGATGCCCGAGGCCTTCGATCAGTTCTTCGCACTGTTTGGCCGTAGCGCGCACCAGGAACTCGACTTGGTGGAACTCGATCCGCGCTACCGCGTGTTCTTTGAGGGCGAAGACCCCACCGGTCCCGCGGTCACCCTCGACGTGGGCGCGGATCCGGAAGCCAACTACGCGCTGTTCAACTCATGGAGCCCTGGCGACGGGGACGCCATGCGCGCCTACGCGGCGGAATCCGAACAGCTGTATCGACTTGCGCTGGCACGCTTCCTCTACACCACCTTTGAGAACCCAGTGAAGGTGGCAAACCTGAAGGTGATGAGTCAGCTCCCCCGCCTGGTGAGCCTGCTGACGCGGTCACTCGCCGCGAAGGTCGCCTCGAAGGTCAGCGATCCTCGCCTGCGGCAGATCTTGGGCTTTCATGCCGTCTTCCTAGGTTCATCTCCTGCGCGCACCCCCTCGCTGTTCTCGCTGATGAGCCACTTGGACCTCACTGACGGTGTGCGCTATCCCCGCAAGGGCATGTACGCGCTGATCGAGGCAATGGAGCGGCTCGCCAAGGACGAGGGCGTTGAGATCCGCACCAACACGAACGTGACGCGCATTGTGGTTGGTGCCGATGGCCTAGCCACCGGCGTCGAACTTGGTGACGGCGAGCACGTTCCGGCCGACGCCGTGGTGTCTGGTGCCGACATGCACCACACCGAGACGGTGCTCCTGGAACCGCGTCACCAGTGGCAGCCCGAGCGCACGTGGGCCAAACGCGGCCCTGGTGTCAGCGCGTTGCTCGTGATGGCGGGCGTCAAGGGAGAGCTTCCCGAGCTCGCTCATCACAGTCTGTTCTTCACGAGCGATTGGGAGGCGAACTTCGACAAGATCATTGGCGATGGCGAACTGACGCCTCCGTTCCCGGCTTCGGTGTACGCCTCGCGGGTGAGCGTCACCAACCCCGACGCCGCGCCTGCAGGCCATGAGAGCCTGTACCTGCTGGTCCCGTTCCCCGCGGACCCAACGCTAGGAGCCACCCCCCGCAGCCGCGAGCAACTCGAGGAGTTCGCCTGGCGCTACATCGAACAGATCGGCCAGTGGGCCTCGATCCCCGACCTGCGTGAGCGCACCACCATCTACAAGATCACCACGCCGTCCGACTTTGTTGCGGACTTCAGCGCGTGGAAGGGCTCGGCGTTGGGCCTCGAACACACCGTTCGCCAGTCGGCGCTGTTCCGTCCCGCCAATGTCTCCAAGAAGGTCCCGAATCTGCTCTACGTGGGCGCGTCGACCACGCCGGGAATCGGCATGCCCATCTGCCTGATCTCTGCCGAGCTGGTCGCCAAGCGCCTGCTCGGCGCCACCACGGTGTCGCCGCTGCCCACCCCCGCGCCCGCAGGCTTCTTGTCGCGCTCACTGCGCAAGGACGTCTTGGGCTCGATCGCTCGCGGCGAGGCCCGATGATCGGCTTTGCCTACCTCGGCGCCCTGCTGATCAGCCTGGCTGGTCTCGCCGTCCTCGACTGGCGATACAAACTCGCGATGTGGGCCGATGCTCGGCGCGCTGTGGTGACCATAGCGTCTGCCGTCGTGGTGTTCTTGCTGTGGGACGGGATTGGCGTTGCGCTGGGGATCTTCTTCCGTGGGGACGCTCCGTATATGACGGGGTTGGTCGTCGCGCCGGAGATCCCGGTGGAAGAGGTGCTGTTCCTGACCTTGCTGTGCTACCAGACGCTATTGCTCTGGGTAGCGTTCTCGCGCCAGCAGGTGCGGCGTAGGAGGCGAGCATGACGTACGTGGCCCTCTCCGTCGCGGTCCTCGCCGTGCTCGGCATCCTCACGTGGCGGGTTCTCTCAGGCCTGCCCACCAAGCCGCTGTTGCTCACGCTCGCCGTGTTGGTGGTGCTGACCGCAGTCTTCGACAACATCATTGTGGGCGTAGGGCTCGTGGACTACGACCCAGCGCTGATCAGCGGCATCCGGGTGCCCATCGCGCCCATTGAAGACTTCGCGTATACCGTGGGGGCGGTGATGATCGTTCCCGCGCTGTGGACGTGGCTGGGCCGGCGCCAGCGACGCGCTGCCCTGGCGCGCGCAGGAGGGTCCGAGTCATGATCGCCAGCATCGTGAAGTCCTCGCGGCCTATCAGTTGGATCAACACCGCGTTCCCGTTCGCCGCCGCGTATCTGTTGGTGGAGCGCCAGATCGACGTGGTGTTGGTGGTGGGGACCCTGTTCTTCCTGATCCCGTACAACCTGCTCATGTACGGAGTCAACGACGTCTTCGACTGGGAGTCGGATCTGACCAACCCGCGCAAGGGTGGTATTGAAGGGGACGTGATCCGCGAGCGCGAGCAAGCGCGGCGCGTTCATCGCGGCATCCTGATGGCTTCGACAGTGACGGTGGTGCCGCCGTTCACCTGGCTGTTGTTCCAGGGGTCCGCTATGGCCGCCGCAACGCTCGCGCTGGTGGTGCTGGGGGTGCTGCTGTACTCGGTGCCGTACGCGCGCTTCAAGGAGCGCCCGTTCCTCGACTCGTTCACGTCCGCACTGCACTTTGCCGGACCGCTGATCTACGCCTTGGTGCTCACCGGCGCCGAGCTGTCGGCACGCGGTGTGTGGCCCATCGTTGCTTCGTTCGTGGCGTGGGGCATGGCGAGCCACGCCTTTGGAGCTGTCCAAGACGTTCGCGCGGACCGTGAGGGCGGCATCGGCTCCATTGCGACGGTGCTTGGCGCGCGGCCGACAGTGTGGTTGGCTCTCTCGCTCTACATCGCCTCCGCGGCGGTGTTGTTGGCATTGCCGTGGCCGGGCATTCTCGCGGCGGCGCTCCCGCTCGCCTACGCGGTCTCGGTGGCGAGGTTTGTGGGCGTGACGGACACGACGTGTGAGGATGCCAACCGCGGCTGGCGCACCTTCTTGTGGCTCAACCAGCCGGTGGGTTTCCTGGTCACGATGCTGCTGATCGTGGTCTGGAACGGGTGGCTCTAGTGTGCCTCGCTGGCATGCGACGAGCGCACCAAAGGCGATAGTCCGCGCGAACGGCCTTCAGCATCGGGCATGCCACACACCTCGAGCCAGTTGGCGAGCAGGCGGTGGCCGCCTTCGGTCAGCACCGACTCCGGGTGGAACTGCACGCCGTGGAGCGGCAGGGTCTTGTGCCGCAGCCCCATGATGATGCCGTTCTCCGTTCGTGACGTCACGGTGAGTTCGTCAGAGAACGTGCCTTCTTCGACGGCGAGCGAATGATAGCGAGTGGCCGTGAACGGCGAGGGCAGGCCCACGAGCACCGAGTCCTGCTCGTGATGGACCGCGGAGGTCTTGCCGTGCATCAGCTCGGGTGCGTGGGAAACCACGCCACCAAAGACTTCTGCGAGCGCCTGGTGGCCAAGGCAGATGCCCAGCATGGGGGTCCCGTTGGCGGCGCATTCGCGAATCACGTCATTGGACTCGCCGGCCTCGGCAGGGGTACCCGGGCCGGGAGAGACCAGGACGCCGTCGTAATCAGAGATGGCACCAGCATCGGCAACTGCGTCGTTGCGCACTACAACGGTCTCGGCACCCATCTGGCGCAGGTAGCCCACGATCGTATAGACGAACGAGTCGTAGTTATCGATCACCAGGATCCGGGTCATGGCCTGATTATTCCACGGTCTGGTCTTGGAACGGCAGTTGCGGCGCAGCCCAAGGGAAGACCACCTCGAAGAGCACGGCGACCAGCGCCGCGATAGCAACCACCACGATCACGCTCTTGACCCAGCCGTTGCCGGGTAGGCGGTTCCATATCCAGGTAGAGATCATGACAGGTCCTCCACCATCTCCGGCGGAATGCCGTGGCCAGTAGGAGCCCAGTAGTCCAACACGCCGTGCACTACCCACCGTTGCGCCGCCGAGTACCGCGGGTGGCAGGTGGTGAGCGTGATGTAATGGCCGTTGGGCTCTGCGTCGAGTTGGCCCGGCACTGGCGCGATGGTCTCGATGGCCGTGGGTCTCACAATGCTCCAGTCGGTGACCCGGTAGACATACCAAGCACCTTCAGTTTGGACAATGACGGCGTCGCCCACGGCGAGCGTGTCGACGTCCGTGAAGGGCTTGCCGTAAGACGTGCGGTGGCCGGCGATCGCGACGTTGCCAAGCTCGCCGGGCATCGCGGACTGTGGGTAATGGCCGATGCCCAACTTGTCGAGGACCGCCTTGCGCTCCACCCCTTCAGAGATGGGCCGTGCATAGTCGTCACCCCACCGGGGAACAAAGAGCGCCGCGAACGTCTCGGTGTGCTCCGCGGGAGGCGTAACCGGAGGCGCGACGTCCCTGAACTGGTACTGAGCCGGAATGGTAACAGGGCCCTGGTCGGAGTTATCGGTGCCCGCTGGCTGAACCCACGACAAGCCGTCGAGCACCTGCTGTTGCTCTCGGTCAGCCTGCACGTCCGTATAGAAGAGCTGCCACGCCACGTAGAGAGCAATCAGCGCGCCGATCAGGATGAGGAGCTCGCCCGCGATGCCGATCACCCGCGAGAGTACGCGCGGGCCCTCGGTTTGCACCCGTGACTGCGCGACGGTGGGAGACACCGGTGGCGTGTGGGGGCTGGTCACGCCATCTAGGCTACGCGACAGCCTGCTCCAGGATTCACGCACGCGCACGCGCTCTGTACGCTAGGGGGCATGATGTCCTCGCGATTGGCGAGGCTTGACCCTTGGGAGTGGACCATGGCCGTGTCGAAGAAGCGCGACAAGAACGTGTACAAGGCGCCCCGAAATATCGCGAAGGCGCCCAGCGAGAACCCCAAGTGGCTGATTCCCACCATTGCGGCGTTGCTCATTGTGGGCACGGTGTGGATCATTGTCTACTACGTGACCTCTGCTCAATACCCGCTGGGGATTGGCAACGCGAACTTGCTGGTGGGATTCGCCATGCTGACGACGGCGATGATCCTGCTCACCAAGTGGAAGTAGCCGTCCGAGCCCACGGACGTAGCGCAACTTACACGGCTGTAGTTATCCCCTGCATGTGGACAACCGTGGGGATAACTACACGGGTGTGATTCGAAGGTGCAGGGACTATGTCCGCACACGGTTCACGGTGCCGAGCATCGCGACCATGATGATCGCCCCCGCGATGGCGCCACCCAGGTGGCCCTCCCAGGACAGCCCGGGCACAAAGAAGCCCGCAACGAGCCATATCCCGGCAAGCGTCGCGAGGCTCTGATACGGAAGCTTGAGCTTGCGAAGCACAATGCCGTACGCCGCGAGCAGCCCAAAGATCGCTCCCGAGGCACCGCCGTGAACCGACCCCAAGTCGCCAAGCAACCAGACCATGGCGCTCGATCCCAACAGTGAGCCTGCATACAGCGCGACGTAGCGGGCGCGACCCAGGGCCGGCTCAAGCATCGACCCAAACTGGAACAGCACATACATGTTCATGCCCAGGTGAAGGATGCCAAAGTGGACAAACCCTGCGGTGAGCCACCGCCACCACTCATCGCCAGCATCGGGCACCACCACACCCAACTCAGGGATGAAGTCCGGCCACAGGCCCAGAGCCTGCGCCCAGCTTCCCGCAAAGAGCGCGGGCGCGACAAGAAACACCGCCACGTTGAGGGCGATCAGCGTGTACGTGACGTACGGCGGGCCCGCCGCGGCCGTGAAGCCCAACCGGGACTTCAGAGGGCGCTGCTGCTTGCGTGCCTCATTGACGCAGTCGACGCAGAGAATGCCGACCGCTGCCGGCCGTTGACACGCCGGGCATGTGGGCCGCTCGCAGCGTTGGCACCGCACGTACGCCACCGTGGAGGGGTGACGAGGGCAGGTGGGCGCTGCGGTAGAGCCAGCCCCAGCATCGGCCGTCATGTTGTCCTTTAGGAAATGGTGACGCCGGTGATCATGACGTCTTCCGCCGGACGGTCGTCACGTCCCGTGGGGGTGTTGGCGATCGTGTCGACCACTGCCTTGGATTCGTCGTCTGCGACCTTGCCAAAGATGGTGTGCTTGTTGTTGAGGTAGTCGGGCGTCGAGACGGTGATGAAGAACTGCGAACCGTTGGTGCCAGCGGGCTTGCCCGTGATGGGGTTGGGGCGCACGCCAGCGTTGGCCATGGCCAGCAAGTAGGGCTCGTTGAACTGGAGCTCGGGGTGCGGCTCATCATCGAACGTGTAGCCCGGTCCGCCAGTGCCGGTGCCCAGCGGGCAACCGCCCTGGATCATGAAGCCCTTGATGATGCGGTGGAAGACCAAGCCGTTGTAGAAGGGCTCGTTCGAGGCCTCGCCGGTCATGGGGTCCTTCCACTCCTTCTCACCCGTCGCCAGGCCAGTGAAGTTCGCCACCGTGGTGGGAGCGTGGTTGGGGAACAGTTCGATGCGGATGTCGCCAGCAGTGGTCTCGATAGTTGCAATCATGTTGGCCATTCTTGCACGCGTGTCGCACAACCGTCGCGTAAGTGGCACGATGGAAGCAGGGAGAACCCCTGAAGTTTTGAGAACAGGAGGGCAACATGTTCGGACGCTCGCGTCGCACGTCACACGACAGCATTGACGTCGACAAGTACCGTGCCCAGGCTCAAGAGGCTGCCGAGGCCGCTGTGGAGGCCGCGCAACACGCTGCGGTTGCCGCAAAGAAGGCTGCACGGCGCGCCCAGGAATGGGCTGGTCCCCAATACGAATCTGCCAAGGAATGGGCTGCGCCCCGGGCGGAGAAGGCTTACCACGCTGGCGCGCGCAAGGCTAAGCCCTACGTTGAGCGAGCCGGAGGCAAGGCTGAACACTGGGCCGATGTTGTTCACGGCGCGATTGTCGGCTCGGCGATTCCCGCGGTACTGCACGCCGTCGACAACGCAGCACGCGAAGAAGACGACGAACGCGGCATCAACTGGGGAGCAATCGTCATCCCCATGGTGATAGCCGCGGCTGCTGGCGCCGCATTGGTCGCATGGGCACGCCGCGACCCGGGCCGCGACTCGTGGGCCGGAGAAGACGAAGAGTGGGAGTTCTCCTCCGACGGCGACTTCAAGGACCAGCTCCGTCACAACATCAACAAGGCCGCTGACACGGCCACCGCTGCCACCAAGAAGGCTGTCGCCGCTGCGACGGCTGCCGCCGGAGCCGCTGGCGAGGCCGTGGCTGAACGAGCAGGACCCGTCGCCGAGCGTGCCAAGTCCGAGGCCCACAAGCTTGCGGACCGCGCCGCGCCGGTGGCAGAGCGTGCCAAGTCAGAGGCGCACAAGTTGGCCGACCTCGCGGCGCCCGCTGCCGAACGAGCCAAGGCTGAAGCCGCTCGCGTGGTGAGCAACCTTGAGGCCGCACGTAGCCGGGCCGCTGCGGAGGTCGCACACACGATCGACGACGCCGAGGATGTCTGGGAAGACGAACCAGCAGCGTCTGACGACGCTCCCAGCCCGGCCGAAGTCAAGAAGGCCACGACTCAAGCGAAGGCGAAGGCCGCGCCTAAGAAGTCGACAGGTGGGACTGCCAAGAAGTAGCGAGTCTCCTCGTTGTTGACGGAGCCCCGGCCTCCTGGTCGGGGCTCCGTTGCGTCTACTCGGTCTTAACCGGCTGAGCGCCAAGCCGCCGCGCACCGCTCCAGGCCGCCACGACCACACCCACAACGATGATCACGTCGCCCACGCTGAAGGTGTTCGCCAACGGCAACGGCGCGGGCCACGCGAACACGTCCCCAAGCCAGGGCAGAACAGGATCTTCCACGACTGCGGAGTTGTCAAAGCTCTTGCCGTGCTCGAGGCCGGCCGCGTCCACCGCGGCTTGGCTCGCAGGGAGAACGCCGCCGTTGAGCGCAATGGTGATGCCATTGCTCAAGGCACCCAGCCCCACAATGAGAACACCCGGCAGCGCGCGGTTGAGCCACAGAAATGCCGCAGCGGCAGCATATGTCAACACGTGCAGCACGCTCGCAAGCGTGTGGGGGACACCCACCTCGATGATCACGATCTGTACAAGCAGCGCAAGCCAGATGAGAGCAGACCAGCGCCAGCGGTGAGCCACGAGTCCGGCGGGCCAACGTGCTGCGACAAGGGGCGATGCGACCGCGAGAATGCACAGCGCAATCATGAGCATCGCTAGTGACCTCCCCGTTGCCCGCTGGGAGATGTGGCCTGTTCTCCAACCAGGCGCTGTGCGATCTGGTCCGCCGAAACGGGGCGTCCCAGATGGAAGCCTTGCCCAATCACATCACCGAAGGCGGCGAGGACATCTGCCGTTGCCGCATCCTCAACACCTTCGGCAACCACTCGAAGTCCAAGCGCGAGCGCAAGTTCAACGGTGGAACGAACAATGATGAGGTCGTGGTCATCGTCATTGAGCCTGCTGACAAATGATCGATCGACCTTCAGTTCATCTACCTCGAGGCGCCTGAGGTAGCTAAGCGAGGCGTTCCCCGTCCCGTAGTCGTCAATGGAGATGTCAACACCCCGTGCGCGGACAGCGCGGATCACGGTGCCAGCGCGGGCCGCGTCCGCCAGAATCCCAGTCTCCGTGACTTCGAGAACAAGCGCCCCCTGAGGAATGTCGTACCGGTCCAATGCAGCGCCTACCTGGTCAACCAGAGCAATGTCGGAAAGGTGTCGCGCGGACAAGTTGACGGAGATGCGGGTCTCGAAGCCTGCACGCCTCCACGCTGCGAGGTCGCTGAGGGCGCGATCCAAGACGAAGGCTGTTACCGGATAAATGAGTCCCGAGTTCTCCGCAAGCGGGATAAACGCATCGGGAAGGATCAGCCCACGGTCAGGATGCTCCCATCTCACCAGCGCCTCCACAGCCACGGTCTGACCGGTCGCCAGAGAGACCTGGGGCTGATACACCACATGGAGCTGGCCAAGTTCCAACGCCGTACGCAAGTCGGCAAGCAAGCGCAGCCGCTCCACCGTGTTGACGTCAAACTCCCTCGAGTAGACGCTAATTCGGTCACGCTCGAGCTTGGCGTGGTACAGCGCGATATCGACGTTCTTCATCAACGTCTCGCCATTCAAGCCGTGGCTGGGGGCAACTGCTACGCCCGCGCTAGCGCGGACCAGTAGCTCGAGGCCCTCGACCTGAATGGGCGCGTCGAGCGAGTCCACGAGATCCCGCGCGGCGATTTCACACTCAGCCTCATTGCCCTCAACGACCACAGCGAACTCGTCACCGCCGATGCGATGTACCGAAGCACCATCGGGTGCGGATGATGCGAGTCGGGCGGCGACTTCCTTGAGGATGCGGTCGCCAACGGGGTGTCCCAAAGTATCGTTGATGTCCTTGAAGTGGTCGAGGTCGAGCAAGACCAAACCCGGACCCATGGCGTCGCCGTGGCCGGTCTCAACGAACGCTCGGCCAAGCGCAAGATCTATCTGTTCTCGATTGCCGAGCCCTGTGAGAGAGTCATGAGTCGCGGCGTGAGCGTACTTCGCCGCCTTCGCGGCGAACAGGTGAGCGGCAACGACCGGTCCTGCCAGGAGCACCAACACCCCAACGCCCAGCGGAGCGACCGCAGCCGCGACTCCGCCAACGCTTATCAGGAGACCGTTGGTGAGAAGCGTCTGTTGGGCGTCGATCTTGATGACCGCCGATAACCGCTGATGCGTCGCAAGCGAGACCACGCCGGCGACCAGCAGCCAGTTCACCGCGACCATGACGATTCCGGCAAGAAGAAGAGGGGCGATGTGCTGCGGGCCCACGAGTGGGGGAAGACTAAGAAGCGGCACACCGGCAAGCGCATAGTAGACCGCCGCAGCCGCGAGTACGCTCAGCGAGTACTGCGCGGTGTTGAAGAGCGACTTGATGACGCTGCGGCGGCTGAGGACATCGTCCGCAATCGATGCTGTCACCTGGACCAGCACCGCAATGCCGGGGCCGGCCACTGCGATGAGCGCGAGAACAAACGGAGACGACGTCGACAGAAAGCGCGTTCCCTCCCCAGGCGAGATCAGACGAACGGGCTTTATCTCTCCGAGAATCGCGCCGACGGCAAGGAAGATCGTGGCTCCAACCAGCAGGTGAGCGGGTGTTGAGCCCCACGGGCTGAGAAATGCGATCAGTCCTAGGCTTGTGAGACCCAGGACGCTCACCAGAAACAAGTAGATAGCGAGAGACGAAGGCGGCGCCAAGACGCGAGTCTTGACGCCGCCTTCGTTCTCAGATGGGTCTAGCCCCACTTGAACCCGGCGCTGACGAGGACCGAGACGGCGACGATGGTCGCGGAGCTCGCGGCAACACGGACCGTCATGCTGTCTTTGGCAATCTTCCACTTGTTCATAGGTTTCTCCTGTGCTGAGGGTGGCGACCACAGGGTTGTGGCCGCACTTCATCTTGGCGGAGATTTGTTGCCAAAACCACCCTTTTGGTGCTTAAGTGTGAGGTTTTCCACTCGCCAGGAGCCAGGGAAGCGAGATCAGTGGCAGGTCGCGGCATGGCCGCAGCAATCAATGCGTGCATGAGAGTGGAGCCTAGGGGAATCGAACCCCTGACCTCCTGCTTGCAAAGCAGGCGCTCTACCAATTGAGCTAAGGCCCCCTACGGCAGGTGTCCTACCGCTAGAGATCATCCAAGACATCGTCCCAGATGTCCCGGCCCGAGTTTTCGGTCAGCCACACGTAGGCGACTGCACCGGCCACTGCGACCAGAGTTAGTACGAGGAACTTCTTCATATCTTTCACCTCGGTGGGCCCAGGAGGACTTGAACCTCCGACCTCTTCGTTATCAGCGAAGCGCTCTAACCGCCTGAGCTATGGGCCCGTTGCGACATAGCCGCAGCAAGCAAGGGTACCCCACGCGAGCGCGCCTACTCAAACTCGAGACGCGGCCCACACAGGGGACCCTGATTAGTCGTCGGTGAGCGTGAGGTAGATGCCACCCACCACGCTTGAGACGGTGTTGTACAGGAACGCGCCGATGGTCGCTAGTGCGCTCAGCAGAACAACGTTGACCACCGCGATCAGCACGGTTGCAGACATCACCTTGTTCTGGTCGAAGAACTGCAGGATGTTGAGTTCCTGGTCCGTGGTGAACAGTTTGGAGATCCACTCGTTGGCCAACGCGAACAGGCCCATTTCGTTCAACACGTTCCACACCACGTACACCGCGACGGTGAGCATGATGCCCGCTGCGATCGACAGCAAGAAGCCGATCTTCAGCGCCGAGAACGGGTCGACTCGCGACACCAGCACCCGGACCTTGCGAGGGCCACCCTTCGAGGAAGCTGCCTTGAGGTCGTCACCTTCAGTGAGCGAGTTCTTGGCACGCAGCGCGAAACCCTTGACACTACCAACGGCGCCCTCGTCGGAAGACGCAGCGGCCGGTGCCTTCGCCGGCTGAGTGCCCGTCACGGGGAAACCAGGCGCTGGCGCCGCCGTGCGAGGTGCGGTAGGCGTGAACGCAGAACCGGCTGCAGGAGCAGCGGGACGGGTGCCCGCCGGTGCGGGAGTTGTCGATGAAGGCGCGTGCGTCGCGGGCGCGGAGGTGGCGAACTGGCCCGAACGGAAAGGGGCGCGCTGAGGCACTTGACCCGTGCTCGCCTGTTGCGGCGCGGAAGCAGTGGGGCGAATGCCCTGGGGCTGTGCGGGGTCCCTTGTCACCGGCGGGCGGTACAGGCCCTCGGCAGGCGGGGTGGCGCGGTCATCCGCGTTCATGCATTCTCCATCCGGTGGTCACTTCTCCTGCACAGCGTAACTGAGGCAGGCTCACAACACACATCATGCGCGCGCGACAGCGCCGCGGTTATGCTACTCGAACGCGCCGCGCGCGCCATTTGTTGCGAGTTCTCTAGGAAGCGCGAGGTGGCACAGCCGCGCGCACGCGCGCGCCCAGGTCCGGGTCCACGTTTGTCCAGTATTGGAAGACGCGCTCCAACAGTTCGGGCCGCGTCACCGCGGACACATGCCCGGCGATGTTGTTCACCAGACGCTCACGCGCCGCGTCGTCGAGCACGGTGTTGTAGAGCGCCCGTGCTTGGCCAAAGTCGTCGTCTTCGGCATGCAGGGTCGCGGCGGCACGCGTCATCTCGCCGTCGGTCTCCCATCCACCTGTCTCTGCGGCACGTGCCGGATCCGCGTGCGGTCCGCCCACCGAGTTGGGGGCGTAGACCGGAGCATCCGCCGCGTTGAAGTGGTGGCGCATGGCGCCGTCCTTCGAGTAGCTGTTGACTGCGGTCTTGGGAGCGTTGACGGGCAACTCCGCGTGGTTGGTTCCTACGCGGTAGCGGTGGGCGTCCGCGTAGCTGAAGATGCGGGCCAGCAGCATCTTGTCGGGGCTCGCGCCGATGCCCGGTACAAAGTTGGACGGCGCGAAGGTGGCCTGCTCAATCTGCGCGTGGAAGTTCTCCGGGTTGCGGTTGAGCACCAGGCGACCCACCTTGATGCGCGGGTAGTCGGCGTGCGGCCACACCTTGGTGAGGTCAAAGGGGTTGAAGCGGTAGCTCTTGGCATCCTCGTATGGCATGACCTGCACATACAGCGTCCACGCGGGGTGGTCGCCGTTGTTGATCGCGTCCCGCAGGTCGCGGCGGTGGAAGTCCGCGTCCTCGCCAGCGATCTGGTCTGCCTGTGCCTGCGTGAGGGTCTCAATGCCCTGCTCGGTCTTGAAGTGGTACTTGACCCAGAATCGCTCGCCTTCGGCGTTGACCCACTGGTATGTGTGTGATCCGAACCCGTCCATATTGCGCCACGAGCCGGGCACTCCGCGATCTCCCATCAACCAGGTCACCTGGTGGGCGCTTTCCGGGGACAGGGTCCAGAAATCCCATTGCATGTCGTGATCGCGCAGGCCGGATCCGGGCATGCGCTTCTGCGACCGGATGAAGTCCGGGAACTTGATGCCATCACGCAGGAAGAACACTGGCGTGTTGTTGCCCACGAGGTCGTAGTTGCCCTCGGTGGTGTAGAACTTGAGCGCGAAGCCGCGCGGGTCGCGCCACGTGTCAGGAGAGCCCTGCTCGCCAGCGACTGAGGAGAACCGCAGCAACGTGTCAGTCTTCACTCCCGGCTGGAACAGCGCCGCGCGGGTGTATTGCGACACGTCTTCCGTGGTCTCAAAGTAGCCGAACGCGCCGCCGCCCTTAGCGTGAACCACGCGCTCCGGTACGCGCTCCCGGTTGAACTGCGCAAGCTTCTCCACCAAGTAGTGATCGTGAAGTGGCAAGGGACCGTCAGGGCCCACGCTCAGCGAGTTGGAATCGGCAGGTGCCGGGGCTCCGGAGTTGGTGGTGGTGAAGTTGTCGGTCATGAGGTGGCCTCATTCTGTTGGGGTTGGTTCTGGCAGTCAGCGCACTGACCCCAGAAAGTGACCTCCGCCTCCATGACGGAGAAGTCGTTGGCACCGGACGGCGTCAGGCAGGGCGCGTGGCCCACCGCGCAGTCGATGTCGGTGATCGCGCCGCAGCGCGTGCATACCGCGTGGTGATGGTTGTCGCCCACGCGGAGTTCGTAGCGGCCAGCGTGACCTGCTGGCTCAATGCGGCGAACCAGGCCTCGCTCAGCGAGCGCGGTCAGCACGTTGTACGTGGACTGAAGCGACGCGGTGGGAAGTTCGTGACGGACCAAGGCGACCACAGCATCGGCCGAAATGTGAGGCCTCCCCTGCAGTGCGCGGAGCACGGCGAGTCGCGGCTGGGTGACTTTGAGTCCGGTGCCGCGCAGCATCGCCTCCAGCTGGTCGCCCACAGGCGAGGCGTCGACGGGCGCAGAAGTAGACATCGCGGCCACCATACCTTATTTTGAGTCACTCAAAAAACGGCCGATGCTGAGGCTGGGTTGGAGGTGTCGGTTCAGGCGGTCTCGAGCAACGCGTCTAGTGTGGTCAGTTCAGACTTGCCGCCGGTGACGTGCTCGGCAAGCGCCGTGTTGAATTCCTCGCAATGTGGTGCCGCAAGGTGAGCTGCAAATGCCTCGTCATCGGCATAGACCTCGTAGACAAAGAAGGTGCCTGCGCTGTCTGTCTCGCGCCACGGCTCGAACGCAAGGTTCCCTGGCTCGGATTGGACTGCGGGAGCGAGAGTCGCGAGCAGGTTTGCGACCGCCTGTTCGTGCCCCGGACGCGCATGGATACGGGCGTACAACGATGTGGCCACTACTAGGCCTCGGCCGCGCCGGTCATAATGGCAACGGCGTCGGTCCGGGAGTGCGAGTCCGGCGTAACGATCGCCGCGCACCGGCCCAGTCGCTGGATATGGATGCGGTCAGCAACCTCGAAGACCTGCGGCATATTGTGGCTGATGAGGATCACCGGGGTGCCTTGGTCGCGCAGGCGCCGCACCAAGTCGAGCACTTGGTTGGACTCCCGCACTCCCAGCGCTGCGGTGGGTTCATCGAGCACCACCACCTTAGAGCCGAAGGCGGCGGCGCGCGCCACTGCGACAGCTTGGCGCTGACCACCGGAAAGGCTCTCGATCGGCACGGTCACGTCTTGCAAGGTGGTGATGCCGAGCCGATTCAGTTCCTCGCGCGTGCGCGCCCGCATCTTCTTAATGTCGAGTTGACGGAACAGGGTGCCCAGGACGCCGGGCTTGCGAAGCTCCCGGCCCAGAAACAGGTTGGAAGCCACGTCAAGAGCCGGCGAGACCGCAAGGTTCTGGTACACGGCCTCAATGCCTTGCTCCTTCGCGTCTTCGGGCCTGCGGAAGTGGACTTCCTTGCCGTCCAACTCGATGGTGCCGGCGTCGGGGATCTCCGCGCCTGTCAAACACTTGATGAGGGTGGACTTTCCCGCGCCGTTGTCGCCGATGATCGCGAGTACCTCGCCCGCGTAGAGGTCGAGGTCCACGCCGTCCAGGCCAACTACGCGACCGAATGTCTTCACCAGGCCGCGGGCCGTGAGGACCGGAGTGCCTGCGCCCTTGCTAGTAGCTGGAGCTGTCGTGGCCGATGCTGTGGTGGTCGTCATTAGCGTGCCTTCCGAATCCACTGGTCAAGGGACACGGCGACAATCACCAGGATTCCCACCGCAAGCGTTTGATACAAGACATCCAGGCCCGCAAGCGAGAGCCCGTTGCGGAACACGCCAACGATGAGCGCACCAAGCAAGGTGCCCCAGACGGTTCCCCTGCCACCGAACAGGCTCGTTCCGCCAATCACCACGGCAGTGATCGAATCCAGGTTGAGGTCCGCGCCGGCGTTCGGACTCGCCGCGCTGCTGCGGCCCATCTGCAGCCAGGCGGCGATCGCGATGATGGCGCCAGCTGAGATGTAGACCGAGCGCAACACCCATGTGGTGCGCACGCCCGCCAGACGAGCAGCCTCGGGATCGTCACCCACGGCGTAAACGTGCCGTCCCCACGCGGTGGTGGTCAGCACCCAAGCCATGATCACGTACAGCAAGAACATGATGACCACGCCGTAGGAGACGTTGACGCCCGCCACCGGGAAGGACTTACCAGTCCAGGTCATGAGCGCAGGCATGTCCGTTCCGCGCACAGTGGAGCCCTTGGAGTAGAGCAGCGTCAGCGCGAGGAAGATCGAGTAGGTGCCCAGAGTCACGATGAACGGTGGGAGTCTGAGCTTGGTGACCAACATGCCGTTGATCAAGCCGGTCATCAGACCCACCGTGAGACCGATAAGCAACGCCACCGGAGCCGAGACTCCATTCTCGGTGGCCATCACGGCCATCACCATGGAGGCGAGCACCATCGCCGTGCCCACGGACAGGTCAATGCCGGCGGTGAGGATGATGAGCGTCTGAGCGAGAGCTACTGTGCCAACAATCGCAACCTGCTGCGTGATCAACGACAGGTTTCCCGGTAGCAGGAACCTCTCATTGAGCATGCCAAAGACAATGATGGAGACCAGCAACACGATCGCCGGACTCAGGGCTGGGTAGCGGTGCAGGATGGATCGCAAGCGTTGGACCGGCGTCTGCGCGGTCTCGAAGATGTGCTCCGCGGCGGATACGGTCTCTGTAGAAGTCGTCATGTCCTCGTCCTTGAGGGTTGACCCTGTGGCACCGCGGTCGCGGTGCCACAGGGTGTTCCGATTGGTCCTAGCCCCAGCAGATCGCGGAACCAGCGGCGGTGTCAATACTTTCGACACCGCCGGCTGGGTTGTCGGTCACTAGAGCAACTCCCGTGTTGAAGAAGTCAAGACCTTCCGTGACCTCAGGCGTGGTGCCGGTACGCACCAAGTTGGCGATGGCGGCAATGCCGAGCTCAGCCATCTTGAGCGGGTACTGCTGGCTTGTCGCACCGATAACGCCAGTGGCGACGCCGTCCACGCCAGCACATCCGCCATCAACAGACACGATGAGGACGTCGGTCTTGCCTGCGGCGTCTAGCGCAGCCTTGGCACCGTAGGCGGCGGGCTCGTTGATCGTGTAGACCACGTTGATGTCGGAGTTGCGAGAGAGCAAGAACTCCATCGCCGTGCGGCCGCCGTCTTCAGCGCCCTGCGTGGCCTGGTTGCCAACGATGGTGTAGGTGCCACCGGAGTAGTTGCCGGTCTTGGCCTCATCGCCAATGACCTCGGGGTTGGCAAGGTCGATGCCCATGCCGGTAAGGAAGCCCTGGTCGCGAGCAACGTCAACCGAGACCACCTTGTCATCGAAGAGGTCCAACATTGCGATCACTGCGTGGTCGCCGTTCAGTGCCGATGCCGTCCACTCGCCGATGAGCTCTCCCGCGAGGAAGTTGTCGGTAGCGAAGGTGATGTCGACGGCGTCTTCTGACGACGGCGGGGTGTCGAGCGCGATGACGTAGAGGCCGGCTTCGCGCGCCTTGATCAGTGCGGCCTCGACCGCCTGACCGGATGGCGTGATAAGAATGCCCGCGTCGCCGCGAGAGATCGCGTTCTCAATGGCCTGGATCTGCGTGTCTTCGTCGCCGTCCTCGCGACCAGCGGCAACGGTGAGGTTGATGCCCTCTGCGGCAGCGGCCTCTTCGGCACCCTTTTGCATGGCAACAAAGAACGGGTTGGTGGTGGTCTTCAGAATGAGTGCGACACCGATCTCGGCCTCGCCAGTGGTGCCCGGCTCGTTGTCGGTAGTCGTGCCTGCACACCCCGTAAGGACCAAGGCGGCGGCACCAACTGCGGCCACGCCTTTCCAAAGCAGGCGGCGCGCGGAGCGCCGGTTGGTGTGTTGATTCATCGTCGAATCTCCTTGTGTCGGTGACCGCTGTCGGGGTTGACAACGTTGTCATCTAGTACGGTAGGCCTCAACTGTTCATCCGTCAAGCCCTAGCGGGCAGGTTTATCGATGCTGAGGTGACAACGATGTCTGATGCCCTGCCGTCTCCTCCTGCGACCCGCGCGCCGCGGCCAACGATGCGCGACGTCGCCGCATTGGCGCGCGTGGGGATCAAAACGGTGTCTCGAGTCCTCAACAATGAGCCCAACGTTTCCCCTGAGACCGCAGAGCGCGTGCACCGCGCCGCAGCGCAGTTGCACTACGAGATCAACTCGGTTGCGGGCAACCTCAGGCGGAGCGGTAACTCGACCAAGACGGTGGGGCTCGTGGTCGGTCACGTTGCCAACCCCTTCTCCGGTCACATCCATGCCGGTGTCGAAGAAGTGCTCTACCCGCAGGGATATTCAGTCCTGGCCGCCAGCCTCGACGACGACGCGGAACGCGAGCAAAGGCTTGTACGCGAGTTCCTGCGCCGTCGTGTTGATGGCCTCATCCTCACCACGATCTCTGCGGAACAGACCTATCTCCTTCCCGAACTCTCGCGCGGATTGCCTGTGGTCTTCGTTGACCGCGAACCATGCGGCGTGACGGCCGACGCCGTGGTGGGAGACAACGCGGGCGGCGCGCGAGAGGCGACCGCACACCTGATCGCGCACGGCCACCGACGCATCGCCTGCCTGGCGGACCGCGATTCCCTCAGCACATCGGTGCACCGAGTTGAGGGCTATCGCCTTGCGCTCAAAGAGGCGGGGTTGCCCTACGAACCCGAGCTTGTGACCACGAACATCAACTCGGCGGACGCTGCGCGTGCGGCTGTCACGGCGTTGCTCGCGCGCGCTGAGCCACCCACTGCGATCTTCACCGCTCAGAACCTCATCACGATCGGCGGCATCCACGCTCTTCGTGATGCGGGTTTGCAGCACACGGTGGCACTCATGTCCTTCGACGACTTCACGTTGGCGGACGCCCTGGATCCGGGAATCTCCTGCGTCACGCAAGACCCACGTTCCATGGGTGCGCTCGCTGGGCGCAAGCTGCTCGAGCGCCTCGGTGGCGACGACTCCGTGGCCTCGACCATCGTCTCGCCCACCACTCTCATCGCGCGCGGATCAGGGGAGATCCCCGCTCCGCGCTAGTGGCCCGCACCCATGTGGCCGGCTAGGCGATCGTGGCGTTTGAGACTGTCCTCGTTCAGACCTTGAATGTCCACCGTGGTGCCGTGGCGCGCGTACTTAGTGACCACTGAGTCCAGCGCCGCTACCGTCGATGCGTCCCACAGGTGCGAGCCGTGCATGTCGATAATCACGTTCTCTGGGTCACCCGCATAGTCGAACTGGAAGAAGAGGTCGTTCGAGCTTGCGAAGAACAGCTCGCCCGTGACCGTGTAGCGGCGGGTGTTGCCCTCGATGGGACCGCCTTCAACATTCGCAAGGTGGGCCACGCGGCGCGCGAACATCACCATGGCGAGCAGCACGCCGGCGATGACGCCGTACGCGAGGTTGTGGGTCACGACAACGACAACCACAGTGGTGAGCATCACTGCAGTCTCAGAGCGGGGCATGCGCTTCAGTGTGTTGAGTTGGACGGAGTGCCAGTCGAACGTAGCCCAGGACACATAGATCATGACGGCGACGAGCGCAGCCATAGGAATCATGGCCACTACCGGCCCTAGCGTGAGAATGAGCACCAACAGGAAGACCCCGGCCATGAAGGTTGACAAGCGAGTGCGAGCGCGGCCGGCCTTGACGTTGATCATGGTCTGGCCGATCATCGCGCAACCGCCCATACCACCAAAGAAGCCAACGATGATGTTGGAGGCGCCTTGGCCCCAAGCCTCGCGCGTCTTGTCCGAGTGAGTGTCGGTGATGTCGTCAACCAGCTTCGCGGTCATGAGCGACTCGAGCAGTCCCACCATCGCGATTCCCAGCGCGAACGGGAACACGAGCTGGAGCGTGTCAAGGTTCCACGGGACGTCGGGGAAGAAGAGCAGGGGCAAGCCTTCGGGCAGTTCGCCTTCGTCGCCCACGGTGGGGACGGCGATTGCGAGGATCGCCGTGATGGTCGTAAGAACGACGATTGCAACCAGCGGCGCCGGCACAACAGTGGTGAGCTTCGGCAGGAACATGATGATGAGCAGCGCGAGTGCGACCAGCGGGTAGACCATCCAGGTCACGCCGGTCAGGTGAGGGAACTGCGCCATGAAGATGAGGATCGCGAGCGAGTTGACGAAGCCCACCATGACGGAGCGCGGAATGAATCGCATCAGCTTCGCGACACCGAGCACGGCGAAGATCACCTGGATCATGCCACCCGTGATCACTGCGGCCACCAAGTAGTCGAGGCCGTGGTCGCGGGCCAGCGGCGCGACGATGAGCGCGACGGCGGCTGTGGCTGCCGAGATCATCGCGGGGCGTCCGCCCAAGAACGCGATGCTGACCGCCATCACGAAACTCGCGAAAAGTCCCACGCGTGGGTCCACTCCCGCGATGAGCGAGAAGGCGATCGCCTCGGGAATGAGGGCGAGCGCCACCACCAAACCAGACAACACCTCGGTACGGGCCACTCGCAGGTTGAACCACGCGGGACGGCGCCACGTGCGCGGGTCCCAGATGGTGCCCCATGCGTTCGTCACTTCCACCACGCCCGTGGGTGTGCGCGTGATCTCGGGGTCCGAGATGTAGTCGGGGCGGTGTTCGCGCTGAGGAGCGCCGATGGGGGCAGTCATGCGTGTGTCCAATCAGGCACGCGCGCACAAGCGCGCAGGCGGTAGTTGCCGCGAACGGCGCAGGTCAGAGATCAAGCGCGCGTGCGCAAGCGCGGGTCGCCAGCAGGATTGCGGCAACTCATCGCGCGGCACAGTGCGGCGTGGAATCCGGGGATCGGCCAACGACGGCCAGGGACAACGGTACAGGCGATGTGCTCAGACGCCTAGGGGGCACCGGGCCTAGGGTGACCTTGTTCCCATGCGGGGGCGCGTTCCGGGGAGTAGCGTCAAACACAGGACAATACCCCTGGAGGTATGATATGAAACTCGTGATCGTTGGCGGCGTGGCCGCCGGAGCATCCGTAGCGGCCCGTGCACGCAGGCTCGATGAAGGTGCTGAAATTGTGGTCCTCGAGCGAGGTCACCACGTTTCCTTCGCCAACTGCGGGCTGCCCTATCACGTGGGAGAGGTCATCAAGGATCGCTCACGGTTGTTGTTGCAGACCCCAGAGAGCCTGCGCGAGACGCTCAACATCGACGTGCGCATCGCGAGCGAGGTCGTCAAGATCGACACCAAGAAGCGACAGGTGCACGTGCGCGAGGTCGATACGGGCAAGGAGTACACCGAGGGCTACGACAAGCTCGCGCTATGCCCCGGGGCCGAGCCTGTGCGCCCGCCTCTCCCCGGAATCGATCACCCGGCCGTGGATGTGCTCCGGCGCATCGGCGACATGGACCGCATCAAGGCACGAGTGGATGCAGCACTACGCGAACAGCGAGACGGCAAACGCGGTCCCGTGCGCGCGGTGGTGGTGGGTGCCGGGTACATCGGGCTGGAGATGGCCGAGAACCTTCATCACCGCGGGGTGCAGGTTGACGTTGTTGAACTGGCTGATCAGATTCTGCCCCCCGTGGACCGCGAGATCTCCGTGCCCGTTGAGCAGCACCTGCGCAGCAGGGGCGTCACCGTTCACTTGGGTACTGCCGCTGCGGCCTTCGCGCCGCTGGCCGACGACCGCGTGCGGGTCGAGCTCAAGAACTCCACCACCCTGGACGTGGACCTGGTGATTCTCGCCGTGGGCGTGCGCCCCAGCGTGGGGCTCGCCACGGACGCTGGGCTCACACTGGGTGAGCGCGGTGGCATCACGGTCGACACCCACATGCGGACATCGGATCCTCACATTTGGGCAGCGGGTGACGCCGTGGAGACTCCTCACCCCGTGCTGCCTGGCGCCCACCTCGCTCCGCTCGCAGGTCCGGCCAACCGGCAGGCGCGCGTGGCCGCCGAGAACATCTGCGGCCGCGACACCGAGTATGTCTCGACGCAAGGCACCAGCATCGTCAAGGTGTTCGACATGGTCGCCGGCGGCACCGGCGCCACGCAGCGCCAACTCGACATGTTCGGCGTGCCTTACCGCGCGGCGCACCTGCACCCGTCCGGCCACGCCGGGTATTACCCCGGCACGGCCTTGATGCACCTCAAGGTGCTCTTCTCGCCGGACGACGGCAGGCTGCTTGGCGCGCAAGCGTGCGGGTTCGACGGCGTGGACAAGCGACTCGACGTGCTTGCCATGGCGGTGCGCGCGGGCCTGACGGTGTACGACCTCGAGGACCAGGAGCTCGCATACGCCCCGCCATTCGGATCCGCGAAGGACCCCGTCAACATGGCCGGCTTTGTCGCGGCGAACGTGCTGCGTGGCGACCTCACGCTCTGGTACGCACAGGACTTCCCTGCGGCAACCGAAGGCGCTGACATCATCGACGTGCGCACGGCCGAAGAGTTCGAAGTGTGGCACATCCCCGGTGCACGCAACGTTCCGCTTGCTACGTTCCGCGAGGCGATTGCCGATTGGGATAAGGCCCAGCGCGTGCGCCTGTACTGCGCGGTCGGTTTCCGGTCCTACCTTGCGCACCGGATTCTGGTACAGCGCGGGTTTGCGGATGTCGCAACACTGTCCGGCGGATCGACGACCTTCCGCGCCACCCACGACATCGAGCCCGAGGCGTACGTCGCCATGCCACCCATCGAGTCGTATGCCGAGGCAGCCACAGTTGCCGCCGCCACGCTCGCCGGCGGCAACCTGATCGAGTTGGATTGCACTGGGCTCGCGTGCCCCGGACCAATCATGAAGCTCGCCGACGCCATCAAGGCGGCCAACGTTGGCGACGACGTCCGGGTCACCGTGTCAGACCCCGGGTTCGCGCTCGACGCTCCCGCTTGGGCCGCGAAGAACGGCCACCGCCTGGTGGACATCACTCCCGAAGGTCCGGGATACGTGGCGACTCTGCGCAAGGGAGCGATGAAGGCTGTGGCGACCACAGCATCGGCCGGTGTTCCCAAGACTTCCATGGTGGTGTTCTCCGGCGACCTCGACAAGGTGATCGCGGCGTTCATCATTGCCAACGGCGCAATTGCCATGGGTGAGGAGGTGTCGATGTTCTTCACGTTCTGGGGGCTCAACGCCCTTCGCAAGTCCAAGCCACCGCGTCGTCAGAAGAAGGTCATGGAGAAGATGTTTGGTGTCATGATGCCGCGCGGCGCGGAGAAGCTGACGCTGTCGCAGATGCACATGATGGGTGCCGGCACGGCAATGATCAAGGGCGTCATGAACAAGCACGCCGTTCCGCCACTCGCACAGCTCATCCAGTCCGCACAAGACGGCGGCGCTCGGCTACTTGGGTGCACTATGACCATGGACCTGTTGGGCATCGCGCCGTCGGACCTGCTCGACGGGGTCGAGCTCGCGGGCGTCGCGACGTTCCTTGGCGAGTCTCAGGAGTCTGGGACCACGCTGTTCATCTAGATCGCGCGGTGCGACGTTTCACGTGGAACAACGGAGCCGTGGTCTCCGGTGCTACGTTGAGCGGCATGACTGACCCATCCGCGCGTCCCGTCGCGATCGTCACCGGAGCTAACCAGGGAATCGGCGCTGCCGTCGCGCGGCAACTTGCTGCCCACGGCGTCGCGGTGCTCGCGACCTACTTCCGGATGCCACCTCTCGAAGACCCGGCGAATCCCGATCAGTACGACCACGATCGTGCGAGCGACGCGACGCAGGTGATGGCCGAGATTGCGGCCGACGGTGGGGTTGCGTTCGCGCTCGAAGCCGACCTCACCGACGCTTCAGTCATCCCCGCGATGTTCGATGCTGCGGAGCGAGAGCTTGGCCCCGTTTCGATTCTTGTCAACAACGCAAGTAGTTGGCTCGCGGACACGTTCCTCGGGTCTGAGCGCGACCACATGAACCGGAAGCTTGCGAGTATCGACGCTACGAGCTTTGATCATCAGTTTGCTGTGGATGCTCGCGCTACTGCGTTACTCATTGCTGAGTTGGCTCGGCGATGCGAGGGCCCCGGACGCATCGTCACCATGACGAGTAGTGGCCGCGATGGCTGGCCCGGTGAGGTGTCCTACGCCGCCGCCAAGCGAGCGGGTGAGAGCTACACGTTGTCCGCAAGCCTCGAGTTTCGTGATCGCGGCATCACCGCGAACTGCGTGTGCCCGCCGCCCACCGACACTGGGTGGGTCTCCGACGCGGTACGTGACTCGATCATTGCTGGCGGGATGCGCGTCGCGCAGCCCGACGAGGTCGCGGGGGTAGTCGCCTGGTTGTGCTCACCTGCTGCGGCAGGAGTCACCGGCAACGTTGTCCAGATGCACTGACTGGCTCCTGGGACCGGTGGAGATCTGACCAGTGGGTCTGGATTCAGCCCAGAAGCGTGCCAGAACTGACCAGTAGCGCGTTCGGGTGGGTGGGCTGCTAGTCGGTGGTGGCCGCGTCGGGTTCCGTTGGGGTCGCGCCCGGGTCGGAGCCACCTTCGGTGCCGTCGTCACCTTCGAGGTCATCGTCGCCAACGAGGTTTCGCTCCACGTTGCGGGCGATGCCGATGATGTGGTCGCCCTTGGCGGGCTTCGCGAACACCACCCCCATGGTGTCGCGGCCCTTCGCGGGAACGCCGTCCACTTGAGAGCGGACCACCTTGCCACCTTCCATGATGACCAGGACTTCGTCGTTATCTTCCACCAAGAGCGCACCCACCAGATCGCCGCGCTCCTCTTGGAGCTTCGCAACCTTGATGCCCAGGCCACCGCGTCCCTGGACGCGGTACTCGTCCACACTGGTGCGCTTCGCGAATCCGCCTTGCGTGACCACGAACGAGTACGAGCCTTCCGTCACGACGTCCATCGCGAGCAACTCGTCGTCGTTGCGGAAGCGCATGCCGGTCACGCCCGAGGTGGCCCGGCCCATGGGACGCAGGGCTTCGTCGGTCGCGGTGAAGCGCAACGACTGGCCCTTGCGGCTCACCAACATGAGGTCGTCGTGCGGGTCAACCAGGCGAGCTGCGACCAACTCGTCGGGAATCATCGCGCCGTCATCGCCCTCGACCTCGCGCAAGTTGATCGCGATGAGACCGCCGGTGCGGTTCGAGTCATAGGTAGTGAGGTCCGTCTTCTTGACAAGCCCCCGCTTGGTGGCGAGAACCAGGAAGGGCTTGTCCTCGTAGGTCTTGAGGTCCAACACCTGAGCTATGGTTTCGCCGGGCTGGAATGCCAACATGTTCGCGACGTGCTGGCCCTTGGAGTCGCGACCAGCATCGGGGAGCTCGTAGGCCTTGGCGCGGTAGACGCGGCCAAGGTTGGTGAAGAACAGCAACCAGTGGTGGGTGGTGGTCACAAAGAAGTGATCCACCAGATCATCGGTGCGTAGTTGCGCTCCCTTGATTCCCTTGCCGCCGCGACGCTGCGCGCGGTACAGCGAACTCTTGGTGCGCTTCGCGTAGCCGCCGCGGGTGATGGTGACCACCACCTCCTCTTCAGCGATGAGATCTTCGATGTTCACCTCGCCGTCGAAAGGCGAAATCTCGGTGCGGCGATCGTCGCCGTACTTGCGGACTATCTCGGCGAGTTCCTCGCCAATGATTGAGCGCTGGCGCGGCTCGGAGGCCAGGATGTCCTGAAGGTCTTTGATCTCGACCATCAAGGCGTTGTACTCGTCCGTAATCTTCTGGTGCTCGAGGGCGGCAAGGCGGCGCAACTGCAGGTTGAGGATCGCGGTGGCCTGGACCTCGTCAACGTCAAGCAACGCCATCAATCCGGTGCGAGCCTCATCCACGGTGGGCGAGCGGCGGATCAGCGCGATGACCTCATCGATGGCGTCGAGCGCCTTGAGGTAGCCCTGCAAAATGTGGGCCTCGCGCTCCGCCTCGCGCAACCGGTACTCGGTGCGCCGGACGATGACCTCGATCTGGTGAGTAACCCAATATCGGATGAAGCCATCCAAGGGCAACGTGCGCGGCACACCATCCACGATCGCGAGCATGTTGCAGCCAAAGGTGTCCTGCAACTGAGTGTGCTTGTACAGATTATTGAGGACTACCTTGGCAACCGCGTCGCGCTTGAGCACCACCACGAGTCGCTGGCCGGTACGGCCCGAGGTCTCATCGCGGATATCGGCGATCCCCGCGACCTTGCCGTCCTTCACCAACTCAGCGATCTTGATCGCGAGGTTGTCGGGGTTGACCTGATACGGCAGCTCGGTGATGACCAAGCACATCCGGTTCTGGATCTCTTCGATCGTGACAACGGCGCGCATGGTGACCGAGCCGCGTCCGGTCCGGTACGCCTCGTCAATGCCGCGGCGGCCCAGGATGGTCGCGCCCGTGGGGAAGTCGGGACCCTTGACTCGCTCGATCAAGGCCTCGAGCAGTTCTTCGCGAGAAGCCTCGGGGTGGTCAAGGTGCCACTGCACGCCTTCGGCCACTTCCCGCAAGTTGTGCGGCGGGATGTTGGTCGCCATGCCGACGGCGATGCCGGCGGAGCCGTTGACCAAGAGGTTCGGGAAGCGGGCGGGGAGAATCGCAGGCTCTTGGGTGCGGCCGTCATAGTTATCTTGGAAGTTGACGGTGTCTTTGTCGATGTCGCGGACCAGCTCCATGGCGAGTGGCGCCATCTTGCACTCGGTATACCGCGAGGCGGCAGCGCCGTCGTTGCCGGGCGAGCCAAAGTTTCCCTGACCGTCGATCAGCGGGTAGCGCAGCGCCCACGGTTGCACCATGCGGACCATGGTGTCGTAGATGGCGGAGTCGCCGTGGGGGTGGTACTTACCCATGACGTCGCCCACCACGCGGGAGCACTTCGAGTACGCGCGGTCGGGGCGGTAGCCGCCGTCGAACATCGCGTAAAGCACCCGGCGGTGCACGGGCTTGAGGCCGTCGCGAACGTCAGGAAGGGCGCGTCCCACAATGACGGACATCGCGTAGTCGAGGTACGACCGCTGCATTTCGGTGTTGAGGTCAACGGACTGAATGTTGCCGTGGTTGACCACACCGGTGAGGTCAGATGTCAAGGAATCTCACGTCCTTCGCATTGCGCTGGATGAAGTTGCGGCGCGACTCGACGTCTTCGCCCATGAGCACCGAGAAGACTTCGTCAGCCTGAGCAGCGTCGTCCATCGTGACCTGAAGCAGGGTGCGAGTCGCGGGGTCCATGGTGGTGGTCCGCAGTTCCTCGTGGTTCATCTCGCCCAGACCCTTGTATCGCTGAATGCCGTTCTCCTTGGGAATCTTCTTGCCGTTCTTGAGGCCGTCGGCCAGTAGCGCGTCACGCTCGCGGTCAGAGAACACGTACTCGTGATCTGCGTTAGTCCACTTGAGCTTGAACAGCGGCGGCTGCGCGAGGTAGACGTACCCGGCCTCAATCAGCGGGCGCATGTACCGGAACAGCAAGGTAAGGAGCAAGGTGCGAATGTGCTGGCCATCCACGTCGGCATCGGCCATCAGCACGATCTTGTGATATCGGCACTTCGCCAAGTCGAAGTCTTCGCCAATGCCCGCGCCAAACGCCGTGATCAGTGCCTGAACTTCGTTGTTCCCAAGCGCGCGGTCAAGGCGGGCGCGCTCGACGTTGAGAATCTTGCCGCGGATAGGCAGGATCGCTTGGTTGTATGGCTCGCGTCCGGCTCCGGCGGAGCCACCGGCCGAGTCGCCCTCAACAATGAAGATCTCGCATTCGTCGGGGTTGCGACTCTGGCAGTCCTTGAGCTTGCCGGGCATGCCGCCCGACTCGAGCAGTCCCTTGCGGCGCGTTGCCTCGCGCGCCTTACGAGCAGCGAGCCGCGCCTGCGAAGCTTGGATCGCCTTGCGAATCACTTCCTTGCCATCAACGGGGTGCGAGTCGAACCAGTCGTTGAGAAGTTCGTGAACGATCTTCTGGACAAAGGTCTTGGCTTCGGTGTTGCCCAGCTTGGTCTTGGTCTGGCCTTCAAACTGAGGCTCCCCAAGCTTGACCGAGAGCACCGCGGTGAGGCCTTCGCGGACGTCGTCTCCCGTGAGGTTCTCGTCCTTCTCCTTGAGGATGCCCTTGTCCCGCGCGTACTTGTTCACCACTGTGGTCAGCGCGGACCGGAACCCTTCTTCGTGGGTACCACCCTCGGTGGTCGAAATCGTGTTCGCGTAGGTATAGACCGACTCGGAGTAACCGTTGGTCCACTGCATTGCGAGCTCGGCGGAGATCCGGCGCTCGGTGTCCTCTTGCTCAAAGCTGATGACGTCGGCGTGGACCAGGTCCACCTTCTTGGCGTCATTGAGGTGGTGGACGTAGTCCACCAACCCGCCGTCGTACTTGTACGTGATCGAGCGCTCCACCATGTTGCCGTCGTCGTCCTCTTCGAGGTGCTCCGGACGTTCATCCGTGATGGTGATGCTGAGGCCCTTGTTGAGGAAGGCCATTTGCTGGAAGCGTGCGCGCAGGGTCTCGAAGTCAAACTCCACGGTCTCGAAGATCGTGTCATCCGGCCAGAAAGTCTGCTGCGTTCCCGTCTCGGTGGTCGCTTCGCCCTTCACGAGTGTGCCCTGAGGCTTGCCGCCGTCGGCGAAGACCTGGCGCCAGATGTTGCCCTGGCGCTTCACCGTGGTCTCGACTCGCTTGGACAACGCATTCACCACAGAGATGCCAACCCCGTGCAGGCCCCCAGAGACCGCGTACCCACTGCCGCCAAACTTGCCGCCCGCGTGGAGGATCGTCATGACCACTTCGACGGTGGGCTTTTTCTCGGTGGGGTGCATGTCGACAGGGATGCCGCGACCGTTGTCAGTGGTTCTCACGCCGCCATCAGCGAGCAGAGTGACGGTGATGGTGTCGCAGTGCCCCGCGAGCGCTTCGTCAACGGAGTTGTCTACTACCTCGTAAACCAGGTGATGAAGCCCGCGCTCACCAGTGGAGCCGATATACATACCTGGACGCTTGCGGACTGCCTCGAGGCCTTCCAGTACGGTGATGTCATCGGCACCATAGGCAGGCGTCGCTGCCGAAGAGTCTTTCTGGGCCACAGATTTCGCCTTCCAAGCGTCTCGCGCGGGCTGGGACAGCACGCGGGTTACTGTGACCCATTCTAGTCGGTTCTGGGGCGTTTTTTGTGCCATTTGAGGCCATCTGTGCACAACGGCTAGGCCAGCCCAAAATGGGGTCTCAGCCGTAGGTGTCGCGAGGGCCCCGTCCCTTGACGCTCCGAAGGCCCTTGTTCCAGTTGCGTGCTGTGGGCCCTACAACTTTGAGCTCCCGCACAATCTCGCGCCCAAACTCCTCGTTGAGGCGGTGGCGAATCTGCCCGCTGATGATCGCCAACTGAGTTGACCACGCCGTGGACGAAGCCTGCACGGTCAGCACGCCGTCATCGAAACCGAGCGGCATGCAGTGCTCGGCAATCTGATCTCCCACCACCTCGCGCCACCGGCCAGTGACATTCGAGACCTCGATCTGTTCGGTCCAGCCCATGCCGCGCATCAGCGTCTCGACCGCATCACTCATGGGTCGAGGGTCGCGTCCCGTCCCGAACGGTGCCGAGTCGCGACGTTTCTTCGCGCGGTCCGCGCGCGCTGTCTTGGGTGAGCTGCGGAAAGCGCCCCTTCCCCGCGCCGATGCCCGGGCTCGCTCCATCGCTTCACGCGCCTGAGCCGCGGCATCCTTGGACACCGGGGCCGAGTCGTCGCGGCCGCCGTCACTCAACTCTCGTCACCTCGCCAGCGTCAACTTTGAGGATCTCACCTTGGAGAGAGGCCGGGACATCTTCGGCAACGGCAGCCGTGATGAGCACCTGGCTCGCGGTGGTCACGCGAGCAGCCAGTGCCGACCGTCGGCCAGCGTCGAGCTCAGCGAACACGTCGTCAAGGATGAGCACGGGCTCACCGTCATCGCCGGCGTCGGGCCCATCATCAACGGTGAGAAGCTCATACGAACCGAGCCGCAGGGCGAGCGCGCATGACCAACTCTCGCCGTGGCTCGCGTATCCCTTTGCCGGCATCTCGCCCAGACGGATCGCGAGATCGTCTCGATGCGGACCAGCCAGACACACTCCTCGTTCAAGTTCTTTGGGGCGCAATTGCGTGAGGTGGGAAAGCAACACCATCGCGATCTCGTGTGCGCTCGCATCCGGCGCAAGCGGGGAGTCATCGTGGTCCGAGTCCGGGGTGTGATCGAGCGAGGTCGCATACGAGATTGCACACTCACCGCCAGCCGGCGCTACCGATTCGTAGGCGGCCGCCACATGCGGCGCCAGCGCCGCGACTGCTCGACGACGCGCGGCCACAATGCGCCCTCCAAGCTCGGCCAGCTTCTCATCCCAAATGTCGAGCATGGTCAGGTCGCCACGCGCGTGCTTGGCTGTTTTGAGCATGCTCGAGCGCTGGCGAAGCACGCGGTCGTAGTCACTGAGGTCACCAGCAATCGAGGGTTGCAGTGCTACGCAGAGTTCGTCCATGAAGGACCGTCGGCCGCCCGGATCACCCTTAACGAGGGCCAAGTCCTCGGGAGCGAACACCACTGTGCGAAGAATGCCAACAAGGTCTCGCGGCTTCGCGGCACCTCGGTTGAGCCGCGCTGTGTTGGCCTTACCCGGATGGAGGCTTACTTCGATGGCAAGACTTCTCCCGGCCTTCGCGACGCGGGCCTGAATCACAGCGCGGTCGGCACCTGAACGAATCAGCGGTGCATCGGTTGCGACCCGATGAGACGTGAGTGTCGACAAATAGCGAACGGCCTCGACGATGTTGGTCTTGCCTTCACCGTTACGTCCCACCAACGTGGTGAGCGCTCCCGAGAACGTCACGTCCAGGTCGCGATACGACCTGAAGTCGGTGAGGTGAAGGTGCGTGACGCGCATGTGCGCGGCTACGAGGCGATGCGGATGGGAACCACGAGATAGCGGAACTCAGACGCGATGGTGCCACCAATCTTGTCGAGCCCCACAAACTCCACCGGCTTCGATTCCTGGGTAAAGCCCAGTTGTACATACTCACTGCCCAGTGCGTTCAGCCCGTCAAGAAGGAAGGTGGGGTTAAAGGCGACCGTGATGTCGTCCCCATCCAAGACACACTCAACTGCTTCAGATGCTTGGGCGTCGTCCGTTTGTCCGGCATCAAGCGTGACTTCTCCTTGGGTGAAGGCGAGCCTCACTGATGAGTTTCGCTCCGCGACCAGCGCCACACGTTTGGTCGCCTCAATCAGGTCGCTGGTCTTGATCGCGGCTTTGATCGGGGTGTCATCCGCGAACAAGCCGCGCACCGGTGGGTAGTCACCGTCCATCAGGAGCGACGTGGTCATCAGCCCGCCAGCCTCGAAGCCAACGAGGTCAACTCCTGTGCCGGAGCTCAACGCCACTGTCACATCGCCCGCCCCCAACAGCTTTGACGTCTCGAGCAGCGTCTTCGCACGGACCAGCGCCACTGCCGAGACATCTGACTTTGATGGCTTCCAGGTGAGTTCCCGCAGGGCCAACCGGTATCGATCAGTCGCGAGCAGCGAGATGTTCGATCCTTCGATCTCCATGCGCACACCTGTGAGGATTGGCAACGTCTCATCCCGGGAGGCTGCCGCGCTGACCTGGGCTACCGCCTGCTGGAAGACACTGCCGTCGATCGTTCCGGACTGTTCGGGAAACTCCGGTAGTGCCGGGTATTGATCAACGGGCATGGTTGCGAGGGTGAACCGAGATGCACCACACGTGACCGAGACCTTGGTTCCCTCGAGTTCGAACTTGACCGGCTTGTGAGGCAACGCATGAGCAATCTCGCGCAGCAGCCGGCCCGACACCAAAGCCGTTCCCGCAGTCTCGACGTCCGCGGCGAACTCGCCTCGTGCTGAGACCTCGTAGTCGAAACTCGCGAGCTTCACAATGCCGTCAGCGGTGGCGGCAATCAGGACACCAGCGAGAACGGGAACGGGTGGTCGGGAGGGGACGGCACGTGAGGTCCAAGCCACGGCATCGGCTAGAACGTCGCGGTCAACGGAAAACTTCATGGCTGGCTCCTTGCTGGTCTGCTGGACAGACTACGCCAATGTGAGTGGGGTGCGACAGGGGAAAGTGTCCCGGTGTCGGAGTACATGAAGGTCCTTACAGAGATCCTAGAGAAGAGAGATCAGTAGTAGTCATAGGGGCCGTGGAAACTGGGGATAACTGATGAAGATCGAGGTACTACGTGGGATCGTCCTGTGAGTAGCTTCGGGATAACTACACGAGCTCTTTCGATTGAGTGTGGACGGGCGATGCTGTCTTCACAGGCTGTCCGTGTTATTCACAATCTGTCCCAGTCAAGAGTTCGCGTTTCCACCGTGATACACAGGGTTATCCACAGGTGTGCACGAGACACGCAAGTGTGGTAACGACAACAGTTGAGTTGATCAGGATCGCGACTGTTGCTTGATGCGAGCGTGAATTTCGTTGACCTGGTTGTACATCTGGCGCCGTTGTGCGATCTGGTCCTCAACCTTCTTGACCGCGTACATGACGGTGGTGTGATCCTTACCCCCAAAGTTCTCGCCAATCTTTGGCAGAGAAAGATCCGTGAGCTGCCGGCACAAGTACATCGCGATCTGGCGCGCCGTGACGTAGACACGGCTGCGTGATGTCCCAGTGAGTTCGTCCATCGTGATGCCAAAGTACTCAGCGGTCTTGCCGATGATCGCCGCGGCAGTGATTTCCGAATCGTCGTCAGAGATGAGGTCCTTGAGAACTACCTGCGCGAGGCTCAAGTCCACCGTCTGCTTGTTGAGTGCTGCGAACGCCGTCACTCGGATGAGCGCCCCTTCGAGCTCTCGGATGTTACTCGTGATGTTCGAGGCGATGTACTCAAGAACGTCACCAGGTGCCTTGACGTCATCTGCCGAGGCCTTCTTGCGCAAGATCGCGATACGTGTTTCGAGGTCTGGCGGTTGAACATCTGTCATGAGACCCCACTCGAAGCGCGTGCGCATGCGCTCCTCGATGCCGTCGAGGTTGCGCGGCGACACATCTGACGTGATGACCACATGCTTGCCAGCGTTGTGAAGGGCATTAAAGGTGTGGAAGAACTCCTCGAGAGTCTGTTCCTTACCTTGGAGGAACTGGATGTCGTCGATGAGCAACACATCGACTTCACGGTACTGGCGCTTGAAGCTCAGTGAACGATCGTCACGAATCGAGTTAATGAAGTCGTTGGTGAACTCCTCCGAGTTCACATACCGGACCCGAGTCTGAGGTTTGAGGTGGCGGGTGTAGTGGCCGATCGCGTGAAGGAGGTGAGTCTTGCCGAGACCTGAGTCGCCATAGATGAATAGAGGGTTATAGGTCTTGCCGGGAGACTCGGCTACAGCGAGTGCCGCTGCGTGCGCAAAGCGATTTGACGAGCCGATCACGAAGGTGTCAAAGGTGTAGCGAGGGTTGAGATGGGGATCTTCGACCACCGGTGGCTTGGCGGGCCGGCGGGCAGCTGGGCGCTGGTCGTCACGATCAAAATCTGAGGGACCGGATGGTTCGGGCGGAGTGACTGACGAATCCACGGTCACGGCAATCCGGATGTCTCGACCGAGCACATCGCTGAGCGCTTCGGTGATGGGGCCGCGGATGGTTGATTCGACGTATCCCTTGGTGAAGTCTTCTGCGACGGCGAGGAAGACGTTGTCTTCGACCACGGCGAGCGGCTTGATGAGCCGCAGGAAAGATCGGTTCTGAGCTGACAGTGCCTCTTCGTGAGCGAGCAGAGTCAGGGCCTTCGCCCACACTTCTTCTATCGCTTCACCCCGCTCGTTGGTTGCCATCTCGAGGGTGCCTCTCTCTTGTCCACAAAGTTGTTCACAGGGCGTTGAGACGGCTTCACCTTCTCGTTACCTAGCTTTCGGCGTGTCGCTACCAGCAAACAGTGCCGTGATGGTGGAGCCTATCCTGTTCGGCGTAACTAGCCAATGCGAGCGGGGAGATTTGACCGGGCGGCCCGCAGCACGTAACGTTAGGTCGCTGATTTGACTAACCTTCTAACACACGTGGAGTGACCCGTGAGCAAGCGGACTTTCCAGCCGAACAACCGCAAGCGCGCCAAGACGCACGGCTTCCGTCTGCGTATGCGTACGCGTGCCGGCCGCGCCATTCTGGCAGCTCGCCGCACCAAGGGCCGCACCAAACTCTCGGCCTAAGTCAGCGTGCTTCCGGCCAGCTCGCGGATGACTGCGGCGGCGGACTTTCAGTTCGTCATGCGCCGCGGGAGTCGTAGCGGTCGCAACACGGTGGTAGTAAGTGTCGCGCAAACCGGCAATGCGAACAGCATGGCCGGTTTCGCTGTATCTAAAGCCGTAGGAGGTGCCGTGGTGAGAAACAGGGTGAAGCGCCGACTGCGCTCGGTGCTTGCCACCCAACTCCCGGCGCTACCCGCGGGTAGTGGTGTGGTGGTGCGCGCTCTTCCTGCTGCCGCTGCGGCTGACTTCAGCCAGTTACGAGCCGACGTCATCGGAGCCCTCGATGCCGCGCGGGCGAAGGCGTTCGCATGAACGCCCGCCTGACGCACACGGTGCGAGTCGCGGCAACGGCGCCGCGGCTCGCGCTTATGGGCCTCGTGAGGCTCTACCAACTGACGATCTCACCGCTCTTGGGCCCGCGTTGCAAGTACTATCCCTCGTGCTCGCACTTTGGCTATGAGGCCCTGCGAACCCACGGCGCGCTGATGGGCTCGTTGCTTGCGGCGTGGCGGATCCTGCGCTGCAACCCCTGGAGCCACGGCGGCGTGGACGACGTCCCCGCGCGGGGCGAACGACTCTTTAGGCTTACACGCAACAACCACGCACAGCTTGCCACCCACCCACCTCAATCGTCCCCCGCACTCACCAAGTAAGGAACACCGTGGACTTCTTCGCACTGTTGCAACCCCTCGAGTGGGTAGTGGCCAACGTCATGGTCGCCTTTCATGCTGGCCTGACATTCCTGGGGCTTGAATCTGACTCTGGTGCCGCGTGGGGACTGTCGATCGTTGGCCTCGTCATCGTGATCCGGATCATCTTGATCCCGCTGTTCGTGAAGCAGATCAAGGCGTCGCGTGCCATGCAGATCATTGCTCCCGAGCTTAAGAAGGTGCAGGCCAAGTACAAGGGGAAGAAGGACCAGGCCTCTCGTGAAGCGCTGAGTCGCGAGACCATGGAGTTGTACTCCAAGCACAAGACCAATCCCTTCGCGTCGTGCTTGCCGATCCTGGTTCAGGCGCCCATCTTCTTCTCGTTGTTCCGCGTGCTCAACTGGCGGATCAGGCCCACCAACCCGGACGCGCCACGGTCAGAGTGGGAGTTCGATGGAATCGGCTGGCTCACTCCGGAGCTTGCCAACGAGGCCAACCAGGCCACCATCTTTGGCGCCCAACTCTCAGAGACCTTCTTGACGTCCGATGGCTTGACCGTCAAGATTGTCGCCGCCGTCTTGATCGCGATGATGGTCGCGACCACGTTCTTGACCCAGCGACAGTTGACGCGCAAGAACATGCCCGCCGCGGCCCTCGAGGGCCCCATGGCTCAGCAGCAGAAGATTCTGCTCTACGCGCTGCCCTTCATCTTTGTTATCTCGGGACCATACTTCCCGATCGGTGTCTTGATCTATTGGACCACCACCAACCTGTGGACCATGGGCCAGCAGTTCTACGTGATCCGCCGCAACCCCACGCCTGGCTCTGAGGCGGAGAAGGCGTGGAAGGCTCGGCAGGTAGCGAAGGCAGCCCGCAAGGGGCTCAAGCCCGGCTTCACCGAACTTGACGAGCCAGAAGTGACGCCGGAAGAGCCCAAGGGCCAGCGGCCTCAGCCCAAGCGTAAGAAGCGCAAGAAGTAGCTTCCCCATCTCAATACGACCGCCACACCCTAGGTTTACTCCGCCGCACCTAGCGGCACGACGACAGGACACCACCGATGACTGAAGCACCCGCACCAAAAAAGCTTGACGCCGAAGGCGATGCCGCGGCCGACTTCCTCGAGGAGCTCCTCGACATCCTCGACATGGATGGCGACATCGACATCTCCGTTGAGGCTGGCCGCGCGAAGGTCGCGATTGTCTCGGAAGGCCCCAGCCAGGATCTACGCCGGCTGGTAGGACCCGAGGGCGAAGTGCTCGATGCACTACAGGACTTGGCACGCCTCGCGGTGCAGTCAGAGACCGGGGAGATGAGCCGCCTCATGCTGGACATTGCCGACTTCCGCGCCGGCCGCAAGGAACGGCTTGCCGAGCTCGCCCGTGACGTCATCGCAAAGGTGAAGGAGTCTGGAGAGAGCATTGCCATGGACCCCATGAATGCCTTCGAGCGCAAGGTTGTCCACGACGTTGTGCTGGAGGCTGGCCTCGGATCAGAGTCTGAGGGAGAAGAGCCCGACCGCTACGTGGTGGTGCTTCCCGCTTCATAGCGGACCCACCCGCGTGCGATGTTTCACGTGAAACATGGAGAGGGGAGAGATATGGCAAACGAGCGCCACAGTGAACCCAGTGTTCCGCCGGAGCAGCGCACGCTAGCCCACGACCCGCTCCATGGCAGCGCTGCCGTTGAAGGGTACTTCGGATCGTCGTATCCCAAGGTGTTGGGATTCGCAGAAGCGCTCGCCGATCAAGGCGTGTTGCGCGGCCTGATTGGGCCGCGTGAACTGACGCGCATATGGGAGCGACACCTCCTCAACTCGGCGGCCATTGTGCCGTTTCTAGGGACGGGCACCGTAGCCGACGTTGGCTCGGGGGCCGGCCTTCCTGGCATGGTGATCGCCGCGATGCGACCCGAGCGCACCGTCGTGTTGGTGGAGCCAATGGAGAGGCGCACTGCGTGGTTGCTCGAGGTGGCGCGCGACCTTGAGTTGGACAACGCTGTGGTGGTGCGAGGGCGTGCCGAAGAAGTCGCCGAGTCGGTCGCCGCCGACGTCGTCACCGCCCGCGCGGTAGCGTCAATCGACAAGCTCGTCAAGTGGTGCGCACCGCTCTTGCGGCCCGAGGGCACGATGGCCTTTCTTAAGGGCCGGACCGCGGCGGAGGAGCTCGAGCGCGCAAAGTACGTGCTCCGCAAGCATGGTCTGGTGGGTGCCGTTCACCGAGCGGAGACCATCCCAGACATGGAACCCACCACCGTTGTCACGCTGACTCGCGGCTAGGCAAGGGGCCATGACGGCCGACAAGGGGTGGCTAGGCCTCGCCTTGGTGGCCGAGGACCCCGTTCGATTGTGGAGGTCCCCACGAGTCGCGATAGAGTCGAGCCTCTGACTTCCCGGGCCCCCATGGCCGCGAGCGGTTGCGCGCCCGATGTTTCACGTGAAACATGGGCGAGTAGCGCCGATGACGAGAACCACAGCATGACAAGGAGTGCACGTGACGGAATCTGATCCCACCGCGAGTGGTGGCGGCTTTGCGCGCTTCGGCGCCACGGCATCGACCACCCCTGAATTCCGGCCTCGTAGCGCAGCCAGTGTTTCACGTGAAACCACAGAGGACTCGTTCTCCGGCATCCGCGCCGACGCGAGCAGCCCGCTCGCCAACGAGATGCTCACCACCGAGCGGCAACTCCGCGAGTTGGAGCGAGCCGAGTTTCCCCGGCCGCCACGCACACGCGTGATCACGGTGTCCAACCAGAAGGGCGGGGTGGGCAAGACCACCACGTCGGTCAACGTCGCAGCGGCTCTTGCGATGAAGGGCGCCAAGGTGCTGGTCATCGACGCCGACCCTCAGGGCAACGCGTCGACGGCACTGGGTGTTGACCATCACAGCGGAACCCCGTCAATCTACGAATCCCTGCTCGAGGATGTCCCGCTAGCCCACGTTGCTCAACAGTGCCCGGACATCCCCTCGCTGTGGTGCGTGCCCGCCACGATCGACTTGGCAGGCGCGGACATCGAGCTGGTCTCCGTGGTGCGCCGCGAGTTCCGGCTTGCCGACGCGGTGTCGAGTTTGCTGGCAACGCCGGGTGCCGACTACGACTACATCTTCATCGACTGCCCGCCCAGCCTTGGGCTCCTCACGCTCAACGCCATGGTGGTGGCGACCGAGGTGCTGATCCCGATTCAGTGCGAGTACTACGCACTCGAGGGATTGACCCAGCTCATCAAGACCGTCGAGATGGTGAAGAAGCACCTCAATCCGCAGATCAACGTGTCCACCATCGTGCTCACCATGTATGACTCTCGCACCAACTTGGCACGCGAAGTCGCGTCCGAAGTCCGCGGGCACTTCCCCAATGAGACGCTCGAACAGACGGTGCCACGTAGCGTCCGGGTGTCTGAGGCCCCGAGCTACGGTCAGACCGTGATGACCCACGACGCGCACTCGAGTGGCGCCGTCGCCTACCTTGCTATTGCCCGAGAAATTGCCGTGCGCGGTGCCGTGCCGGATGCCACTGGAGGACGCGCGTGAGCACACCCAAGCGAGGTCTGGGCCGTGGCCTTGGTGCCCTCATTCCCACCGAGGCACCCGATGGCAGCCCCAGCCCCGACCGTCCCAGTGACATGTTCTTCTCAAAGTCAGGCACCCCGACAGGGGGCAAGGACGGCGCGGACGATGCCGGATTGCTTCCCGTACCTGGCGCCCGCTTCGCACACCTAGACCCGGCGACGATTGTCCCGAACCCGCGCCAGCCGCGTACCGTGTTTGACGAGGATGCGCTGGCCGAACTCGTGGGCTCCGTGAAGGAGATTGGTGTTCTGCAGCCCATCGTGGTGCGCCCCAATCCTGCCGGTGAAGGCTACGAACTCATCATGGGCGAGCGGCGTCTGCGCGCTTCCCGCGAGGCCGGGCTCGACGCCATTCCCGCAATCATCCGGGACACCGACGACACCGAGATGTTGCGCGACGCCTTGGTGGAGAACCTTCACCGTAGCGAGCTCAATCCCTTGGAAGAGGCGGCTGCGTATCAGCAACTGATCGACGACTTTGGCCTCACGCATGATCAGCTCGCGCAGCGAATCTCGCGGTCGCGTCCGCAGATCTCGAACACGCTGCGGTTACTGAAGTTGCCGCCGCTGGTCCAGCGCCGGGTCGCTGCGGGCGTGCTGAGCGCCGGGCACGCGCGTGCGCTTCTGGGCCTCACCGACGGCGCGGCGATGGAACACCTGGCGCAGCGCATTGTGGCAGAGGGGCTGTCGGTACGAGGCACCGAGGAGGCCGTGACCCTGGGGGTCAAAGCTCCTGAGCCTAAGCGCGGCAAGGTGCGGGCGGGGGGACGCTCTGGCGCCCTCGACGACCTCGCGTCCCGTTTGGGCGACACGCTTGATACTCGCGTCAAGGTTCAGTTGGGCAAGGCGCGCGGTCGGGTGACTATCGAGTTCGCGACCGTCGAGGACCTCAACCGTATCGTGGCGATCATTGACCCCAAGGACCCGGGCCTGTTTCAGAAGTAGCGACACACGTGAGCTCGTGGCACCATCAAGCCATGACCAAGTACCTCATCTCCTTCCCGAGCGACGCCATGGTGCTGACTTCCGAAGAACTCGAGGTCGCTTCAGTCGCGTCACGCGCGGTGATCGCAGAAGCGAAGGCGGCTGGCGTCTATGTGTTCGGCGGCGGGATCGCGGAGCAGGTCGACCCCGTCTTGGTAGCTGCTGACGGCGCCATGAGCGCCCAGGTCTACCCGGGATCTGAACTGACGGGTGGGTTCACGGTGCTTGAGGTGCCCACGCGCGACCAAGCCGTCGACTGGGCTCGCAAACTGGCCGCGGCTTGCCGGTGCTCGCAAGAACTACGCGAGTTTATGTATGATCCCGAGAGCTAACGGCCCAGCGCTTGCTGCGCGATCTCGTGATAGACATCGCCGAGGTCGCGCCCGGCCGCCTCGACGGCTTGCGGAAACAGCGATGTCTCGGTCATCCCTGGCGCGATGTTGATGTCCAGCACCTGGGCATTGCCAGCGGCATCCAGAATGATGTCTACTCGAGACAGATCACGCATCCCCAGCGTGCGGTGCACGGTGAGCGCGGCCTCCTCGACCACCGCGGCAGCGGCCGGGTCGAGGCGAGCAGGCACGAAGTACTCGACGCGGCCGGCGTTGTAGCGAGCGTCGTAGTCGTAGGGGCCTTCGCAGACGATCTCGACCGCTGGGAGGGCCTGAGCCTGGTCACCGGTCCCGATGATGCTCACGGCTACTTCTGTGCCCTCTACGGCCGTTTCGACGAGAGCCATGTCCCCGTAGGCAAAGCAGTGAACCATCGCGCGGGAGAGGTGCTCGCGGGAATCGACCAGCGACACCCCCAGCGCTGATCCGCCACGGGCTGGCTTGACCACCAACGGGAACGCGAACTTCGCGGCGATGGCGTCCAAGACATGCTCGGCGCCGACCTCACGGAACAGCGACTGTGGCAGTGTCACGAAGTCTGGGGTGTGGACTCCAGCCCGGGAGATGACGGCCTTGGCCACCGGCTTGGTCCACGCCACGCGTGCCTCTTTGGACGCGGTGCCCACAAACGGCACCCCAACCAGCTCGAGCAGCGCCTGGAGCGAACCGTCCTCACCGGACGAGCCATGGAGCAGAGGCCACACAACTCCGTCGCTCAACTCGCGCAAAGCGGGAATAAGGGAAGCGTCAACATCATGCAAAGTTGCGCGGTGGCCCGAGGACTTGAGGGCCTCTTGAACCCGCCGGCCCGAACGCACCGACACGTCCCGTTCGTGGGACAGGCCACCTGCCAGAATCATCACGTCCATGCCGACCTCCTTGGTGCGTTGGTGCGTGCTGTCACAGTCATTGCTCTAGGCCAGGTTGGGGGAAGGGAAGTCCACGGCGTCGCCCGGCCCCGCGGCGCCCGTGCCAAAGATCTTGACGGTTTCGATCTCTGCATCGACCACCCCGGCGAGCCGCCGCACACCCTCGCGAATCCGGTCCGGGGTGGGGTAGCAGTAGGACAGCCGCAAGTGGTCGGCTCCCTGACCGTCGTAGAAGAATGCCGTGCCGGGGACGTAGGCCACGCGAGCGGTGACAGCACGCGGCAACATCGATTTGGAGTCGATTCCTGGCGGCAGCTTCACCCACACGTAGAAGCCGCCTGCAGGAACATTCCAGGTTGCCGACGGGATGTGCTCTTCGAGAGATTCGATGATTGCGTCACGGCGCTCACGATACTGTTCGCGGAACTTCTTGATCTGGCCCTGCCAATCGGAGTGTTCCAGATAGGTCGCGATCGCGAGCTGGGATGCGTTTGACGGGCACAGGATTGCCGACTCAGAGGCCAGCACCAGCTTCTCCCTGACGGCGTGGGGTGCCACCGCCCAGCCCACACGGAAGCCGGGCGCGAAGGTCTTCGAGAACGAACCAAGGTAGATGACGCCATCGTCGCTCATGGATCGCATCGCGGGCAGTGGCTCGGCATCGAAACCTAGCAACCCATACGGATTGTCTTCGAGCACCAACACCCGATGGCGCGCACAGATCTCGAGCACCTGGGGCCGGCGTTCCAGCGACAGCGTGACGCCGCCAGGGTTGTGATAGTTCGGAACGGTGTAGAGGAACTTCACGGTGCGGCCCTCGGCGGCCAGGCGCGTCAGGGTGGCATCCAGATCGCCCGGGATGAGGCCGTCGGCGTCCATGGGTACGTGGACCACATCAGCTTCATGCGCACGGAAGACTCCAAGCGCGCCCACATACGACGGCGCCTCGGCGACTACTACGTCGCCAGGGTTGATGAAGATCTTGGTGACCAGATCGAGGGCCTGCTGCGAGCCTGTGGTGACCACAACATCGTCCGGATGCGCGGAGATACCTTCGAGGGCCATGACCTGGGTGATGAGCTCGCGGAGGTTCTCGTCCCCTTGGCCCGAACCGTACTGGAGCGCCACCTCTCCGCGCTCGACGATGAGCCGACGCATCATTTCGCCTATCTCCTCCAGCGGTAGCCCGCCGATGTACGGCATACCGCCGGCGAGCGAGACTACCTCGGGCCTGTTGGCGACGGAGAAGAGCGCGCGGATTTCGGAGGCGCGCATGTTGTGCGCTCGCTCGGCATAGGACTCAAACCAAGGGTCGAGCCGGGTGCCCCCGGAGTCAGTGCTACTCATGCGGGCAAGTCTCCCACGCATGCGCCAGTGCTTGCGAGCGCCACTTCGAAAGGACTAGCGTCAGGTCCCAGAACGCAACGCCTCGACGGGCTCCAGTGCCGCCGCTCGTAGCGACGGGTAGAGTCCCGCCACCAAGCCAGTGATCGCGCCCAGCATCGGTGCCCCAAGAGGAATCCAAGGCGCAAGGACCGGAGTCCACTCACGTGAAGCAGCCAGGATCACAATGATCAGGATCCCCACGGTGGCACCAAGGATGCCTCCTGCAGCGCCCATCGTGGTGGACTCCACCAGGAACTGAGCCGCGATGTGCCGGCGCCGCGCTCCCACTGCGCGGCGCAGGCCAATCTCGCCCACGCGCTCCAACACGCTAACCAAGGTGACGTTGGCGATGCCGATGGCGCCAACGAGTAGTGACACTCCACCGAGAATCAAGAACAGGGCATTGACGTCTCCTTCAACACGGTTGCGGAGGGAATCGGCTGAGGGCGGCTTGCGCACGGTGAAGACCTTGGGGTCTGCCGGGTGGAGCGCGATGGGAGCCTGCTCGGCGATCAGCGCGCTCGCGCCAAGCGACACATCGATCTGCACCGTGTCAGCGCTCTCGTACCCGTAGTCGCGCCTCGCTGTACCGTCCGGCATGATGATTGCGTTGAGTAGCGACGGTTGACGCTTGACGTTGCCCAGAATCCCCATCACCACGTAGGGGTCCTCATCGAGGAAGATGACCGGTTGTTGGTCCACGCGGAAGATGTTGAGGGCTTCCGCGGCGCCCGGTCCTAGGACCACCACGTTGTCTGCGCGGGCGTCGTGGCCGGCGTCGAACCACCGACCCATCGTCAACTCACCCTTGACAGCGTCGAGGATTCCGGGCGTGGCAGCGATCACGTCGATCTGGAACTCGTTGCGGGCCAGGGGATCGTCAAGTTTGACGGCCGATGCCAGTGCACCGTTGACATTCACAGGACCCATGGCACCTACCGCCACGACGCCGTTGAGGCGACCAATGCGGTCTTCGACGTCCTGCGGAAACGCCTGCTGTGGACCCCCTCCCCAGAAGCCGCCGCTGTTGGAGACAGTCACCGAGGTGGCCTCGAGCTCGCTGAAGGCTCCCACGATCTGATTGCCCGCAGTCTGCGCGATGCCTACGGTCGCCACGAGCGCGGAAATGCCGAGCACGGTACCCAGAACAGTCAGTACCGTTCGCGCTGGCCTCGACGCAAGACCCGCGATCGATTCGACAATGAGGTCGCGCCACTCCAACCGGGTGGGCTTCATGTTCGCACCACATCGGCAAGGCGACCGTCATGAATGCGCACAGAGCGGTCTGCCCGGTGCGCAACGTTGAGGTCGTGGGTGATCATCACAATCGTGAGTCCAAGGGCGCGGAGGCGATCAAAGAGCGCCAAAATCGCGTCCGAGGTGTGGGAGTCAAGGTTTCCCGTGGGCTCATCCGCCAGGAGCAGCGCGGGCTCGGCCACAATGGCCCGAGCGATTGCTACGCGCTGGCGTTCCCCACCGGACAGTCGGGTGGGCGTGAAGCTCGCACGGTGGCTGAGTTCCACCGCGTCGAGAGCGGCAAGCGCGCGCTCCTCGCGCTCACCTTGCGGGACCCCGGTGTACAGCATCGACAGGCTCACATTCTCCATGACCGTGCGGTGAGAGAGCAGATGAAAGGACTGGAACACGAACCCGATGCGCCTTCCGCGAACGGCAGTGCGTTGGACCTCGTCGAGGTCCGCGACCTCGACGCCTTCAAAGTGGTAAGAGCCAGCAGTGGGGCGGTCCAGGAGTCCCAGGACGTTCAAGAGCGTGGACTTGCCGGAGCCCGAAGGCCCCACCACCGATACGTACTCATTGGCTTCGATGGTGAGGTCAACATCGGCAAGCGCCGCGACCTCCACCTCACCCGAGTGATAGGTGCGGCCGATTCCCCGCAGAGCGAGGACCGGCGAGGTGGCTGATTCGCTCACGAGTCAGCCACCCGTGGATGCGTCGGGATCGTCCCCGGGGTCGGCGGTGACGTCGTCGGTGGGGCGGGCAATGCCTGCCTGTCCCACGACCACACGGTCACCTTTCTTGAGCGCACCGTCCACCGGCTTCACCTCAACGACACCGTCGGCTGCGAGCCCCGTGGTGACCGTGACAAAGCGCGTGGTGCCCGGGTTGTCGGGATCCTCAACCTCGACGCGGGTGTCCCCATTGGCGACGGCGGACAGCGCGGCCGCAGGGACCACAAGGACCTCGCCGCTCGTGCTCTCCACCGGAATGATCACGCGCACGTTCGCGCCCAAGAGCTCAGGCGGGAGGTCTGGGATCTCGACGCGAACCTGGACCCGACCGCTTTGCGACGCCTCTGGAATCTCAGAGATCGTCGCCTCGATGGGCTCTGGAATCCAGTCGGGTTCGTCAATGATGACCCGGTCGCCAACAGACACGCGCCGTGCGTCACTCTCTTGCATGCCAATCGTCATTGCGATATCAGCGCCAGACACCGTCATGAAGGCGCCGGACAGCGTGTCTCCACGCTGAACGCGGACATCCGTCACCTGGACGGGGAGGTTCTTGACAAAGATGATCTCGCCCGACGGTAGCCACGTACCCACCGAACCTTCGAGGCGGACGAACTCCTCATTGGCGTCAGCGAGCGACCGCTTGGCGTCGTCCCTGGCGCGAACCAGTTGCGTGGTGTCGCCGGGAGTCTTGGCTTCCTTCAGTTGCGTCTGCGCGATCTTGACCTGGCGCTCCGCTGCGGTAACCGCGGCGTTCTCCTGGGTGGTGACGGCGGTCTGCTGAGCTTGGGCCGAACTGAGGCCGTTCTGGGCAACTGCCACTCCTGATGTCGCGGAGGTGACGGCGCCCTCGAGCTCGACGATCTCGGGCGCGGTGGGGGGCCAGCCATAGTCCGGGTGGATCCCGTCGACCACAGCCATAGTCAGGCGAGCCTGGGCGACAGCGAGCGCGGCCTGAGCGCTTGCCACATCGCCTTGCGCGGCGGTGACGGCACCGCTCGCGGCCGCGAGCGCGGCGGTGCGGCCGGCCTGAGCGATGGCGAGCGCCTCTTGCGCGCTGGTCACGGCGGCCTCGGCCTCAAGGAGGGCAGAGCCAGACGCGCCACCGGCTTCCTTGAGCGCCTTGGTGGCGTCCGCGAGTGCTTGGGCGGCGAAGCGAACGGAGTCGCGCGCGCCCTTGAGCGCCTCGCGTTCCGAATTCGATGCCGCGGCCGCGTCGTACCCGACGGCGGCGTAGAGGCTTTGGATTGCGGCGCCGGTGCGGTTGTCCCAAACGTCGTCGGCCTTGTTGAGGAAACCCTGGCGGACCAACGACTGCTCGAGTTGCAGGACGTCGAAGCCCGTTGCGCCGGGCTTCAGATCACGGAAGACCGGGAGGTCACCCTGCAGCAGGATGACGGGGCGGCCGGACACCTCCAGCGCAACGGCGCCTTCGAGCAGTTCGTCGCCCTTTGCTGCCGAGCCGGTGATGATCTGACGCGCTTCCGTCTCCGCCGTGTTTCCGCTCGTTTCGAGCGAGATGGGATCCGTGTAGTCAATGGTGCCGCGCGCAATGATGTCAGCAGACAGCACTCGTTGGTCGACAGCCACCGTGATCAGGGACGCCTGGGGAGCTTCAGCACGTGCAGCCGCCTCGGCGGGCGAGGTGATCTGTGTTCCCACAGCCCACCCCGCACCGCCAGAAGCAAGGACCAGCGCTAGCGCTCCCGCAACGATGCGATTCCGGTTCACGAGTTGTTGCCGAGCGAAGCAGCGAGTGCTTCGAGTTCTGCACGGTTTTCTTCTGCGTACGCAGCCTCGATCTCTGCGTAAATGTCTTGCTCCTTCTCGCGGAAGCCCTTCTCGCACTCGAAGTTGGCAGTGGCGAGCTTGATCTCGTCGGCGAGCAGCTCTTCGAGTTGGGCGCGCTGATCGTCGGTGAGGCTTTGCTGCCTATTGAACATCGCGTCGATCTCAGCGTCGCTCGCGGTGTTCCAGAAGTCGTCGATCTGAGACTCGGTCCAGCCATCAAAGGGATCGGCGTAGTAGTCGGGTCCCAAGATCTCGTTGTGACGCTCGTAGTACTCCTCGTATGCCTTCTCCCAAAACTCCATGCGGGTCTTGAAGTCAAACCCAGCTGACTTCATGCAGCCGGACCAGTCAGTGTTCAGCTTCACCATGCGGGGGTCGGCCTCAACGCGGAGGTAGAGCTCCTCATAGAACTTTGAGATGGCTTCCCAGTAGTCCTCGTTGTAGTTCTGGTCCTCGCCATAGACTTCCTCGTACGCCTTGCCTTGGCAACCGGTGCCGTAGCCGTACGAAACGTAGTACTCCTCGCCGGTCTCGGGGTCGATCTCCAGCACCGTTTCCGCTTCTTGTTCTTCTTGGGTGCCGTAAAGAGCCTCGTAATAGGCCGTCATCTCGGCCTCGGACAGCGACTCCACATAGGCGGTGTTCGGATCAACGAAGTCGGCCCACGGGTCCTCGTAGAACTCGTCTCCACCCTGGTTCAGGGTCCAGTAAGCGATGCCGAGACCCTCGCGCTTGATGCGGGCCTCCTCGTCTTCATCGGTGTACTCGCTGAAATCATTGGGGTAGACCACTGGGATGTACTCCCAGCCCTGCTCAGCCATGCAGCGCGCAATGGACTCCTGAATGAGGTCCTCTTGCTTGCGCTGGCTCTCCGGGCTCCACTCGTCTTGGTCCATACCCATGATGGAAGCGATAGAAACGCGGTTGGCGGTTTCACCCCCTCCACCGGGTGAGCACGCCGCCAGGGCGAGCGCGGAAACGGCAACAACAGAAACGGCGGCGCGGTGGCGCAAGGTCCTCATGGGATCTCCAGTGACTCGAAGGTGATGTCACTATAACGATCTTTGCCCCACAAAGGGTTGGGTTGAAGGTCGCGGATTTTTGCGCCTTTACCCAATCGACACCAAACACGCCGAGAAAGCGTCTGCGTGCCCCCCACATGGGGGGCAGACAAAGCGGACAGACGGCCGGGAGCGGTTAGGCCAGCACCTCGTCGAACAACGAACTTAGCGTGGGCTTGGGTTTGGCGCCCACGACCGACTTCACGATCTCGCCACCCTTGAAGAAGCTCATCGTAGGGATGGACGTCACGCCGTATGCCATGGCAAGTTTGGGGTTCGCGTCGGTGTCCACCTTGACGATCTTGATCTTCCCCGCGTACTCAACCGCGAGTTCGTCCAGGAGTGGGGCGACCGCGCGGCACGGACCGCACCACGTGGCCCAGAAGTCGACCACCACGGGAATCTCTGACTGAAGCACCTCCGCCGCGAACGTGTCCTCGGTCGCAGAGACGGGAGCGGCTGGCGCCGCGGCTGCGGGCGCGACGGCCGGAACGGCCACGGCAGCGACGGTTCCCGAAGCCTCGGTATCGGCGAGGCCATCGAGGTAGTGTTGAGCGTCGAGCGCGGCAGCACAGCCGGATCCGGCAGCGGTGATGGCTTGGCGGTACCTGCTGTCGACAAGGTCGCCGCAGGCAAACACGCCATCGACGTTGGTTGCCGTGGTGCGACCCACCACGCGAACGTAGCCTTCGGCGTCCGTGTCAATGGTGCCAGACACCAGCTCCGATCGAGGATCGTGCCCAATCGCGACGAACATTCCTGTCGCCGCGAGCACTGACTCAACGTTCGTTTCGAGGTTCCTGATACGCACCCCGGTGAGCGAGGGGTCGCCGTCAAGCCCTACCACCTCGGAGTTCCAAACAAACTCGATCTTGGGATCGTTGTGCGCGCGGTCGGCCATGATCTTCGAGGCCCTCAATTCGCCTCGACGGTGGACCACGGTCACCTTGCGGGCAAAGCGCGTGAGGAACGTCGCCTCTTCCATCGCTGAGTCGCCGCCGCCGATGACCACTACATCCTGATCACGGAAGAAGAACCCGTCGCACGTGGCGCACCAACTCACGCCCTTGCCTGACAGCCGTTTCTCGTCGGGCAGACCCAGTTCTCGGTACGCGGAGCCGGTCGCAAGAATGATTGCCTTGGCCGTGTACTCCTTGCCCAAGCCGGTGGTGGCCGTCTTCACCGGGCCGTCAAGCGCGAGCGACGTGACGTCGTCGAACTGGATCTCAGCACCAAACTTCTCGGCTTGCGCCTGAAGCACTTCCATGAGCTCGGGACCTTGAATGCCCTCCACGAACCCCGGAAAGTTCTCCACCTCTGTGGTGTTCATGAGTGCGCCGCCCGCGGTGACCGAGCCGGCAATGACCAACGGGTTGAGTCCGGCCCGTGCCGCGTAGATTGCGGCGGTGTAGCCGGCGGGCCCGGAGCCCACGATGATGACGTTGCGAGTCTCACTCACGATTGATCCCTTGATTGCAGATGGATTCGGTCTTTCCGTAACAGATGCTAGCGGTGAAATGTTCCGCGGAGGTGGCGAGAGCGGCACCCCTCGGGTCCCCTAATCGACATCCAGGTCAATGGACGCAGAAGCGTCGGGTGTGAAAGTAAACGGGGGATAGGCGGGAACGGGGTCTGGTTGGACAAAGTCGGGGTTGAAGGGCTCACTGATCATCGAGAAGCCAACCATCGCAGCGATGACGATCGCGACGACGCTGATCGCCATCCACAGCGGCCCCGCGTTGATCGGGGCAGTGCGTTGAGCCCGCTCGTGCGCTCGAGTGAGACTCGACGTGATGCGTTCGGAACGTGGCCACCGGTGATGCAAGCCCTCGAGGACCTCCTCCCAGAGCGAGGGTTCAATCTCGGCGTTCTGCGCCTCGGCCATCGCCTCAAAGTGGTAGAGGTCGGTAATGTCCCCGTCGACATAAGGCTGGTACTCGCCGGATTCGGGAGCGGCGAGCTCTTGGCTGAGCGAGGGGATGGTTCCTGTGGTGCTGGTTTGCTCGGCGGTGCGCCAGTCAACGAGCAGGGACGCGGTGATGATGGTTTGCGGGGCGATGGTGATTGCCGCGTTGATCTCGGCAATCCGAGCGGCGAGGTCAGCCGCGCGCTGGGCGATGATGTCCGGGCGCCACGGAAGGCCGGAAATGCCAGCGGCAAACCCGTGCAAGTCCTGAGAACTGAACGGAACAAGCGCCTTCGTGACATCGTCGAGGGAATGTGGGCCGGAGCCCTTGATGACCGCAGTGCAGAGGCCGCGTGCACGAGCAGACAACTCTTCCGGCAGATCGTCGACTGTGACCTCGGCGCTGTCCTTCCCTGTGATGGCACTGACATAGAGGCGGGCGACGTCGACCGCATCGGTGCGTTCGCGTGGCGGATGGTGAGTATCGAGTCCTGTTTGGGAGGCGAGTTCAGCGTCGACGCCCAAACCGGCAAGGACGACCCGAGCACGGGGGGTGATCGTCAACGCCTCGGCTCGAACATGACCGTGGTGGAGACCGCTGGCCGCCGCGACCTGAAGAGCCCGGGCCACATCGCCGGCAATGGCACCGGCGGTCGTGGGGTCGAGCACTCGCTCCACTAAGACGTCACTCAACCTGGTGCCGGCTGGCCGTTCGGACACCACATAGGTGACGTCGTGGTCATCAAGGTGTTCGCGACCGGACGTGACAATGCGAAGCAGGCGGGGATCCCGTACCAAGGCGGCCTTTGATGCGGCTCGCTTCACTTCCGACGGCCCTGGAGCGGTGATGATGTCGACAGTCACGTCACGGTTAAGGCGTGAGTCGTTCGCGAGAAAGCGTTCGACGCCGGGAAGGTCGAAGTCTTCCGCGCGCACCAAAGTGAAGCGACGGCCAAGAGTCGCGCCTACCTGCACGGAGTTCCTTCCAAGAGTGGGTTCGCGATTATCGTACGCGGCGAGGCAACTTGTTGAGCACGGGCGCGACGATGGCAGTCAGTTCTTCCACGCGCCACCACCGGAGCAGGAGTCCGTAGATCCCAACCATGAGCGAACCGATCCCCACGCACAGGGTGAGTGCAATCACTACACCGAGGACTCCCGTGAGGTCTTGTACAGGCGGCGCGAAGCGCAGCACACCCCAGCCCACCGCACCCGCGACCAACGCAGCAACAGTGGCCTTGCCATAGACCTGAGCCACGCGTCTCCCATCGAGCCCACCGAGCTTGCGTCGCAAGCCAGCCATCCGGAACAGAACGGCGACCAGGTTCGACGCCGCCAGCCCCAGGCCCACTGTCACCACCCACCACCGTGGATCCAGGAACTCGCGCCCCGCGTACGCGATGCTCACCCAGGCGATGGTCATGGGGATATGAATCACGAAGACTGAGCGGGCGTCTTCTAGGACAAAGAACACTCGCTTCATCAGCACCATGGCGCCCAGCGGGACAAGTCCTAGGGACATCGCCATCAGCACCTCCGCCACGGACATCACCACCACCGGCCGGGCAGTGGGAAGCGCCACGCGCACAACGAAGGGTGCCAAGACAATGAGCGCGACAGCGGCGAAGATCGTGAAGACCCCAATCAGGCGCAGACCACGTGACACCTCCGCTCGTAGTCCGTCCATATTGTGGACAGCGGCGAGTTTGGACATGCTGGTGAACAACACGGTGACGATCGACACCGTGATGAGCGAGTGTGGCACCAGATAGAGAATGAGAGCGTTGTAGTATGCCGCGTTTCCAGCGATGGCGGGGTCAAGGTCGCCTGGATTGGCAGCGGTCGCGACCCGCGATGTGAGTAGTACGCCCACTTGCTCCAGGAGTACTGCTGCGAGCGCCCAACCAGCAACCACCCGCACGGCCCGAAGTTCGCCGCGAGGTCCGCGCCAGACCCACCGGAATCGGTAGCCACCTCGCAGGAGTGGCCATATCAGGATCAGCGCCTGCGCGGCGATCCCGAGCGTCGCGACGCCTCCGAGCAGCGCGATCCGTCCCGGTGTCCAGGATTCCGTCAACACCTCCCCCACGGCATCGGGCGATCCCTCCACATACCGCCCAAAGATCGCCAGGTAGGCGACGAGTCCCACGATTCCGATGACGTTATTGAGGACCGGTGCCCACATGAAAGGGCCAAACTGACCCCGGGCGTTGAGAACTTCGCCCAACAGGGTGTAGACGCCGTAGAAGAACAGCTGCGGGATGCACCACAACGCCAACGCCGTGGCCAAGGCAACCAGTTCTGGCGGCCAGTTGTCCGAGTACACGCGAACCAACAGGCCGGCCCCGATGGTCAACACCACGGTGGCGACCAGACTGAAGACCCCACCGAGCGTGAGGATGCGATCGACGGTGCGTTTGCCGTCGGGACGCGCGAAGGCCTTCACGATCTGCGGCACCAACACCGCGTTGAGCACCCCGGCCGCGAGCACAGCGAACAACGCGTTGGGAATCTTGTTCGCGACTTCATAGGCGTTCGCGGCACCCGCATTGACGCCAATCGCTGCCACGAGCAGCATGTTGCGGGCAAACCCAAGGAGCCTTGATGCGCCGGTTCCGGATGCCATCAGTGCAGTGCTGCGCCCCATGGACGTTGGGGCGCTAGTCATGCGCAACCCCGGAGGATTGAGGCTCGTCGAGCGCGGCGACCTCGCCGGGTCCGGTGCGCGTGTCTTTGCGGCCTCGACGCACGGTTCGCACCAGCCCTGCGATGAGGAGCAAGACGAGCGCCACGGTGAACACGGCCGTCGCGGCGTTGCCCCAGTCCGCACGGACTCGCATGTCGACAGCACGCACGGTGCCGATGAGGTCGTTGTTCTCGTTGCGAAGCGACAGCCGCACGGTGACGTTCGCGCTCGATACGGCGGTGACGGGTATCAACGCGGTTACCTCGCTGTGGGGCGGAATCGTGACGACTGGAGAGTCTGTGATGCGAATGTTGGGCGAGTTGGCGGTCATGCGTACGGTAACGGTTGAAGCGACGTCGAGGTCGTTGCGAATGGTGACAGGCACGTTGCCGGTAGCGGACACAAGGTTAAGCGCAGAACCGGATGTGATTGACACGCTCTCGAGGGTTCGATCCACGACTTCGAGCAGGTCGAGCACGGCACCGTTGCGATCGGCCTGCGACGCCCGCGCGTCGAGTGAGACTACGCCGAGGAGCGCAGCGCTTGGACCATCCACCACGGTCGCCGGACTCTCGGTGGTTGCCCCAAGATGCTGGAGCCGCGTCAAGCGCGTGGCGATCGCGTCGACCGCCGACGCGCTGAGGTCTGCCTCGGTCGTTTGCACACCTGACACTGTGGCAGTTCCGCGGCGAGTGTCGGACAACACGCTCGCGAGGGACACCGGCGCAACCCAGGGGGCGTCGAAAAGTGCTGCAAGGACGGGTGACGGTTGGGTACCGTCGACCATCCACGAGGAGCCAGTGGACAGAATGATCGGCTGGGTGCCGTCGCCCTGCGCGGCAATCAACGCCGACTCTGCGACGATCCTCGACGGCGCTGCGGGATGGTGCGGGCGGTACTGCGCGAGGAGGTCGCTGAGCCCGGGTTCCGGCATCATGAGTGCGATGGTGTTCCCGGACGCTTCAAGGGTCACGTTCGCGACCGGTGGTGGAAGGCCAGGGCCGGGGGTGGTCATTGCCGAAAGGACGGCGCCGTAGCGGGGCTCCACCAGGTTCGCGACCGCTCCATAGTCATGGGCGAGTTGCAAGGTGGGCTCGTCGAGCACGGGGACGATTCCCACCCAAGGAAGGCCCTGCAGGCTACGCGGAACCTCGGACGCAGACTGAGCGAGCGCAAACTCGAGGATCGACGCCCCCGGTCCGTGGGCGAGCGAGGCAAGGTCAGGGTTGCTTGCTGGCACCCTGTACGCCTCACGGGCGGACAGACTCCCGGCCACTCCACTCAGGCGACCAACGGCCACAGGATCCACGAGCAGCGTTACCGAGGGGTGTTCGGCTGCGGTGAGGAGCGCGCCCACTCGCGCATCAGTTCCCGAGGCCGTCGCAACGACGGCGACGGGCAGGGACGGTATGGGAGCATCCGTCCAGGTGAACACCATGGTATCGATCACCCGGGATTCGCCAGCGCCGGTCAAGACCACGGCCAGTCCGTACACGCCCCATGTTTCAGGTGGGAGGGCCAGCCCCGCGACGGGTGCCGCGAGGTTCGCGCGCGCCGGTTGCCCAAGGGACACGGCAGGCAGAGGTCGTTCCACCACTGTCCGCGAGGCGAACTCTTCGGGTGCATCGAGAAATGCCGCGACATCGTCCCGCGAGGTTAGTGGCAACTGCGTCATTGTCATGCGGAGCGCTAGACCGTCAGAGTTCTCGACCGAAGAACTTGCGATCTCGACTGTGGTGCTGATCGAGCCTCCCGGGCTGACCACCGCGGGCCCAAAACTCGTTACAGTGCCCGTGAGCGAAGGTGCGTCTGGCTCGGCTGTCGGCACAACGCCGGCGGCTTCGGGATTGCCGATCGCGGCGGCGGGTATGGCGAGCGCAGCCATGACGACGCCGACGACGGCCGCCCTCAACCACCGGGTGCGTGTTCGGAAGGGGTGCCTCGAGATCATGGGTTACGACCGAATGGCCAACAACTGAAGGGCCGTTTGGGCCATCTTGCGCTCATTGGGAAAGGCAAGTCGGCTCGCGAGGTCGGCCATCGGAATCCACTCGGCCACCTCGGCCTCCTGATCTGGATCGTTCTCTGTAGTAATGGTGCCGCTCCTGGCCTCGAGCAAGAAGTGATGCACCACCTTGTGAACCCGCCGATCATCTCCGGTGAACCAGTAATCGATGATGCCGATGGTGTGGATGATCTCGGCGTCGATGCCGGTCTCTTCTGCGACTTCGCGGATCGCGGCCTCTTGCGGAGTCTCCCCTTCCTCAATGTGGCCCTTCGGCAGGCACCACTCAAGCTTGCCCGCGCGGTTGCGACGGCCGATGCACGCTGCGTACGCGACGCCGTCTTCGACGCGGACCGCAATGCCCCCCGCCGAGGTTTCGTTGCTCACGGGCAGGTGGGACGCGCGTTGGGCGGCACTGTCACGGAGCCTCCGCAGGCTCGCGCCGCCGGGCGGACGCGGTGCCGGGCCGGGTCGGGGAACTGGCTGCGTGGGCATGGCCTCACTCTAACGACCCGGCCCCGGTGAGGCCCAACCCGCGCACGGCATGCCGGGTGGTCCCGCTTTCTGGGATGCTGGGGTACGTGAACCCCCCCAACCAGTCGCCACGCCAACCTTCGCTGCTCTCCGAGCTGCCCAGCATTGACGTGTTGCGCGCGCGAGCTGCGGGACTCTGGGAAGCTCTGCCCCCCGAAGTTCTTGAGCTGTCGAGCCGTTTCGCCGACGCTGGGCACGAACTGGCCCTGGTTGGTGGCCCGGTGCGGGACGCGTTCTTGGGACGGTCGAGCGCTGACCTCGACTTCGCCACGTCGGCTACTCCGGAACAAACGGAAGCTCTGCTCAAGAAGTGGACTCACGCAACGTGGGACATGGGGCGAGAGTTCGGGACTATTGGCGCCCGCCAGGCAGACGTAGTGGTGGAGATCACCACCTATCGCGAGGACGCCTATGACGGCCAGACGCGCAAGCCGGTGGTGTCCTTTGGCGACTCACTTGCGGGCGACTTGGCTCGCCGCGACTTCACCGTGAACGCCATGGCTGTGACCCTGCCCTCGAAGCAGTTCGTTGACCCCTTCGGTGGTCTGGAGGATCTTGCTGGTGGCTTGTTGCGAACTCCCGTCGAGCCCGCGATCTCGTTTGGAGATGACCCGTTGCGCATGATGCGGGCCGCGCGCTTTGTGTCCCAGTTGGGCTTCGACGTGGAGCCGGCAACGTTCGCCGCGATGAGCGAACTTGCTGACCGCATCGCCATCATCAGTGCCGAGCGGGTGCGAGAAGAACTCGTGAAACTGTTACTGGGACGGGAGCCGCGGCGCGGGCTGAGCGCTCTGGTGGACAGCGGCATCGCCCACCACGTGCTTCCTGAACTCCCGGCATTGCAGCTTGAGGTGGACGAGCACCACCATCACAAGGACGTCTATGAGCACACGCTCACGGTGCTTGAGCAGGCGATCGACCTTGAGACTGGACCGGACGGAGCGGTCCCCGCGCCCGACCTCGTGCTGCGGCTCGCTGCCTTGCTCCACGACATCGGCAAGCCAGCTACTCGACGGCTTGAACCAGGTGGCGCTGTGAGCTTTCACCACCATGAAGTGGTGGGCGCCAAACTTACGGTCAAGCGCATGAAGGCGCTGCGGTTCGACAAGGACACCATCACGGCGGTGGCCAGGCTCGTCGAACTGCACCTGCGCTTTCATGGGTACGGCGAGGCGCGGTGGTCGGACTCGGCCGTGCGTCGGTATGTGACCGATGCTGGCGATCAGTTGGAGCGCCTCCATCGCCTGACGAGGGCCGACGTCACCACGCAGAATCGCCGCAAGGCGGAACGCCTGAGCTTCGCTTACGACGACCTTGAGCATCGCATCGCTGAACTTCGCGAACGCGAGGAGTTGGACTCGATCCGGCCTGACCTGGACGGCACCCAGATCATGGCGATCTTGGGGATTGGGCCCGGACGTGAGGTGGGGCTCGCCTACAAGCACCTGCTTGAGTTGCGCATGGAGCACGGTCCCCTCAGCGAGGAGCGAGCCAAGCAAGAACTCATGGATTGGTGGGCTCAGCGCTAACGGGGCGACAGCTCGCGGGCGTCTCTTGGCGCACGTGCGTAGATCACGGCGATGATCAGGTAGACGCCCACAAGAGAGGCCATCACTGCTTGCGAGTAGCCGGTGTCGGGTAGCACTACGGCACCAATTGCCATGCTCGAAATGAAGGCAACGTTGTAGGCCATGTCGTAGAGCGTGAACGCCCGACCGCGTACATAGTCCTCCGTGTCTCGCTGGACGATGGTGTCGACCGCGATCTTGCCGCCTTGCACCGCGAAACTCACAATGACCGCCGCGCCCCACAGCGCCCACAGTTCACCGGAGAAGGCGAGCAGTGTCTGGCCGGCAGCGCCCACCAGCAAGCAGGTCACCACCCACTGTTGGCGTTGCATCCGCGCACCCAGAGTGGGCGTGACGAGTGCGGCGAGCCCAAAGCCCACGGCGGCGAAGGCAAGCACCACGGTGAAGTTGGCGACCGCGCGCTCTGGGCGCACCTCTTCTCCAAGCACATACCTGGAGATGAGGATCGCGGCAATAAACATCATGCCGTAGAGCAACCGTTGAGCGGCCATGACCATCAGCGCGTGCAGCGGGGTGACGCGGGCCCGCAAATAGACAGCGCCGCCGCGCAGTTCGCTGATCAGTTCACGTACATGTGCAACGAGGTCAAGACTCTCGCGCGTGCGCTCCGGCCCGAGCGCGTTGCGCCCCAGCAACGTAGACGCCCAGGACGACAGCCCGAACGCGCTGCCCGCGCAGAGCAGCGCGGTGAGCGCGAGCGTAGCGTCGGACACCGAGGGCGCGAGGAACGTCACCACACCGCCGATCGCGGCGCCGATTGCCGCGGCCACCGTGCCAAGCGTTGGCAAGACCGAGTTCGCGATGAGCAGTTCGTGGCGAGGCACCACCTGGGGGATGCCGGCGGCCATGGCGGCCAACAGGAACCGGTTGACTGACAGGGTGAGGAGGGCCAGCCCGTACAGCACCGCGAGGTGGGCGCTGGTCACGAGCGCTGCCACGATCGACACCGCGAGAACGAGCCGGACAAGGTTTCCCAGCAGGATGATTCGCTGGCGCTTCCAGCGGTCGATCAACGGCCCAACGAACGGGCCCACCAGGGTGAAGGGCGTGAGCATGATCGCAAACGCAATGGCGATGTCTTGGGCGGATGTCGCCCTGGTGGGGTCAAAGAAGAATGCAGTGAAGATCCCCACCTGGAACATGCCGTCGCCACCCTGGGACAGCAATCGCACGTAGGCGAGGCGTCGAAAGCCCTGGAGTCGCCACAGCGCGCGCAGGTTCATGGCGAAGGACATGGCATTAGCCTAGGCGGCGCGTTGCGCGAACTGGGCCACGCGCAGCAGCAACCCGGAATGCCTCGCGCCGCTAGCATCGTGGCATGAGCACCGTCGCCGCGATGGCCGCAGCTACCCCGTCTACCCGGGATCGCTACGCCGACTTTCTGAGGGTGGCGTCGCTCGGCGGCGTGGTGGTGGGCCACTTCCTCATGGCCGTGGTCTTGACCGGATCCGGCGCTTCTGACCCTCCGTTCGAGTTTTCGAACATCTTGAGCTTTGAGGAATGGACCCGTCCGGCGACGTGGATCCTGCAGGTGATGCCGATCTTCTTCGCTGTGGGCGGGTTTGCCCACGCGGTCGCTTGGCGATCGTTGCGCGCTCGCGGCGGGGGCTACGCCGACTTTGCCTACGCGCGCATCTCGCGCTTGGTGCGACCCGCATTGGTGTTCGTGGGCGTTTGGCTCGCCATCGGCATCATCGTAGATGTGGCGACCGACGGTGACCCCCACGTAGGAGCTGTGCTCCAGATCGCCGGTCAGTTGTTGTGGTTCATCGGCATCTACCTGATTGCGGCGGCTCTTGCACCCGCGATGCTGCGGGCTCACGAGCGCTGGGGTTGGCGGGTGCTCGTGGTGCTTGTTGGGTTGGCGGCAACCGTGGACGTGGTGCGGCTCGCGGGGGACGTCGACGCTGTCAAGTGGCTCAACTTCGCGTTCGTGTGGCTCACCGTTCACCAGCTGGGCTTCTTCTATGCCGATGGCGTGGCGGACCGCGTGGGCGACAGGAGGCTGGGGGCGATCCTCGTTGGGCTGGGCGCGGGCGCGTTCGCGGTCTTGGTGTTGCTCGGTCCGTATGGGGTGGCGATGGTCTCGTACCACGGCGAGGTGTTGTCGAACCTGACGCCCCCAACCGTGGCGCTGCTCGCATTTGCTACCGCGCAACAGGGCGCGCTGCTGATGGTGAGGCCGGCCGCCCAACGTTGGTTGACCAGGCCGCGGGTATGGAAGGGCGTGATCGCAGGCGGTGCGGTTGCGATGACGGCGTACCTCTGGCACTTCACGGCGCTGATCGCCATGTACGTGGTGCTGTATCTCACCGGCGCCCCGACATTCCCCGAGCCCGGTTCTGCGCAGTGGTGGCTGTGGCGCCTGCCTCTGTTTGCGGCCTTTGCGGTGCTGGTTGTTGCGCTTGTCGCCGCCTTCCGCTTCTTTGACCGCCCCGCTGCGCGCACCACTGTCGTAGGCCCGTCGCTCGCGCGTGGAGCCGTCGCTGCAGTAGGTGTGGTGTGCGCGATTTGGGGCATGGTGGGATTTGCGGTGGTGGGCTTCCGCGGTGTGGTTACTGGCTACGCAGGTTCGCTCTTTGGAGTTCCCGTGACGGCAGTGAGCTCGGCGGCCCTGGTGGGGTTGTCTGCGGTGCTGACGTGGGTCGCGGCCCGCCCTCGAGCCTAGGCGGCGACTTGAACACGTTCAGATTCGGTGCTACGGTGCATGTATCTGAACACGTTCAGTAGTGCGCCGCCGGGCGTTCTCGAGAAACAAGGAGCGGCACATGCCCACTCTTGACAGTTCCACCAGGGACAGGATCGTCACTGCGGCCACGTCGCTCATCATGGAGCGCGGCTACGACAAGACCACCATGCGCGCCATCGCGGAACGCGCGGAGGTGTCGCTCGGCAGTACCTACTACTACTTTGGCGGCAAGGAAGAACTGGTCCAAGGCTTCTATCTGCGCATCGCGCGCGAAACCTGTGCCCGAGCATCGGCCGCAATGGATGGCGTGACAAGCTTCAGCAAACGCCTCGACGCGTGCTTCGAAGCATTCATGGACACCTCGGAAGAGTATCGACCCATCGCAGACTCGCTCCTCTCACTCGCCATCGTGCCGTCCAGCCCGCTCAGTCCGTTCAGCGACCAGTCGCGCCCGGCGCGCGACCTGTTCTTGTCGATGTACGTCGACATGATCGACGGCTCTGACCTCAAGACCGATTCGCGCTTGCGCCAAGCACTCCCAGATCTGCTGTGGTCCGTGCAGATGCTCATCACGCTCGGATGGGTTCAGGACCTGTCACCGGGTCAGCGCGTGACCCGCACCATCGTGGCCCGGTTGGCCCCGTCGCTCTCGCGGTTGCTTTCGTTGGTCCGGCTCGCGCCATTCAGGCCCTTTGTCGACGACGCCCTCGAGGGTCTCGCGATCGTCAAGACCGGTCGCGAAACTCGCGCCCACGTGGGCGTGTGACATGACCGCCATCCGATTCCGTGGCTGGAAGATCGAGATCGTTGCACCGGTGCATGTGCACCGCGCCGCGCCAACTGTGCCGGCTGCCCGGAAGGCCAGCGAGCGCGACTCCGCGCCGCGAGTTCACCACGACCCCACTCCCACACCGGGCGCGTTCGAACCACCGCTCGACCTCTTCAGGGAAATCGCGCGCGGCGGCCGGGCCCTGGAGTGACGGCCTGCGCTGAAGGCGCGCGGTCGCGTACCATCTTGTAGTGATCACTACCGAGACCCTTGTCGCTTTCGCGGCAACCGCGTTCCTGGTGATTGCCATCCCCGGGCCCAGCGTGCTGTTTGTTATTTCCCGGGCCCTCGAGCACGGACGCCGCGGCGCGCTCATCACTGCGGGTGCCAACTCCGCCGGCGCGACCGTTGGCTTGCTCACGGTGGCTCTTGGACTCGGCACGCTGATCGGAACCTCAGTTGCGGTGTTCACCGGCCTCAAGTGGGCGGGGGCCATCTTCCTGGTCTATCTGGGTGCCAAGGCCATTCGCGATCGCAAGAAGGGCTTGTTCCCAGCGGCCGATGCCGCGGCGAGTTCGGCGTCCCAGCCCACCCCAGCATCGGCCGGGGCTTCCGGGCGGCCAACGGTGACTGAGCCGCTACGCACGCGGGTTCTGGTGCGACAAGGCTTCGTGGTGGGGATGTTGAACCCCAAGTCAGCCTTGGCAATGGGTGCGATCCTGCCGCAGTTCGTGGATCCCACGCGCGGCTCCGCGGTGGCTCAGATGTTGATGTTGGGGCTGGTGTTCACGGTCATCGCGCTCAGCTCCGACGGCACGTACGCCATGCTCGCGAGCGCACTGCGGCAGTGGTTCGCGAGGTCGGTCACGCGCATCCAACACCTGCGCACCGCCGGTGGAGCCATGATGATGGGGCTGGGCGTAGCGATGGCGTTGTCGCGTCGCTAGGCTGGTTCTCACCAACCACTCAAGGAGCACCCATGGGTTTCGGACAGTCCGTCAAGACGTGCTTTGGCAAGTACGCCGACTTCAAGGGCCGTGCGCTGCGATCCGAGTTCTGGTGGTTCTACCTCTTCCTGCAACTCGTGTTCCTTCCGTTCTGGGTGATCTTCATGGTGCTCTACGTCGCGGCGTTCGCGACCAGCATTGACGCCTACGGCAACTTCGAGCCAACCTGGGCGAACTTCGCGCCCATGATCATCGTGTACGCCGTGATGTCGCTGGTGAACCTTGTCCTGCTGATTCCGTTCCTCGCGGCCTCGGCAAGGCGTTTGCATGACATGGGCCAGTCAGGACATTGGCTGTGGCTCAACGTGGCGGGGCTAGGGGTCGTGCCGCTGATCATGTGCATCATGGACACGCAACCGTTCAACAACCAGTGGGGTCCCGACCCCAAGGCACACGAGCGCGTCGCCATGGGCGGCTACAACGCTGGCTACCACCCCAGCTTTCCACCCCCGCCCCCGGCGTAACTCGTGATCAGCACCCATGCCCTCGCGGCGTTCGTCGCGCTGGCGGTTGTCATCATCCTGCTGCCAGGGCCAAGCGTGCTGTTCATTGTGAGCCGGGCGCTGCAACACGGGCGCTCCGCTGCGCTGATGACTGCGGTTGGAAACACCTGTGGGGTCTTCATCCACGTGGTGGTGGTCGCCATTGGCATCGGTGCGATTGTGGCGGCGTCAGCCACTGCCTTTCTGATTCTCAAGATCGCAGGCGGTGGCTACCTCATTCTGCTGGGCGTGCAAGCCATCCGCCACCGGCGCGAAGGGATGGACAACGCTGCGGCCGATGCCGTGGTTGGGGTGCCGCTCAAGACGGGCGCGTTGTGGCGCGAGGCGTTTGTGGTGGGGGTCCTCAATCCCAAGACCATCGTGTTCCTTGCTGCCGTACTTCCTCAGTTTGTGGACCCTGCGCGCGGCCCTGCGTGGGCTCAGATGCTCGTGTTGGGGTTGGTCTTCAACGCACTGTCCGTGCTGCTCGATAGCGGGTACGCACTTGCGGCTTCCGGAGCGCGTGCCTGGTTCGCGAGTTCGCCCACACGAGTGGAGCGCATGAAGGCCACCGGCGGGGTCATGATGGCCGGGCTCGGCGTCGCCTTGCTGGTGTCCAGGCGCGCCGCGTAACGAGCGCCGCTCCACTGATGTCCCCGGGTCTGGACTTGCAGGTCTTCTTGCACGGGTAGGCGCAGACGCGCAGTACACGGGTGATGGGCTCCCTAGCGTCGAGCCATGTCCATCGCGAGCTCCGCCCACGTGCCGCCCAGCAACTCCGCGAACCCCGCGCATGCAGACCTCGCTGTCACCACGCAGGAAATGGAGTGGGCGGCCACGAGCGTCTGCGAGGTCGCGCAGTACGTCGAGCGTGCGATGCACGCCACCGGGGGCGCTGAGCACCTGACCCCCGAGGTCATGGGACACGCGGGTTTGGCCGCTCACGTAAGGGCGTTTGCCCACGCGGGGATCGATCAACGAACCGAGCTCGCAAGGCAGGCGCGGAATTTCGAGGTGGCGCTCGCGGTTGCGGCGAAGTTGTTCGCGGAGGTTGATGCCGTGCTCGCGAACCGAGTGTGTGTGCGCGCGGACCTGGTGCCGAGGAACTAACGAATGGACTCCACCCTCGCACCCGGAGATCCCGCCGCCGTTGATGGCGTGGCCGATGACTTTGACCTCGTGTCGAGCGCGATGCGCAGAGCCGCAGCACTGCTCCACGGACTACCGGGTTCCGGCACGGGCTTGACTGCGGAGGCAGTACGTGCCAGGTCCGAGCTTCTAGCACAACGATTGAACGCCGTGGCGCTTCGTCACCTGGAGGCCGCGCTCGCCCTGCGTGACTACAGCGTGGAATTGCGCCGGGCGCGTACGCGCATGAGCATCGCGGAAGGCCTGGAGCGCGAAGCGTCGCAGGGGTTCGCGGCGTTCGCGACCGCAGTGCATGAGGCCCAACGGCTCCACGCCGACGCACTCCGTGACTTGGACCGCGCCGCCGATCAGGCAATGACACGGATCGCTGGCGTGTGGAACGAGGTGCGCGACTGGGCTGGTGATGCGATGTGGCCGGTGGTTGCAGTTGTGGGCGCGCCATCGGGACGGTTCCGGATCGCCTCGGGACTTGCCCTTGCCTCAAGCCCACTCCTGGCGGCAATCATCGCGCAACGCATCGCATCCGATCTCTTGGCACCAACGCCCGCAGTAAGTCGATGGCACGACGATGGCGCACTCAGCGAGGCAGAAGCACGACGGCAACTAGCGGAACTGGTGCCGGTGTCGGCGGCCGCCATTGTCGAAGGAATGGCATGGGTTGACCGTTCAGGGAGTTCACAGAAAGCGGTGGTCGATATCGCCCGCATCACCGGGCCGGATGGAGACGATCGGTGGCTCGTGACACTACCCAGCACCCAGGATTGGGTGCTGCGCGGCGGGGACCAACCCGCGCCCAACGACCTGGACGCCAACCTCGCGATGATGGTGATGCCGCCGGAAGCGCGGACTCAGTACGAACGTGCCGTGGTGGCGGCGATGGAACAGGCAGGCGTCACGCCCGGCGACTCTGTGATGTTCGCTGGCTTCAGCCAGGGCGGGATTGCCGCGGCGCGGCTCGCGAGTACGTTGCACGGCGAGTACGCGGTGGGCGGGGTGCTGGCCGTTGGCTCGCCCATTGGTGCCGTGCCGATAGGCCGCGACATCCCGGTGCTGTCGGTGCAGCATCACCATGATCCCGTGCACCGCATCGATCTGACGGACCGAGGCGACGTGGGCGGTGCCCGCGTCACGGTGTGGGACGGCCCGGGCTTGACCGGGACCGGCCCTCCCCTGCACGCCGGCCTCAGCGCTGCTCACAACGCGGGCAACTATGCGACCACCACGGCTCACCATGACCGCGACGGCTCTCTGACCGCAATGTTCGGCGACTTTGTGGTTACAGACCAGCGGTTGGCGGAGGGATGGTCGGTCACTCGAACCCAGTTCCAGTTCGCGGAGTAGTCGGCGACCATCGCGCCGCTCACGGACGGTGCTGCGACCTTGGTCCCGAACACGACCACCCGCCATCGCTACGCTGACAAGCATCGGCCCTTCCCGGAGCCGAGCACTGAGAACCTGGAGGTTCGATCAATGGCGACCAAGACACCAACCAAGACTCCGCCCAAGACTGGGGAGAGTCCAACCGCGCAGAGACAATCCGGCAAGGCGCGCGCTATCGCGTTCCTGCGGGTGTTCATCGGCACCATGTGGATATTCGAAATCACCGTGGGACACAACTGGAAGATCGGCGGGCTCGGATCGGGTGCCCATGAGGGCTGGGTTGGCGCCGGAGCTGGCGACCAGATTCGCGAGTACGTGGAGACAGCCGTTGCCGACGGCACGTGGGCATGGGCCGCTTGGTTCATGGAGAGCGTCGTTGCACCGAACGCGGTGCTGTTCAGCTACGTCACCGTCATCGCGCAGGTGCTGTTCGGCGTGTTCCTTATTGCCGGCTTCGCGGTGCGCCCAACGGCGGTTGTTGCGTTGACGTTTGACCTCTTCATCATGATGTTCGGCAACTCACGCATCCCTCCGTTCTTCACGGCTGCCCACCTGTTTGTGCTCTTTACGGGAGCAGGTCAGTACTACGGGGTCGACGGTTGGTTGCGCGTCAAGCTCCATGGGGTCAAGAACGGTGCAGCTCGACTCGGCGGCTGGCTCATCGATCTTCCGATTCGCCTGTCGCCCGGCCTTCAGAACGCCGTCCTGGCATCAACCGCACTGTTCAGCGTGTACTTCCTGATGAACGTTGCGATGCGCGAGACGCCACGGATGAACATGGTCGCGATGGACATCGGGATCATCTTGCTCATCGTCACCTTGGGTCTCATCGCCAAGCGCTTCACGCAGGACCACCTCGCCATCGTGATAGCGGGATTGCAGGTCTTCATTGGCTACAAGTTCCTTCACGAGATCTGGGTCCGGACTGGTGCGGGAAACAACGGTCTTCCCGGCTGGGCGCCCGTTGATGCCCAGCGCGAACTGTTCGAGAAGCTCTCTGACAATCACTACGGTGTTGTCTCGGCAGTCATCGACTCCGCTGTGCTCCCCATCCTCGGGTTCTGGGTGATTGTTTTCGGTGTGGTTCAGTTCGCCGTGGGAGCCGCACTGATTGTTGGCTACCGCACGCGTCTGGCCGCATCAGTCGGTCTGGTGTACCTTGCAGTGCTGATTCCGCTCGGCTTCAACCGCTACGCGCCGTTCGTGATGGGCCTGTTGATTGTCGCGTGGGCGCTGGACGGTCGACGGGTGCTAGGAGTTGATGCTGCTCGAGACAGCGACCGGACGCTGGACCTGCCGCTCCCCTCGCGGCGCCAGCCCCTGTTGGTTGTCACCGTGTTGGTCGCTGTGGTCGCCGTCGCACTGGTGATCGCCGTGTTCGCGACCGGAGGCATCACGCCGGATGCGTACATCGATGATTTGGGCGCCATGACGGCCGCACTTGTCGCGATCATCACCGGTCCGCTTGCCGTGGCCGGTTGGCTCAAGCTCCGCGAGACGGTCACCGCGTAACTGTCTCGCTCGGCTCATCAGGGGGCCCGTCACGCGACAAGCGTGGCGGGCCCTCTCGTGCCTGGCGGCTCCGCGGTGGTCGGTAGCGCAGAACGCCGGGCCACCCCGAGGGAGGACCCGGCCCCAGCATCGGCCGCCTGTAGGTGCCTTGCGAACACGAGGGTCATATTCATGCACAAAGTGACCCCCATGTTCGCAAGGGGCGCCTCACGCAACGCAGAAGCCGGGCCACCCCTGAGGGTGACCCGGCTTCGACGTGCGTTGAGTGGTTACCGCTCGAGGTCGCCGCGAATGAACGCCTCGACGTTGTCGCGTGCCTGCGAGTCCTCCACCTGGATGGGCGGCGTCTTCATGAAGTACGCAGCTGCCGAGTAGATGGGCCCACCGACGCCGCGGTCGGCCGCAATCTTCGCGGCACGCACGGCGTCGATGATGATGCCTGCCGAGTTGGGGCTGTCCCACACTTCGAGCTTGTACTCGAGGTTCAGGGGAACCTCGCCGAACGCGCGGCCTTCAAGGCGCACGTAGGCCCACTTGCGGTCGTCGAGCCATTCGACGTAATCGGACGGGCCGATGTGCACGTTCTTGGCACCAAGGTCGTGGCTCATGTTCGAGGTCACGGCACCGGTCTTGGAGATCTTCTTGGACTCAAGGCGGTCGCGCTCAAGCATGTTCTTGAAGTCCATGTTGCCGCCCACGTTGAGCTGGTAGGTGCGGTCAAGGATGACGCCGCGGTCCTGGAACAGGCGCGCCATGACGCGGTGCGTGATGGTGGCACCCACCTGAGACTTGATGTCGTCGCCCACGATCGGCACCCCGGCGTCTTCGAACTTCTTGGCCCACTCGGGGTCAGAAGCGATGAACACGGGAAGTGCGTTGACGAAGGCAACCTTGGCGTCGATCGCGCACTGCGCATAGAACTTCGCCGCGTCCTCGGAGCCCACGGGGAGGTAGCAGACCAACACGTCGGCTTCGGTGTCCTTGAGGACTTGGACGATGTCCACGGGCTTGTCGTCAGACTCGGTGATGGTCTCGCGGTAGTACTTGCCTAGGCCGTCGAGGGTGTGACCGCGCTGCACCTGGATGTCGGTCTTGGGGACGTCGGCGATCTTGATGGTGTTGTTCTCGGAGCAGCTGGTCGCCTCGACCAGTTCCTTGCCCACCTTGAGCGAGTCAACGTCGAATGCGGCCACGAACTCAATGTCCGAGATGTGGTAGTCGCCAAACTGGACGTGCATGAGGCCGGGGACGGTATCACCGGGCTTGGCGTCCTTGTAGAACTCGACGCCTTGAATGAGCGACGTTGCACAGTTTCCGACGCCAACAATGGCGACACGGATCTTAGGCATGGTTTTCTCCTCTTGATGTTGTCCCGCCGGTGGCGGCATTGGGTTGCTGACCGCCGGGGGCGGATCGTTCTTGGTCAATCAACTTGTCGAGCCACTCAACTTCACGTTCTACGCGTTCGAGTCCGTGGCGTTGAAGTTCTGAGGTGTAGGCGTCGGCCCTATCGCGCGCGCGCCGCATGGAGTCCGAGACCTCTTCGAGGCGTTCAGCCAGACGTGAACGGCGCCCCTCGAGGATGCGCAGCCGGGTCACCGAGTCGGTCTTGGTGAACATCGAGAACCGCACATCGAAGGCGTCGTCGTCCCACGATGAGGCGCCCGCGGAGGCAAGCTCCTCGCCAAGCTGGGCCTTGCCCGCGTCAGTCAGTCGGTACGCGATGCGCGACCGGCGTGAGGCCGATGCCCGGACGGGTTCGTCTCCGGCGTCACCGTCGGCGGCGATCAGTCCAGCGGCGACCATGCGCTTGAGACATGGGTACAGGGATCCGTAGCTGAGCGCACGGAAAGGGCCAAGCTGACTGCCGAGCTCTTTGCGTAGCTGGTATCCGTGGAGGGGACGTTCGGACAGTGATCCCAGGATGGCGAGTGTGAGTACGTCGGTCTTGGTCATGACCCCTCCTTTCGTGTTGCGGTGACTGTCGTGTCGATGTCGCGAGACCACCAACCATAGCAACAAGTTGTATCGGCGCGATACATCGGAACCAACGCTACGCGTCTTCGACTTCATGGCCGCGCCGGTCGTCTCGGTGACGAAGTGCATCCCTCGCGCGTTGTTTCTGCAGCAATGCCCTGCGAGGGTACGCCGCGCCACGAGTCCGCTCGCGGCACGCCGTTGCCCGCGCTCCGTCCACTTTTCTTTAGGGTTGAACCGTGACTGATCGCCGATCCGCCTTTCCGCCAGAGCCCGGCAACACCCCGGTGCGCCGGTCGACGCGACCGCCGTCGTCTGGAACGCAACGGACCTCGGGTGTTGCCCGTACCTCGGGAACCCAGCGCACGCAGGGCGCTCCCCGCACCACGGGAAGCATTCGCACCACGGGCAACGGCGCACCTCGCTCTGGGACCACTCGGACCACGCAGCGTCCGCCCAGTGTTCAGCCTCGCGGCGGCAACGGCGGTCCGCGCGGACCACGTGACGGAGATGCCCCTAGCGAGGAATTGCCGCGCTGGCGGCGCATCCTTAAGCAAGTAGGCATCTGGAGTCTGGTGGCAGGATTCGCGGTTGGCGTGATCGGATTCTTTGTGCTCGCGATCTGGTACTCGCGCATCGAGGTTCCGGCGCCATCTGACTTCGCGGCGGCGGAATCGTCCACCGTGTACTACGCAGACCAGACCACGGTGATGGCACGCTTGGGCGTTGCCAACCGCGAGATCGTGGACTTCGAGACGCTCCCCCCACACGTGGGGCAGGTCTTTATCGCCGCTGAGGATCGTACGTTCGAGACCAACCCAGGAGTGGACGTCGTCGGTACAGCACGCGCGCTCTTCCGTACCGTGATCCAGGGCCAGCAGCAGGGTGGATCAACCATCACGCAGCAATACGTGGAGCGCTACTACGTGGGCGAGACCACCACCTCCATCAAGGGCAAGATCGAAGAGGCCCTGATGGCGCTCAAGATCGACACCGAGCAAGACAAGGACGAGATTCTTGGCAACTACGTCAACACGATCTACTTTGGCCGCGGTGCATATGGCATCCAGGCGGCCTCCCGCCAATACTTCGCGAAGGACGCCGTCGATCTGACCTTGTCCGAGGCCGCCATGCTCGCGGGCATCATCCCGGCGCCTTCGGCATGGGACCCGCGCCTGAGCCCCGAGAAGGCGGAACAGCGCTGGAACTATGTGCTTGATGGCATGGTCGCGATTGGCGAACTGGAGCCGGCGGACCGTCTCCGCATGACGTTCCCCGAGGTGGCCGAGTACCGCAATGACGACGTCTACGGAGGCCCGCAGGGGTACCTGATTCGCGCCGCGATTGTTGAGCTCACCGAGCGCACCGACATCACTCAGGAACAGATCGAGACCCGAGGGCTGTCGATCTACACCACCATCGACCCCGTGCATCAGCAAGCCGCGATTGACGCTGTGGCGCAAATGCCCGAGGATCATGCTCCCAACCTGCGCGTGGCCGCGATGACCATGAACCCGCAGACCGGTGCGATTACCTCGATGTACGGCGGCGCCGACTATCTGGAGATCCAGCGCAACGCGGTGACCCAAGACATCGCGCAGGCGGGGTCCACGTTCAAGCCCTTCGCGCTAGTCGCAGCACTCCAGCAAGGCATGTCCCTGGAGTCCGAGTATGTGGCCAATCACAACATGAGGCTGCCCGGGTTCGACAACCCCGTGCGCAACTTCGGCTCCGTGAGTTATGGCCAGATCGACTTGGTGCGAGCCACCGAGGCTTCTGTGAACACGGCCTACGTTCAGCTGGCCCACGACGTGGGTCCCGAGGCCGTCAAGGACGCCGCGATCAAGGCGGGCATTCCGGAGGACACCGTGGGCCTCGAGAGCAACCCCTCGAACGTGCTGGGTACCGCGTCCCCGCACCCGCTCGACATGGCGTCGGCGTATGCCACGTTCGCCGCGAACGGGATGAGCACTGAGCCGTTCATGGTCGCCTCGGTGATTGCGTCCGACGGTAGCGAACGGTACGTGCACGAGGTGGTTCAGGACCGCAGGTTTGAGGCTGATGTGATGGCCGAGACCTCGTACGCGCTCACGCGAGTGGTCCAGGCGGGATCGGGAGCGTTCGCCCGCGAGCTGGGCCGCCCGGTAGCGGGCAAGACCGGTACCGCCAACGAGAACCGATCAGCGTGGTTTGTGGGCTACACCCCTGACATCGTGGGTGTTGTGGCCCTGTACCAAGTGGGTGAGGATGGCTCAGCAGAGGCGATCACGCCGTTTGGCGGCTTCTCCCAGATCACCGGCGGCACCGTGCCCGTGCGGGTGTGGACCTGGATGATGGCGCCCATCCTCGACAGCTTCGAGGAGCACACGCCATTCCCGGCACGGACGTTCATCGGTACGTCGAATATCCCGGAGCCCGAACCGTCGCCCACCCCGGAGCCGGAGCCGGAGCCGTCGCCGGAGCCCGAGCCGTCTCCGCCGCCCCTGCCCACGCCCGTGCCCAGCCCCACGGCTATCCTCGACATGGTTCTGAAACCTTAAGCGCGCCGCGGTGGATGGGACGCTAGCGGCGTAGTAGCCGCTTGAGACGCAGCGCCAACCGGAGGCTGCGGTACTTCCATGGCTTCAGCGGCAGGTCCCACGCGCCGTCGATGGTGGACTCAGCGCCCCACTTGCGCTTGAAGAGCCCTACGCCGGCTAGCTGAGGGGCTCGAGGCGAGTCCACGCCCATCATGTCGAACTGCGTGACGCCTTCGTCGCGCAGTACCGCCATGGTGTCCCACAGCAGCCTCACGGTCGCGTCGGTGTCGCGAGCCTCTGCGTTGCCTGCCGCGTAGTAGTACACCGCGGCGTTGTCGTAGACGGTTGCGATGAGCCACGCGACTGCCCTCCCGGGCCGCGGGCCGTCGGTGCGCCGGGCCACGAACAGTCGCACATGCGGGGCGAGCGCCTTGAGCATGGACCAGTAGACGTCCACCGCGAAGATGCCAAAGCCATCGCGACCGGCGGTCTCGAGGTAGATCTCGTAGAGCTCGGCGAACGCCTCCGCGTCCATGCCCGTCTCATCGTTGACCGTAGTCGCCTCGTGGCCGAGTGCCTTCCGCACGGTGTAGCGAAACTTCTTGGCGAGTCCCGCGAGGTAGTCCTCGGCGGGGACGGTGAGGTCAATCACGACAGTGCGGTCGTAGGTGACCGTCTGGAGCAGTTCGCACAGGTCCGGCGCGGGGTGCGCTGCGTGGAGGCGCACAAAATCAACGGCGGGGAGTTCCTCTGTGATGTACGCGCGCAAGGCGGCGCGGACCTCGCGCTCGGAGCGCGCGCTCTGCTCGTCAAGCCAGATGGGCCCGTGCTTGGCCCACAGGTAGGTGAACCCGTTGCCCACATGGTGCGTGAAGGCGACAACGCACACGGGAGGCGCGTCAGCATCGGCCGGTGCCTCAAAGACCGCGAGCCTGCGCCAGAAGGACCGGCTGGGCACGGAGGCGTCGAAAGGGTCCCACGCCGGGGATTGCTCGATGGGGATGGGGTGGCTGGTCAGGCGCGCGTAGCGCAAGAACTCTTCGTCACTGACGTGCTCGACGCGCATTGACTTCCTTTCGTGGGGCTCACTGTTGAGCGTAGTCGCGCCGCTCGATTCTCACTTGTCGCCCGCGCAGGGTAGTCTTGCCTGCGTGGAAACCGCCATCGTTGGCGACTTTCCCATACTGCGTAACCCTCCTGCCACGGAACGTCCGTGGCCGTCTTAGTCCAGAGGAGGTGGGTATTCATGCGCCAGTACGAAATGATGGTCATCCTTGACCCCGAGGTCGATGAGCGTACGGTCCAGCCGTCGCTTGAGAAGTACCTCAATGTCATCACGACCGACAAAGGCACCATCGACAAGGTTGATGTGTGGGGACGGCGCCGGTTGGCGTATCCCATCAAGAAGAAGAACGACGGCATCTACGTGGTCATTGACTTCACGTCTGAGTCCGTCACTGCGAAGGAACTCGAGCGCCAGCTAGGCCTCAACGAGACGATTCTTCGCACCAAGCTCATCCGTCCCGACGCTCACTAGCGACTACACGACACTTAGGGGAATCACATGGCAGGCGACACTCAGATCACCGTGGTGGGTAACCTCACCGGCGACCCGGAACTGCGCTTCATTCAGTCCGGCGCAGCAGTGGTGAACTTCACCGTGGCGTCCACCCCCCGCACGTTCGACCGTCAGTCGAACGAGTGGAAGGACGGCGACACGCTGTTCATGCGGTGTTCCTTGTGGCGCGAAGCGGCGGAGAACGTCGCGGAGTCGCTCACCAAAGGCATGCGCGTCATCGTGCAAGGTCGCTTGGTGTCCCGTTCGTGGGAAGCAAACGGCGAAAAGCGCACAGTCATGGAAGTCCAGGTCGACGAGGTTGGCCCCTCGCTTCGCTACGCTACCGCCAAGGTGACGCGTACGCAGCGCAGCGGTGGTCAAGGCTCCGGCGGAGGCTTCTCTGGCGGTGGCGGTGGTGCTTCGGTGCCCGCTGGTGGATCGGACAACGACCCGTGGGCCTCGGCTCCCGCGTCGGACGAGCCTCCCTTCTAGACACACTTTCAACTCAGGAGTTCAATCATGGCAAAACCCGATATTCGCAAGCCGCGCAAGAAGGTGAACCCGCTCAAGGCCGCCAAGGTCACGACGGTTGACTACAAGGACACGGCCTTGCTTCGTAAGTTCATCTCCGACCGCGGGAAGATCCGTTCACGCCGCGTCACCGGAATCAGCACGCAGGAACAGCGTCAGGTTGCACGCGCCGTCAAGGTTGCACGCGAGATGGCTTTGCTCCCCTACGCCGGCTCCGGCCGTTAAGGAGGGGTCCCCATGGCAAAAGTCATTCTGACCCACGAGGTCAACGGCCTCGGCACCGCCGGAGACGTTGTTGACGTCAAAGACGGCTACGCCCGCAACTACTTGATGCCCCGTGGCCTTGCGTCGCAGTGGTCCGCTGGTGCAGAAAAGCAGATCGAGGCGCTGCGCAAGTCGCGCCGCGAGCGCGAGATTGCGTCCGTCGAGGAGGCTCAGGCCGCTCGCGATGTGCTGCAGTCCAACCCGGTAGTGGTGGCCGTCAAGGCTGGCGCAACCGGGCGGCTCTTCGGTGCCGTCACCCCTGGTGATGTGGCCGACGCTATTGGCGACCGCGCCAAGGTCGACAAGCGTCGCATCCAGATGCCGCAGCACATCAAGACCATCGGCGACTACCAGGTCACGATCGCCCTTCAAGAAGGTGTGAGCGCGACTGTCGAGCTTCAGGTGGTTGCTCAGAAGTAGTGCTGACTACGCAGTTCTCGTCAAGAACCCGGTCCCTGGGGGCCGGGTTCTTGCGTGCGGGGGCCGGGGGCGCGCGGCAGGGTACGACGGGGTGCGACACGCCGGGGTGCGACACGCCCATAACTTTCGACCCGGGGTTTATCCCCAGGTGTGAACAACGCATTTACCCAGGTATATGACCTGCATTCGGTGATAACTCTGCGGTATTCACAACCGTGTCCACAGGCCGCGGCGGGGTTGTTAACACGCCATCCACGGCATTGCGTGAGTTGTCCACTGTGTGGCGAAATTTGCGTTTGTGCCAACCACCGGCGAGCCCTAGTGTTGCGTGTCAGACCCTCGCGAGACAGTGACATCTACGACGTTGCTCGTGTCCTGGCGAGGGTCGCCACGGCTTGGGCCATCACGTTCCACGGCACCGTGCTGTGGAACGTTGAGGGAAGTAAAGGGGAGCACGGATGTCTGTCGACGAACTCGCGGCCGCGTATGGCACCGAGCGCACCACGTACGATCGCCTTCCCCCGCAGAACCTTGAGGCCGAACAAAGCGTGCTGGGCTCGATGATGCTGTCCAAGGACGCGATGGCTGACGTCATCGAGACCGTCCGCGCTGACGACTTCTACAAGCCGGCCCACGAGACCGTGTTTGACGTGGCCGTCAAGCTCTACAACTCTGGCGACCCGGTTGATGCACTCACCGTCAGTGCGGAACTGCAGCGCACCGGGGCACTGAGCCGGGTTGGTGGTGCCGAGTATCTTCACACGTTGATCGCGATGGTGCCGTCCGCAGCATCGGCTGGCTACTACGCGCGGCTGGTGCGGGAACAGTCCATTTTGCGCCGCCTGGTCGAAGCTGGCACACGTATCGCTGGCATGGCCTATGACGCTGACGGCACGCAGGTCGATGACATCGTCGACAGCGCGCAGTCGGAAATCTTCGCAGTCACCGAGAGGCGCAACTCTGAGGACTACATCGCCATCGGCGACATTCTGGAGCGCACGCTCGATGAGGTGGAGGCCGCATCGAAGCACGACGGCACCATGCTGGGCATTCCCACCGGCTTCCGCGGTCTGGATGACCTGACGGGCGGATTCCAGAAGGGCCAGATGATCGTTATCGCGGCTCGACCCGCCGTTGGTAAGTCAACGCTTGGCCTCGACATCGCCCGGGCGGCTTCGATTGCCGCGGGCAAGACCTCGGTGATCTTCTCGCTCGAAATGAGCCGCGAGGAAATCACCAAGCGCATGCTCTCCGCCGAGTCCGGCGTGAAGCTCACGCGTATGACCAAGGGACCCATGGGGCCCTCTGACTGGGACCGTCTGGCGGCCGCAACCACGCGGGTCTCGAAAGCGCCCCTCTTCATCGATGACAGTCCCAACATGTCGCTCATGGAGATTCGCGCCAAGTGTCGCCGTCTCAAACAGCAGCACAACCTTGGCCTGGTGGTGGTGGACTACCTGCAACTGATGAGCTCAGGCCGTAAGGTCGAGTCCCGCCAGCAAGAAGTGTCCGAGTTCTCCCGCGCGCTCAAGCTTCTGGCAAAGGAGATCGAGGTTCCCGTGATCGCCATCTCCCAGCTGAACCGTGGCTCCGAGCAGCGCGGCGACAAGAAGCCAATGCTCTCTGACATGCGCGAATCCGGTGCCATCGAGCAAGACGCGGACATCGTGATCCTGCTCCACCGCGAAGACATGTACGACCACGACAACCGCACCGGGGAGGCTGACTTCATTGTCGCCAAGCACCGCTCGGGGCCCACGGACACGATTGCAGTAGCGTTCAAGAAGGATTACGCGCACTTCGCAGATATGGCGCAGGACCTCTAGCGCTGATTGTCGACGACACCGCTAAGATGTCACACAACCCATTGGTCGGCCTAATGGTTGGAAAGGCACTATGACCAGCATCACCTTGAACAACGGCGTCAGCATCCCGCAGATCGGCTACGGGGTGTTCCAGATCCCGCCTGACGATGCCCAGAGGATGACCGTAGCGGCGCTGGCTGCGGGCTACCGCCACATCGACACCGCCGCCGGCTACCAGAACGAGGAGGGCGTGGGCCGTGGGGTCCGCGACTCCGGCCTGCCCCGCGAGGACGTCTTCGTGACGACCAAGCTCTGGAATGCCGACCAGGGATACGACAACGCCCTCCGTGCGTTCGAGGCGAGTCGCTCACGACTTGCACTCGACTACATCGACCTGTACCTCATCCACTTCCCCGTCCCGCAGCGACGCCTTTACGCGGAGACCTGGCGGGCGCTCGAGAAGCTTTACGCCGACGGCATGGTGCGCGCGATCGGTGTCTCCAACTTCAAGTTCCCCTATCTCGATCGGCTCCTCGCGACTGCGGACGTCGTCCCGGCCGTCCACCAGATCGAGGTGCACCCCACCTACCAGCAGGCGGAACTCGAGGCGCTTACCCGGTCCCACGGGATCGAGATCGAGGCGTACAGCCCATTGGGTCGCGGTGCAGACCTGGAGTCGGAAACCATCACGGACATCGCCACGCGATTGGACGTGACCGCGGCCCAGGTGATCATCAAGTGGCACCTGCAACGCGGGCGGATCGTTCTGCCGAAGTCGGCATCGGTCGCCCGGCTTGCCGTGAACCTCGACACCGACGGGTTCGAGCTCACCGAGGCTGACCTCACCGCGATCGAGACCCTCGAACAGGGGCTTCGCACCGGCGAGGACATCGAGACCTTCGACGTGCCAGCCTGATGGCCGACCTCCAGGCAACGATCGCGCGCGTCGAGGAAGACGAGCGGCGCCTGCAGTTCCGGTCGTTCAGCGACGATGACGCCTTCACGCTCGGCGTGCAGATGCGAGCCCTTGCCCTCGCCCGGGGACACGCGATCGCCATCGACATAGCCAGGGGTGAGCAGCGGTTGTTCCACACTGCGCTGCCCGGCACCTCTGCGCACAATGGCATGTGGATAGAGCGCAAGAAGCGGACCGTCCGGGAGTGGGCGTGCAGCAGTTACGCCGTCGGCCTGAGATTCCCACTGCTCGATGCGCCGCACACGCTCGAGACGGCTCCCTGGATGGATCCACGGTCTTACACGGGCAGCGGCGGAGGCTTTCCCATCGTCGTGACGGGAGCCGGCATGGTCGGCACCGTAGCCGTCTCCGGGCTGCGGCACGACCTGGACCATGAGTTCATTGTCGATGCGCTAGAACAGTTCTTGGGGATCGGACCCGCGGAGCAGACAGAGGGCTAGCCTCGCCGATCTCCTCCACGCACCTCCAGCCCGCCATTTGCGGGCAAGAAAGGCGTCCCATGGCCCATCGCAGGTACATGATCGTCCTCATAGTGATGGTGAGCTCTGGATTGATGGTCGGATGCCAGCCGGACACCGCTGACTGTGGGAACGGGCGCGGCGAGGTGGGCGCGGCGGCGACGGTACGGGCGCTCCTCGATGCGACGGTTGAAGGCGACGTAGACCGTGCTTGCGACATGATCGGTGGCATCTACCGACCGGGCAGAACCGGCCTCGAGGAGCCACTTGAGGACCTCGCCCAGGCACTCGGAGGGACTCCCGTCGACGAGCTGATCATCGTTGAACGCGAGCAAATGGGCTCGTATGTGGGGATCACGGTCGCGGTTCCGGGGAAGGCGCCCATGGAGTTTGGCGTGGTGCTCGATCACAACGGCCGTGGGCAGGTGCTGACCTGGCCGGACTTCCCGCCAGGGCCGTTTCCCACCCCAGATCCGGACATCTCACCCAGCGCCCGAGCCGATTGATCCCCCGGCCTACGTCCCGTGATCTGGAATCATCGACCACTCCCCGCCGTTGGCAACGTAGGAGGGAATACTCATATGACTCAGCACACCCCACTTCGATACGGCGCGCTCCTTGCTGCGCTCGCGCTAGGCCTTGCCGCCTGTACCACCGCTGCTCCCGCCGCGACGTCACCGGAGCCCGCCACCGAGGCTTCTGCACCGGCCGACACCCCCGCAACAGACTCGATGGCCGACGACGGCGCGGGTGATGCTGCCGGAGACGTTCCCGCGCAGTTGGACTTCCGCACCACGACAGTCGCGGATGGCGCCCCATTCGACGGGGCGTCACTGGCGGGCAAGGACACCATCCTGTGGTTCTGGGCGCCGTGGTGCCCCACGTGCCAAGCAGAATCTGGCGGCATTGCCGAGGCCGCAAAGGACCTCCCCGAGGGCGTGACCATCATTGGCGTTGCTGGGCGCGCGGACGTGGCAGACATGCAGGGCTTCGTCAACGACTTCGGCGTGGATGGCTTCGAGCACCTCGTTGATGTCGACGGCGCCATATGGGCGTCCTTTGGCGTCTCGTATCAGCCGGCGTACGCGTTCATCAACGACGACGGCGAGATCCGCACCTTGGTGGGAGCGTTGGGCAAGTCCGGCGTGCTTGATGCCGCGCAGGACCTAGCGTCGCGATAGCCCTGGGCTGTACGGTGCTCTTGACCGTTCACTGAAGGGCGGCGTCGAGAAGGGCTGCCCCATGAATACGCGCATCCGCCTGGCCATACTCTCAGTCGTGACTGCAGTCGCGCTATCCGCGTGTGCGACGGCCGAGTCGCCTCCCTCGCCGTCGGCCACTCCTGGGCCCTTTGATTTCACAGCGCCCTTGGTGGGCGGTGGTGAGCTCGACGGTGCTTCTCTCAAGGGCAGTGACGTGGTGCTGTGGTTTTGGGCGCCGTGGTGTCCCACGTGCTTGGTGGAGGGCCGTGATCACGTGTCCGCGGTCATCGAGGAACTTCCCGAGGGCGTTGAGTTGATCGGTATCGCGGGGCTATCCGATGACCAAGATGCGATCGAGGAGTTCATCGAGTGGACGGGGACCGGCGGCGCCCAACACGTGGTGGACCAGGACGGCTCCATCTGGGCCGGGTTCGGGGTCTTGCTCCAACCCGCGTTCTACTTTGTCAACGACGACGGCACGTTCCGGCGGGCCGGCTCTGGGCTTACTGTAGCCGACATCCAGGCAGAGATTGAGTGGCTCACCGAGTCCTGAACCGACCGAGCCTTACGACTTCTTGCGACGCGTCGCCGAGCGAACGGCATCGAGGGTCTCCGCTGAAGCCACCGCGACAGGCGCACCCTTCGCGGGGTTCGCGGTTGCGCTTGATGGGCCCACGGAAGTAACGCTGACCGAATCCGCACGGTAGCGGCCCCGAAGGAACACCGTCACCACCACGGCGAGTGTCACTGCGACCACTGCCACGAGTACCGCTGTGCTCAATCCGGAGATCGAGTTGACCACCGCCGCCTGCCACTCAGCTGTCGCGAGCAGCACGGGGTTCAAGGTGAAGATCCCATACTGCGGGAGTACTTCAGCCAGGCCAAACACGATGACGTAGAGGCCGGCGACGATCATGAGCCCGCCCCCCACGCGCATAATCACCGGGGTCTTGTTGCGAAGTGCGGAGGCCACTCCCGCGCCGGCGAGCGCAGCTAGCAGCGACACCACGATGATTGACGTCCCCATACCCACGCCGTAGACCACAAAGGGGGCGACAGCACCTAAGGGATTGGTCGCGGCAAGGGCCTGGGTGACGACGGCGAGGAACAGCCCGATGGTGCACGTCAATGATGCGACGGCAAAGGACACCCCATAGATGGTCTGCGACCAGAACGTCTTGCGCGGCGCGGCGGAGTTGAGGCGCAGTCCGGGTCCCTTGAGTTCCCCGCCACGTACCAGCACCATGCCAAGCCAGACCAGGAGCGCCCCGAGCGCTACGGTCACGTAGGAAACGTAGGGGAGGATCGATCCCTGGAGGCCCAGGTTCACGGCTCCGAACAGCAGGCCAAATCCCGTGAACACCGCCATGAAGCCCAACGTCATGGCGAGCCCAAAGAGCAACGCTCGCCGCACCGCCATGGAGCGCGACACGGACTCATCGGCGCTTCCCGTGACGATGACGGTGATGTAGGCGGGTAGCAGCGCGAACCCGCACGGATTGAAGGCGGCCACCATTCCCAGCAAGAGGGCATAAGCGGCGGCGGTGGGATCGAACACTAGAGTTCCCCCTTCTTCTGCATGAACCGCATCGCCAGGTATCCGAGTGGAATCCGGGCCCAGTAGGTGATTGCACGGTAGACCACCACGATGGACAGCGCTACCGGGTAGGGAATGCCTGCACTGACGAGGCCCGCAGTAAGGGCTGCCTCGACGGCACCCAGGCCGCCGGGTGTAGGCACGATTGCTCCAACGGCGTTGCCCAGCAGGAACAGCACGGCGATGTCGATAATTGGCAGGTCCCGCCCGAACGCGGTGAGCACCGCGTGGAACGAGCCAACGTAGGCGGCGGTGAGCAGCAGGTTTCCGGTGACCCCGAGCACAAGTCGCCACGGCTGCCCCAGCACCTGGACCAAGCGGGGCCAGGTCTGCCTGATGGTTGGCATGATCTTCTTGGTGGCCCACGCGCGTACACCGGGGAAGGTCAACGCGGCTACCAGCAAAGCGGCCACGAGTCCCACCGCGATCATCACTGGTGTGGACGGCAACGCAGCGAGCGTGCCCTCCGAGCCGGTGACGAGGGTCAGGACTACGAGGCCCACCACCGTCACAACGATGGAGCTCACTTGAACAAGAGCGACGGTGGCGACCGCAATCGGGGTGGGCACGTTGCGCTTGGTGAGGATGCGTAGGTTCAGCACGGCTGGACCCACCCCAGCGGGCGCAACAAGCGCCACGTAGGACGCCGCTACCTGAACCCAGAGCACCCGCAACAGCGGCAATCGGATGGGGGAGAAGGCGAGCATGGCGAGCGCCGCGCCAAAGAAGGTGAGGAGTGCCCAACCAAACGCGATGAGGAGCCACCACGGTTGCGTGCCCCGCACCGCCGCGAGTACTTCCTGAAGGTTGAAGGTGGACAAGATCAGCCAGGCGGCTACGATTCCGAGCCCGAACATCAGGACCGTTCTGAGTCCAAAGCGGGTGATGTTCTCGCGCTCCACCGTTGCCGTGGGCATGCGCTCAAGGATGATGGACCGCACGTCCTGCAGGACCTTACCGCTGGACTCCGCGCGGATCTCTTTGCGGGTGGGACGCGGCATCGCGATGGTTTGAAGCAGCGGTGCGAGTTGCTCGATGTCGTTCTGATCAAGAGCCCGGAATGCGGAGTCCACCGCGCGCTTGGCACCCACCTTAGCTGCGATCATCGCGATCACTTGTGCGCGGTCCAGGCGCCGGGCCAGGGCAGACGATGCCACCTCGCCAAGTTCCCAACTACTGAGCCACACGGTGGGCATGTTCACGGACTCGTCGTGCCCCACCAGAATGGTGTCCGAGCTGAGCGAGCGGTGGGAGATCCCGGCGCCGTGAGCCTTGCCCACTTCGGACCAGATGGCGTCCAGGAGCGCATCGGACACTTCCGCGGCATCAACATCCACGAATGGTCGGGCTGCTGAGGGGCGCTGGTAGATCAGCACCATGGTGTCCCGCACGTGACTCATGCCAAGCACGCGCGCGGTGCGTACTCCCGCGGTGCGGGCTGCGTGGGACACCAGTGCGGATGCCTCTGCCGAGTGTCGGAGGCTGACATCGGCTCGGGTGTTGATCCCGCGTAGCCGCGTGGTGCGCCACAACTTGGTCAGAAAGCCTGCGGCATGCCGGTCGCCGTCAAGTGCGACCACCAACAGGTGGTGACCCTCGACAGTGTCGAGCGCGTAGACCCTGCCGTGACGGGTGCGGCCCAGCGCCACTGAGACTTCGTCGAGTTCAGCGGGCGCATACTCGTCGTTGGGGTCAGCACGGATCAGGCGGCGTGGCTCGAACCCGGCCCGCCGGATGCCTTCGATCAGCGCGCCGCCATAGGCACGGTCGGCGCTCGATCCCAGCAGGTATCGCAAACTCAGACCTGCAACACGGCCAATCAACACGGTGACCAAAGCTGCGGGGATAGTGACGATGCCGCTGATGGTCGCAACCGCGAGCGCGATCCACAATACGTTCCACGAGACGGCGATGGATCGCCGCGTGGACCGTCGCCCGGAAGCGGTCAGCATCGCGGCAACACCGGCAATGTAGGCGGGCAACGACACCGCGCTGTCGCCGTCCGCGCTCGTAACGGACAGGCTCGAGTACAGTTCCTGCGAGCCAAAGTGGGTACTGGTGTAGGTCGCGATCACAGTCGCGGCGAATCCGAGCAGCGCGGCACCGAGCACCTCGAGGATGCGGCGTGGTTCCTTGCGGATCGCGATGTCGATGAGAATGACCGCGGGCACAATGAGCGTGACGATTCCGGAGAACACATTGACGGGGGCAACAAGAAGACGCTGCAAGAGGTCAGAGATTCCACGTACATCCGAGGTGATGCCCTCGGTGGTACCGGAGGCATAAGCGCCCAGGATCAGGACCAGGATGATCCCGAGCAGCGCCCCCACCAAGGCGACGAAGTCGGTGAAGCGGTGAACGCGTGTCTCGGGCACATCGATGATCTGCACGCTTGAAGGTGCGGGTGGCTCGTTGGTTGCCCAGGGTGGAGCGTCGACGGCCATAGCCCGAGTCTAGGGTGGCCCGCGAGCGTTAGGCGAGGCCTAGCGCGGCGAGCCACGGTCCGGGCAACACCTCGGGTCCCACGAATGCGACGAGGTCCAGCAACAGGTGCGCGACGATCAGCGGCGCGAGCCGCCTTGTGCGGTGATACACCCACGCGAAGACCAAGCCCATCACCACGTTGCCGAGCGCCATGGGCCAGCCTTGGTAGAGGTGGTAGGCGCCGCGTAGCAACGCGGAGGTGATGAGCATTGCGGGCAAGCCCCATGCGAAGTCGCGAAGCCGTGTCATTAGGTAGCCCACGGCGATGGTCTCTTCGAGGATCGCCGCAACCGCCGCAGACGCGAGGAGGATCACTGCGGCCCACCAGGCGTCGGGCAGGCCCGAGGTGTTGATGCGGACGCCAGTGCCGGTGACTTGCGACAGTAGGTAAAGACCCAGTCCGGGAACGCCGATGGCGGCGGCCAGGCCAAACCCCCACCCGACGTCGCGCCACCAGGCCCCTGCGGGCCCCACCAGTCCTAGGCGATGGAGCGCGTTCGCGCCGTGGGATGACAGCAGGTAGAGGGCCAGCAGTACCGGGACAAGGGAGAAGCCCAGGCGCAACACTTGGATGGTGAGGTCGATGTAGTCCACCGAGGAACGGCTGGGATTGAGTGTCTGCACCTGCTGTCCAATGGGCACGTCTTGCTGGTACCGCTCGATGAGCCGCACCACGGCGTAGACGGCCGACTGGCCGAGCGACAAGCCAAGCACAATCAGGACTTCAGCCCGCAGCCGGCGCCGGGACGGTTGAGCGACGGTGCTCACCGGTTGAGTGGTCATGCCACTGATTCAACCACGGCTGTTGGACCCCGACTTCGCCAGGTCGAGATTGCGCGACAGATCAGCGATCGAGGTGGTGCACGAGCTCCGCAGCAAGCCCGGTGTACGTGGCCGGGGTGAGTTCGGACAGTCGCGCTTCGACATCTGCTGGCAGACCAAGACCCGCAATGAAGGCGCGCACCTCGGCGGCACCCACCCGCTGGCCGCGAGTCAGTTCCTTGAGGCGCTCATAGGGGTTGTCCATGCCAGGAGTGCCCGCGATGCCAGCCGCGCGCATGGCTGACTGTATGGGTTCCCCTAGCACCTCCCAGTTGGCGTCGAGGTCAGCGGCAAGCGCGGCGGGATTGACGTCGAGACCCTTGAGGCCGCGACGAACGTTGTCAATCGCGAGCAGCGAGTGGCCGAAGGCGGGGCCGATGTTGCGTTGACTGGTCGAGTCTGTGAGGTCGCGTTGCATGCGGCTTGTGACGAGTGTGGAGCTCAACGTGTCCAGTAAGGCGCACGAGATCTCCAGGTTGGCCTCGGCGTTCTCGAAGCGAATGGGGTTGACCTTGTGGGGCATGGTTGATGAGCCCACCGTGCCTTCGGGGATCTGCGCGAAGTATCCCAACGAGATATAGGACCACACGTCGGTGGCGAAGTTGTGAAGGATGCGGTTGAAGCGGGCGATGTCAGAGTAGAGCTCGGCCTGCCAGTCGTGGCTCTCGATCTGTGTGGTCAATGGGTTCCAGGTGAGGCCAAGGTGTTCCACGAAGGTACGGCTCACGTCTTCCCACGCGGCGCCGGGCACGGCGGCCACGTGCGCCCCGTAGGTTCCGGTCGCGCCGTTGAGTTTGCCCAGGAACTCCTGAGCCTCGATGCGGCGCAACTGCCGGGAAAGCCGGTGCGCCGTGACCGCAAGCTCCTTGCCAAGCGTGGTGGGAGTGGCCGTCTGGCCATGAGTGCGAGAGAGCATCGGCTGATCTGCCGTGGCGTGGGCGAGCTCCGCGAGTTCGTCGCGCAAGGACTGTGCCGCGGGCAGCCATACGTCGCGCACAGCGCCGCGCACCATGACGGCGTAACTGAGATTGTTGATGTCCTCGGACGTGCACGCGAAGTGGACGAGCTCGCCCAACTCCGTGAGCGATGTCTGGTCCCGTAGCGCGACCGCGGCGTCGGCAAGGCGGCGCTTGATGAAGTACTCCACAGCCTTGACGTCGTGGATTGTCTCGCGCTCGATCTCGGCGAGCTCCGCGATCTGCTCGGCACCAAAGGTCTCGACAATGCCGCGCAGGTAGTCCTTCTCACCATCAGCCAGCGGCGAGGTACCGGGTACTACCGAGTGCTTGGTGAGGTGAATCAACCATTCGACCTCGACATGCAAGCGCGCACGATTGAGCGCCGCCTCGGACAGGTGGTCCACCAAGGGGGACACCGCGCCCCGGTAGCGGCCGTCGAGCGGCCCAAGGGCGATGGCAGGCGAAACGTCAGCGAGCGGAATCCAGGAGTTCACACCCGTCATTGTTCCACTATCTGGACTTCTTGGCTCCAGGCACCAGTGCGGTGAGGATGGCGGTAACAATGCCGATGACCAGTGCCGCGAGGAGTGAGCGCCAGAAGCCGCCCAGCTCGAGCGTGCCCCAAGGCACCAGGCTTGTCGAGGTGATCCATGCGCTCAGCCACAGCATGAACCAGGCCACGATGAGCCCGAACAGCCCCAGGGTCAGGATGCGTAGCGGAAAGGTGAGCGCGTTGACGATGGGTCGGACCACTGCGTTCAGCAGGACGATGACAAGGCCAACCAGCAGGAACACACCCGCGCGCTGCCACGTTTCGCCGTCGCCACCTTCGACCACGACTTCGAGCGGAAGAAGCGTAACGAGCCACACTGCGAGGGCCGTGATCGCAACTCTTAGGAGGAATCTCATGCGTTCATTGTGGCACGCGCCTGGCATGCTTGGAGGATGAACCTTCCCGCCCCCCGTGCCGACATCGCAGCCTTGCCCCGCTACATTCCCGGCGCTCGCGGAGCCGCGGATCAGGTCCCCCCGGTGAAGGTCTCCTCCAACGAAACGCCATTCGGTCCGTTGCCATCGGTCGCCGAGGCGATCGCCCGTGCCAGCGCTCAATCCAATCGCTACCCTGACATGTTTGCGGTCGAGCTCACCGAGCGTCTCGCGTCTCGCTACAACGTCAACGCAACCCAGGTGGTGGTGGGAGGCGGCTCGGTGGGAGTCCTGGGCCACATCCTGCAGGCGTACTGCGCGCCTGGGGATGAGGTGCTCTTCGCGTGGCGCTCGTTCGAGGCGTACCCCATTCTGACTCGCATTGCGGGGGCCACGCCCGTCACGGTTCCGCTCAACCGCGAGGCCCGCCACGACCTCCCTGCGATGGCGGCCGCCATTACTCCGCGTACCAAAGTCGCCATCGTGTGTTCGCCCAACAACCCCACTGGACCCAGCATCGGCCGCGAGGAGTTCGTGGCGTTCATGGCGTCTGTGCCTCCACACGTGCTCGTGGTGCTCGATGAGGCATACGTTGAGTTCGTTCGCAATCCCGCGACGGTTGACGGCCGTGCGGTGCTCGACGGCTACCCCAACCTGGTGGTGCTGCGCACGTTCTCGAAGGCCTACGGACTCGCGGGCCTGCGGGTGGGTTTTGCGTTGGGTTCGGAGGCGTTGGTCGCACCGGTGCGTGCGTGCGTCACGCCGTTCTCCGTGTCCACGGTGGCGCAGGCGGCTGCGATCGCTTCGCTCGCAGCCGAGTCTGAACTGATGGAGCGGGTTGATGCCGTCGTCGCAGAGCGCGAACGGGTGCTCGATGTCTTGGTCGCGGAGGGCTGGACCATTCCGCAGGCGGACGGAAACTTTTACTGGATTGCGGCCGGTGAGCGCACGGAGGGCCTGGCAGGGTTCCTCTCGGCCCACACGCCGGCGATTTTAGTGAGACCATTCGGAGGTGAGGGTATCCGCGTGAGCGTGGGTGACCAGGCCGAGAACACCGCAGTCCTCGACGCCTTCGCGAACTATCCCGATCGAGTGTGAATCAAGCAGTATCCACCAGGAGGAACCATGTTCAGCAGCATTATCGACGACATCAATGTCGACAATATTGACATCACCAGCTTCATGGACGCCGTTCGTGACGCAGGCACTGTCGCCCTCTTCACCTTTGGCGGCTTCCTGTTGTTCTCGCTCATCATCGCCATCGTGGTAGCGCGCAAGGCCGGCTATTCAGGTTGGTGGGGCGCAGTTGTGGTGCTCGTGCCGGTGATCGGTACGTTGGTCTTCATCATCCTGGCGCTCTTGAAGTGGCCCGCCTTGAAGCAACGCGACGAGGCGATGCGCGTGCTCAAGGACCATGGCATTCCGCTTCCCAGCCAGCAGCGCCTTGCGGAGCGCGAGGCCGAGGCTCGGGCCAAGTTGGAGGCCGACGCCCAGCGTCGTGCCGAGCAAGCCCGCATGGATCGCGAGAAGGCCGAGCGCACTCGCGACGAGATGCGTGCTCAGAACCAGCCCGCAGCGGTGGCGGCAGCTCCCGCGGCCGCGCCGCCGGCAACGACCCCGGCTACGCCGCCGCCGGCGCCGGCTGAGAAGCCCGCTTCCAAGCCGTCCACCGGAACCACGGCAGCGAAGAAGCCCGCAGCCAAGAAGCCGACCACCAAGACGCCGGCCTCGAAGCCTGCTGCTTCCACGGAAGAGCCCACCAAGGACGCTTAACGCGGAGGCTCGCGGCCGCGCGGCGAGGGCAATCTCGCCGCCGCGGCCGCGGCACCCCTTGCCAACCTACGGTTCCGTAGCCTACGCTTGCGTAAGTTAGCCCGGCAGGGGTAGATGTAGCCCTGTCCCCGGCACGTACCGATGGCAAAGGAGACCTCCGTGGACGCTCAGGGTCCGCTCTCTGATGAGGGCCTGGTTCAACTACTCACCCACACGGGCGAGCGGGTTGAGCACGACACCTACTCTGCTTACGCAGCCGACCTCACAGCCGATGACCTGCGCGCGTTCTGGCGCGACATGACGCTGGTCCGCGCGTTCGACGATGAGGCCACCAGCCTCCAGCGTCAAGGCGAACTGGGCCTCTGGGTGCAGTCGTGGGGCCAAGAAGCTGCACAGATAGGGTCTGGCCACGTACTGCGCGGCGATGACTTCGCGTTCCCCAGCTATCGCGAGCACGGTGTGGCCTTCACACGCGACGTTGACCTCCCGAGCATTCTGAAGATCTTCCGCGGTCTCGAGCACGGAGCGTGGGTGCCAAGCGAGCACAACTTCCACCTCTACACCTTGGTCATCGGTGCTCATACGCTGCACGCCACTGGCTACGCGATGGGACTCGACCGTGACGGCCTCACCGGCACCGGTGACCCTGACCGCGACTCCGCGGTCATTTGCTACTTTGGCGATGGCGCCACGTCGCAGGGGGATGTGGCCGAGGCGCTCACGTTCGCCTCCGTCAACAACGCCCCCGTGGTGTTCTTTTGCCAGAACAACCAGTTCGCAATCTCCGAATCCACCACTCGCCAGTCCAAGGTGGCGCTCGCGGACCGCGGCAAGGGCGTGGGCATCCCCAGCGTGCGCGTGGACGGCAACGACGTCATCGCGAGCTACGCCGTGACGCAGTGGGCCATGCAGCATGCTCGATCGGGCCAGGGACCGGTGTTCGTCGAGGCCTTCACCTACCGCATGGGTGCCCACACCACGTCCGACGATCCCACCCGCTACCGCTCCAAAGCGGACGAGGAGTACTGGGCAGAGCGCGACCCCATCTCCCGGCTTCGCACGCACCTCGAGGCGATAGGCGAACTGTCCGAGGAGTACCAGGCTGAGGTTGCGGCTGCGGCCAAGGCGCTCGCGGCCCGCACTCGCGAGGCGGTGCGTAGCTGGGTTCGACCGCCGGTGCTCGACATGTTCGACCACGTGTACGCCGAGCCCCATGCGACTGTCGAGGCCGAGCGCGCGTGGTTCGAGCGCTACGACAACTCCTTCACCGAGGCGGGGGCGCACTGATGACCGACACTTCCCCCTCCACCATGACCATGGCATCGGCCATCAATGCCGGGTTGCGCGCGGCGATGGAGCGTGACCCCAAGGTGCTGCTCATGGGCGAGGACATCGGCGCGCTGGGCGGGGTGTTCCGCGTGACCGACGGTCTCCACAAGGACTTTGGCGAGAGCCGTGTCATGGACACGCCGCTCGCGGAGTCCGGCATTGTGGGCACTGCCATTGGGCTCGCGATGCGCGACTACCGGTCCGTGATTGAGATCCAGTTCGACGGCTTCATCTTCCCCGCCTACGACCAGATCACCACGCAGCTTGCCAAGATGCACTACCGCTCGCGTGGCAACATCACGTTGCCCATCGTGATCCGGGTGCCATTCGCTGGCGGGATTGGCGCGGTGGAGCACCACTCGGAGAGCCCTGAGGCGCTGTTCGCCCACACCGCCGGGTTGCGCATTGTGTCTCCGGCCTCGCCGCAGGATGCCTACGACATGATCCAACAGGCCATCGCGTGCCCGGACCCCGTGCTGTTCATGGAGCCCAAGGCGCGTTACTGGGACAAGGGCGAGGTGGACACCTCGCTGGTGCTCGACAAGCTGTCCGATGCAGACGCGACCGCCGCGCTGGGCCGCGCGCGAGTGGCCCGCACCGGCGAGGACGTGACCCTCGTGGCCTACGGACCCACCATGAGGATCGCGCTTCAAGCGGCCGACGTCGCCGCCTCCGAGGGCACCAGCGTTGAAGTCATCGACCTGCGCTCGTTGTCCCCCCTAGACTCCGCGACCGTGATCCGGTCCGCGAAGAAGACCGGCCGCGCCGTGGTGGTCCACGAAGCTCCCACGGCCTATGGTGCCGGTGCCGAACTGTCCGCGCGCATCACCGAAGAGGCGTTCTTCCACATGGAAGCGCCGGTGTTGCGCGTGGGCGGTTTCCACACCCCGTACCCTGCCTCCAAGTTTGAACACGACTATCTGCCCAGCCTTGACCGCGTGCTCGACGCCATCGACCGCGTAATGACACACTGACGTGACGGACCACCGAGGAGCCCACCGTGCCTAAGTTCGAACAGTTCGCAATGCCCGATGCTGGCGAAGGCCTCACCGAGGCTGACATCGTCACGTGGCGCGTGGCCGTAGGGGACACCGTCGAGATCAACCAGCCGTTGGTCGAGATTGAGACCGCCAAGTCGTTGGTGGAACTGCCGTGTCCGTACGACGGGGTAGTGACAAAGCTGCTGGCCGCAGAAGGGGACACTGTCGAGGTTGGCGTCTTCATTGTGGAAGTGGATGTTGACCCTGACGGTGAAGCTCAGCCTGAGGAGGCTTCCGAGCAGTCGCCCGAACCGGTCCAGTCTGCTCCCTCCGGTCGCGAGGACCTCTCGTCCGACTCCTCGGCCGCCTCGGCTTCCGCTTCGTCGTCCGGTTCCACCTCAGCCACCTCCACTTCCTCCACCCCCTCCTCCACCGGGTCTTCCACCTACGGATCCGGGGCCGCCTCCGCAGCGGATGAGGGGTCTGGGGCCGTACTTGTTGGGTATGGCGTGAAGCCCGGGTCTGCCAAGCGGCGTGCGCGCAAGGCCGACTCGTTGGAACCCATTGGCGGGGAGGGCGAGGAGTATCCGGTGTTGGCGAAGCCGCCGGTGAGGAAGCTTGCGCGTGAGTTGGGGATTGACCTGAACTCGGTGACTCCGTCCGGGCCCGGTGGGATTGTGACCCGTGGGGACGTGGAGCAGCACGCCAAGGCTACGTCGGCGAAGGCGCTTGCGACGTACCCCGGTGATGACCAGCCGTGGCTCGAGTCGGGGACCGTGAGCGAGGACGGCCGGTCTACGCGTGTGCCGGTGAAGTCGGTGCGCAAGCGCACGGCCGAAGCCATGGTGATCTCGGCGTTCACGGCGCCTCACGTGACGGAGTTCCTCACTGTTGATGTCACCGAGACCATGAACCTCGTGTCGCGGCTGAAGGCCGACCGCGACTTTGCCGACGTGCGCGTCACGCCGCTGTTGATTGTGGCGAAGGCGTTGCTGCTCGCGGTGCGCCGTCACCCGGAGGTCAATGCGTCGTGGGACGAGGCCAATCAGGAGATTGTCTACAAGCACTACGTGAACCTCGGCATCGCGGCGCAAACCCCGCGTGGCCTGGTGGTCCCCAACATCAAGCACGCTCACCGGTTGTCGTTGCACAACCTCGCGGTGGAGCTCCAAGACCTCACCGCCGAAGCGCGGGCAGGCAAGCTCAGCCCGGCGTCGATGGGCGACGGCACCATCACGATCACCAACGTGGGCGCGCTCGGCATCGACACCGGCACCCCGATTCTGAACCCGGGCGAGGCCGCGATCTTGGCCTTCGGTGCGATCCGTCAGCAGCCGTGGGTGCATGAGGGCGAGATCCAGATCCGTTGGGTCACGCAACTCGCTCTCAGCTTTGACCACCGCTTGGTTGACGGCGGTCTGGGCGCGCGCTTGCTCGCCGACGTGGGCCGCGTGATGAACGACCCCGCCCAGGGACTGGTCTGGGCGTAGCCCCGGCCCAACCGGAGCCCGAAACCCGCTCTCAACCCTGCAAAGCGCCCTACTGGACACCCTTGGTACGGTTTCCGACCCGCGCTGTTCCTGCTGGACAGATTTGGGACGCGCTAGCCTTGGTACCGTCCCTCGCAACCGGTTGCGGGCCGCGTCCAGCGCGGCAGAGAGCGGGTCGCTGATCATGTCCGAACACACCACCGAGATAGGGCACATCCCCACGAGACCGAACGACAACGCGTGGTTTGCGATGGGCCTCGCACTCGCTCCGCTGTTGATGATCGCCTACGCGTGGTGGCTTTGGGGCGTGACCGGTCAACACGCGGCCACCGGTGGCGCCAACGACATCCTGAGCGGCCGCGGCGGAGCCTACTGGGCATCGGGCTCCCTCATCGCGTTGACGGGAACCTACTTTGGAGTTCGCGGTCACAACTTTGCTGTGCGCGGCCTCGCGACGAATGGGCGAATGGCACGTGTCTGGGCGGCTCTCGGCATCGTTGTCGCCCTCGCGATGATCGTGAGCGCCTTCACGATCGGCACCTTGGCAGTGCAGGAGTAGCCAGCCTCCTTCGTCCTCACAGGTCTGAGCGTTACGATGGTGGCTAGGTGCGAGGAGGTGCCGCATGACTGATGGACCGGTGTTTATGCCTCACCCCGATGACCCTCCAGCGGGATCAACCCCTCCAAAGAACAGTCCACCTCCTGCTGAACCAGTTGCCGACGTTGCTGCGGTGATCGCGAGCATGCCCACGCGCATCGAGGGTGACGACCCAGCGGAGCAGGACAGCCTAGGCCAGTGGTCGCTATGGACTGGTGGACTCGCCGCGTTCCTGATGCTCCTTCAGTATGGGTTGGGCCGCGTACCCTTGATCATCCCGGCGCTCATCGCGGGCGTCGCGATCTACTTTGGCGTCCGCGGCCTTGCCGCCGCGCGGCGCGGGTCTGCCTCAAACGCGTGGATGTCGATGTTGGGTATTGCGACCGCGGTGCTCGCGTTGGTCTCGATCGCGCTGTATTACCTGATAATCGTGGCATTCGTCGCGACAGTGCTCGACGGCGTGACACCAGCGTCCTGAGGTCTACTAGACCGGGATCCGATCGACGCGTCTAGTTTGGCGTGAGAAGCGGCGCCTGAACAGTCATGAAGTCGATGTCATCTTGCGTTCACTGCACCCTGCAATGGTGTGCGACCTCGACCTCCTCAGTTCCAGCGGACTTCCACAGGACGCCCAACGAAATGCGCGAAGGAATCGAAGGCGGCCTCGACCGCCATGCGCTCGCGTGTGTTCATCCCAACCAGGTCCGTCGCATGCGCGGCTACGACCTTTGGCTTGAGGGTCCGCTTCCAGATTCCGGCTACCCGCCCGTCCTGCACGATCGTCGCCTGGAACACTCCGTTCTTGCCCGGGATCACCGCTTCCATCTGTTCGGGCGTGACGAACAGCGAGCGGTCGCCATAGCCCAGCAAGTACTCGTCGAAGCCCGGTAGCGTCCACAGTTCACCATCCAAGCCAGCCGCTGCCGCACCCAACTCCTCGCCTAGCACTTCAGCCGACGCGAGCATCGGCCCCGCTTCCGTCTCCACCAAAGCCAGAGCCGCGCCCGCCACCGCGATTCCCGCCCGAGCATCGGCCATCGTCAACGCTGTCCATCGCGCGAAGTCCTTGACGCTCGCGGGTCCGTGCGAGCGGAAGTACCTCAGCGCGATCCAGCCCAGCGCCTCGTCGCGTTCGGGGGTGTGGGGGTCTGGCACCCAATCGTCGAGCAGCACGAAGGTCTGCTCCTTGCCCACATGCGGTGCGATGGCAGTGACGCCCAACTGGCTCGCGAACCACAACAGGTGATACGCCAGTTGGGAGGCGGTCGCGACGCCCGCAGCGTTCAGCGCCTCGACGCACTCGGCGCGCGTGAGGCGGTTGCCACCTTCGAGCGCGCCGCGCAGCACGTCCACCGCCCGGAGAGCCTCGGCCTCCTCGAGCCCCAAGTACGCCCGGCGCTTGACGCCGTCGGCGAGCGGGCGCGCGCCAAGAATCCTCACCATCCACGCCGCGTCTCGCGCGGGTACCAAGTGCACGGTCCCGCGCATCGGCCATGTGCGCAATGCCTCCTTGCGCTCCAACGCGGCGAGCACCTCCGCCTCTGTGGAGCCCGGCATCCGCACTCCAAGCGACCAGTGGCCACTCGCAACGTCTTGTGCCTGCATGGCGCCAAACCAATCGACGATGCTGGCAACAGAGCGCGGTTGGGAACCGCCGTTGAGCAACAGGGCTTGCATGCGCAGTGCGCGCACGTGGGCTCCGGTAAGAATCACGCTCCGAACGCTACCTCCCGGAGCCGACACTCGCGCGGCCATACACGAGGCGGCGCAGCAACCATTCGAAGGGGCCTTGCTTGCCGGCCTTGTCGAGCGCGTAGGCGATCAGCGCGGTGACGAGCCACAGGGCGATAGAGAACACAGCGACTCCTGCGTAGCCCAACTGGTATCCGAAGCCCAACCCCCACACGGACAGAACCGACACTGCGATGATCGACTGGAGCAGATAGCCGGTGAGCGAGCGCTCGCCCAGCGATGCCACGGCGCGCACAGGGCCGCGCCTTCCATAGCCGTGCAGACGATGAGCCAAGAGCCCGAAGCCAGCGATGTACCCCAGGCCAGCCACCGAGCCGCCGGCCATGGACAGCCATGCCGCAAGCGCGCTTCCGACGAGGTCTGGTGTCCAGGCTCCCAACGCGATGAGCGTTGCGGGCGTCGCGGATGCGATGCCCACCACCATGCCGACGCCAAAGGTCAACCTGAGCTCGCGCAGATGCGCGCCGGGGTTTGTCAGCCAGCCCGCACGGTGCAGCATCATGCCCGCCAGGACGAGCGGCAGGAAGAGAATCAGGAACACAGAAAGCACGCCCGTGGTGATGGTTGCGAAGAGGCCCTCGACCATGCTCATCGCGTAGGGAGACAACTCGAGGGGGATTTCCGTGGCCTCCGCGTCTTGGCGGTAGCTCCACGCCACGATCAGCGCGACGAGCGGCAGGCTAACGAGAAAGTTGAACGCGACCGCCGCGATCGTGACGCGCCTGAGCACGCGATCCGAGACCGCGACGAACGCTAGCGCGATCAAACCCGTGAGCCCGTACGGCGCGAGGATGTCGCCCTGGAACAGGAACACCGCGTGCAGTCCACCCAACACGATGAGCCACACGCTGCGCTTGGCGAGCAGAATGCGAGCATGCTTGGCTCCATATCCTGGTGGCGCCCCTGCGGCATCAAGCCGCGCGATGAGGCGCGAGGCCATCATGGCCATGCCAAAGCCGTAGAGAATGGCAAACATGGGGCGGGAGCGCTCAAGGATCAACAGTGCCTCCGTGGCGCGAACCCAGCGATCCAGGTCGCTGGGGTCCGCGAAGTTGCCGTAGAAGTCCAGCGAGCGACCGTAGACGTGCCATGGCATGTTGGCCAGCGCGATGAACAGCAGCATGAAGCCGCGGGCGATGTCCGGGGCGAGAGAGCGTTCGGACTTCGAGAGGGACGCGCTCGCGATGGGCGCGGGCGCTGGCGGTGCCATAGTCATGAAATCTCCTTGGTAGACAGTGCCACAGTAGGGGTCGCGTGCGCTCTGGAGTATCGGGCTTCCGCCTGATTCGTATCGGCCATCAGGATGATTGTCTTCGCCTTCGCACGGCACTGGTTCTCCACAGATTTCATCCACAACCCTGTGCATGGAAGAGGTATCCGTGCTCACCGCCGGTGGATAGACCTGTGGCAATCATGTGGATGAAAATTGGTGTCCATCTGGGGTTGCGCGGCCCTCACCGCAGGAGTAGACCTGGGTTATCGAGACAAGGTTCTACCGCTCGAGATGGACCGGGAGAACGGGATCAGAAGCTTTGGGAAACCAAGGTGGACGCCCCGGAGGAACGGCTCAGATCGTTGGTAGATCAGGCCTTGACTCGGGTGTTTCGGACAACGGCAGTCCATGTCGAAGGGTTCTCTCGCAAGAGGGTTCTTGGAGAACTGTGGGTGACGGCACAGGGTCTGACGGGCCCGGAACATCGACCGAGAGGTCGCCTCCGCTTGCGGAGGTGGTGTCGCATCGTCTACCGCGGCCGACGGATCGCCGGGCAACCGGCGGCTCGTCTACTTGAGGTCATGGCAAGGCCCCCAGACGCTTACTCTGGGGGCCTTCGCCATGTCACCAGGAGGGGCGCGGTCCCATGGATGCGCCCCGACGCCACTCACGGCTGATTGCTGATGTCCTCGATCTGCTGATTGCGTAAGTGTTGCCGGGCTTCCTCGCGTTCGGCCTCAATGGCCGCCCGGTGGTGCGGGTAGAGGACTCTGATGCGCGGACGGTGCAGGTGGTACGTCACTTCGAGGTCCCAGTGACGGATGGACCACGCGGCAGCCGCCAGCGCCACCGCGAACGCGGCTATCGACCCGATGCCTATCGCCCAGCGCGCCCCGAACTCCTCACCAATGAAGCCGACGATGGGCGAACCGATGGGCGTGGCACCCACGAACACCAGCATGTAGAGAGCCATCACGCGGCCGCGCATGGCGGGCTCCGTCGTGGTCTGGATGGTGGCGTTGGCGGCGGTGATCATGGTGAGAGCGAAGAACCCCAACGGCACGCAAGCGATCAAGTACAACGTGAACGTGGGCGCGAGCGCGGTTGCAAGGCTCGCCACGGCGAACGCGAAGGCGGAGGCAATCACGAGCCTCACGCGCACGCGCTCACGATGCGCGGCCATGAGTGCGCCGGCGACGGAACCGATGGCCAGAACCGAGCCGATGATCCCGTAGTCGGATGGCCCGCGCCCAAACTCGACGCGTGCCATCAACGCGCTAGTCAGCTGAAAGTTGAACCCGAAGGTAGACACCACTGACACGATCACCATGATCACCACGATGTCCGCACGAGACTTCACATACCGGATGCCCTCACGGATCTGACCCGGCGAACGAGGGACCCGCTTCATCTCTTGCATGGTCGCGGACTTCATGGCGACCAGCGCGACGATGGCGGCGATGAACGTGAGCCCGTTGATGATGAACACCCAGCCGGTGCCAGCGAGCGCAATGATGAAACCGGCCGACGCCGGCCCTATGAGCCGCGCGCCGTTGAACGATGCACTGTTGAGACCCACGGCATTGGGAAGGTTCTCGACCGGCACGAGCTTGGCGACAAACACCTGACGCGCCGGTGCATCGAGGGCGGTAACGCACCCTAACGCGAACGCGAAGGCGTACACGTGCCACAACTGCACGTGGCCGGACAGCACGAGTGCGCCGAGCCCCAGCCCCAGGGCACCTGCGGCGGATTGGGTGACGATCAACAGCCTGCGCTGGTCCACCCGGTCGGCGATCACACCGGCCCATGCGGAGAACAGCAGGAACGGCAAGAACTGGAGCCCGGTGGTGATGCCCACCGCGACCCCCGAGTTCTGGGTGAGGACCGTCAGGACTAGCCAGTCCTGTGCGATGCGCTGCATCCAGGTGCCGATGTTCGATACGAGCGCGCCTACAAACCACAGGCGGTAGTTGGGGATGCTCAGCGACCGGAAGGTCTGGTTCATCCCCCCACCGTATGTCGACTGCGCGGGCCGGGAGTCGCCAATGGTCCCCGACGCCTGCGCACTACGCGGGAGGTTCGGAAAGTGCGGCGTCCTCGTCGGCGATGGATTCCAGGCCCGACTTCTCGCGCAAGGGCAGCTCGGGCATGAGCCAGGCGAGCCCAAACGCGAACAGCACGATGAGCGCAGAAATCAGCAGCACTCGCGTGATGGCGTCAGCAAAGCCCTCTTGGAAAGGCTGAGCAAAGGCGGGGTGAAGGTCGTTGATGAAGGAGGTGTCATCGAGAGACAGTCCCGCCTGACCGGTTCCCTCAAGGGAGCCCTGGGCGATCGCCGCCGCGACTGCTGCGTTGAGCGGGTTCGCCATGATAGCGGGGTCCGCCACCGCCGCTTGATACTCGTCGGTTTGTGCCGTGACCTCAAACTCATAGTCGATGTCACTCGCAACGGAACTGAACAGAATCGACAAGAACACCGCCGTGCCCAGCGAGCCGCCAATCTGGCGGAAGAACATGACCGATGCGGACCCGGTGCCGATGTCCCGCGGATCCACAGCGTTCTGGACCGCGAGCATGATGGGCTGCATGATGGAGCCCAATCCCATCCCGAACAGCGCCGCGCCAATACTCAAGTGCCACAGTGAACTGTCGGCGCGCATGGTGGACAGGAATATCCCAGCCACCACCAAGGTGGCGGTGCCGAAGATGGGCATCCACTTGTAGCGACCGGTCTTGCGGATCGCGGTGGCCGTGACGGTGGCCATCACCAGAATGCCAAAGGTGAAGGGAAGCATCGCGAGCCCCGCGGCGGTAGGCGACATGCCCTTACCGATCTGCAGGTACAGCGGCAGCCCGGCGAGCCCGCCGAACATCGCGAAGCCCATGATGAAGTTGATGCCCGTGGACACCGAGAACGTCTTGTTGGCGAACATGCGCCCTGGGAGCAGGGCGTCGTTGCCTGCCGCACGTTCCGCCACAATGAACCCGGCGACACCCGCTGCGGACAGAGCCATCAGACTCAAGACCAAGGGTGATGTCCAGCCCCACTCGCGACCCTGCTCCACAACCAACAGCATGGGGACCAGTGCCGCGATCAGCGTCACCACGCCCCAGTAGTCGATCTTGACGAACTTTGACGTGCGGGGGATGTGCAAGGTGCGCACGATCACTGCCATGGCGATGGCGCCCAGCGGCACGTTGATCAGGAATATCCACCGCCACCCTGCGATCCCCAAGATGCTGCCCGCACCCGCAAAGAATCCGCCCAGCACTGGGCCCAGCACGGAAGCCACTCCCCACACCGCGAAGAACGCAGCCTGGTACTTGGTGCGCTCGCGCGGGCTGAGGATGTCAGCCAGGATGATCAGCGCGAGCGCCATTAATCCGCCGCCGCCCAGCCCCTGAATGCCGCGATACGCCGCGAGCTCGTACATGTCAGTCGCGGAACCGCACAGCACGGATCCCAGAATGAACAGGGACAGCGAGATCACGTACAGCGGCTTGCGGCCGTAGATGTCAGACAGCTTGCCGTACAGCGGCGTCGACAGTGTCGCGGCCACCATGTAGGCGGTGATGACCCAGGCCTGAAGCGTTAACCCGCTGAGGTCGTCGCCAATGGTCCGGATCGCGGTGGAGACGATCATCTGATCCAGCGCCGCCAAGAACATGCCCACAACCAGTCCGCCCACAATCAGGTTGATCTGACGCCGGCTCAATATGGCCGGGGCGGTGGTGGTGGTCAAGCTGATCCCTTCGTGCGCGTGGCCTGCAGGCCAGCTCTCAGTGTAAGCGCGCGTAGTCTGTATTTATGCCCGCCGATGCCATGGTCACCATCGCGGCCATCCTCCGCGATCTCGCCATCGCTGGCACTGTTGGCGGACTCCTCATGGTGGCTGGCGTGGTGCCCAAAGCCCACCCCGCGGCCAGCCGCGCGTTGCTGGTAGCCCGCGTGGCATCGGCTGTCTGGGCAGCATCATCCCTGGTGTTCAGTATGGCGTCCTATGCGGTCATTCGCGGGGCGACGCTGCAGCCTGAGATCTTTGTGGAAGAGTGGTGGGCGTTTTCCACAGGCGTGGCGCTGGGCCAGGCGTACCTGTGGATGGCTGTGGGCGGCATCCTTGTGTCAATGCTGACCGGACTGGTGGTGTCACCGGCCCACGCGGCGTGGACGCTGGTGCCGGTGGTGTGGGCACTGGGCTGGCAGGCACTCACCGGGCATGCCTCCGGCGCTGCCGATCATCACCTCGCGGTGAGTTCGATGTTCCTGCACCTGATCGGTTCCGCCGTGTGGTTGGGCATCGTGGCCGCGTTGCTGTGCGCGCGCGGGCCCCTCGGCGACCATGCGAAGGTCGCGGTGATGCGCGGGTCCAAGATCGCGCTCTGGGGCGCCGCACTGATCATCGCGTCAGGGGTGGCCAACGCGTGGATTCGGCTCGAGTCGCCAGCGGACTTCGTGACGTCAACCTATGGCAGGTTGCTGCTTCTCAAGATTGCGCTCATGGTGACGGTGGTCGCGCTCGCGATGTGGCACCGACGCGTCAACCTGCCCCGACTGGACCTCGCGCACGTGCGCGAGCGCTTCTGGTCAGTGATGGTGGTGGATGTCGCGGCACTGCTAGGGGTCATCGCCGTGGCCGTGGTGCTGTCGGGAACGGCGCCGCCGCTGGTCCCCGCACCTTTGAGCACCCCGAGCCCAGCCTTCATGCTGACGGGCTACGAGCTCCCACCCGCACCCACTTTCGAGACGTGGCTGACCTTGTGGCGCCTCGAGATCATCACCGCATTCGCCATCATCGCGGCCAGTTACGTCTACGTGCGCTGGGCGCTGCGCCTGCGCGCTCGCGGTGACCACTGGGCCTGGTACCGCACAGCATCGTTCCTGGTAGGAGTTGCATTACTGGTATGGATCACCCAGGGTGGCCCGTCCATCTATGGGATGGTCAGCTTCAGCGGACACATGATCGAACACATGCTGCTGGTGATGGTGGCGCCCATTCCGTTGGTGCTCGGCGCGCCGGTGACGATGGCGTTGCGCGCGCTCCCGTCCCGGACTGATGGGTCACGTGGTCCGCGCGAGTGGCTACGCGCGCTGGTCGAGTCGCGGCTCCTGCAGTTCCTGGCGCACCCGGTGGTGGCCGCCGTGAACTTTGCGGGCTCACTGGTGATCTTCTACTACACGCCCATCTTTGAGTTCACGCTCAGCAACCATGCCGGCCACCTGGGAATGATTGCTCACTTCACCGCTGTGGGGTACTTCTTTGTCAACGCGCTGATTGGCATTGACCCGGGGCCCACTCGCCCTCGCTACCCTTTGCGGATCGTGTTGCTCTTCGCGACCATGGCCTTCCATGCGTTCTTTGGAGTCGCTCTCTTGAGCTCCGAGGTGTTGCTCGCCCCGCGCTGGTTTGGTCTAATGGGGCGCGACTGGGGGGCCGATGCTCTGGCTGATCAACAGTACGGCGGCCAGATCGCGTGGGGCATTGGTGAGCTTCCCGTGCTGTTGCTCGCGCTGGGAGTCATGATGGCTTGGCGCAAGGCGGACACCCGCGAGGGCATCCGCAAGGATCGGCAGGCCGATCGCGACGACGATGCGGAACTGAAGGCCTACAACGAGATGCTGACCAAGATGCGCGCCCGCGACGGCTCGTAGGACGACGGCGTCTGTCCACAGATTCTGTCCACAGGCGTGTGCACAGTCCACACCTTGTGCTGAAAAACGGTGGATAACCATGTGGGGGAAAAAGTGGACAAAAATAGCATCCTCCTGGGGTTGCGCGCAGGGTCCCCAGGCGAGTAGACCTGGGTAATCGGGATCGACGTTCATCGCTCAAGAAGGCAGGGGAAACCCGGCCGGAAGGCTCAAGAACTTCCCTCGCAGGTCCACGGAAACGTGGCCGGCGGAGGCGGAACGTGAGTTCAGTGGTGAGCGACATCCCGGGTGTTTCGGACAACGGCAGTCCACGTCGATGGGTTCTCTCACAAGAGGGTTCCTGGAGAACTGTGGGTGACGGCACAGGGGCTGACGGCCCGGAACACCGACTGATAGGTCACGCTCGTTCGCGGGGGTGAAGCCGCATCGTCAATCGCGGCCGTCGCCTCACCGGGCAACTGGCGAGGCGAGAACTTGAGGTCATGGCAAGGCCCCCCGGACGCTTACTCCGGGGGGCCTTCGCCTTGCCAGCGGTGAGCAGCTAGACGCTGAGGCCCAGCACCGCTTCGCTACAACGGTAAGAGACCTGGCCTGCATTCCGTGGGCGCGACACGCGCCGCCGCTCACACGGGTGGCAACCACCCGCGTGACGGTTACGCTTGCTGGTAGACCTCCTGAAAGGACTCCCAGATGACCACGCCTGCTGGCGGCTACGGTATCGATCCAGGTGCCGGCGATGATCACGGCGTTGGCTCCGATGACTCTCGCAACTGGATGGGCATCACGGCAGTGATCACCGGCGCTCTGGGGTTGAGTGTGGTCGCCATTGCCCTGGGTCACCTGGGGCTCTCCGCGAACAAGAACGGCACCGCTACCAACCGCACCTTCGCGCTTGCAGGCACCATCCTTGGGTACATCGGGCTGGCAGCAACTGTTGCGGCGGGTGCCTGGTACTACTTTGTCGCCGCTCCGGCCTACGACAAGGACGTTACGGACATCAACGCACAGGTTGACGTCGCCGCGGTGGGGCGCGAGATCGCGCTCTTCGTGGTCGAGGAAGGGCGGCTTCCCACGGTGGTTCAAGCCCCCGACGGGTACATCATCGAGAATGTGACGGTGTCCGCGGCGCTACTCACGGAGCGCACCTTGACTGTCGTAGAGAACTCTGCGACCGACTGGTGCGTGTTGCTCACCTATGCGGGTGGCGGCAAGGAGGCATTCAGCTACTTCTCCGGCACGGGACTCGAGCCGGGCGGTCGGTGCGAAGTGCCGGTGCCAGTGATTGACCCCAGCCCATCGCCAGAGCCAACCCCATCTCCGGGTGCCTCGGGCGAACCGGCTCCCACGGCATCAGCTACTCCCTAAGGCACCAGCTGTTGAACGGCGAGTGCTAGCGGCATCCCCATGCTGAGTTACCGCACCGCGCAGGGCTAAGTGGTGCACGCTAGGCGTGCCTCCCGTGCAATCGCCAACCCGTGGGCCGCACTGGAGCGGGTGACGGGAATCGAACCCGCGCTATCAGCTTGGGAAGCTGAAGTTCTACCATTGAACTACACCCGCGTGGCCGCGAGCGGCCGCACTCCCACCCTAGTGAACGTTGGCCACCAAGGAGAATTCGGCGCCCACGGTGGCGCCGGGCTCGACCACGAATACGCCGTGTCCCTCGACTCCGTCGCGCATCAGATTGAAGCCGTCGTTGGCGTTCGTGACGGGCTCTACCGCGAGGAACGTCTGCCCTTGTGGAATGTAGACCACCACGTGCTGGAACAGGTCATCGGCCTCGAAGTCCACCGTCAACGCGCCCGGGTACTCGAGGGTCGCCGTCACTGGTGAGGTACGGCCGGTGAAGCAGTCGTCCACAAAGGGATCGCCCAGGGGCCGCAGGGTGCGGAAGTCCGTGTGCGGTGGTGGCGTCGCGGCGGGGCCCACGGGCATGCAGGCCTCGAGCGGGTAGGTCATCTCGCTGTTCACCTGTAGCTGTACCTCGCCGCCCAACGCATTGCCGTCAGCGCCGGTGAGCGCACGCAAGAAGTGAGGGTGGTGACCCAACCCTGCGGGGAACGCCTCGGCGTCAGTGTTGGTGACCGCCATGCCCCACGTGAAGCGGTTGCCGTCCAGGGCGTACGTGAAGCGCGCGGTGAAGCTCCACGGAAAGTTGACTCCGTAGAACTCGGTGGACACAAACTCAAGCACGACGCGGTCGGCAGCCTTCTCCACCACGGTCCACGGGAACTCCGAGCCGGTGCCATGGATCGCCGTGCCGTCGGGGAAGTTAATGCGCAACTGGTACTCGCGGCCCTGCCACGCGAGCGCGCCGTGGTGGATCCGGTTGGACCATGGCACGAGCGGGTAGGACGCGGTCGCGGGAGCTGACCTGAGGTGCTCGGTTGGGGTGGGTCGCAGGACGTCCACCCAGGCATCGCCGATGCGGGTCTGGCCAAAGGCCACGGAGCCACCAGTGGAGGGGATGAGCCCTACGCGCCAGGATTCGTTCTCGATCACAACAATCTCAGTCATGGGTCCATTGTGCCGTAGTCGCGGCCTCTTGCCGTAGGGCGCGCGAGCAACACGGCGTACACTTGGACCACTACTCGCCTTAGCGGGGACCTTTGTCGAATTTCGATGTGCGCAGCCATGAGCGTCGCACTCGAAGCGCTGCCGTCGCCTCCTCTGAGAACCTCTCAAGGAGCTTTCGCACCCATGTATGCCCCCGTCCCCCATACGCCGACCGTCCCGGCCACGGACCTCCGCCCGCTCGCGACGGTGTTCTGCGAGGGCAATTTCGCCAAGATCGACGGCAAGACTGCGAACGGCCTGGTGCGCCACAGTGAGCGCTACAGCATTGCTTCGGTGATCGATAGCGATCACGCAGGGCTCGATGCTGGCTTGGTGCTCGACGGCACTCACAACGGTGTGCTCATCGTCAAGGACCTCGATGGTGCAGCAGGCGACGGGCTCGACCAGCCCACGGTGTTCATCTTTGGCATCGCACCTTTGAGTGGGCTGATGTCTCCTGCCCACAGGCTGGTGGTCCTCGATGCTATTGCGCGGGGCATGAACATCGTCAACGGCCTCCATGAGTTTCTTGGGGACGATCCCGAGATGGTGACCGCCGCTCTTATTGCGGGTGTTGAACTTCACGACATTCGCCGGCCGCATGCCACCAAGGACCTACGCATGTTCGATGGCGCCATCGCCACGGTGGATTGCGTGCGGATTGCGGTGCTCGGCACCGACGGTGCCATTGGCAAGCGCACTACCGCGACCCTCCTCACAGCCGCGCTCAACGATGCTGGTATCGACACCGTCATGGTGGGAACCGGCCAGACCGGGTTGATGCAAGGTGCCAAGTACGGGGTGGCGCTTGACGCCATTCCGGCACAGTTTGGAATCGGCGAACTCGAAGGTGCCGTGGTTGCCGCGTACCAAGGCGCACTGCCTCAGGTCATCGTCATTGAAGGGCAAGGCGCGCTGAGCCACCCGGCCTACGTGAGTTCCACGGTGATTTTGCGTGGTGCCCAGCCGCAAGCGGTGATTCTGCAGCACGCCCCGGCACGCACTGAACTCAGCGACTACCCATCGATGCCCATGCCCACACCTAGGAGCGAGATTCGGCTCATTGAGACGTTCGCGAAGACCCGCGTCATTGGGCTGACGATTAACCACGAGAACATGACCGACGCCGACGTCACCGCAGCGGCCCTGCTCTACGAAGCCGACCTTGGCCTGCCAGCCACGGATCCACTCACGCGACCAGCCACTGAGCTGGTGGACATGGTCCTCGCCGCGTTCCCCGCCCTCAAACCAGTGGTCGTGGAGCTGGCGTCATGACCACCCCTCGGCTCGAGATCGACTTCGGCAAGATCGGCGACAACGCGCGAAGCCTGGTGCAGCGACTGGGTGCTAAGGGCATCGGCGTCACGGGCGTAACCAAGGCCACCTTGGGGTCACCCGACATCGCTCGCGAACTGATTGCGGCTGGCGTGCGCGGCCTCGCGGACTCCCGCATCGAGAACCTGCGCGCCCTGCGCGAGTCAGGGGTGCGCGTGCCGCTGACGCTGTTGCGATCGCCTGCCCCGGATCAGGCCGACGAGGCAGCGGCGTGTGCGAACGTCGTGATGACCACGGACCTCGATGTGGCGATGGCGCTATCCGATGCCGCGTCCCGGACTGGCCGGTTGGTGGGGATCATCGTGATGGTGGAGTTGGGTGACTTGCGAGAAGGGGTCATGCCCGCCGACCTCGCCGACGTGTGCAGGCGAGTCCATCGCACTGCAGGACTGACACTGACGGGCATCGGAACCAACTTGGCTTGCCAAAGCGGCGTGGTTCCCGAGGTCGCTCAGATGCAAGAACTGTCCGCACTCGCGACCATCGTGGAAAGCAAGATCGGACGCCAACTTGCCGTCGTCTCGGGAGGCAACTCTGCGAGCCTAGGCTGGGCACTGTCCGCGGCGCCGCCGGAACGAGTCAACGATCTGCGCTTGGGCGAGTCGATCCTGCTGGGTCTGGACCCGCTCACCCGCACGCCCGTCGAGGGGCTGCACACAGATGCGATCACGCTGGTGGCCTCCGTGATCGAATCCAGAGTCAAGCCCGCGCAGCCGTGGGGCAAGCTAGCCCAAGGCGCCTTTGGTGCCGTGGTACCGGTGACCGCGCGTTCGCGCGGACAGATCATCCAAACCATCCTCGCGGTGGGCGAGCAAGACGTGGACCCGCGGGATATCTCCTTGCCCGCCGGGGTGAGCGTGCTTGGCGCCAGTAGCGATCACTTGGTGGTCGAGACGCCGCTCCAGTTGGCAGCCGGCACGGAAGTGCGGATGGGCGTGGGGTACAGCGCGCTGCTGCGGGCCATGACCTCACCCTTTGTGGCCGAGAGGCCTACGCTGCCAGTGGCAGCCCCGGCGCGCGCTCGGAGCTAGGCGCCGGGCGCTTTCACATGGCGCGCACCACGTAATCGTGGTGTGCTGGACAAATGCCACTAATCGGATTTCATGCGTCCCATGAGCAGATTGCTCCTCGCCAACTCCTGACCGACGTCAAGCACGCCGAGCAGGCAGGATTCACCGCCGCGATGTGCAGTGACCACTTTGCGCCCTGGAGTAGACGGCAGGGCGAGTCCGGGTTCGCGTGGTCGTGGCTAGGTGCCGCACTTGAGGCCACCACCATCCCTCTTGGTGTTGTGAACGCCCCGGGCCAGCGCTACCATCCCGCGATCATTGCGCAGGCGATGGGCACTCTTGCCCAGATGTACCCGGGCAGGTTCTGGGCGGCGCTGGGCTCTGGTGAGAACATCAACGAACACATCACGGGCGATCCTTGGCCTTCCAAAGAGCACCGCAACGAACGGTTGCTCGAAAGCGTCGGTGTTATTCAACGCCTACTCGCAGGGGAGACCGTGAGCGTCGACGGACACGTCATCGTGGACCGAGCGACGCTGTTCACGAAGCCTTCCACCAAACCAGCCGTGTACGCGGCCGCAGTGAGCGAGGAGACCGCCGCGTGGAGCGCCCAGTGGGCCGAAGGCATGATCACCGTGGGGATCGACGTGGACGACGTGAAGCGCACGGTGGACGCGTACCGCCAAGCGGGGGGGAAGGGCCCTACATACTTCCAACTGCATGTCTCGTACGCGCGCTCAGACAGCGAGGCGCTCGCGATCGCGCACGACCAATGGCGCACCCATGTCTATGAGCCTCCCATGATGTGGGACGTGGACAGTGTCGATGCCTTCGATGCCGCCGGCGAGAATGTCACGCCCGATCAGCTCCATAGCGCGGTGCGAGTGTCCGCGGACCTGGCGCAACACGCTGCATGGATCGCGGAATACGCGGACCTGGGATTTGACGGCATCATGGTTCACCACGTTGGTCAGCATCAGGCCGAGTTCATTGATGCCTTTGGCGAGCACGTCCTGCCTCAGGTCGCCGGAGGTCGTCGATGAAGGCCTCACGCACGGCCGACGTCTGGTGGAAGAACGCCATCATCTACTGCCTGGACGTAGAACGCTACCAAGACTCCAATGGCGACGGCGTCGGTGACTTTGCGGGACTCACTGAGCGGATCGAACACTTGGCGCGCCTGGGAGTCTCGTGCTTGTGGCTCATGCCGTTCTATCCCTCCCCCAATCGCGACGACGGCTATGACATCACCGACTACTACTCGGTAGATTCCCGTCTTGGGACGCTAGGCGACTTTGTTGAGACCATGCGCACTGCTCGGTCGCACGGAATCCGAGTCATCGCGGACCTGGTGGTGAACCACACGAGCGATCAGCACCCCTGGTTCCTCGAGTCAAGGTCGTCCAAGACCAACCCCAAACGCGATTGGTACGTGTGGCGTGATGAGCCGCCCGCTGACCACGCCGAGGGCGTGATGTTTCCCGACGCGGAAGATAGCCGGTGGACCCGCGACGGTCGCACACGGCAGCACTATCTGCATCACTTCTACTCTCATCAGCCGGACCTCAACCTCGCCAACCCAGAAGTGCGAGACGAGATCGCGAGGGTGATGGGATTCTGGATGGAGCTTGGGTTGTCAGGGTTCCGTGTAGACGCCGTGCCGTACATGCTTGAAGGTACTGAAGATCATGACGAGCCTGAGGTACCCGACCCCCACGACTTCCTCGCGGATTTGCGGGCGTTCATGGTGCGTCGGCGAGGAGACGCCGCGATGTTGGGCGAGGTGAATCTCGACTACCCCGAGCTGATGCCGTACTTTGGCGACCAACGCGAAGAGCTCGCGATGTGCTTTGACTTCCCTGGATCGCAGGCACTGTTTCTGGCTCTCGCGCGGCAACATCCCGGCGCACTTGTCAAAGCCCTGGAGCGCCGGCCTCAGCCTGCAGGAGATGGGCAGTGGGCTGTCTTTCTCCGCAATCACGATGAGCTGACGCTTGACCAACTGTCGGAGTCTGAGCGTGATGAAGTCTTCGAGGCCTTTGGTGCGGACCCTGAGATGCAGGTGTTTGGCCGCGGGTTGCGTAGGCGCCTGCCCACCATGATGGGCGGGGACAGACAACGTCTCCGGATGGCCTATAGCTTGCTCTACTCGCTACCGGGCACGCCTGTGCTGTTCTACGGCGAGGAGATCGGCATGGCCGAGAACCTCGACATTGACGGCAGGATGGCGGTGCGCACGCCCATGCAATGGACTGCGGGCCACAACGCGGGGTTTTCGACCGCCGCAACCGATGATTTGGTGGCGTTGCCACCGGACGGCGTATACGGGCCCGCAGAATGCAACGTCGAGGTGCAACTCGAAGACCCCAACTCTCTGCTGTCGTGGATCACTTTGTTGATCAGGCGGCGACGCGAACGCTCGGAGTTTGGATGGTGCGAGGTCGCGCTGGTTCCCGCCGACCACGAGGCAGTGTTCGCACACGCGGCAACCTACCGCGGCTCGACAGTGGTTGCGGTACATAACTTTGCCGACCAGCCGCTCGAAGTGAAGCTTTCTCCCGATGGACTGAAGCCGGGCCTAGAGCTCTTCGATCAGCTCGTCGAGGGCTCGGGGAACCCCGAACCAGTGACGATCGCGAGTGATGGCACGCTTACCCTTACGCTCGAGCGCTACGGTTGCCGCTGGCTGTACTGACCTATGGCCCTGTTGCTGATGCCACTCATTGAGTAGGGTGATCCCGAGAAACAACTGCTGAGGGGCGCGCATGTCACACGACAACCATCCACCGTCGGGGAACCCGGGATTCGTTGAAGACCCACGCGAACCCTGGATGAACATGCCCTCGCCAGCCGCATCACCGACGCCGGCTACGCCGGGCTACTCAGTGCAGCCCACGGTTCCGGCCTCGCTCACTGTGCCCGGACTCGTCAGCACCAAGAAGAACTGGATGGGCGTGGTGTCGCTCGTCTTTGGTGTGCTTGGCGGTGGGGTGATCGGGCTGGTGCTCGGCATCATGGGCCTCAACGCCGCGAAGAGAGGCGAGGCCACCAATCGCGGGGTCGCGCTCGCGGGTGTCATCATCAACAGCGTCATCCTTGGCCTCCTTGCGCTGGTCTTCGTGGTCGTTGGCGCCATGGCCGTGGTTGGCCCGCAGCGCACCGACACCCTGAGCGTCGGCTACTGCTTTGATGAGCCTGATGTCTACATGGAAGACGGCATCGAAGTCGTGGGGGAGTACACCTTGACTCCTTGCGATCAGCCCCACTATGGCGAGGTCTACTACGTCGGAACGATGACCGACGCGATCTACCCTGGAACGGACGCGGTGGACACTCGCGTCGACCAGATTTGCTACACCCAAGCGGAGTACTGGCTCGACCTCGACAATCCGAACGCTCAGTACTACTCGTACTACTACCCCACTGCGCGCGGCTTTGCGGATGGCGCCCGGCAATACGAGTGCTTCGTGTTCGCGGATCACGACATCGCGGGCTCCGTCCGCCTCAATCCGTAACCACGAGAAGGAGCCGCGATGGTTGGCGACAGCACCCCCAAGGCCGGTACGCCAGGCTTCGTTGACGAACCACGTGCATCGTGGATGAAGGTTCCGGCGATTGCGGGACCCGCGAAGCCATCGGGTTCGCCACTGCCGCCCATCGGCTCCCAGCCGGCGCTTCCGCCACCGCCCATCGGTGAGACTCCACCGCAGGAGAGCGACACTCTCAACTGGCTGGGCGGGGTCTCGCTGAGGTTGGTGTTCTTTGGGGGATTGCCAGGATTGATTTCGGGGCTGCTTGGCCTCTGGGCGGTCAAGAAGGGCAAGGCGACCAACCGCGGCGAGGCGGTCGTGGGCGTGGTGATGAATGGGTTGGTCTTTGGCCTCCTTGCCATCGCGATTGGGGCCAGTGTCCTTCCCGGAGTGTTTGGCCCGGAGCGCACCGAGGAACTGAGTCTCGGAGACTGCTTCGACGAACCTGAGGTAGTCACGCAATCAGGTACCGACGTTGTCGAAATGTTCACCTTGAGGTCCTGCGACGAACCGCACTTTGGGGAGGTCTACTACGTAGGGACGCTCACCGACACGGCGTACCCGCGTGCCGATGAGGTTGCGGTGCGCATCGACGAACAGTGCTACATGCGTGCGGAAACCCACCTTGACCTCAACAACGCCGACGCCACCTACTACTCCTTCTACTACCCAACGCGCCAGGGCTTTGCCGCCGGCCAAAGAAGTTACGAGTGCTTTGTCTACGCCGACCAGGACATCGTGGGCTCGGTTCGACCCACAGGGTGAGGACTGCACCCGCGAATAGAAACCAATCCGTCGACGTTCCATCCCCGAACAAGGGGTGGCGCGGTGGTCGCGCCACTGACTACTGAGGGGTAGCTCATGACAAACGACCAAGACGGACGCGACATCAAGATGGACAGTCATGGGGCGATGACGCTCCGTGGTGCGATGGGGGGTCTCGTCGCGGGCACCCTGTTCGGAGTCCTACAAATGTGGTACCTTGCCGACGCCGGCTTGCCTGCGAACACGATCATTCACATGATCGCCACCATCGTGCAGCCTGATGAGGCCTTCTATGCGGGTGAAACCAGCCTCGCCGTGGGATGGGCGGTACACATCTCCCTCTCTCTCATCTACGGCGCGTTCATTGGTCTGATCGCCACCGAACTGAAGTCCAACGTCACCCGGGTGTCCATGACCGCCTTCTACGGCCTGTGCATCTTCATCTTCAACTTCTTGGTGCTGGCGCCCAACTTCTATCCCGTCTTTGAGGCCGCGAACATCCCGTTTGAGGCCACGGTGCACGTGGTGTACGGGACGCTCATCGCGCCGTTCATTGTGCTGTGGAAGGGTCGCGCCAAAGAGGACCCGCCGGTTGCCCCCATCGTGAGGCAGTGGCAGGCCAACGGCGCCCCCGTCAGTCAGGAGCCAGCGCACGTGGGCACGGGCTTCAACCCCGTGAACATGCGCTAACGCGTCATCGTCACCGCGCGCGTGCCGAGCGCTTCGGCCTCGGCACGCGAGTGAGTGATCAGCAGGGCAGTCCGCCCACCGAGTTGCTCACGCAGGTAGGCCATGATGATCGGCTTTGCGTCGGCATCGATTCCGGTGCACGGCTCGTCCAACACCACGAGGTCGGCGGGCCCCGCGAGTGCCCTGACAACGGCGACCCGGCGCCGCTGCCCTCCGGAGAGCGAACTCACTGGCTTGTCCCACTCGTCGGTGGCCAGGCCCACTCGTTGCAGGTGGTCACCGGCTGACGGCCAGTCTGCCCGATCGAGCATCAACCGCACGTTGCCCACCGCGCTGAGGTGGCCACACAGCCGGTCCTCCTGGAAGACTGCCCCGCGACGTCGGCCGCTGATTCCTGTCACCGAGCCCTCGTCAGGGGTGTCGAGCCCCAGCACCAGCCGTGCGACCGTGGTCTTGCCACATCCATTCGGGCCCGTAAGCGCGACCGTCTCGCCAGCCGCGATCTCCACGTCGAGTCCCCGGAACACCCACGTGTCTCCGTAGCGCCGCCCCACGCCGCGCAAGGTCACGCCACTAGCGGCGCTCATGTCAATGCTCCCGTCATACGCCGCTCGCCGCGCGCCAGCGCCCACAGCGCAACCTTCTCGCACGCGACGCTCAGGCCCACAATCACAACCGTCCAGGCGAACAGGCTGGCCGAATCGAGGAAGATCTTGGATTGGTAGAGCTGGCCGCCGATGCTGCCGCTGGCGACGCCGATGACCTCGGCTGCGACGCCGCTCTTCCAGGCGAGGCCAACGCCGGTACGGCTGGCTGCGACAAAGAACGGCATCACGGATGGAACGTCGATCGCTCGGATGCGCCGCCACAGCGGTACCCCGAACACGGTTGCGGCCTCGAGAAGTTGACGGTCTCGATTGCGCACGCCGCCTAGGACTGCCGTGTACATCACCGGCAACACCATCAGGAAGCTCGTGATAGCCGCAAGCCAGGCCGCGTCCGCCCACAACAGCACCAGGATGATGAAACTGACCACGGGAACGCTCCGGATCGTCACGATCAGTGGTGCGAGGAGTACCTCGATCCAGCGATAGCGTCCGGCCAGCGCAGCTGCGATGGTGCCGGCCACGGCAGCGGCAGTGAAGCCCACGGCAATGCGCAACAGCGATGTTCCTGCAGTGGACCAGAATTCTGCCGTCGCCGCGAGTTCTGTGAGCCGGACCACCACCTGCCACGGGGGCGCAAGGAGGAAGTCGCGTCCCACGACAGCCGCGGCGACGTGCCAGACGGCTAACCAGAACAGCACGGCTAGGGCCACCGGCCCGAAAGCGCGCCGGCGCACCAGGGGAGTCCTAGTCGGAGTAGTAGAAGTCATCTCCGGGCACGCTTCCTCCCACCGACTCGGGGTCTGCGGCGTGCAGCACGCCAAGGTAGCCCTCGAGCATGCGCCGCATCTGGGCGCCGTCAATGTAGACAATATTGCACGCCGGGATGGCAGTCTCCGCTATTGCGGCATTGGGCGCGATCCCGACCGCGACGATCAGGGGCGCAGCGTTGGTGGGCAAGGTGTTGACGAACTCCGTGGAAGCGCGGTAGTCCGCCAAGAACTGGGTGACAACGGCGGGATGCTCGGCGGCGAAAGCACGGCGAACCACAACTACGCCCGTGACGAGCTGGGAGTCGGTCGCGACGGCATCCCACTCCTCGGTGAGGTCGAGCGCCACGCGCACGTCCGGGTTCGCCCCCATGAGCACCGTGACGTACGGCTGCGGGAGAACTCCGATCGCGGCTGGATCGGCGGCGAGCACCGCCGCGACTTCGGTCGCTTCGCTCTTGAACTCCACCGTGACGTCCACACCAGGTGTGAGTCCGTTCTCGCTCAGCAAGTAATTCAGCACGTGCTCCGGCGTGGTGCCTTTGCCCGTGCTGTAAATGGTGCGACCGCGCAGGTCTTCCATCGAGTTGATGGCTTCCCCGGTCTCGACGATGGTGAGGACGCCCAGGGTGTTGATCGCGAGCACCTCGATCTGCGCGTCAGTTCCCACGGTTCGCTGATACAACACAGCCGCGAGGTTCGCGGGAATCAACGCGATGTCTAGGTTGCCCTGCACCATGAGCGGCACCACTTGATCCGCCGTGCCGTAGACCTCCACCTCGTAGTCGTGCACCGCAAGGCCACGGTCGGCCTGATCCATGAGCCCCACAAGGCCCATGGTGGTGGGTCCCTTGAGTGAGCCGATGCGCACGGTCTGGGGTGTGACATCGGCCGATGCTGTCGGGGCTGGCTGTGTGGGCGTGGGCGTGGCAGATGGCGCGGCGGCGGCACACCCCGTGAGCACCGCTACGAACAACGCAATGCTCGCCATCGAGATGGTGTGCTTCATGGGGACTCTCCTCGGTTGCGGGGTGGGCCTATTTCGTGACGGGTTTGCGCTCAAAAGGCTTGTACTCGGTGTGAAGCAAGTGGTGCGCGACCTCAGAGTTGGGCTCTCCAAAGAAGTCCTCGTAGAGCTTCATGACATCGGGGTTGTCTTGCGAGCCGCGAATCACGGACGCGTTGTCGATGTTGTTGAGGACTTGTTCTCGCGCAGCCATGACGCCCGCAAGTTCTGGGACGGGGTGCCCCGCTCCTTGGACGCAGCCACCAGGACATGCCATGACCTCGATGAGGTCAAAGCCCAGATCCTCACCGGCGAGGAGCTTCTTGACCAGGGGTTCGACGTTGCCGAGTCCCGAGATTGCGGCGACGGTGAGAGGTCGGCCATTGGCCACCACCGTCGCGGACTTCACCCCTGTGAAGCCCGCGACCGGTTGGTAGTCGAGGCGGCCCGTCAGCGGCTCTCCAGTGAGCTTCTCCACCGCCGCGCGGACGGCGGCCTCTGCGACTCCGCCGGATGCACCGAACAGGACGCCGGCACCGCTGACCTTCTGGTACGGGTGGTCAAACTCTGCCGGCACAATGTCCTCGCGTTCAAGGCGCAGCATCTGCGCCATCTCAAGGAACTCGGTGCTGGTGAGTACCGCGTCAACATCGCGGATCCCAAGAGGTGCGAACTCTGGCCGGGCAGCCTCGTACTTCTTGGCGATGCACGGCACGATCGACACCACGTAGAGGTCGTCGAGGCTCACCCCCGCTTGCTGAGCGAAGTGATTCTTGACCGTTGCCCCCATCATTTGTTGCGGCGACTTGCAGCTGGACAGGTGAGGAATGATGTCCGGGTAGCGGCGCTCCACGAAGTTCACCCATCCCGGGCAGCAGGAGGTGAGGAGCGGCGACACACCATTGTTGGCGACCCGGTCAAAGAACTCTGTGGTCTCTTCCATGATGGTGAGGTCGGCTGCGAAAACGAAGTCGAACGCCTTGTCGAACCCAACCCGGCGCATCAAGCCAGCCATGAAGCCAGAGATGTCCTCGAAGGGAACGTTGTACTCGGAGGCGATCAGGCTGCGCACAGCCGGGGCCACAAAACCCACCACCACCTTGCTGGGATCGTTGATCGCGGTGAAGACGTCGCCGCGCTCGCGCACGTAGTCCAGCGCGCCAGTGGGGCACGCTCGTACGCACTGGCCGCACGAGACGCAATCGGTTTGGTCGAGCGTCAGTCCGTTGTGTGTGCCGACCGCGAGCTTGCCGTCCTTGTACTGGAAGGCGAGCACGCCCGGGCCCATGATCTCTGCGCAGGTGGAGACGCAGAGGCTGCAACTGATGCACTTGTTGTGGTCAAGACGAATAAACGGGTGGTCTTCGACAATGGGCGTGCGGGGGCGCACGTGGAGAGGCAGTGAGAACGTCACGCCGTGAGACGTCGCGGCGTCGCGCAGCGAGCAGTTGGACTGCTTGGCGCACCCGCAGGTGAGGCAGCGCGAGGCTTCTGCGCGGGCCTGCTCTTCAGTGAGCGCGAACTCCACCTCGGGGAAGCCATCGAGGCGTTCGCTCACGGGAAGCTCGTGTTGCTTGGCCCGGCCCAGTTTCGGCAGGTCCTCGAACTCGTCGCGCGGGAGGTCTTCGAGCGATCCGCGGCTGCACGCGTAGTCCTCATGGCCGGGAACCACGACGCCGTGGGTGACGAACTGGTCAATTGCTGTCGCGGCGCGACGTCCCGCAGCGATGGCGCGGATCACCGTGGCAGGCCCGGTGACGCAGTCGCCGCCGGCGAACACTTTGGCCTCGGAAGTTTGCATGGTGAGGCCATTGATGTCGACGTCGCCCCACTTGTTGAGGCGCACGGGGAGGTCGTTGTAGAGGAAGCCGGTGTCGGTGGACTGGCCGATCGCTCCGATGATCGCGTCGGTGCGGATCACGAAGTCGCTGCCGTCAACCGGCACGGGGCGGCGGCGTCCCGAACGGTCGGGCTCGCCAAGCTCCATGCGGATGCAGTGGAGTTCCTTGGCGCCGTCGGCCACTTCGTCAATCCGTGTGGGCGCGACCAAGAAGACCATCTCGACGCCTTCCCGGATGGCTTCTTCCACCTCGATGGATTGTGCCGGCATCTCGTCACGCGTGCGCCGGTACACGAGTTTGACGTGCTTGGCGCCTTTGCGTAGCGCAGTGCGCGCGCAGTCGATTGCGGTGTTGCCACCACCGATCACCACCACGGTGTCTCCGAGCGGCACGTCCTTGCCCTGCACCACATGGCGGAGGTAGGTGATGCCCAGCTCCACGCCCGGGGTCTGGTCGCCGTCTACGTGAAGCGGCGTTGCACCCCAGGAGCCCACGGCCAGGTAGACGGCGTCGAAGCCTTCCTTCAGCTTCTCGAGACTCAGGTGGGTGCCGAGAGCCTTGCCGGTCTCAATACGCACTCCCAGGGCCTTGATTTGACCGATCTCCTTGTCGAGCGTCTCCGCCGGCAGCCGGTAGTCGGGGATGCCGTAGCGCATCATTCCGCCGGCCTCAGCTTGGCGTTCGTAGACGGTCACGTCGTGACCGGCGATCGCGAGGTAGTTGGCGGCCGACAGTCCCGAGGGACCTGCACCCACGATGGCGACGCGCTTGCCCGTAGACTCGGCCACGCGCGGCATCCACGGGGTCTCGCGCTGCATGTCCCAGTCGGCAGCGAAGCGCTTGACGGCGTTGATCGCGACCGGCTCATCCACCAGGCTGCGCCGGCACTCCGACTCACACGGATGCGGGCACACGCGTCCGCACACGGACGGGAACGGGTTGCGATCCTTGATCACGCGAACGGCGGCCTCATAGTTGCCGTCGGCTACCAGGCGCAGGTACGTCTGGATGTCGATGTTCGCGGGGCAGGTCTGGACGCACGGCGCAATGCAGTCAGCGTTGTGGTCACACAGGAGTTGCTCTAGCCGAACCTTGCGGTAGGCCTCGAGCCGCGGCGTGTGGGTTTGGATCTCCAACCCAGGTTGGACGGGGGTGAGGCAAGCCTTGACGTCGCGGGGGGCATCGGCCCCCACCTCGACCACGCACAGTCCGCAACTGCCGTTGGATCGCTCAAGCCGGATGTCGTGACAAAGCGAGGGCACCTCAATACCCTCTTTGGTCAGCGCTTGGAGGATCGTGAGGCCGGACTCGACCTCCATCTCGCGGTCATTGACCTTGATGGTGATGCGTTCGCTGTGTTCAGACACCGGGACCTCCGACTGCTTCGTTGACAGTCTGACGTTGTGGACCGGGGGACTGCGGCCTTGGAGCGGGTACCGAAAGTCTCGACACCTACTTTCAGACTACGAGCGTGCTGGGGCGACACCGCTGGACCTAGGTCCTAACGGGGCGGACGATCGCCGCCCCGCTGCTTGCGCTCTGCGCCTACTGCCTGCACTCGCTGCCAGCATCCCCACCCGCACCAGCAGTTCACCGGCACCTTCCTTTGCCCGCGCGTCAGCGAGGCCTATACCTCGACGCCGCGATGCATCCCATATGGGGCATTTGTCCGAGTTTAGGGGTACTCTCGTAGTGAAGCATCAACTACTAGGAGGCATCTCATGGCACTCGGTACAGGAATCTTCTTCCTCGTCCTCGGCGCGATTCTGACATTCGCCGTGGGCGACAGCGTCGAAGCCGTTAACCTCGTCTTGATCGGCTACATCTGCATGGGTGCAGGTGTGCTCGCCATCATCCTGTCGCTGATCGTCAACGCCCAGCGAAGCAACACCACGCACCACGAGGTCGTGGAACGCACCGAAGACACCACCCACTAGACCCCCCGGTAGTACCTGAGCCCCAGCCGGTTGTCCCCCTCGACCTGCTGGGGCTCAGCCGTGTCGCCCCCTATGCCCCTGCGTGATAACTTGGGCCTCAGGTACCCATCCGCCTCAAGGAGCCTCCGTTGAAGATCTAAGGTCGCCAGGCGTTCGCGTCTGGCCGTGTGTCCACCCCACCCAGACCTTGATCGAGGCACCATGTCTTCTGCGTATCTGTCCTTTTCTCACCTTCACTTCTCGTGGCCCGACGGCACGGCGGTGCTCGCCGACGCGGGCGGCGCGCTGAGCGCTGGCCTGACCGCCGTGGTGGGCGCCAACGGGGCTGGCAAGTCCACCCTGCTGCGGTTGCTTTCGGGCGAGTTGGCGCCTGCGCGCGGCATCGTGACGTGCTCCGGCGCGCTTCGCTACGTGCCGCAAGACGTCACTCTTAACTCCACCGCGTGGGCCGACGACATCTTGGGGATCGCGCACATCCGCGCGGCGCTCCGAGCGATCGAGGCCGGCTCGACCGACCCTGCTCACTATGACCTCGCCGATGGCAGCTGGGACATCGAGGAGCGAGCGACCGCGACGCTATCCCAGGTCGGACTTCCACCTGACACCCTCGACCGCCAGGTGGGGGAGCTCTCTGGCGGCGAGACCATGAAGCTATCGCTAGCATCGGCGCTGCTCGACCAGCCCGATGTCCTGCTGCTCGACGAGCCCACCAACAACCTCGACACCCAGGCCAGTGCCAGGCTGATCCGTGCACTCTCGAGCCGCAAGGGAGCAACACTGGTGGTCAGCCACGATAGGGCACTGTTGCGGGAGGCCGATGCTGTGGGCGAGTTGCGCGCAGGCAGGTTGCGTTGGTTTGGCGGCAACATTGACGACTACGAGGCGGCGCTCGCGGTCGAGCAGGCTGCGGTGCTACAGGCGGTGCGGACGGCGGAGGCCACGGTGGCACGCGAGCACCGCGAACTGCGTTCTCACGTGGAAGGCGCTGGCAAGCGCAAGCGCGTGGGCGACAAGGCCGCGAGGAATGGCATGCCGAAGATGGTGGTGAATGCCAAGAAGAATCAGGCGCAGGCCACCTTGGCACGCGTCACGGGCATTCACGAGGAGCGGCTGGCCGCGGCGCGCGAGCGGCTTGAGGCGGCCGAGAGCGCCGTCATCGAGACGCCAGCCATCCGCGTGGACCTGCCGGAAAGCGCGGTGCCGCCGCGGCGGGACGTGGCGACCGTGGCGTCGGCCGTCTTGCGTAACGGGCCTGTGGCCACGCTGGCCGTCAAGGGACCCGAGCGCATCGCGGTGATCGGCGCCAATGGCGCTGGCAAGACCACGCTGATCGAGACGTTGGTGGGAGCGGTGCCCGCGAGCGGCGGGACGGTCGAGGTGCATGTGCCCGTGGGCTACCTGCCGCAGCGGCTCGACGTGCTCGACAACGCGCTGACCGTGGTGGACAACGTTCGGATGCGCGCGCCAGGTGCGAGTCCGCACGAGGTGCGTGCCGCGCTGGCGCGGTTCTTGTTTCGCGGGCGCGATGGCGACGCGCTCGCCGCGACCCTGTCTGGGGGCGAGCGGTTCCGGGCTTCGCTCGCGTGCGTGCTCCTGGCGCGGCCCTCGCCTCAGTTGCTGTTGCTCGACGAGCCCACCAACAATCTGGACTTCGCGTCGCGGGATCAGCTGGTGAGCGCCCTCGCCGAGTATCGCGGGGCGCTGCTGGTGGCGAGCCACGACACGGAGTTCTTGGCCGCGATCGGGATCACGCGGTGGATCGAAGTCACGGGTTCGGAGGTGGCACCGCCGGTGACACGCGCCGAGTGAGCGGGGCGCCGTCAGAGGCCGTGACTAGGCTCGGCACTATGGCCGTCAGTCAGTCCCGCCGGGCGCGTGCGGCGCGCAAGCGCAAGCGTCGCGTGGACGCCGCTGGTAGCGACCTCACCGCAGCTCAATGGGCACTGATCCTCAATGCCTGGGGGACGTGCGCGTATTGCGAAACCCCAGCATCGGCCGATGCTGTGTTACAGAAAGACTGTGTGCTCCCCATTTCTCGGGGCGGCCGGTACACCGTGGACAACGTGGTGCCCGCGTGCCGGTCCTGCAACGCGAGCAAGTGCAACGAGGAAGTGACGCACTGGATGCGGCGCAAGCGGCTGGACGAGGCGCGGTTCCTGGTGAGGTTCTATGAGGTGACGCGGGAGCTGATGGCGGTGGAGGAGGCGGTATGACTCAGGTGGTGTTGTTGCATTCGGCGTTGGGGTTGACTCAGCATGTGCTCGATTGGGCGGAGGCGCTGCGCGAAGACGGGCACACCGTGGTGACGCCTGACCTGTTTGGTGGCGAAGTGTTTGGCGACCTGGACGCGGGGGTGGAGAAGGTGGACGGCGAGGGGTTTGCGTCGTTTGTCGCGGTGGCTCGCGGGCAGGTTGCTGGCCTTGACGGGCCGCGGGTGTACGCCGGGTTCTCGCTGGGCGGCGGGGTCGCGGAGGTGCTCGCGCTCCAAGATCCGCAGGCGGTGGGGCTCGTGGTGGTGACCGGGGCTGTCTCTCCGGCTTGGTTCGACATCACGGCGTGGCCGGCGGGGCTCGCGGCGCAGTTGCACGCGGCCAACGGTGATCCATGGCTCGAGCCCGATGAGAACGCGGCGCTGGTGGCGCTCGCGGATGGGGCGTGCGAGGAGTTCGAGTATTCGACTGACGGCCACCTGTTTGCGTTCGAGGGCTGGCACGAGTACGACGAGGACGCGTCGCACCTACTGTTCGAGCGGGTGAGCGACTTCCTCGCAGCGCTCGACAAGTAGGCGGAGCCCGCTAGTCGCGGCGAATTCCGAGGGCGTCTATGGCGGCGACCTGCTCGGGGTCCAGCGAGCCGGCGTCTTCCGCGTCCACGATCTGCCGGAGCTCTTCGCGGTTCTTCACGCCCACGATCACGGTGTCCACGCCCTCCATCCCCAGGGCGTAGCGGTGGGCCACGATCGCGGGATCCTCGCCCCACTGCTCACACAGCGCGCGGAAGGGTGCGGCGCGGTCGTAGTCGATTGACTCGGGGTGAGTGTCCTCGAGCTCGCGGTCGATCACCGCGCACAGCCCGCCGGCCTGGACCACGCGGATGCCCATCACTCCCACGCCGTTGGCGTTCGCCGCTCGGATGACGTCGCGCGGGCGGGCGGCGCCGCGGCCGTCGGTCAGCGTGCCGGGGCTGTCGAGCAGGTTCGCTACGGATTGCACGGCGGCTGGCTTCGCATCGCGCTGCACCGCATCGATGATCGCTTGCGGCATGTCCACGCCTGTGAGGCCCCAGGCGCCGATGAGCCCCTCTGTGACGAGCCGCTCGAACGCCGGAATGACCTCGTCGGTGTAGGCGTCCCAGCGCGTGTGACCCTCCACCTGGGCCTCGGAGGGGCCGCCCTCCCAGGGCTCCCGCTGCCGGATGTGCCCGTGCAAGAAGAACAGGTCCACGTGGTCGAGCCGCATGTCGGCGAAGCTCTTCTCGAGCGACGCGCGGAACTGGGCGTAGGCGGTGCCGGCCTCGAAGTTGCCGATCCCGCACTTGGTCGTGATCCGTATCCCGTCTGGCAGGCGGCCGTCGAAGGCTTCGCCAATGAGCTCTTCGCATACGTTGTAGCCGGGGGCGGAGTCCAGCAAGTTGATGCCGTGGTCCGGGGCTTCGCGCAGCGTGGCGATGCCCTCCTCGCGGGTGGTGGGTCCCCACAGCGCGCCGATGCCACCTCCGCCCAGCGTGAGGCGGCTAACGTTCTCAAGCGGTCCAAGCGTGGTGGTGTCCATGACTCTCACGCTAGACCTTCGAGTGCACTCGAAGTCAACTGCGGGCATCCCCTGGTTCGGGTATGCGCGCCTGAAGTGGGCCACCTACTGTAACGGTATGAGTGATGGAGTCTTTGACGCCGAGGTCGCAAGTGGTTGCGACCGCGACGTGGAGTACATGTACGCGCCCGAAGTTCTCAGACCCACGGTTGACTTCCTTGAGGCGTGCGCCGCGGGCTATCGCGCGCTCGAGTTTGCGGTGGGCACCGGCCGCGTCGCCCGCGCGCTGAGTGAGCGCGGAGTCAATGTCGTGGGGATCGAGCTGTCAGCGTCGACGGTCGACCAATTGCGTGCGAAACCCGGAGCAGATCAGGTCCCCGTGACGGTGGGCGACATGACCACCACCCGAGTGGAAGGCGAGTTCGGGCTCGTGTATCTGGTGTTCAATACGATCGGCAATCTCCTCACCCAAGATCAGCAGGTCGAGTGCTTCCGCAACGCTGCCGCACATCTGGCTGAGGGCGGCCTGTTTGTCATCGAGCTCGAGGTGCCGCAGCTACGCAAGCTTCCAGTTGGCGAAAGATTTGTGGCCTTCAAGGTAGACGGTGGGTACGCGGGCATCGACGAGTACGACGTCGTGTACCAGCAACTCACCTCGCACCATTACAACGTTGAGGCCGACGGTAGCGGCAGGCTCTTCGCGACTCCGCAACGCTACGTGTGGCCTTCGGAACTCGACCTCATGGCCCGCCTCGCGGGCATGAGGTTGCGCGAGCGGTGGGCGGACTTCCAACGCAACCCGTTCACTGCAGAGTCCACCTCCCATGTGTCGGTGTGGGAGAAGAACGAGTCAAGCGCGTGGGCCACGGCGTGAGTATGACGTGGCGCTGCACTTCCGAGAGTGACGGCCCGGCAGTGGTGCCGAAAACCTGCGCTTGACTCTGCCCCAGGGGAAGGCTTCACGATGGTCAGCATGGAAGAAGAAGCCCTCATCAGCATCGGCCGATTCGCCGCGCTTACCAAGCTCAGTCACAAGGCTCTGCGACTGTACGACCACAACGGACTCCTTCCTGCCGCCTATACAGATTCTGCAAGCGGCTACCGCTACTACACCGACGATCAGCGCCATCGTGCGGCCCTGATTGGCGTCATGCGCAAGATGGAGATACCGCTTGCCACCATCGAGGCGATCCTCGACACCACCACACCGGAGGATGCCGTATCCGAGTTCAGCGCCTGGTGGGAGCACCAGCAGCGTGCGTTCGCGGGCCGCAAAGGGCTTGCGGAATACGTCACCACCCGCCTGTCTCACGAAGGGACCCCAACCATGAAAGTCCACACCCGAGTCGTTCCCGAGCGCACCTTCGCCTTCGTATCGAAGGAGGTGTACCAGGCCGAACTGGACGAGTTTGTCATGGCCAGCTTCGCCAAGCTCTTCGATCACCTCACCGCCCATGGACTGCGCCCTGCCCACACCAGTCCCGAGGACCCGACTTACTTGATATTCCACGGGCAGGTCACACCGGATGAGTCGGCGATCGTAGACGTCTGCGTGCCGTTCAACGGCATGGTGCCGCCCGGCGTTGATATTGCCATTCGTCTAGAACCGGAGCATCATGAGGCCTACACCCCCATCGCGAAGCGCGACGCCGAGTATCCACAGCTCCTGCACGCGTACGACGCGGTCGCCGAGTGGGTGCATGCCCATGGTGAGCCCACTCTTCCGGCCCGCGAGGTATTCGTCACCGACTTCATGGCCGCAGGTCCAGACGACCACGTGTTTGACGTGGCCTTCCCGTATCAGCCTCGATAGCGTGGCGGAACGCCGATGCCGTGGTGACGGCACCGGCGTCTTCGCCTCGCGCTACGCCCCGGCCGTGTCCAGCTCCTCAAGCTGCTCGGAGGTAAGCGACACGTCGAGCGCCTCGACAGCTTCGAGGTACTGGTCGAACGTGCGCGGTCCAATGAGAGGCAGCACTCGAGGCGACTGTGCAGCCATGAGCCACGCGAGCACCACCTGGTTGCCCGTCGCACCCGTCGCCTTGGCGATTTTGTCGACGGCAGCCAATCGGGCATCGGCGTCAGGGCCCTTGTAGGGATCCATCGCCCAGTAGCCTCCTGATCGCTTGGACTTGTCGGAGAACAGGCCTTTGAGCACCGGCGAATACGCCACGAGCTGCAGGTCAGGGTAATTCTCGAGATAGTCGAGCTGCTCGTCGCTCACGATCGAGTTGTGACGCAGCCCTGCACGCCGGTTCAGGTATGAGTGCTGCTGCTGGAGCGCCGCGGGTTGAGGCCAGCCGTTTGCCTTCGCCACCGCGCGGATCTGGGCGAGCCGCCAGGTGGTGACGTTGGACCAGCCATAGGCGCCGATGCTGCCCTCAGCTACGAACGAGGCGAAGGTTCCCACTGATTCAGTGAGCGGGGTCTTCCGGTCATCCACATGGTTGTAGTAGAGGTCAATGTGGTCCACGCCTAGGCGTTCGAGGGACCCAGCGAGGGACTCGCGGAGCACCGTTGGTGACGCGCCCACAAAGTGCGACGCGATCACCGACCAGTCCCTTTGCTTGTCGCCGTCCCACACCGCGTCGATGTCGTCGATCAGCGCGGTGCCCTTAGTGGCGAGGTAGACCGCATCGCGAGTGCCGGCATCGGCGAACCAGCGTCCCAGGAGAGACTCGCCGTGGCCGCCGTACTCGCCGCGAACGTCCCACCAGGAGTAGCAGTCGGCGGTGTCGATCATGCCCCGGGCCTGCGTGCCGTCGGGCGCTTGGTAGCGAGGCGTCACCTCGGTAATGAAGTGATCGAGGATGCGGCGGGCCTCATCCTCGGGAGTCTGGGTGCCAAAGTTCATGGCGCCCAGCGCGATGGGGGTCAGGTGGTTCTCTGTGGTTCCGAGTCGGAATGCAGTGTTAGTCATATGGCCGACGCTAGAAGTTGAAGCGTGCTCGAAGTCAAGCGGCGTGTCGAGATTGGTCTGAGGCCTTGACTTAGAGTGCACTCGAAGAGTTACCGTGAGCGCATGACCGAGCTCACCATTGACCAGGCTGCCGAGCGCATGGGCATCTCGAAGCACACGCTTCGGTACTACGAGCGCGAGGGATTGTTGCCCGAGATCGCCAAGGGCGCCAACGGCCACCGTCGGTATACCGAGGAAGATCTGGGTTGGGTTAAGTTCCTCCAGCTGTTGCGGGGTACGGGGATGCCCATCCGCGAGATGAAGCACTTTGTATCGCTCACCTGGGCAGGCGACCACACCATTGCCGAGCGGGTCGAGGTACTTGAGCGGTACCGGGTGGCGCTCGCTGCGCGCATGGAGGCGGACCGCGAACACATGCAGTTCCTCAACCACAAGATTGACTACTACTCCGGGGTGCTGGAGCTGGAGAACGCTACGCCCGATGCTGTGGCTGGCGAGCGCGCCGAGGCTCGGCTCTAGGGCCTCAAACCGACCATGAACGCCACATAGGAGTCAGCGAACTCTTCAAACCGACCATGAACGCCACAATCGGCGATGGCAGTGGGTGCACGGAGCGCGCGCGGTTGGCGGTACTCCGCTTGACAGCTGCACTAGCCTATCGTAATCTACAACCAAATGGTTGTAGATACTGAACTCAGCGATGCCCAGGTGGACCGGATCTTCCGGGCCTTGGCCGATTCCACGCGCCGCGACATCGTCACGCGCGTCCTCACGGGGGAGCAGTCGGTGACTGCGCTCGCGACTCATTACGACATGTCCTTTGCGGCCGTCCAGAAGCACGTGGCTGTGTTGGAAGGAGCGGGCCTTGTGACCAAGCACCCGCATGGCCGCGAACGCATGGTCCGCGGCGACGTCACCGCGATCCGCAAGGCCCAAGTCCTGCTGGAACGCTACGAACAACTCTGGCGATCGCGCATCGAGCGACTCGACGCATTGCTCGCAGAAGACCCCCACTAGTCTCCGAACCCGAAAGGTCCCGCCATGCCCGTCACCTCCTTCAACACCGATGCCGACGCCCTCACCATGACCGTGGTCGCGGAGTTCTCGGCTCCCGTTGCACGCCTGTGGAACGTTTACGCTGACCCGCGCCAGATTGAGCGGTTCTGGGGCCCTGTGGACTATCCGGCGACATTTACGCGCCACGACTTTGCCGTGGGTGGCCAATCGCACTACTACATGACCGGGCCGGACGGCGATCAGTTCCACGGGCTGTGGGAGTACCTGGAGATCGAACCGCATGCGCGCGTCGTGGTGCTCGACAAGTTCGCGACATCCGCTGGCGTGGAGAACTCCGAGATCCCCGCACTTCACATGACGTTGACCTTCGAGGCAACAGAAGGAGGCTCGCGTCTCACGACCTTGACGAAGTTCGCCTCGCTCGAGGCGCTCGAGCAGATAGTCGAGATGGGTGCTGTTGAAGGCACCGAGTCTGCGATGAGCCAGCTCGACGACGTCCTCGCGGACCTCGCGAGCTTCGCCGCTGACCGCAGCGTTGAGGCACAAATCCTGAGCGACACCCAAGTGCGCGTGAGCCGCGTGATCCGGGGCACGGTCGAACAAGTGTGGGAGGCGCACCACAACGCAGATCTCATGAAGAAGTGGTTGCTAGGCCCCGACGGCTGGGAGATGACCGTGTGCGAGATCGCCACGGAGGTGGGAGGCGCGTACCGCTACGCATGGGCGATGGTGGGCAGCTCCGAAGTCGGGTTCGGGTTCGACGGCGAACTGCTCGAGAGCGCGCCGCCGTACCGCGAGGTGACCAGCGAGCACATGACCGGAACTGACTACCCTGGCACCACCAACGAGATGACGCTCACGCCGGTCGAGGGCGGCACGTTGCTGTCTCTGGTGATTACCTACGCCAACTCCGAGGCCCGCGACGCGGTGCTCGCCACCGGGATGACCGACGGCATGGAGACCTCGTACGCGCGACTCGAGTCGCAGCTAGCGGCGGTCTAGTCTTGCGTGGCTCGCAACGACCGATGAGTGGTAGGCGACTGTGGCCAGTGCAGAGGTCGCCCTAGGCGTGGAGGTGGCGAGTGCATCGTCCCCTAGCCTGGAGACGTGAAACTCATTGCCTCCGACATCGACGGCACGCTGCTCCCGCATGGCGGCGAGATCTCCCACCGAACGGCTGCGACCCTTCAGGCGGTGGTGACCGCGGGCATACCGTTGGTGCTCGTGACCGCGCGTCCGCCGCGCTGGATGAGTGTCATTGTGGATGCACTGGGGCACCAAGGGGAGGCGATCGTTGCAAACGGCGCTGCGGTCATGAACTTCGAGACCGGCGAGGTCTACGAGCAGACCACCATCACTGCCGAGGACGTGCTTGCGGTGGCCGACATCTTGCGTCGCGAGTTGCCCGGCGTCACGATTGCGGTGGAGTCCGCGCTTGGCATGTCGATCGAGGAGGGCGGCTGGCCGCACGCAGCCTTGCTGAATCCGTTTGAGTCCGGCGCGTTCGAATCGCTCGAGGCTGTGACCGGTGGACATGCCTTCAAGATCCTCGCGCGCGTTGAGGGTCACGGTGGTGCGGACGCCATGATCGAGCGCGTCCTGCCATTGCTGAGAGGCCTTGTCGAACCATCCCATAGCGCCGTGGACGACTCCCTACTCGAGTTCTCTCCGGTGGGTGTATCCAAGGCCTCCGCGCTCGAGCGGTTTGCGGCGCGCACCGGCTTGACGGCCGCAGACGTTATTGCGTTCGGTGACGCCCCCAACGACATTCCGATGCTTGCGTGGGCAGGGAGGTCCTACGCCATGGGCGATGGTCACCCAGCGGCAAAGGCCGTCGCGACGCACCTTGCCGCGCCCGCGGCCGACGATGGCGTGGCGCGCGTGTTGGAGGAGCTGTTCGACCTGGCGGAGCCGAGCCTGTCCCTCCGCTAAACGCTGGTCACGAGCTCCCCTGCGACACGGCCGTTAGGCTAGGTGGAAACCGCAACCCAAGGAGCCCCCATGAGTAATCCCACCCTGCCTCGGATCACGCGCATCGCGAGCGGTGCACCAGCCGTTGACTTCAGTGGCGCGCAGATGCCCGACGGCTTGGTGGTGGAGGTGCTTGAGGCCGGGGACGGCGCTGTGGTGACGGAGGGTCAATCGATCACGGTCCACTACACCGGGTGGTTGTGGGACGGCGCGCAGTTCGACTCTTCGTGGGACCGCGGCGAGTCCATCTCCTTTGTGATCGCTCGTGGCTCGCTCATCGATGGTTGGGTCGACGGCCTAGTGGGTCAGCCCGTGGGCTCCAAGGTGTTGCTCGTGGTGCCGCCGGCGAGCGGGTACGGCGATCGCGCAACGGGGCCGATTCCTGCTGGTTCAACGTTGGTCTTTGCGGTGGACCTGATAGCGGCACGTTAGCTCGCGATCGCGTCGATCTAACCCATCACGACTTCGAGGACAGCCCCATCCTTGAGTTCGCCGACGGGCACCAGCGCACCGCGCTTGCTGTCTCCAGCCAGGTCCACCTCGACGCCGTCAACCCTGACCGTCTTCACGCCTGTGGCCACGCCGGCCTCGTTGACCACGTTGATGGTGACGTTCATGCCGCGGAAGCGGCGCGTGATCTGGAAGCCGTTCCAGCTTTCGGGCAGGCACGGGTCAATCCGCAGCCCTTCGAGCTCGGGACGCACGCCCAGGATGTACTGGGTGACGCCCACGTAGGACCATGACGCGGTGCCGGTCAGCCACGGGTTGCGCGCCTGGCCAAAGCGGGGCGACGTGGGTCCGTGGGTGAACTGTGCGTACACGTACGGCTCCACCTGGTGGATCTCAGCCTGGTCGTTGTAGCGGGCGGGCAGGTACGCGCGGTAGTACTCGTACGCGCGATCGCCGCGGCCCAGGATGCCCTCGGCCACCAAAGTCCAGGAGTTCGCGTGGCAGAAGATGCCGCCGTTTTCCTTGTGACCCACAGGGAACACCAGCAGGGACAGGCCCACGCCTGGTACCTCTTTGGTGTGCGGCGGGTGGCACAGCGCCACGCCGTGCTCGGTGGACAGGTGCTTGTGGACGGAGTCCATCGCGCCAATCGCGCGCTCGACGGGCACGGTACCGGAGATCGCAGACCACACGTTGGGCTCAAGGTAGATCTTGCCCTCGTCCAGGGCATCGGAGCCCAGCTTGGCGCCGGTCGCGGAGATTCCGCGGATGTACCACTCGCCATCCCACGCGCCTTCGAGTACTGGCTGGAGAGCTTCCAACTGCTCACGTGCCCAGGCGGCGTCGGCGTCCCTGCCGGTCTGTTCGGCTAGCTCAGCCACCACCCGCAAGCCGTTGGCCATCAAGAACGTGGAGAACATTGACTCCCCGGTGGTGCCGAACTGGATGCAGTCGTTCCAGTCGGCCTGGAGGCCCTGGACCAGTCCGTTGTCGCCCAAGTGGTTGAGCGAGAACTGGATGGCCTGGCGCAGGTGCTCAAAGACGGTTGCCTCGCCGTGGTCCGCGTAGGGCAACACGGTGTCGAGGTAGTTGACGTCGCCGGTTTCGTAGACAAAGTTGGCGACGGTGATCGGCAGCCACAGCGGGTCGTCCGAGCGATACTTCTCGAGAGTGGGCGTCTCTTCGTGGCCCGGCCGATGCGTCAGCGGCTTCACGAGCGGCATCGCGCCGCCCTCTTGCGTTTGCCCGGTGAGGATCATGTCGAGGCGCTCGCGCACCGCCTCCGGGATGGCGTGGATCACGGAAAGCATGTCCTGGACGGTGTCTCGGTAGCCCAGTCCGTCGCGGTCGCCGGCCTCAATCAGGGACACGCCACGTGACCAGTTGAACGTCATGTGGGTCTGGTACGCGTGCCAGACGTTGATCATCGAGTTCATCTCGTTGTCAGGCGTCGCCACCTGGAGCGGCGCGAGGAAGTCGCGCCACTCATTGCGAATAGCCTCAAGTTCTGCGTCCACGCGCTCAGGCGTGCCGAACTCAGCCATGATCTCGCGGCCTGGGCGCAGGTCTTGCTCGCCGTCGTTCCACACCGCGTCAGGGGAGCCGATGCCGAGCATGTAGATGATCTGACGCGTCTCGCCGGGAGCGAGCTCCAAGCGGGTGTGCAACGAGGCACAAGCGTTGTCGCCCACAGTCTCGGTGCCCGCGCACTCGCCGCGCTCTACCGCAATGGGGTCCTTCTGAGTGCGGTACGGACCGAGGAATGCGTCGCGCTCGGTGTCGAAGCTCGTGACGGGCGCGCCGGCCAGGCCAAACCACAACTCCTTGAACGCGTCGCGCGTGGAGTTCTTGCGGTGGATCATGTTGTCGCTGTAGGTGGCGACCACCACGTACTGCGAGTACTGCAGGTTCTCGAGATCCTGGCGGTAATTCCACTCGTTCGCGAGCTCGGCGTAGCTGAAAGCGCTAATGGTGCGGGGAGCATCGGACGTATTGGTGACCTTGACGGACCAATACTCGAAAGCCTGATCCTTGGGGATGAAGTAGGTGGTCTCGGTCTTGATGCCGCGGTACTCGGCGTCAAAGATCGAGTAGCCCAGGCCGTGGCGCACTGTGGATTTGTACTCGCTCTTGCCGTCGCCCAGCGGCTTGCCTACGGGCTGCCACGAGGCGCTCCAGTAGTCGCCGTCGGCGTCGTCACGCAGATAGATGAACCGCCCAGGCTCATCTTGGGGGACGCCGTTGAAGCGGAAGCGAAGCACGCGACCAGTGCCGCCGGACTTATAGAACGAGTAGCCGCCGGCGCCCTGAGTGATGATGCCGCCGTAGAGGCGCGAGCCCAGGTAGTTGCTCCACGAACGGGGAGTGTCGGGGCGAGTGATCACATACTCGCGGGCTGCGTCGTCAAAGTGTCCGTACTGCATGATGTGCTCCTCTTGGCAGGAATGGTGTGATGCTGGCGGCGGACTGCCAAACAGCCTAGCGGGTCTCAACCGTGCCGCGGGAAGGGTGTGTTACGGGTCGTTCCTGGAGCCAATCATGGATGTCGGCTACGCTAGCGCGAAGTCTCGAATCCCTATCAATGCTGACAAATCGGTGCGTACCACGCATCCGATGCTCCAGCGCGAGGAGGCCCTGTGGTTGAACGCTCGATGGATCCTGCGCGCGTCGCCATGGTGGTTGCGAGCAACATCGTGACGGATACCAGGGTGCAGAAGTCGGCGGCATCGGTCGCCAGATTGGGACACGACGTCACGGTCTTCTGGCCAAAGCCCTCAGCGGCGAAGGCGACAACCACCGGCCTGGGGCGAGCGAAGCCAATGCCGGTTCCCGCCGTGTATAACAAGTCGCGAGAGCGCGCTATGCGGCTGAAGGCGCGGCGAACGTTTCGGATCGCCCGCCGCAAGAAGGCGCTGAGGCGCGTGCGTAGCCACCGCATCACCGCATGGATGGTGCGCCACACTCGCGTGGCGTGGCGGTGGTTGCCGACTCAGGCCCGGCGTTCCATACGTGGGGGCATACTCGGAGCACGTCGCCGCATCACGAGGGCGGTGTGGCATGTGGGCAAGGCAGGTGCCACCACGTCGAACCACCTGATTGAGCAGTTCTGGGTGAGACGTGACGACTACCTTGCCCGCCGCAAGCGTCCAGTCTTCTGGAGTTCTGAGCTGTCGCTCGCTGCCGACCTCGAGACGCTCTTCCTCGAGAGAATCGTGGCGCAGAGACCCGACATCATTCACGCCCATGACATCCATGTGCTTGCCGCCGCCGCGAAGGCCAAGGCGATCCTGCATCGCAAGGGGTATGCGACGCGGCTCATCTACGATGCCCATGAGTTTGTAGCGGGCACTGGCGGTGCACGTGCGGCCGCGCGTGCCGCATGGGCGCACCTTGAACGCCGGCACATCCGTCATGTGGATGAGGTCATCACAGTGAGCGAGCCAATCGCGCAGGAGCTTCGCCGGCGCTACCGACTGCGTCGCCCTCCCACGGTTGTCATGAACGCTCCGGACACCTCCAAGTCGAGGCGTCCTTCACTCTCGCTCCGAGCGCAGTGTGGGCTGGGCCCTGACGAGCCCTTGTTGCTCTACTCGGGAGGCGTGTCGCCGCAACGCGGAGTCATCGAGATCGTGCGTGCCATGCCGCTCTTGCCATGGGCTCACTTGGTCATCGTGGCTGTGCCAAATGTGGCGAGCCCGCACCTCGCCGCCATCCGCTCCGCTGCCACTCAGCTTGGCGTCCAGCACCGCGTGCACTTCGTGAATCCCGTACCGCGACCCCAGATCATTCCGTACATTGCGGAAGCAGACATTGGCATTCACCCGCTGCTCAAGGGTCCCGCCAACCACGAGATGGCGCTACCGAACAAGCTATTTGAGTACATCCACGCAGGACTGCCGGTTGTGGTGAGCGACGTGAAGTTGATGTCGAGGTTTGTCACCACGGAGGGCATTGGGGAGGTATACACATCCCTCGACTTCGAAGACCTTGCCCGTGCGATCAACGCGGTCCAGGCTAACCTCGATGACTTCCGGTTTGCGACCGCACGCCCGGAGTTGCGAGCCGCCTACTCATGGCAACACCAAGCCCGGGGAATCGCCGCCGTCTATGAGCGGCTCGCCCCACGCACGAACCCGACTGTTCGTCCGTCCGCCGCGTAGGCTCAAGTGGTGCCCACCACCCCAGACCCACTCCGCGTGAGTGCGCGCGCCAAGGCAATGCTGACCCGCCATCATCAATCCGGTGGCCTCGGTCCTGATGACTATGCCGCTGAGCCTCGGATTCACCCCATGGCTGAAGGGAAGTTTCTCTCGGCGCTGGCCGCGCTCGGAAGTGACCTTGACACAACAACGACTGATCGGTTTGCGTTGGACAGCTTGGCGCGCCTTCGCGAGAGTGCGGCGACACTCAAGGATGCCCGTGCCTCATGGGGACTTGGCTTCGTGTGGGGAGAAGCACCGGCAACTGACGCCTTTGTGGTGACCACTGCCCTCGTCGCCCAAGGCTTGCTCGACATTTCCGAAGTCGCCGGTCCCGACGTGGCTGGAGAAGCTCGCAAACTTCACGGACAAGCGATCAACTGGTTAACTTCGGGTTCCACCCTGGTCCGGCACGGCCGCGCTACGTTGCCCGTGTATGGATCGAGCAATCCGCAACCCGTGCGCAACGTGGTGGCCACGTGGGCCGGCATAGTCACCAACAGCCCGGTCGCATCGCCCCGCGACAAGCGCATCGCAAAGCGCGCCGCCGAATGGGTTCTCCGCTCCTACATGCCTGATCTGGGTTGGGCCTACAGCGAGACGTCCACTCGGGTGGACCTGCTCCACACCTGCTACATCGTGAACGGCCTGCTCTCTGCAGTGGGCAAGAATCCGGTCGCGGAACGCGCTACCGCGGCCTTGCTGACCTTTGACGACCTCCAAGGTTGGCGAGACAAGTGGGATGCCTTTCCTAGGCAACAGGTGTTTGGTGGTGAGCTTGCTACCGTCAATCGCGACCTGCGGGTGGTGGGTCAATACGTGGTAGCTGGGTTGAACGTGCCAGCACGCAGTTGGAGCCTCGGTGAGTTACTTCTCGCCGCGGCTCGGATGGCGCCGGTTCAGTCTGTAGGTGCACTGTGGTGTGAACGGCTGCCAGCGGTTGTCCGTCAGATAGCGGACCGCTTCCCCAACGAGGACCGACCGCGCCACGCCATGCACCTCGCGCACGGGCTTGCCGTGGCTGCCCGATGGAAGGGTGCCGTTGTTGACCGGTGAGGCGACGGCTACTGGTCGGCCACAGGACCTTGGCTCGACTCGCTCTGGTATTCGAATGAGTCGATGGCGTCAAGAAGGTACGGCACGAGCGCAATGGCGAACCCCGCAGATATGTGATTCGAGTCGCGGTAGACGATGAGGTCGCCTACCACCGTGTGGCACGTGTCGGTGTCGCAGAAGTAGTGGGTCATGTCGAGGAGGTGAATCTGTGGGTGATCCGCGGACGCTACTGCTTGCGCAAGCACGCGGCCCGCGAGCGCTACCTCGCGACCTGAAGCACATGCAAGTCGGTTCTCCGGGTTGGCAGCGAGGCAGTTGGGTACGCTGCCGCCCTTGGTGCGCGGCACCTCGCCCAAGACGATGACATCGAGTCCGGCGTCGGCCAGTTGTTGCCACCTACTCACGTAGCCCTCCACCGCCGGATCTGCGAACTCAGTTCCCGCAGGGTTCGCGTAGGCGTAGGCAGTGGCGAAACTGGCCGTATAGACCTGCGAAAACTCGCCCGACGCGATGATCTCCTCAGTGACAGCATCTGCCCATTGTTCGCAACTGTCGCGTTCGGCAGACGTTTGTTCGTTTTCGAGGAGCCTGATGGCATCAGTGAACGGACAGGAGGCCTTCGAGAACGTGACGATACGCCAACCTCGATCGCGACCAATGGCTTCGAAGGCGGAGAACCACTGTGTGGCGTGAGAGTCACCCACCAAGGCCACTGTGCGAGATGGGGTGGGGTCACTCGTGCCGATCTCACATTGAGTGAGCCCGGTGCCGACGAGGCCCCCTTGGCATCCGCGGAAGAGAGGATTGGTGTTCTGGGACACCACAACTTCAGGCGGTGGCCATAGTGGACCAGAGCCTTCGACCGGGCCGCATTCGTTTGCGATGGCGAGAACCACGGGGCCATAGCAGCCGCGAGCAACGACATCGGCATGTTCGCTGTTCGTTCGCGCCGTTCTGCGATCTAACTCGGCGTGGATTCCCCATGAACCCACAACGATCACCACTGCGGTGACAGCGGCGAATGCGAAACTGTGCCAGGGCGTGCTCGACAGCCACCGCGCGCTTCGTCCCGGATCCTCCACCCAGACCTTTGTCGCCCATGCCAGCAAGCCGGTGGCGATGACGATGACAGCCTTATCCGCGATGCTTGCAGGCGAGTTTGTGGCGTATGGCCACACGATAATCAGCGGCCAGTGCCACAGGTAGACGGAGTACGAGATGTCGCCGACGAATCGCATCGGCCGTAGGGCTAACCAATGCCCAAGAGAGAGCCAACTCTTGGAGTTTCCGGCCACGATGACGGCAACAGTACCGAGCACGGGCAGTGCGGCGGTGTAGCCGGGGAACATGGTGGCGGAGTCGAACATGATTGCAGCTGCGACGATCGCCGCGAGCCCAAGCCATCCCAGCGGCCGTCGCCACCATTGCGTGCCTGTAGCCTCGACGGCGACGAGCGCAAGCATCGCACCGGCCGCGAACTCCCAGACTCGGGTGGGTGTTATGAAGTACGCTGACGCTTGATCTTGATAGGTAGCGATCACTGACCACGTGAAGGAAACGGCGGTGAGCATGCCGAGGCCCGCGAGCAAGAACCGCGACTGGAGGTGAACGGCGCGCCCAGATTTGCGGTGAAGCAGGGCGAGAATGAGCAACAGAGCTGGCCACACCAAATAAAACTGCTCTTCAACAGAGAGTGACCAGTAATGCTGTGCGACGGTGGGGACGTTGTCCGCTGCCAGATAGTCCACGGCGTCGGAAGCGAGCAGCCAGTTCTGAACGTAGAGTGCGCTTGCGGCGAGTTGGCGTGACGTGTTTTCCCACATTGTTGCGGGGAGGAACAGTACGGCCAGCACAGCACTCGCAGCCAGAACCACGAACGAGGCGGGAAGCAGCCGCCTGACGCGGCGCGCCCAGAACCTCCGCAGCGACACTGTGCCGGTGTCGCGCAACTCGCGCGCGATGTGAGAAGTGATGAGGTAACCGGAGATCACGAAGAAGACATCAACACCGATGAACCCGCCAGTGATCCGGCCTGGGAAGAGGTGGAATAGCACCACGAGCAACACCGCGACAGCGCGGAGACCCTGAATCTCTGGTCGGAATCGAGAATCGGACTGTGGAGGCGTTGCGACCATATCGCGCTCCCCTGAATCCCGGACACTCGGAGACCGAGCGCTACTCCCTGAAGTCCCGTGAAGTCGACGGGACTCCGCCATCATAGACGGGTGATCACGGGGACGCCAGCGTGGTCGGTGGAGGTAGGACGACCGTCACGCCAGCGTGAACAGCGTGGGGGCTAGACTGGTGGGCGTTGCTCGTGAAGCCCTGAAGGAGACCGCCTTGAGCGTTCGCATTGTCGGCACCGCCGATGTCTCGCCGGATGCCTCGATTGGCGAGGGCTCGTCGATCTGGCACCTTGCCCAAGTGCGTGAAGGTGCGGTCATAGGACGTGACTGTGTCGTTGGCCGGGGAGCCTACATTGGCACCGGCGTCACGATGGGCGATGGGTGCAAGGTACAGAACTACGCGCTGGTCTACGAGCCAGCGAGGCTGGGCACGGGCGTATTCATTGGTCCCGCCGTGGTGCTCACCAACGACCACTTCCCGCGCGCAGTGAACCCAGACCTAACCCCGAAGAGCGCGCACGACTGGGAACCCGTTGGTGTCACCCTCCTTGATGGAGCATCGGTAGGCGCACGCGCCGTTTGCGTGGCACCGGTGACTATTGGGCGGTGGGCTACTGTCGCCGCCGGAGCCGTCGTAACACGGGACGTTCCTGACTACGCACTGGTCGCGGGCGTACCCGCGCGCCGGGTGCGCTGGGTCGGGGAGGCGGGCGTCCCCTTGGAGGAAGCTGGTGCAGACTCTTGGCGCTGCCCCATCACTGGCAAGATGTACAAGGAAGCCGGCGACACCCTTTCACCGGCGACCACCGAATAGGCTCACAAGGCACAAGGAAGGAAACATGGCCAACGAGATGATTCCCGCGGCGAAGCCCATCATTGGAGATGACGAGCGGGAGGCTGTGGATCGCGTCATGCGGTCTGGAATGATCGCTCAGGGCCCTGAAGTGGCGACTTTCGAGCAAGAGTTCGCCGACGCCCTTGTGGGCGGGCGCACCTGTGTAGCCGTCTCATCGGGCACGGCTGGCCTCCACCTTGGCTTGTTGGCAGCCGGGATCGGCCCAGGCGATGAGGTCATCGTGCCGTCGTTCACTTTTGCCGCGACCGGCAACTCCGTGGGCCTCGCTGGTGCCACCCCGGTCTTCGTCGACATTGAGCCCGATTACTTCTGCCTTGACCCGGTCGCAGTCGAGGCCGCCATCACGTCGCGCACTAAGGCCATCATGCCGGTGCACCTCTATGGGCACCCGGCGAATGTTGCCGCCCTATCGGACATCGCCAAGCGCCACGGAATCGCGTTGTTTGAGGATGCAGCTCAGGCCCATGGCGCGCAGTGGGAAGGCGCCCCGGTGGGCACCTTCGGCCAGTTCGCGATGTTCAGCCTCTACCCCACGAAGAACATGACCTCCGGCGAGGGTGGAATGGTAAGTTGCGCCAGTCAGGAAATCGAACGTCAGATGAAGTTGCTACGCAACCAAGGCATGGAGCGCCGCTACGAGAACGAGATTGTGGGCTTTAACGCCCGCATGACGGATATTCATGCTGCGATTGGCCGTGTGCAACTCACCAAGCTTCCTGGCTGGACCAAGCAGCGCCAAGCGAATGCCGCGTACTTTGATGCGAACCTTGAGGGCGTCGTAGTGCCGCCCGTTGCCCCGGAAGCGGTGCACGTCTACCACCAATACACTATCCGGGTTGAGTCGGACCGCGACGGCTTCGCTGCCGCGCTCGCCAGCGAGCACGGCGTCGGTTCCGGCGTCTACTACCCCATCCCCAACCATCAGTTGCCAAGCTTCGGACACGACTTCGACCTCCCAGTCACACGGCAGGCGTGTGATCAGGTGCTATCGCTACCAGTACACCCGTCACTCTCGAACGCAGACCTGGAGCGCGTTGTCGCAGGTGTGAATGCTGTCGCGAAGGCAGGTGCTTGATGACGAACCTTCGCGCCGGCCTCTTGGGGCTGGGAATGATGGGCCGTCACCACGCCCGAGTGTTGCGCTCGCTCGACGGCGTTGACCTGGTCGCTGTTGCCGACCCGGCGGGTGACCCGCACGGGGTCGCAGGCGACCTCGACGTTCTGTCCGGTGCGGAGGCACTCGTCAAGGCAGGCGTTGACTACGTCATGGTGGCAGTCCCAACTGCCTTCCATGAAGAAGCGGCGATCATACTTGCCAACGCGGGCGTGCACGCGCTGATCGAGAAGCCGTTGGCTCCCGAGCCAGCGGGAGCCCGCGCTATCACAGATGCGTTCGCGAAGGCCGGACTCGTGGGTGCCGTGGGCCATATAGAGCGCTATAACCCGGCACTCCAGCAACTGCGGTCCCGCCTCGAACAGGGCGATCTGGGAGACATTTATCAGGTGGCCACGCGTCGGCAAGGCCCCTTTCCCGCCCGCATTGCCGACGTCGGCGTTGTGAAAGACCTGGCGACTCATGACATTGACCTGACTGCATGGGTCACACAGTCGACGTACACGATGATCTCGGCTCAGACTGCTCTCACGAGTGGAAGAGAGCACGAGGACTTAGTCGCCGCGACAGGGAGGTTGTCGAACGGCGCTGTCACGAACCACTTGGTGAACTGGCTTTCTCCGATGAAGGAGCGGTTGTCCGTGGTAACCGGAGTGCGCGGCACCTTCATCGCGGACACTCTGACTGCCGACCTCACTTTCTACGCGAACGGCACCATCTCGACTACTTGGGAAGCGCTCGCCGGCTTCCGGGGAGTGAGTGAGGGAGACGTGGTTCGCTATGCCTTCGCCAAGCCCGAACCGCTCAAGACTGAACATGAAGCGTTCCGTGATGCCGTGCTGGGAAAGGATGCCGACATCGTGACGATGGAGCAGGGCTTCGCTACCGTCGAGGTAGCCGCCGCAGTCCTGAAGTCATCGCAGGAGAACAGCGTCGTCCAACTCGGTTAGGTGCGCGCGAGTCGTCAGTTCAACAGAATGTGAAGTGCGTAGCCGCGTCCCAGTAGCTGAGCTGGCTGGAACGTACCGTCACCGTTGCCCAGGCGGTAGTAGAGGCGCCCGGATGACGGGGAGCGGTAGATGAGGTCGAACTTTCCATCATTGTTCCAGTCGCCTGATGTGATCCAGCCATTCACGCTCGACTCGAGCCAGTCACTCGCCACGAGGGTTCCGCCTTCCGCCCACTGCCCTGGCGCTGTCGAGTAGTGGAGGCGGAGGTGACCGGTGCTTTGGTCAAGGGTGAAGAGGTCGGGATTACCATCGCCATCGATGTCTCCAGCTGCCATGATTGCGTCCACGTGTGACCACGCCGAGGTGACGGGTTGTGCGTGCGAGAGCCGTCCGTCGCCGATGCCGGGAAACAACACGACGTTGCCGGTGGATGCCTCTTGAGCAAGGAGTGCCGTGGTCCCTATTCCGTCCCAGTCGTCGATTGCGGTGAGTGAACGGTAGCCGCCCCAGTTTCCAGGCACGGTGAAGCCGCTTTGGATGATCGCCGACTTAGTGAACCGGTAGTACGTCATCGTGGCACCGCGGACGGCGAAGAGTCCGTGTCCGCCGACGAGTTCGAAGTTGGACACCAACGCGTAGTGGTCGAACACGCCAAACCCAGATCCGCTGACGACGGTGTCGTAGTACAACAGCACACCGTCGCCCAAGTAGACCGTCACTGCACCGTTGGCGGCGACGGTGGGCAGGTCGCTAAGGCGATTGTTGTTGAGGTCTCGGGAGGAGCTCCCTGCGGCCCGGTTGTGACCCAACGAGAGGTTGAACAGCGCTGACTTGATTCCGAGAGTTGTCCGGAAATTGTTGCCGGTGACTTCGAGAGTCTCCGTGCTTCCAGTAATGATGACAGTCGTGACCCGTCCCCCGAAGTTCCCCTTGCCATCTCGAAGTACGCGGATTCGCTCCACATCACCCACCGAGGGGTACGCAGCTTCGATTGCTTCGATCGGAACTGCCAGACTCCAAGCGGGGTAGGCATCGTAGGGGTCTGCCTTCGGGGACAAGTATGGGAATGCGCCGGCTGCGACCTGCCGACCATTCGACTCAGAATAGGGGGTGTACGCCAGATGTCCGCTGTACTCGAGCACTACCCCGGTAGTCGCCGCGATAGCAGCATCCGTGCTTTCGTGGGTGTATGCCTCCGTGAGCGTGCCATCGGCGTCGAACGTTGCGTTGCCTGCGAACAGCTGACACTCGCTACTGCTACACGTGTCGTACCAGGGCGGCCCACCTTCTTGTGCGTCGTAGAGCGCGTATGTCCGCGACACGACGGCCTGGGCGCTCAGCGCTCCGGCCTCCCACGTCGCTGGCATGGCCAGCGGTACGACGCCTCTGAGGTACGCCTCCAGTGGCGTTTGAATGACGAGGCGCATCGTTGACGCGGAATCAGGGTCGAGGTGGATCTCTCCGATCCCGGTGAACTCTCGAAAGCCCCCTTCGGCCCCAAACCGCACGGTGCCGTCAGCGCCGGTGATTGTGAGGGAGGTAGTCGCCGCGAGATCGACAGGGAACCCAGTCGTGTACCAAGAACCCGCACTCAGGTACGAAGCGACCATTCCCCCAGTGCCGGTCGCGGTGAACCGCCACGCAGTGATGGTGCGAGAGTCCTGCGTGGTGGGAAGCGACCCCGATGTTGCACCAGCTGTGAATGTCATGTCTGGTTCCGCCCAGAGCAGGATCTCCGTGGTGGAGGCTTCCTGGATCCAGACGCGTAGCTCGTTGTTGGGTCGGGTGCTGACGGTGGTTCCTGGGAAGTAGAACTCGAGGATCTGGGCGTGGGTGCGGCCAATCTGCGCCTGGCCTTGTGCCCCGTACTGGCTTAGACCAATGCCGTGTCCATGTCCCTGCCCGTAGAACGCGACATCGGTGACGCCTCCGTCGGCAGGGATATCAGTTGCTGGAGGAAGAATGTCAACTGGGTTGGGTCCGATCAACCCCCCTCCGTCGAGGTTGATTGTCACCGGGACACTGCCGGCCAGATCTCCCACTGAGTTGGACCACCACATGCTTGAGGCGCCGGTGCCGGGCTCGTAGGTCAAGATCGACGGTGCCGGAGTGAACGATGGCCTTCCCCCGGCTACCACGATCCGGGTCTGCCAGCCTGAGGCGATCTGGCGCTTGCTCGTCGTTCCCGCAAGTCCGCGGCCGATGAGGTGGAATGCTCGGCCCGCTGAGTCGATCACGATGAAGTCGGCCTTGTTGGCACCGCTCCACGCGCCCACGCCATACGCTCGCGCACCCGCGTAGCCAGTGGCGATCACTCGTGGCTCACCGAGGTGGGGAGTCGGATATCTGACCATGGGGATGACCACAATGTTGCCAGCGGAATCGACCACCACGAGGTCCGGCGTGCCATCGAAGGATGAGTCGCCGGCGGGTGCGATGTGTTCATACTGTCCGAGTCCTGTTCCGATCCTCACCGGAGCAGCGAATCCGCTTGAGGTCGACACGAAGAGGTACGCGTCGCCTTCGGTGTCGACGGCTACGACGTCCGCCGCACTGCTTCCACTCACATTGCCCACAATGAAGGCGAGTGCGAGGTTGGGCAGTGTGAAGCTGTGCGGCGAGGCGCTGTAGGTGGGCGCGGCGGTCGGTCCACTTGAGTGGGCACTCTTCAAAGGCCGCACCAGTTGCCCAGACGATTGATCGACTGCGATCAGCACGTGCCCTGCTGCACCGCCCCACCCAGGGGCGCCTACGGGATCTCTCCAATCGCCCCATCCTCCGTCCCACGTGACGAAGCCGCCGTGAAGCCCGGTCCGAGACCCCACCATGGTCCGGGTTTCACCTGTGGAAGGGTTGTGGAACAGGACATCTCCCACACCGTCGCCGTTGAGGTCTCCAGCGGGTGCGATCTCGAGGAAACCGGAGAACCCTGAACCGATCTTCTGGAACTGTCCAAACGCGCCAGTACCGGTTCCGGGATAGAAGTAAAGGTCGCCGGTGGCGCGCTGGACAGCGACCATGTCTGGGACGCCGTCGCCGTTGAGATCACCTACCATTGCCGCGTTCGACATGTTCGACCAGCCGCGGCCGATTTGCTGCGCGACGCCCAGGCCTCCCTTGCCGTCGCCAGCGTAGAAGTAGAGCCGCGCGGTGGGGCCGTGGACCGCCAGGAGGTCAGCGTTCCCGTCGCGGTTGAGGTCACCTGGGGTGAGCACAATCGACATGCGGTTCCAGCCAACGCCGTAGGAGTTGCTCGACACGATTCGGCCAGTACCGCGTTCGGACCAGCGGTAGAGCACTCCGTTGGCCTTGCGCTTGCCGAAGATGTCGGTGCCGACTCCGCGCTCCAGCGTAGGTCCGCCCACGTGCTTCCAGTACAGCGACATGTCGACGCCGAGTTGCTCGACTCCTGCGAAGGGAACGTGGCCGGCTGGGCCACCTCCGCTTCCGGGGTCTGCCACGAAGACAGTGGCAGTGTCTCCGGCGGTCACAAGGATGTCGTGGGCACCGTTCCCTGTTACGTCCTGCGAGAACACGTAGGGAGGGATGCCCTGCCCCGCAGCAACGCGCGCGCGTATAGTCGGCAGTAGCGAGTGAAGGTGGATCCCTGGACAGGCAGTGCTAGCCTCGGGAACGTCGCGATGACCAAGGATTGTGGGGAAGACGCCGCCGTTGTGGAGAAGCACCCCGTTGGCATCGACCCCGTGAAGGTTGAACTTCCAAATGAGAAGGGCAACCAGCGAGTTCACCGCAGCAGCGGGGACTCCTGCCTCTTGGAAGTTGCCCATCACCGACACGCCTGTCACCGCGCCGTTGAACGAGTGCGAGTGCACGCCCTTCCAGGTGTTCGTGATGCCGCCAGCTCGCCCTTCCCAGATCGTTCCATATCGATCGACCAAGAAGTTGTAGCCGATGTCAAACCATCCGCGACCCTGCATGTGGTACTGCTGAATCGCACGGAGGATGCCTGGAACCTGTGCCGAACTGTAGTTGTTGACGCCCGCGGTGTGATGCACTGCGGCGCCCCGCACCGTACCCGGATCAAACACTCCTGACGGTGCGACCGCACCCCACGACGATCGCAACAGGATCGTGGGCTGAGGGTTGACGATTGCCGTTTGGAGCGATTGGGGCACGGGAAGCTCGGTGGCAAGACTGAACCCACGGCTTGACCCAAGCTCCCCTTGCGTCAGCGAGACTTCAGTCGCTGGCTGATCGGCTGAGAAGAGGTGCATGACTATTCCGTCGCCCGGTTGCCCGGGCGTCACCACACGCACCTGCAAGGCAACGGCAGATCCGATGATGAACGGTTCCGTACCCGCGCTCGTATCGCCGTCAGCGCCATTGGTGCGCTCGACGCCAATGCGTTGCCAGTGATCCCACTCATCGCCGAACATGACTCGAGCCTCGATGATCGCTTGGTCAACTGCCGGCCACGTGACACCAAGAATGTAGGGGCTGTCAACTCTCAGAGGTACCACGCTGGAGACGGTGGTGACAGCCATTCTACCGTCGAGCATTTCCTCGAGTTCGTGGTCGTGAAGCTCGCCATCGTCGCCATCGTCATCGTCGGCGTGGAGGTCGTGGGACAGGTACATTTCGCCAACAGGATCGAGAGCGCCTGGCTCGTTCGCGCCCTCGTTGCCTCGAGTCCACGAGCCGGCAGATTCGGTGATGTAGGGGTTGTTGTCGGGAGCGGCGTCCCCTTGGGAGAAGGCCTTGTCCTGGTCTGCGGGGGCGATGACGCCCACCCCAACCCCAACGAGCAATACCGCCACGACCGCAGCGATGGGGTAGAGCACTCGCTTCCGCCACATCCTTCAATGATGCGCCATGTTTGCGCACTTTGGGTACATTTTGTGTGCTCGGGTGTGGTGTGTGCGGAACTGCACGCGCGGGTAGCCTAGTGTCAGTCCCTGCCAGCGATGTGAGGAATAGATGAAGATTGCAGTGATCGCCCTTGGCAAGATCGGGCTGCCCCTTGCGGTGCAGTTCGCCTCCAAAGGTCACGAAGTTGTTGGCGTTGACGTTAACCAGGGGGTAGTCGATCTGGTCAATGACGCGCGTGAGCCGTTCCCAGGAGAGGCGCGCCTCCAAGAGCTCCTGACCGAACTGGTGCCTGCCGGAAAACTGCGTGCTACCACCGATTACGCGGATGCCGTGCCCGGCGCTGATGCCGTCGTGATCGTGGTGCCGCTGTTTGTCAACGACGAGACCTGGCAGCCTGACTTCGGGTGGATGGATTCCGCGACCCGATCGCTCGCCGAGCATCTCTCTCCTGGAACCCTGGTGTCGTACGAGACCACGCTCCCGGTGGGAACCACTCGTAACCGCTGGGTGCCGTTGATCGAAGAGATCTCGGGCCTCAAGGAAGGCACAGACTTCCACGCCGCGTTCTCGCCAGAGCGTGTGCTCACCGGTCGCGTCTTCGCTGACCTGCGTCGTTATCCCAAACTGGTGGGCGCGCTGTCACCGGCCGGTACGGAGCGCGTGATCGACTTCTACGAGCAGGTACTGGACTTTGACGAGCGCCCAGACCTCCCACGCCCCAACGGCGTGTGGGACCTTGGCTCCACCGAGGCATCGGAACTCGCCAAACTCGCTGAGACCACCTATCGCGACGTCAACATTGGTCTTGCGAACCAGTTCGCGCGCTTCGCTGACAAACACGGAATCGACATCTACAAGGTGATTGATGCGTCGAACTCTCAGCCTTACAGCCACATCCATCGTCCCGGCATCGCCGTTGGCGGCCACTGCATCCCTGTCTATCCGCGCTTGTACCTGTTCAACGATCCCGATGCCACGGTGGTGCGCGCTGCCCGTGAAGCCAACGCTGCAATGCCTTCATACGCAGCGGACCTCGCTGCGGCAGCGGTGGGCGGTTCGCTTGGCGGTAAGCGCGCGGTGGTCCTCGGCGCCGCGTATCGCGGGGGCGTGAAAGAGACCGCATTTTCGGGTGTGTTTGCCACGGTCGCCGCGTTGCTGGAGCGGGGGGCTCATGTGCGCGTCCACGATCCCCTCTACTCCGACGCAGAGATTGAGGCGTTCGGGTGGGAGGCCTACCAGTGGGGCGATTCGGCCGACGTTGTGGTCATCCAGGCAGACCATGAGGAGTACCGTGCTCTCACGCCCTCGGACGTCCCGGACGTGACAGCGCTGGTCGATGGTCGCAACGTCACCGATCCCGAAGCATGGACCGCTGTGACGCGAGTGGTGATTGGCCGCGGCTAGCGAGCGCGCCAACCGGTGCCTATCGCGGGTCTAGTTCGAGCCAAACTCCTGCGCGAGCTCCTTGGAGCGGGCCGCAGCGGCGTTGGCACCGGCCGAGATGACGCCTTGCAGACCGGCATGTTCCATGGCCTCGAGTGCAGCGATCGTCGTTCCACCAGGGGAACTGACGCGCTTGCGCAGAATCTGTGGCGTGTCCCCGGACTCCATCAGCAAGTGCGCAGCACCCACGAATGTCTGAGCGGCCAGTTGGGTGGCGAGGACTCGGTCGAGCCCTTGCGCGACGCCGGCTTCCGTGAGCGCCTCGACCATTGCGTAGAAGTACGCCGGGCCAGAGCCGGACACGGCGGTGACAGCGTCCATTTGATCTTCGTCCACTCTCACCACGAGTCCGGTGGCTCGTAGCATGGCCGCGGAAAGCGCGATGTGCTCGTCTTTGGCGTGGGTACCCGCCGCGATGGCCGTCGCACCTCGGGCCACGATTGACGGCGTATTCGGCATTGCTCGCACCACAGGCGTGCCTTCAGGCAGGCGGCTCTCATAGAACGATGCGGCCAGCCCGGCGACCACGGTGAACAACAGCGCGCCTTCCTTGTACGACGGCTTCATCTCATCCAGCACAGCGGCAGTGTCATGCGGCTTCACGGCCACCACCACGATGTCGGCATCGGCCACAGCCTTGCTCACGCTGTCGATGACCTCGATTCCGTGCCCTTCGCGCAACCCCCCTGCACGGACCGAGTCCTTCTCGACAACGGTGATGCGATCTTGAGGCCAGCCAGCGACGCGCAAGGCGGTCACGATGGTGCCCCCCATCACGCCTCCACCAAGGATGGCGGCACGGGGAGTCTCGGTCATGGTCTGCGGGGTGTCTTCGCTCATCCGCTAAGGCTATCGTGCCCGCGCACGCATCCGCTTTCCATGCCAGTTGTCACGCTGTCTGGCGGCGCAGCGTCGATACCCCGAGGATCAGCGAAGCAACGATGAAGCCGGCAAGGATGGCTACTTGTGGCCAAATGCTTGAAGTGTCGCCCGCCAGGAGGTGATTGATTCCGTCAATCGCGTAGCTCATGGGCAACACGTCAGACACCCATCCGAGCACCTGCGGCAGTTCACTTCGGGGCATGAACAGTCCCGAGAGCAGCAGCTGCGGCAGGATGACCGCAGGCATCATCTGCACCGCTTGAAACTCGGTTCGGGCCAAGGACGATGCTGCGAGGCCCAGCGCGGTCCCCAGTAACGCGTCCAGCACAATGATGAGCGCCAACGCCCAGGTTGCGCCATTGATGTCGAGCCCGAGCACAAATACCGAGTAGCCCACCAAGACCAGGGCTTGGAGCGACGCAACCAGCCCGAACGCGAGCGCGTAACCAACGACCACGTCGCCTTTGCTTGCTGGCGAGGCCATGAGCCGCTCCATGGTCCCTGAGGTTCGCTCCCGCAACGTGGTCACGGAAGTGATCACAAACATGATCAACATGGGAAACAGGCCCATGAGCCGTGCACCCAGTGGGTCAAAGAGCGGCTGACCCGTGGCTGGATCAGGGGTGTCGCCAAACATCCACCACAGCAGCGTGAGGAGCAGGGCGGGCAACACGAGCAGCATCGCGATAGTTCGGTGGTCTCGTGCCAACTGCCGCAGCACGCGGCGGGTGGTGGCGCGCGTGGCCCGGGCTGTCATGACGTGCCCTCCTGGGCGGCCAACTTCAAGAAGGCCTCTTCAGCGGTGTGCGTCTGGGTTTGCGACGTGATCTCCTTCAGCGTGCCGTCGGCCAGCACATGACCATCGCGCATGAAGAGCAGCCGGTCGCACCTGGTGGCTTCATCCATCACGTGGCTCGACACGAGGAGAGTCACGCCCTGGTCCGCGAGGTCGCGGAACACTGCCCACAGTTCATTGCGAAGCACGGGGTCCAGGCCCACAGTGGGCTCGTCAAGGACCAGGAGGTCAGGGCCGCCAAGGAGCGCTGCGGCGAGCGACACCCGTGAGGCTTGCCCGCCTGAGAGCGTACCGACCAGTTGTTCTGCTTGCTCGCCCAAGCTCACGGTGGCGATGGTGGCGGTCACCGCCTTCTTCGGGGCACCGACGAGCGCCCCGAAGTACTCGAGGTTCTCACGCACGGTGAGGTCGGGGTAGACGCTTGGCGCTTGTGTCACGTAGCCCACGCGTGTCCGGAGTTCGCGTGCTCCGCCGGGCGAGCCCAGAACCGTCACCGTTCCGCCAGCGATGATCTGTGAGCCCACGATGGAGCGCATGAGGGTCGACTTCCCGCTGCCAGAGGGCCCGAGCAGACCCACGAGTTCACTCTGAGGAATCTGGAGTGACAGCCCCGGGATAACTGTCTTGCCGCCGCGCTTCACCACGAGATCGGTGATTGCTACCGCGTAGCGTTGTCCGCCGGTTGCCACGCCTACCACCCAAACAGGGTGAAGAACTCCAGGATTCCGGCTTCTGGACCAGTCAGCACAAACACGGCGGTGGCGTTGCGCCACACGATCGCGCGTCCCTCTTCCGTCTCCAACTCTGCACGTTCGCCTACCTGCTCGCCTGCAATCTCGACGGGGACCACGCCAGGGGCCTCGACGGTAATGGACGCGAAAGTCTCGACAGCATCGTCCGTATTGAAGTGCTGGTAGGCGCGCACCACGTAGGTGGTGGTGCCATCAAAGTAGGTGAGATCGTGCACTTCGGCGGTACGGCCGGGAAGGTGGTCGAGCTCACCAAGGGAGTAACTCTGGACCTCGGTGAGGGTGTGAGTGGGCGTCTTCAGGGGTGCTCCGGCAAGGAACGCTGTGGGTTCCGAGGGTTCGATCGGGGCGATGCCGTTGTCTGGCGGGCCTTCGATGAGAACCTCTGCCGCGAGCGCTACCGGCGCCGGCTGGAGGAACACTATGAAGGCGCCGTAGCCCAGACCGGCCATCACGATGACGCCGTAGGCCACCAGGGCGACTACGGACCGCCACCAGGGGCTACTTGCGTGCGCAGTGTCGCCCGAGTGAGGGTCGCTCGCGTGATGAGGCGGTGCGGGTTCGATGGGGAGCTCCGACGACGAGGGCATGACGTGGGCGAAGGAGACCGTCGGTTGGCTGCCCGTGGGAGTGAGCTCTCGCGCCTCGAAGGTGGGCACAAACCCAGGTTCCAAGCTCGGTGCGGCGACGCTTGCGAAAGGAGACACCCTTGCCGGGGCATCGACTGTGGGAGTCGTGGCGGTGGGTGGGGTCGCGATCGGCACTTCAGCCGTCGTGGACAAGAAGGATGCGCGCGGGAGGGGCACCCCGCCCATGGGCGTGTGCGCGCCTCCCGCGGAGAACTGGGCGTTGGTGATGGCGCTCTGACCAAGCGCACGGACGGGGTCCGTCACAGGCGCCTGCTGGTCGTTGTCGCCGTAGCCGGCGGTGGCTTCGCCAGACTCATAGGGAGTCACTGTTGCTGGCGGGAAGCCGCCCAACGTTGGGAAGGTTTCCTCTGATGGCGGTGACGCCACGGGCCGAATGATGTCAACCTCTGAGTCGTCAGCATCGATGGGTCGCGGGGTCAGGGGGGCCGATGCTGGGGCCGGTTGTGCATCTCCGTCGCCTACCGGTGCCCACAGTGGGCGACGGGGCGGATCCGGAGTCTCAATTGACATGCTTCCACTGTAAAGGAACACGGGCCACGGCCGTGGCCCGGAAGCACGGTGGTGTCGGAGGCACAGGTTAGCGTGGGATCCATGGCAACGGCATCCAAGCAAGCGAACCCCGGTTACCGGTGCACGGAGTGTGGCTGGACCACGGCCAAGTGGGTAGGCCGGTGTGGGGAGTGTCAAGCCTGGGGAAGCGTCATTGAAGCGGGAGCCAAGCCGGCTGGACCTGCGACAAAGGCCACCAAGGTGGCAAGTCCAGCGCTGTCCATTGCCGATGTGTCAGTGAGTGCGTCAACCCGCAAGCCCACCGACGTTCCTGAGTTTGACCGCGTCCTTGGCGGCGGGCTGGTCACCGGCGCGGTTGTGCTCCTCGCTGGTGAACCCGGCGTGGGCAAGTCGACTCTCCTCCTGGATGTGGCGGCGCGTGCTGCGCGCGCAGGTGAGCGGGTGTTGTACATCACGGGAGAGGAGTCCGCAGGGCAGGTGCGGTTGCGGGCCGAACGGATCGGCGCGCTTGAGCCGGGACTCCTGCTTGCTGCCGAAACCGATCTGGGCACCGTCTTGGGACACATTGAGGCCAGCGATCCACAACTGCTGATGGTGGACTCGATTCAGACCATTGCCTCCGCGAACGTGGACGGTACGCCTGGGGGTGTCTCACAGGTGCGAGAGGTGGCGTCCGCGTTGATTCAGGCCGCGAAGACGCGCGGCATGGCCATGGTGATCGTGGGGCACGTGACCAAGGACGGTTCCGTGGCCGGCCCACGCCTGGTCGAGCACTTGGTTGACGTGGTGTGCCAGTTCGAGGGCGAGCAGCACTCGCCGCTCCGGCTGCTGCGCGCCATCAAGAACAGGTTTGGATCCGTTGATGAGGTGGGTTGCTTCCAGCTGGTAGATGCAGGCATCGAGTCAGTGGCGGATCCTTCTGGCCTGTTCTTGTCTCGCGAGGCGGTGCGCGTGCCGGGCACGTGCGCGACCATCACTATTGACGGGAAGCGCCCCTTGCCGGCCGAGATCCAGGCGCTGGTGGCGTCAAGCGCACTCGCGAACCCCCGGCGCGCCACGTCAGGAATGGACTCGTCGCGGGTTGCGATGATTCTCGCCGTCCTGCACCGGCGCGTAGGGGTGGCGGTGGCCAACGAGGATGTCTATGTGTCGACCATTGGCGGCGCTCGGGTGACAGAACCCGCAGCAGATGTGGCGCTCGCGCTGGCACTCGCGAGTGCACGCATGGACGTGCCCGTCAGGGAGGGATTCGCTGCAGTAGGGGAAGTGGCGTTGTCCGGAGCGCTACGGCCGGTGAGTGCTCTCGCTCAGCGTGTGGCTGAGGCCGCGCGATTGGGCTTCACGGATGTGATCGTGCCCGCGGTGGGCAAGGCTCCATCGGTGGACGGAGTGAGGATCCATGCCGTGGACACGCTGGCTGAGGCCGTGGCACTCGCGGTACCGCGCAGCTAGTAGTGGAGTCGTCGCGCCCTAGTTCGAGAGCGTGAATACCGCTTCCGCACTGGGGATGCCCTGAATGGTGAGAGTAGCGCGATAGGTGCCCGGTAGCGGAGTGGCGCTCACGGGGTTGCAGCCCACACTTGATCGTGTACGGGGCCAGGTGACTTGAAACTCTTCAGCGGCCCCGGGCTGCATCAGAAACTGGCGGGCGTTGATGGGGGTGTCCACGGGGCAGTCAGCAGACGACCAGATCCGGTCACTGCCGGACATGATCAGTAGCTCGGTGCCCTCGCTCGCCGTGTCGAGGTGGCACGGGGTATCGCCCACATGCTCGATGTCGACGTCGAAGTTGGGCAGCGCCCCGCCTGCGAAGTCCCGAGGGTTGGCCACCGTGGTGAACTCGACGTCCTCCGGCCCGCAGGCACGCGATGCGCCGGCCACAGGCGATGTCGTGAGATCAGGGGCGGGCGACGTGGTGGGCGCGGGCGACGAGGGATCGTCGGTTTCGCCGCTGGGAGAGGTGGAGAGGAACCACACCACCAGGAACACCAACACGATGAGCCCAAGAAGTATCCCGCGGCGCTTCCAGTAGACCTCGGGCGGTTGGTCGCCCACGGGCTGCCTCAGTCCCTGCATGACGCCTCCTCGTGCTCTGCTCTCACGGTAGCCAACCTGAGGGCTGGAACAATGGAGCCATGCCGCGTTCCCCGCAACCCGCACCGCCCGCTGCGGTGACCGACCTGGTGATCGAATGGTTTGCAACGCAGGGTCGAGACCTGCCTTGGAGAGCTCCGGAAGCGACGCCGTGGGGCGTGCTGGTGAGTGAGGTCATGCTTCAGCAGACGCCCGTTGCGCGCGTCGAACCCGTGTGGCGGACATGGCTGGAGCGTTGGCCCATACCCGCGGACTTGGCCCAGGCGAGTCAGGCCGATGCCGTGCGAGCCTGGGGTCGGTTAGGGTACCCACGGCGGGCGATGCGGCTGTGGGAGTGTGCGCGCACTCTGGTGGCGCATCACGCTGGCGAGGTGCCGCGCAGCGAGGCGGCGCTGCTGGCTCTGCCTGGCGTGGGAGAGTACACCGCAGCAGCAGTGTTGGCCTTTGCGTTCGGGGAGAGGACCGTGGTTCTCGACACCAATGTCAGGAGGGTGATCGGCCGCGTATGGCGCGGCGAGGCGATGCCCACCCCGCACCTCACACGCGCTGAGCGCGAACAGGCTGGTGAGTTGGTGCCTCACGAGAGAGCAACCGCCGCTTCGTGGAACGCTGCGGCCATGGAACTCGGGGCGCTCGTATGCGTGGCTCGTGCGCCGCGCTGCGAGGTGTGTCCCGTTGCTACGCACTGCACGTGGTTCGCTGCAGGCAAGCCGGGGCTTGACGACGCACCCGCACGCTCTCAGGCGTGGCATGGAACTGATCGCCAAGTGCGAGGCAAGGTGCTCGCGCTCCTGAGGGCGGCATCGGCGCCCATCAATGTCACGGGACACGCGAGCGTGGCGGACGTCGACCCAGGGCAACTCGACCGTTGTCTGGAGTCGCTGGTGACGGATGGGCTCATCACACTTACTGATGGCGGTCGGGGAACGTACACGCTGTAGCGCCCCGCCTGGAAGGATGGACGGATGTCGAACACTGGCCGCCGGTCCCTGCTTGTCCTTGTGTTGCTGACGCTGATGATGTTGTTCTGGTGGCAGCTGCTACCGGATGCAGACGAACGCGCCGTTGTCGCCGAACCGGAGCCCGAAGCAGGGTGGTTTGTGGATCACGTGATCGATGGGGACACGATCATCGTGGTGCGCGGCGGCGTCGAAGAGACGGTGCGGTTGATCGGCATCGACACTCCGGAACGCGAGGAGTGCGGCTACGAGGACGCACGCCAGTTCATGGTGGACATCGTGCTCGACCAAGAGGTCGCACTGGTGGCCGGCGCGACAACTGACCGAGACTCGTATGGCAGGCTACTCCGGTACGTCGAGTACGGCGGCCTCGATGTGGGGTTGGGTCAAATCGCGGAGGGATACGCGGTGGCGCGGTACGACTCCCGCACCAACCAACCTCACCCGCGCGAAGACGTCTACCGCGAGGCCGACGCGGGAACGGCGGGGATCTGCGAGTAGCGCACACACCAACGCCGGGCCCCGGAGGGACCCGGCGTCGACTTGGTGAGGTTACATCCGGTGTGTGTTGTGGACGGCGTACGGCTCAATTGCGGCGATCTCCTCGTCGGTGAGATCCGGGAAGGACAGAGCCCCTACGGTGTCGCGCAGCTGAGCGACCGACGAGGCGCCCACGAGCGCCGACGTGACGCGTCCCTTGCGGAGCACCCACTGAATCGCGAGTTGGGCGAGCGTCTGGCCTCGCCCCTTAGCGATCTCGTTGAGCGCGCGGGTACGCTCCAAGTAGACGTCGGTGATCTGCTTCTCGCTCAGGAACTGGCTATGAGTGGCGCGGGAGCCCTCGGGCACACCGTCCAAATACCGTGCGGTGAGCATGCCCTGCGCGAGTGGGGAGAACACAGTGGAACCCACGCCTTCCTTCTCGAGGACCTCTTGGAGGCCCTGTTCGGGCGTGCGCTCGTACATCGAGTAGGAGTACTGGTGGACCAGCAGCGGCGTGCCGAGCTCGCGAAGGATGCGCACGGCCTCGGTGGTCGCTTCGGGGCCGTAGTTGGAGATGCCCGCGTAGAGCGCCTTGCCGGAGCGGACTGCCTGGTCGAGGGCCATCATCGACTCTTCGATGGGCGTCTCTGGGTCCGGGCGGTGGTGGTAGAAGATGTCCACGTAGTCGAGGCCCATGCGCGTGAGGGACTGGTCGAGGGAGGACAGCAGGTACTTGCGGGACCCGAAGTCTCCGTAGGGGCCCTCCCACATGCCGTAGCCGGCCTTGGTGGCGATGACGATCTCGTCGCGGTAGGGCTTAAGGTTCGCGGCGAAGATGTCGCCAAAGTTCTGCTCAGCGCTGCCGCCGGGGGGGCCGTAGTTGTTGGCGAGGTCGTAGTGGGTGATGCCTTGGTCGAACGCGTCGACGATGATGTCGCGCTGGACGTCGAGTGGGTTCGCGGCGCCGAAGTTCTGCCACAGCCCAAGTGAGACGCCGGGGAGTAGTAGCCCGGACCTACCGAGACGGCGGTAGTTCATCGACTCGTAGCGGGCTTCGTTGGCGACGTGCGGTGCGTGTGCGCTCATGTGTCGAGCATAGTCCGGCCCGCGACCGGCGGCGAAACGTTTCGAGCGCTGAGCGGGCGGGCTATCTGCCCGATGTCGCCACGGCTCTCAGGTAGTGGCATGAGGTTGAGTGTCGAGTCTCCTCCATGTCTGCGTTGTGAGAGAGGTGCCTGCCATGGACATCCGTGCAGTGTGGGGGCAAGGGTGGATCACAGTCGCGGCGTTGAGTGTCGCTGTGGCGAGTGGGGTCGTAGCGTGCTCGTCGGAGGTGTCGCCATCCCCGTCTACGCCTGCTGCGGGCATCACGCCCTCGCCTCCTGTTCAGCCGGTCGGGCCGGTTGTGGGACTCTTCCCGATGGACTGGAATGTCACCTTCCGGCCGCGAGACGACGGGCTGATCGTTCAAGACATCGACCAGGGCCGTGTCCTGTACGACCACTGGGGTCCCGTGGATGGCACGACGGAGCTTGTGCGCGTCGAGCCGGGTATGGCGCCTGAAGGGACCACGCTTTCGGTAGACCGAAGGATTCAGCAGGCGCAGTTCTTGGGGTCCGATGTCGTCTACTCGGTCACGTCAGATGCGGACCCGGCCCTTTTCGAGATCTTGTGGTGGCCTGCTCACGGCGCCAGTCCCGTCGTTGTGTGGGACGCGGCGGCCCAGGGATCCCGCTACTCTGAGCTCGTCGTTCAGGAAGAATCCATGTACTTTGTGTGTGACGCCAACGGCGCGATGTGCCTGACGGAAGCGGGCGTGGCCGATGGCGACCTCGTCGTCCGTCAGGACGTAGGTTGCGCCAACGCAGGCGAGGTTCTGTGGTGGCTACGTGCAGGTGACGACAGATCGGTCTCCTTTCTCGTGGCGCTGCTACCACCGCGACAGCGGTGTGGTCGACTGCACCAAGCATCGGTGCGGGAAACACGCTTGATTGGGCTGCGGTCCAGCTATACGCGCTCGTCGACGATAACCCCATCGAGTGAGGCCGAGGCTCTGCGGGCTCCGCGATTCCATGTGGTGGGGCGGTCTACTGGACGGTGGAGCCAACGGAGCACACCGCGGCTGAGATCCGGAGGTGGACTCCCACGGATGGAGCCCAGGCAGTGTTCCGGTCCGCTCGCGACAGTGCGGGGTGGGACGAGTACACCCTGTCGAGACCCGAGTGCATGGATGGGAAGGCCGGATTCCACCGAGTCGACACGAGCGGCAACTTCTCAGTCGACTTCGTGACCGCCGCGCCGTAGTGGTGTGGAGGGGCGGCGAGTCAGCGTTCTCCACAGTTGTGTCGATTGGCACGCGAGGCGGCGGCGCGGGCTGGTTGAGTCAGGTGGATGGATCGATCACCGCCTCCATGTGGTCTGAGTTCGCATCGCATACCTGAAGTACTGCGCGGCTTGACGTTGCCGTCGCGGCCCGGTGTTGTGGGGCCGGGGAAGATGGTCCCGGGGCCACGAGAGTCGCTTGGTGCCATGTTGAATGAGCACGCTCACGCGTACTTGCGCAGTGAGCTTGTGGACGGCTGGTCTCGGCGAGCACTCGAGAATGCTCTAGCGGCGGGCCAGGTCCACCGTCTGCTTCCTGGTGTCTACGTCGGCGCTGAGCAGCTGACAAGCCCTGTCGCGCGCGGACAGGCGCTGAATTTGTGGGCACCGCAGGGGCTCGTGAGCGGTGAGCTCGCACTCCAGTTGTACGCGCCTGCCCTTCCGACAGCGCGCTTCGCCGATCTGATCCTTCCTTACGGTGCGCGCGTGCGGCCGCAAACTGGCGTCCGGGTGCGTTGCGGCGCTCCGGTGACGACATTCATGAGTCCTATCAATGTCCGGTGCGTGCCACCGGCGCTTGCCATGCTCGACGCGTGGCACCGCTGCGAAGAAACCCGGCGTGAAGACCTTTTGTACCGGGCGCTGTGGGAGCGAGTGACATCATGGCGTGCGCTAAGCAGTGAACTGGCGCGAACTCCCCGGATTGCCGGACGGGCCCGGATCGAGCGGATACTGCGCCAGTTCGAAGCAGGAGCCACGTCGCCGCTCGAGGTGCTCGCGCGAACTCACGTCTTCGTGGGCGCCGAGTTCCGCGAGTGTGAATGGCAGGCACCCATTGACGCGAGCGGGATGAAGGTCGCGGACATGCTGCATCGGAGAGCCCGGCTTGTCGTGGAGTTCGACGGTTGGGCGTACCACTCGGCTCGCGAGCGTGCGGCGCGCGACCGCCAGCGCGACATCGAGTTGGCCGCCGCTGGGTTCGTCACCATTCGCTTGGGATTCACTGATCTCAGAGACCGTTCGCAGTGGTGTCGCGACCGCGTACTGGAGATCATCGCGCGCCGCACCAGCTCGGCGTACTAGTCCGGAACTCTCCTTGCGAACATGGGGGTCACATTCGGGCTGAAAGTGACCCCCATGTTCGCAAGGCGCGCGGGGGAGGGGTGGGGCCAGCGTGTTTGGCCCGCGCCGCCAACGCCCCAGTGACCCCATACACGACAGCGGCCCCGGCTCATTGCTGAACCGGGGCCGTCGTCGGCGCGAGAGCCTTGGCGGAGGCTTCGCGCACATTCTGCGTGGGTGTTAGGCGCCCTTCGAGTCGCCTTCGGACGGAGCACCGTCGTCAGCCTTCGCTGCAGACTTGCCAGCACCGGCCTTCGCGACCACAGGCTCGTCAACCACGGAATCCTTGTCGATGCCCTCGAACGTGAACTCGCCCAGGATGCCCTCGCCGGTCGCGTCGACGCGGACAATCTGACCTGCGGTCAACTCGCCGAACAGCAACTTCTCGGACAACGGGTCCTCAATGTCACGCTGCAACGCACGGCGCAGTGGTCGCGCACCAAGCACGGGGTCGTAGCCCTTCTCGGCTAGTAGTTGCTTGGCCGCAGTGGTGAGCTCGATGCCCATGTCCTTGTCTCTCATGCGCTCGTCGAGGCGAGCAACCATGAGGTCCACGATCTGGACGATCTCGTCTTGCGTGAGCTGCGGGAACACCACCACGTTGTCCACGCGGTTGAGGAACTCAGGCTTGAAGTGATCCTTCAACTTGGAGTTCACCAGCTTGGTCATCTCGTCGTACGTGTGACCGCCCGCGTGGGCCACGGAGAATCCCGTGACCTGGCGGCGCGAGATCGCGTCCGCGCCAAGGTTGGTGGTCATGATGATGATGGTGTTCTTGAAGTTGACCTCACGGCCCTGAGCATCGGTGAGCTTGCCGTCTTCCAGGATCTGGAGCAGTGAGTTGAAGATGTCAGGGTGGGCCTTCTCGACCTCGTCGAACAGCACCACGGAGAACGGCTTGCGGCGCACCTTCTCGGTGAGCTGGCCGCCTTCTTCGAAGCCCACGTATCCGGGAGGCGCACCGAACAAACGTGCCACGGTGTGCTTCTCGCCGTACTCGGACATGTCGAGGCTGATCAGGGCGTCTTCGTCGCCAAAGAGGAACTCGGCCAAAGCCTTGGCAAGCTCGGTCTTTCCCACACCAGTGGGGCCAGCGAAGATGAACGAACCACCGGGACGCTTGGGGTCTTTGAGGCCCGCACGCGTGCGGCGAATCGCCTGCGAGAGCACCTTGATGGCCTGTTCTTGGCCCACCACGCGCTTGTGCAGTTCCTTCTCCATGGACAGCAACCGTGCGGACTCGTCGCTTGAGACGCGCGCCACCGGCACACCCGTACTCATGGCAAGTACCTCGGCAATCAGATCCTCGTCTACCACGGCGGCCACGTCGAGGTCGCCTGACTTCCAGGCCTCTTCCTTCTCGGCGCGCTCCTCGGTGAGGCGACGCTCCACGTCGCGCAGCGAGGCCGCCTTCTCGAAGTCCTGCTCGTCGATCGCGCCTTCCTTGTCGCGGCGCACATCGGCGATCTTGTCGTCGAGGTCACGCAGCTCCGGCGGGCTCGTCATGCGACGGATGCGCAAACGCGCACCAGCCTCATCGATGAGGTCGATCGCCTTGTCAGGCAAGAAGCGGTCGGAGATGTAGCGGTCAGCCATTTGGGCGGCGGCCACGATGGCCTCGTCGGTAATGGTGACGCGGTGGAACGCTTCGTACCGGTCGCGCAGGCCCTTGAGGATCTCGATGGTGTGACCCAACTCGGGCTCAGGCACCTGGATGGGCTGGAAGCGGCGCTCGAGCGCGGGGTCCTTCTCGACGTGCTTGCGGTACTCGTCCAGCGTGGTCGCACCGATGGTCTGCAACTCGCCGCGAGCCAGCATCGGCTTCAAGATCGACGCCGCGTCAATCGCGCCCTCGGCTGCGCCGGCACCCACCAAGGTGTGGATCTCGTCGATGAACAGGATGATGTCCCCGCGCGTGCGGATCTCCTTGAGCACCTTCTTGAGGCGCTCTTCGAAGTCACCGCGGTAGCGAGATCCCGCCACTAGCGAGCCCAGGTCCAGGGTGTAGAGGTGCTTGTCCTTGAGGGTCTCGGGCACGTCGCCGCGCACAATCGCCTGCGCCAAGCCCTCAACCACGGCGGTCTTGCCCACGCCGGGCTCGCCGATCAGCACGGGGTTGTTCTTGGTGCGGCGGCTCAGCACCTGCATCACGCGCTCCATGATGATCTCGCGGCCGATGACGGGGTCGAGTTTGCCCTCGCGCGCAGCCTGCGTGTAGTTCCGGCCAAACTGGTCGAGCACGGTGGAGCCTGCGGGCGTGCCCTCGGATGGCCCACCGCCGGCGGCGACGGGCTCTTTGCCTTCGTAGCCGGACAGCAGCTGAATGACCTGCTGGCGCACTCCGCCCAGGTCAGCGCCCAGCTTGCCGAGCACCTGCGCGGCGACGCCTTCGCCTTCGCGGATCAGCCCCAGCAGGATGTGCTCGGTGCCGATGTAGTTGTGGCCCAGCTGTAGCGCTTCGCGCAGCGACAACTCGAGCACCTTCTTGGCGCGCGGCGTGAAAGGAATGTGACCGGACGGGGCGTGCGAGCCCTCGCCGATGATCTCTTGGACCTGCTCGCGCACGCCGTTGAGCGAAATGTCCATGGCCTCGAGCGCCTTGGCCGCGACGCCTTCGCCTTCGCGAACCAGGCCAAGGAGAATGTGCTCAGTCCCGATGTAGTTGTGGTTGAGCATGCGCGCCTCTTCTTGGGCGAGCACTACAACGCGTCGGGCTCGATCGGTGAACCGTTCGAACATGTCATCCTCCTCAATTCGTCCGGGTGGCGGGGGGTGGTGCCAACCGGGTGGGCGCAGTCACCTGCGTCTGTATCCAGGCTAACGACGGGAGATGGCGGGATATTGCCATGTTCGCCAGGGGCGTGACAGCATCGGCCGATGCTTGTCAGGCTTCCAGCAGGATCGTCACCGGGCCGTCATTCACCAAAGTGACGTCCATCATTGCCCCAAACACACCAGTGCCCACCGTCAGCCCGCGCTCGCGTAGCGCCTCCGCGACCGCCTCCACGAGCGGCTCCGCGACCGGCCCGGGTGCCGCTCCGTTCCACGACGGCCGGCGCCCCTTCTTGACATCCGCGTACAAGGTGAACTGACTCACCACGATCACGGGGGCGTCCACGTCGCTTGCGGACTTCTCGTCGTCGAGAATCCGCAGTTCAGCGATCTTGCGTGCGATGGTCTCGATCTGATCGGGTCCGTCATCGTGGGTCACGCCCACGAGTGCCACCAGGCCCTGCCGCGTGAACTCGGCAACAACCTCGCCATTGACGGTCACTGACGCTCGTGAAGCGCGCTGCAACACTGCCCTCACAGCGATCTACCAGCCGCCTCGCGAAGGGCCGCGCCCGTATGAACTGGGAGGTTCGTTGCCCTTGACCTTCTTGCGGACGTCAACAAAGTAGTACAGCACCGCGATGATTGAGGCGATACTGAGCAGCCCGATGAATCCACGACCGCCACCCAGAGGCGGGGGCAGCGACACAAATGCAATCGCGCCCGCCACACACAGAATCCCCACCCACACGGCCTTGTTCTTCCCGGCAGCCACGTACGCGCCATTGGTATGCCGCAGCGCATCAAAGACGGCCACGACTGCCGCAACGAACACAGCGACGGAGATGACTAGCACGAGCAGATGCTGAAGACTTGCGAACACGGTTCCTCCCGGGGAAAGTCAGATTCTCTGCGTACTTACGCTAACGCAGGCGGCAGGACGGTCAGTCCCTCGGCACGAGCCGCGCTGGCAAGCCTGCGGTCCCACGCGGCGAACAGTGGCTCGGCCTCACGCAGGAGCAGTGCGCTTGCTAGGTGGATGGCGTCCCCCGCGCGCAACGGCCGCTTGTCCGCTAGCTCTGCCGCAGCATCGGCCACGCGAGGGCTTACCTCGACTAGCGTCAATCCGGGCCGTAACTCGTCCCAACGGTCGCGTGCCTTCGCGGCGGGTGCGGCGTCAATGCGGCCGATGCGCTCGGCAGTGGACAACACGGATCGCACTTCGGCGTCGGCAATGCGGGAGGTCACCAAGGTGCCTGCGCCCTCCCAGAGCGCAACAGCCAGGGGCGTGCCGGTCTCAAGGACGCACAACTTGAGCAGGGCGGACGTGTCGAGGTAGACCAGAGTCATAGTTACCTGCGCAGCCGGCCAAGCAGGCTGGACAGCGCATCCTTCGCGGCCTCGGCCTGGGGGAGCCGCGGCACCGCACGGGATTCGGCGGGTGGGGAAATCAAGCCCTCACTGTGGAGCCGCGTGAGCAGGTCCGCGGAGCCGACTCCGCTCAGGCGCGCGACGGCGATACCGCCCTCGGTGATGACAACGTCTTCACCGCTCTTCGCGGCGTCGAGGGCATCGGGCAGGCGCTTACTGAGTTCAGTCACTGACAGTTCCACGTTCCCACCGTACTCCCCGCCGGTGGCTACGCGGGAATGTCCCCGCCGTCCGCGGCACAACCCTTGCCCATGAGCAGGCCCTTCGCGGTGGGTCCGGGCTTGGGCGGGCGGTCCGCGGAGAAGCCCTCCGCATTCACGATGATCTCTTGGTTGGCTGGCATGTCGCCACCCTCGGTGGGCACCGTGAGAGTCGCCGACGGATCAGTCGATCGCTTGATCATTGCGAGCGCAACGGGTCCCAGCTCGTGGTGGCGTGCCACCGAGGTGATGTGGCCGGCCTGCTTCGCGTCGTCGCCAGTGCCGAGCATCACGGGTGCGCCCGGCTCCGGCAGGGCGTGCCCCGAGCCGTCGAGGTGCAGCAGGGTGAGCCTGCGCGGCGGTCGGCCCACGTTGTGGACCTTCGCGACCGTCTCTTGACCGCGGTAGCAACCTTTGTGGAGGTGGACCGCGGTGCGCAACCAATCGAGTTCGTGGGGCAGCGTGACATCGTCCACGTCGCGAATCGCCCGTGGACGGTACGCGGCGATGCGTGCTGCCTCCGTTGCCCACGTGCCCACGAGCATCCAACCGGATTCAAGGCGCGCGTTGACGTGGGCATCAAGCTCGGCTCGCGGCACCAACACCAGTCGCCAAGCGCGCGCGGTCCCTGGGTGCTCCACTCCAGCGGGGGCGTAGGTGGTGCCGCCGGGCGCGAGGTGCGGCCACGGGTCCACCCACGTCACCGGTTCGCCAGCGGCGGCCGGCGCCGCGATGGCTTCGCCCAACGCTGCCCACTCAGCCGTAGCATCGGCCACCTCCACGCGAAGGGTGAAGCGCATGCGGTCAAGGTGCGCGGCCAGCCCCGGCGCGGTCTCGGTGATGAGCCACGCAGTCTCGCCGTCGTCGATCACGCCGGCTACATGCTCGATGCGGCCCTGCGGGCTCAGGATCATGGTCTCGGTGCTGACGCCGGGCTCCAGCGCTGCGAGCTCTTGCGTGCTGATCGAGTTGAGCCACGTGAGCCGGTCCGGCCCGGTGACGGTGACCACGCCCAGGTGCGACTGATCCGCGACGGCGCGCCCGGCGGCCAGTGCGCGTTGTTCAGCAGTGGGGTCCCCGTAGTGCCACGCGACGCCAGCATCGGGGCCCGTGTCATCCACGGCGCCTGGGCGGGTCAGCAAGGGGGAGGTCATAGTGAGGGAACGCCCGGGGCCGCCGTGCGATTCCTAGGCCGGGGCATCGGCGGTGGCCGAACCCTCATCGTCGGGACCGGCATCGGCCATCACCGCGTGCTCGCCGCCCACCCGGGTGAGCCGCGCGCTCGCGTAGCTTTGCAGCTCGTTGCCAAAGGCTGCAAGGTCCCATACCCACATGAGCTCACCCTTGACGTGGCCGTACATGCGCGTGGCACCACTGATATCAGCGGCCGATGCCGTTCTCGCCATCACATCAGTCGCCAGGTCGACCCGTCCGTTGCCGACGGCGCCGACGTAGACGGAGACCATGCCAGCGGCGTCGGCCATCACGATCTCTAGCGGGTGTTGGAAGTCTTGGAGGGTGATGCCCTCCGGGACCTCGGGTGCGACCCTCCAGAAGCCCGACTCAACCGACCACACCTGGCCCTCTTCGCCATCGAGACCCATGAGCGTGATGGTGGACAGGTACTGAAGGTAAGGGCCGCCGTCGTGGGAGAACTCGATGGTCTGGCGGAAATCAGATTTAGGGACGCCCGGGTATTCGACCACGCCAATGCCAGCCCACGATCCCACCAGCCAGGCCAGCGGGTATACCTCTGGCGCGAGGTCATCTGGCAGAACGAACGTCACCGCTTGGGTGCCTTCAGGATTCGCCAAGCCACGATGCCCGAGATCCACGCGGTTGCGCAGAACGCGAGGATCGCGAGCGCGGTGAACGTGGCTTCAAGGGCGGTCATGGTGTCAGTCTACCGAGAGTCGCTATGCGGCCTTGGTGGTGAGGCGCTTCAGGAGAAGGTAGATCTCGCATCCCAAGCAGAAGCCAAAGACCGCGTTCAGGAACGAGGCCGCGAGGATCAGCGCGCCAAAGATGAGGAACCCTAGGTTCACGCTCGCGAGGCCGAGAGCGAGCGCGGCGATCGACATGCCCAGGCCCATCTGCTGTGCGAAGCGTGGGGGACGGAAGGACTCAGTCTCCGTGGGCTTGCCGATGCGTGGTGCGATGAGGCGCTTGAAGACAGCGGCCTGAAGGGTGGCCTGGGGCCCGATCGTTGCACCCGGAAGGAACAAGGCGACGAGCACACCCATCACGACGAGGCCCGCGGTGGTGCTGCCCACGATGACCGCGGCCGCTGACAGCGCCAAGGTGACCGCGGCGCCAAAGCGGTACCCGCGTGGATCGATCTGGACGTCTAGCTTGGGATCAGTGGTCATGGTTCCTCCTGTGGTGCAAGTGTAGAGCGCGGCGTTGTATAGAACTACTAGATTGTCGAGAACTGTTCGGGTGCTAGATCAGATACTCGGTGGACGGCGGCGGCGGGACCGTGGCGAGCGCGGCGCGCGCTTGTTGCTCACTGGGGGCACCAGAGATGCGTGCCACTACCGCACCGTCTCCATCGAGCACCAAGATGGTGGGCGTGCGCATCACGTCAAACTCGCGGGCAAGATCCAGCCGCTCGGCGGCATCGATCTCGATATGAGCCACGTTGTCGTGCTCACTTGCGATCCGTTGCAACAACCGGGCTGTGGGCGGGCACTTGGCGCACATCGGCGTGGAGAATTGCACGAACGTGGCATGATATCCGCGCTTCGCGCCCAGGGTTGCTGAGGCCACCACGGTGGTATCAGTGACGGCACGCACGGCGCCTTGGCGGCGTGACCACCACCACCATGCGGCGCTCGCGACGGCGAGTACCGCAGTGACGAGGAGAAGACGTTCAGTCATGGTGCTTCCTTGGCTTGGGGCGTCTCAACCCACGAGCAAGCGGCCCGTGACGTAGATGAGTGCACCCGATGCAAGAACAGGCGTGAGTGCTGACGCTATTCCCGCCCACAGGTTCTTGGGGCGCGGCTCACGGCGCGCGAGCTCGTTGATGAGCAGCGCGGCACTTGCTGCCACGAGCCCGACAAGAAGGCCGCCGTACCACGTGATCGAATCAAAGAGCAGTCCGGTACCGAAGCCCGTCGCTGCCCCCAGCGTCAACGTCAGGATGCCGTTGAGACTGCCTCTTGAGGTAGCGACCGACGCGATGGCGGCGACTGCGAGCGCCGCTGCTGCCGCGACCACGAGGTCTTCGCTTCCCACGGTGCGGTGGGAGGCGATCCAGGCGGCTCCCGATGCCGCGAGAGTTCCCGCCGCGGCCGTCGCAGAGACTGACGTCACCACGTGATCCTTGTCGCTAGGCCAGAAGATTTCAGCAACCAGGGCGGCGATCACGATGGCGGCGATAGCGAGCACCATGTAGCGCAAGTAGGGCTCGCTTCTGCCCAGGAGGACTGCGACCAGCGCGATCGTGCCTCCGCCCAGAATGATGGCGGTGCTCACCAGGTGCCGAGACACGCGCAAGAAGATGGGCCAGCCGACTGACGCAAGCACGAGGAACCCAAACACCACGAGGGCCAGAAAGCGTGTGCCTAGAATTGCGGATCCGGCAACAGCGGCGGCACCAGCTGCAGTGATTGTCGCGCGGGTTGACGGACTCATGGTGGTTAGTGTCTCACTACTTGCCCGGCTAAAGTAAAGCCATTGTGAGGTGGGCATGGCAGATCTGCTAGTACTCACGCCGTCGCCTGATGGCCCGGCTGAGGTTCTGCCTGCCCTGGCACTGCTCTCTCATCGCACCCGCGTGGTGCCACCCGAGCCATCCGCGATGCTCGAGGCCATGGACGCCGACGTCCTGATCATCGATGCGCGCTTCGATCTAGCCGAGGCGCGCAACAACTGCCGGCTCGTTCAAGTGACGGGCGTCTCCGTGCCTCTGCTCCTAGTTTTGCGCGATGGTGGCATGTCGATTGTGAACGCCGATTGGGGTGCCGACGACGTGGTGCTTGCGGACGCTTCCCCCTCTGAGGTGGAAGCCCGCATCCGCTTGCTGGTGGGCCGTGCCAATGCCGAGGACCCCATGGATAAGGCTTCAGAGTTCTCTTCGGGGGAGCTCACGGTAGACGTGGGCGGGTACACCGCAAGACTCAAGGGCCGGCCTCTTGACCTCACCTACAAGGAGTTCGAACTCCTGAAGTACCTGATGCAACACCCGGGCCGCGTCTACACGCGCGACCAGTTGCTCCAAGAAGTGTGGGGATTCGACTACTACGGTGGCACCCGCACCGTGGACGTTCACGTGCGGCGACTGCGCGCCAAACTCGGCGCCGAGCACGAGCACCTGATCGGTACGGTGCGCAATGTGGGCTACAGGTTTGACCCGCCTGCGGCGAAAATTGCCGAGACTACCGAGGCCACTGCCACTTAGTCGCCCGCTGGGGTTGGCGGGTCAACGGTTGGCCGGATTCTCGCACCGGGAGCCGATGCGCACAGTGCCGCGATCTCGCACGCACCGCATTCTGGCGTGCGGGCCTTGCAGCGCCGCCGCCCGTGGAAGATGATGCGGTGGGACCAGAGTGTCCATTCGCGGCGTTCCAGCAAGGCCATGAGGTCGCGTTCCACCGCGACGGGGTCCTCGTTGACGGTGAGTCCCAGTCGCCGCGCGAGACGTCCCATGTGGGTGTCGACGGTGATACCGGGTACTCCGAACGCATTGCCCAGCACCACATTGGCGGTCTTCCGGCCTACGCCTCGCAGGGTGACGAGATCGCGAAGTCGTGATGGGACCTGGCCGTTGTACTTGGTGACGATGTCGTGGCTCAGTCCAAGCAAGGACTCGGCCTTGGCGCGATAGAACCCAGTGGACTTGATCAGAGACTCTAGCCGCGCCCGTTCCGCGCCAGCCATGGCTGTGGCATCAGGATAGGCGGCGAAAAGTGCCGGCGTCACGAGATTGACACGAACGTCGGTGCACTGGGCGCTGAGCACGGTGGCGACCAAGAGTTGGAAGGGCGTCTGGTAGTCGAGCTCACAGTGGGCGTCCGGGTATACCTCCGCCAACGAACGGTTGATCGCGCGAGCGCGGCGGACCAGCGCCGTTGGTGGTGGGCCAACAGACCCGGTTGCCACCACAAGAGGAGTCCGTGTGGGCATGGATTCACCCTAGGCGATGCTCAAGGCAAGGCTCCCCGACGCCGATAGACCGGGCATCGGCCAAACCCAGTGCCGAGCAACCAAGACGGTGGGGGGTGGACGTGAGCGCGGCAGCATCAGCGAGCGATATTGCGCAGTTGCGCCACGATCGCCGGGAGATGCGGCGCGAGCTTGCACGTGTGCGCTGGTGGCGCCAACTTGTTCAGGCCCGCCGAGAGCTCAGCATCGCAAGTATCGCTCAGCCGGGTACGGTTGAGTCTGTGGGAATCGATGCAACGTGGGAGGCGCTAGCCGCCGATGCCCCGACGTCCCGCGAACTCAGCGACGCAGTCTGGCCACAAGGCGACGCGCCCTCTGTCGCGAGCCTCGAAGAACTCGATAGTCTTGAGAAGCGCCTCGCCACCTACGAGTCGCGTGTTGCTCACAACCTCGATGCCGTGACGGCGGCGATGGTTGCTGCGATGGGTGCCGCGCAGCGGACAGTCGGCACCGCGAAGGAGCGGGACCATGCCTGAGTCGGCACGCGAAGAACAGTTGTTGCGTTCATCGCCGCTGTTTGGTGGCATGGACGTCACGAATGCTCGATCGCTGATCGCCACCATGACACGCAGAGAGTTGCAGCGCGGGGACGTCATCTTCAATGAAGGCGACGACGGCGCCGCCCTCTACGTCATTGTGAAGGGCAAGGTGAAGCTTGCGCGTACCGCGCGTGACGGTCGCCAGAACCTGCTTGCGCTGATGGGTGTGGGCGACATGGTCGGGGAACTGTCAGTATTTGACCCTGGCCCACGGTTGTCACGTGCACTCGCCGTCGAAGACTCGGTCGTTTACGAACTTCCCAAAGAGGTTCTCGATGTCTGGCTCGACGATCACCTCGACATGTCCAAGCACTTGTTGCGTGCCCTGGCTCAGCGGATTCGACGCACCACCAACACCATGGCGGACCTAGTGTTCTCCGACGTCCCTGGACGCGTGGCCAAGGCGATCCTTGACCTGGGCCACCGCTTTGGGCGCATGGAGCGAGGCCACGTGACGGTGCGGCATGGCTTGACTCAGGAAGAGTTGGCGCAACTCACTGGCGCGTCACGGGAGACCGTTAACAAGGCGCTCGCGGACTTCGCAGCGCGTGGTTGGATCGATGTGCACATCGGCTCCGTCGAGGTCTACGAACCCGAACGCCTACGCGCCAGGTCGCGTTAGGCACCTAGTCGGAGCTGGCGTCGGCGACCTCGACAATCAGTTCGACCTCGACGGGCGATCCGAGCGGCAGGGACGAGACTCCCACCGCTGAGCGCGCGTGCCGTCCAGACTCGCCAAAAACGTCGGCCAGTAGTTCCGACGCTGCGTTGAGAACACTGGGGTGGCCGGTGAAGCCTGGTGCGCTCGCAACATAGCCGGTGAGTCGCACAACACCGGTGATGGCATCCACTCCGCCCGCAAGGTGAGCGGCAGCAGCCACTGCGTTGACGAGGGCAATCACCGCGCACTCGGAAGCGCGGGCAACCGTGACGTGGCCAGACTCGTCGCCCACCACACCCGTGCAGGTCAGGACTCCGTCAACCATCGGAAGTTGGCCAGCTGTGTAGATGACGTTGCCCACTCGCCGTGCCGCGACGTAACTGCCAGCCGGAGGTGGGGACGACGGGAGAGCAAGTCCGCGGGCCGCGAGCCGGTTGCTCGGCTTCATCGATTACGCCTTGGGACGCTTCATGTAGGCCACAAGGCCGCCGGTGGGTCCCGTGACCACCTGCACCAGCTCCCAGCCGTCCTCACCCCATTGGTCGAGGATCTGTTTAGTAACATGGTCGATGAGCGGAACCGTCGCATACTCCCAAGAGGTCATGAGACGAGCGTAACGCTTCCCCGCAACGTACAGCGAGAGCCGTACGTTAGGTAGTTCAACGTAAGGTTGGTTCATGGGACTTTTTAGATCTGAGCGCGCGCGTCGAGACGGTCGTGTGACCGTGCCGCAGTTGCTGTCATCGCTCATGATGTTTGTTGCGTTCTCCATCATCGGCGGATTCCTGATCGCAGGGCTCGCGTTACCCGCGGCGACTGTCGCGACATCCGCGGCAGAAGGCACGGCGGAACTGTTCGAAGAGCTCCCCAAGTCTCTTCAGAACGCCAACCTTCCCCAGCAGTCCAACATCTACGCCCGCGACGGCGAGACGCTGCTCGCGACATTTTTCTACCAGAACCGGGTCGTGGTGCCCCTTGAGCAGATCTCGCCATGGATGCAGAAGGCCGTGGTGGCTGTTGAAGACAAGCGCTTCTGGCAACACAACGGCGTTGACGGCGAGGGCCTTATGCGGGCCGTCTACATTAACCTGACTACTCCCGACTCGCCCGGAGCCTCGACGCTCACCCAGCAACTGGTGAAGAACACGTTGCTCCAGAACGCCGACGCCACTGGCGACCTCGACGCGATCGCGGATGCTACCGAGGTTTCGATGGCCCGCAAGATCCGCGAAATGCGCCTCGCACTCGCCTACGAAGAGAACGTGAACCGCCAATACGGCAAGGTCTGCACGGCGTCACCAGAGGTTGACTGCGGCAAGGAGCAGGTGCTCGAGCAGTACCTCAACATTGCTCAGTTCGGAACCCGCATCTACGGTGTCGAGTCTGCCGCGCAGTTCTACTTCAAGAAGCCAGCGGCCGAACTCACGGCCATCGAGGCGGCAACCATTGCGGGCATCACGCAGAACCCGTCCCGGTGGGACCCCGTTCGCAACCCCGAGAATGCCGAGACTCGCCGCAACACCGTCCTTCTGGTGATGTACGAGCAGGGGCATATCAATCGTGCCGAGTATGACGAGTACCGCCTGACTCCCATTGCAGACACCTTGACGCTGAACTACCCGCGTTCATCGTGCGCCGCAGCTACTGACGCCCCATTCTTCTGCGACTACATCACCAAGATCATCGACAGGGACCCGGTGTTCAATGACCCCGACCTGCCCTGGACCGGTGCCGAGTTGCTGTACCGAGGCGGGCTTAACATTGTCACGACGTTGGACGTAGACAAGCAGAGAATCGCGAACGCCGAGCTAGAGCGAACGCTGCCCGCGAGTGACCCGAGTGGCTTTGCGATGGCCTTGGTTGCTCTGGACACTACGACGGGCCAGATACTCTCGATGGCCCAGAACCGCGTATTCGACCCGTCGGCCGAGGCCCCCAATTCCACAGCTATCAACTACTCGGTGGACCGCGAGTACGGTGGCTCCCGCGGGTTCTCGCCCGGATCAGTCTTTAAGCCGGTGTTGCTCGCTGAATGGCTTAACTCCGGACGTTCCCTGAACCAGGTAGTCAGCGGTGGAATCCGCGACTGGGAGCCGTCGTCGTGGCGGGCGTCGTGCCTAGGAGGCAACCCCTACACTGGCCGGCCCTGGCGCCCCGGCAACGTTGGTGGCACGAGTGCGCGCCAACAGACCGTACTGATGGCAACCGCCAACTCGGTGAACACTGCTTACGTTGCAATGACCAACCAACTCGATCTGTGCGCTGTTCGCGATATGGCGGGCACGTTGGGCTTCCACCGCTCGGACGGCCTTGAGTTCGAGGTTGTTCCGTCCGCGACTCTTGGAACCCAGAACGCGTCTCCGCTCACCATGGCCTCCACGTACCAGACGTTCGCGAACGGTGGAGTCAACTGCAAGCCGATTGCGATCCTCAGCATCACCGACGCCAATGGCGAGGAGATCGCGGTACCGCAGGAAGACTGCCGCCGCGTCATCACCGAGGAGCTTTCCAACGGTGTTACCCATGCGTTGCGCGCCGTCATGACAGTGGGGTCAGGCCGTCCTCAGCAGCTTGCTGGCCGTGTGTCTGCCGGCAAGACGGGCACCTCTCAGAAGAACGCTCACACCTGGTTCGCGGGATACACCCCGGAAATCACGTCCATTGTGTGGCTCGGCCACCCGGACCGCGACGTGCCACAGCAGAGCATCACCTTCAACGGCAGGCGATACGGGTTTGTCTACGGCTCCACGTTGGCGTTGCCCACATGGAAACGCTTCATGGACCAAGCCCTCGCGGGCGTGCCTGCGTCCAACATGCCCACGGCATCGGCCACCATGCTCAATGGCGCGCTCTTGCGTGTACCCAACGTGGTGGGTATGGAAGAGAAGGAAGCGCAGCTCGAGATCAATGACGCGGGATTCGCCTACGCCAAGGATTCGGTTCTGTTGTTTAGCGACGCGTACCCGCCGGGAACCATTGTTTCGCAACGGCCCGAGGCCGATTCGACATTGAACGGCGGCGGTACCGTCACCTACGTGATCGCTACCAACAAGCGACCCGCGTGGTGGACCAACTGGCCCGCGGGCTGGAACCCGAACGTGGCACCCGCTGACTGGTGGGGATCCACGTGGCCGCCACCTGAGTTCAACACGAACCCGCCCAACGGATGGAACCCGAACCCGCCGGACCCGGACCCGGATCCTGATCCGGTTCCGGACCCGTAAGGCCCGGGTGAGTCTGACGCCGCTCGCGGTCGCTGGCGGGATCGCGGCGGCTGGAGTGACCTGGGGTCTTGTGGAGGCTCGCGCCTACACGGTACGCAGGGTTGACGTTCCGGTACTTGCGCCCGGATCTTCTCCCGTGCGCGTGCTCCACATTTCTGACCTGCACGTGACGCCGCGGCAACGCGCGAAGTTGGCGTGGGTTCGCTCCCTCGCTGACGAGTCCCCAGACCTCGTGGTCAACACTGGCGACAACCTCGCGCACATGGGTGCCGTGCCCAGCGTGCTCGAGGCTCTTGCGCCGCTGCTGCGGCTCCCTGGAGTCTTTGTTCACGGCTCTAACGATTACTTCGAACCGCGTCCCACCAACCCGTTCGCGTACTTCGGCGGTCCGTCGCGTGTGAAGCATGACCCTCGCAGACTGCCAACCGATGCGTTGACAGGCGGTTTCGAAAGGCACGGCTGGCTCAATCTGAACAACAGTCGCGGTGTGCTCGATGTGGCGGGCCAGTCAATCAGTTTTGTGGGAATGGATGATCCTCACCTGGGCCGGGATAGCGTGCTTGCGCAGTCGGGCGCTCACGGGGACCTTCACGTAGGGGTCGTGCATGCCCCTTACCGGCGTGCGCTCGAGGCGCTCCAGGCGGACGGGGCCAACCTCACGCTCGCGGGTCACACGCACGGTGGCCAGGTGTGTCTGCCTGGGTATGGAGCGCTGGTCACCAACTGCGATCTCGACACACGCAGGGCTAAGGGATTGCATGGGTGGCCCGGTGTGCGGCCCGATTCCACTGAGGGTCAGGAGAGCATGTGGCTTCACGTTTCGGCGGGCGTTGGGACGTCGCCGTATGTGCGTCTCAGGTTCGCCTGCCGGCCGGAGGCGACCCTGCTGACGCTGGTGGAGCGGTCGCTGTAAGGGAGCCCGCAGGGCCGTTTCGCTTTCGTGAGCTGGAACGGATATCCTGAGCAGGCTCAAATCGGGGTGTGGCGCAGCTTGGTAGCGCGCGTCGTTCGGGACGACGAGGTCGCAGGTTCAAATCCTGTCACCCCGACCATTGTGATGTCTCAAGACATCGGAAACGGGTCGAACCTATGGGTTCGGCCCGTTTTTGCGTCTTGGTGTGGGTCCTGGGGGTCTGCCGGTGGGTTGGTAG
>PHEW01000010.1 GCA_002841315.1 Actinobacteria bacterium HGW-Actinobacteria-4
CGTCGCACCAGGAGCCGGATTCGACGACACCGAACACACCGCAAGCGTGTTACACGTCTTCAACCACGTCCCCGAACCCTCAAAGATACGAATCTCCGCGCCATGAGTTGAAGGGTCGTTCAGATTCCTGGAGACCGTGAATATCACGCTCGTCGCCATGTTCAATACCGGCGTCGGGTTGGTCGCGTACGCGCCCGTGAACCCGCCGGTCCAGCCAACCTTCGTTGTGGCCGAGGCTGAACCAAAGGAGACAGCCTGCAACGCAACAATGAGAATCGCCGCGATCAGCACTCGGCCAACTCGACGCGGCATCCCACTGGCTACAAGCATGGACAACTCAATCTTGTGCATATTCCCCTCGTTCACCGCAAATGGCTCCGGCGCGCATAATGGCGACAACTATTTCGAAACCTAGACCATTCGCGCACCTACTGGCAACCCCCAAAGAAACCCAGTGTGCGCCTCGAGTGCGGCTCGTGTCGAGATCTCCGCCTTGGGCGGCGTTGCCATCACTCACACCGACATCGACACCGTGCGGGCGCGGGTCCTGGAACTCGACTGGCCACCTGATTGAGAGACTAACTCCACCAGAGTTTCACGACCCCAATCGTTCCCGAGCCGTCGCTCGCGGGCCAGGCGCATCGGAATCCTGGCGGCGACCAGGACCACGCCGTTTCGTATGAACCGCCAGCGGCTCCCTCGGGAACACACGAGTCAAGCTGACATTGGGACTCCATGCTCTGGTAACCGGCGTAGTAGTACCCAACGGCCAGAACGATGCACGCCACTAGTGTGCCGAGGGCGACGGTCACCGTCCGGCGCCGCGACATTCTTCTAGCGTTCATGCGCAAACTGTCTCCGGTCAGGACGGCACAAAGAAGCCCCACACACCGTAGGAGTACTCGCCGGCCGCAAACCTCACGGCGGGCTCGACGCCGTCAAGAGTCCACTCATACATGTCGTGGCGCTGCCAAGGATAGGAGGGATGGGCAACGACCACGCGTCGCCCGGTGGACCTCCAGCCGTGATCCCAAGGGTTCAGGCCTGCGCCCAGGTCTACAGGGTCGCCCTCGACACCGATGCTGACGAACGTCCAACCGGAATCCACTGGCGCCGCATTGGCCATCGCCTCATCAAAGGTCATGCACCCATAGTGATGCACCCGCACCGCACTCGCGCACTCGACCCACCACGTAGCCACCAGTCCTTGCGAGCAATATCATTGAGACAGTTTCGCAATGCGGCGAAGGGGAGATCGATGACCAAGAAGTGCTTGATTGTGCGCGGGGGCTGGCCGGGGCATGACCCCGTCGCGGCCACCGAGGTGTTCATCCCTGTGCTCGGCCGCATGGGCTTCGAGCTCGACGTCGAGGACACCCCCGAGGTCTACGCCGACGCCACGGTGATGGCCACCTACGACCTCATAGTCCAGTGCGTCACCATGGGTAGCGCCACCGTGGACGAGGTCGCGGGGCTTCGCCAGGCCGTTGCCGCCGGTGCCGGGCTCGCGGGCTGGCATGGCGGGCTCATCGACTCCTACCGCAACGCCACCGACTACCTCCAGTTGGTGGGCGCACAGTTTGCCGCTCACCCCCATGCCGCTGAGGACCGCGGGCGCACGGACGTCGAGGCGTACCGTACCTACCAGGTGAGCTTCAACGAGGCCGGCAAGGCCCACCCCATCACGGAGGGCATGGAGGACTTCGAGATCCGCACCGAGCAGTACTGGGTGCTGACCGACTCCCTCAATGAGGTGCTCGCCACCAGCGAGATCGTCCCCGGCAAGGGCGACGAGTGGCACGAGCCCGTGCTCGCTCCCGCTATCTGGACGCGCCGTTGGGGCAAGGGACGGATTTTTACCACCACGTTCGGCCACACCGTTGACGTCCTCAAGCAGCCGCACATCAGCGGGCTCATCGAGCGCGGCATGAGTTGGGCGTCGCGCTAGTTGCTCGCGCTACCTCGACGGCTCCTCGCGGAGCCACCTCTCACGCAACCGGCGGGCTTGCCGAGGGCACCGTCGCGGCAGGCGGCCCCGAACTCGACGCCGCCTCACGGTTCGCGAACCGCTGCTGCAGCATCACGGCGATCACAATGATGATGCCCTTGGCCACTAACTGCACCGAAGTAGACAGGTTGTTCTGCGTGAACACATTCGTCAAGGTCGCGAACAGCAACACGCCCAGCACGGTCCCGCCAATGGTGCCGCGCCCGCCAATGAGCAGGGTGCCTCCCACCACCACAGCCGCGATGGCATCGAGCTCATAAAGCTGCCCGTGCGTCGACGTCCCTGCGGTGGTGCGGGACAGTAGCATGGTGGCCGCCACACCCGCGCATGCTCCGGCGATCATGTACAGATACACCGTGTGACGCTTGACGTTAACGCCCGCGAGCCGCGCCGCAGTCGCGTTGCCACCAATCGCCACGGTGCGGCGCCCAAAGGTGGTGCGGTTGAGCACAAACCACCCGATCAGCGCGACAATCGCGAAGATCCACACCACCCAGGAGACTCCCAACAGGTCGCTGCGGAAGAAGCTCAGGAAGCCCTGGTTGTCGACAATCTGGGTTTGGCGGTCAGAAATCAGCTCGGCAAGTCCACGCGCCGCGACCAACATTGCGAGCGTCGCCATGAACGCCACCACTTTGCCGTAGGCGATGATCAGCCCGTTGAGTAGCCCAGCAATCACACCGGTGGCGATCGCGACGAACACCATGAGCGGCCAGAAGCCCGATGCTGCGGTTTGGATCGCGCCAATGGTCGCCATGATGGAGGCCAGCCCCAGCACCGAACCCACGGACAGGTCGATCCCGCCTGCGGTGATCACAAACGTGACACCAATCGCCACCACGCCTATGACGGAGGCGTAGCGCAGGATCACCAGCATGTTGTTGGCGTTCATGAAGTTCTCGCCCGCGGTCACCGCGCCCACGGCAACGAGCACCAGCAAGGCAATAAGGAGGCCGATGCTCCGGCCGGCTCCGCTCGCAAAGAAACGTCGCGCGGGATTCACCCGGGCGGGCCGGTCAGCCTTGAGATCGCCCGGGACCGTGACGTCGCTCATCGTGGTCTGCTCGCTCACGCGGCACTTCCCTTCATCACTAGGTCGAGCACGCCGTGCTCGTCAATATCGGTTGAGTTCCTTTCCACCAGGACCCTGCCATCCGCGACCACCAGTACGCGGTCGGACAGTCCCAGCACCTCCTCGATCTCCGAGGACACAATGAGGAGCGCCGTGCCTGCGGCGGCGAGTTCACGGATCAAGCGGTAGATCTCCATGCGGGCACCCACGTCCACACCGCGCGTGGGCTCGTCAAGCAGCAGTACCTCGGTGCCGTGGATCAGCCAGCGCGCCAGCATGACCTTCTGCTGGTTGCCGCCGGACAGGGTGCGGGTGATGCGATCAGGCTCCGCGGGGCGCAGCTCGAGCGCGGTCATCTGCGTCTTGGTGGCGCGCCGCTCGGCGCGTTCGTCGAGCAACCAGCCCTTCGCAAAGCGGGTGAACGCGGACAGCGTCGCGTTGCGGTAGATGGGCTCCTCAAGCAGCAGCCCTTGGCTCTTGCGTTCCTCCGGGGACAGGCCCATGTTGGCGGCCACGGAGCTCATCACCGATCCCGCGCGCAGGGTGGTGTCCCCCACCCGCACGGTTCCCGAGGTGGCCTTGCGGTGGCCGTAGATGGTCTCGAGAATCTCGGAGCGACCGGATCCCACCAGTCCGGCAAGGCCCACCACCTCCCCCGCGCGCACCGTCAGGTTGACGTCGCTGAACTTGCCGCGCAGCGACAGTCCCTCAACCTCGAGGACCACTGGAGCGTCGGCCGGTAGTGTGGCCCGCGGCGGGAACATGTGGTCAATGTCCGTGCCTGTCATGAGGGAGATCAGCTTGCGCGTGGGCGTCTTCTTGACGTCCAGGTTTGACGCGCGGCTCGAGCCGTCCTTGAGCACGGAGATGCGGTCGCCAATGCGGTCAATCTCTTCAAGCCGGTGGGAGATGTAGATGACGGCGATTCCCTCTTTGGTGAGTTCGCCCACCACGCGGAACAGGTTGTCCACCTCTTCTGAGTCCAGCACCGCGCTGGGCTCATCCATGATCATCAGCGAGATGTCGTGAGACAGGGCGCGTGCCATGGACACGATCTGTTGGTTGGCCGGGGACAGCCCGCCCACCTCGCGCGACGGCGACAAATCAGGATGCCCCAGGCGCTTCATCAGCTCGCGGGTCAGGCGGTTAGTCTCGCGGCGGTTCAGCACGCCGGCGGTCGCGTGCTCGTGGCCCAAGAAGATGTTCTCCGCAATGGTCAGCCCACCCACCACGTCAAGCTCTTGGTACATGGTCGCGATGCCAAGCTCAAGCGCGGCAACGGGATCCGCCAGCGTCACCACCTCGCCCTTCCAGCGAATCTCGCCAGCGTCCGGCTGGTGCGCGCCGGACAGCGTCTTGATGAGGGTGGACTTGCCTGCGCCGTTTTGTCCCAGCACGCAGTGGACTTCTCCCGGGCGCACGTCCAGGTCCACTCCGCGGAGCGCACGCACGGCGCCAAAACTCTTGGTGAGGCCCCGGACCTCCAGTAATGACTCGGGGTGGTCGTCTTTGATCACGCGACGAACATAACACATGGCCAACGCCCGGCGAAACTGGACATGCATGGCCCGTTCGAGGCCACACACCGCCTCTTGTCCCCGGGATTGCGGCGCAATCCCTCCTCAAACCTTTGCCAAACAGTTATGACGAGCGACAGACAGAAGTTGCACACCCTCCGACTTTTTCTGCTACGGTGATCCCGTCAGTGTGGACATCGACGGCCGTCCCCTAGGGATAGGCACGGCGCGGGTGGCCACTCATCGCTGGCAACGACGACAGTGATTGAATGAGGAGGAACTCAATGAATGCATCCCGCACCAAGCGCTCACGTCTGGCATCCGCCGGCGCGGCCGCACTCGCGACCATGCTGGTCCTGACTGCTTGTAGCTCTGACAACGGTTCGGATGACGACAACCAGACCGCAGGTCCCGTTGACAACAGCGGAACCGGCCAAACCGTAGTGATCGGGTTCTCCGGACCCGCCGCTGACCACGGATGGCTGGGCGCCATCAACTCCGCTGCCATCGAGACCGCCAATGGCTTCAGCGACGTGGAACTGCGCGTTGCCGAAGGCACCAACGACGCCAACCTGCAGATCAGCCACGTGGAGACCTTCATCAACGACGGCGTTGACGTCATTGTGCTGCTCCCCACGGACGGTGCAGCATTGACGGAGGCGGCCATCAAGGCCATGAACGCCGGCATCCCCGTGATCAACGTGGACCGCGAGTTCTCTTCTACCGATGCCGCACGCGTCACCATCCTTGGTGACAACTACGGCATGGGCGTCAGCGCAGGGCAGTACATCTGCGGTGAGCTGGGCGGTCAGTCCAACGCGGTCATCGGCGAAATCGCCGGTATTGATTCCCTGCCACTGACGCAGGACCGCACCCGTGGCTTCAACGACGCTCTGTCCGAATGTGGCCTGAGCGTCAGTGCCCGCGTTGCTGCTGACTTCACCATTGCTGGTGGCCAGGCCGTGACCGAGCAGTTGCTCTCGGCAAACCCGAAGTTCGACGCGATCTGGAACCACGATGACGACCAGGGCATCGGCGTCCTCGCCGCGATCGATGAAGCTGGTCGCGACGAGTTCTTCATGGTGGGCGGCGCTGGTTCGCTCAACGCGATGAACGCCATCAAGGCAGGTGACACCGTGCTGGTCGCGACCGTCATCTACCCCTCCACCCAGGCAGCGGACGGCATTGCGCTGGCCCGCCTCCTGGCTCAGGGCAAGAGCATGGGCGACCTGGTCTCGGCGGGTGTCCCCCACCGGATCGTGCTTGACGCCCCTGTGGTCACCAAGGACAACGTAGACGAGTATCTCCCCCTCGGCTTCAAGTCCTAGGTAGAAGGCTGGCCGGCCGCGACGTTGGGTGCGCGGCCGGCCAGCATCTTCTCCCATCTACCACCACAGAAAGTGAGAGCAGCATGTCCGCTCAACTGCGAGTAGCCATGATCGGAAACGGATTCATGGGAGCCGCGCACTCTCAAGGCTGGAGAGTCGCGCCTCGATTCTTTGATCTACCTCAGCAGCCGCACATGACCGTCATGGTGGGGCGCGACCCCGCCAAGAACGCCCACCTGGCCCAGAAATGGGGCTGGGAAGAGGCGTCAGAAGACTTCGAGCAAGTGATCGCTCGCGACGACATCGACATTGTTGACATCGTCACCCCCGGCGACACTCACTGCGACATGGCCATCGCGGCGCTCGCCGCCGGCAAGCACGTGATGTGCGAAAAGCCCCTTGCCAACAGCGTTGCTGAAGCCAAGAAGATGGCCGATGCCGCAGCATCGGCCGCTTCCAAGGGCGTTTTCGCGATGGTTGGCTTTACTTACAGGCGCGTGCCTGCCGCGACGTTCGCGCGGGACCTCGTGGCGCGCGGGGCCGTGGGCACGGTGCGCCAGGTGCGCGCGCAGTATTTGCAGGACTGGCTCTCCGATGCCTCCGTGCCGCTGATGTGGCGCCTGGACAAGTCCAAGGCAGGCTCGGGCGCGCTGGGAGACATTGGCGCTCACGCCATTGATATGGCGCAGTTCATCACGGGGACGTCGGTGACGTCCGTTTCTGGGATCTTGGAGACGTTCGTGAAGGAGCGGCCTGTTTTGGCGGAGGGCCAGGGGCTGTCCGGCACTGCTGGCACCGGGACCGGGCCTGTCACTGTGGACGACTTCGCGGCGTTTACCGGGCGGTTTGATTCCGGCGCGCTGGGCGTGTTCGAGGCCACGCGGTTCTCCACGGGCCGCAAGAACGCGCTGCGCGTGGAGGTGTCCGGGGACAAGGGCGCGATCCTGTTCGACATGGAAGACATGAATGCCCTGCAGTACTACGACGCCACGGCGCCGGGTACCGAACAGGGTTTCCGCAGGATCTTTGTGACCGAGGCCGACCACCCCTATGTGGAAGCGTGGTGGCCCGCGGGTCACATGCTGGGCTACGAGCACGGCTTCTCTCACCAAGTGAAAGACTTCGTGGAGGCGGTGGCTGGTGGCACGCAGCCCACGCCGAGCTTCGCGGACGGGCTTCAGGTTCAGCAGGTGCTGGATGCGGTGGAGCGTTCCTCGGACGCGGGCAGCGCGTGGACTTCGACTTCGGTGTAAAGACAACGCAGGCTAGTTCCAAACCAGATTGACTAGAGAAAAGGATTGCTGCAATGGCGCGACAGATCTCACTTTTCACCGGCCAATGGGCCGATCTCCCGCTGGAAGAAGTGGCCACCCTTGCCGCCAAGTGGGGCTTTGACGGCCTCGAAATCGCGTGCTGGGGCGACCACATGGACGTCTCCAAGTGGGACGATGCCGACTACGTGGCCGGCCGCTTGGACCTCATGAAGCGGCACGGGCTCGCGATCGTGGCGATCTCGGCTCACCTCACGGGTCAGGCCGTGTGTGACGATCCCATCGACCGCCGCCACCAGGAGATTCTGAGCCCGGAGATCTGGGGCGACGGCGACCCTGAAGGCGTACGCCAGCGTGCCGCCGAGTCCATGAAGGACACCGCGCGCATGGCAGCCAAGCTGGGCGTGAAGACGGTGGTGGGCTTTACGGGCTCGGCCATCTGGAAGACGCTCGCGATGTTCCCGCCCGTGCCGGCGGACATGATCGAGGACGGCTACCAGGACTTCGCTGACCGCTGGAGCCCCATCATGGACGTGTTCGAGGAGGTGGGCGTGCGCTTCGCTCTCGAGGTCCACCCCAGCGAGATTGCCTACGACTACTGGACCGCCAAGCGCACCCTCGAGGCCATTGGTCACCGCGAGAGCTTTGGGCTCAACTGGGACCCCAGCCACATGGTGTGGCAGGACATTGACCCGGTGGCGTTCCTGTGGGACTTCAAGGACCGCATCTATCACGTGCACTGCAAGGACACCAAGAAGCGCCTCAATGGGCGCAACGGCAGATTGTCATCGCACCTCGCGTGGGCTGACCCGCGCCGTGGCTGGGACTTCATCTCCACCGGGCATGGTGACGTGCCGTGGGAGGACTCGTTCCGGATGCTGAACGCGATTGGGTACGACGGGCCCTTGTCTGTGGAGTGGGAAGACGCGGGCATGGACCGCATGGTCGGTGCTCCCGAGGGGCTGTCGATTGTGCGCCGGTTGGCGTTCGATGCGCCTGAAGCGGCGTTCGACGCTGCGTTCAGTAGTAAAGACTGACGCTGGCTTTGCTTGAGTGACCGCTGGGCCCGTTGGTGAGCTAGGAAGCTCGCTCGCGGGCCAGCAGGTCCTCGATGCTGTCGATGGACAGCGCGTGCTGGATGGCCATGGACGATGCTCCGGAAACCGCTGCGGAATCGTTGCCTCGGGAGTGGACAATTTGTAGCCCGGCGGTGGCCAGCGGCGTGGAGCGGGTGTAGACCACTTCCCTGGCGCCTGCGAGCAGGTGATCGCCTGCACGTGCCAGCGGGCCGCCTAGAACCACCACGGCGGGGTTGATCAGGCTGATGCAGCTGATCAGCACTTGGCCAATCATGCGTCCGGCTTCGCGTACGGCTTGCACGGCGTCCAGGTCTCCACGGTTCACGGCAGCGGCAACGTCGTGCGCACCTTCCAACTCGTGACCTTTGGCGCGCAGCGCTGCCGCGAGTGCGGGGCCTGCGGCGAGCGCTTCCAGGCAGCCCGTGGATCCGCATCGGCATTGTGGGTCGCCGGCGTTGGGAACGTAGACGTGGCCGATGTCCCCCGCGACTCCTTGCGCGCCGCGGTGAATGCGCCCGCCGGCGATGACTCCTGCGCCAATGCCGGTGGCGACTTTGATGAAGAGCATGTCGTCTACGCCGGGCCAGTGGTCGTTGCGCTCCCCTAGTGCGAGCACGTTGACGTCGTTGTCCACCAGGATCGGCACGCCGAACGCATCGCCCAGGAATCCGGGAACGTCAAAGCGGTCCCAGCCGGGCATGATGGGCGGGTTCACGGGCCGGCCGGTGGCGTGTTCCACGGGCCCGGGTAGTCCCACGCCTACGGCTTGGAGGTAGGCGCCCACGCTGTGCTTCTTGAGCAGGCGCTTGCCCTCGTCGATGGCCCAGCCCAGGACCACTTCGGGGCCTTCGGAGACTGCGAGCGAGACCTCGGTGTCTTCCAGGAGCGTGCCCTCGAGGTCGCTGATGCCAATGTGGGCGTGGGTGGCGCCGATGTCTACGCCAAGGACCCCGCGGTTGGTGCCGTCGAAGGTGAAAAGGCGAGAGGGGCGGCCGCCGGTGGAGGCGGCATCGGCTACGGGGCGGAGCAACTGTGCGCGGAGCAGGGCGTCCACACGGGCCGCGACGGTGGAGCGGGCCAAGCCGGTGAGGGTGGCGAGTTCGGAGCGCGTCCGGGGCGGCTCCGTCCGGAGAATCTGGAAGATTTCTGCCTGCGCGGACCCTGTGAGCGTCTCTTGTCCGCGCGGGTCGATCATGGGTCAATGTTACCGGACTGTTATGGCAGCGGAAGGACCCGCAGGGCGAGAAAATGCAACTTATGATTGTTGGTCGTCATAACGCCGAGGTGTGCATTCGGGTGCTACGGGGCGCTGTCGGCACCGACCGGAACGGTAGGGCTCGCCAGTCCCAGAGACGCGGAGCTGTACTCTCACGGTCGCATTCCCACTCTCGCAACACAACTACGTGAGTCTGAAAGTCGCATTGAAAATGAGTGTGGACCCGCCTGGATCCCTCTGCCGCTTCGTGCGCGTGTCGCCGGTTCGTGATCTACCGGCACATGACTGGAAGCTGCGCCGCTGCAACAACCAGTTGGGCACCACCAGTCTCTACCGCTCCCGCCGTGTACCCGGTAGCGTCGTCCCATGCAAGGAAACTCAAAGGATGACGACTCGACGAATGCTAGAGAGACTTCTTTCGGGCTCGTTCGTGTAGTCGCCCTTTGGTGCGCGGTCGCCGCTGTGAGTTTGCTTTCCGCCTACTACTTTGTCGAATGGGCGGGCGCGTCATGGGCGTGGCCAGGGTGGGCACCGCTGCTTGATCCCAACGCCCACCGAGTCCGGCTCGCGGTCGCAGTTCTGGCGCCAGTTGCCGTAATTGCGTCTGTCGCGGTGGCCTTTGATCGGGCTCACCTCGCTCGCAAAGAAGCTCACGATGCGTACGTGCGTGCAGACGCAGCCCAAGATCGCTATATCGAAGAGTTGGCAACGAGGAATGCCGAAGCCGCGCGAGCCAACTTGGAAGCGGCAGTCGCTGCCTTTGGCGACGTGAACACCGCCGTTCGATCCTTTGGAGCCGGTGCTTTGCGCGCTCATGCGCGAGAAAATCCATCGCACTCAACCGAGATCATCGGTGTGCTGACTGCTCACTTGCGGACTACGCCTCCGGAACCGGACGCCCCGACCGCCCCGACCGCCCCGACCGCACAAGCGTCCTCACAGGCACCACACAGTGCGGTTCCGACAATGACCAACCACGAGGCGGAGCTTAGGAATGACGTGGCGCGATACCTCGCCGAGATAGTCTCCACTTCAGCCTTCCCGGACCTAGACCGAATCAATCTCCGAGGAGCCGTATTCGGCGACTATGTAGATTGGCGCAACTCGTTGTGGAGGAAGCGGGTAGACCTCAGCGGTGCCCATTTCACCGGTCGCGTCCGACTTGGAGGCTCTCGTTTCAAGAGCATCGTCTCGATGGACGATGCCAGCATCGCAGGCAACCTTGAGGCTCCCGCGATGGTCGTAGACGGACATGCCGACTTTCGGAACCTCAAGGTTCTCGGAACCGCGAACTTCTCGGGTGCCGCATTCAGGAATGGAGCTGACTTCCGCGAGTCAAGTTTTAGCACCGCTACCGACTTCAGCCGGACCACCTTTGGGAGAGAGCGCCATGTAACGCGCCCGTACGTAAGTTCCGGGCCCAAGACACAGTTCTCTGGAGTCCGCTTTGCCACCGATGCGAACTTTGAAGGCGCTCGAATCTTCGGCGACGCTCGGTTGGAAACCCACACTCGAAGCGCACGTCCCAAACCGAACGGCTTGCACTCCTCGGACGGTACTGCTGCGGCACTAACAGTCGCACCTTGGCGAACTCAAAGCGCCTCAGAGTAGGCACCTCGAGCTGGCAGCGGCGATGCAAGTGGGTTGACAACGATCAAGCGCCCTCGTACAGGCCGTTCACTGTCTCTAGAAAGGCGTCGAGGCGTACCCCACGCTTGTTGGGCGGCGATCGCGTCGAAGCGGACCTCTCGTTGGGCCAGCTCGTCACTCTTGGCCAAGACGGTCACTTGTCGCCGGATGTCGCTAGGCTCAGCAACGGAGGTTGCCTATGGTCAAGCAATGGAGTTTCTGGATTCCACTCACTCTTAGCATCATCGCGGTAGTAACTCTCGGTATTGCGGTCGACGACCCTTTCGGTACGAGTTTGGCCCCATTTGTTCAGGGCGCGTCAGCGCTCATCCTGGTGGGCGCGACGGTCTCATACGTGGCCGCCACCTATTCGCTTGCAGAAACTGCTGAGAGGCAACTTGCCCTCGCACAGAGCACCCCTGCCCTCGAGGCTGTTGACGCGGTTTGGCGAGCTTATGCGGGCATCGCAGTCTCGTGGATTGAGGTCAACGTGAGTGCGGGGGACTACATTGACAAGACCCTGGCAGACATCAACGCCGCAGGGGCGCGGAGAACAGCATTCCGAACGTCAGCCGAGAGCCTGGCGAGTTTTGAGGGAATCCTCACCGAGAATCGGCACTTGTTGCCACCCGAAGTGAAGGACACAGTCAACGCGTTTAGCCGAGTAGTTGCTGCCTCTCGACGTGCTGCTCTTGCGCTAGATGACGCTCTCTGGAACGAAATCACCGCGGCGCTTCCCAAGACTCCGAGCAAGAGCAACATCCGGAGAGCATGGCGTGAAGACCCGCGACTCGACCGCAAGAACGGACCCTCATGGGACGACTACATGGGAACTGCGTGGACGTCGAGAAGTCTCATCGCTCTCGCGCCATTCGCGGCGGCATGTGACAATCACCTCCCGAAATTCGACTCAAGGGCCCGACCGACAAAGTAGTAGCCCTTGCGGGCGGCTTGACGGGTGCCACAGCGGCTACCGGTACCCACCTCACTATCTGTGCTCCGGGGTACGCAGGCGCGCGCGTTGCTCGGCACGTGACCGGGTCCCCGGGCGGGCAGCCGCACCACCCCGGGTGAGCTGCTACGCCGTAAGTGCATGGTCATTGAGCTGAGCCAAGCGCGGACGCGTCGATCTTTGTGGGGCCCTTCGAAAGATCTCTCGCCACATGTAGAATGCGATTCAAGCGCTGTGGACAGGTTGGTGCCGCAGCGCGCAGCCAACCGTCAGGAACGGTGCAACGTGGGAACAATCACGCTCGGACTTCGTAACTGCTACGGGATTGGCGCGTTAGACGCAACTCTTGATTTTCCGGTCGACCGCAGGACGGTTGCAATCTATGCTCATAACGGGTCGATGAAGACGTCGTTGGCCACGGCCTTCCTTGACCTGAGCGAGGGAAGAGACTCCCTCGATCGCCACTTTCCAGACCGATCTACAGTCCGGACAATCGTCGACGAGACGGGCTCGGTGCTGGACGGCGAAGCGGTCGTCGTAGTTAAGCCCTATGACGCAAGACTTGGTCCCACAGAACGTAGCGCCACGTTGCTGGTGAACGCTGACCTTCGCAACAAGTACGAACAGATCCACGCCGTCGTCGATAGGGCCCGTGGCGAACTTGCTAGCGCGCTCAAGAAACAAAGCGGGTCACGCGCTACGGAGCGCGAAGTTTCGAAAACGTTCGCGAACCATGACGATCGATTCGTGGAAGCGATACTCACTGTCTACGACGAGGTCGTCGCCAGAGAGGACTCCCAGTTCGCGCAAGTTCCGCACAATGTCATCTTTGAGCCACGAGTTGTAGCGCTACTTGAGAATCCCGAGTTCCGAAACGCCCTTTCAGACTACGTCGATCGGTACGACGAGCTTCTCGAAGCGTCACAGTATTTTCACCGTGGCAGGTTTAGTTACTACGACGCCGAGCAGGTCGCCAAGAACCTTCGCGGCCATGGTTTCTTCGATGCAAAGCACAGCCTTCGTCTCAATGGCGCGGACTCCCACGAGTTGACTACCGCTCACGAGTTCGAGGAAGTTGTCGCTCGTGAAAAGCAAGCCATCACAGATGACCCCGAGTTGCGACGGAAGTTCATGGGGATCGAGAAGCAATTGACGACCAATGCTTCAGTGCGCGAGTTCTGGGCGTACGTTTCCGCAAATCGGTGGCTCATTCCCGAACTCGGCGACCTAGCGGCGCTGAGTCGCGAGCTCTGGCTCTCGTACCTCAAGGCAACTCAGGATGCGATGACTGATCTCGTGGCGCACTACCGTGCTGCGCAAGACCAGTTGAGCCACATCAAGGGCGTCGCTGCTAACGAGGGCAAACTGTGGCAACGAGTGATCGAGATATTTAACCAGCGCTTCTACGTGCCGTTCAAACTGGAAGTAACAAACCAACTCGACGTCGTACTCGGTCTCGCAGACTTGCCTAACCTCGCGTTCACATTCATCGAGGGCGAGCACGAGGCACCAGTCGCAAGGGATGAACTTGTGACAGCTCTCAGTCAAGGCGAGCGCCGCGCTCTGTACATCCTCAACGTCCTTTTCGAAGTTGAAGCCCGGAAGCAGGCTGGCATGCCGACGCTATTTGTTATCGACGATATCGCAGACAGCTTCGACTACAGAAACAAATACGCGATTGTCAGATACCTTGAAGAGATCCATCGAGTCAGGCACTTCAGGCAGATCATTCTCACACATAACTTCGATTTCTTAAGGACTCTCGCCAGCAGGTTCGTAGGCTATGGTCAGTGTCATATGGTGTCCCGCACCGGCAACTCGATCGCGCTCGTCGCACCTCACTCCATCAGAAACCCATTCCTTGGGTGGAAACGCGACTTCTTCACCGACGAGACTGCCCGTGCGGCCTGCATACCCTTCATCCGAAACCTGATTGAGTACATGCGAGGACCGAAAGATGCCGACTATCTGGTCCTCACGTCGGTTCTTCACTGGAAGCCCGACTCTACGAGAATTACCCAGGCGGCACTCGATGACATTTTTCGGCGGCTCTTCGGCATCACTGGCGCATGGACTGAGGAAGGCAGCGTCCTCGATTCTGTGCTCTCGACCGCTGGTGACTGCGCCGCAAAGCGAGGTAATGCGAGTCTCGCAGAGAAGATCGTCCTCTCTCTAGGGATTCGCCTCGCTGCAGAACGACACATGGTTCACGTGCTTAACGACAACGACCTGTGGGCCGAGTTGGCGACCAAGAAGAATCAGACGGCAAGACTGTTTCAAGCGTACGCGGCGCAGGCGACCGTCTCACCTGATGCGATGCGCGTCCTCGAGGACGTATTGCTAATGACACCCGAGAATATCCATCTCAACTCCTTCATGTACGAACCGATACTCGATATGTCCGAAGACCATTTGCGTACGCTTTTTAGGAGCGTAGTCACCCTCGGGTTGTGAAATGTTGCTCTCGAATTGTTCGCGACGTCTCGGAGTCGGGGAACTAAGAGTGCCTCCCCTGGCAGCCCTTTGTTCGGTCTAAAGGTGCCTCATGCCTCGTCGTGCAGGTTCCTACTCCGTCAGGACGTGGCCGCACGCCGCAGGAACGGCCACCTCGATCCAGCCCTCGAAAGCCGCAGGCGCACTTCGACCTGATGTACTCCACACCTGGCGTGGCGGAGCAAGAGTTTTGAGACGAGTTTGTCACAATGGTGCAGAAGCGTAGCCGAGAAGTGAAGGTGGGAGCGACTCATGGCACGAGCACGGGAAGTGAAAGCTACGGCCAAAGACACGGATGGTGACGTGACTGGGTTGGTGGGCCGATTCGGGAGGGTCACCGCCAAGCAAGCGATCCGCGACATTGAGCGTGGGGACGCAAAGTACTCCTCTGGAGGGAGCGCACTACACGTCGTGGATGGCCCCAGCGGCAAGTACCTCCGAACATCTCCAGACGGTCGGCGCGGCAACAACCTAGATGAACTTCCTGACGCCTGAAGCGTCACCCAGTCAACCCGCCGACGCACACGGCTTCCCCGAGTGGTTGGGGCCAGTTCCAAACGAGATATTTGAGTTGCTCGGCCGGGTCACAATGCTCGGAGCTTTCATCGAACTGAGACTTCTCAGGCTACTTGTCTCCCTCGGTACCAAGTCAGAGCCGGAGTTGGCTGGCGACCCCGTCGCTGAACTGATTAGGTCTACGCGCTTCTTGGTACTGAACGGTTCGCCCGCACGCCCGGCGCTGCCTGCAAAGACTAGGAGCGCGATCTCGCTCGTCGTGGACGAGACAGAGGCCATACACCTCCGTCGCAATGCGCTTGTGCATGGCGTTTGGGCCAACCCAGAGAGCAATGCACTCTACGTTTGGCGACCCGCTCGGACGAGCGCTCGCGACCTCGAAGGAGGCACGACTGCGTCCAGAACAACGAGCCGGGCGGAGGTAAAGGAACTTATCGTGCAACAGGGCGCTGTCGCTCAAGAACTCGAACGATGCCGAGACCTCGTCGAGGAAGTGCCGCGCGCGTGGCCGTAGAAGCAACAGTTCTAACTAGCGCAACGAACCGCTCGCATGTGAGCTCAGCATCCAGATAAGCCTACAACGGTGTGGTGCGGCGTACCCGAGCTTCGCGGTGGAAGTTGATCGGCGTGGTCCGAAGCAGGCGCTCGACGAGCGACTGCAGGAAGTGGCTTGGTTGGAGATCTGGCGGCACCAGTTCCTGTTTGAAGTCAACGCGCGGCAGCGTGGCGAGGTCCAAGTCCGTTGGAGTGGCGCTTCCATCGTCCTCACCGTCATCGCCGTCCTCGAGCGTGCTCATCGCCTGTTGGAGGACGTCGTCGCCATCGCCCTCGTCATCGGCTGCGAGCGGGGGCGCTCCTTCGCCGCCATACTCAACAACAAGAAGCGCCACCGCATGATATGCGTCGTCCTCCCGACCAAGTTTCTGTAGCAAGTCGATTAGCCAATCAGCCTTCTCCGGCGCCTCGTCGAAGATCGTTGAACGAAGTCCGTAGAAGAACCCGAGAGCCGCCATCGGGTGGCGGAGTCGTAGGTTCTTTGCGTCGCCATAGGACTCTTCGATCCGGTTCGCGGCGTTGTTGCCAAAGCTAGAGTCCATACGCTTCGTCGAGATGAGGACTTCTGGACCGGTTGCCCAGTCCGACACGACGACGTCAACCTGCTTGAGGTAGTTCTTGCCCAGAATGTTCGCCCTTGACCCGACGACTCCTCGCGGCGGACTACCGGAGGAGAGCCTCTTTCGGAGAGCAAGCGCCTCTTTCGCTGGCAAGTGCTCCAGCAGACTCGCGACTGGTCCGGGCATCACGCGCGGCTTCGATGCTCGCGGCCACACTGCGTTCGAATCCACGCCCGCTCGGCGAAGTTCGTGCGCGACCCAAACATCGAGAGCCAGGGCCGGCACGCCGCTGGTGGTGGGTGCCCTCAAAGCGAGCGGAACGCCGAGAAGCTTTCTCAGCAACTCGAAGTCGGGCTCGTACTGGACGCCCCCGCTGGCATCTCCACGCCACGGGCTCGCGCTTCGCTCACTCGTGTCAACGCCCTTAACCAACTCGTCGAAGGCGGCCCAGGCCCTAGTCGCACCAGACATTAGTCGCGACTCCTCCCTCGTGAGACGCGACGCGCGTAGAGCGCCTGACGGGCATTGCGGACCGCGGCAAGTTGGGATTGCGAGAGCGAGGACTTGCCTTGGAACAAAGTCTTATCCACCAACTCCACCGCACTTGCCAGATCGTGACGCGCCAGCGCAAGAGCAACCTTGGGCTTTATGGCTCGAAGCGCAGCCGCGCGCCGGGCGACAAGAGTCGGCGACGGGACATCCCATACATCCGCTTCCTTAGGTTCCAGCTTCAGTACGCCACCACCGTAGGACCGCCCAACGACTTCCGCGTGGAGCAGAGTCAGAGAGTTGAGGCTGGCTACCGGAAGAAGTTCCAGCCCTAGTTCGCGGTGGTCGCTACGTAGGTAGACCCCGTGTACAGAGTTGAGGTGGTGAGCTCCAGCCAGGTTAGTAGTGAGCCGGGGCGTGTCGGCGTTCATGCAAGTGAGCAACAGGTGAGCGGGCGGGACAAGCGGCACTTCGTACCATTTCTTGCGAACACGGCATTTGTATGCAGTATCTACACCTGACGCGTGCCCCGCATCGACGTACGCTTTAGCCGCATCTGAGAGGTCGCCGGTCGGTCGAAACAGCCACGTCCCTTTCCCGTCCCTTCCCAGTTGTCGGAGGTCATCGGCAGTGAGTTCCAACCCCCGCAGGTGACTGCTACCCGGTGGAGAGAGACGGACTAACTCGCGCCGACGGAGCCCAAGCTCTCGCACTCGCGCCGGCGACATCGCAAAGTATCGGTTGTTGCCTGTGACCATTCCTAGCGTCGTATCTCCCCAACGCTCGAGATGCGCAAACTCACCGCTTGAGAGGAAGGTTTGAAGCGGCTCCGTCGCCTCGGGGTCCACCATGAGAGCAGTCCACTTCGAGGCAGGGTTGTCGGGCCGCCACTTAAGGCCGCCTTCTGGGTTGTTGAGCAGAGTCGTCCCATTTCGCGTTGGAAACACCATTGCGTGGTCGGCCGGGCCGTCGCCGTATCCGTCCGCGAGTAGGAGCACCACGTCCGCCTCCGCAGTAGGAAATATCTGCTCGTCGAACATCACGAGGTCGATCGACCGGAACGACTCGAATAGGAATCGTCGAACCGCCGATGCGTAGTTCACGCTAAGCAGTTCCGCCGGTAGCACGAGTCCCATGCGGCCACCTGGTTTCAAGAAAAGGGCTGAGTGCACAGTGAACGCCGCCCAGCTCGACGCAAGCGCGCTCAACGACACACCTGCACGCAATGCCGCTTCACGCGATCTGCTACGCGGCGTCCCGACAAAGTCCTGGTAGCGAATGTATGGCGGATTGCCGATGACTGCCGCGTAGTCGGGTCTAGGTTCGACGTCGAAGAAGTCCGCCACGCGCGTGTCTGCTCGGCCTCCAGCTTCGCGCACGCGAAGACCCCCGACTCGCGCGCTCTCGGGGTGAATCTCGACGCCGTCTACTACCGGTGTCGTCGCGCCGAGTGCTCGCAATCGGTGCACCGCTGCTACTAGGAACGCGGCGTCGCCCGACGAGGGCTCCAGAACCCGGTCCCGAGCATCACGTATCGCCCAGCGCGAGATGAACAACGTGAGTTCGTCGGGAGTGAAGAACGCACCGCGCTTCTTGCGGTTTGCGGGATCATCGACCCCAACCGAGCTAGTGGCAGGTTCCATGCGTCTAGTTTGACAGTGCGGACCGACACAGTGCGGCGCGCCACTCCGCAACAGCCGCTACCACTAGGCTACGAGCGCCAACCGGCCCGAGTATCTAATCCAGACCGGCGTCAGTGAGTATTGAACGTATCAACTGGGGTGGATCCGCGTTGGCAGTCCGCGAAGCAAGTCGGTAGCTCTCTGCATCCTTTCCCGAGAATGCCTTGCCGGCGCGCACGAGTTCGTTGAGCGTAGCGCGCCAATCCGGCCACTCCTCGTCCACCCAAGTTTCAAGGCAATCGGCGAAGGCATAGACATCCGGGCTCACACAGCCTTGCGGCCAAGGTTCGGCCGCTGTGCCCAAGTAAGCCAAGAGCCTCTCATTGTTGCTGGCCTCGTTTAACTCAGCGGCACCGAGCTCGTCTTCGGTCTTGCCAGTGGAACGGAGGCGCTCTCGAATCGCGGAGTCTCCGTCAAAGACGACGACAGTGTGCAGTCCAAGTTCGCTCAGTACGGCGTGCGCGAAGGGAATGCCAGTCTTGCCATGACAATCTACGAAGGCAACCGACTGAACGCCCGGGGACTTCGTGCGCTCTGCGGCGCCGACTAGAACTCCCGCGTCGCAGGTGCCTTCGACGAGCACCGCCGTGTCCACGAATAGCGCCGCAGAGAGTTGGTTCAGCACTACTCCATCGAGCTGACGAATGATCACATCGGCCTTGTGCCAAGTGGAGAGCCTTTCAACGACTCGGTCCTGACTCACCGAGCGCACCGCCAACGCGCCACCGTCGCGTGCTCGCGAAATCCTGCGCACCTGGTCGAAGTGCCGACTCTCGACAAAGTCAGGGCTATGGGTGGCGTAGGTGACCTGGATCTGAGCAGTTGAGTCTTCAGCGAGTGCCCGGAGCACACTCGCGAATCCCCGCGCCTGCACCGGGTGCTGATACAACTCAGGCTCCTCAATGCTGAGGCAGAGTTGCCCACCGTCACCCGGAGACCCGCGTTGGGCCAGCACCCGGAGCGCCGCGATTAACAGCGACCGTTGAAACCCATGGCCCTGCCTGGTGACATCGGTGATTGCGTCTCCGTCACTCACCGACACCGCGAACTTCGTCGGTTGTTGGTGATATCCGGCGGGCGTCGCACTCACATCGATGGCTCGTCCTTTGGAGTATTCGCCTACCATTTGAGTCAACTCGTCGCCAAGAGCCTCGAGCTGCTCCCCGAAGTGCTCAAGCACAATTCTGTCGTGACTGGCCGTGAGCTCGGCGACGAGTTTGTCAAGCGCGCTGTCGGCCGCTGACCGATCAATCGCCTTCTCGAGAATCCTCCCAATCACGCTCGCTCGAGAGTCCTGCGCCTCTTCGCTTGCCCGCAGGTCCGCCGACACAAAGACATAGTCGAACAACCCGGACAACTTTCCCCGTGAGTTGAATCCGAAAAAGTGCCCTGCCGAGATCTGCAGGTCGCTAAGCAATTCCGGGTGATCGCGCTCCCAGTCGTCCAGTGCGTCGAGTGTCGCGGCTTCGGACCGCCCCCAGGACGGCAGGTCGATACCAGGATTCTCCACCAACACTCGCTCATAGACAGCGCGCTTAGCCTTAGCGCCTGGTGTCGAGCGGACTAGTTGGAACGGCTCAAATGCCTTTGCCTTACCAGTGATGACTTCTTCGCCATCCAGCCAAATCTTCCATGCTCTGAACTCGTCAATGCCGGGCGAGGCATACTTGCCCAGCGCTAGTCGGTCCTGAGGGGTCAGATCGTGGAAAGTAACCTCGACCTCAATTCGAGGCTCGGCCGCGCCCGCTCTCAAGTCTTCGTGTGAAAGCGGTGTCGAGCCGTTGAAGAACCAGTCCAGCGCGCGAAGGAACGCGGACTTGCCAACGCCGCTTGGCCCGATGAGCGTTGTCACATCATCGAACTCGATCTTCGATTCCGTGATGCACCGAAAGTTGCGAACCGTCGCGTCGCGAATTCTCACGAGTTCCCCACAAAGCGCAACAGATCGCCGGGCACGTTGACACTGAACCAATGGGCCATGCGACAATGATTGTAGACACAGGAAGATACTGCAACTAGGACTTCTTGACGAAGCCAACCGAGAATTGGAGCGAGCGTGTCCGCACTCACCGAAGCGATAAAGGCTCGCCTTGAGATCGAGTTCACCTATGACGGTCACCATCGCGTGGTTCGACCTGCAGCTCATGGAACTCACATCGACACTGGCAACGAGTCCTTGCGTGGCTACCAGGTCGCTGGCACAAGCAAGACTCGAATGCCGCCGCTCTGGGACATGTTCACAGTGTCAAAGATTGTCAACCTGAAAGTTACACAACGCCGTTTCGACGAAGATCCGGAGTTTTACAAGCGAGGCGATAAGCACATGGGGACAATATTCGCAGAGCTCTAGGCTCAGATGTTCCAACGGCAAGGATCGGCTGAGTCCTCGTGCCGGCCATGCGTTTTTCGAACCGCGGCGGCTCCCGCTCGCCAATTGCTCTCGTCACACGCCACCGCGTGCCGTTGACGTTGGCCCGCCGCACGGAGGCAAGTGTGCTCGCCGAGAAACGCTAGACCAGATTTTACGAAGCCGCCGCTTGGTCAATCTCTGCATCCACCCGTCTGCACACCAAACCTGCGGCCGCGTGGCAGTCGTTGGCGCTTATGGCCGTCGGACTCGGCTCGTCGACTCCGTGGCCGCGTCACAGGTGCACCCTAGGATTTAGGCGTGACTAGATTGACACCGCACGTAGCCCGCGAGTACTGGTGGGCGCTCTTGGACAACGCCACGAGCCTAATCGAAGACTCCGTACGTCTTTCGGATCCATCACCGGCGCGAGCGCAAGCGCTGTTGGTGCTTGCGTACGAGGAACTGGGCAAGGCCGTCTGGGTCCATGACACGTTCCAAGAGTCATGGAGCGCTGCCTCACTCGAACCGCTCGTCGTTGCGGAACTGGGCGCCGCGGCGCGCCATCACCTCGCGAAGTTCTTGAGTGCTCACGATTTCGCCGGGGTACTCCCTCGCCCGCCGATTTGGGTCGCGTGGGAGGAACTTCCCCTGGCTCCACGCAATGAGCGGTTTGACGCAGGTACTGACGTCCGATTGGAGACTCAGGCCATCTTGGACCTAACTGCTCAAAGGGCAAACGATGCCAAGCAGCGCGGCTTCTATGTCGACCTGCTTCGCGACGGTGCGATCAGATCACCGCGAGATCTTGAGGTATTCGACCTAGAGGTTCATCGTGGCCATGTAGCGGCTGCCATCGTAACGCTTCTGGTTGTCGAGGAGTTTCGGGTGAAGGACGCACGCGAACAATTCGAAATTGACCGACACACCTCACTCATGGCCAGGCTCGACCTATACGCTCGTGATCAAGACTATTTGTAACCACCTTCAACACGAATGTCGTAGTTGCTCGCGCCTATGGCTCGTCCCCCCGCAAAAGTCCCGAACGAGCAGCCGAGGTGAAGGCCACCTAGCCACGGCGCACCCGGGAGTTGAACCGACGCTTCGGATGCAGAAGTCGCTTGCACCCAGACATCGACCCCTACCGACTAGCGATTCTAAGTTACCGCACCCGCAGTTGCCGCGAGAGCCACCAGCGCGTCGAGGTGTGCCTCCGTGGACTCCACGTCGAGGTGGAAGTCGCGGCGGACCGTGCGGATCGCTCGGCCGTCGAACGTGACGATGGTGTGCTTCATGTGCGAATCCAAGAAGCGCTCGATCGCCAAGGGGTTCATGAGCCCGTGCGTGATGCGGGCATCGTCGCCTACCAAGCGCCAGCGCTGGTTGAAGTCCTCGCTCTCCATCTCGATGTCCGGCAACGCAATGGCACGGGCCAGTAATGCCGGAACTCGGTGCGGACGAGCCACCGTGCGCGGGAACTTGCAATCGGTGAGCACCGTGCAGATGGTGTAATCGTCGGCGCCTATGGCGACTTTCTGACCGCGCTCGTTCTCCTCGTACCCCTGGGCCGCGATGCGGTAGGCCTCGACCCTGGCTCTCAAGCCCCGGTACGTCAGGATGATCGCCCACACCACTTCATGGTGTCCGGGCAATGTGTAGGGCACCAAGCCCTCTTGGCCCACGCCCGTGGCGCTGTAGTCGAACTTTTCGCCGCCGTGCTTGAGGGACCACGTCTCGAGTGCCACGGCGTCGTTGCGCCAGGGCCTTCTGGGCGGGACGTAGCGGCGCCAGAGCTCGGCGAAGATGAGGACTGCGAGGCCGATGCTGCCGAGCACCACGCCCACGAGTACGACTGTGTCGAGCCACGTGTCCTCTGGATCTACCTGCTGGACCATCAGCCACAGCGGCGCGACCATGCCGAATGCGACGAGCACGAAGATGGTCAACTTGTCGATGGGGACCAGGTAGGCGGCCCTGCGCAGGGCTTCCCTCACGGATCTAGGTCGCATGCGTCACTCTCCCCCGGCTTTGAAGCGAGCCTGGCACATTGGTGCGCTCTTGTCGCCAATTGCCTGATCCTGTCGCCTCACTCGATACCCTTCTCCCATGACTGACAAAGCGTGGCGCCCGCCAACGGCGGCGGAGCGATCACTTGTTGAGTCTTGGGTCGAGGCGTGGAACGCCCAGGTGGGCGATACCGCCGTTGCGGGTCCGGACCTTGTTGCACGCACTAGTTGCAACTGCGGCGATTGCCCCAGCTTTGCCGTGAAGCCTCTGCACCTTGACCCTGAGCGCTCAAAGGATCGGCTGCTCGCTGTCGGCGGACCCGCGAACGGACGCGATGGCAGTGCGGTTGCGGGCCTCATCGCCTGGAAACTCATGCCGGGTGAAGTCGATTTCGAGATCTATACCCTTGCTAACGGGCGCGTCGATCTCGAGAACATCACGATCAAGTTCGAAGCGACGAGCGACTAGGCAGTAGCGCCGCGATTCCGAAACTCTCTCGCGTTCCAGACCACGTCCCGCCCTCCTACTTGGGGCAACCGCAGATCAGGATCTTTCGACTGCACTAGCCACAGCATGCGGTTCCCAAACAGCGCAGCAAGCCGCGACTGGCGCTCCACGATGTCGAGCAAGACGTGCGCGGCCTGTTCCTCGACCGCAACGAAAGCATCGAAGCCTCGCACTACGACCACGAGGCCCAGCAAGTCCGGATTGAGTCCATACGCACCCTCGGCGACATTGGATAAACAGTCGTTGAGCGCATCGAGGTTCCGTCCGTAGTAGTCGGGGAACGAAAGCGCGCTCGCCAAGGCGTCGTGCATCGCTGCTTGAGTGCTCCAGGTCGAAGCGTCGAGGTCTACTACTTGGTAACCCTCCGCTCGGAGCGCCGTCACCGTTTCGGAAAGCACCGAATCGGAGTGGAACAACGTCGAGGCGCCATTGAGCAGCAACGAGAACCCAAGGTCCGCACCCCAGGCGCTCTCTGGATCGAAGCTCGGCATAGGGGCCATGATGCCAGCCGGTCTAGTTCTCTTGCTAGACCGCCACCCAGCAGTACACCGCCTGTTGCTTCTCCGCAGCCTCTCGTGAGTGGTCCGCGATCACTCGTAGCCACCCAGTCAGCACCTCGGGATCACCCATGCCCCAGAACTCCTCAGTCTCGGACCACGGCACAGCCACCGTGGCCAGATCGGCATCAGACGCAGCCGCGAGCGCCGCCGTCAGCGCGGCGCTCACCTTCACCACCAAGCGTTGGCCTCCGGCGCGGTCTGCCACCACCACATCCTCGGGAAGTTCGGCAATCACCTGGTCGAAGTCGCGCCCGGTAAGTATCGCTTCGAGCTGTGCGAGTTGCACCACAGGCTCGATTCCACCGCCGTTGACAGTCGGATACACCGCGGGCGCGTTGGCCACCTCCGCGGGCGGCGTGCTCCGGCGGAACAAGCCCCGTCGCGGCGCTGGGGGCGCTGGTGCGTCACTTCCCGGCCCGCCTGGACGGTCGATGGTCGCGGCCGCGTCGGCGTCGGACGGCGCAATGAAGTACACAGTAAGGAGGCCCATGCCGCCAGCATGCCAGAGGCCGGTCCCAGAAACTAGGGCTGAACGAGACACCCCGTAGGCACAAATCGCCCAAAGGGTAAACCGCCACCCACAGCGTCTTTTGAACCCTCTGGAACGCGATAATCTATGCCCCGTACGTGATGAGCCCGCTCTTTGCGGATGCCGTGCTTTCTAGGCAATTCCCCGATCGACAGGATAGTGGCTGAGGGCCATGCAAAACGAAACTCTGGGCGCCCCCGCGCCCGCGAAGTCGCGCGCGCGCGCCGGCAAGTCTTCCCCTAAGCCAACCCCGGCATCGGCCGACCACGACAACCCCCTCGAGGTTCTCGCGGAACACCCGGACGCCGCCTCCACACCTGCGATCACCCCGCGCCCCCCGCGCCGTCGCCGCCGCCAGTGGGGTTCCGAGCGCCCGCGCCCGCCGCTGCCCGCCATCGAGAAGCCGGCCAGTACTGCGGCCACCTGGATGGGCGGTTTCGCGCTGGTCGCCACCGTGGTCGCGTTCGTCGCGTACCTCGCGTCCACCATCGTGTCGCAGTTGATTGACAACGGCGTTCACGACAGCACCTACGTGTGGCAGTCCCTTGGCTACGTGCTGGTCATGGGTGCGCTGATCTTCTCGACGTTCTCCTACCTCCTGGCGCGCCAAGGGTCGCTGTACCGCTCCCGCAGCCACGCCCGTACCCCGCGCGCCGAGATCGACGCGTGGATGTCCGCCCACCAGCCCACGCTCACCGTGCTGGTACCCAGCTACGCCGAGGACCCGGGCGTGGTGCGTGGCACCTTGATGTCGGCAGCTCTCCAGGAGTACCCCGGCATGACTGTGGTGCTGCTGCTGGACGACAACCCCAACCCCACCGATCCCGACGCCATCGCTTCCCTGGCCGGCTGCCGTGACCTTCCCCACGAGCTCACCGAACTGTTCCGGGAGCCGTACGAGCGCTTTGCCGCAGAGTGCGCAACGTACCAGGCCGCCGCAGCCAAAGGCGGCCCCGGCACGCCCGACCAGGTGCGCACACTCGCGCTGGACTTTGTGTGGGCCGCCAACTGGTTGCGCGTGCAAGAGGCCGCCTACGTGCGCACCTCCAACGCCGACGACTTTTTGGCCGACGAGGTCCTAGGCGGCCTGGCCTCGGACTTCGAGGCAGTGTCCAAGGCGCTGTTCGCGTCACTCGACGAGGGCGCCGCGCTGCCTGCCGAGCGCCTGGTCCAGCTCTGCCGCCGCCTCATGTGGACGTTCGACGTCAAGGTCAGCTCCTTTGAGCGCAAGGCCTACGTCAACCTGCCGCACGACGCCAACAAGGCCATGAACCTCAACGCCTACATGGGGATCATGGGCCGCACGGTGCGTCGCATTGAAACCCGCGCCGGCGCGATGCTGCGCGACACCACCGACGCCGACGGCATCCATGTGCCGGACACCGACTACATCCTCACCCTGGACGCGGACTCCGTGCTGCTGCGCGAGTACTGCCTGCGCCTGGTGCACCACATGGAAATGCCCGGCAACGAACGCATTGGCGTGATCCAGACCCCGTACTCGTCCTTCCGCGGCGCCGCGACGCGCCTGGAGCGGATCGCCGCCGCGACCACCGACATCCAGCACATCCTTCACCAGGGCCTGAGCTATCACGACGCCACCTTCTGGGTGGGCGCCAACGCTGTGATCCGCAAGAAGGCGCTCAACGACATCGTCGAGATCTCGTATGTCCAGGGGCAGGAGGTCCGCCGCTACGTGCAGGACCACACCGTGATCGAGGACACCGAGTCCAGCATTGACCTCATCGCCCACAACTGGTCGCTGTACAACTACCCCGAGCGGCTGAGTTATTCGGCGACGCCTCCGGACTTCGGTTCGCTCGCCGTGCAGCGCGCCCGCTGGGCCAACGGCGGCCTGCTGATCCTGCCCAAGTACCTGCGCTATCTGCGCGCGCGCCGCAAGGCCGGCAACCGCGTCAAGTGGACCTCGGTCGCGCTGCGCGTCAACTATATGGCGTCCATCAGCTGGGCGAGCGTGGGCCTGGTGATCCTGCTCGCGTTCCCGTTCAACGACACCCTGCTGAGCCCCATCATCGTGGCCGCAGCGCTGCCGTACTTCCTGGCGATGTCCCACGACTTCCACCGCCTGGGCTACAAGCGCACCGACGTCTTCCGCATCTATGCCTTCAACCTGATCCTGCTCGCGGTAAACCTGGGCGGCACACTCAAGTCGCTCCAGCAGGCCGCCGCGAAGTCCAAGATCGCCTTTGCCCGCACGCCCAAGGTCGCCAACCGCACCGCAGCCCCCGCGCTGTATGTGGTGGCCGCGTACGTGATCGCGATCTACTCGTTTGTCTCGCTCGCCTACGCCATTCGCATGGGCCACGTGGGCAACGCCATCTTTGCCGGGCTCAATGGCACGCTGACCACCTACGCCATTGGCGCGTTCATCGGCTTCCGCAACTCGATTGTGGACATGGTGTTGGGCGCTATCCACTGGGTGCAGGTGCCGCGCGCCGAACGTCCCGCGCACACCAAAGCCAAGCGCGCGGACGGCGACGCCGTCAACGCACAAACAGGCAATGGGCCGATGCTCGACTGGGCTTCCGTCCTTTACTACGGCCCGGAGCATGACGCCTCAGACGGCAAACCGCCACCGGTGGCCGCCACCCCCGCCGCTACCCCGCGCCGCGGTGACACCCGCGCGCACCACCGCAGCTAGCAAGGAACACTGATGCCTACACCCAAGCCCTCCCGCCCTGCCCGCCGTACCCGGGTGTCGATCACCCGCGTGTTGGTGCTGCTGCTGTGCGTGACCTCGTTCGGCTTCTTTGGTTACAAGGCAGCCGTGGTCGCTGCCGTCGCGCCGCCAACCCCGGGCCCCAGCCTGTTCAGCCCCTATGTGGACGTCACCGCGTGGCCCAGTTACGCGTTCGAAAGCCCTCGCGGCCCTGCGCAGATGGACGTGACTCTCGCGTTCATCGTGGCCGACCACGCGTCCTCCTGCACGCCCAGTTGGGGCGGCTACTACACGATGGACGCCGCAGGATCCGAGATCGAACTAGACCGCCGGGTGCGCCAACTGCGCGACCTGGGCGGAGAGGTGCGCGTGTCCTTTGGTGGCGCCGCGAACAGCGAACTCGCCACGGTATGCACCAACCAGAACCGCCTGCTGGACGCCTACCGCTCCGTGGTGGACCGCTACGAGGTCACCACCATCGACCTCGACATCGAAGGTTCCGCGCTGAGCGACGAGGCCGCCAACGTGAGGCGTGCAGCCGCGATTGCCACACTCCAGGAGGAGGCCGCCCAGGACGGCCGCACCCTGGACGTGTGGCTCACCGTGCCCGTGGGCCCGCACGGCCTGACGGCCGAGGGCGAACGGCTCGTGACGCAGACCCTGGACGCCGGCGTGGACATCACCGGCATCAACGGCATGACCATGGTGTTCAACCTGGTCACCACCGTGGCTGCTCCGCAGTCGGACACCATTGTGGCGTCCGCGCTTGCGATGCACACCCAGGTGATGCGCCTGTTCGAACAGGCCGGGCAGCCGCTCAGCGAACGTGACGCCTGGACCAAGGTTGGGATAACCGTGATGATCGGCCAGAACGACATCCAGACCGAACGCTTTACGATGGCCGACGCCGAGGTGGTGAACCAGTTTGCACGCGATCACGGCGTGGGGCTGCTGTCCATGTGGTCGCTCAACCGCGACAAAACCTGCACCGCTCCCCTGCCCACGGTGATCACCGTGGTTCAAGACAACTGCAGTGGCATCGACCAAGAGGGCACAAGCTTCGCAGAGGTTCTCTCGAAAGACCTCCCGGACCGCATCGTCTCCGGCAAGCCGGGAGACGCCGGTGACGCGACCCCTACGCCGGTGCCCACGGCATCGGCCGCTGCTCCCCTTGCCCCTGCAGACATCGTGGACGATCCCGCGAAGAGCCCGTACCCCATCTGGGAGGCGCTGGGCACCTACCCGGCGGGCACCAAGATCGTGTGGCGCAAGAACGTGTACGAGGCGAAGTACTGGACCAGCGGCTTCGCGCCGGACACCCCAGTGGCGGACCCCTATGACACGCCGTGGACCCTGCTAGGGCCGGTGCTGCCGGGCGACAAGCCCGCGCCGCTGCCCACGCTGCCTGCGGGCACGTACCCCGAGTGGGACGCCAAGGAGATCTACCTCACCGGCGACCGCGTGCTCCTGGACCAGGTGCCCTACGAGGCCAAGTGGTGGACCCAGAACCAGAAGCCTGGCGTGGCCATTGAGGGCGGCTCGCCGTGGGTGCTGATACTGCCTGCTGGTTGACCCTGTCCCGGGCGCGGCGCCCAAGGCGTACCTCACTGCGCCACCCGAGCGCGCCCCACTGGTCGGATTTTGCACGCTCTTGGACGCCCAAAAATCCTGCTGGTCAGATTTGCACCGCTCGCGATCAACACCAAGGGCTCAGCCGCGGAGCCAACCGCGCAACCTGCGAAAGCGGCTCAACACGAGCCCTCCGCCACGCGGGAACGAGCCCGGCACGAGCCACGCCACCAAGAAGCCTGCCACCATCCATGGTGCGTAGGTTCCCGCGAGCACGATGGCGAACGCGCTCGGCGCTTCTTCGGCAGGCCCGCGTGAGAAGGCGACCACCGCCACCATGAGCACCACCAGAAACGTCCACACGCCGCCCGCCACGTGCACCAAGGCGACCACCGTCGCGCCCCAACGGCTGAGGTAGTGATCGAGCACCCCGCCCAAGGGCACGAGCCACATCACAGGGACCGCGAGAAACACGAGGACCACGCCCCTATAGTCCTGCCAGTCGGGGCCCGTGCCGCCCGAGCCCACGATCTGTACCACCGCGATCCCGCCAAGCGCCCAGACCATGGTGAACGTGAGCGCCACCAGCCCGCGCAGGGCCGTCACGCTCCAGCGCCGGCGCCACACTTGCTCGCTATCCATACCTCCGACGCTAACTCCGCACCGGGTTCGCGCCTTTGCACACTTTCGCGAAGACGTTCAAACGAGCCGACGCCACAACCAGCGCGTCCGGGGCGTTCTGCACCACCTGCACCACTTGGTGCTAATCTCAGAGTATGCGCCGTGCGACTATCACCGTGCCCGATGAACTCGCCCACGCCCTAGACGACTTCATCGCAGCCCAACCAGCCCGGCCATCGTTGACGTCGGTGTTGGAGGCCGCGCTCGAGGCGTATTTGACCCAGGCACCCACCGGATGTACGGGGCGTCTCGCGCACGTGGCCCGCGCCAGGCCGCGACTGGTGCAAGCAGCGCGCGATCACGGGGCCACACGCATTGGCGTGTTCGGCTCGGTTGCCGAAGGGACGGACGGAACTGACTCGGACGTCGACCTCTGGGTGGAAACCTCCCCCGGAGCCACGCTCTTTGACTTGGCCGCGATGCGCGCTGAACTGGAAGCCGTCCTTGGCGACCGCGTGGACCTGGTGACTTTGGGCGGGCTCGACGCAGCGGCCCGTGAGGAACTCATCGCGCGATCGTTCGTGTTGTGAGCACACCATGAGCAGCCACGCCCTGGAACGCCGCGATGCCGCGCGCCTCACTCACATCGTGGGCGCGTGTGAGCGCATCGAGCACTATTGCTCCACGGGCCGATCCTCGCTTGACGACCACCGCACCTACGACGCAGTCCTGCACTGTTTGACCGTCATCGGCGAGGCCCTGGGCGCGCTCAGCGATGACGCCTACGCGCGCCTGGGCTCGGTCCCCGCGAATATCCCCAAGGCCCAGCGGAACCTCATTGTTCACGAGTACTGGCGCGTCGACCCCGAAATCATCTGGGCAACTGTTGAACGGGCGATCCCCGCCCTGCGGGTTGACGCCACCGCCGCGCTCGGGACCTAGTTCGCTCTCGCTTGTCGGCCGCGCGTGACACACTTGTACCCATGCCTGGAAAGAATCTGACCCGCGCCGAGGCCGAAGCCCGCGCCACCACAGTCCGCACTAAGTCCTATGTAGTAGACCTGGACTTGACCACCGGCGATGACACCTTCCGCTCCACCTCCACCGTGCACTTTGACGCCACGGAGAAGGAGTCCACGTTCATTGATCTGATCGCGCCCAAGGTGCTCAGCATCACCCTCAACGGCGTCACCCTGGACCCCGATAGCTACTTCAAGGACAGTCGCATCGAGCTGCCCGGCCTGGCCGCGAGCAACGAGCTCACGGTGGTCGCCGAGTGCGAGTACATGAACACCGGCGAAGGCCTGCACCGCTTTGTGGACCCCGAAGACGGCGAGGTCTACCTCTACTCGCAGTTCGAGGTGGCCGACACCCGCCGCGTGTTCGCCGTGTTCGAACAGCCCGACCTCAAAGCCACCTTCCAGTTCTCCGTCACCGCGCCCGAGCACTGGCACGTGGTCAGCAACTCCCCCACCCCGGAACCCACACCCGTAGCCGATGCCACGGTCACCATCGCGGACACCTCCCGTGGCGTAGCGCGTTGGGAGTTTGCGCCGACGACGGTGCTGCCGTGCTACGTGACCGCCGTGGTGGCCGGACCCTTCCACATGGTGGAGGGCTCGATCCTGAGCCGCAAGGGCCGCATCAGTGCGAACGTGTACTGCCGCAAGGGACTCGCGCAGTACCTGGACGCTGACGTGATCCTGGACGACACCCAGAAGGGCTTCGACTTCTACGAAGAGCTCTTCGAGATGGACTACCCGTTCGAGAAGTACGACCAACTCTTTGTGCCCGAGTTCAACGCCGGCGCCATGGAGAACGCAGGCTGCGTGACGTTCCTCGAGGAGTACGTGTTCCGCTCCAAGGTGGCGCAGGCGCGCATTGAACGCCGCACCGTCACCGTGCTGCACGAGCTTGCCCACATGTGGTTTGGGGACCTGGTCACCATGAAGTGGTGGAACGACCTCTGGCTCAACGAGTCCTTCGCGGAGTACGTGTCCACGCTGGCCACCGCCGAGCGCACCCAGTACACCAACGCCTGGGTGACCTTCAACTCGCTCGAGAAGTCCTGGGCCTACCGCCAGGACCAGCTGCCCTCGACGCACCCCATCATGGCCAACATCCGCGACCTCGAAGACGTCGAGGTCAACTTTGACGGCATTACCTACGCCAAGGGCGCATCCGTGCTCAAGCAGCTGGTCGCGTGGGTGGGCCAGGAACAGTTCTTCAAGGGCGTGGCCGAGTACTTCCGCAAGCACCACCACGCCAACACCACGCTCAGCGACCTCATGGTGGAACTCGAGAAGACCTCGGGCCGTGACCTGAGCGCCTGGACCGACGTGTGGCTCGAGAAGGCCGGCGTCACCACGCTGCGCCCCATCATCGAAACCGACACTCACGACGACATCGCCGTGTTCGCGATCGCGCAAGAAGTGCCCGAGGAGTGGCCCACGCAGCGCCCGCACCGGATCGGCATTGGCGCCTATGACCTCAAGACCGCTGCCGACGGCAAGACCGTGCTCAAGCGTGTCGAGTACGTCGAGACCGATATCGATGGCCCGCGCACCGAGATCCCCGAGTTTGTGGGCAAGCACCGTCCCGCACTCATCCTGGTCAACGACAACGACCTCGCATACGCGAAAGTGCGGCTCGACGAGGTCTCGCTCGCGACCGCGGTGGACCACCTAGCGGAGTTCGAGGACTCCCTGCCGCGCTCCATGGTGTGGGCCGCGGCCTGGGACATGACGCGCGACGCCGAGATGCCCGCGCGCCAGTTCGTGGACCTCGTGCTCAAGAACATCGGGAGCGAGGACGAGTCCACTCTGGTGCTCATGCTGCTGCGTCAACTGTCCACGTCCGTGGACCTCTACGTGGCGCCGGACGAGTCCGACGCTGTCTCCAACCGGGTGGCCGATGCTCTGTGGCAACTCACGCTGGACGCCGAGGCCGGTAGCGACAACCAGCTCCAGTTCCTGCGCGCATTCGCAAACTTCGCGAGCGAGGCACCGCACCTCGAGACCCTCGAAGCGCTGCTGGATGACAAGCTCCACCTTGAGGGCCTAGCCATCGACACCGACCTCGCATGGGACTTGTTGGTGGCACTGTCTGCGGGCGGTCGAGTCAGCGAGGTTGCGATCGAACTCCAGTTGACCAAGGACGCCACGGCCTCCGGGCAGCGCCGCGCGGCCCACGCCCGCGCGGCCATCCCCACTGCGGACGCCAAACGCGCCGCCTGGGATGCGCTCATCAATCCGGAGCCGGGCAAGGACCTGCCGAACGCGATCATGTTCGAGGCAATCGCTGGCTTCAACCGCGTCCACGACACCGCGCTGCTCGAGCCCTACGCCGACGAGTACTTCGCGATGCTGCGCCGCACCTACACGGACCGGACCAACGAGACCGCCCAGAACCTGATCGAAGGCCTCTACCCGGTGCAACTCGCCGGGCGCGTGGATGACCTGCAGGCCAAGGCGGACGCGTGGCTCGCGGCGAATGGGGACGCGCACGATGCCCTCAAGCGCATGGTGATCGAGGGCCGCGACGGCGTGAGGCGTGCTCTGGAAGCGCAGGCAGCGGACCAGTAACCCCCACCGGCGCGCGCTAGAACCCCCACCCGCGCGCGCTAGAACCGCTACCCGCGCGCGCTAGAACCGCTACCCGCGCGCCCCACTGGTCAGTTTTGGCACGGTTCTGGACGTCTCGAAATCCTGCAGGTCAGATTTGCCTCACACCAGGCGCTTGCCCCGCGCGCCCCGCTAGTCCGTGTTCACGCGATGCATGGTCACGTAGACCTGCTCGATGGTCATGTCCCCCAGCCCCGACTGCGTCCGGCAGGAGAGCATCCGCGTCTCGCCGTCGGTGTCCACGGTGTCGACAAAGTGCACCAGCTCGTCCTCGCCCGCGAACGTGCCTGACACCTGCCAGTAATCGTTGGCCAGGTAGGGGTTGTCGTTACTCCAGCGGCATACCGCTGGCTGCGTAGACACCATGTCCAGCAGCTCGATCGACACGTGCCAATCCCCGGCCGCCAGGCCATCGAACTGCGCCTGCACCCGGGCCACTGAACCCATGCCGAGTTCCTCGACGTCGAACTTCACACGGGTGCGCGTCTCGATCACACCCACGATGCCAGCTGGCCCTTGGGCTCCGGCCGGCCCAGGCTCACCCTGAGGTCCGGCCGCGCCAGCTGCACCAGTCGCACCGGTCGCACCGGTCGCACCGGTCGCACCGGTCGCACCTTGCTTGCCCGCGACTCCGGCCGGGCCCTGGGCACCGGCAGGTCCACGCTCGCCCGTTAGTCCGCGCTCGCCCACGGGACCGACCGCCCCCGGCGCCCCCGGCGCACCCGGCTCACCCTGAGGACCCGCAACACCAGGCTCGCCCTGCAATCCCTGGGGCCCAGTCGCGCCAGTTTCAGGAGCAAGGTACCCGCCCAGAAGCGCGCTCAGGAACACCAGCACCAACACCGCGAGTGTCGCGCCAACCTTCATGGGAATGCTCACGCCGAATCCTCCCCTGCTACCCATCCAGTGCAAGCAACTGTGCCAGGCGCACGGGCGCTGTGGCAAGGGTCAAGCGGCTTACCGCGCCCAGATACTCCCCGACCGCACCGCGGCCACGGTGCGCACCGAGACAATGCCCCAGAACGCCACCAGCAGCAGGTACAGCGCCACGGTGACCACCTCGAGCGCGGCAAGTTGCCACGCACGCGCGAGGTTCAGCGACGCGACAGTGAAGGCACCCAAGGGGAACGTGAACGCCCACCAGCCCAGGTGGAACGGCACGCCACCGTTGCGCAGGTAGCGCACCAGCAAGGCCACGGCGATCGCGATCCACCACAGCCCAAATCCCCAGATGGCGGTGGACACCAGCAGGCTGATCATCCCCACGGCCGGCCCCACGTCACCGAACAGTGGCGCTCCGCCGCGAGCGAGCGCGAGCGGCACCAGCGCGCCCACGCCCACCGGGCCCAGACCAATCCACACGGACGGCGCCAGGACAGCGGGCGGCAGCGCGTGCTGGACCAGGCGGTTGTGCAGCAACCCCATGGTGAAGATGAACAGCAGGAATCCCATGCCAAACGTTGCGTATCCCAAGGCCACGAGCAGTCGCGCCGCGCCCATGCCCACGTGCGGCACCAGTGTCATGAGCGCCAGCGGAATGATGATGGTGCCCACAGGCGGGATGAACCACACTCCGTTTGCGGCGGACGCCGGATGCTCGCTCACAAACAGCTGGTAGGCGAACGCCACGCTCACCACCAAACCCAACAAGGCTCCAACCACGGCGAGGACGGCGATCAAAGGCGCCACAGCGTCGGCCGGTAAGAAGGACGGCCCCACGATCGATGTCATGATGGCGAGCACCAGGATTCCGGCGGGAACGGTCGCGTGCATGGCACCCATGACGGGGTGGTGGAGGTCCTCTTCCGCGGCCTCAACGTGCCGCACCCAGCGCATGGCGTAGGCAACCAGCAGTACCGCAGCCAGCACGTAGGCGAGCACCGCGAAGCCCACCGCGAAGCCCTCGGCGACGGCACGGGTCGCGGCAAAGTTGCCGGGGTTGTCAAAGGTGGCGACCGCCACAATGCCGGTGCCCATGACGGAGGCAAACCAGCCGGGGTGGAGGTCGCGCAAGCGGGTGGATGGTGGCTGGGGACCGGAGGCGGACTCGGTGCCCGAAACCTCATCAGTGATCATCGGTGGATCCTCTCGTCACGGACCAGGTGACGTGCCCTCGCGCGCTGTCCGCACGCGCGGTATCAGCAAATGCGGCACCCTGGTGCGCTACTGCGAACGTAAGACTCCACTGTGGCACGCGACTAGGCCCAAAGTCCCCCATCGTGACCCGTGTCGCCGCCCAACCGCCTACTCAACCATCCGGCCTTGAACCACCACGAGCATCGGCCCGTCGCGAAGTTCGACGCCGTCCAGCAGGTCCTGAACGGTCACCGTGTGGCGGGCCTCGAACCAGACCCTGCTCTCGCTCACGGGGCAACCCAGGACATCCCCTGCCAGAGCGCGCACGTGCAGGCGCACCTGTTCGCTCGTGAGCGTCGCCGCAGCGCCCAGGTCAAACTCCGAGGACTGCGAGGCGAACTCGAACACCTCGCGTCCGGGCCACCGCGGCGTCATGTATTGCAGGTGGTCGGGGCGGTGCCGCGCGCGCTGGGGATGCCACACCTCTTCGGAAAGCTCGGGGCTCACCAAGAAGTCTCGCCGGGTTGCGCGTGTGCGGCCGTCGGGCGCGACTTGGCTGACCGTGAGCGTCCCTGGTTCCACGAACACCGGGAGGTGCTCGTCTCCCGCGCAGAAGGAGCGCGCAGGGAACTGCTCCGTGTCCCAGTACATGGTGGCCTCCAATGCGACCACGGCAGGCGCCGTCTGAACCTCAATCGCGCGGCCCACCGGGAAGCCCCGCTCGTAGACCACCGCCCGCACCAGGCCCTCGTCGGGGTCGAACTCCCGGTGAAGGAACACCCCAAGTTCATACCGCGCACCGTGGCACAGTCCATCCAGGTCAAACTCAAAGGACGTGCCGAGCTCTGGGAGGTCATGGTTCACCCACATGGAGCTGGCATCCCTGCGGGCAGCGGGCGCGTCCACCACGCACGGCACGGTGACTCCGCCTTCCACGAACGAGTAGAGCGACACCCTCCCCGTCACGGGCTGGTCGGCCCGAATCCTGACCTGAATCCGCCCTCCGTGGGCCTCGCTCGCCTGCGGCGAGCTCCATTCCACCTCGACCCGGGGGCGCAGTGGGTCAGGCTCGGCGGCACCCTCGACAAACGGCCCAGGATCGCCGATGCTCCACGCGTCTCGCCGTAGCGGCTCACCTGGGTATTCGAGGCCGACGATGATGTCCCCTCCGCTGCGCACCGAGCTCCCGGACAGGCAGCCGGTGCCGAACCCGGTCCCGCACTCCTCCGCCGGCACCGTGATCCGCGGCAGCGGCACCAGTGTGGTCTGCGGGCGCGGCACCTCGCACTCCGCGAGCCCGCACGTGAAACTCATGGGCGCGCGCACCCGCGAGCGCACCACCTCGCCACCACGCACGCGTGCCTCGATCTCGAACGTCAACCCGGTCAGTTCCATGCTCGCCAAGCCGGTGGTCAGTTCACACAGGTGTTCCGGACCCAGCGGCACGTTCGCGCGCCCGTCGAGCTCCACGCTGACGCTGCCGCAACCGGGGTGCACCCCGGTCACGGTGAAGCCCTCCACGCGGTCCAGCATGTTCGCGGCACCTACCACGCTGACGGTGGGGCGCCAGGCGTCGGGCGGCGTCACCCGCACCGCCTCGATCTCGGTGACCGCCGCAGGATCACTCAGCGGCACAGACGAGTCCACCCAATACACGCACACCAACCACGCTCCGTTGGATGGCAGATCAAGGCGCCGGGTGGTCGAGCGATCGTGGTCCGCCAGGTACACATAGTTGATGTCGAGCCTTGCCAACTCAGGGATCACAGTGGTCTCCACGTGCTCCGCGACAACGAGCCCGGCGCGCTCCGGAGAGGCAACGTCGGCCGTCGTGCACCCCGCACCCAGCCCCACCGGCATGGCATGCACCACGGTGACATCGAGCGCGCGGTGGGTGGTGTTTACAAACAACTGATCAGGGCCGATGCCGTAGTAGCCCGTGGGGCGACGCGTGCGTTCGCCGTCTATCCCGCTGATGTCGAAGCGGGTGCGCGCCTGGTGGGTCTCCGACGGGTCGATCATGGACGCCGAGTCCAGGTCAAGGCGGTACGCCCCGTGCTCGAACTCCATCACCAAGAAGCAGTAGTGAATCCACATGCGCGGGTCATCGAGCGTGGTGTCCGGGTCCGCGGCCCACATCTCCCAGTCATACTTCATCGCGTCCGTGCGTTCGGCGTGGTACTCCTCCCACTCCAGGCCGTCGACGGTTGTTTCCCTCACGCCACCGGGCGTGACCCACACGCGGGTGAGCTCGTGGTCCCAGGTCACGGGCAGGTTTGATGCGATCCCCACCACTACCGCGTTGGCCGGCGTCTCCACTGGCGCGCACTGCGGAACGTGTGGGCCAGCTGCATCCCCCGGCACGGGCGGCCGCGCCCTCACCCGAGTCTCGAGTTCAGGGAGCGCGGTGATCCCCAAGATCACACCGCCCACGCCTTCGGGACAGTCGTCCGCGGGGTCCGCAGCGGCGCAGGCATCAAAGAAGTAGCCGGTCTCGCCACCCTCGCCACCACCCGTAGCGTCGTCATCCTCAGTGCCGCTGCCTGATGCACCCCCGCTCCACACGTGTTCGCCCAACGTGACCCCTGCCTCGCTGGCCTCAATCCGGGACTGGTGTGCGGCATCGGCGAAGGCGAAGCCGTCTTCCACAAGATTGCCCGACGTCGAGGTCCACTGGACTTGCGTCTCAGGGAAGTCGGCGATCGCCACCGCCGAAGGCGAGGGCTCAGGGGCAGGCTCCGGCTGTGCGCCGCCAGCCACGGCGCGGGTGAGCGGATACGCCACGCCCACGCCCAGCACAAACGCGAGAACTCCGGCGATGAACGGAACTGCGGGGCTGGTCTTCATGGCCGCTCCTAACCGAAGCACTTCCAGATTGATTCGACAGATACGTTGACCGTTGCCGTCGAGGAGTTGCCTGCGCCATCGTGCGCGGTAATGGTCACGGTGACCGCCTGCACCGTGTCATCAGCCACCGTGAACGGAGGCACCGGACCCATGGTCGCGGACCACGTGTTGCCGGACTTGCTCATGGACCGGGTGACTTGGCTTGCGCCCGGCACCGTGTAGCGGATGGTCGCGGACGTGACGCCCACGTTGTCCGTGATCACCGCACTGATGGTCGATGTCTGTGGGCGCGGCGGCGCACACGTAATGATGGGCGCGGCCGTGCTGTTTTGCTCCGTGATCGTGCCGGTGCTGGCCTGCTGTTGACCGACGCTGGGCGGCGTGGTGTCCGGCGGCGGGGGCTGCGGCGGAGCGGGTTGCTGATTGCCTGTCGAAGGGTTGTTGCCCTGGTTTGGCTGCTGCGCGCCATCAGGCTCTGGTGCGGGCTCCGGCGCGGCGGTGGGCACGCTCGGCTCGGGCGGCGCGAGCGCCAGCACCGTGCCTGCATCCTCGCAGTCGACCACCGGCAAGTCTGCTGTCGAGTCATCGGCCACCACCAAGGAGCTCCGGATGAACACCGGCTCCAGTGCGCCGCGCACGTGGCGCACCTGCAGCCATTCGCCGTCGGCCGTACGAGCCACGGCCAACACCCGGTCGCCGCGCCCCAACTCTCCCGCCAAGACCGACTCCGGGGCGGGGCAGATAAACACCGGTGCCGTCTGCGCGTCGAGGATCACGCCTGGAATCGGCTCTCCCGCAGGTCCATCAGTGCCAAACGCCCACCACACGCCCAAGCCCACGCCCGCAGCGGCGGCCGCCGCCACGATCCAGGGCACCGCCCCACCGAACATGCTGGGCAGGGCCGGCGCGCTTGCAGTCGCACCAGCACCCGTAGCAGCACCGCCCGCGGAGGCACCGCCCACTGAAGCACTGCCGTCACCCATGCGGGCCAACACCTGGTCCACCACGGCGTCCGGACTCGCCAGCGGCGCCACCGGCACCGCGTCCTTGAAGGCCTGCGCTATGACCTGATCGATGCTCATGATTCCTCCTGCCCCAGCGCCGCCGCCAGCGCCGTGCGGGCGCGGTGCAGGTGTGTCTTGACAGTGCCCTCGGTGACCTCAAGGGAGGCCGCGATCTCGGCAATGGGCTGATCGAGAAAGTAGAACATGGTGGCAATCGCCCGTTGCTTGTCCGGAAGCGCCGCCACGGCATCGGCGACGTCAACCGCAACGGCGTCCGGAGCATCGGCCGTAGTAGCCAGCGGTGTGGTCCGGGCAAGGGCGCGCTGTTCGGCGGCGCGGCGGCGGTGCGCGTCACGTACCTGATTGCACGCCACGGTGGTGACCCATGCCGCGAGCCGGTCCGGGCGGTGGCCGTCCCTGAGGACCTTCACGAGCGCATCCTGAACGGCGTCCTCGGCGCGGTCGCTGTCCCTGGTAATGACGCCGACGGCCGCCACGACCTTCGCATAGTCACGGTTGACGAACTCGCGCACGGCGATCTCCGGGTCTACCCCGGAAGCAGGGGCCGCTGAGACGGAGTGCTCCGCCTCCGTGCCCGCCGCGTTAGGGACGCTCGTCATCGCCATCACGCCCTAACGACGCGCGCCACCAGGGCAAAGGTTGACACGCACGCGGAACTTTTCGCCGTCACGTCAGTGCTCCTCCCCGGCAAGGCGACCATCTGCCTGCGGCTATGGCCACCTCGCACCACCGAGTTGCGGACGTCAGGCGCGGGTTGCGCACCTGATGGCACCAGATCGTACCGGAGCCTTCGAACGGCTGCCCTGTGGATAACCCGCGCGGACCGCACCGCCCGCGTTACGGTTGCGCCAACCCACCTATCAAGGAGACAACACATGAGCGCCAACGGCACCCCCGACAAACAGACCGTGAACCGCGAGCCTCTCGCAACGAACGTCACGTACACGAGCGGGATGCTGGGCCGCCCTCAACCGGGGATGTTGGTCTTTGACGGCGTCGACACCGTCACCTTGATAGCCGACGACGGCGCGGTGGTCTTCTCCAAGTCCACTTCAACGCTCGGAAGGGTCCGCCGTGCGGAGTACGCCCTGTACTTCAAGGGCGAAGGCAAGACCATCGCAGTCATGTTCGGCAACGCGCTGACGTACATGGCGGCCTCGGGATCGCTCCTCCAGTTCGGTGTGGTGGGTGCGGTCCTGGCTGATCGCAACGCCAAAGGCCACACCAAGGCGAGCGGCATGGACGAATGGGAGTCCGCCCTCAAAGCCACCGGAAACATGGGCTTCAATGCATCGTCCGGCAACATCACCAAGTACCTGCTGTACTACCCCGCGATCGGGATCGGTGTGATCGGAGCCATCGCCGTAGTCATCGCGCTGGTCACGCGCTAGGCGACCGTCGTGGTCGGTGCGTTCCGTCTTACCGCGCCGCGCACCGACCAGCCAAACATCCACAGCGCCACCGCGGCGCCGAGCACCCAGATCACGAACACGCCGGCCACCAACGAGTACGGGATCAGCGCCACCAAGACGGCGACGCCCACGTAGCTCGCGACCCGCAACCTCCAAGCCTGGGGGCCCGCGAACCGCACCACCCGCGTGGGCACGGGTTCGCGGAGGTTCCGCACGGTGAGCCAGACAAATGCTGCGTAGAGACCCCACGCCATTGCTTGATGACTGATTGCGATGGGCTCGCCGGGGTAGACGCGCCACGCGAACAGGCCGTACAGCACTGCGAGTACCGCGATCAGCGCCACCATGCCGGCGCGGTTGGGGAGCACGTCCGCCCAGTTCTCCGCGCGCTCCCCGCGCCCCGCTAACCAGAACGCGCACCACACCAGGAGCGCGGTGCCCCCGAGCGACCCGGCCGCGACCACCGGCGACGCAAGCAACCCAAGGAAGCCGCCACTCACGATGCCCGCAGCCGCGATACCTGCCCACGTCACCATCGCCGCCTTGGGCGCGCCGCCCGCGCGCCCGCGCCTCGCGAACAGGCCAGCGATGTGCGGCTCACGTACCAGTACCTGTTCGGCGAGCATGAGCGGGAAGATGAACGCCATGAACGGGTGCCACAGCCCTGCGACCACCACCACTGCGTAGACATCCACCCCCGCCATCACATCCGGGGTGTTCCAGTCGTGGTGACCCCACAGCGTCCGGGTGATGTAGAACTCGTAAAGCCCCACCACCGCGCCGGCGCTCCACAGCGCGGGAAGCGACGGCCGTGGCTGGCGGCGCAGCACGAGCGCCGCGATCAGCAGCACCTGGCACCCGTACACCGGCACCATCAGCAGCCAGTTCAGGGGGTTCAGTAGCGCCCATGGATAGGAGCCAATCGTGACTTCCGCGAGCGCGATGGACAGAACCGAGATCAGAACCGCGGCGATCAGCCGTGGGTGGCGACGGGGGGACTTCATGCCTGCGACGCTACCGAGCAGCGCGAGGGCCGTCTATCAGGGGCTTCCCCCATTTCCGGCCGACGCTTGAGTGCGCCGGGCGGGTCAGGTGTAGTCGTGAGGACGGCGACGTGCCCACGACCCCGTGATGTGGGTGTCCATGGCAATGCTGGCTCTCGTGGCGTCCCCGGCGGCGATCGCCTCATACACCTCAGTGTGCTCGGCAAGGGTGATCTCAAAGGCTGAGGACGTCTGATTGCGCACAAAGCGCTCGGACCCACGCGCGCCTGCGAACAGTGCACGGGTCACGTTCTGAGCAAGGAAGTTGCCTGCTCGCGCCATCACGAGTTCGTGGAAGTCGGCATCGGCCTGCGCAAATGCTTCCGCATCGCCCAGGCACGCACGCATGTGCTCGAGCGCGGCGCGCAGGTCGCCCACGTCAGCTGGGGTCGCGTTGGCGGCCATCTTCCTCGCCATCATGGCCTCGAGCGCGGCACGCATCGAGGAGAAGTCGTCAAGAATGCCCACGGTGGAGTCGTGCTCGATCAGCACCGCCAGCACGATGGGGTCAAGCACGTTCCAATCGATCGGATCCTGGACCACGGTCCCCCGGCCCTGGACGGCCCGCAGCAGACCCTTCTCCTCAAGGCGCTTCACGGACTCGCGGATCACGGTGCGGCTCACGGCGTAGTGTTCTGCGAGCTGCTGCTCAGGCGGCAAGAGTTGCCCAGGCAAGATGGTGCGCTCGACCACGAGGCCAGCGAGGTCACGGACCACCGCGGTGCCGAGGCTACCCGAACTCCGGCGCCGCACGGCTCCGCCGAGGATCGACGGCCCGGGAGCGTCGTCGGCGGAGGGTTGGGACTGTGTGGTCACCAGGAAACCCTAGCCCCTAGCTGGTGGCTCGGAAGGGAAGGCACTGTGGGCGCTCCACCGTCGCGATCGATCAGACACAGATTCATCATAGGTCATGACTATCTGAGATGACCGCGCTGCGCCACTAAGTGGCATATTTACCAGCCTGAACAGTGTTGGGCCTTGACTCCAGGCGTTGCTCGCGGTCACAGTTTGGTAACGGCACTTTCCCAATCATCACTTGTATGATGTAATGTGTTTGTTGCTGGGTGCTGGACGTGTCCCGGCGCGACGCCGTAGTCGACGCATGGCAGTCTTGAATCTTGTCAGCTCGGTACGTCGTTCATCACCACGTCCGCGAGACGAGAGGAAGAAACGCTATGAAGCAACGACACTCCATGACGCAACGACGCATCTGGGCTGTTCTCGCAACATCGGCCATGGTTGGCGGGCTGTCGGCATGTGCCGGTGATCCAACCCCAACTGACACCACCACCGGAGACACCGGTTCGAACGGCGCGCAGGTAACCAGCCTCACTGTCTGGGACTACTTTGCGCACCTTGACAGCAATTCGCACCTCGCCGCGCTCTACAACACATGCGGCGACCAACTTGGCATCACCATCCAGCGAACGGCAGATGGCGCTGTGAACGACAACCTGTTGCAGGCTGCGAGCGGGGGCAACACGCCCGACCTCGTCATTCTCGACAACCCGAACATCGCAGAGTTCGCCGAAATCGGGCTGCTGGTGCCCAACAGTGTCTCTGGCCTTGACGCCAGCGGGCAAAGCGATAACATCCTCGCCGCTGCACAAGTGGGAGGGGAAACCTACGGAGCTTCGATCGGTGCGAACACCCTCGCGCTGTTCTACAACACCGAGATGCTTGCTGCGGCGGGCGTCGAGCCCCCGACCAACTGGGACGAACTCCGCGCTGCGGTGGCTGCGACTACCCAGGGTGACGTCTACGGCATTGGTTTCTCAGCCATTGCTGGCGAAGAGGCATCGTTCCAGTTCGAGCCCTTCCTGTGGGGCTCAGGTGCCGCGCTTGAGAAGCTCGACTCGCCTCAATCAGTCGAGGCCTTGCAGCTCTGGACTGACTGGATCGCGAACGGGCAGGCCTCCCGGGCCAACCTGAACGCAAACCAGCAGGAAATCCGCGACCAGTTCACGAGCGGCAACGCGGCGATGATGGTCAACGGTACGTGGCAGCTCAATCCCGTCAACGAGTCTGGAATCCCCTACGCAGTGGTCCCGGTTCCGGCACGCAACGGCGGTCCGGCTCCAAGCCCGCTCGGTGGCGAGTTCATTCAGGTGGTGACGGGCGATGACGCAACCGTTAAGGCCGCTGGAGAGTTCGCTCAGTGCCTCGTTGATCCCGCGAACCTCGATGCGTGGATTGCAGCTCAGAGCTACATTTCGCCATATCCGGAAAGCGCTGCTGCACAGGCTGCTGCAAACCCGGCCTTGGTGCCGTGGGTCGAGGCGATTGGCGCTGCCAAGGGACGCACGTCGGACCTCGGCTCCGCTTACCCGGGCGTGTCGAATGCCTTGTCGACCGCCATCCAAGAGGCCCTGTCCGGAGTGAAGACTCCGGAAGAGGCGCTCACTGACGCACAGGCGTCGGCTGGCTGAGTTAGCCGACGTGACTATTCAGCACCAACACCGCCGCGTGGAGGCGAGTGGGCCAACGTCGCCCGCTCGACTCCGCGCGGCGGCGCGTCTGTCGACGATCGGGCGCGTGGCGTTCCTGTTGCCCGTCGTCGCCTTCGTCGTGATCTTCCTGCTCGTCCCTGTCGTGAGATCGCTGATCCTGTCGATGCAGGACTGGACAATGCGCTCGTTCGTCACTGGCGAAGCCCCGTTCATCGGGTTCGACAACTACGCCCGGGTCTTCTCGGACCCAGCATTCACGAGGGTCGCCTGGCAGACTACGGTCTTCACCGTTGTCTCGCTCCTCGTTCAGTACGTGATCGGGCTGGCGCTTGCCATCTTCTTCTCCCGTCGATTCCCCCTGTCGATGCTTCTGCGTTCGCTCATGTTGATTCCGTGGCTGCTGCCCATCGTCGTGTCCGCCACGACGTGGCGATGGATGTTTCACCAGGACTACGGAGTCATCAACGCGAGGCTGTTCGACGGTACCGACATCGGGTGGCTATCGACGCCCGAGCTCTCGCTGTGGAGCGTGATCATCGCCAACATCTGGCTTGGCATTCCCTTCAACCTGGTGATGCTCTACGGCGGGCTCCAGAGCATCCCCGATTCCGTCTATGAAGCTGCCGCAATTGATGGCGCTGGCCCATGGCGCATATTCACGTCGATCACATTCCCGCTCTTGCGACCTGTGTCAACCGTCACGCTGCTGTTGGGACTCGTCTACACGCTGAAGGCGTTCGACATCATCTGGGTCATGAGCCGAGGAGGTCCGGTCAACAGTTCTCACACACTTTCAACCTGGTCCTACCAATTCGCGTTCGAGACAGAACGTGCGCTGGGGGTTGGTTCCGCGGTCGCGACAATCCTGTTCTTCATCGCAGTGGTATTCGGGTTCTTCTACATGTGGACCCTTCGACGGGAGGCAAGGCAATGAGGCGCCGTCGCTTTCGCACCTTGGTCAACACCGTGATCGGCCTTTTCCTCACCGCCGTCATGCTCTTCCCCCTGTACTGGATGATCAATGTGTCGCTCACTCCCAGCCACGAGCTGCTGAGTACCAATCCGCCACTGTTCCCGCAGGATCCGACCTTCGACGGATACCGAAGCGCCCTGTCGCAACAATTGCCCAGCCTCGCTACCAGCATCACGATCGGCATAGGCACCGCCTTCTTCGCCATGCTCATCGCGATTCCCGCGGCGTATGCCATGTCCAAACTCCGGGTTCGGGGTTCCGAGCCCATCATGGTGGTGCTGCTCGTGGCCCAATTGCTCCCGGCAGTGGTCCTGACCATGGCACTGTTCGCTCTCTATGCGCGAGTAGGGCTCATCAATACCTACCCGGGGCTCATCTTCGCGAACGCCACCGCGGCCATCCCGCTCTCGGTGATCGTGCTTCGCGCCTTCATGAACCGCATCCCAGATGAGTTGCTGGAGGCCGCACGGGTCGATGGAGCTGGGAAGCTACGCATGCTCCACGCGATCGTGATCCCTCTGAGTCGCAACGCCATCATCACGGCATCGCTCTTGTCATTCCTCATCGCGTGGGCGGACTTCATCTTTGCACGATCGCTCACCAGCGGAAACGAGATCGTGCCGTTCACCCTTGCGCTGTTCCGATTCATTGGTGCCGACACCACGAACTGGAATGGCGTGATGGCCACCGCCGTCATCGCTTCGGTTCCCGCGATCCTGCTCCTCACGGTTGCGCAACGCTACATCGCGGGAGGGATCACAGCCGGTTCGCTGAAGGACTAGGGGCGTCCGGCCATCATCCAAGCGAGGGCCGGGGCCCACCCCGGGCCCCGGGCCTCGCGCCGGCACCCACCCGGCAACCAAGCGCCCCACGCGTCTCCCATGGTCGGTTCCGAGACTTCGCCGAATCCTATGTGTGTCTCCTGGTCGCTTCGCGACCCGCCTACCCGCGCGGCCCCGTCATCGCGGCCAGCAACCGCTGCATCCTGGGGTGCTCAAAGAGGTCATCGAGCAGCACCGGAACGCCGTTACCGTCGCACAGCGGCACCCGCCAGTTGGGGTACTCCATATAGGTGCCAGGCTGGTTCTGGGTCTTGCGCTCGCCCACGGCGTCGGTCAATGCGACCGCCGCGAGCAACGCGGGTGTCTCCATCAGCAGCGCGTGCATGCCCAGCACGATGTCTTCGTCAATGTGGTCCTCCCGGAGAAGTCCGCGTGAGCGCAGCAGCCGCACCATGGCATCCAGCTCCGCCGCGGCCTCCGCGCGCACCTCATCAACATCCCGTGTCAGCAGGCCCAACTCCTCACGCAGCTCCACGTGCTCGCCGGCCACATACGCCGCCGAGGGCGGCAAGTCATGCGTGGTGACCGAGGCAAGGGCGTCGGCCCGGTAGTGCTCGGGCACCTTCGGAAGGTTCTCGCCCTCCTTCTCGAACCACATGATCGACGTGCCAAGGATGCCGCGCGAGTTCAGGAAGTCAGTGACCCAGTGCTCGACCGTGCCGAGATCCTCGCCAATGATGATCGCACCAGCACGCTCGGCCTCGAGCGCGAGGATTCCCACCAACGCAGAGTGGTCAAACTGCACGTAGACGCCGTCGCTAGGCCCATGACCCTGCGGCACCCACCACTGCCTGAACAGGCCCAGCACGTGATCGATCCGGAGCGCCCCCGCGTGACGCAACGCCGCCCGCACCACTTCCCGGAACGGCAGGTACGCGGCCGCTTCAAGCGCGCGCGGCTGCCACGGAGGTTGCGACCAGTCCTGACCCAACTGGTTGTACATGTCCGGCGGCGCGCCCACCGAAATGCCGGTCGCCATCACTCGACCCCAGGCCCAAGCGTCGGCTCCTTCGGGATGGACTCCCACAGCAAGATCGGTCATCACGCCGATGCTCATGCCCGCGGCCTTGGCGCTCGCCTGGGCGCGGCTCAGTTGGTCATCGGCAATCCACTGCAACCACGCGTAGAAGAGCACGCGCTCCGAGTGGGCGTCGCGCCACGCCGCCACTGCGGCGGAGGTGGGGTTGATGTACTCGAACGGCCACGGCTGCCCCTGATACTCCTCGCGTAACGCGCACCACGTCGCAAAGTGCTCCAGGGTTTGGCCCTCGCGCACACAGAACGCCTCGAACTGGGCTTGGCGGCCCTCGGATCGCGGCGTCAAGTAGATCTGTTCGAGCGCCTCACTCTTGGCGCTCCACACGGCGTCGCGGTCAAGGAGGTCGTCGGTGGTGTTCGCGCGGCGAGGTGCCTCTGCCGCCCACTCGATGACAGCGCGCTGCTGCGAGGGCACATAAGCCACCTCGGGGATGTCTTCCACGCGAATATAGATAGGGCTCAGAAACCGCCGCGAGGTGGGCAGGTACGGCGATGCCTCAAGCGGAGCCACCGGCTCCCCCGCGTGGAGCGGGTTGACCAACACGAAGTCCGCGCCCGCGCGCAACTTGGCCAGCGAGCACAGTTCGGCGAGGTCGGCAAAGTCTCCCAAACCCCACGAGCGGCTGGAGCGCAACGAATACAGTTGGGTCGCGAAGCCCCACGGACGCTTGACGCGCACCTGCGCGGGGACCGTGACCCGCTCGGGTGTGACCACCACGTATCCGCGGCCGCGTCGGCCGGTGGTGACAGCCTCGATGCGGTGCCAACCCAGTGGCAGGTCTCCCGGCAGCTGAAACGTGGCCCGCCCAATGGCGCGAGCGCCCTCGCCGCGCGGTGCCACTACGCGGTCGAGTTGCTCAAGCTGAACCGCGCGGCCGGACTCCGTCCGGAGCGTCACCGCCACACCCTCGCCATGCTTGATGTGCACCGGGATCTCGCGACCTTCGCCGCGCGTGAGGACGGTAACCGGTGGCACCATACGCTGCCACACGTAGTCCTCGAGCTCCAGCAATGAGCGCTCGCACGCGGCGTCATCACTCGCGTCAAGATCCATGGCCGCCAGCGCTGCACGGATGGCCGCAGCACTACACACACGTGGCTGACCGTTCCACGACTGGTACTCCGTCGAGACTCCGCAGGCATGCGCTAGCCGCGCCAGGGCGGGCGAGGGCGCCTCATGCGCGGGCGGCGTGGCGGACGGGATGACGGTCACGTCTCAATCCTGCCAGGTCAACGCAAGTCCGCCGCGAACACGCCGCGGGAGGCGCTTGCCCCACGGCGTGTTCGCCACGCAACCGGGTTGCTAGAGCAGTCCCAGGATCGCGAGCGGGAACAACACGAGCAAGAAGACCGCGTCAAGGCCATGGAACACCACCGCCATCCAGTACGAGCGGTAGCGCTTCGCGATCCACGCGTACACCCAGTCGGTGACGAGCATGGCGGGCACCGCCCAGATGAGGTGCACGTGGTAGGTGGCGAACAGCACGCCGTTGGCAAGCACGTCCCACTTGCCGAACACCCCGCGCATCTTGGGCAAAAGGATGCCGCGGAAGATCAGTTCCTCGCCTATCAGGTAGTTGCACAGAATGAGGACCAGCAGCACGGCCATCAACCACCACGCACCCACGACGTCAGGAATGGCGAGGTTCTCGATCAGCGCGTAGTCAGGTGCGGAGAGTGCAGGGAACACACGCGTCAGAGCCTCGTTGAGCGGCTCGAGGACCTCGGTCATCGACACCGCGAGGTAGACCACCGCCAGCACCACGGCCCACCACAGCAGGCGCCAACTCGCCCGCCCCGTTCGCGGGCTCTGAGGTTTGTCCAGCCAGAGCCGGCGCTTCAGGCCCGTCCACGTGAACGGACGCACCTCCCGTTTGAGAATGATGAAGGCGACCACGGCCTGCCACACGAGTCCGGCAGTAGCGGTGAGCAGATAGACGATGCCGGGAACACTGGTGTTGCCAAGGATCACGTTGGGCATCACCCACCACAGATTCACCCCCATCGGGACTGTGATCGCCGCCCAGATTCCTAGGATTTGCCAGAGGCGGTACTGCTCCGCGTCGGGTAGATCCCGATCGTGAAGGTGAGGTGAGGTTGACACGGTGGAGACTCCTTTGAGGTCTGTAGTGTGCCCACTGTGGGCCGAGTCAAGTCTTGGTTCACAGCGTCGCCGGGCGCCTCACCCGCAGGGGTAGCCTGTGTCACCCGTGCGGTTACTGCTGCACGGGGGTTCTCCCTGACTGACGGCGCCGCGAGTTTGCCCAGTCCGGGGGTGAGGTCGCTACCCTGGGGAGGTGCCCACGCTAACGACTTCGCCCACGTCCGCCAACGACAACGCCTCGTGGCTGGACTACCTGCGCACCTGGGCCGAGAGCGCGAGCGACACCCTCATCACCGTGGGCGCCATCTCCCTGGGGGCGTTCATCCTGTGGATGATAGGCCGGCTCATCATCCGTGGCATTGTGCGTGGCATCTCTGAAGGCATGGACTGGACCGAGGATCGCGCTCGCGGCGTGCTGACCAAGGTCAAACTCTCCCGCGTGGAAGAGGAGTCCATCCAGGACCAGTTGCGCGACGAGCGCAGGGTGGCCCGCGCCCACACCATTGGCCAGGTGTTGCGCGCCGGGCTCAACGTGGTGATTCTGGCGATCTGGGTGCTCACCGTGCTGTCAGAAACTGGCATCTCGGTGGCACCCATCCTGGCCTCGGCGGGAATCGTGGGTGTGGCGCTCGGGTTCGGTGCGCAGACTGTGGTGCGCGACCTGCTCGCGGGACTGTTCATTCTGCTTGAGGACCAGTACGGCGTGGGTGACGTGGTGGACACCGGTGAAGCCACCGGGCTGGTGGAAGAGGTGGGCCTGCGCACCACCCGCCTTCGCAGCCTTGACGGCACTGTGTGGTTTGTTCCCAACGGCGAGATTCGCAGGGTAGGCAACATGTCGCAGCTGTACTCGCGCGTGTTCATTGAGGTGCGCTTCGCCTTCGACACCGACATCGACGCGGCCCGGGACGCCATGCTTGATGCCGCACGCATGACGCGTGACAACGAGGACCTCAAGGGCGCGATCATTGGTGAGCCCGAGGTGGCCGGCGTGGAGTCCATGGACTACCAGTCGGTCATGTTGCGCTTGCTGATGCAGGTCAAGCCGCTAACGCAATGGACGCTCATGCGTGCCATCCGCCAGAACATGCGGGACCTGTTCTTGGAGCGCGACATCCACCTGGCCGCCCCCGAGGGCTCGCTCATCCAGTCCGGCAAAGACCTCGAGCCCAACAAGGCGGTGCTTGCGAAAAAGCGAACCCCGCCCGCGCGGCCAGCACCCCAGGCGCGCACCACGGCAACCAAGGCCGCTCCCGCCAAGCCAGCACCCAAGAAGCGATGACGACCCCCGGCATGAACGTCGGCGCGGGAAGGCCGAGCGCGCCCGGCCAAAGCTTCTATGAAGCCGTGGGCGGGCACCCAACCTTTGACGGCATCGTCCGCAGGTTCTACGAAGGCGTGGCTGGCGATCCGCTGCTACGTCCCATGTACCCCGAGGACCTCGAGGGTGCCATCGACAGGCTCACCATGTTCCTGGAGCAGTACTGGGGCGGCCCCTCCACGTACTCGGACCAGCGCGGCCACCCCCGCCTGCGGATGCGCCACCAGCCGTTCCACATCAACCCCGATGCCCGCGACCGTTGGATCCACCACATGCGCGAGGCTGTTGCGCGCGCCAACCTGGCGCCACTGCACGCCGTGACGCTGATGGATTACCTGGAGCGATCGGCGCACTCCATGGTCAACACCTTTGACGAGTCCCCGCCCCAGTAACACCACTTCCATCACAAGGAGAACCGTGGAACACATTCCTGACACCTGGGCGGCCGATGCTGTGAGGGCTGGTCTTGCCGCTCTCGATTTGCGGCGGTTGGGGGATACCAGCTTTGAGGGTGATTCGTTGCCGATGCCAGGAGGGCGTGTGTTTGGAGGCCAGGTGCTGGCGCAGGCACTGCTTGCGGCGGGACACACCGTTGACGAGACGCGGCCCGCTCACTCCCTGCACGGCTACTTTCTGCGTGCTGGGGATGCATCCAAGCCCATCTCATTCGAGGTCGAGCTGCTCCGCGACGGCCGCTCCTTCAGCGCCCGGCGCACCCACGCGCTGCAGAACGGCAAGCCCATCCTGTCGATGATCGCCTCCTTCCAGGAGGTACAAGAAGGGCCCGAGCACTCGGTGTCGATGCCCGAGGTCCCCGGACCCGACGAGGTCGCCTCCGGCGTGGACGTGCTATCCCCGTTTATGGGCCACCCCACCGCCGACTTCTGGCTCAACAAGGCGCCGTTCGATGTGCGGCATGTGGAGGGGTCAGTGTTCGTGGCGCCGGACCCGCGCCCCAAGCAGTACCAGACCGCGTGGATTCGGGTGCGCGAGCCCATCGAGGCCAGCCCGCTGATGCATCGCGCGCTACTGGCGTTTGGGTGTGACCAGGTGATTCTGGAACCGCTGCTGCGGCGGCACGGGGCCTCGTGGGCCACGCCCGGCCTGGGCTTCGCGAGCCTCGACCACGCGATGTGGTGGCACCGCGAGGCGCGTGCGGATCAGTGGCTGCTCTTTGTTCAGGACGCTCCCACCGCGCAAGGCGGTCGCGGGCTCACCGGCACGTGGGTGTTCTCTGAAGACGGCCGGCTGGTGGCGTCGGCGTCACAAGAGGGCATGATGCGGATGCCCGCTTAGGGCGCACCCCGCCCGCGTAGGGCGCACCCCGCCCGCTTCACTCGCGGATTGGGGCCACTCGGCAACCAGAATCGGCTCAATCCGGCCGCCGATGGGCGGATTGTCCGGTTCCAGCGCACCTCAGGCCCGGTTCTGGTTGTTGAGTGGCCCTAGCACCGCGTCAGCGCGCGGTGCGTGTCAGTTCCGTGCGCCTCCGGGCCCGGCGGGGTGATCCGGATTGTCCGGATCCTCGCTACCCGCCGTCTCACCTGGCTCAGGCGGGCCGTCGGGCCGGTCGCGGTGAGACGGACGGTCGCCCTGATCCTCCCAGCGCCCCCGCATGCCCAGCTTCGAGAGGTCAACCCAGTCCTTCTTGGGCAGCGCCTCGCGCTCGGCCTTCGCAATCTGAATGGACTTGTACCAGCCATACAACAGGATCAGCACCACCAGGACAGCGATCGCCAGCATGATCATCACCGTGGGGAACAGCCACGGTGGTGGTGGCGGAAAGATGGTGGGGTCTGGAGCGAAAGGGTCTGGCGACGGATCGAAATCGGGGAGCGGAAAGCTGGGGTCTTCCATGGCTAGTCCCGAGTGAGCTTGCGGTACGTGACGCGGTGCGGACGCGCAGCCTCCGCACCCAAGCGGGCCACCTTGTTCTCCTCATAAGAGGCGAAGTTGCCCTCGAACCAGTACCAGGCGGCGGGGTTCTCGTCGGTGCCCTCGTACGCCAGAATGTGCGTGGCGACTCGGTCAAGGAACCACCGGTCGTGGCTGACCACCACCGCGCAACCGGGGAAGTTCAAGAGCGCGTTCTCGAGAGAACCCAGGGTCTCGACGTCGAGGTCGTTGGTGGGCTCGTCAAGCAGCAGCAGGTTGCCACCCTCCTTGAGGGTCAGCGCGAGGTTGAGGCGGTTGCGCTCTCCACCGGAGAGCACACCAGCGGGCTTCTGCTGGTCCGGCCCCTTGAACCCGAACGCCCCCACGTACGCTCGCGAGGGCATCTCGACGTTGCCCACCTGGATGAAGTCCAGGCCGTCGGACACCACTTCCCACAGCGACTTCTTGGGGTCGATTCCCCCGCGGCTCTGGTCCACGTAAGAGATCTTGACGGTCTCGCCAATCTTGAGCTCGCCGCCATCCAGCGGTTCGAGCCCCACGATCGACTTGAACAGGGTGGTCTTACCCACGCCGTTGGGGCCGATCACACCCACGATGCCGTTTCGCGGAAGCGAGAACGTCAGCCCGTCAATGAGCATCCGGTCGCCAAAGCCCTTCTTGAGGTCCTTCGCCTCCAGCACCACGTTGCCCAGGCGCGGACCCGGCGGGATCTGAATCTCTTCGAAGTCCAACTTGCGGGTCTTCTCCGCTTCCGTGGCCATCTCTTCGTAGCGGCTCAGGCGCGCCTTGGACTTGGTCTGGCGGCCCTTCGCGTTGGAGCGCACCCATTCGAGCTCTTCTTGCAGGCGCTTGGACAGCTTGGCGTCCTTCTTGCCCTGCACCGCGAGGCGGGCCTGCTTCTTCTCGAGGTACGTCGAGTAGTTGCCCTCGTACGGGAACGCGCGGCCGCGGTCCAACTCAAGGATCCATTCGGCCACGTTGTCAAGGAAGTACCGGTCGTGGGTGACGGCCAGCACGGCGCCGTGATACTTCGCAAGGTGTTGCTCGAGCCACAGCACGGACTCAGCGTCAAGGTGGTTGGTGGGCTCATCGAGCAACAGCAGGTCCGGCTTCTCGAGCAGCAGTTTGCACAGGGCGACGCGGCGGCGCTCACCACCGGACAGGTGGGTCACAGGGGAATCGGCCGGCGGGCAGCGCAGCGCATCCATGGCCTGCTCGAGCTGCGAGTCCAGGTCCCAGGCGTCGGCGTGATCAAGATACTCCTGGAGTTCGCCCATCTCCGCGAGCAGGGAATCGTAGTCCGCGTCGGGGTTCGCCATCTCTTCGGATATCTGGTTGAAGCGCGCGAGCTTGACCATGGTTTCGCCTGCACCTTCCTGGACGTTGCCCAGCACGGTCTTGTCCTCGTTGAGCTTGGGCTCTTGCATGAGGATGCCCACCGTGTAGCCCTCGGACAGGCGCGCCTCACCGTTGGATGCCTCTTCGAGTCCGGCCATGATCTTCAGCACCGTGGACTTACCGGCACCGTTGGGACCAACCACGCCGATCTTCGCGCCGGGGTTGAACGCCAGCGTGACGTCGTCAAGGATGACCTTGTCGCCGTGCGCTTTGCGCGCCTTGTACATGGTGTAGATGAACTCTGCCAAAACTGCTCCGTACGTCGCGTGCCGTGAGGCGGGGATGGTGTTGGCACTAGCCTACGCGGATGGCGCGCACGTAAGGGCCCCGACCGTGCGGTCGAGGCCCTTCACGACGAGTGGTCAACTAGACGCGTGCGCCGCGCCCTCGCATACGTGACACGAGCACAACGAGGAGAGCCGCTACGACAACGCCCATGACGTATCCCATCACAACGCTATCTCCGCCAGCAATGGCGCCCCATAGGTAAAACCCAAGAAACACGCCGACGATGCCGATGACGATACTCAGCAACCAGTGCACGGAACGGCCCGCAACGAGCTGGCCCAAGAAACCGACGATGGCGCCAATGAGAATCAGGATCAAGATGTCCATGGTGTGGACTCCCTTCGAACTGGGGCAAATCGGATTATTCGCCCACGGCACTAACGTTAGCGCCTCACCCGTGTTTTCGCCTGCTGACAGGCACGTCGCTACGCCGAGACTGACATCTCCTCGCGCTCGGCGTGCTCGTCGCCAACCACGGTTGCCGCGTCTTCTCCTGCGTTGTCCGCCTCGCCCGAGCCGGCATCGGTGACCCCAGCATCGGCCGCCTGCCCTGACCCGTCGCGCGGGTCGATCAGCGACTCGTCGCCTACCGCCCGCGTGAACTTGGCGGTGCCGCGCGTGAGGTCGTGCCCCACGCTCGTGGCTTCGATCACCAGGTCTACGCGAGTGCCGGTGTCACTCTCCCACTCGTTGGTCCGGAAGCGACCGTGCACGATCACCGGCTGGCCCTTCTTGATGGAGGCCCCCACCGTGATCGCGGGGTTGCGGAACACACGCACGTTGAACCACTCCGTGCGGCCGTCCACCCACTCGTTCTTCTCCCGGTCAAAGTACCGCGCGGTGGACGCGACCCTAAACGAGGTGAGCCGCACCCCCGTGGGACCTACGTTCTGTTTGGGCTCGGTCGCAACCCAGCCGTTGACGGTCATGGTCAGATCATTCATGGCGTCCTCCTTTGACGCGATCCGCTATCTGCGGTCCTCGCCAGGATGGGCTCTGGCACGCGGCCGATGCTGGGGCAGGCACCCATCTGCACGAGTCGCGGGTGAGGGCAGGGCCTGGGGACATCAGTGGGCGCGCTCGCCAGTACGACGCTGCGCACCCAGTTTGGGACGAATGAGCACAGTGAGACCAATGTGCACGCACTCCCGCATCATCCTTCACCTCAGCCCCAGCGTGGGTGCGGAGCGTTGGAGCTAAGACAGTTCAGTCAGCTCGTGGAGAACCCTGTAGGACTCATGGATCCGCATTGTCGGCTCCGCGACCAGCGGCACCAGCACCGTCCGCACCGCATCGCGCCCCGCACCCAGCACCGCCTTGTGTGCTGCTGCAGCTCGCCGACTCCGGCCCAACCTCGCGCGCCATCCGCCAGCCTTCGACGGCTCCGGCCATGCGACCGCAGCGAGCGCCGCGTTGACGTCTGCGGTCAGCGGCTTGGCCCTGGCGCACGCCTCGTTCACCACCGTGCGCCACGTGATGGGCAGTCCAACGGTTGCGGCATCCACCCAGTCCAGGCGCTCGCGTTCCACCGCCGCCAGGGTCACGGCGCCAAGCTCGGGTACCTCCGCGGCGCGTCCGGCCGCGACCGCCGCCGCAGCATCGGCGCGAGCATCGACGCCAGCGGCCCGCGCGATCGCAGCGACCATCTCTTCCACGTCAGGCAGCTGCGGCTCCGAGTGCCTCGACAGCGCCGCCGCGAGCGCGCGCCCAGCCGTCACGAGGTCAGACCTCACCGCTTGCGCAGCCACGGACCGCTCCTGCGACACCCGCCTAATCTCGGCACGCAGCGCCTCAACCCCCTGACCCGTGGTGGCGCTGACGGGCACCACCCCAACGCCCTCCAGCCCGTCCACGGCGAGGAGCCGCTGCAGGTCCTCCACTACCGCCACGGCCTCGTCGGGCGCCAGCCGGTCCACGTGATTCAGCACCATCACCGACGGCTGCCCGTGGTCGGACGCCACCGTGACATACGCCGAATGCAGCGCATGGTCCGCGTACTTCTGCGGATCCACCACCCACATCAGGAGGTCTGCCATGGGCAGCACGTAGTCCACCAGGTCGCGGTTGTGGGCGTTGATCGAGTCGTGGTCCGGCAGGTCCAGCAGCACCATGCCGGCAAACACTGGGTCCTCCCCCACCTCGCGCTCGAGCCGCCGATGCTCGTCCACACCTATCCAGTCCAGGAGCGCCTTCGCACCCGGTCCCCAACTTGCGGCGCTCACGTGCGACGTGGTGGGCCGTGCAATGCCCGGCACCGCGAAGTCCTGGCCCACCAGCGCGTTGAACAGGCTCGACTTCCCAGACCCAGTCCCGCCCGCGAGCGCCACCACGGTGTGGTCCACACCAAGGTCCAGGCGCTCGTCGCAGCGTTGAATGGTCGCGACGATCTCTTCCCGCAGTGGCGCAGGGATGGCCTCGCTGGCCCACTCCATCGACGCACGGAGCCGGTTGACGCGCTCGCGTAGCACCGTGGTCTCGTCGCGAGGCGGCAAGTGTTGGAACGTGGGGGTCACAGCAGCCCTCGGAGTTCGGCGCGGCGCAGGCGCACCGTTGCCGAGGAATCCGGCATCAGCGACGGCACATCCGTGGGCCTCATCATGTCCAGCGCCTCGCGGTTAACGCAGTACCGGCGCGCGGCGGCGAGTTCACGCCTTGCCTTCTCAAGCGGGGCCGCCATCGACGGGGCCACCAGGACCGACAGCACGAGCCGCGCCGGCTCTACCCCCAAGGCGGCCGATGCCATGGTCACCCGCAAGCCTTCCTCGCCGAGGATTTCGGTTGCCTTCTTCCCGCCGGGAAGCTCCATAGCAATGGCGCCGCATTTGTCGATCCACGCGCGCGCGGCGGTGGCCGCGTGAAGCTCACGGGTCTCACGCGAATCGCGGGGGTCCAGCTGCGCAGCGAGCCAGGGCCCCGGACCGGAGGGGTCCTGCTCCGTGAGCGCCTCGATCATGGCGTCCGAGGCCGCGGCGGATGTATAGGTCAGTGTGGCCTCGAGCGCGTCGATCAGGTCGCGATGGATCTCGGAGAGCACGTGCTCGCGCGCCTCGCTCTGTACCCGCCGCTTGGCCCACGGAGTGTTGCGAATCTTGTGAAGCGGCCCGCCTTCGGAGGTGGCCTGCTCCCAGCGGGAGGTCAACGAACCGGTAGGGATGGCCCGGTGCCAGTCCTTGCCCCCTGCGGTCTCGGCTAGCGCGGCCCGTTTGCGCACCTCGGCCCGCACCTGCTTGGCGGCGGCGGCCTGCGCGTCCATGCGCTCCGCGAGCGTCTCAAGCCACTCCTTGAGCGACTCGATCGCGCCGTGCAAGGTGCGCTCCACGATGGTCACTGCGGACGCCGCCGCGACGGTGTCGAGCCAACGTCCCAGGCCATTCACCACGTCCCTGGGCACTTGCCCTCGGCGCTCCGAGTCCTCTGGGATCACGAACAGTGGCATGTTCTCGAGGCCCTCGGTGGCGAGCCGCGCTACCAGCTCGCGGCGCACCTGCGCGGCGACGTCGGCCCCTACCCGGTTCAGCACAATCGCGATCGACGCACCGCGCTTGGCTCCCTTGCGCAGCGCCTCCCACGGCACCGCGTCGCCGTAGCGCGCTGCGGTGGTGACAAAGATCCACAGGTCAGCGGTCTCGAGCAGAAGTTGTGCGACTTCGCGGTTCTCGCCGCGCACCGAGTCCAGGTCTGGGGAGTCCACAATCGCGAGGCCGCGCATCACGGCATCGGTGGGAATCACCTTGGCGCGCTTGGCGACCTCGGTGAGCACCTCGGTGTCCAGTGGGTGGTGAAAGAGGTGCGGCACCTTGGTGGTGGGACGCAATACGCCCGATGCCGTGAGTTCTTCGCCCAGCAGGGCGTTCACCACGGTGGACTTGCCCGCACCTGTGGAGCCCGCCACCACCACAATCGCGGGGCTGGACTCTTCGCGAACCCGGGGAATCAGGTGGTGATCGAGCTGGTCCAGCGCGTGCTCAATGATCTGGGTGGAGCTCTCTGCGTTGGACGCGGGCATGGGAAGTTCGATCTGCGCGATGTCGCGACGGGTGTCGATCAGGGCGTCCAGGAGCGCGCCGGGATACGACCACGTCTTGATGGGCCTGATGCTCATGCTGCTCCGGTGCCTCCTCCCAGCGCCGCGATCAGGTTATCGCGCCAGGCTCCGCGCACAGGGAGGCACTCCGCGCACGGGTGAGGACGCACTAATCTAGGGGGGTTGGTGTACGCGCCCTCGTAGCTCAGCTGGATAGAGCGTCGGACTTCTAATCCGTAGGTCGCAGGTTCGAGTCCTGCCGGGGGCACCTTCTGCGAGGCGTTCGATCCCGTTGCGCAGCGCCCCCTTCACCCCCAGAGGCCACTAGCCAACCAGATCCTGCGCAACGCGTGCTCTGGCGGTCGGATTCGGCGGTTTCGCAGGGTCCGTAGCCCGAGTCTGGTTGCTGAGCGGCCCTGTCCCCCCACCCAAAGATCAGGGCATCCCCCCATAGACACTCAGGGTATACACCGGGGGTATAGTGAGGTCATGGACAGATCACTCGCCTTGCTTGGCCTCGTGGGCGCGGGCCCCACTCACGGCTACGACCTCAAGCACCGCTACGACTCGGTATTTGGCACCGCACGCGTCATGGCCTTTGGCCAGATCTACTCGACGCTGGGGCGCATGATCCGCGACGGTCACATCGAGACCCTGGGCCAGGAGCCTGGAGCTGGCCCCGACCGCAAGCGGTACCAGATCACCGCAACCGGACGCGAACATCTCCAGCGGTGGCTGCGCGAACCCGACGTCCCGTCACCTCAGATGCAGACCAACCTGTTCGCCAAGACGGTGCTGGCCCTCATGCTCGACGACGATGCCGACGCCCTGCTCGACACTCAACGCACCGCACTGCTGGGCCGCATGCGCCAACTCACCACAGACAAGGCCAACGCGCCGCTCCTCGAGCGACTCGCAATCGATCACGCCCTTTTCCACATCGAGGCAGACCTGCGCTGGATCGACATGACCAGCGCTCGCCTCACCGACATGAAGAACGAGGTTTCATTCCATGCCTGATCCCATCATCGCTGCCACCGGCCTCCACAAGTCGTTTGGCTCCACTGAAGCCCTACGCGGCGTTGACCTCACCGTGGAACGCGGCGAGGTGCTGGCCGTCATGGGCCCCTCGGGCTCCGGCAAGTCCACCCTGATCCATTGCCTGGCTGGCGTGCTCGCACCGGACGAGGGCACCGTGGTCATGGACGGCATTGACCTCACGGCACTCAACGCCGACGCCCGCGCGAGGGTACGCCTCACGCGCATTGGCTTCGTGTTCCAGTTTGGCCAACTGCTCCCCGACCTCACCGCCGTGGACAACGTGGCACTCCCGCTGCTCATGGCAAGCACTGCCCGCCGGCGCGCGAATGTGCAAGCGCATGAGTGGCTGGACCGCCTGGGACTCGCGGACCAAGCGGCCAAGGTCCCCGGCACGATGTCCGGCGGCCAAGCGCAGCGCGTGGCGATTGCGCGCGCGCTCGTCACCAGCCCCGCCGTGCTGTTTGCCGACGAGCCCACGGGCTCGCTCGACTCCGTCTCAGCAGAGAACGTCCTCACCGCCATGCTCGACGTGGTGCGCGACGTCGGCACCACCGTGATGCTCATTACCCACGACGCCCGCACCGCCGCCTACGCAGACCGCGAAGTCATTGTCCGCGACGGCCGCCTCAGCGGCGCACACGCCGGGGTGGCGCTGTGAAGCCCAGTGCCTCGCGCCTCCTCCTGCTGAACGGAGGGCCCGCGTACCGACGCCTGGGCGGCATCGTCGCCGGGGTAGCACTGGGCGTCGCCATGCTGCTCATCCTGCTGGGCGCCTTTGTCAACATGCCAGATCGCGAGAACCGCGCCGCATGGATGAGCGCAGACGGCTCCCACAGTGACTGGGACGACAACGACCAACGCATCCCTCGCATCCCCACCGACGCGACGCTACTCGTCGCGACCACCGCCGACGCCTTCGATGGTCAGTTGATCGAGGTGATCACTGTCGCCACCAGTGCCTCGACCACGGTTGACTTCCCCGCTGGCATCCCACCGCTGAAGGCGGGCGAGTTCTACGCGTCCCCCGCCATGGCCACGCTGCTGGAGTCCACGCCAGCGGACCAGCTCGCTGACCGCTGGGGTGAGTACCGCGGCGAGATTCCCTCGAACGCGGTCAAGGGTCCAAGTCACAAGGTGGTGCTCGTGGCCGGCGCCTGGGAAAACGTTGACGCATTGAGCAACGCTTCGCTCCAGAACGAGTTCCGTCCCCTCGCGCCGTCATGGGAATCGCTGACGTTCCGCATCGTGGTCGCGATGGGCGCCATCGCGCTGTTGGCACCCATCACTCTCTTCATCTCCATCGTGTCCGCACTGGGAGCCGCCGACCGCCGCGAGCGGTTCGCCACCGCGCGCCTCATCGGGGCAGGACGCCGTGCGATCGCCGCAATGTCCGGGGCAGAGATGGCGCTCGCATCACTCGTGGGCGCGTGTCTGGGAGTTGGCGTCGCCGCAGCAATGCGACCGCTCGCCACGCAGATGTCGATCAACGGCGCCACCACCACCCACGCGGACCTCACGCCGTCCTGGGCGTGGACCATGGCCGTGGTGCTGGGCATAGCCGCACTGAGCGGCCTCACCGCATTCGTGCGCACCTTCAAGGATGACGTCGGCTCGCTAGGCGCCACCCGCGAGCGCGAAGAGAGGCCCGTCAGCGCGTGGCGAGCATCGCTGCTCACGCTCGGCCTGCTCACGTTTGGCGGCTCCACGTGGGGCGCCACGGCTTTCCCCGACCACGCTGAACTGCTGTCGTTTGTCCTCATCGCGGGCTTCGCCTTCATCGCATTCGGCATCGTGTTGGCGGGCCCTTGGGTCACACGAATCGCCAGTCAGGTGGTGGGAGCGACCACCTCAAGCGCGGCCGGTGTGGTGGCGGCGGGCCGTCTCCAGCGGCACCCGCGCGCGACCTTCCGCTCCGTCGCTGGCCTGGTTGTCGCGGTGTTTGTAGTGAGCGTGTTCGCGGGTGGTAGCAGCGCCATCGCGCTGACTGCGCAGCCGCGCGACCTTCCCGGTCGCATGCACCTCACCAGCGTGCTGGCGTACGTGGACACGAACGCCGATGCCCAAACGATCTCCGACGCCGTGGCCGGCATGGACGGCGTGCGGCACGTGGCGATCGCGTGGGCCTCCCCCAACCCGGAGAGCTACCTACCGCTCATGAGCCCCGCAGACGCCCGAGCAATTGGGGCGATCGACGTCCCGGACGCTCCTGCAGTGTCGGTCGATTTGTTCGGGATGGTCTGGGACAACGGCCCGGCCTCGGGCTTCACCCTGACTCCCCCTGCCACAGCAGACGTCTCTTTGGAGGGGCTCAGCGCCACCGCGATCGTGGTGGACACCGACGGCACCGTCGCGGCGGTGGAACGCGTCAAGACCGCAATCCAACGTGTCAACGACGCCTCGCTGCCACCTCTGACCCGCACCGATATGGCAACTCGTGGACTGGGAGGCACCAACGAGGAGCTGGCAGTGATGGCGTACCTGGGAATGGGCCTTGCCATCGGCATCTCAGCCTTGGCACTCACCGTCGCCACCGCTGCCGCCGTCCTGGACCGCCGCCGCACCTTTGGGCTACTCCGCCTGAGCGGAATGCCAGTGAATCAATTGCGCCTCACCACGGTGGTGGAAGCCGTGGTACCGCTCGCGGTCACCCTGCTCGCCTCGGCCGGACTGGGCTGGGGGGTGGCGTGGGCTGTGATCGAGGCGCTCTCCGACGACCTCGCCGTCGCATGGCCGGACCAGCGCTATTGGTGGGCGCTCGCGGCAAGCATCGCGGTCGCGGCGATCGCGTTGACAAGCACCTTCGGTGCGGTCAGGCGTTCCACGGAGTTGGCATCCACGCGATTCGAGTGAGGTGCACCCCGGAGGTAGCATGAGGAACGCGGCACCCCGGCACCAAGCTGCCGCCAAACCAAGCTGTCGTGAAACGTTCCGCGAAAGGACACCTCGTGCCAGCATCGGCCCTCTTCACCCCGTTCACCCTGCGTGGAGTCACGTTCCGCAATCGCGTGTGGCTGTCGCCGCTGTGCCAGTACTCGTGCGAGAAACTCGATGGCGTACCTACTACGTGGCACCTGGTTCACTTGGGGTCGTTTGCGCGCGGCGGGGCGGGGCTCGTGATGGCGGAAGCCACCGCGATTGTCCCCGAGGGGCGTATCAGCGCGTGGGACACGGGACTATGGGACGACGCTCAGCGAGATGCGTTTGCGCCCATCGTTGACTTCATACACTCGCAGGGTGCGGCCGCCGGCATTCAGCTCGCGCACGCGGGCCGCAAGGCGTCGACCTACCGCGAGTGGAGCGGCCGCGGTTCGCAACCGGCCGATGCTGGGGGCTGGGAAACGCTCGCGCCGTCGCCTGTCGCTTTCGATGGCTACGTAGCGCCCAGAGAGATGAGCGTGGCTGACATCGAGGCTGTGGTGACGGCGTTTGGTCAGGCGGCTCGGCGTGCCCTCGATGCGGGCTTCGATGTGCTAGAGGTTCACGGTGCTCACGGGTACCTGGTTCACCAGTTCCTCTCCCCCCTCGCCAACCAGCGCACCGACCAGTACGGCGGCTCGCTCGAGAACCGCGCACGGTTGCTGCTTGACTCGGTGCGCGAGGTGCGTCGCGTAGCCGGAGAGGACACGCCGATCTTTGTGCGCGTGTCTGCCACCGACTGGGTCGAGCCCGACGGCTGGACGCTCGAAGACACCGTCACCGTCTCGGGCTGGGCCAGGGAAGCCGGCGCGGACCTCATCGACGTGTCCAGCGGCGGGCTGATCCCCGGTGTCCGCATACCCACTGGGCCTAGTTACCAGGTGCCCTTTGCATCGGCCGTACGCGAGGGCGCGAACGTGCCCGTGGTCGCCGTGGGGCAGATTCGCGAAGCGCACCAAGCCGAGCAAATCATCGCGACCAACCAGGCCGACGCCGTGATGGTGGGACGGGAGTTCATGCGCGACCCGCACTTCGCGTTGCGCGCCGCCCACGTGCTGGGTGTGGAACTCGACTACTGGGCCCCGCAGTACCTACGCGGCAAGTGGCCGGAGGACTAGGCTCCGCGCAAACCTCTAGAGTGGTCACATGGCCGCCGAACACCTCGTCTGGATCGACTGCGAGATGACGGGCCTGGACCCCAAAGCCGACGCCCTTATCGAAGTCGCTGTGCTCGTCACTGACGCCGAACTCAACGTGCTGGGAGACGGCGTCTCCGTAGTCATCAAGCCCACCAAGAAGGCGCTCGCCCAGATGGGCGACTTTGTGCGCAACATGCACATCGAGTCCGGGTTGCTTCCCCTGCTCGAGGGCGGGACCACGATGGCCGATGCTGAGGCCCAGGTTCTCGCCTACGTCCAAGCCCAAGTCCCTGCCGGCAAGGCGCCGCTGGCGGGCAACACCGTGGGCATGGACAAGGTGTTCTTGGAGCGAGACATGCCGCGCCTCATTGAGCACCTCCACTACCGGGTGGTCGACGTCAGTTCCATCAAGGAACTGGTGCGCCGCTGGTACCCGCGGGTGTTCTTCAACGCCCCGCCCAAGACCGGCGGTCACCGCGCGCTGGGCGACATCCAGGACTCCATTCGCGAGCTGAAGTACTACCGGCAGACGGTCTTTGTGCCACTCCCCGGACCAGACTCTGACGCCGCACGAGCGGCCACCGCCAAGGTCGCGGACAATGCCGCGTCGCCAGAGCAGGCGTAGGCGCGATACACTTTCACGGCTGATTCGTCAGCAGTTTCATGGTGGCTATAGCTCAGGTGGTAGAGCACCTCGTTGTGGTCGAGGGGGTCGCGGGTTCAAGTCCCGTTAGCCACCCCAACGTTGAGGCCCTCGTTGCACATGCAGCGGGGGCCTCGATGCTTGTGCAACGGCTATCGTGGTGCATTGAGGATGTCGCGCCCACCGCGCGGCCTCCCTAAGGACCAAGGAGTGTGTCATGATCGCTGCGCTGACCGGAGCTGGACTCTCCGCTGCCGCTGGCCTCAACGCGTTCATCCCGTTGCTGGTGGTGGGCCTGTTCGCGCGATTCACCAACTTCATCGAGCTTCCCCAACACCTCATCTGGCTCGAGTCCTGGCCCGCGATCATCATCTCCGCCACGCTCTTGGGCGCCGAACTCATCTTGGACAAGATCCCCGGCGTCGATCACGTCAACGACCTCATTCAGTCTGCAGTGCGGCCACTCGTGGGCGGCGTCATCTTTGCCGCGACTTCAGCTGCCACCGTGATTGACCAGAGCTCGTTCTGGCAAGAGAACCCGTTGATCGGCGGCATTGTGGGAGCAGTGGTGGCCGCGGTCGTTCATACCGCGAAGGCGGCTTCGCGGCCCGCCATCAACGCAGCAACCGGCGGTACCGGCGCGCCGCTGGCCTCGTTCGCCGAAGACGCCACGTCTGTGGGTCTGTCCTTTGTCGCGATCTTCCTACCCATCCTGGTGATCGGCGTGTTCATCGCGATGGGAATCGCCTTCTACCGAATCATCACCACGGGCCGCAGACGTCGCGAACGGCGAGCGCTACGCGCCATCGAGACCCGCATGGAGCGAGATCGGGCAGCCGAGGCCACTGGCCGCTCCGCGTGGTGGCGAATCCGGAGCAAAGACAAGGACTAGGCCGCGTCAAACTCTGCCAGGAAGTCCCGCACAAACGCGTTTGCAGGCTTGGTCGTGACCGCCTCTGGGGTGCCAATCTGTTCCAGCACTCCCCCGGCAGACAGCACGGCAATGCGGTCTGCCAGCAGCACCGCCTCTCGCATGTCGTGCGTCACCATCATCACCGTGGTGCCCAACGACCGCTGGAGGGCCAGGAACTCCTTCTGAAGGCGGCGGCGCCCCTGCGGGTCCACGGCGCCGAACGGCTCGTCCATCAGCAACACGGGCGGCCGCACCGCGAGCGCCCGGGCCACCCCCACCCGCTGACGCTCGCCGCCGGATAGCTCGTGCGGGTAGCGGTCGCCGTAGACGTCCCGTGGCAGTCCCACCAGCTCCAAGAGCTCGTCCACGCGCGCTTGGGTCTGCGCTCTGTCCCAGCCCAGCAAGCCGGGCACAGTTGAGGCGTTCTGCGAGACAGTCCGGTGCGGAAACAGGCCCACGTGCTGAATCACGTAACCCACACTCCGCCGCAACTGCACCGCGTCCTGAGCCATGACATCGGCCCCATTGACGTGAATAGTGCCGGACGTGGGCTCGACCAGCCTGTTGACCATCCGCAGCGTGGTGGACTTCCCGCAACCTGACGGGCCCACCAGGCACATGACCTCGCCGGAAGCGACCGCGAGCGTCAGATCCCCCACGGCAACCGCTCCACCCGCGTACTCCTTACGCACGTGGCTGAGGTGAATCGCGGGTTCGCTCATCTGGCCACGCTACCGTAGGGATGTGAGCGTCGCCCCTGACAACCCATGGCTCTCGTGGGATTACCTTGAGCGCAACGGCAGCGAGGTGTGGCTCTACGGAACCCAACACCTTCACGTCACGCTGCAGGCGGTGGGCATCGCGGTGCTGATCGCGCTGCCGCTCGCGATGCTGGCGCGGCAGGTGCGGTGGCTCAGCGGACCCATCCTTGGCATCAGCGGCGTGCTCTACACGATCCCCTCGTTCGCCCTGTTCGCCCTGCTCGCACCCTTCACCGGAATTGGGCGGACCACCGTACTGATCGGGCTGGTGGCCTACGCGCTGCTCGTGCTGGTGCGCAACATGGTGGTGGGCCTCGAGGGCGTGGACCCCGACGTGGTGGACGCCGCCCGCGGGCTAGGCTACGGGCGGATCCGACTGCTCCTGAGCGTCGAACTTCCCAACGCGTTGCCCTCGATGGTCGCCGGGCTGCGCCTCGCTACGGTCAGCACCGTCGCCTTAGTCACCGTGGGTGTGGTGGTGGGCTACGGCGGGCTGGGGCAACTCATGTTCCGTGGCCTTCAGTCCGACTACCGCGCACAGATCGCCACCGCCTCGCTCCTGTGCTTGGCGCTCGCCCTCGTGCTTGACCTCCTGATAGTGCTCGCCGCCCGGCTCGCGATGCCATGGGTGAGGAGGCGGACCTCATGAGCACGGTGGGCGACGCGTGGGAGTACCTCACCACATGGGAGAACTGGACCGGCACCGCCGGCCTCACCCGCCCCACGTTTGACGGCGGCTGGCGCTTCGCCAACGACTCGATCATTGCCCTAGGCATCGAACACCTGTACATGACGGCCGCCGCCGTGGCGATCGCCGCCGCCATCGCGCTACCCCTTGGCGTCTACCTGGGCCACGTGCGGCGCGGCGCGTTTCTCACCGTCCTGATATCCAATGTCTCCCGCGCCATGCCCACCCTTGCCCTCCTCACCCTGTTCGCAGCATCGGCCATTGGCTTTGGTAACCGCGCCGTCATCATCGCAGCAGCGATCTTCGCGTTCCCGCCCATCCTCACCAACGCCTTCACCGGAATGGCGGACGTTGACCCCGATGTGCGCGACGCCGCAACCGGGCAGGGCATGACGCGCTTCCAGGTAGCGACGCGGGTGGAACTGCCGCTCGCGGTTCCGCTCATCGCGGCGGGGCTCCGGACGTCGGCGGTGCAAACCGTGGCGACGGTACCGCTCGCCGCGCTCGTAGCCGGCGGTGGGTTGGGCGTCATCATCAATACCGGAATCGCCACGCAGCGCTACGGGCAGGTGCTTGCTGGCGGGATCATTGTGGCCACTCTCAGCATGGTTGTCGATGCTTTGTTGGGGCGCCTGCAGCGACGCGTCACCCCCGCGCCCTTGCGCGCCTCCTCGCGAGTTGCCTCGTAGACCTCCCCCCCAGACCCATCCGCCCGCGCGCCCGCTCCGAACAACGTCTAGCCTGGATGTGGGCATTCAGGGAACATTCGAACCACCCCAGAGGTTTCCCCCATGACACCTGTGTCACCAAGCACGCCAATCCCCACCATCACGAGGAGCACAACCATGCACACCCGTCCTGGCACCTTGGCCTTCACGGCTATCGCCGCCCTAGCCCTCGCAGGCTGCACCAGCGGTGGCGAGGCCACCCCAACGCCAACAACCCCAGCGCCAACCGACACCGTCGCGATGCAGGACTGCCTGCCGGTTCCCGGTGACGCCCTCACGGTTCTTGCAGATGACCTGATGCTCCAGAACTCCGACAACATCATCCCCGCGATTGGCGCCGACGTTGCCGACGATGCCGTGCTGGAGGCGCTCAACGCCGTGTCCGCCCAGCTCGACACCGATGGCTTGATCGCGCTCAACCGCGCGGTCGACATTGACCGCCGCACCTCTGCTGAGGTCGCCGCCGAGTGGGTGGACGCCGCAGGCATCACGCTCACGTCCACGGGTTCCGGCTCGCTGGTGGTGGGTGCCGCGAACTTCTCCGAGAACATCACGCTTGGCGAGATCTACGCCGAGGTGCTGCGCGACGCGGGCTACTCCGTGGAGACCCGCTCCATTGGTAACCGCGAGACCTACCTGCCTGCACTGGTCAGCGGCGAGATCAACATCGTCCCGGAATACGCCGCCACGTTCGCAGAGTTCCTGAACCTGCGCGCCAATGGCGCCGACGCGGCCCCTGTGGCATCGGGCGACATCGCCGAGACCGTCGCAGCGCTTGCGCCGCTGGCCGAGGCCGAAGGTCTGGTGATCGGAGAAGCAGCCGCCGCCCAGGACCAGAACGCCTTTGCCGTGACGGAAGCCTTTGCGGCTCAGTACGGCGTCAGCACCCTCAGCGAGCTTGCCGAGACGTGCGGACCCATCGTGCTTGGCGGGCCCCCGGAGTGCCCGGAGCGTCCGTTCTGCCAGTTGGGACTCGAGGACACCTACGGTATCGAGGTCAGCGAGTTCCGCTCGCTCGACGTTGGTGGCCCGCTCACCAAGACCGCCATCCAGCAGGGTGAGATCGCCGTAGGACTGGTGTTCTCTTCCGACGGTGCGCTTGGCTAACCGCTCGACAGTGCCCGCAGCGTACGTGGGTGCAACACACGAAGGCCCGGTCCATTGCGGACCGGGCCTTCGTGTCTGTTGCCTACTGTGCGCCATCAGGGACTCGAACCCCGAACCCACTGATTAAGAGTCAGTTGCTCTGCCAATTGAGCTAATGGCGCGCGAGGTAACACAATACCAGTGCTACGGCGTGACGCTGAATCGAGCACTGGCGTGAGGGCTATCTGAGCTGCTTCAACTTCTCGAATGTGCTGGCGATCGCGAGCAGAATCGACCCCACCACTGCGAACGAGATCAGCCGCACCACCATGTTGGACCCCACCACCAACTGCGCAACGGAGACCACCAGCGCGGTCACAGTGGTCGCGAGGATGGGCGCGAACCACTTGAGCATCACGCCAGCCAGCGCCAGCATGATGGTCAACGAGGTCAGGATGATGGTGCGCAGCAGCGAGTCGGGCTCAAGCACGAGCGCCACGTAGCTGGGCACCAGCGCCAGCGCCAAGCCAAAGCCCAGCGCCCGCAGTGAGTGAACGCGCGGCTCCTCGTACATCCACCACAGGCCAATGCCCAGCACGGTGATCGCCGGCACCGCTGTGTACGCCTCGATCACGCTGATGTTGGCGTCCGCCATGATCAGCGCGGTGCCCAGTGACAGCACCGCGGCGCTGAAGAAGCGCCCCGGCTTCCAGGTGAGCACCGCGAGTGCCAACCATGCAGCGCCCGCGACCAGCAACGCCACGCCCGCATACGTGAGCGAAGGCGCGAACACAGGTACCAGAGCCGTAGACAATGCGACGGTCCACGGGGTCAGTTGCAACCCGGCGTCGTGGCCCATCCGGGCCAGCACAATAGCGATCGCCATGATGGCGGCCATCGCGAAGACCACCGCGAGCCCAGAACCGAGCCCCCAAGCGAGCACGGCATTCGCGACAGCGATGCCGCCGAGGAACGGCGCGCTCAGCAGCGCCCACACCCGCGTAGCGGCTGAGGCGTCGTCGACCACAGCCCACCATGCGATCGCCGTGGCACCCGCCGCGGTGATCGCGAGCGACCAACTGGCGCCTACGCTCCACCCCATCGCAATCACGGCGAGCACAATCGCCACCTCGGGCGACACCCTCAAGACGCGCCGCCATACCATCGCGACTGCCGCGAGGACCAGCAGGCCAATCCACGCCCACAACACCGGGACAAAGCCACTCGCGAGCGCCACGAACGGCACGGCGATCCAGCCCGCGCCGTTGCGAGCCCGCGGCCACGCGAGTAGCGCGCAGTACGCCACAACCGCCGTCACCGCGGGCCACCCAAAGCCGTGGTCGGCATCCTTGAACAGGAGCTCGTCGCTGTACCGCCCCAGTGCCGTCACAGTGTGACCCAGGAGTGTCGCCGCCACCACGATGACGGCAGGAACCAACCCCAGCAAGATTGGTGCCGCAGATTCGCGCGCCCAGCGACTCGCAAACCATGCGAGGATCGCGAGCGCCACTGCGGTACTCAGCGTCGCGAGTTGCATGCCAGCACCGAGGCCGGACACCGCAGCCCACGCGCCGATCGACACCACAAAAGCGAAAGGACCGAAGGTCACGCGGGGCCACCACTTGGCGGCGACGCCAAGGAGCGCAGCCACGAGCGCCACGAGGCCTATGCCGGCGGCCCATGGCATCACGTTGACCTGCGACGTTGAGTGAGACTGCAGGTCCACCATCGCTCTCACGCCGGCGACGGTCAACCATGTGGTCGCTGCGATGCGCACCGTGAGGCGCGCGCTCCCCGAGGTCCACACCCTGACAGTGGTCGCGACGAGGATGCTCGTCACGATCGCGGCAAGGATCACCCACAGGTGCGACTGGGCCATCGCTATGCTCCGGGCCTCGCGATAAGCGGCCCCGTACTCCATGGACGCGGCCGGCTCGAAGCGATCGAACATCGTGGCACCCGTAGCGACGGTGACAGCCACGGCGCCCGCTGCGGTGGCGAGTGTGCCCGCAACGCTGATGGCGCTCGTGAGGCGCGTCCCCAGTGCCATGGCGCGCACAGCACCAAAGGCGGTCGCCAGCATCACGGAGGCGCCGCCCAACCACCACATTTCCGTCGCGATGGCCTGGTGTTCTTGACCTGCGAGCACCATGCCGAAGCCCCCAAGCAGGACCCCGGCACCCACCAGCACACCCGCGCCTAGCGCGGGGGCCAGGCCAGCGATGAGCGGCACGCGGTGGGTGTCGTGCAATCGCGTCGCGACCCACATCACCACAGCGGCGACAACAAGCGCCAAAGCCAGCGCCGCCGCGTCTGCCCAGTCCACGCGATACGCCACTGCCGCGGCAACAGCCGTAGCGAGGAACGCCGCCGGGCCTAACGTGACGCGGGGCCACCAACGAGCGAACAGCGCCAGTAGGACCACTGGGAGCACGCTGATGAGAACCGCTACCCACAAGGTGGTGCTCGGGTCTCCCAGGTGGAAGGCTGCGTTGAGTCCGGAAATCGTCATCACCACCGTGGCACCAATGCCGTTGGCCCACCGTGCGCTGGACGTGGTCCACAGCGCCGTAAACGCTGCGGCGACGAGCGCGGCCACCGCACCGGATATGGCGAGTGCGCCCTCGATGCGAGTACCCACAGCGTCGGCTATCGCGAAGGCCATTGACGACGCCGCGATCACAATCACGATGGCGCCCACCATCGACGTGGTGGATAGTGCCAGCTTGGGGAGCTTCCAGTGCGGCAGCGCGGCGAGCGCGGTGGCGACCAGGGTGGCGGTCAGAGTGGACCAGATGTCGAGCGCGCCAAAGTCGCTGCCGCCGCCAATGCGTGCCAGGAGCGCGAACGCTGTCCAAACAGCCGTACCAAGACCCCATGCGAACGCAGGCGTCAGACCAAGCGCAATCAGGGGCTTCCAGGTAGCTGGCAAGCGCACGCCGCCCCACAGGAGAGCCGCCACCGCTGCCATGGTGATCGCGCCAATGGCCGCGTTGCCCACCCCAAAGTGGGCCGAGATGCCCGCGGTCACCACGGTGAACAGCAGGGCCGCCGCGCTGAGTGTGACGCGCGGCCACCAGCGAGCACTGACCACCAGGATCACGAGTGGCACGAGGGCCACCAGCAGGCCCCACACAAACGGCAGTTCGCCCTGCCGCAATGCCCACGATGCGTGGAACCCCGCCACCGTCAGGAATACCGCCGCTCCAATGCCGCTCACCCATTGGGCGGCGCGCTGGGCGTAGAGCCACAGCGAAGCGACGAGTGCGAGCGCACCGCCGGTGAGCGACAGCGCCACCGCGGTGTGGTACGAGCCCAGGAACTGTTCGGCGACACCGAACGCGGATAGTCCCACGCCGCTGACCAGCATCGCGGCTCCCGCGACATACGCGGTCTTGATCCATACGGAGGTCAGGTCCCATAGGCGCAACAGCCCCAGCGACACACCCGCGACCAGTGCGGCAACGCCCGCCCAGATCTGTGTATCCGGCACATACGTGCCAGCGAGAATTCGCACAATCAGGAGGCTCACGGTGTAGATGGAACTCGAGAGGAACACCACCACGAACGCGGGACTCAAGCCGATGAGTAGCGGTGCCTTGATGACCTTGGGTGCCCACCGTCCCGCCGCAAGCATCACCGCGATCACCACGGAAATGGAGGTGATCTGCTGCCAGCCCGTGCCCCCAAAGGTGTGGACGGCGCTGGGAGCGATCAGCGTCACCAGCACCGCCGCGGGGCCCACCGCTTCACGTGCCCACCAGCGTGCCAAGACACCCAGCGCTGCGACAGGCAACAGTGCCAAAGCGAGGTCCACCGGTGTGCCCTCGTAGCGGAACCACATCGCCACAGGTAGCGCGAAGCCCACGATCGCGAGCCACACGAGCGAGCCCCACTTGATCGAGGCACGCGCGAACGGACCCTTCCACAGCGAGTACGTCGCAGCCAGCATGAGCGCCACAAAGGTGCCCACAATGGTCCACGCCCAAATCGCCTGCGCGCCGCTGTTCAGGCCCACGCCGGCCGGGTCCCCGGCTCCCGTCGTCTGGCGCGCGGCGACGGTAAAGCCCACGGCGGCACCTGCGAGCGCCAATGCCGCCGTCGATCCTACCCAGGTGATGCCCACGCGGCTCAGCACCAGACCCGCCAGGCACGTGACCACCAGCGCCACAGGTGCGTCGTAGGAGCCCAACGAGAGCGCCTCCCGTCCGAGTGCGAGTCCGGCGACCCCCACGAATCCCATCGACACCACCCCCACGGCGCCGCTCGAAATCTCGAGCGTGAGCCGCTTGAGCCACAGCGACAGGTAGGCGACGGCAGCCGCCACTACCAGCATGATGCCGGCGCGGACCACGGGGTTGAACGTCTCCCACGTCATCGCCACGAACACCACGGCAGCAGCGATCAGTAGCGACGCGCCAGAGACACCTAGCAACGCCGGCGCGGTCAGCACCTTGGGCGTCGAGCGCTCCACCTGGGGCCGCACGTACGGCGCCGGTGCCGCGTCACGTGCGGTGGCGGCCGGAACCGTGGAGGCAGCGATCGGCTGCGCGGCCGGGACTGCCGCAGGAGGTGAGCTGGGGGCAGCGGCGACTGTGGCATCGGCCGATGCTGGTGTGGGTTGGTCATCAGGGTGTGGCGCAACGGTGGCGTGGGTGAACGAGGGGTCCCGAGTGGCAGCGAGGAGCGGCACCAGCGCAGCTCGGTGCGCTTGCCACTGCGCCCACCTTGCGTTGAGCTCATTGACGCGGGAGATGAGATCGTCGTAGTTGGTCTGGCAGGTCTCGAGGGCCTGGTCAGCTTCAATGAGCTGGTCAAACGCGGGGTACGTGGCGTCTGCTCCACACAACGGGCACCGGTCAAGGACCGCCCGCTCAAACGGCGTCTTGCACAGCGGGCAGGCTACGGCGCCCTCGCTTGGCGTGGGTGTGTTTGGCATGGAGGCCCCCTTGTCTCTAGGGCTGACAGTAGCGACATGCGAGGGTTGCGGCAATGGGGGCGCGCGCCGCTGGGGTGCGGCTTGGGGCGGCGGCGGGAATGCCGCGGGGCGCGCGCATGTTTGACTGGACACTATGACTGACAAACTCTCCGTGGGCGAAGCCGCCCCAGATTTCACTCTTCCCACCGACCAGGGCACCTTCACGCTGTCCGATCACCGGGGCAAGCACGTCATTATCTACTTCTACCCCGCGGCCATGACGCCGGGCTGCACCACGCAGGCGTGCGACTTCCGCGACTCGCTGTCCGCGCTGCAGGCGGCCGGCTACGAAGTAATTGGCGTGTCCAAGGACTCCCCGGAGACGCTCGCGAAGTTCCGCGAGAAGGAGGGGTTGACGTTCGCGCTGGCCGCGGATGAGGACAAGGCCGTGCAGAATGCGTACGGCGCGTGGGGCGAGAAGTCGCTCTACGGCAAGCTGGTGAACGGATCGCTCCGCTCCACGGTGGTCGTGGACCCGGATGGCAAGGTTGAGCTCGCTCAGTACAACGTGAAGGCCACGGGTCACGTGGCGAAGCTGCGGCGGGACTTGGGGCTGGACTAGCGCCAAAACCGACCGTGAGCGCCACATAGGACCCGCTGAGCTCTCTGAACCGACCCTAGGCGCCACATTTGGCACGTCTGCAGGGGCCACGCGCCGTCCTGGTCGCGTATCCTTGACTTCGGCCGATGCTGTGATGGGCTTCGGTGTCACGCGCGAGTGGCGGAATTGGCAGACGCGCTGGATTTAGGATCCAGTGTCTTCGGACGTGGGGGTTCAAGTCCCCCCTCGCGCACTCTAGGCGGGGCAGTGCTCTCCCGAGACCTCGAACACGTACCCACTCCCGTGCCGGTCAACGCCGTCAACCGAATGGTCCATCCGCAGGTCAAGCCTGAGAGTGTCTTCGAGGTCGCGCGAATCCGCGGGCGACACATATATCCGTACCGCACCCTTCGGCCCCCAAAAGTCTCCTACGAGAACAGTCTCGCCGGGCTCCACCAACTCGTGCCTCGTGGGATCCCGCAGGCTAGGGCCCTCAACGCTCTGGTCGGACGTCGCCCTGACCGGATTCTCGCAGCGGTTCACGACATAGATGTCGTACGCGCTGTCGTCGACCACGCTCGGCATCGCAGCACAGCCCGCAAGGATCGGCAACGTGAGCGCCATCACGACGGATGCCATCAGGCGGCGTCTCCTTGGTACAACGGGTGTCGTCACGTCCATCAGGTCGCCCTTCAACGGTATTGACTCCCAAGGTAGCGTGAGCGCGGAGGACTATCTAGCGTGGGACTCGCAGCAACGACGGCGCCACGAGCGCGCATCGCTCAAGAGCAACGGACTCCGGATGCACCAAAGGCCGGCTCCCTCGATGGGAACCGGCCTCGGCTGATGTCAGTCTGAACGCGCCGCAGTCAAGTACGGCGCGCAGTGCCTCGAAGGCTAGTGCTCGTGCTCCGCGATCTTGGCGCGAACCTCGTCCATGTCGAGCGCCTCGACGGCGTCAACGAGTTGCTCGAGCGCGGGTGCCGGCAGCGCGCCAGCCTGGTTGAAGACCATGATGCCGTCGCGGAAGGCCATCAGCGTGGGAATCGCGGTCACGCCAAACTTGGCGCCCAGCGCCTGGTGAGCCTCGGTGTCGACCTTGGCGTGCACAATGTCGGGCTTGACCTCCGAGGACTGCTCGAAGATGGGCGCAAAGCGCTTGCAGGGACCACACCACTCCGCCCAGAAGTCAACGATCACGATGCCTTCTTGAGCGACAGTCTCATCGAAAGTCTCGGTGGTCAGTTCAACGGTTGCCATACTTGTCCTTTCCCCCTGGGCACTTTGCCCAATACCGGCGTAACGCCTCAGCGTTGGCCACTATTCCACCCTAAGCGGTCGCTCCTGCGGCGCGGTCCTCGCATCCGGGACCCACAAGGGGTAGAAAAGACCTATGACCGACATGGCCGAACTCCCGTCCGAACCCTCCGGCTGGCTCAGCAACCAGGAACTAGAGCATGTGCGTGGCGAACTACCGTTGCTCTACGTCAACGTCATTCCCGTGCGTACCAACGCCACGGGAGAGGTGACGCGCGTGGGGTTGCTCTTGAGGGCGGACGACGGCACCATCTCCCGCACGCTCGTGGCAGGGCGAGTCATGTACTACGAGCGCATCCGCGACGCGGTGCTGCGCAACATTGAGAAAGACTTGGGAACCGTCGCACTGCCCCGCATCCCCCACAACCCCACGCCGTTCGCCGTCGCGGAATACTTCCCCACCAAGGGCATGACGCCGTTCCATGACGCCCGCCAGCACGCTGTCGCGCTGTCGTTTGTGGTGCCCGTGGATGGCGACTGCGAACCCAGCCAGAACGCGCTTGACATTCAGTGGCTCACGCCCGAGGAGGCGGCGAGCGAAGACGTCGCCATGGAGATGACCGGGGGCCAGGACGTGCTGCTACGCCAAGGGCTTGCCCACTGCGGCGTGCTCCCCTAAGACGCACGGCCGCACACCTCGCGGGCTAGAGCGTTGAACTCTGCAACACGGCGGCGACGTGGGGTGCCAGGCTCCTGAAGGCCGCTCCCCGGTGAGAGATCTCGTTCTTGGCTGCCGCCGTCAGTTGCGCGTTGGTGACGTTCTGGCCATCCGCAACAAAGATGGGGTCGTATCCAAACCCGCCGTCTCCGGCCGGGGTACGCGTGATCGAGCCCGTCATGCGCCCCACCTCGACGTGCTCCATGCCGTCCGGCGCGACCAATGCCGCCGCACAGACGAACGCGGCTCCACGGTGCCGGTCCGGGACGTCGCCCAGCTGGTCCAGCAGCAAGCGCAGATTCGCGGCATCATCTCCGTGTGCACCGGCCCAGCGCGCCGAGAAGATTCCGGGCGCGCCTCCCATGATCTCCACCGCAATGCCGGAATCGTCGGCGATGGCGGGCAAACCTGTCGCAGCGCACAGGGCGCGTGCCTTGATGAGCGCGTTCGCCTCAAAGGTGGGTCCGTCTTCCACGGGCGACGGCGCGTTCAGACTTCCGGCATCGACGAGGTGATCGCGCGCCAAACTAGGAACGTGCGGCGCGAGGATCGCCCACACTTCTTCCACCTTGTGAACGTTGTGAGTCGCGAACGCCAGCCGGGCCTGGGCGGTGAGGTCCGTCATGCGTTAGGTCCCCAGCGGTGCCGCGAGCGCCGCCACCTGCAAGCGGGCCAACTCCTCATTGCCCGCCGTTGCGAGCGCAAGGAGTTCATCCAGCTCAGCCTTGCTGAACGTCGCACCCTCGGCGGTCCCCTGTACCTCCACGAACCCTCCAGAACCGGTCATCACCACGTTCATGTCCGTCTGCGCGCGAACGTCCTCCTCATAGGGAAGGTCCAGCATGGGCACACCGTCGATGATTCCCACCGAGATCGCGCTCACAGAGCCGCTCAGCGGAGACGCACTGGCGGCGACGGCTCCGTTCGCCTTGCCCCACGCGATGGCGTCGGCCAATGCGACGTATGCGCCGGTGATGGCCGCCGTGCGGGTGCCGCCGTCAGCCTGGAGCACGTCGCAGTCCAGCACAATGGTGTTCTCGCCCAGCGCCTTGACGTCAATGATGGCCCGGAGGGACCGCCCGATAAGCCGCGAGATCTCGTGAGTGCGACCGCCAATCTTGCCTCGGACGCTCTCACGGTCATTGCGAGTGTTCGTGGCGCGCGGGAGCATCGCGTACTCCGCGGTCACCCATCCCTCGCCGGAGCCCTTCTTCCAGCGCGGGACGCTGGCAGTGAACGACGCCGAGCACAACACCTTGGTGTCCCCAAAGGTCACCAGGCACGAGCCCTCGGCTTGAGCCTGCCACCCGCGCTCAAAGGAGACGGGGCGGAGTTGGTCAGGGGTGCGCCCATCGGCGCGAGTGATTGCCATGCCCCGAGCGTACCGGGACCACACCGAGGCAGGGCCACTGAGCAACCAGATGCAGGGCTACGCACCCCGGAAACCGCCGAATCGCACCGCCACAGCACTCCAGAGCGCCAATCTAGTTGCTGAGTGGCCCCTCTTCCTTCTACAACTCAATCCTGCGGCCCGGCTGCGCCACCTCGAGCGGCCCTGAGAAGGTTCGCGACGCCTCCGCGATCACCGTATTGGGGTCGCTCCACGGCGGCACGTGCGTCAGCAGCAGCCGGTCCACGCGGGCCGCCTGCGCCACCTCGCCAGCCCGCGCGCCTGTCAAGTGGCTGCCACGCGGGGCATGCTCAGCCTCCGTGAAGGTCGCCTCGCACAGGAACACGTCAGCACCCGCAGCCGCGCGGTCAAGGCCCTCGCACACGTCAGCATCACCGGAGTACGCCAGCACCACGGCGGAGCGCGCCTCGCGCTCGCTAGGGCCCTCGATCCGCAGTGCATACGCGGGAACCGGATGGGTCACGGACTCGCACCGAATGCTCAGCGGCCCCACCGTGATCGCCGCACCGTCCAGCCACACCTCCACACCCAACGCCTCGCTAGGGTCTTCGGTGCCGCGCAGTTCGTTCACGCGACTCGTCGTTCCGAACGGTCCCACCACCCGCACATGACTGGGCCCGTCAGGGTGATGAGCGAGGTACACATGCAACGGTGCAAGGTCAGCGCAATGGTCCGGGTGCAGATGGCTCAGCAACACGGCATCGAGGTCGCGGGGATCGCAGTACGTCTGCAACGGTCCCAATGCTCCGGATCCAAGGTCCAGCGCCACTGTCCACGTGCGTCCATCATCGTCGTCGGCCTCAACCAAGTAGCACGACGCTGGTGAGGCGGGACCGGGAACGCTACCGGAGCAGCCCACCACGGTGAGCCTCATGCCTGCAGGATTTCGACTTGAGTCACCACCGGTCCCAGGAAGCGCTGCGCGAGTTTCTCAAACTGTGCCGTCTCCCCCGTCGCCATGAACCGATGCACGGGAGGTTCGCTAGCGGTACGCGCCAGGTCCCCCGCGGTCAGCGCGCGGAACACATCCATCGCGGTCTCCGTGGCGGAATCCACCAGGGTCACGTCCGGCCCTAGCACGTAGCCAATCGCGCCGGCGAGCATCGGATAGTGGGTGCAGCCCAGCACGACCGTGTCCACGCGGGCGTCCTGCAGGGGTGCGAGGTACTCGCGCGCCACCTCAAGAACCTCAGGCCCCGTGGTGATGCCGCCTTCCACCAACTCGACAAACCTGGGGCATGCCTGCGACGTCACCGTCACTCCGGTCGCGGCCGCGAAGGCGTCGTCATAGGCGCCGGACCGGACCGTGGCCTCGGTGCCGATCACACCAACCCGCCCCGAGCGCGTCAAGGTCGCCGCCCGCCGCACCGCAGGCACAATCACCTCGACCACGGGCACGCCACGTTCACGGCTGAAGCGTTCCCGCGCATCGCGGAGCACCGCAGCGGACGCGCTGTTACACGCAATCACGAGCAGCTTGACGCCGTCGTCAACCAAGGCATCCATAATGGCCAAAGCGCGAGCGCGCACCTCGCTCAGCGGCAACGGACCGTACGGGCCATGGGCGGTATCACCCACGTAATGGATGGCCTCGCTGGGCATCATGTCCATGATCTCGCGGGCCACCGTCAGCCCGCCCACACCCGAATCAAACACTCCAATGGGAGCGTCATTCATGAGAGTCCTCTCCGTCTGCGGCCATCAAGAACTCGACCAGTGAGTCCTGCAACCACGTCAACGCTTGATACAGCATTCCCAGCCACACTCGCTCGTGATCCACGTCAAGCTCGCGATCCTCATCCGTGGCCAGTGCGTGTGTGGCGAGTTCAATCTCGGTATGTAAACGTTCGGCGTCCTCATCCGTTTCCAGTGACAGGCGTGAGGCAAGCACCAGGCGAACATCGGTGAGCGCCGATGCTGTAGCAAGGGCGTCTTCCGCGGTCACCTCCCATTCGGGGCCGTCTTCGCTCAACTGCTGCCACATGACACGGAGCCGGTCCACCTTGAGTTGGCGAAGGTCACCTTCGGTGAGACGGCGAAACTCATCTGAGACCTCGCGGTCCGTGGGCGCGGCGTTGGGCAGCAAGCGCAGCACCGCGGGGTCGCCCGGCTCAGCCAAGAATTCCTCGAGGCCGCGCAGGTAACCCAAGATAGCGTCGGCGCCTTGAAGCGTGTCGAGTGGCGGCGTATCGCCCATGCCAAAGGTCTCGCCGCTCAGCATCAGGCCCACGTCAGCGACGATGCGCGCCACCACCATGCGCTCCTGCTCGTCTAGTTCTGCGACCGCAACTCCATCGCGATCCTCAAAGGCCCTCACTCGCCGCTCCGCTGGAGCGTGGCCCACAGACCGTATCCATGCATGGCCTGCACGTGAATCTCCATCTGCTCGCGACCGCCCGATGCCACCACGGACTTGCCAAGCTCGTGGACCTCACGCATGTGAGCCTCCGCCTCGTGGCGGGCGAATCCAAAGTGTTTTTGGAACACATAGACCACGTAACTCATGAGGTTGACGGGGTCATTCCAAACAATGGCAACCCACGGGTCATCGGGCCGGGTGGCTACGGCGCCTTCGGACTCGTACTGTTCCTCGAAACTCACACGCCCAGCCTACGGCCGTCGCGTCTCAGGTATGGGAGTTACTCCGTGCCGTCGCCGTCTTCAGGGCCAAACGCGCCGTCGATGATCTCCTTGCACGCGGGGCACACCGGGAACTTCTTGGGGTCACGCCCGGGAGTCCACACCTTGCCGCACAGCGCAATCACCGGCATTCCGGTCACGGCGGACTCAGTGATCTTCTCTTTGCGCACGTAGTGAGAGAATCGCTCGCCATCACCAGGCTCCACGACCTCGCGGGTAGTGGTGCGCTCAATGGTGGCAGTGCCGCCTGCGGGAAGATCGGTCTGGGGCGTCATGGGCTCGCTCATGCGTCCATATTACTGCGAGCCGCGCCACAGATCAGCGGGCTAGGACACCGCGCCAACGAGCGAGCCAGCGCGGGCATCAAACGCGCGCCCCGACAGCCGGACTCCTAGCGCCACTCCAGCAGGCCCAAACACCAGGCCTGTGACGAGAGCGAGCCACCCCCACCCGGTTCCGTTCGCCAACGCCAAGACGAAAGGAACAGTGACGAGCGGCATGGCGATCGCGGTGGCGAGTGAGGACACGAGCTGCGCTACCAGGCTGGCACCCACTGCGCCCACCTCGGTGCCGAACGGGTTGTCGCCTGGCGCCGGCGCCCGGTACGGCAACAACACCGACGTCAGTGCGGAGATGCCCAGCGTCAAGCCCAGAACTCCCAAGCACGCGCCGATCACCGCAGGAGCCAACTCCCAAAGACCTGTCCACGCCAACAGCACCACCGCGGAGCCCAACACTGCGGGCACGGCCCAGCTCAAGACAGCGAACGTGCGCCCCTTCATGAGTTCGGTGCCCAGCGAGCCCGCGGAGATGTCGATCCAAATAGCCGTGGAATCGTAAGCAACATCGTTGTGCCTGCCCCACCCAATGGACGCCGCGAGCAGGACCGGAGCCACCAAGGACCAACGCGCTTCAAGTTGGAGCACCGGTACCACGAACACGAAGAACATCAGCGGAAACGCCAGAACCCCCGCGAGCGACGCAAGATAGCGAGGGTCAGTCGCCCACGAGCGAGAGAGTCGGGTGCGTGCCGCGCGCGCGGGCGCGCTCAGCTGCCAGCGCTGGGGGAGCCACCGAGTGCGGTCGGCGGTCGCGAGCATGGTGTCGTGACGCTGGCGGGTACCACCACCCCGATAGATGGGATTGACCAGTCCGTGTGCCACGTTCGCGCGCCACGCTGCGTGCAGGATGACTACCCAGGTGGCTAGCATCACCAGTCGCCACGCGACCGCCCACCAGTCGCCGGTGGTCGCCG
>PHEW01000002.1 GCA_002841315.1 Actinobacteria bacterium HGW-Actinobacteria-4
GACCATCCCGGTGTGGTCCTCCGACCAGGTCAGATACCGGGCGTCGCGGTTACGCCGCTCACGCTCGCGCACCCCCTGTTCATCAAACCGGGCGATCGCCCGCGCGACCATCCGTCGCACCTCCTGCGCCGTCAACGTCTTCGCCTGAGCAACCAGAGCCCGTTCCAACGCATGCACCTGGTCGCTCGGGGCACGATCAGCGACCGTGTTCAACCCGCTCGCAATCAACCCGGCTGCATCCACCGACAAGTCCCCAGCCAACGCTGCCGCCGCGATAGCCGGATACTTTGGTGACGGAGCAGGAGCAGCCACCCCAGCATCGGCCGCGGCGACACGACCGGTACGCGGATCACGCGGACCCACCGGACCAAGCGCGTCACCGGCCTCGATCGAACGCCGCGACCCAGCCCCCGACCCACCCGTCACCTTCGAAATCAGCGTCTCCGCATCGCCAAAGCCCGCACCGCGCGCAAGCCCACCCCCGGCCATCGTTGGCCTAGAGCGCTGCTTGATCTCCGCGGAGAAACGCGCGAGCAAAGTGTCAGTGAGCCGCCCCAACCGCGCCACCTCAGCATGCGCATCCAACAACTCGTCATGACTCAACCCAGACACGTCAGCAGCCGCGAGATCACTCACCAACGAGCTCACTCGCGCGACCTGTGCCGTATCGATTGCCATACCAAACAGTCAACCACCACGGTCTGACATTCACCCCAAACCACCGCAACCTGGGGACACCGGCAGCCGCCACCAGACCTGTGGACATCGCCCGCCCAGCACCGACCCGGCCTGGCTACGCTCCCTCGATCCCCGCAATCACAGTCCGTAGCCGCTCGCGCTCCACAGAGATCCACTGCCCCTCCGAGTAGTTGCGAACAAAGGCCTCGCAGAACTCGACCGGATCCTCGCCCACCACCACACGCACGGGCGTACCGTCCGCGGCGCTCTGCTCAATGAGATCGGCAAGATCCTCCAGCATCGACATCATGATGTCGCCCTCGGTGACCGCGCCAAAGTACGCAAGGTACCTCTCGAGCGCCTTGTGCGCCGTGCGGTAGGGCTCGGGCAGCGCTTTGACCCGTGCCTTGTGCCGCGCATATCGCTTCTTGTTGTCGAAGGATCCGGTCACCTTCTCGATCCAGTTAGCCATGGCTACTTCCTTTCGTTGTGCAGTTGCGCGAGTCGCATGGTGAGGAAGCCCCAGTTCTTCCAGAACTCGTCGAGATACTCCTGCCCCAGGGCGTTGAGCGTGTAGACCTTGCGCGGTGGGCCCTTCTCCGACGGGACTTTCTCCACGTCCACCAGGCCCTTGTGCTCGAACCGAACTAGCAACGCATAGACGGTACCTTCGGCAATGTCAGGAAACCCCTGCTCCCGGAGCCGCGCCGTGATCTCGTACCCGTAGGCGGGCGCCAATGCGAGGATCGCGAGCACGATGCCCTCCAACGTGCCCTTCAGCATTTCCGTCATCTGCCGGCCCATCGCCCGCTCCTCTCGCTACTCTGTATTAGTGAGTACTAGTAGATAGTAGCACTAAGTACCATAGGCGCAACACTGCGGCCGATGCTGGGGTCGCGGTCCGCCCCAACCTTCCGTCGCGCACGGCCCCGGCATAGGATCACAACCATGGCCGATGCCCCAGGTCCCCTCCGCTTCGCCTCACCGGAAGACGCCGCCACGCTCGCAGCACTGCTCCGCGAGTTCAACGCCGAGTACAACTCCCCCACGCCCCCCGCCGCCGTCCTCGAAGAGCGCTACCGCAGCCACCTGGCGGGCGACGCCTTCTGGGCCGTCCTCACGGGCACACCACCCCACGCGTTCGCCACCGTCTCGCTGCGGCCGTCGGTCTACCACCCCGGCCCCGTGGCGCTCATCGAAGACCTCTATGTACGCCCCGCCCAACGGGGCCACGGCATCGGCGCCCAGATCATGACGGCCATTCAGGAGCGCGCACGCGCGGACGGCTGCGGCGCCCTCGAGGTCCAAGTCGACGAGCCGGACGTGGACGCCATGCGCTTCTACGAACGCCACGGATTCGCACTGCGCGAGCCACTCACCCAGGACCGGGCGCTCCTGATGTGGCTCGAATACGGAACCTGACCACGCACCGCGATTTCGGCCGATGCTGAGGCCGGCTTGGTCATCCCGGCCGCCCCAGGCTCGCCTCACCAAACAAACAACAGCGGGGAGCGCCTCCCAAGAGACACTCCCCGCCAACCGCCAACCGAGCACCGCAACCACCACCAGCCCTAGAGCCCCCGAGAGAACTCCGTGACCAGCGCCGGCACAGCGGCATCGAACCCGGAGATGTCCAGCATCCCGGCATCGTTCGGGTCCGCGATGGAGAACTTCGAAGCCAGCGTGGCAAGCACGATCAGCTTCGCGTCGATCCCCATCTCCGCGCGGTACTTCGCGAGCGCCTGGTGCGGGTGCATAGCCCCTGCCCAGGTCTCGTTGTCGGTGATCACCACAAAGGTGTCCACCTCGAGGCCACGCTCTGCCGCGTACAGCATCGGCAGCGAGCAGTCCGTGGGACCAAAAGGAAGGTCAGAGACCTCCTGAATGGCCGCATCGAGCCGCATGCGCGGAGTGATCGCCAGCTGAGTCAGCGCGGCAGCAGCACCAGACCGACCCACCGGACGCACACGCCGCGCTCCGGGAGGGCGATACACCTGCACGCCACCCGTGAACGCCACCACGTGCGTCATCGGCTCCGTCGCAGCAAGCACCAGCGCCAGCCCCGCCGACGCCTCACGCGGAGTCAGCGGCACCCCAGCCACCCGGGTGAAGGTCATCGAACCGGACACGTCCAGCGCGATCAGCGTGCGCTTGCCTGCGGGCTCCACCGTGCCAAAGCTCCGGTAAAACGCCTCATCAAGCGCGTCGACGATGCGCGGGTTGGGTTCCCACGTTGACTTCCCTTCCATCGAGTGGCCCTGCGCATACGTCCGCAACGCCACCAACACGTTCAGCGGGTGAATGCGCGCCTTGCGGAGCGCCTCCACATCCACCAACCGTGCTGCGATCATCTCCGTTGCCTCGGACATCGGCTCAAGCACGCCGATGCGCGTGAGGCGCGGCAGCTGACGGATCAGCGCACCCAGGGGTACGTTGCCTTCGAGCAGCGCCTCCCAGACCTCGCGGTCGTTCAGCGCTTCCGTAGGCACCATCTCCCAGGTCAGGCCGTGCTCGCGGATCAGGCCAGGCAATTCAGACGCCGACGCAAAACGCGCCGCCTCGAATCCCTGCACGATGCCAGGCGCTTCACCCGCGTCTCCACGCAGGATCCACTCGCCAAGTCCCGTGAAGCCAGGCTCCACCAACCGCGGGTGCGCCTTGCGGAACACGTCGCGGTGCGTCCAGCCGTCACGCTGGCGGTACTTGACTGCCTGGTAGGCCACCTGGTCAACCGACTTCTCGGTGTACCAAGCCGCTACCGCACGCGCGAGCGCACGGCCCCAGCCACGGAACCCCTGCACGTAGGTGAGGAATCCGAACAGCGCCGTTGCGGTGCGCGCCACCTTGGGCAGCTGCGCAAGCGCGTAGGCGCGGTCTTCCACTTCACCGAACGATGCCGCGATCGCCAAGGCGAACAGCGCAGGGTCCTGCTTGGGGGCACGGCCCGCCACGGAGGTCTCAACGATCACGTCCACGAGCTCACGGTGCTGAGCGGACTCAGCGACGCGAATCACCGCCTTGGCGTTGTCCTTGGTCAGCTGCGCGCCCGAGGCATAGAAGCCCGTGTCCGAACCCAGGATCAGGAAGCGCTTGACACGTTCGAGGTCCGAGATCACGTACACAAAGCCACCAGCGTGGTTACGCTTCTGGCCGTCGGCCGCCTTGAGCGACTGAGGGGTAGCCGCACGACCCTTGCGAATCATGAAGCCCTTGAGGTTGATGTTGGTCATGGTTCACTTCCTTTCTTTGGGTTGGATTGTGCGGGGGTTGGATTCTGCGGGGGGTGGACGAGCATGTGACGGACTCGGAGCCGCACGCTCTCCACTGAGCTACCTCACCTGGGTGAGGGCGGGAGTCGAACCCGCGCACTGCGATCCTGATAACCGAGCTTCCTGCGGCTCGTCCACAACTGAAGTGCAGCATCGGCCGTAGTAGACAGGCGAACATGGGGTGAGGGTCGGAGCGGCCTTGCGGCCTTCTGCTCTGCCAACTGAGCTACCGGGGCGCTAGCGCCCCGAGCGGGACTCGAACCCGCGACCTGACACGGGATAGGTGATAACCGACGTCTCTTCGGTTCGCCCTTCTACGGACGATGCTGCACACGGCTTGGGAGCGAACATGAGGCGAGGATCGGAACCAAGTCCAAAGACCCGGTGCGGAACTTGAATCCGCATACGAGCAGTGCTCGCGTTTACCAGATAACCGATGTCTCTTCGGTTCGCTCTTTTAGCCGTGAAATCTCTATGGAGTTATGCGTGTTGGGGGATGGCCAGGGCGGCGCATGAGGCGCGGCGGCTGGCTAAGAAAGCGCTGAGGAGCGCTTGGGTGTGCTCAGGGCCGGGCGGTCATGTTGCCTGGGCTCGCTCGCTTTGAGCTGCCAGAGGCCACGTCCGGGCTGGCCGGGGCGCGACTCAATGGCGGCATCAATGCCGGCGATGGCGGTATTCAGATCTCGCATATCGCACCCCTTTCTTGAGTCTCGGTGTCGGTTGAGCGACGTGTGCCCGCTGTGGGCACGAGGACTGACGCTAGAGGGTGGAGGCGCGCGAGCGCAAGGGCGGTTACCAAACCGTTATCGATCAGGGGGTGTTTTCGCGCGTGCTGCTGGCGCTATGGTGGTCCCCATGACAACCACGACGCAACGAATCAGCGAGCCGCACCTCGCTCCATTCGGCGCGCGGAAGGAGCGTGGCTAGGCGCCATCGCCGCACGACGGCGAAGCACCTGCCAGCTCACGACCCCCGCGCCCAGCAACTCAAGATCAGGCGCGAACTGCGAGAAGCCGCAGTGGGGCGCCGGTTCCTGGACGACATCTCGTTCACGTTCGAACTCGCCTGGTACACAGGTCCGTGGATCAGTATCGCCATCAATGGCACCGTTGCACCCGGGCGGTACGAGCACGTTGGTGACTTCCCGTGGCTCCAAGCCATCAAGCGCCTATCGCTAGCAGATCACGATGGCGAAAGGACTATCCGTCTCTCAGGCGCCGCATGCGCCGAATGCGAGTGCTGCAAATACGACGTCCGCTGCGAGGTGGCGGGCCGGTACGTGCGCTGGACCCTCGTGGAGGACCCCGGCCAAACCTGGGTCTTTGACAGGTCCACCTACCGCGAGAAGCTCGATCAAGCGCTGGCGGATTGGTACTACTACGAGCCCGAAGAGAGGCGACTGGCCCGCCTGCTGATCGATCACACTCCTTGGGACGGGCCAGAGCAGATGGGTCTAGACCTCGTCAGTGTCACGATGTTCAGGGGTGAGCTGACCGTCGGGTTCGTTGACGAGTTCTGGAAGTCGAACGTCTACGTCAAGTTCCCCTGGCGGGCGGAGCACACTCACGATTCGCTGCGAGCCGCGTCCCAGGCAATTGCGGTGTGGGACGTGAGCTTCCTCAATGTCACCTGGCGGCCATGGCGCGACCCCTCAGCGAAGCCGCCATATCCATCGAACTGGGAGCAGGGGGGTCCGCTCTCGACCGGTCCCGCGATCGATGCCGTGGGGCGCGTTTGAGCCGCTCCACTAGCACCCCCACCACATCTTCGATAACGTTATCGAACGCGACCACCGCCGCTCGCGTCGGCGCCACATCACACCCCAGGAGCACCCATGTCCCCCGACCAGCTCACCTACGACAACCCCGTGGAGCGTCACTCGCACATCGTGCCCAAGGCCTCCTGGCAGCCTCTCCCAGGCCTCGACGCCAAGCTCGACCCCAAGGCAGATCACGGCGAGGAAACCTACCGGGGCCTAGGCCGCCTGCCTGGCCGCAAGGCTCTCATCACGGGAGGCGACTCGGGCATCGGCGCCGCCGTGGCCATCGCCTTCGCGCGCGAGGGCGCCGACGTCGCCATCAGCTACCTCCCCGAAGAGCAGGTAGACGCCGACGCCATCGCCGCCCTGGTCCGCGCAGAGGGCCGCACCTGCGTGCAGCTTCCCGGCGACATCCGCGACCGCGAGTTCTGCCGCAAACTCGTGGCCGACGCCGTCGAAGGCCTGGGCGGGCTGGACATCCTGGTCAACAACGCCGCGCACCAGGTCTATCACCAGAGCTTCGATGAACTCGACGAGGATGACCTAGAGCGCACCATCAAGACCAACCTCTACGCCATGAACTGGATCACCCGCGACGCACTCCCCCACTTGAGCGCCGGCGCGACCATCATCAACAGCACCTCGGTCCAGGGCTACAACCCGTCGCCGCAGATCATCAACTACGCGTCCACCAAGTTCGCCATCAACGGCTTCACCAAGGCGCTGGCCCACGACCTCGCGCCCCGCGGCATCCGCGTCAACGCCGTCGCGCCCGGTCCCGTGTGGACGCCGCTGCAGGTCTCGGACGGCCAGCCATCGTCAAAGCTCGACGGGTTCGGGAGCTCGTCGTGGCTGGGCCGGACCAGCCAGCCCGTAGAACAGGCGCCCGCCTACGTCTTTCTCGCGTCGCCCGAATCGAGCTTCATTGTGGGCGAGGTGATCAACGTCAACGGCGGAGCCAACGTGCCGTAGACGCACTGCTCTCCGGGGGAATCGTTTTCGGCTGATGCTGTGTTCACCTTTCGCGGCACGCTCACCAGAAAGGCTCCTCATGACCACCACACCCGGCCCCGTGCAGATGCGACTCGTCATCCACAGCGAAGACCTCGACGCGGCGCTGACCTTCTACCGCGACACGCTGGGGCTCCCGGTCGAGCTCAACCTCGCGTCCGAGGGCAACGCGCGCGTCGTCGTCCTCGACGCCGGCCGCGCCACGCTCGAACTCATCAACACCCCGCAGCGACACCTCATCGACCAGCTTGAAGTGGGTCGTGACGTCTCGCGCGAGATCCGCGTGGCCTTCGAGGTCGCCGATGCTCGCGCCACCATCGACGCTGTGGTCACCCTGGGCGCGGAGCTAGTCGCGGCCCCGACCATGACTCCCTGGGGCTCGCTCAATGCGCGCGTCGAGGGACCGGACGGAGTGCAGCTCACGCTCTTTGAGCAGGTCGAGCCTGAGTAGGTGCCACTACTGCCGCGCCAGCACGCCTGGCGACCCCAGGCGCGCGAGCTCGTGGACCGTTTGGAAGCCGCACGGCAACGCGCGCCGCGGCTTGCCAACTCGCCATCCCACAACGACGTTTAGGTGACGCTCGCCAGACGCGCGCGCTCACGACAGGACTCTGCGTCATGCGGCACCAGTTCGCGTCGCGCAGCGTCGTCACCGCGCGGCCATCGCCTCCTCGCCACATCGAACTGATGACGAACGGCCAAGGCACTGCTGGCCCGAGGGAGCGGTTTCAAGCGGGTGGCGCATCGCTTGGTGCAGTGACGATCTTTGCGCCCTTGGAACGGTTGCAACGCCAGCAGAGTGTCTGAAGGTTCTCGGGACTACTTATCCCACCCTTCGAGACTGGTGTGATGTGATCGACCTCAAGCAAGAGATGAGGCTCTGCCTGCACCGAGATCCCACACGTGAGACACGTGAAGTCGTCGCGAGTCTTGATTTCGGTCCGCAGCCGGTTGGTCATGAGAGCACGTTGACCGGCCGCGGACTTTGCCCAACGAATCTTGTCCACGAGCGTTGCGGAAAGTGCTTCGAGTGTGGGGGTGTTCAGGTCGATTGTCGTGGTCTGGCCACTGTTTCCACCCGCTGACGTGTACTGGAATTTGTACTGCGGGTAGGGAACATGCACTGGAGACAGTTGCACTCCAACTTGCCTCCAAAACTCGGCGGCATAGCGAGTGAGAATGAACTTCGGCGGACTAAACGTCGCCGCGATTGCGGCCTCGCGCTGTTGCACATTCGCTACAGCTTCCTCGAGCCTCGCTATGCTGTCTGCCACCCGCTGGACGTCACTCAGTGTGTCTTTGTCGGCTTTGATCGAGAAGTACTTCATCAGGTACTTAATTGGGTCGGTGCTAGCGTTGCGCACGACCTGCAGCGAGGCATTGTGGACATGCGGCGCGTACTCAGCGACGTTCCTGTCGCGGCTGTTATTCCACGCAGATGTGTTCTCGAACGAGGCTAGGTGGGCATACTGCCCGGTAGCGGAGCTCCCAAGTTCAAACGTTCCTTGTGACCGAATGTCGGCCAGATAGTTCACGACATCGTTGTGCTCCCGGATTACTCCCTCGACCTCCGAACGAAGGTTTCGGAACTCCTCCGAGCCAAAGTAACGATCCTTGCGGACCTTCCAAACAATCGGGTTCGCAATGAGGACGGCCGCAATGGCGAGAAGCGTAACGCCACCATTACCCGTCGCACTCCCCAGTAGGAAAGGGGCTCCGATCAAGGCGACCCAGAACAGTGACCTTGGCATGAAGATACCCCCTCGTGCACTATGACGATCAGTCAAACCCTAGCGCACTGGGCAGACACCGGGACATCGGTGCGCGAGTTGCCGGGTGCGCGCCACACCCGAACTCACTAATACCCCGCAACGACACCTCATCGACCAACTCGAGGTGGGTCGCGATGTTTCGCGCGAGATCCGCGTGGCCTTCCAAGTGGCCGATGCTCGGGCCAGCACCGACGCCGTAGTCACCTTGGGTGCGGAGTTAGTCGCGCCGCCGACCAGGACTCCGCGGGGATCGCTCAACGCTCGCGTCGAAGCACCCGACGGCGTGCAGCTCACGCTCTTCGAACCGATCGAACCCGAGTAGGTGCGCCTGCCGCTGGCCGGCCGCCACGGCAGGCGCCACTGGTCCGACATGGGTGAGGTGCCCTTTGTGCAGGGCCGAACTCGCGCGAGTGGGGTTCGAACATGCGGCGCGGCTGAAGCGAGCAGTCTGGCCCGTCACTGACCCAAGGGCCGCTAGCGTGGATTCTCGCACCTAAGTGCCAGGCACTCCGAACACACTCTTGAAGATCTCTCGAAGTTCGATCTCGACCTCTCCTGCATCATCACCGAGGCGGTTTCGCAACTGTTCCTGTGTCGAGCAACCCCGTGTGAATTCGAGAGCGCCAGCAACTTTGTCTCGTGGATGTCGCGAGCCACCGTAGTAGGTCTCAATTGAGCCGCGTGACAAGACGTACACCCTAGACTCCCTCAACTTCGAAATGAGTTCATCTCGGAGGCCCCGCACCTCACCGACGGCACTCCCTAGAGCCTCAAGCCGCTCAGACTTGCGTGAGTAGGCGAAGAATTCCTCGACAGCACGCTCGAAGTTTTGACGGGCTTCATCGGAATTGTCAAGGGCTTCGCGTGCGCGCTTAACAGCCTCCCAGAGTGCCCTCGCATCTCCGCTTCTAGCCATGCCCTTCGCCTCTGCCTCCGTGAGCTGAATCTCCCCGTCGGACGGAAGCGACGCATCAAGTTTCGCGAGCAACTTCGTTCGCAACTCACCAACCTCTTTGGTGGGATCGAGCTTCTCAAAACCGTTGAGCAGTACATCTAGGTCAGCCACCACATGGACCGGCATCTTGAACTTGTCGAAGAACAGACGATAGCTAGCGATGTTGCCCTTGCCATCGATACTCGCGAAATCGATGTTCTGCTCAACTGGGTCCCAAGCGTCTCCGCCGAGGAGTCTCGCCACGTGCTTGAGCACTAAGACGTCGCTGTGGCCTTCGACGAGCACCACCTCTTTCGCGAAGAACCCGATGTTGTTGTTTTCGTGACAGATGATCTCCAGTGCCTTCTTCTCCGCAAGATCGTCGACCCTCACCGGGTCCACGATCGTCTGAGGAGGGAGCGAGTCCTCTGATGGGCCCTTGCGAAACTTGATGAACGATCGAGTGGCGTCGGCGTCGAAAAACAACGGCGAATGCGTGGACACAAGTACCAAGTGCTCCCTCGCAAACTCTCTCAGCGCTCGAAACAACTGCATCTGCGCCCGCGGATAGAGGTAGAGCTCGGGCTCCTCGAACAGCAACCAGTAGCGCGGCGCATCGCGCGGTGCGTCGCGCTTCTCGATCCCGCCTCCTCGGAGCGAGGTATAGGTCCTGAGGATTGCGAAGAGTACAGCCCGCTTGAGACCGTCACCCTTGCCGGTCACAGGGCCTTCGTACCCGTCGTCGGCGGATATCTCTGCGCCCGCGAGGATGGTCTTCATCTTCGGAACGGGCACTTCGAGTTTCAGGTCGACTTCGGGGAAACTCTCACGGAGGAAATTATTGATGGTCTTCTCGACGGACCGGACTTGGTCAAGCCTGTCGTCCACGACCACTCCCGACGAGGGATCCGTCACACGACTCAACTGACGCTGAATTTGCTTGAACCGATCCTCAATGTCCTCGAACTCCTCTTGCACTTCTTCGAGAAGGATCCCGAGGAGTTTCCCGAAGGTTGCGGAGTCTGTCGTCTTCACCTCATCAGCGAGGTCCTTCACGGCGGGGATATAGATCGGTTCAGGCAAGAGGCCCTTGAGTCCATTCTCGATCCCAGTTGCAAGTGGGCCGTCCCGAACCACCAGCTCTTCATCGGGCAGTGCCGCCACCAACATGGCTAACGCCTCGACGACTTTAGTCTGCGTCGGCTCTGGCGGTAGATGCGAGTCCAAGTCGGGGATCAGATCGATCACAGTCTTCCGCAACTCGGCCTTCTGCTTGCCCTTCATGTGTGGCCGGAGATTCTCCACCATCCAGACGTCATTCTTTGGACCGCGCCTCTCAGCGTTCAACTCAGACTTCACTGAGTCGCCATCGAGAGTGATGGTTCTTACCAACGTCAAGCACCCATCGACCACATCGTTCGCTACGCTATTTCGGTGGGCCTCCGCGAGTCTCTCGATGTCCTGCTCCCCGATATTCTCGATCTTTAGGGCGATTCGAACTGGCACCGTCTTGTCATAGAAGTCATCGGCGGTTGCCTTGCGCGCTCCTGAACCCGGGATCAACAAGAGCAGTGCGTGTAGCGCCGATGACTTACCCGAGTTGTTCTCGCCGATGAGGCACCCGAAGTTCGACAACGGCATTTCAACGTCGCGGAGACCCCTGAAGTTCTTGATGTGCAGAGAGGTGAAGGACATGCCTTCCGATTCGTGTTGTTCGCTCGTCATGAAGCGGTCTCCTCCGTGCCATCAGGTGGTTTGTTCGTCGGCATCCGTTCGTTACCCGACAACCGTACGGGATGAGCGAGATGCGCGCGGGTGACACCTGGGCCCAAAGGCCACACCCCAGTCGGGTGCGTTGCATCTCCCCGGCTAAACACTTGTCCAGAGTTCCTGACGTTTAGCCAGCGGAGGAACGGGCATAGGCGCACGACTCATGGACTCGGATACCATCATCCAATGATCCGGATTCCCGACACCAGGTTGCACGTCGGAGGCAAGGTCGACGCTGAGCTTCGCCACGATGATGCGTGGGCCGTAGTGAATACCGCCAAGACTGTGCACTGCGAAATCATGGGCTGGGGCAACCGTCCTCCATCGGACCACCCAAAATACGTGGAGTTGGAAGATGGACAGTTGCTCTCGTTCAATTGGGTTGACGGTGCTGCGTACCTATTCGACTTCCAGGACCGTGGGGTCGAAAGGTTCACCCGCGCTCTTGACTTCATCGACAGGTGGTACCCGACGAAGGACATCCTGATCAATTGCGACCAGGGTCAGTCTCGCTCACCCACCGTCGCCTTGCTCTACTTGGCAAAGCGGCTTGGGACACTTCCCGACACTTCGTTCGCTCACGCCCGAGAAAGCTTCCAGGTAATCTATCCCCCATACGCCCCCAAGGGCATCGCCGACTTCGTCTCTACTAGTTGGAACGAGATCAGGTGAAGCCGAGCCGCTGCTCCCAGGCCCCGATCATCCGGGACCAACGCTGTGGCAGATTCGGGTTCAAGGCACGAAGTCCGGCCGCCTTCGGTGACTCACTCCACCATCGCAACCGCTTACGTTGCCAGCGAATGGATTCCGCGTCGAGAGTGCCCCAGATTTCGGGGTCACGGTGCCAGAAGTGGACCAGGTCTCCCATCGAAAGGTGAAACACCGGTATCGCTGGAAACCCCGCCTGCGCAAGCCCCCAAGTTCGATGTCGGCCATTGATCCATTCTTGGCGGCGCGGGTCGATCTGCGGAGACTGACCGAAGGTGAACCACTCGTAGACAATCCGCTCTTGGTCGCGTGAAAAGCGTCCCGACATCGGCAACTTACTCGACTCAGTGAAGATGTCATGCTCACGACTCTCGACGGTCAGTAGTAACTGCCTCACTGTCTCGCCGATGGGTTGCCATCCACCCTTCGGCCCCTGAGAATAGCGTGGTGGATCGTCGTCAAGGTCAGGATCGGTCACGGCGGGATGTGAACTCGGAAGCCAGAACCAAGCAGCGGGTGCATCTATAGGGACATCGAGGCGATGCGTCGCACGTCGACGACGACTGAGCTGATGACGCATCACGAGACTATTCGCTCTACATCAGGTCGACTTAGACGCTGCACGAGCTGTTCAACGTCTCGTGGATCCGCCTCCGGCTGACTTGGGGAGAAAATTTCATCGAGACCGCCCTGTACAACGTCGCTCACGCGTGCAAATGCAGGCATGAGCTCCCACACCCTCGCGCGGCGCAGAGTTTCATCGAGCGCCACAGTGTCGGGTACGACGAAAACAGTCGTGCCATCCATGCCACCCGTGACGCGAAACAGAGCTCCGTACTGGGACTTTGCCTTTGTGCTGTCGAGCCACGGTTGGGGCACGATTTCACCTGACGCACGCCTCACGATGCCCTTCTTGTTCTCCACACACAAGGTCCCTTTGGCACAGTTCTTCGCATCGACCATCAACCACTTGGTGCCCGAGAGGACAACGTGGTCGATATTTGTCGCCCCAAGGCTGATTGGGCCTAGACCCGCGATGCCCGGTATGTCGCGCAGGTCTGCAACATCGTGAAACAGGTGCGTGACACCCGACCTTTGCTTAAGCCACGACTCCAACACGCCTCCCACGACGCGCTCGAAGAACGCACCTTGTCTCGCATCATCGCGACTACCGTGACTGGACTCCCCAAGGGATGCTCCCGGCACGCCGTGCACTACAACCGCCATGACTCCACCTTCCTTTGTTGGTCAGGCTGAGACTAGTTCTAGGGCCTGACACTGGGAGAGGTGAAGAAGCACAGGTCAAGTACTAGGAAGTGGTTTCTGCGGCGCTGTTTTGGGAACATGCCGACCTCACGCACCGATCAGCTCGTGCTGCCTGGCGTGGCGTGTCATACCCCACGCATACCGTTAGGGACATGACCGCAAATCAAGAAGCAGACTCTTGGATACTGGAGCCCTCGACCTCACGGATCACCGAGTGGATCGAACAGTTCGAGACCTATAGTGCCCTCATGCCACACATCGGCCGTATTGCAATTCCATTCCTCTACCCATCCAAGAAGGACCGGCGACATCAGCCGCCAGATCAAGCTCGGAACATCGCCGCCGCCTGGTTCGCGGAAGGCTTCAACAGCGAAGATTCCCAGCGATGGTTGGCGGCCAAGTTTCCGCATGATGAGTCGAAGTTCGCCGGTGAGCTCCGAGACGCAAAGGTGACACCTGAGCGGCTCGACGAAACAATCGTCCATCCCGTCACGGGCCAACCTTCGACCGTGTTGGTCGTCGCGTATACAGCGCGTCATGATTTCCCATCAGTGGGAAAGGCCTTAGACGCGGCCGGGTACGTTGCATGAGAACCGCCAAGCAGTTGAACGGAGCGCCGCTCCGGGTTCTGAGAGAGTGAAGCCACATAGAGTGTGACAGTCCGCGTCGTGACGGCCATGCCGTTGCCACTGAGCCGGGATGCGCGTGGTGCGGCCAGCTCCTGAGCATCTGTCTCGCACCCATGCGCGCCGTATCGTCACCGTCACGCAAACGCGGCTACGTACGTGACGTGCTTGCTATTGCCCGCTCACACCGCGACGAACACGGCGGTGACCTTGACCCTGCGATGGCCTGCGCGGCCCACCTACCCCAGCAGGACCCGCGCCAACATCGCCAACGACACCACCACGATCAGCACCCGCAGCACGAACGGGTTCGCCCGCAGCAACAGGTGCGACCCGATGTACGCGCCCACCAGTTGGCCCACGATCATCACTCCGCCCACAATCCAAACGATCTTGCCCGCCACCAGGAACACCAGCAGCGCCGCGAAGTTCGTGGCGAAGTTCAGCGTCTTCGCGACCGCCGTGGACTGGACCATCGGCAACGCCCTCAGCGCCACCCCGCTCAGCGCGAACAGCGACCCGGTCCCCGGCCCGAACGCACCGTCATACGCGCCAATCGCCGGCACCACCACGCGCCCATACACAGCACCCGGCACGCGCGGCGCCAGCGGCGGGTGATGCGAGCGCGGCACGAACAAGAAGTACGCAGCCACCAGCGCGAGCACCACCGGGATCACCACGTTCAGCCGCTCGGCGTCCAAGAACTGAACCGCCACGGCCCCCAAGGCCGAGCCGCCAAATGCCCACAGCATCGGCCGCCTGACGTTGAGCCAGTGAACCCTGCGGCGCCAGATCACTTGATACGTCGCCATGCCCGTGCCGAAGGAGCTCTGCAGCTTGTTGGTCCCCAGCGCCTGCACCGGCGGCACACCCGCGAGCAACAGCGCGGGCAGCGTGATCAGCCCGCCGCCACCGGCCAACGTATCCAGCGCGCCCGCGAGTAGCGCAATAGCAGCGAGCGCAAGCAGCACTTCCCACGCGTACTCCACGGGGCGAGCCCCGCGCTAGCGGCCGGTGTAGTTGGGCGCCTCGACGGTCATTTGGACGTCGTGGGGGTGGCTCTCCTTGAGCCCCGCGGGCGTGATGCGCACAAACTTGCCGCGCGCCCGCAGCTCCTCGACGGTCGCGGCACCCACATAGAACATGGACTGCCCCAGGCCGCCCACCAGCTGGCGGATCACCGTGTTGACCCCGCCCTTGAACGGCACGCGGCCCTCGATGCCCTCGGGGATGAGGTCGTCGTCGCTCGGCGCATCGGACTGGAAGTAGCGGTCCTTGGAGTAGGACACCCGCCCACGCGAGGCCATCGCGCCCATGGACCCCATGCCGCGGTAGCTCTTGAACTGCTTGCCGTTGACCAGCACCAGATCCCCTGGAGCCTCGTCGCAGCCAGCGAACAGCGAGCCCAACATGACGGTCTCTGCCCCGGCGACCAGCGCCTTGGCGATGTCACCGGAGAACTGAAGCCCACCGTCGGCGATGACCGGCACGCCCGCAGGCCCGGCAGCCTTGGAAGCCTCGTAGACGGCACTGATCTGCGGCACGCCCACCCCGGCAACAATCCGCGTGGTGCAAATGGACCCCGGGCCTACGCCCACCTTGACCGCGTCCACGCCAGCGTCCACGAGTGCCTGTGCGCCCTCGCGCGTCGCGACGTTGCCGCCAATGACCTGCACGTGCTTGGTGGCCGGATCCGTCTTGAGGCGCTTGATCATGTCGATCATCGCCTGTGCGTGACCGTGCGCGGTGTCCACCACCAGGGCGTCAACGCCAGCCTCGACCAGCGCCGTGGCGCGCTCCCACGCATCACCAAAGAAGCCGACGGCCGCGGCAACCCGCAGGCGTCCCTCGGCGTCCTTGGTGGCGTTGGGGTACTTCTCCGTCTTCACGAAGTCCTTGACAGTGATGAGCCCGGTGAGCTTGCCGTCCTTGTCGATCAGCGGCAGCTTCTCCACCTTGTGCTTGCCGAGCAGCTCTGCGGCGGCCTCGTTGCTCACGCCGGTGGGGGCGGTGATGAGCGGCATGGGCGTCATGGTGTCCCGCACCAAGCGGCCCTCGAACTCGGCAGGGTTCACAAAGCGCAGGTCGCGGTTGGTGATGATGCCCAGCAACGTGCGGCTCTCGTCGATGACCGGCAGCCCAGACACTCGGTACTTGCCGCACAGCGCGTCCAGCTCGGCGAGCGTCGCGTCCGGCCCCACCGTGACGGGGTCCGTGATCATGCCGGACTCAGAGCGCTTGACGATCTTCACCTGGTGGGCCTGGTCCGCGATGGAGAGGTTCCGGTGCAGCACGCCAATGCCACCGTGGCGGGCCATGGCGATCGCCATCCGGGACTCCGTGACAGTGTCCATGGCCGCAGATAGCAGGGGAATTGCGAGCGTGATCTCGCGCGTGAGGCGCGTACCCGTGTCCACCTGAGAGGGAATCACGTCGCTCTGACCGGGCAACAACAGCACGTCATCGTAGGTCAGTCCGATGTAGGCAAAGGGATCGTTGTCAGTGGGCGCCATTGTCCGATTCTAGTTGCCGTGTCGAACTACTCACACCACCATAAATGGGGTCTAGCCAAGCCAACCGATTGCGAGTATGAATGACCTAGCGGCACTTTGCGACTCGAAGGCTTGACTGTCCGGAAAGTCCCATTTAGGATACTTTGTACCGAGGGGTTCTCGCGTCGACGTCGACGCGGTGCCGCCAGCAGAAACCTATGTAGGGGGATTGGATGCACACCATCGCCAAGTTGCCAGCGCCCACGCAAGACCAGTGGGAATGGCAGTATGAGGGCTCATGCAGGGAAGCCGATCCAGAGCTGTTCTTCCATCCTGAAGGCGAGCGCGGCGCAGCACGCCGCCGCCGGGCCGAGGCCGCCAAGGCCTATTGTCAGCGTTGCCCCGTGCTCGAGCTATGCCGCGAGCGCTCACTGGAAGCACGCGAACCGTTCGGCGTGTGGGGCGGGCTCAGCGAAGACGAGCGCCACGCCATCCTCGCCGGCCGTCTGAAGAAGGCCAGCTAGCAGCGAGACCCAACCAGTTTCGCGATTCACCACTGTCGCGACATGACGAACGCCCCGGAGGATTTCCTCCGGGGCGTTCCTCGTGAGCCACCAGAAACGGCGGCCCGTCACACTAGTCGATGACCGCGAGGAGGTCGCGGGCCGAGAGAATGAGGTACTCCTCACCCGCGTACTTGACCTCAGTGCCGCCATACTTGCTGTAAATCACCTTGTCGCCCACCTTGACATCCACGGGAACGCGGTTGCCATTGTCGTCAATGCGACCGGGTCCGACTGCCACGACTGAGCCCTCTTGGGGCTTCTCCTTGGCGGTGTCTGGAATGACGAGTCCAGAGGCGGTGGTCTTCTCGGCGTCAGACGCCTTCACCACAACCTTGTCCTCGAGAGGCTTGATAGAGACCGACACTGCGGACCTCACCTTCCATCAGTAAAAGTTCGGGAATGTTATCCACAGTCATTCCAAGCGCCTGCCGTCGCGGGGGTCAGGCGGTTTGGAAGCGGACCGTGCGCCCCATACTGGAGCACCACCAATTTAGCACTCGACCGCAGAGAGTGCTAACCCTGCGCGGCCGTTTCGCTAGGCGTGAAAGGATCACCACATGGATGCGTCCACCGCACGGCTGATCACCAGCCCCGAAGGCCTCAGCCGGCTCGCGTCCCTTCCCCCGTATGACGCCACCAGCGCCTTGGGCCTGGGCCAGTCGCTGCGCGACCGCGGGGTCAGCCCCGAGCTGGTCGCCGCCGTCATGACCCAGTCACGCCTGCGCGCCGCCGCCGTGCCCAAGTTTGGCGATTTCGCGGCCGGCATGCTGTTCACGCCGGAGGGCCTCGAACAGGCCACGCGCCTGCCCGTTGCCGCCCGTCACGCCCAACGCTTCCGGGACGCTGGACTCAGCACCATCGCCGACCTCACCTGCGGCATTGGGGCCGACGCCATGGCGGCTTCCGCTCTAGGCCTCGCCGTGATGGCATTCGAGATCGACGAACCCACCGCACTGATCGCCGACCACAACCTCCGCCACTGGCCAGACACCGTGGTGGTCCACGCGGACGCGCTAGCGGTGGTGCGCACCACTGATGTGGGCGGTGCGTTCGCCGATCCCGCCCGCCGCACCGCGCGCGGCCGCCGCCACGATCCCAAGGACTACACGCCGTCGTTGGACGCGGTGCTCGAACTCCGCGACTCCATCCCGGCGCTAGGGGTCAAAGTAGGGCCCAGCATCCCCCACGAGGCCATTCCGGCCGACGTCCATGCCGAGTGGGTCAGCGTGGACGGCTCCGTGGTCGAGGCCGCACTGTGGTGCGGCCCGCTCGCCAGCGCGCCAGCAGGATCGACACCACGACACTCGGCGCTCGTCATCGATGGCAATCGCGCCACCACGCTGACCGGGTCAACCGACCGCGCCCCCGTAGGCGAGCTCGAAGAGTACATCTACGAACCGGACGGCGCCGTCATCAGGGCCGGCCTCGTGGGAGAGGTCGCCCACTCCATCAACGGCCACCTCATCGACGCGACCATCGCCTACGTCACGGCGCCACACGTGGTTGCGACGCCCTTCGCCACCGGATATCGCGTCCTCGAAACCCTGCCGTACTCCGTCAAGCGCCTCACCGCGGCCCTGCGCGAGCGCGGCGTGGGACGCGTGGACATCAAGAAGCGGGGCATCGCGATCACCCCCGAGCAGCTCCGCCCCCAACTGAAGCTCCGCGGCGACGCCCACGCCACCGTGATCGTCACGCGGCAGGCGGGACGCCACGTAGCGCTGATCGTCGAGCCGCTACCGCGCGGCGACTAGCCGTGAACCTGCCCTGACTAGCCGCTAGCGTGGCGAGGGGCACGGGCCGTACGGCATGCCCGCGATCGGCACCGGCCACACCGCCTGCGGCGTCACCGCGCCCGCCAGGACGTCGGCGAGTCCCGCGAGCGCATCGTGGCTGCGCCCGTAGAGCGCCACGTAGGTCTCGGCACGCGAGTCAGCAAGCGCCCAGGGCCCGTCCATCGACACCACCACATCCGCGTTGGCACCCTTGACCGAGGAGCCCAGAATCACGATCGACGTGCCGCCTCCGGTGTTCGAGATCCCGTGAACGGCGAGCGCATCGGCAAGCGCAGCCCGCTCGCCAGGGAAGCCGCCGCGAATCGACACCGTTGAGCCCACCAGCGGCGTCCCGCACAGGTCCGTGACCACCGTGGCTCCGTTGCCAGCGAGCACCCGCGCGTACGTGCCGTCCAGGGCCTTGGCATCAGCCGAGACCGTCAGGCCCGCCTGCCAGCGCATCAGCAAGATTCCACGCGCAGCCGCCTGGTCGAGCGTGGCACGCGACAACTGACCGCTGTTCACCGCCGCGACGATTGCGGCGTGGGCGGCACCCACGTCAGCGGGCATGAGCACAATGTCAGCGCCCGCGACCAGCGCCTCGACAGCGACCGCACCCGGCGCACGGCCGTCGGTCACCGCGCGCATGTTCATGGCATCGGTCACGATCACGCCGGTAAAGCCCAGTTCGTTCCGCAGGTAGGCATACGCATCCGGGTCAACCGTGGAGGGCGTTCCACCCCATTCGGTCACCGCCACGTGGGACATCATCACCACCGGTGCGCCCGCGTTGATCGCGCGCTCAAACGGAACCAGGTCGCTCACAGCCAGTTGGGCCACGCTCGCGCCTTGGATAGGCAAAGCGACGTGAGAGTCCGTGGTCACCGATCCATGGCCAGGGAAGTGCTTGATCGCCGGAACCACACCGCCTTCAATGAAGCCCCCCATGGCCGCGATCACCGTCTCCGCGACCCGTCCTGGATCGGAGCCCGCAGACCGCGAGCGAATCGTCGGGTCCGCGAGGCCAATGGTGACGTCCGCCACCGGCGCGTAGTTGAGGTTGAACCCCAGCTCTGCCATGTCAGCACCCATCGCCGCGTAGGCGTTGCGCACCAACGTCTTGTCTCGAGCGGAGCCCGCGGACATGAACGCCGGCATGCCCGGCAACGGACCGGACAGCCTCGCCACCGTTCCGCCCTCATGATCCACCGAGACAATCACGGGCCAGTCCCGGACCCCGCCACCTTCACGAGCTGCAGCGGTGAGAGCCAGGAGGGCGCTCTCCGTGGTGACCGCGTCGCCCATGATGATCAACCCACCAAGGTGATGGTCGGCCACCAGGGTGCGCGCGCCGGCGGTGCCGGTGCTGTTGTAGCTCGCGACAATCACCTGACCAGCCGCCCGCTCGAGAGGTAGCGACTGCGCCGTGGCGAGCGCCGCGTCCCAATCAGCCAGAGAAGGGCCCCACACCAGAAACTGTTCATCGCGCGTCGGCGATGGACTGGGTGACGGCGACGCGGAGGCCACCGGCGAGGCCGAGGCCGCCACCGTGACGCCGGGGGTCGGGTCTGCGGGGTCGCGGTCCATCACGAAAGCCCCGAACACCGCGCCGGCGGCCATCGCCACGACCGCTACCCCGCTGGCCGCGATCCAACGCTTGCTCATACCAACACCGTCTCGAGCGGCATCGACGAGTCAACGCCAATACCCAGATCGCTGGGAGGCATCCCCCGCCGCACCACCGCCGATCCAAGCGCGGCGATCATCGCGCCGTTGTCCGTGCAGTACTTGATGGGCGGGATGCGCACCGTGATACCGGCCTCCGCGCACCGCCGCGTGGCCTCATCACGTAACTGACTGTTCGCGCTGAACCCGCCGCCAATCACCAACGTGTCAACGTCATGCTCGCGGCACGCCGCGATGGTCTTGGTGACCAGGACATCGGCGACGGCAGCCGCGAAACTCGCCGCAACATCGGCCGCTGGTACTTCGCGCCCCTGAGCCTCACAGTTCTCGACCCAGCGCGCCACGGCGGTCTTGAGGCCGGAGAAGGAGAAGTCGTACGCGTGCTTAGCCTGGTCCTTAGGTTTGGACAGCCCGCGCGGGAACGGGATCGCGGTGGGATCACCCTCGCGTGCCAGACGGTCCACATGAGGCCCGCCCGGGTACGGGAGCCCCAAGAGCCGGCCCACCTTGTCGAAGGCCTCTCCCGCGGCATCGTCCAACGTGTGGCCCAACTCGGTGACGTCTGTGGCGATGTCCTTCACGAGCAACAGCGACGAATGCCCTCCGGACACCACCAGCGCCATGAGTCGCTCGGGGAACTCGCCGTGCACCAGTTCGTCAACGGCAGCGTGGCCGATGACGTGGTTGACTCCGTAGAGCGGCTTTCCCAGTCCCAACGACAGTGCCTTAGCCGCCGCCACACCCACCGTGAGCGAACCGACCAGCCCAGGGCCAGCCGCGACAGCAATGGCGTCGACGTCCGTCAGCGTCACCCCTGCCTGGTCAAGCGCGGCCTGCAAGGTGGGGAGCAACGCGTCGAGGTGGGCCCGGGACGCGACCTCGGGAATGATGCCACCAAAGCGGGCATGCTCGTCCATCGACGATGCCACCACATCAGCAAGCAGCGTGGTTCCCCGCACCAGCGCGATGCCTGTCTCGTCGCACGTGCTCTCTAGCCCCAATACCAGTGGATCCACGCTCCAACTGTAGCGGCGACGGGCTTGAAGCGGTGCTGTCGCCCTTCCTGTTCTGCTGCTGTCGTGACGGGCGTGACCACGTTGGCTCACTCTGCGCCTCGTGACAAAGTCGGACTGGGCGAGTAAACTTGAGACAAGTGGATTGGGAAGACCCGATCGGCGCTGGGCCCCTGGAGACTTCCGGGGGCTTCTCGCTTGTCAGGGGTAGACCTTGAGTCCCCATCCCTTCGTGCTACCGGTCATTGGGTTCCTGCGCAGTTTGGGCTCGATCACGTCCCATGCGTGGTTGCTTTGCGTGGGTCGCAGGTCGTGGATCCCAATTGGACGCGCCACCATGTCAGCGATCTGCAGCCCCGAACTGTTCGCCTGCTTGTTGGCACACAGGAACTCCAGCGTGTCAGCCATCCCGGAAACCGAGGTGGTGTCCATGATTCGGCGGAAGGCGAGTTCGAGTTCGTTGTCTTCCTTCCTCCCGCGGCCTTCGAACACCACTTTGGTGGGTCGACCTCGCTGACCCTTGTCCTGCAGGTGCATGTACACGCGCTCAAGCCCGAATTCAAGCGCGACCTCATAGGGGTTGACCGTGTCGCCCCGTCGCTGCCTGAACTCCGCTTTGCGGATCACGGTCGCGACTACTGTGAAGTCCGATTCAGTCATGATCTGGTCAATCTGACTCAAGAACGACGCCCGGGTCGGGCCATGGAGCAGGATCTGAAATGGAGGGAGCGACTTGCGAATCTCATGCTCGTGAAGAACGACCATATCGTGACCGAAGTGCTCGAACTTCAAGCGCTCGACTGCTGGCACGACGGAGTTGATGTACGACGCGATGGGGAAGATGCAGAACGCGAGGACAAACTGCGGGTAGTCGGGATTGATGTTGGTCAGGCTATGGTCGCCACTCTCGTCGACGTAGACGATGTAGTCGCTGAACCCGGACATGGCACCAAGGTACAGGCTTCGGTCCAGGACCGGTGCGGTGAAGCCGGGGCCGGGCTGGGAGCATCGCAGTCGCTAGTCGAGCCGCACTCGCATCACCACGGCGTCCACATTGCCGGGCTGGTAGTAGTTCTTGCGGACGCGCACATCCTCGAAGCCGTAGCTTCGGTACAGAGCGATAGCGGGCGCGTTCGTGACCGCAACCTCGAGCCACACCTCGCTGGCGCGTTCTGCGCGCGCCTGCCCCAAGAAGTCCTCCATGAACGCCCTCCCATGACCCGCTCCGCGCGCGTCTTCCACCACCGCGATGTTCATAAGGCTGAAGGCATCACCGTCGTAGCCGTAGACCGCGTAGCCCACCAGTTGCCCATCCACCTCAATCCCGCGATAGCGCTTCATGCCATGCGCGAAGTCGTCGCGAATCACGGCCGAGGACCACGCGGCGGGGCCAAAGATCACCTGCTCCTGCTCCGCGACCCACGGGAGGTCGTCCCAGGTGAGGTCCCGCATCACTGACGTGGCCCGCCATGCACGTCTGGCCGTCGCAGGTACAGCGGCTCCGTGCCAAACTCGACCTGCCCCTGGGAGCGCTGCATCGCAACGACGCGCGCCAACCAAGCGGGGTGGGGGTCGCCACCGATCGCGCCGGGGAACGCGTCCGGGTAGACCAATGCACCGCGACCCACCACCTCACCGCGCACCGGGACGTCACCGGGCGCGCTGACCTGCGGGCCGTCGACCCTGACGCCGCCCGCATATGCGGCCCAGTAGACCTCCTTGCGGCGCGCGTCCGCCACCACGGTGACGTCACCCCCATGCGCAGCTCCCAAGGCGTCCAGGGAACACACGCCATACACCGGGACATCCCACGTCAGTGCCAGGGTCCGGGCCGTCATCAGCCCCACGCGGAGGCCGGTGAAGGGCCCAGGCCCGGTTCCCACCACCACGGCGACAATGTCGCCACCCGAAACCCCGGCATCGGCCATCGTGGAACCGATCATGCTGGCCAACAGTTCGGCGTGCCCTCGGGGCACGAACTCGGTGGATGAGGCAAGCACCGCGTCGCCATCAACCACGCACGCAGAGACTGCTCCTGAGGTGTCAAGCGCGAGGATCACGGCACTACCCTAGGCCACTCGTGGCCGCAAAGGGCGTGCCCAGCCAACGGTCGCCGTGCCCCTCGATGGAAACCTCGCGCGGGCCGCCAGCGGGGTCCTCGGGATCGAAGGCACCCGCGTGAGAGCGATCAATCACCACGCGCAGATAGTCATCTGAGAGCGCCTCGGCCATGTGCTCGCCCCACTCGACCACGGTGACGGCATCATCGAGCGATGCGTCCAGGTCAAGATCATCAAGTTCAGCGAGCGACGTCAGGCGATACGCGTCAACATGGACCAACGCCGGGCCGCCAACCTCGCTGGGGTGCGTGCGCGCGATGATGAAGGTGGGGCTCGCGATGGGGCCGCGCACGCCCAGCGCCTCCCCCAATCCTTGGGTAAACGTTGTCTTGCCCGCGCCCAGCCCTCCCGTCAGGATCAGCACGTCACCGGCGCGCAACACAGGTGCCACGACAGTGCGCGCAAGGTCTGTCATCGCGGCAGGATCCGCGGCTGTGAACTCCACGCGGCTATGCCCCTACCTGGTGACGCGACTGGCCAAAGTGGCACACAATCTCGTAGTCGATGGTTCCCACGGCCCGCGCCCAATCGGCTGCCGTGGGGCCTCCGGGACCAATCAGCGTGACGACATCGCCTTCGGAGACTTCTGAGGACAACCCCAGGTCCACCACGAACTGGTCCATGCACACCCTGCCCGCAATCCGGTAGCGCCTGCCATTGATGGCCACCTCAGCCACGCCGCCCGCGGCCCGGAACACGCCATCGGCATAGCCAGCTGGCACCAGCGCGAGCGTGGTGGAGTAAGGCGTCACGTACTCGTGGCCGTAACTCACCCCTTGGCCAGCGCCCACCTCCTTCACCAGCGCCACATGAGACGTCACCGACATCGCCGGAGTCAGCCCAAAGCGGTGTCCCTGAGGATCCGGCACCGGCGGTAGCCCGTAGACGGCGATGCCGGGGCGCACCAAGTCGAAGTGCAGATCGCGGCGCGTCAACGTGGCGGCGGAGTTGGCGAGGTGTCGCACCTCAACCTCGACGCCGCGCTCCTGCGCCTGCCACAGTGCCTGGCGAAACACTGCGGCCTGGGCGTCAATAGTGGGGTGCCCCGGGTTGTCCGCCCACGCCAGGTGCGACCAGATGCCCACAATCGTGATGTGGCCCGCCCGCTGGGCTTCGATTGCCTGATCCAGGAGCGCAGGGAATTCGGCGACGGTGACGCCTTCGCGCCCCAGGCCAGTGTCGATGCACAGGTGCACCCGCGCCGTAGCAAGCCTGTCTTCGGCCCCGGCCACCACAGCCTCCAGCACGGCACGCGAGTTCACTGACAGATCGATGTCATGCGCAATCAGGAGGCCAGCGTGAACCTCGGGACCATAGAGCCACGTAAGGATCCGTCCCGTGTCGCCCGCAGTCCGCAACGCGAGCGCCTCACGCGGCTGCGCCACTCCCAGCCAGGTGGCCCCGCCCGCGCGGGCCGCGGCGCCAGCCTCCACCAGACCATGGCCATACGCGTCTGCTTTCACCACAGCCATCACGGCAGCCCCTGCTGCTTGCTCGCAAAGGGCTTCCACGTTCCGGCGAATGGCGGAGTAGTCAACAGTGATCGCGATGGATGACATAGTCCTAGTCTTCCGCAATCACGACCGCAGAGGCGATTCCTGCGTCGTGAGATAGCGACAAGTGGAAGCGTGCCACCCCCAGCACCTGGGCTCGGTCAGCCACAGAACCACGCACATCCAGCCGGGGCTTGCCGCCTTCTTCGCGGATGATCTCAGCGTCCTGCCAGCTCAGTCCACCGGGTGCCCCGAGCGCCTTGGCGAGCGCCTCCTTGGCCGCCCAGCGCGCCGCGAGGCTGTTGTGGCCCAGGTGCCGCTCCGCTGGAGTGAAGACCCGATCAAGGAAGCCGGGAGAGCGCTCAAGCGCCTCTTCGAACCGCGCAATCGCCACCACGTCGATGCCGATGCCCACGATTCCCATCGCGCTGCCTACTCGACCGTCACCGACTTGGCGAGGTTACGCGGCTGGTCAACGTCGAGACCCTTCGCCGTTGCGAGTTCGAGCGCAAAGATCTGCAGCGGAATCACACTCAGCAGCGGCGTCATCAACACAGGAGCGACCGGGATCGAGAACACATGCTCGGCATGATCGGCGGCCTCGGTGTCGCCCTCTTCAGCGATGACCATGGTGAATGCGCCACGCGCGCGCACCTCTTGGATGTTGGACACCACCTTCGAGTGCAGCGACTCGCGGCCGTGGGCGCTAGGAAGGATGATGAACACCGGCACACCCTCTTCGATGAGCGCGATGGGCCCATGCTTCAGTTCGCCTGCCGCGAAGCCCTCCGCGTGAATGTACGCGAGCTCCTTGAGCTTGAGCGCACCTTCCATCGCGATGGGATAGCCCACGTGGCGGCCCAGGAACAGCACCGTGTTGTGGTTGGCCATCGAGCGGGCCACCTCACGAATGGGCCCCGATGTGTCGAGAATGCGCTGAATCTTCGCGGGGATCTCGCTCAACTGCTCCATGAGCGACGCGATCTCGTCAGGGAACTTGTTGCCACGAATCTCCGCAAGGTAGATGCCCAGCAGGTATGCCGCGGTAATCTGCGCCACAAAGGCCTTGGTGGACGCAACAGCGATCTCGGGACCTGCGCGGGTGTACAACACGGCATCGGCCTCGCGAGCGATGGTCGAGCCCTGGGTGTTGACAATGCCAATCACGCTCGCCCCCTGCTGCTGAGCGTGTCGAATAGCCATGATGGTGTCCATGGTTTCGCCAGACTGGCTGATGGCGACCACAAGGGTCTTAACGTTGACCACGGGGTCGCGATAGCGGAACTCGTGCGCGAGTTCCACCTCGACGGGGATACGGCACCAATGCTCGATGGCGTACTTCGCGACCATCCCGGCATACGCCGCAGTGCCGCATGCAACAACCACAATCTTGTCGACCGAGTTCAGCACCGATTCGTCAATGATTCCGGCGTCCAGCTGCAACTTGCCGCGTTCGTCTACCCTGCCGCGCAGAGTGTCAGCAACAGCCGCAGGCTGATCGTGGATCTCCTTGTCCATGAACGTCGCGAACCCGCCTTTTTCCGCGGCCGCGGAATCCCAGTCCACGTGATACGGCTCGCGGTCAACCACGGTGCCGTCAAAGCTTGTGACGCGCACGGCATCGGCCGTCAGCTCGACAACCTCGTCCTGCCCCAGCTCGAGGGCAGTACGGGTGTGCTCGATGAACGCGACAACGTCGGAACCCAAGAAGTTCTCTCCCTCGCCGATGCCCACCACGAGCGGCGAGTTCCGGCGTGCGCCCACCACCGTCCCAGGGTCTTGGGCATCGACGGCGAGTAGCGTGAACGCACCCTCGAGGCGCGACACAAGCGCCCGCATCCCGTCCGCCAACGACAGGCCCTTCGCGACCTCTGCTGCAAGCAGGTGACCCGCTACCTCGGTATCCGTCTCGGACAAGAAGTCGACGCCCTGCGCGAGCAACTCCTTGCGTAGGGTCGAGTAGTTCTCAATGATCCCGTTGTGAATGATCGCGATGCGACCGCCAGCCGCGATGTGCGGGTGAGCGTTGGCGTCCGTGGGGGCTCCGTGGGTCGCCCAGCGCGTGTGGCCGATGGCGGCAGTGGCGTCCGGCAAGGGCCGATCCGCCAGCTGCTTGGCAAGGTTGACGAGCTTGCCTGCCTTCTTCGACGTACTGACCCGCTCGCGATCGGTCGTCACCGCCGCAATGCCGGCAGAGTCATATCCCCGGTACTCGAGTCGCGCCAGGCCACCCATGACGACACCTTCTGGTCGAGCGCTCGGCGTCGACGAACCTACGTAACCCACGATTCCACACATGCGCTCTAGTGTACGGCCTGGGCTCCTGGAGGCTGAGACCCTGGCGTCGGGACGGAATGACGTCCATATGCGCCACAATGGAGCGGTGATCGATACCTCCGACGTGGACGCCTTCAGTCCGTTCATCACCCTCTCACGCGACGAGTGGGCGGCTCTCGCGGACTCGACTCCCCTACCGCTCACCGAAGCCGACATCGCACGAGTGCGCGGCCTCGGAGACCCGATCGACCTCAACGAAGTGGACCGCGTCTACCGACCGCTGTCTCGCCTCCTGGACCTCTACTCGGAAGCAACGGGGCACCTCCACGCGGCGACCAGCCAGTTCCTTGGCGAACGCGCTTCCCGCACGCCGTTCGTGATCGGTGTAGCCGGGTCGGTCGCAGTAGGTAAGTCCACCACTGCACGCCTGCTGCGCGAACTGATGGCACGGTGGCCGGGCTCGCCCCACGTCGCGCTCGTCACCACCGACGGCTTCTTGTACCCCAATGCGGAACTCAGCAGGCGCGGACTGCTCGAGCGCAAGGGTTTTCCCGAGTCATATGACCGGCGTGCGCTACGGCAGTTCATCGCGGACGTGAAGTCCGGCAAACGCGAGGTGCACGCGCCCGTCTACTCGCACCTCAGCTACGACATCGTGCCTGGCGAGAAGATTACCGTGAGCCACCCTGACATTCTGATAGTCGAGGGCCTGAATGTGCTCCAGCCTGCGGCGTCTCGGGAACCAGGCGTGGCGGCGCTCGCGGTGAGCGACTTCTTTGACGTCTCCATCTATGTTGACGCCCAGCAAGAAGACGTACGCCGTTGGTACATCGAGCGGTTCCTGTCGCTGCGTGCCACCGCGTTCGCCCAGCCGGACTCGTACTTCCACGCCTACTCAACACTCGCTGATGCCCAGGCCACCGAGCGAGCAGGCCAGATTTGGGACGCGATCAACGCGCCTAACCTTGCGCGCAACATTGCTCCTACCCGGTCGCGAGCCACCATCATCCTCAGCAAAGCAGGAGACCATCGCGTGGAGTCAGTGCGGCTCCGCAAGCTCTAGGCGGTCACTCAGAGGGTTGCTCGGTGTCCTTACCGCGGATGTCGCCGGCAAGGTCCGGCAGGTTCACGGGAGTCAGGCCAAGTCGCGTCATAATCTTGTCGACAAGCACGCCGGCCAGGACGCCGCCCACCACGCCCGCCGTGATCGCGAGCAAGAGGTTGCCCTCAAAGATGGATGCTGCGAACGTGCCTAGCGCGACGCTCCACAGTGCCCAAAGGCTCACTCCCACAGCATCGACGCCCATGAAGCGCCCGCGCGGGTATCGCAACGCACCTGCCGTGATGTTAACGGCGACTCTACCCATCGGAATGAACCGCACAGCGATGATGAAGCTCGTGCCACGGTGCTCAAGTGCGTGCTCGGCCCAGTTCAGCAGCGCAAGGCCCTTGTCCCCACGGAAGATTCGCAGTTTGCGCACGTCGATCTTGCTTCCTATGAGGTAAGCAGTTTGGTCGCCGAGCCAGGCACCTGCCGCTGCTGCCAGCACAATGCCGATCAACATGGGATTCTCGAACTGGAGCAGGCCATTGCCGGACTGTTGCCAGGCCGTCGACGCACCAATCAGGATTGCGTCAGAGGGCACCACCGGCAGGAAGCCGTCGATGAGGGAAACCACAAAGATGCCCGCGTAGAGCCACGCCGTCTCGGCGAAGATCACAATAAACTCTTCGGCCCGGGTCATGAGCCCGAGGACGTTCTCCCACAGTTCACTCACAGAGCGAGCCTGTCTGCGACCACCGCCGCGAGGGCCTCCGCATGCTTGCGGGCCTCGTCTTCCGACGTCGCCTCAACCATGACTCGAACCAACGGCTCCGTGCCCGACGCTCGTAGCAACACCCGGCCGGCATCACCCAACGTCGCACGGACTTCAGCAACGGCCTCACCAAGCTCTGCGTCGGAATGCACGCGGCTGCGGTCGGTTCCGGGGACGTTGATCAGCACCTGCGGCAGTGTCTCGATCCCTGCACATTGTGCTCGCAACTCGCCGCCAGCACGCACCTGTGCGCCCAGCAACAAAGCCGTCAGGACGCCGTCTCCGGTGGTCGCGTACTCGGACATGATGATGTGACCCGATTGCTCACCGCCCAGGGTGAAACCACCAATGCGCATGGCCTCGAGCACGTATCGATCGCCTACGGCGCTCTCGACGATGTCGATTCCGGCCGCCTTCATCGCACGGTGAAGCCCAAGGTTGCTCATCACCGTGGCGACCAGGGTGTGGTGGTAGAGGGTTCCCGCTTGCTGCATCGCTAATGCGAGGAGCCCCATGATTTGGTCACCGTTGACAACGCTTCCGGTGTGGTCGACGGCAAGGCACCGGTCTGCGTCGCCGTCAAAGGCCACTCCCAGGTCTGCACCATGCTCAGCGACGGCCGCTTGGAGCGACTCCAGGTGGGTGGAGCCCACTCCCGAGTTGATGTTCAGTCCATCCGGCGATGCGTTGATGGTGATCGTGGTGGCGCCCGCGGCCTCGAGGGCTGCGGGACCAACCACGCTGGCAGCGCCGTGTGCGGCATCCACCACGATCGAGACTCCGGCAAGGGGTGCTTCGTGGCCCGCAAACGCCCTCGCGGCACTGACCACGTGGTCGACGTAGCTCTGTGCAAGGTGCGCCGACGGCACGATGGTGCCCACCGCGGCGCCTGTGGGTCGATCCCACTGCTCGCCTAGTTGCGCCTCGATTGACTCCTCGACCGCGTCGTCCAGCTTATGGCCGCCGCGCGCAAAGAACTTGATGCCGTTGTCCGGCATCGCGTTATGTGAGGCGGAGATCACCACGCCAAGGTCGGCGTCAGTGTCGGCTGTCAGGAACGCGATCCCCGGTGTGGGAAGGACGCCAACATCAAGGACGTCGACACCGGCCGACGCAAGACCAGCAGCGACCGCCGCGCCAAGGAACTCACCAGAGACGCGGGTGTCGCGCCCAAGGATTGCGCGTGGACGGTGCCCGGAAAACTCGCCCCGTTCGGCAAGCACGTGTGCCGCCGCGACAGCAAGGTCCACGGCGAGTTCCGCCGTGATGTCCTTGTTGGCCAGACCGCGTACGCCGTCGGTGCCGAACAGTCGCGCCATGCGCGTGACGCTTAGCGCTTCGAGTACTGAGGGGCGCGGCGTGCCTTCTTGAGACCGGCCTTCTTGCGCTCCACAACACGAGCGTCGCGGGTCAGGAAGCCTGCCTTCTTGAGGGTGGCACGGTTGGTCTCTTCGTCAATCCCGTTGAGAGCGCGGGACACGCCCAGGCGCAGTGCGCCGGCCTGACCGGAAGGGCCACCACCGTGAATGCGTGCGTGAACGTCGAACTTATCTTCGATGTCGAGCACCGCGAACGGCGAGTTCACCAACTGCTGGTGAACCTTGTTGGGGAAGTAGTTCTCGAGCGAGCGACCGTTGAGGACCCACTTGCCGGTGCCAGGCACCAAACGAACGCGCGCGATGGCCTGCTTGCGGCGGCCAAGGCCAGCGCCAGGAGCGATCTCCGATGTTCCCTTGCCACGCTCAGGAGCGGACTCGGTGGTGTACTCGGTGGGTGCCTCAGGTGTCTCCGACGTGTACTCGGCGGGGTTCTCGGTGTCGTTCTCGATCTCGTTCTCGACGTCAGTCGTCACATCTGCCACGTGTATGTCCTATTCTCAGCGCTACTGCGCGACCTGGGAAATCTCGAATGCCTGCGGCTGCTGCGCGGCGTGGGGGTGCTCAGGGCCTGCGTACACCTTGAGGTTGGTCAACTGAGCGGCGCCCAGCTTGGTGTGAGGCAACATGCCCTTGACAGCGTTCTCGATGACGCGCTGAGGGTTCTTGACCAACAGCTCGCCGATCGGAATGGCAGACAGACCGCCCGGGAATCCCGAGTGACGGTAGACCATCTTGTCGGTAGCCTTGGCACCGGTCAGTGCCACCTTGTCGGCGTTGATGACGATCACGAAGTCACCGCCGTCCACGTGAGGAGCAAAGGTGGGCTTGTGCTTGCCGCGAAGCAGCACAGCAACGTGGGAGGCCAGGCGGCCGAGGACCACGTCGGTGGCGTCGATGACATGCCAGTTCTTGGTGATGTCACCCGGCTTGGGAGAATACGTGCGCACTTGGAAGCCTTCTTTTGCTAGTTCTGGTGGGCGGCAACTTACTACCGCAGTATGGCTGGCGCCACAGGTGAACACGCCTCAAAGACGCGGATCCACGTGGAACGCACAACGACGGTCAAGAATACCGGAGAGGGGCCCTCAAGGTCAATCCAGGGTGCGGCGGTTGCGGGTGACTTCCGCGCGCAGGGCCATGTCAGCGTCGGGCGGGTAGACCACGTGCTCCAAGGTGAGCCCATGAGGCAGCGCTACCTTGACAGCTTGCGACCTGCCGTCAACGGACGTTTGCCGCGCAAGCCAGTCCATGTCACGGCGGCCCTCTCCCACCATGATCACCGCTCCCACCAGGGAGCGCACCATGGAGTGACAGAAGGCGTCGGCGCGCACGGTCGCCACCACCAGCCCTTCGTCGGTCCCTGTGGTGGGCCTCTCCCACGAGAACTCGCGTAATTCGCGCACCGTGGTGGCGCCGTCGCGGGCTCGGCAGAATGGACCAAAGTCGCGCAGGCCCGTCAGCGTCGCCGACGCCGCATTGAGGATGTCGACATCCACGGCGCGGCGGTGCCACAGGACGTGCCCACGGCGTAGCGGGTCACGCGTGGTGGGAGAGTCGCTGAGGCGGTAGGTGTACTGACGCTCCTCCGCCGAGAAGCGGGCATCAAACCCCTCCGGGGCCTCGACACACGCGTTGATCACGATGTCCGGCGGGAGCACCCCATTCAGGCGTTCGAGGAGCGACACCGGCGGGGTCTTGCCCGATCGCCCTGGGATGCGCTCCCACGCGTCACGGGGGATGTCGCAATGGGCTACCTGACCGCGTGCATGGACGCCGGCATCGGTGCGGCCCGCCACAGCGAACCTGACCACAAAGTCGGTCTTGGTTCGTACCACGCGTGCTGCGGCGTCGTTCAGGGCACCCTGGATAGTCGGGAGCCCGGGCTGCTCCGCCCAGCCCAAGTAGGCGCCCCCGTCGTAGGAGAAATCAAGACGGGCCCGCACAACGTCGCTGGAATCCAGCTCAGTCATGGGGCCCGCCTTGACACACGAACGAGTTCTCGCTCGCCTACTTCTTGTCTTCGTCGGCCGCGTCCGCGTCGCCTGATTCAGCGTCGGCTGCGTCAGTCGCGGCGTCGTCCGTGGTCGGCTCGTCCGTAGCGGCTTCGTCAACCGCTGCGTCTTCGACGGTCACGTCTTCTGCGACCGCCTCGTCAGCGTCGGCCTTTTCGGCCTTCTTGGGTGCCGCCTTGGGGGCTGCCTTCTTGGTGGCCTTTTCGGCCTCCTTGCTGACTGCCTTCTTGGCGGGCGTGCCGAACTCGACGAGTTCAATCACTGCCATGGGGGCGTTGTCGCCCTTGCGGGCACCCACCTTGGTGATGCGGGTGTAGCCACCCTCGCGGTCGGCAAAGCCGGGTCCGATCTCGGTGAAGAGCGTGTGAACCACCGACTTGTCCGAGATGATTCCGAGCACACGACGGCGTGATGCAAGGTCGCCGCGCTTGGCGAACGTCACCAGGCGCTCGGCATAGGGACGCAGGCGCTTGGCCTTGGTCGCGGTGGTCGTGATGCGGCCGTGTTCGAAGAGGCTCTGCGCGAGGTTGGCCAGGATGTGGCGTTCGTGCGCGGGACCTCCGCCGAGGCGGGCACCCTTAGCTGGGCTAGGCATAGTTCTGTGATCTCCTCTTAGTCTTCGCTGCCCGAGAAGTAGACGCCTGCAGAAGAAGCGTCATACTCGGTGCCGCCGTCTTTGAGCGAGAAGCCCAGCTCGGCAAGCTTTTCTTTAACTTCGGTGATCGACTTCATGCCGAAGTTACGGATGTCCATCAGGTCGTTCTCGCTACGAGCGGTGAGCTCACCCACGGTGTGGATGCCCTCGCGCTTGAGGCAGTTATACGAACGCTGCGTAAGGTTGAGTTCCTCGACCGGCTGGTTGTACTCCTCCTCGAGCGACTCTTCGGAGTCCGACGGGCCAATTTCGATACCTTCAGCGGCCTCGTTGAGTCCGCGCGCAAGCGAGAACAACTCGACAAGCGTCGAGCCGGCCGATGCCAGCGCGTCACGGGCGGAGATCGACGACTTGGTCTCGACATCGATGATCAGCTCATCGAAGTCGGTGCGTTGAGCCACACGGGTAGCTTCCACGCGGTACGTGACCTTGAGCACCGGCGAGTAGATCGAGTCAACAGGAATCTGACCGATCTCGGCGTCGTACTGCTTGTTGAGCGTAGCCGGGACGTAGCCGCGGCCGCGCTCGACGGTCAACTCGACCTCGAACTTCGCCTTCGCATTGAGCGTCGCGACGTGCAGATCCGGGTTGTGGATCTCGACACCTGCGGGAGGAGCGATGTCTGCCGCGGTCACCGCACCAGCACCAGACTTACGCAGGTACATCACTACGGGCTCGTCGTTCTCCGAGGAGACAACGAGGTTCTTGAGGTTGAGGAGGATCTCAGTGACGTCTTCCTTCACTCCCTCAATCGTGGTGAACTCGTGAAGCACGCCCTCGAAGCGGACCGCCGTGATGGCAGCGCCGGGGATCGACGACAGCAGCGTGCGACGGAGCGAATTGCCAAGGGTGTAGCCGAATCCAGGCTCAAGCGGCTTGAGGGAAAACTGTGAACGGTTGTCCGAAATGACCTTCTCGGTCAGAGTGGGACGCTGTGCAATCAGCACGGTTCTTTCCTTTCCGAGCATCCGCTATTTGATGCTCGAGGGTCCTGGTGAGGATTGGCCTCACCGGGTGTCAAGGGTATGGAGTTGGGACGAGGCTCAGCCCGGTGCCTGGCGAGACACCGGGCAGGCCTCGGACTAGTTGCGGCGGCGCTTGGGCGGGCGGCAGCCGTTGTGCGCTTGAGGCGTGACGTCCTTGATGGAGGTCACCTCGAGGCCAGCAGCCGTGAGTGAGCGGATCGCGGTGTCGCGCCCAGAGCCGGGGCCCTTGACGAACACGTCAACCTTGCTCATGCCAGCGTCTTGCGCGCGACGAGCGGCTGCCTCGGCAGCCATCTGTGCGGCGTAAGGCGTCGACTTGCGCGAGCCCTTGAAGCCCACCTGTCCGGACGACGACCACGACACCACTGCACCCGAGGGGTCGGTGATGGAGATGATCGTGTTGTTAAAGGTGGACTTGATGTGTGCCTGGCCGTGCGCAACTGTCTTCTTGATCTTCTTGCGCGGCTTGCGAGTAGGAGCTGCCATGGGTTATGCCTTCTTCTTTCCAGCGACGGTCTTCTTGCGGCCCTTGCGGGTACGCGCATTGGTCTTGGTGCGCTGTCCGCGCACGGGCATGCCGCGGCGGTGGCGCAGGCCCTGGTAGTTGCCGATCTCGATCTTGCGGCGAATGTCGCCCTGGACCTCGCGGCGCAAGTCACCTTCGACCATGAAGTTCGCTTCGATGTACTCGCGAAGTGCGACCAGCTCGGCGTCACCAGCGTCCTTGACGCGCAGATCAGCGCTCACGCCAGTGGCGGCGAGGATCTGCTCGGAACGTGTGCGGCCAATGCCATAGATATAAGTGAGTGCGATCACCATGCGCTTGTCGCGAGGTAGATCGACACCGACGATGCGTGCCATATTGTGCTACTCCATCAGTATTCGGAGGTCTAACGCTTGGGTCATCCCGCTGGTTGTGCGGGCCTCGGCCTCCGAGCCGAGGGTTCCACCCCAAGGGGGCGGTGACCAAACGCGGTCTACTGGTGTCGCTTAACCCTGACGCTGCTTGTGGCGCAAGTTCTCGCAGATGACCATGACGCGGCCGTTGCGGCGAATAACCTTGCACTTCTCACAGATGGGCTTGACGCTGGGCTTAACCTTCATGGTTCTTTCCTTCGCCGTCGGCGCTGATGACGCGGCTTGCGCCGGCGACGACGATTTACTTGTAGCGGTAGACGATGCGGCCGCGGGACAGGTCATACGGGCTGAGCTCCACCACTACGCGGTCCTCAGGGAGGATCCTGATGTAGTGCTGGCGCATCTTCCCAGAGATGTGGGCAAGGACAAGGTGACCGTTGGTCAGTTCCACTCGGAATGACGCGTTCGGTAGTGCCTCGACCACTGAGCCTTCGACCTCAATGACGCCGTCTTTCTTGGCCATGAACTCCGCTAACGTTGATTGACAGGGCGTTTGGGCGCGCAAAAACGCCCGACGGATAACTATACGGCATGAGGGGGCGTGACTCAACCCCGCCTCAGCGAGGGAGTACCGCCATACTAGCGGAAGCTGTTGCGTAGGCGTTGCACTGCAGCGTCGGCTATCTTGGCGTTGCGGTGATCAGCAAGACTACGAATGACCGAGGCGGGTGTGCGCGAGTTCCTCAGAAGCGCCTCGAGAACAACGACTTGGTGGTCATGGCCCAGCGAAATAAGCGCACCCATTGGGCAGTCGGCGCGCGACGCTACCGCCGCCCGGACCTCTGGACTCTTGTGGACGGCGAGGGGCAGCAACTCGGTTCCGGTTACTCGAGGGTCGAGCGCGCGGGCAATATCTTCCGATGTCCCACGTGTCTGTGACATTCCTAGGGTCATGCCAACATCTCCCTTCGCCCTCGATGGCCGTGTTGTCCCATTTCGCTCATCGTAAGAAACTATGACGCCAGAAGCGACCTATTGTGAAGAATCCGACACTGTGAGCGCGCGTTAACTCGCTTCTAGTACTGAGGTGGCGCAGCAACGGAGGGGCCCGCCGCCTGCTCTCTCGCGGTGCGCGCGTCTTCAAACACCCTGTCGCGCAGCTCGGGAGTAGCGTGGTCGGGACTCGTTGGCGCACCATTCGCACGGGCGATGAGCGCCGCACCAGCCGTCTTGCGCACCTTCCGGTCCTTGTGAGCGGCCAGGTTCACCAAAGCCGGGTGCGGGAGCGCCGGGTTGGTAGCCAGCTGGCGCACCACGGCGACATGCTTATCCTGCGCGAGCACCTCCAGGATGGACGGAATGGCGTGCACGTTGCCCGCCACTGCCAGCCGGACGTCCAGTGAGTGGTCGTCAGCCAGCGCGACCAGAAGACCCAAAGGACAGTCAGCACGGCTCGCGATAACGGCTCGGACGAAGGGATCCCTCGACTGGCCCATGGTCTGGATGTCCTCGCGGCTGAGGTTGGGGCTTCGTGCCGCTTCAAGTGCTGCGTGCTCGGCTTCGACGATGCTCGCGCCTTGCCCAGCAAGCGTCTGCACCACGGCGGAAGCTGGCGAGTTGCGCATCAGTGACGCAACAATTTGTGCTTGGTGATCGTCGAGTTCCCTCACGTCGACACCGCCTTTCACCTCGTCGTTGGGGTGACGTCTTGGTACCAGCGATCATAGTTTCCAGGCACGGCGAGTGACCACCCCCGTGTGAGCCACTCCACACAATTGTCCGTTTTGGCCTCAGGGTCTGGTGGGGGTGGCGACGTCGGTTGAGCCTAATCCCCGTTGACGGCCTCGTCTTCAAGACGCTGATGAGCACGATCGCGAATGTGCGAGCGTCTGCTCTGCGCGAGGTGGACGATGAGCCCGTGGGGGACGTTGCTGTTGCGCAGGAGCGCTTCAAGGATCTTGGGATCCTCTTCTTGTGCAAGCGAGAACATGGAGGCCATAGGGCAATCGGGTCGCGACGCAACCGCCACCTTGACCGCCGTGCTCTTATTGGCCGCGAGGCCCACGAGCTCGGCGCCAGTGGTGTTAGGGTCCTCTGCGCGAGCGAGGTCTTCGCTCTTTGCGCGGCTAAGGGCGAATGCCATCGTCCGCTCCTCTCGTCGATGTGTTCACAAGCGTGCTTCGTCCGGTGCTCGGAATCCGCGCACGGGCGCGGTGCGCGTGGGAGTGGGTGCGTGAGTCGGGGGTTCCACAGGGAGGAAGGGCGCCGAGGTCCGGTCCGCCGCATCGCGCGCCGCGAGCTCTGCCTTGCGTTCGTCGAACACGCGGTCCCGGAGTTCTGGAATGGCATGGTCCTCAACCACACCCGGGCCCGCTTCGAACGCTCGGAGTCGGGACACCGCTGCGTCACGGATCTCCTTGCGTTTGTGGGCGGCGAGATCGGCAAGTACGTGGTGCGGCACTGCGGGGTTAGCTACCAACGCTTCCACGACACCCGCGTGCTTATCCCTGGCAAGGTACTCCATCACCGACTGCAGTGCGCTCGCATTGCCCGCCACGGCAGTACGTACGTCGGGAACATAGTCGTGCGCGAGAGTCACCATCAAGCCCAAAGGACAGTCTGACCGGCCTGCGATGATCTCCCGCACGTACGCGTTCTTGGACTGCCCCATCGCCTGGAGCGTGGCCTTGTCGAGTTCCGGTTGGCGAGCTGCCTCGACCTCGTCGCTCGCCCCGGCCGCGTAACTGAATCCTCGTGCCATGGGAGCCCCCTCAAGCATTGCTATCGCTCAGGAGCTCCGGGTTCGAAGCCCCGTTGCAAGGACCACGCTATCCCTCACACGTTGCCGCGCCGTGGCCGCTGTGTGAACAGTAGATTTCGCTACCACCACCCACTGCGAAGGCGGGGCAACGGTGCTGGGCGCGCGCCGGGTTCAGCGCCGGCCAGAGGCTGTGTGGAGCAACGGGCTCATCGACGAGTCAGGGAGCAACCGGGGCCACGCCCCACGGCGCGAGCCCGGAGGCGCCGCCGTCACTCGCGGTCAGCACCCAAATCCCCTTGTCATGCACGGCTACTGAGTGCTCCCAGTGAGCCGCGCGCGAACCATCCGCGGACACCACCGTCCAGTTGTCGTCGAGGACCTCACTGTCCCCCGTGCCGATCACCAGCATGGGTTCAATCGCGATGCACAGCCCGGGTTGCACTCGAGCGCCCTTGCCGCGCGCGCGGTAGTTCAGCACGTCCGGCGCTTGATGCATCGCGGTACCAATCCCGTGGCCCACGTAACCTTCCAAAGGAAACAGACCCGCAGCATCGGCCACGTCTTCAATGGCCGCTGACACCGTGTCGAGCCGCGTCGCGGTTGAGAGCGCCGCAATCCCCGCCCACAGAGACCTGCGCGTTTGCTCGACCAGGTCGACGTCCTGGTGAGACAGCGGCTCTCCCACGATGAAGGAGACCGCCGAGTCCCCATGCCAGCCATCGACGATGGCACCACAGTCCACGGACACCACGTCGCCGTCCGCGAGGACGCGCGCACCCGGGATACCGTGAACCACCTCCTCGTTAACGGAGACACAACTGGTCGCAGGGAAGCCGTGATAGCCATAGAAGTTGGAGGTCGCGCCAGCATCGGCGATCACTTGAGCAGCCGCGGCGTCAAGATCTGCCGTGGTTGCTCCTGCGACGGCAGCGGCGCGGGCTGCGGCAAGCGCGCGCTCCACAATCACGCCCGCCTTGGCCATGATGGCCATCTGAGCGGGAGTCTTGAACTCGATGGTGCGGGACACGCTAGCGATGATCGATAGCGGAGATGATCCGCTGGGTGACCTCATCCATGTCACCCAAGCCGTCCACCTGCAGCAGCAGGCCGCGGCCTTCGTAGAATGCCGTCAATGGCGCGGTGGACGTCGAGTAGACCTCGAGGCGCTTGCGGATGACCGGCTCAGTGTCGTCGGAGCGACCCTCGAGCGTGGCTCGCATCAAGAGCCGCTCGGTCACGGCGTCAAAGTCCACAGTGAGCTCAATCGCGGTGTCGAGCGACACGCCCTGTTCACCAAGCATCAGGTCCAAGACCACCGCCTGGTCGGGGTTACGCGGGTACCCGTCAAGCAAGAAGCCGTTGGCGACGTCGGGTTGGCCCAGACGGTCCTGAACCATCGCGTTGGTGACCTCGTCGGGCACCAAGGCTCCAGCGTTCATGAACTCCTTGGCCTGGCGCCCCAACTCGGTGTCGCCCGAGACGTTGGCTCGGAAGATGTCGCCCGTTGAGATCGCCGGAATCGAGTAGCGCTCCGCGAGGCGCACCGCTTGAGTGCCCTTGCCTGCGCCAGGTGGACCGAGTAGCACTGCCCGCATTACTTGAGGAACCCTTCGTAGTGCCGCTGTTCCAACTGAGACTGGATGCGCTTGACTGTGTCGAGTCCAACGCCCACCAGGATCAGGATGGAGGCGCCGCCGAACGGGATGTTCGGGTTGAGCCCCAGGGCGATGAACACGATGGTCGGCACCAGCGCCACGATCGCGAGGTACAGCGAGCCAGCGGCAGTGATGCGCGAAAGCACGTAGTTGAGGAAGTCTGCGGTGGGGGCTCCGGGCCGGATACCTGGCACGAACCCGCCGTACTTCTTCATGTTGTCTGCAACGTCATCGGGGTTGAACGTGATCGCGGTGTAGAAGTACGCGAAGAAGATGATCAGCAGTGCGTAGAGCACGATGTTGAGCGCCGATCCCGGGCGCGCCACGTTGAACTCAAGCCACTGAATGAACTCGTTGGGGTCGTCACCTGCAAATTGGGTGATGATCGTGGGCAGCATGAGCAACGATGACGCGAAGATCACCGGGATGATGCCGGCCATGTTGATCTTGATCGGAATGTAGGTCGAGGACCCGCCCAGGGTCTTGCGGCCCACCATGCGCTTCGCGTACTGGACCGGAATGCGTCGCTGCGACTGCTCGATGTACACCACTGCGGCGATCACGATCAGGATCACCACCGCGACGATGATCGAGTTCTGCACGCCGTTCGACGACGTCGCGATGGTCACCGCAGCAGCGGGGAACGATGCCGCGATCGAGGTGAAGATCATGAGCGACATACCGTTGCCGACGCCGCGCTCGGTGATGCGCTCACCCAACCACATGATCAGCACAGTTCCGGCGGTCATGGTCAACACCATCATCGTGATGATGTGCCACGACTGGTCGGGAATGATCGGCACGGGGCAGTTCTGGAAGAACACGTCGTTGCGCGCAAGCGTGATGAACGATGCGGACTGGAGGGCGGCGAAGCCTACGGTGATGTACCGGGTGTACTGCGTGAGCTTGGCCTGACCGTCGGCACCTTCTTTGTGAAGGGTCTCGAAGCGAGGGATCAGCACGCGCAGGAGCTGCACAATGATGGACGCCGTGATGTAGGGCATGATGCCGAGCGCGAAGATCGACAGCTGGAGCAGCGCGCCACCCGAGAAGAGGTTCAGCACCTGGAACGCCGTGTTGACGTCGGTCGCCTGGGCGGCACAGAACTGAATGTTGCCGTAGTCAACACCGGGCGTGGGGATGGCAACGCCGAGTCGGTAAATGGCAATGATGCCCAGCGTATAGAAGATCTTCTTACGCAGGTCTGGAGTGCGGAATGCACTCATGAAGCCACTCAACATGGGCCCTCCACAGGTGAGAGTGAGACGGTCAGGGCCCGCTCATCACGACGCGGGCCCATCACCGACTCTAGTGCTCGTTGACCGAGCCGCCTGCGGCTTCGATCTTGGTCTTCGCTGACTGCGAAACTTTGTCCGCGTCAACGAGCGTGATCTTGATGTCAAAGGTACCTTCGCCCAGCACCTTCACGGGGCGGTTCTTACGAACGGCACCCTTCGCGACCAGGTCCTCCTTGGTGATCTTGCCACCCTTGGGGAACAGCTCGGCAATCTGGTCAAGGTTGACCACCTGGTAGTAGACCTTGAAGGGGCTACGGAATCCACGGAGCTTCGGGATACGCATGTGGATGGGCGTCTGGCCACCTTCGAAGCGGGCAGGGACTTGGTAGCGAGCGCCAGTTCCCTTAGTGCCGCGACCGGCGGTCTTACCCTTGGAGCCCTCACCACGACCCACGCGGGTCTTCTTGGTGTGAGCGCCCTGAGCGGGACGCAGGTGGTGCATCTTTAGCGTCGACACCTTCTCGCCAGCGTCCGAGCCGTTAGAGCCCTTCTTCTTGGCGGCAGGAGCCTTCTTGGTCGCAGGCTTGTCAGCCGCAGCCTTGGCGGCGGGTGCCTTGGCAGGTGCCTTTGCGGCCGATGCTGCGGCAGCTGGCTTGCTCGCGGCGGGCTTGTCAGCAGCGGGCTTGCTTGCAGTCGACTTCGCAGCGGCAGGCTTCGTTGCAGCAGCCTTGGTCGCGGCAGGAGCCTTCGCCGCAGCGGCCTTGGGGGCAGCAGCCTTGGCAGCAGGCTTCTTCTCCGCAGCTGCCTTGGTTGCCGCGGGCTTCTTGGCGGCAGGCGCCTTCTTCTCCGCAGCAGCCGAGGTGGCCGCAGGCTTCTTAGCAGCCGGCTTCTTTGCAGCAGCGGGCTTCTTCTCTTCAGCCATTATTCGACTTCCTCCACAGTCACCAAGTGGGTGACGGTCTTGACCATGCCGCGGATCTCCGGGCGGTCTTCTTTCACAACAATGTCGCCAATGCGCTTGAGGCCCAGCGAGCGCAGCGTCTGGCGGTGGTTGGGCTTGGTGCCAATCCCCGACCGCTTCTGCGTAACTTTCAAGCGTGCCATTACTTCACCCCTGCAGCCTGGGCGCGCAGCATTGCGGCGGGCGCCACTTCTTCGACGGTCTTGCCGCGACGCGCTGCTACCTGCTCAGGCAGTTCGAGCAACTTGAGCGCAGCGACGGTTGCGTGCACGATGTTGATCGCGTTGGACGAACCAAGCGACTTGGTGAGCACGTCGTGGATGCCAGCGCACTCCAGAACCGCACGCACCGGACCGCCGGCGATCACGCCGGTACCCGGTGATGCGGGACGCAAGAAGACCACACCGGCAGCCGCTTCGCCCTGCACCACGTGAGGAATGGTGCCCTGAATGCGAGGCACGCGGAAGAAGCTCCGCTTGGCTTCCTCGACGCCCTTGGAGATGGCGGCGGGAACTTCCTTCGCCTTGCCATAACCAACGCCGACGTTGCCGTCACCGTCGCCCACGACCACGAGGGCGGTGAAGCTGAAGCGACGTCCACCCTTCACGACCTTGGACACACGGTTGATCGTGACCACGCGCTCGATGAACTTGTTCTCTGGCTCCGCACCGCGACGGTTGTTGTCGCGGCGGCCCTTGTTCTGTTCAGCCATCAAAATATCCTTTACGTCTCTGGTCCCGGCTACAGAGCCAGGCCACCCTCGCGGGCGCCGTCTGCCACCGCGGCCACACGACCGTGGTACTTGTTTCCACCGCGGTCAAAGACCACCGTGTCGATGCCCGCAGCCTTGGCGCGCTCAGCGACAAGCTGACCCACCTTGGAAGCCTTGGCGGTCTTGTCGCCCTTGGTGGCGCGAACATCCGCCTCGAGAGTCGATGCTGACACGAGAGTGCGACCAACGGTGTCGTCGATCACCTGAGCCATCATGTGACGCGCTGAGCGAGTCACGACCAGGCGGGGACGCGTGGGGCTACCCGAGATCTTCTTGCGAAGGCGGAAGTGGCGACGCTTGCGCTGAATCGCCTTACCCTTGCCCTTGATGGTGATACCCATGGTCTACTTACCTGTCTTTCCGGCCTTGCGGCGTACCTGCTCGCCTGCGTAACGCACGCCCTTGCCCTTGTAGGGCTCCGGGGGGCGTACCTTGCGAATGTTGGCGGCTACCTCGCCGACCTGCTGCTTGCTGATGCCCGACACCGCGAACTTGGTGGGGCTGTCCACGGTGAACGCGATGCCCTCGGGCGCCTTGATGTGAACAGGGTGGGAGAAACCGAGCGCGAACTCGAGGGTCGAACCGTTGAGCGCCACACGGTAACCCGTGCCGACAATCTCAAGCTTCTTCTCGTAGCCCTCGGTGACGCCCTGCACCATGTTGGCGATGAGAGTACGCGTGAGGCCGTGCAACGACTTCGAGATGCGCTCGTCGTCCGGGCGCTTCACCTCGATGGTGTCGTCAGCGCGGTCAATGGTGATGGGCGCAGGGACGTTGTGAGTCAGGGTGCCCTTGGGGCCCTTAACGGTCACCTGCTGGCCGTCGATGGTGATGTCCACTCCGGAGGGAACCGGAACAGGAAGCTTTCCAATGCGTGACATGGCTGTATTCCTTTCCCGCTACCAGACGAACGCGACGACTTCGCCGCCGACGCCCTTCTTCTCGGCTTCGCGGTCCGTGAGGAGTCCGGAAGAGGTGGACAAAATGGCAACACCGAGACCACCCAAGACCTTGGGAAGGTTGGTGGACTTCGCGTAAACGCGGAGGCCGGGCTTCGACACACGGCGCACACCAGCAAGCGAACGCTCGCGGTTGGGGCCGAACTTCAGTGTCAAGGTCAGGGTCTGGCCTACTTCGGCGTCGGTGACGGCGGAGCCTGCGATGTACCCTTCGGCTTCCAGGATCTTCGCGATGTTCAGCTTGAGCTTGGAGTGAGGCATAGCCACGGTCTCGTGGTACGCCGAGTTTGCATTGCGCAGCCGCGTAAGCATGTCTGCGATCGGGTCAGTCATTGTCATGAGTGTTTAACTCTCTCTCGCCATGGTTTCCCGCTAGGGACCTGCGGCGTGTTAGTTACCAGCTGCTCTTGGTGATTCCGGGAAGCTCACCAGCGTGTGCCATCTCGCGAAAGCACACACGGCAGAGGCCGAACTTGCGGTACACGGAGTGCGGACGTCCGCACTTCTGGCACCGGGTGTAGGCGCGTACAGCAAACTTCTGCTTCTTTGCGGCCTTATTCTTCAGCGCGGTCTTGGCCATCTTCTACTTCTCCTTGAAGGGGAAGCCCAGCTGCTTGAGCAGCGAACGACCCTCGTCGTCGGTAGTGGCGGTGGTGACGATGGTGATGTCCATGCCGCGCACGCGGTCAATCTTGTCTTGGTCAATCTCGTGGAACATTGACTGCTCCGTGAGTCCAAAGGTGTAGTTGCCGTTGCCGTCGAACTGCTTAGGGCTCAGGCCACGGAAGTCACGGATACGCGGAAGAGCCGTCGACAGCAGACGGTCAAGGAACTCCCACATCCGGTCTCCACGCAAGGTCACGTGGCAACCAATGGGCTGGCCCTCGCGAAGCTTGAACTGCGCGATGGACTGGCGTGCCTTGGTGACCTGCGGCTTCTGACCCGTGATCGCGGTGAGGTCCGTGATGGCGCCCTCGATGATCTTGGAGTCCTTGGCGGCCTCGCCCACTCCCATGTTGACGACCACCTTGGTGAGGCCTGCAACCTGGTTGATGTTGGCGTGAGAGAACTCTTCGCGCAAGGCGGCGATGATCTGCTCTTGGTACTTGGTCTTGAGGCGCGGCTGCGCGGTTGCGGTAGCCATCAGATGTCCTTACCCGAGCGCTTGGCGATGCGGACCCGCTGGGTACGCTTGCGGCCTTCGCGTTCGACTTCTTCCGTGCGGTAACCCACGCGGGTTCCCTTCTTGGTCTCCGGGTCCACGACCATCACGTTGGAGATGTGGATCGGGGCTTCAACCTGAGTGATGCCGCCCTGTTGGTTGTCGCGACGCGTGCCAGGCTTGATGTGCTTGGTGACGCGCTGGACACCCTCGACAATCAGGCGCTCGGTTTCGGTGTTCACCTCAAGGACGCGGCCCTGTTGCCCGCGGTCCTTGCCGGCGATGACGACCACGAGGTCGCCCTTCTTGATCTTCGCCATTAGATGACCTCCGGTGCCAATGAAATGATCTTCATGAACTTCTTGTCACGCAGCTCGCGGCCCACCGGGCCGAAGATGCGGGTTCCGCGGGGCTCTCCGTCAAGGTTCTTGAGAATCACCGCAGCGTTCTCGTCAAACTTGATGTACGAACCGTCGGGGCGACGGCGCTCCTTAGTGGTGCGCACGATCACGGCCTTGACGACCTCGCCCTTCTTGACGTTTCCGCCTGGGATAGCGTCTTTGACGGTGGCCACAATGGTGTCGCCCACGCCGGCGTAGCGACGCTTCGAGCCACCGAGCACCCGGATGCACAAGATCTCCTTGGCACCGGTGTTGTCGGCGACGCGAACACGCGACTCCTGCTGAATCATGTCTTATCTCCTGTCGTCTGGTTCTCGCCGTAACGAGCCTGGTCGAACGTAGTTATTTGGCCTTCTCGACGATCTCAACCAGGCGCCACCGCTTGGAAGCGGACAGCGGGCGGGTCTCCATCACGACAACAAGGTCACCAATGCCGGCCGTGTTGGCCTCATCGTGTGCCTTGATCTTGCTGCTTTGACGCATCACCTTGCCGTAAAGAGGGTGCTTGACGCGCTCCTCGATCTCGACAGTGATGGTCTTGTCCATCTTGTCGGACGTGACGTAGCCGCGACGCGTCTTGCGTTGCGCGCGGTGGTCCTCCGTCGCCGTTGCCTTCTTGTCAGTACTCATAACTCTTCCTTACTCGGCCTTCGCGCTGGGCGCGGTCCGAATGCCGAGCTCGCGCTCGCGCAAGATCGTGTAGATGCGGGAGATGTCGCGCTTGACTGCCTTGAGGCGGCCGTGGTTCTCAAGCTGGCCGGTAGCCGACTGAAAACGCAGGTTGAACAGCTCGTCCTTGGACTTCTTGAGCTCCTCAAGCAGACGCTCGTTCTCCATCGCGTCTAGCTCGCTGGGCATCAGGTCTTTGGTTCCGATGGCCATTAGATGTCACCACCCTCACGGGTCACAAAACGGGTCTTCATGGGCAGCTTGTGCTGGGCGCGGCTCAATGCTTCACGGGCGAGCGTCTCATCGACGCCAGCCAGTTCGAACATAACGCGGCCGGGCTTGACGTTAGCGATCCACCATTCCGGCGAACCCTTACCCGAACCCATGCGGACTTCAGCAGGCTTCTTGGTCAACGGGCGGTCGGGGTAGATGTTGATCCACACCTTTCCACCACGCTTGATGTGACGAGTCATCGCAATACGCGCTGCCTCGATCTGACGGTTCGTGACGTAAGCAGGCTCGAGAGCCATGATGCCGTAGTCACCAAACGTGACTTCGGTACCACCGGTCGACGCGCCGGAGCGGCCGGGGTGGTGCTGCTTGCGGTGCTTCACTCGACGAGGAATCAACATGAGTTAGGCCTCCTTCGCGGTCTCAGCTGGAGCGGCTGCTTCTGCAGGCGCTTCGGCGGGAGCGGCCGAACGGGGTGCACCAGCGCGCGGTGCGCCGGCACCTGCACCACGGGGACCACGGTCTCCACCGGTGCGAGGGCCACGGTCGCCGCCGCGTCCTGGCTGCTGACGGGGAGCCTTGGCCTGCTCAGCAGCCCATTCCTTCTCCGTCATGTCGCCCTTGTAGATCCACACCTTGACACCGATGACACCAAAGGTGGTCTTGGAGCGGAAGAAGCCATAGTCGATGTTCGCGCGCAGGGTGTGCAGAGGCACACGGCCTTCGCGGTAGAACTCCGAGCGTGACATTTCAGCGCCACCCAAGCGACCCGAGCACTGGACACGGATGCCCTTGGCTCCGGCGCGAAGCGCGGACTGGATGCCCTTACGCATGGCACGACGGAACGCCACTCGCGAGGCGAGCTGTTCGGCGATGCCCTGAGCGACCAACTGAGCGTCGATCTCGGCGTTGCGCACCTCGAGGATGTTGAGCTGGACCTGCTTGCCCGTCAACTTCTCCAGGTTGGAGCGAAGCTTGTCGGCCTCGGCTCCACGGCGACCAATGACGATGCCGGGGCGCGCCGTGTGGAGGTCCACGCGGACGCGCTCACGGGTGCGCTCAATCTCGACCTTTGACACGCCTGCGCGCTCAAGGCCCTCGGACATCAACTTGCGGATCTTGACGTCTTCGTCCACGTAGTCGCGGTAGCGCTCGCCCTTCTTGGTCGAGTCAGCGAACCAACGCGAGCGGTGGTCCGTTGTGATACCCAGGCGGTAGCCGTGTGGGTTGATTTTCTGTCCCACTATCGGGCCCCTTCCTTGACGGCGTTCTCTGGAGTCGCCACAACCACGGTGAGGTGGCTGGTGCGCTTAAGAATGCGGTTGGCGCGGCCCTGTGCTCGCGGACGGATCCGCTTCATGGTGGGGCCTTCGTCGGCGGTAATTTCCTTGATGATGAGTTCGGACTCGTCAAAACGCTCGCCAGCGGCCTCAGCCTTGACGCGTGCGTTGGCGATCGCGGACTCGATGAGCTTGCGCACGTCTTCGGACACCGCTTGCGGCTGGAACTTCAGTGAGGCAGCTGCCTCGACTGCGTTCTGGCCACGAACAAGGTTCACGACGCGACGAGCCTTCTGCGCAGTCACGCGAACGTATCGCGTCTTCGCCATGGCTTCCATTGCTTAACCTTTCCTTTAACCTTCGCTCGACCCCGCGTTAACCGCGGCGGGCCTTGCGGTCGTCTTTCACGTGGCCCCGGAACGTACGCGTGGGGGAGAACTCGCCGAGCTTGTGACCCACCATCGACTCGGTCACGAACACGGGAACGTGCTTGCGACCGTCGTGCACGGCAAAGGTGTGTCCCAAGAAATCGGGGGTGATCACGCTACGGCGCGACCAGGTCTTGATGACGTTCTTGGTACCGGCCTCGTTCTGAGCGTCCACCTTCTTCTGCAGGTGGCCGTCAACGAAGGGGCCCTTCTTCAAACTGCGTGGCATTAGTCAGGCTCCTTATCGCTTGTTCTTGCCGGTACGACGACGGCGAACGATCATCTTGTCGCTGTCCTTGTTCGCCTTGCGGGTGCGGCCCTCGGGCTTGCCCCATGGGCTCACCGGGTGACGTCCACCAGAGGTCTTGCCTTCACCACCACCGTGAGGGTGGTCCACCGGGTTCATGACCACACCACGGACGGTGGGGCGCTTGCCCTTCCATCGGTTGCGGCCGGCCTTACCCCAGTTGATGTTGGACTGTTCGGCGTTGCCAACCTCGCCAATGGTGGCGCGGCAGCGAGCATCGACGTTGCGGATTTCGCCGGAAGGCATACGCAACTGGGCGTAGGCGCCTTCCTTGGCAACCAACTGCACCTTGGATCCAGCGGAGCGGGCGATCTTGGCACCGCCGCCGGGCTTGAGCTCGATCGCGTGGATAACCGTACCCACGGGGATGTTGCGCAAGGGCAGGTTGTTGCCTGGCTTGATGTCAGCCGCGGCGCCTGCCTCGACAGGGTCACCCTGGGAGAGCTTGTCGGGAGCGATGATGTAGCGCTTCTCGCCGTCTGCATAGTGCAAGAGCGCGATGCGAGCGGTCCGGTTGGGGTCGTACTCGATGTGAGCGACCTTGGCCGGCACGCCATCCTTGTCGTGACGACGGAAGTCGATCACGCGGTAGGCGCGCTTGTGCCCGCCACCCTGGTGACGGGTGGTGATGCGACCGGTGTTGTTGCGTCCACCCTTCTTGTGCAGGGGACGTACGAGCGACTTCTCGGGCGTAGACCGGGTCACCTCAGCGAAGTCGGCAACAGACGAGCCGCGACGGCCCGGGGTTGTCGGCTTGTACTTACGAATAGCCATGAGTTGTGTCCTGTCCTTGCCTAGCCGACGTTGCCGCTGAAGATGTCGAGTGCGGCGCCGCCACCAACGGTGACGATCGCGCGCTTGACGTCTTTGCGCTTGCCCAGGCCAAAGCGCGTGCGACGCGTCTTGCCCTTGCGGTTGATGGTGTTGACGCTCGTGACCTTGACGCCAAAGATCTGCTCAACGGCGATCTTGATCTCGGTCTTGTTCGAACGGGGGTCCACCTCGAAGGTGTACTTGCCCTGATCCATGAGCGAGTAGCTCTTCTCCGACACGATGGGCCGGATCAGAATGTCACGGGGGTTCTTGTTCAGCGCGGTCACTTGGACTCCTCCGCCTCGGTAGCGGCTGCCTCGGACTCAGTCGCGACAGCCTTCGCGGACCCGCCCTTGGCCGGTCCAGCGAGGAATACCTCGAGGGCGCCGGCGGTGAAGACGATGTCGTCATTCACCAGCACGTCATAGGTGTTGACCTGGTCAACGGGAAGCACGTGAATCGAGGCGGCGTTGCGCAACGACTTCCATGCGGCCTCGTCGGCACGCTCCAGGAGCACGAGTGCACGCCGGCCTGCGGACACGGCCTCGATCGCGGCAAGCGCGGTCTTGGTCGAAGGCGTCTCGCCCAACACGATGGACTCGATCACGTGAACACGGCCAGCGCGAGCCCGGTCAGACAAAGCACCGCGCAGGGCGGCTGCCTTCATCTTCTTGGGAGTGCGCTGCGAGTAGTCACGCGGCTGCGGTCCGTGAACAATGCCACCGCCAGCAAACTGAGGTGCGCGGATCGAGCCCTGACGAGCGCGACCGGTTCCCTTCTGCTTGTAGGGCTTGCGGCCACCGCCGGACACGCGGTCCTTGGTCTTGGTGGCGTGAGTACCCTGGCGAGCTGCGGCGCGCTGCGCCACAACTACCTGGTGGATGAGGGGGATGTTGGTGACAACGTCGAACACGTCGGCGGGAAGGTCGGCGGTGCCGGTCTTCTTGCCCTTCGCGTCCACAACGTCAACGGTGAGTGCAGTAGCCACAGTGATCACGCGCCCTTCACAGCGGTGCGGATAAGAACAATGCCACCCTTGTTGCCGGGGACGGCGCCCTTGACGAGCACCAGGCCCTTCTCGGCGTCAACGGCGTGAACCAACAGGTTCTGGACGGTGCGACGGTCGTTACCCATGCGGCCGGCCATCTTGAGTCCACGGAACACGCGCGACGGCGTCGAAGCGCCACCGATCGAGCCGGGCTTGCGGTGGTTGCGGTGGGCACCGTGAGAGGCGCCAACACCGTGGAAACCGTGGCGCTTCATCACGCCCGCGGTTCCCTTACCCTTGGTGGTTCCCGTGACATCGACCTTCTGGCCGGCCTCGAAAGCCTCGGCGGTGATTTCCTGGCCGAGCGAGAACTCCGCGGCGTTCGACGTACGCACTTCGGCAACGTGGCGGCGTGGGGTCACACCGGCCTTCTCGAAGTGGCCCTTGAGGGGGTCGGTCACGCGGCGGGGGTCAACAGTGCCGAACGCGAGCTGAACGGCGTCGTAGCCGTCGCGCTGAGCGTCGCGCACCTGAGTCACAACGTTGGTGTCTACCTGGATCACGGTGACCGGGACTACCCGGCCTTCGTCATCCCACACCTGCGTCATGCCCAGCTTCGTACCAAGCAGCGCCGCAATCGGGCGCTGGGCATTGGAAGTTGTAGTCATGATGATGAGGGTCCTTACAGCCTTTAGAGCTTGATCTCGATGTTGACGTCGGCGGGAAGGTCAAGACGCATAAGCGAGTCGACTGCCTTGGGCGTAGGGTCCACGATGTCGATGAGGCGCTTGTGAGTGCGCATCTCAAAGTGCTCGCGGCTGTCCTTGTACTTGTGGGGAGAACGGATCACACAGAACACGTTCTTCTCGGTGGGCAGCGGGACGGGTCCCACCACGGATGCACCGGCACGCGTGACCGTTTCAACGATCTTGCGGGCTGAGGAGTCGATGACCTCGTGGTCATAGCTCTTCAACCTAATGCGGATCTTCTGTCCCGCCATAGCGTGGTTCTGCCTTATCTCTCGAAAAACTGTGGTCTTCTCACACCGACCCCCGCGCTCGGGCGTGTCGCGCATTGGCGGCACACTTGCGACTTGCCGATTCCTCGACAGGGTCGTGGGTGCGTGTTGGCTGCCCGCAATAGGCAACCTAGATATTGTGCCAGAAAAACTGTTCGAACACCAACCACTCCTCCCTGCCCTAGAGCAAGGAGGGTGAGCACACGGTTGCGGGGCCCGACCATGTGGCCAAGCCCCGCAACCGAGGCGCGCGTGTTGAGGCGCTTACTACTTGATGATCTTGGTCACCGTGCCGGAGCCGACGGTACGGCCACCTTCACGGATTGCAAAGCCCTGTCCTTCTTCGATGGCGATGGGCTGAATCAGCTCGATCGTCATTTCCGTGGTGTCTCCCGGCATGACCATCTCGGTGCCTTCAGGCAGCGTGATGACGCCGGTGACGTCCGTGGTGCGAATGTAGAACTGGGGACGGTAGTTCGTGTAGAAGGGGTTGTGGCGGCCACCCTCGTCCTTGTTGAGGATGTACGCCTTGCCCTCGAAGTTGGTGTGAGGGGTCGTGGAGCCGGGGGCCACCACTACCTGTCCACGCTCAACGTCTTCACGCTTGGTACCGCGAAGCAGGAGGCCACAGTTCTCGCCGGCCCACGCCTCGTCCATCTGCTTGTGGAACATCTCGATACCGGTCACCGTGGTCTTCTGCGGTTCGCGGATGCCGAGGATGTCGACTTCAGAGTTGATCTTGAGCTTGCCACGCTCGACCTTGCCGGTCACCACGGTGCCACGGCCGGTGATGGTGAAGACGTCCTCGATAGGCATGAGGAACGGCTTGTCCATGTCACGGATGGGCTCGGGGACGTGCTCGTCCACGGCTTCCATGAGCTCGGCAACCTTGGCGGTCCACTTGGGGTCGCCCTCGAGCGCCTTGAGTGCGGACACCTGGACAACGGGAACGTTGTCGCCGTCGAAGCCCTGTGCGGACAGCAAGTCGCGCACCTCAACCTCAACGAGCTCAAGGATCTCTTCGTCGTCAACCATGTCGGACTTGTTCAGCGCAACCAGCAGGTAGGGAACGCCAACCTGCTTGGCGAGCAGCACGTGCTCGCGCGTCTGAGCCATAGGACCGTCGGTTGCGGCAACCACGAGGATTGCGCCGTCCATCTGGGCGGCACCGGTGATCATGTTCTTGATGTAGTCAGCGTGTCCGGGTGCGTCGACGTGCGCGTAGTGGCGCTTTGCCGTTTCGTACTCGATGTGCGCAATGTTGATGGTGATTCCGCGCTCGCGCTCTTCGGGTGCCTTGTCGATGTCTTCGAAAGGCGTGAAGGGGTTGAGGTCGGGGAACTGGTCGTGCAGCACCTTCGAGATTGCGGCGGTGAGGGTCGTCTTACCGTGGTCGACGTGCCCGATGGTTCCGATGTTGACGTGCGGCTTAGTCCGCTCGAACTTGGCCTTAGCCATGTGAGGTTCCTCCTGAGATATTGAGACTGGGGTAGTGATTCAGATCGTTACTGTGGCCCAAGGCCGTGGTGGAGCGTCATCATCCCTACTGGTCGTATTGTTCCTTATTTTCAACCGGTGGGACTACTCGCCCCGGGTCTTTGCGATGATCTCCTCGGATACTGCGCGAGGAACCTCGGCATAACTGTCGAACTGCATGGAGTACACCGCGCGACCCTGCGTCTTTGAACGCAGGTCACCAACGTACCCAAACATCTCCGACAGCGGCACCAAAGCGTCTACCACCTTCACGCCGGTAGCTTCCGTCATCTGACGGATCTGCCCACGCCGTGAATTGATGTCGCCAATCACGTCACCCATGTACTCCTCGGGCGTACGTACCTCGACGGCCATCACCGGTTCAAGGAGAACAGGGTCGGCGCGTCGAGCACCCTCCTTGAACACCATCGATCCGGCAATCTTGAACGCCATTTCTGACGAGTCAACGTCGTGGTACTGACCGTCGAGCAACGTGGCCTTCACGCCCACCATGGGGTACCCGGCAAGAACGCCGAGTTCCATGGAGGACTGAATGCCGGCGTCGACCGACGGGATGTACTCACGGGGCACGCGACCACCGGTCACGGCGTTGACAAACTCGTAAGAGACCTCGGAGTCCGAGGGAAGCGGCTCGAAGCTGACCTGCACCTTGGCGAACTGACCCGAACCACCGGTCTGCTTCTTGTGGGTGTAGTCCACCTTCTCGACTGCCTTGCGAATGGTCTCGCGGTAGGCGACCTGCGGCTTACCGACGTTGGCGTCAACCTTGAACTCGCGGCGCATGCGGTCCACCAGGATGTCCAGGTGCAGCTCGCCCATGCCGGCGATGATGGTCTGGCCAGTGTCGACGTCGAGGTTCACGCGGAACGTGGGGTCCTCTTCAGCAAGCTTCTGGATGGCGATCGACAGCTTCTCCTGGTCGCCCTTGGTCTTGGGCTCAATCGCCACGGAGATCACGGGCTCGGGGAAGGTCATTGACTCGAGCACCAACGGGTGGGCCGGGTCGCACAGGGTGTCACCAGTGGTGGTGTCCTTGAGGCCGATCACCGCGTAGATGTGACCGGCAGAGATCGACTCCACCGGGTTCTCCTTGTTGGAGTGCATCTGGAAGAGCTTGCCGACGCGTTCCTTCTTGTCCTTGGTGGCGTTGAGCACCGGCGCGCCCGCCTCGAGGTGACCCGAGTACACGCGCACATAGGTGAGCTTGCCAAAGAACGGGTGCGAGACAACCTTGAACGCGAGAGCCGCGAAAGGCTCCGTGGCGTCAGGGTGGCGCTCGATCATCTTCTCTTCGTCGCGAACGTCGTGGCCCTCAATGGCGGGCACGTCGAGCGGGTTGGGAAGGTAGTCGATGACGGCGTCGAGCATCGGCTGAACGCCCTTGTTCTTGAAGGCGCTACCGCAGAGGATGGGGTAGGCGGTGCCCGCAACGGTGAGCTTGCGGATGTTCGCCTTGATCTCGGCAGTGGTGAGCTCTTCGCCGGCAAGGAACTTCTCGAGCGTGGCGTCGTCGGCTTCGGCCACAGCCTCGATGAGCTGTGCGCGGTACTCGTTGGCCTTGTCGACCATGTCGGCAGGGATCTCTTCGATCTCGTATGCCTCGCCCAGGTCGGTCTCGCCACGCCACACGAGCGCGCGCATCTCGACCAGGTCGATCACGCCAATGAAGTCGTTCTCGGCACCAATGGGCAACTGGATGGGAAGCGGGGTCGCCTTGAGGCGGTCCACGATGGTCTGCACGGTGAAGTAGAAGTCGGCACCGAGCTTGTCCATCTTGTTGACAAAGCAGATGCGCGGCACGTTGTACTTGTCAGCCTGGCGCCACACCGTCTCCGACTGCGGCTCCACGCCTTCCTTGCCGTCGAACACGGCAACCGCGCCGTCGAGAACGCGAAGCGAACGCTCCACCTCAACAGTGAAGTCCACGTGGCCAGGAGTGTCGATGATGTTGATCTGGTTGTTTGCCCAGAAGCACGTCACAGCGGCGGACGTAATGGTGATGCCGCGCTCCTGCTCCTGCTCCATCCAGTCAGTGGTCGACGCACCGTCGTGGGTCTCACCGATCTTGTAGTTCACACCCGTGTAGTAGAGGATGCGTTCGGTGGTAGTGGTCTTGCCGGCGTCAATATGCGCCATGATCCCAATGTTGCGGACCTTGTTGAGGTCCGTCAGCACGTCCTGAGCCACGAGGGGTTCTCCTTAAACTTCTCTTGAACTACCGCTGCTACCAGCGGTAGTGGGCGAAGGCCTTGTTGGACTCCGCCATCTTGTGCATGTCTTCACGACGCTTGACCGCGGCGCCAAGGCCGTTGGAAGCGTCAAGGATCTCGTTCATCAGGCGTTCGGTCATGGTCTTCTCGCGACGCTGGCGCGAGAAGTCAACCAACCAGCGCAGTGCGAGGGTGGTCTGGCGCACGGGGCGCACGTCGACGGGGACCTGGTAGGTGGCTCCACCAACACGGCGGGACTTGACCTCAAGGGCGGGGCGGATGTTCTCGAGCGCGCGCTTGAGGACCGTCACTGCGTCCTGGCCGCTCTTCTCGCCAACGCCAGCAAGGGCGCCGTAAACGATGTGCTCGGCAACGGACTTCTTGCCGTCGAGCAACACCTTGTTGATGAGCATGGTCACAATGGGAGCGCCATAGACGGGGTCAATGATGACCGGTCGCTTGGGAGCTGGGCCTTTACGGGGCATTACTTCTTCTCCTTCTTGGCGCCATACAAGCTACGGGCCTGCTTGCGACCCTTGACACCCTGGGTGTCGAGCGAGCCGCGAACGATCTTGTACCGCACACCGGGAAGGTCCTTCACACGACCACCGCGGACCAGCACAATCGAGTGCTCCTGGAGGTTGTGGCCCTCGCCGGGGATGTAGGCAGTGACTTCGATGCCGGAGGACAGGCGCACGCGGGCAACCTTCCGCAGCGCCGAGTTCGGCTTCTTAGGCGTGGTGGTGTACACGCGGGTGCACACGCCGCGGCGCTGTGGGCTCGCTTTGAGAGCCGGGGTCTTGGTCTTGGACGCCTTGGGGTGGCGACCCTTCCTGACCAGCTGCTGAATCGTAGGCACTACTTCTCCGATGTCTGTTCTGATGATGATGAAAACCGTGGTTGCTCCCCGACCCCCGCGCCCGGGCGTGTCACGCCTTGAACCCGCCATTCAGGCCCCACACTAGGTGGGACGAGAGGTCGGCCAAGGTGTAACCCGCTCGGCGGTGATCGTTCAGGCCCGAGGGACCAAACGGCACGCACGCAAACAGGGGCCCGACAGCGCGGGCACGAAGGTCAACGCTACCCCAGCGACAGGGGTTTCGTCAAAGAGCTCTGTCCAAAGACAAGGGCCGGATCGAGGTTTCCCCCGTCCGGCCCTCGCCGTGAACCCCGCACTAGTCGCGCGGGATCTCGAATTCTTCCAGCGGCACGGCCTCGCCGGTGCCTTCGCTGAACAGCTGGCCGTCCCACTCTTCGTACCCGAAGGTCGGAAACAGGTTCGCCTTGGCCTCTTCGGTGGGCTCGATCGTGGCCGTCTTGTAGCGGGCAAGGCCCGTGCCGGCGGGGATGAGCTTACCGATGATGACGTTCTCCTTGAGGCCCAGCAGCGGGTCGGACCGGCCGGACATGGCCGCCTCGGTCAGCACGCGGGTGGTCTCCTGGAAGGACGCAGCCGAGAGCCACGATTCGGTCGCAAGCGACGCCTTCGTGATGCCCATCAGTTCGGGACGGGCCGATGCCGGCTTACCTCCCGCGGCAACGGTCGCCTGGTTGGCCTTCTCGAAGCGCGAACGCTCCACGAGCTCACCGGGGAGCAGTGCTGCATCTCCCGAGTCGAGCACGGTCACGCGACGCAGCATCTGCCGCACGATGACCTCAATGTGCTTGTCGTGGATCTCCACACCCTGCGAGCGGTAGACCTCCTGGACCTCGTCCACCAAGTGCTTCTGGGTGGCACGGGGACCCTGGATGCGCAGCACGTTCTTGGGGTCAACGGCACCCGCGATGAGCTGCTGGCCCACCTCGACGTGCTCGCCGTCCTGAACCAGCAAGCGCGAACGCTTGGTCACGGGGTACTCGATGACGTCATCGCCGTTGTCGGGCGTGATGACCAGGCGCCGCGTGGGCTCCGAGTCGTCAACGTTGAGCTTGCCCGCGACCTCTGCGATCGGTGCCTCACCCTTGGGGGTGCGTGCCTCGAAGAGTTCCTGAATACGGGGGAGACCCTGCGTGATGTCGTCGGCCGAAGCCACACCACCCGTGTGGAAGGTACGCATGGTCAACTGGGTACCGGGCTCACCGATGGACTGCGCCGAGATGATGCCGATGGCCTCGCCGATGTCCACCAACTCGCGGGTAGCGAGCGAGCGGCCGTAGCAGAGGGCACAGGTGCCCACCGTGGACTCGCAGGTCAGCACGGAGCGAACCTTGACTTCTTCGATCTTCGCGTCCATGAGGATCTCAAGGATCACGTCGCCGATGTCGATGCCGGCCTTCGCGATGACGTTGCCCTTGGAGTCGGCAACATCCACAGCAAGCGTGCGGGCAAAGACCGAGGTCTCCACGCGCTCGTGCTGGGTGATCTCACCGGTGGGGCTGGTCTCGATGATGGGCATCACCAGGCCGCGCTCAGTGCCGCAGTCGTGCTCGCGCACAATCACGTCTTGAGACACGTCCACGAGGCGGCGAGTGAGGTAACCCGAGTCTGCGGTACGCAGAGCCGTGTCGGCCAGACCCTTCCGGGCACCGTGGGTAGCGATGAAGTACTCGAGAACCGACAGGCCCTCGCGGTAGTTGGACTTGATGGGCCGCGGGATGATCTCACCCTTGGGGTTGGCCACCAGGCCGCGCATACCGGCGATCTGACGGACCTGCATCCAGTTACCACGAGCACCCGAGCTCACCATCGTGTAGACGGCGTTGTGTTCGGGGAAGGCGGCACGCATCGCGTTGTCGACCTCGTTGGTGGCCTGGGTCCAGATCTCGATGAGCTCTTGGCGACGCTCGTCGTCGGTGATCAAACCGGTCTCGTACTGTTCCTGCACCTTGGCCGCGAGTTCCTCGTGGCGATCCAGGATGACCTGCTTGCCCTCGGGCATCGCGACGTCAGTAATGGCGATCGTGAGTCCCGAGCGGGTGGCCCAGTAGAAGCCGGCGGACTTGAGCGCGTCAAGCGACGCGGCCACTTCCACCTTGGGGTAGCGCTCAGCGAGGTTGTTGACGATGTCGCCCAACACCTTCTTGTCAACGTTGCGGTTGACGTACGGGTAGGACACCGGCAGCAAGTCGTTGAACAGCGACCGGCCCAGCGTGGTGGTCATCGTGAAGTCGCGACCCTCGGTGTAGGTCTCCGTGTTCGAGAAGTCAGCCGGCGGGATCGTGTCCGCGTCAACACGGAGTTCAATCTCCGCGTTGAGGTGGATGTCGCCCATGTCGAACGCCATCATGGCCTCGGCCTGTGAACCGAACTTACGGCCCTCACCCTTGACGCCGGTCTTGTGCAGCGTCATGTGGTACAGACCAATGATCATGTCCTGCGAAGGCATGGTCACCGGGCGGCCGTCGGACGGCTTGAGGATGTTGTTGCTCGAGAGCATCAACACGCGGGCCTCGGCCTGCGCCTCTGCCGAGAGCGGCAAGTGCACCGCCATCTGGTCGCCATCGAAGTCAGCGTTGAACGCGCCACACACCAGCGGGTGCAGGTGAATGGCCTTGCCCTCAACGAGCTGGGGCTCAAACGCCTGGATACCCAATCGGTGCAGGGTGGGTGCGCGGTTCAGCAACACCGGGTGCTCGGTGATGACCTCTTCGAGGACGTCCCACACCTCGGCGCGCGAACGCTCCACCATGCGCTTGGCGCTCTTGATGTTCTGCGCGTGGTTGAGTTCCACCAAGCGCTTCATCACGAACGGCTTGAACAGTTCGAGCGCCATCTGCTTGGGCAGACCACACTGGTGCAGCTTGAGCGTGGGGCCCACCACGATGACCGAACGGCCCGAGTAGTCCACGCGCTTGCCCAGCAGGTTCTGACGGAAGCGACCCTGCTTGCCCTTGAGCATGTCGGAGATCGACTTGAGCGGGCGGTTGCCAGGTCCGGTGACCGGGCGGCCGCGACGGCCGTTGTCGAACAGCGCGTCCACAGCTTCCTGGAGCATGCGCTTCTCGTTGTTCACGATGATCTCGGGAGCACCGAGGTCAAGCAGACGCTTCAAGCGGTTGTTGCGGTTGATGACGCGACGGTAGAGGTCGTTGAGGTCGGAGGTCGCGAAGCGGCCACCGTCCAACTGAACCATGGGGCGCAGGTCCGGCGGGATCACGGGAACGCAGTCCAGCACCATGCCCTGCGGCGAGTTGGTGGTGGTCAGGAACGCGTTGACCACCTTGAGGCGCTTGAGAGCGCGGGTCTTGCGCTGGCCCTTGCCGTTGGCGATGGTGTCGCGCAACGAGGCGGCCTCGGCCACGAGGTCAAAGGTCTGCAGGCGCTTCTGGATCGCCTCGGCGCCCATCGAGCCCTTGAAGTAGGCACCGTAGCGACGCGAGAGCTCGCGGTACAGCAACTCATCGCCCTCGAGGTCCTGGACCTTGAGGTTGACGAAGCGGTCGAACACCTGAGTCAGGCGGTCGATCTCGGCGTCGGCGCGCTTGCGAATAGCGGCCATCTCGCGCTCAGCGCCGTCCTTGACCTTGCGGCGGACGTCGGCCTTAGCACCCTCGGCCTCGAGCTCAGCGAGGTCGGCTTCGAGCTTCTTGGCGCGGGTCTCGATCTCGTTGTCACGCCTGTTGGAGATGTTCTTCTTCTCGAGGTCCATCTCGTTGCGCAACTGCGGGAGGTCTTCGTGACGGCCGTCAACGTCTACCTCGGTCACCATGTAGGCGGCGAAGTAGATGACCTTCTCGAGGTCCTTGGGCGCGAGGTCAAGCAGGTAGCCCAACCGCGACGGGACGCCCTTGAAGTACCAGATGTGGGTCACGGGAGCGGCAAGCTCCACGTGGCCCATGCGCTCGCGACGCACCTTCGAGCGGGTGACCTCAACGCCACAACGCTCGCAGATGATGCCGCGGTAACGCACGCGCTTGTACTTGCCACAGCCGCATTCCCAGTCGCGGGTGGGGCCAAAGATCTTCTCGCAGAAGAGCCCGTCCTTCTCCGGCTTCAGGGTGCGGTAGTTAATGGTCTCGGGCTTCTTGACTTCGCCGTGCGACCACGTGCGGATCTCATCCGCGGTAGCCAGGCCGATGCGCAGGTCGCCGAACTCGTTTACGTCTAGCACTGTTGCTTCCTTACCTTAAATCTCGTCAACGCTGGACGCGTCCGGGCGGCTGGACAGCGAGATTCCGAGGGATTCGGCGGCCTGATAGGCGTCCTCCTCCGACTCGCGCATCTCCATGACGTGGCCCTCAGTGTTGAGCACCTCGACGTTCAAGCACAGCGACTGCATCTCCTTCATCAACACGCGGAAGGATTCAGGCAAGCCAGGCTCGGGGATATTCTGTCCCTTGACGATGGCCTCATATACCTTCACGCGGCCAAGGACGTCGTCGGACTTGATGGTCAGCAGTTCCTGCAGCGCGTAAGCGGCACCGTAGGCCTCGAGGGCCCACACTTCCATCTCACCAAAGCGCTGGCCACCGAACTGTGCTTTACCACCGAGCGGCTGCTGCGTGATCATCGAGTACGGACCCGTGGAGCGGGCGTGGATCTTGTCGTCCACCAAGTGGTGGAGCTTCAAGATGTACTTGTAGCCAATCGACACAGGCTCGGGGAACGGTTCGCCTGTGCGGCCATCCATAAGGATCGCCTTGCCAAACTCGTCCACCATCTGCATGCCGTCGCGACCGGGGTTGGTGACGGAGCGCAGGCCACTCAGCGTGGTCTCCGCAATGCCGTCGAACACCGGCGTTGCCACGGGCGTGCCGGGCTCAGACTTCACTGCGCCTTCGGGCAGGTCCTTGACCCATGCTCCCTTAGCGCCGGTGGCGTCCCAGCCCTGCTTCGCGATCCAGCCCAAGTGGGTCTCGAGTACCTGACCCACGTTCATACGTCCAGGGACGCCCAGCGGGTTGAGGATGATGTCAACGGGCGTGCCGTCCGGAAGGAACGGCATGTCCTCGATCGGCAGCACCGTGGAGATGACGCCCTTGTTGCCGTGGCGGCCAGCGAGCTTGTCACCTTCCTGGATCTTGCTGCGCTGAGCGATGTAGACACGCACCAACTGGTTGACTCCCGCGGGAAGGTCGTCGCCTTCCTCGTCGGAGAACACGCGCACACCGATGACGGTGCCGTGCTCGCCGTGGGGAACCTTGAGCGACGTGTCGCGGACTTCACGAGCCTTTTCGCCGAAGATGGCGCGCAACAGGCGCTCTTCGGGGGTCAACTCGGTTTCACCCTTCGGCGTCACCTTGCCCACCAGCACGTCGCCAGCGCGAACCTCGGCACCGATGCGGATGATGCCCCGCTCGTCGAGGTCAGCAAGGACCTCTTCCGATGCGTTGGGGATGTCGCGGGTGATCTCTTCCGGGCCAAGCTTGGTGTCGCGGGCGTCGACCTCGTGTTCGTCGATGTGAATCGACGTGAGGACGTCATCCTGCACCAGGCGCTCGCTCAGAATGATCGAGTCCTCGTAGTTGAAGCCTTCCCATGACATGAATGCCACGAGCAGGTTCTTGCCCAACGCGAGGTCGCCATCGTCCGTGGCCGGGCCGTCGGCGATAACCGAACCCTCGACCACCTTGTCGCCTTCGTTGACCAGCACGCGCTGGTTGTAAGACGTGCCCTGGTTGGAGCGCATGAACTTCGCGATCCGGTAGGAGCCGGTGGTGCCGTCGTCGTTGGCGACGGTGACCAGGTCAGAGGAGACCTCGGTCACGACACCCTTGGCGGTGGCCATGACGACGTCGCCGGCGTCGATAGCCGCGCGGCGCTCCATGCCGGTACCCACAAGCGGGGCCTCGGAACGAATCAGCGGCACGGCTTGACGCTGCATGTTGGCACCCATGAGTGCACGGTTGGCGTCATCGTGCTCGAGGAACGGGATCAACGCGGTCGCGACCGACACCATCTGGCGCGGGCTCACGTCCATGTAGTCCACGGCCTCGGGGGTCACGAACTCGACCTCGCCGCCCTTGGCACGAACCAGCACGCGCTCTTCGGCGAAGTGGAGGTCATCCTTCAGGGCCGCGTTCGCTTGCGCGATCACAAAGTGGTCTTCGTCGTCGGCCGTCAAGTAATCGACCTTGTCGGTGACCTGACCCTTGACAACCTTGCGGTACGGGGTCTCGACAAAGCCCAAGGGGTTGATGCGACCAAAGGACGCGAGCGAACCGATCAGGCCAATGTTGGGGCCTTCAGGGGTCTCGATGGGGCACATGCGGCCGTAGTGCGACGGGTGAACGTCACGGACGTCCATGCCTGCGCGGTCGCGTGACAGACCACCCGGGCCGAGCGCCGAGAGACGGCGCTTGTGGGTCAGGCCTGCGAGCGGGTTGTTCTGGTCCATGAATTGCGAGAGCTGCGAGGTTCCGAAGAACTCGCGGATCGCGGCAACCACAGGGCGCGTGTTGATCAGGGTCTGCGGCGTGATGGCCTCGACGTCCTGAGTGGTCATGCGCTCACGCACCACACGCTCCATGCGGGACAGGCCCGTACGGATCTGGTTCTGGATCAGCTCTCCCACCGCGCGGATGCGGCGGTTGCCAAAGTGGTCGATGTCGTCGGTCTCGACGCGGACGTCGCCAACGGCAGACTTCATGGTGGCGTGACCCGCGTGCGCGGCGGCGATGTACTTGACCGTCGCGACGATGTCATCAACGCTCAGGACGGAGTCGCCCAGCTTCTTGTCAACGCCCAGCTTCTTGTTCAGCTTGTAACGACCCACCTTGGCGAGGTCGTAGCGCTTGGGGTTGAAGTAGAAGTTGTCGAGCAGGTTCTGGCCGGCTTCGACGTTGGGCGGTTCACCCGGACGGAGCTTGCGGTAGAGGTCAACGAGTGCCTCTTCCTGGCCGTCAACATTGTCCTTGGCGAGAGTCTCGAGCACTGCCGGGTAGTCGGCGAACTCCTTCTCGATCTGGTCCTTGCTGAAGCCCAGCGACTTAAGGAACAGAGTCGCGGACTGCTTGCGCTTGCGGTCGATGCGGACGCCCACGGCGTCGCGCTTGTCGATCTCGAACTCGAGCCATGCACCGCGGGACGGGATCACCTTGGCGGTGAAGATGTCCTTGTCCGACGTCTTGTCGGGCGTGCGCTCAAAGTAGACACCGGGCGAGCGAACCAGCTGGGACACCACCACGCGCTCGGTGCCGTTCACAATGAACGTTCCGCGCGGGCTCATCAGCGGGAAGTCCCCCATGAACACCGTCTGCGACTTGATCTCGCCGGTGGTGTTGTTCATGAACTCAGCGGTGACGAACAGCTGCGCCGCGTAGGTGAAGTCCTTCTCCTTGCACTCCTCAGGAGTGTGGCGAGGCTCTTCGAAGTACGGGTCCGAGAAGGACAGGGACATGGTCTGTCCGAAGTCCTCGATCGGGGAGATCTCTTCGAAGATCTCGTGGAGCCCGGCTACCTCGGGGACGTCGGTGCGTCCCTCCTTCTTGGCGGCCTTGATGCGGGCCTGCCAAGCGGCGTTGCCGAGGAGCCAGTCAAAGCTCTCCGTCTGGAGGCCGATGAGGTTAGGAACCTCAATCGGTTCCGAGATCTGTGCGAAGGAAACGCGGCGAGATGCGCTTCGGTTGGTAATGGCTTGAGCCGATGGGGTGCGCGAGGCAGCCAAGGGTGGGTCCTTCCCTCATATGATCGTGTGTGACCACGATGTCTAGCCGCGGCTCCACCGGATCCTGGGGCGAAACCGCTTTCGAGCGGACGCACGCCAGGTAGGCATATGAGGGCAGGGTTATAGACAGCGCAACTACAGAGCCTAGTCGGTTTTGTAGGACTTGTCCACTAGGGCCTTGCATCTGCGGCGGGAGCGCGATATAAGGCGGCTTCCCGCCCGGCCCAGGCGGCATCGTCCACTCCCCAACCGAGCAAGCGCACGATCAACGCGAGGGCGCCGACAAGGCCCGCCATCGAGATCGGGATGAACAGTGCAGGGCCCAGGATGGGGTCGGCAAACAACAACCATCCCGACGCCGACGCGCCCACCACGACCGCGAGCCAGCGCGGCACGTATCCTGACCGGAACATCAGCACGGCGAATGCGACGGTCGAGGCTCCCAGGAACATGATGCCGATTCCCGCGGCGATGTCGCCAAACGCGACCGCGCCCGTCGCGAGTTCCGCGCGCTGGGACTGATCGAAGCCCTGGGATAGGAGGTCGTGCTCCACCATGGCAAGCGGCGCGATGAGCCCGGTGCGCGAGGCGGCCTTGATCGCCGTTCCCACAATCCCTAGCGCCAGAGCGAGCACTGCAAGTCCGGGCCCCGCTGGGCGCATGAGCCGATGCCACAACGTGACGGCGGCCAGCTGAAAGATCATCTCTACGGTGAGCAGCACCACGGCGAGTCGGTAGGTGCCGGCGTGATCGGTCGCGGCGGCGAGCACTGCTCCGGGTGCAGCAGGATCGAGGATCGACGTCAGGATCGCACCTTGGCCGACGGCTCCGGCGATCACGGTGAGGAGCATGGCGACGGCGACGCCGCGGGCGATGGTGCTGGGGCGAACGGTCATGGCGGGGTCCAGTCTTCTCTAGATGGAGCTCTTGGTATCGAGACTTACAGTGTATGTACGAGGACGCTATCAGATCCTCACCCGCGAGCGCAAGAGGCGCACAGGCGCGGGAAAGGCGGCAACGGATCGCTCCGCTGCCGCCTCTTTAGCCGCCGTCCCCCGAGGGTGAGCGGCGCCGCCGCTATTGACTACGCCGTGGACTCGAGGTCCCGCCGCCGGAACCCCACCACCCCGATCGCGATCAACGCGGCGGCGATGCCGGTCAGCACCAGCAGCGGCACCGCGTCGAAAGGCACCGCCGGGAACTGCGGCACATGGCCGAACGGTGACAAGTACTTGAGCGCCTCGGGCAACCCGATCAGTGCGCGCAGGTACACCGCGACGAACGAGTAGGCCACAATCGCCCACACCCACGGGACTAACCGCGGGGCCATTCCGAACAACGCGATCCCCACGGCGCTCACTACCCAGAGGGCGGGGACGTACATTGCCGAGGCGGCCAGGGCATCGGGCAGGATCGACCAATCCCCTACCGACCCGGCCCCTGCGACTCCCAGGCCGAGCCCGCCAGCGAGCATGACGATCGCTCCGCCCACGAGAGCGACGGCAACGTGCGATCCCACCCAGCGGGTCCTCGACAGGCCCGCCACGAGGAGCGGTTCGGCGCGACCGCCGGATTCTTCGGAGCGCAGTCGCTGGGCCGCGAGGATCGCTGAGCTGGACGCCATCACCGCCATCACCGTCATCACCATCGCCATGTACGCGGTGGTCAGGTCAGCGCCCACGGCACCCGGAAGCAGGTCGTCGAGCCCCTCGAAATCCTCGAAGAACGTCTCGATGTCAGCGAACACCGAACCGTACGAGAGCCCCAAGAACAGCAGCCCCACGGCCCAACCGATGAGCATGCCGCGCTGGAGCCGCAACGCGAATCCAAACGGATTGCTCAAGGCGGCCGATGCCGTGGCTGGGGAGGCCGCGGGAGCCTTCAGGCCCGCGCCAACATCGCGCCGAGTGCTGAGCGCCATGCCGATGACTGCGACCACGAGCGCGAAGGCCAGGCCGATCAACAGCGGCCACCACCGGTTGTCGACGTACACCCGCGTGGCTTGAGCCCACCCGAACGGTGAGAGCCATGACAAGCCGTTGCCGGCGACGTCACCCACCCCGCGGACCACATAGGCAACGCCGATAGCGGCGAGGCCCATGCCCGCCGCGCCACGCGAGTACTCGCTGATCTGCACAGTCACCAGCGCGATGGAGGCGAACACCAAGCCGGTGACGACGTGCGCCGCGCCATACAGCAACGAGCCATACCAGTCGATGGTCTCCACGCCCTGGCTCGCAAGCAAGACCGTGAGCGCGGCCGCCACCGCGAGGTTCGCCGTGGCCACTGTCTTGTATGCCGCGAAGGACGTGGCGTGCCTGCCAACCACGGCGGCACGCACCAACTCAGCGCGCCCCGTCTGCTCTTCAGCGCGAGTGTGACGGACCATCAGCAGCACGCTCATGATCGCCACGGTGACAAGGGTGAACACCAACAGCTGGTGCCCCATCATTGCGCCAAAGGTGTAGTTGTCAGGTGCAGGGTTCACGCCGGTCATCGCGACCATCGCCGGGTTCTCCATGGTGGCCACGATGCTCGCACGGGACTCGATGGTGCCGTAGGTCTCGGTCAAACTGCCGAGCGAGCTCATGGTGCCTAGTCCGGTGGCGACTGCCCACACTGGGATGCGAACCCGGTCGCGGCGGAGCATGAATCGCACGAGCGTCCAGGCGCCCGTCAGCATCCCCGTGCCCTCCGCAGAGTTGTGTGGTGTGGACACCGGGCGCGGTGCGGTTGCGGTGGTGCTCATGACCGCTCCGCGTCGCTGTAGTGACGCAAGAGCAGCTGCTCGAGCGTGGGCGGGTGGGACACGAGCGACGTGACGCCCAGCGACGCCAGCGCCTTGAGCGCAGCGTCGAGGTGCGCCGGGTCCACCTCGAACTTGACTTGGCCAGCGTTCTCGGTCAGCGCGTGCACGCCGGCCAGCGAGGCCAGCTTGCCCGCAGGGCTGCCGACGTCGGCCACGATCGTGGTCCGTGCGAGTTGCCGCAGATCGGTGAGCGTGCCGGACTCGACGACCTCGCCCCGACGGATGATCGACACTCGGTCAGCGAGCACCTCCACCTGGGCGAGGATGTGGCTCGACAGCAAGACGGTGCGACCGGCGTCCTTAGCCTCCCTGATGCAGTCCTGGAAGACTGCTTCCATGAGCGGGTCCAGGCCCGCCGTGGGCTCGTCGAGGATGAGCAGCTCGACATCCGCGGCGAGGGCGGCGACCAGCGCCACCTTCTGGCGGTTGCCCTTCGAGTACGTGCGGCCCTTCTTGGTGAGGTCCAGGTCAAAGCGCTTGGCGAGCGCGTTCACGCGGTCACGATCAAGGCCGCCGCGCAGGCGTCCCAGGACATCGATGGCCTGACCGCCGCTGAGGCTCGGCCAGAGTTCCACGTCTCCCGGCACATAGGCCAAGCGGCGGTGGAGCGACACTGCGTCGGCCCATGGGTCGGAACCGAGCACGCGGGCCTGGCCTGCGTCGGCGGTCAACAGGCCCAGCAAGATGCGGATGGTGGTGGTCTTGCCGGAGCCATTGGGGCCCAAGAAGCCGTGGACCTCGCCGGGGGCGATGTCGAGGTCGAGCCCATTGAGGGCGCGGACCTTGCCGTAGTTCTTCACCAGTCCGGAGACTGTGATGGCTGATTCAGTCATAGTGAGGTGGTGCCTTTCGTTGAGGATACTTGGGGCCGCTGAGCAACCACTCCGAGTTCTCACACCCGGTGAATCGACCCTGGCGATAGCCTTCGGGCGCGATATGGCGAGGAACGGGTTGCTGAGTGGCCCCTTGCCGAGTCAGGTGGATGGGCCTGCGGGCGGGTCGGGGCGCGTGGCCTCAACGCCGGAGTCTCCTGACGGGTGAGCGAGGTACTTCGCATAGAAGTCGGGATCGATCACGCCGCGACCCAAGATGTCCGCACCCGCAAGCGCCCACGTGGTGAGCTGCTCTGGCGTGCCATCGACGAGATCGACACCCATGAGTCGCTTCGCGTGATCGTGCAGCACGATCGAGCCCAGGCTCCACAGTGTCAGCACTATGGCGCGCTCACGTGGGTTGTCGGTGGGGGTGAGCATGCCGTTGTCGATGCCGGTTTGGGAGTACGCAATCGCGTCCTCGACCAGTTCATCGACGAGCGCCGCGACGTGTGGCGAATTGTCCGCGAGGGTGCGCGCTAGGTACCGGAACAACGGCTGGATGTCGCCTTGAGCGCGGAAGGCCTCGAGCGGGTCGAGGGACGTGCCGGCCTCCATCGCGGCGATCTTGCGCTCGCGGATGCGCGCGGCCACATACTTGTCGCACTCGTCGCGAAGTCCGTCTTTGGAGCCAAAGTGGTGGATGACGAGCGCGGAGGAAACCCCAGCATCGGCCGCAATATCTTTGATGTTCGTAGGGCCGATGCCGTGATTGGCGAAGCGAACGATCGCGGCGTCGCGGACGCGGGACTTGGCGGTCCTGTCCTCGCTGATGGCCATCGCGACTCCTTGCACTCCCTTGCCGGTGGCACTCGCCACCCGCGCGCGCTGGCACATCACGGACCGGCGCACTGAATCTAGTTCAGCATACTGAATGCAATAAAGTCAAGAGCTGGCCAGGAGAAACAACAGCGGCCAGGCCGACACGAGGTCGACCTGGCCGCTGCCAGTGAAACGAGAACGCAGTGCGTTCGAGAACTACTTGAGCTCGACGGTGGCGCCGGCGGCCTCGAGGGCCTCCTTGGCCTTCTCGGCTTCTTCCTTCTTGACGCCTTCGAGGACGGCCTTGGGGGCCTCGTCCACGACTGCCTTTGCTTCGCCCAGGCCAAGGTTCGTGAGTGCGCGAACCTCCTTGATGACCTGGATCTTCTTGTCGCCAACGGCGGTCAAGATGACGTCGAAGGAGTCCTTCTCTTCGACCTCGTCAGCAGCAGCACCGCCGCCGGCGGGGCCAGCAGCAGCAACAGCCACAGGAGCGGCAGCGGTGACCTCAAAGGCCTCCTCGAACGCCTTCACGAACTCAGAGAGCTCGATGAGGGACAGTTCCTTGAAAGCATCGATCAGCTGATCGGTGGTGAGCTTAGCCATGGTGGCTTCCTTCCTAAATCTGCGTGGAGTGCAGGGTTGATGTGAGGGGTACGGCGGTTAAGCCGCGTCTTCCTGCTTCGCACGCAGGGCGTCTACTGTGCGCACTGCCTGAGACAGCGGCGCTTGGAACAGGTATGCCGCACCGAACAGCGACGCCTTGAAGACGTTCGCTGCCTTGGCAAGCAGTACTTCACGGGACTCGAGGTCTGCGAGCTTGTTGACCACGTCGGCAGAGATAACGCTGCCTTCGAGTACGCCGCCCTTGATGACAAGAGCGGGGTTGGCCTTACTGAACTCCTTCAAACCCTTTGCAGCCTCCACCGGGTCACCGGTGACGAATGCAATGGCCGTGGGGCCAACAAAGAGGTCTTCGAGACCTGCAATGCCGGCGTCCTTGGCCGCGAGCGCCGTGAGAGTGTTCTTCGCAACCGTGTAGGTTGCGACATCGCGGAGCTTGGCACGCAACTCAGCAAGCTGAGGCACGGACAAACCGCGATACTCGGTGATCACCACAGCATCGGACTCACGGAACTGATCCGCGAGAGCCTTGACTGCGGCCACCTTTTCTGGCGTCGCCATGGTTGTCCTTCCGTTGAAACGACCTCCGGCGGTCGGTTCCGGAAAACAACGAAGCCCCGCGCAGGGCGGGGCTGACACGACAATGGGCGGCCAGGGCCGCCCAGGTGTGGGCCGCGGACACGCGACCTGTCAACACTTTCCTACGCTGGTCTCCGTGTTACGCGGAACTTACGAGCTAGTCCTTGCGGATGCGCTCGACCGGCGGTCTTGGGCGTTGCTTACTGTACGGGGTGCGGTGGCGCGGCGCAAATTGCGGCAACCCCTGCCGTCCGCAAGGGCCGCCGATACGCTGAGTCCATGGAGTCTGGCCCTGGAGAACCCGAGCCCACCGACCGTCATGCCCGCGAGCTGACCGGACCCGTCGCGGACGCCCGCCGTGCCGTGCTCAAGGGCTTCGCGTGGTCCGAGGGCCACGCCGATGTGTGGAGCGTGTTCGAGGACGGCCCCCGGTTCGCCGCGGTGATCGCGGGGCTAGCCCACCTGGCCTCGCGGGACAGCCCCACCAGAATCATTGGTGTCGAGGCGCGGGGTTTCCTGCTGGGCGGCGCAGTGGCGGCCCACCTCGGCGTGGGCTTCCGCGCGGTGCGCAAGAGCGACGGGCTGCTGGCCGGCGCGAAGGTCTCCGCACAGTCGGCTCCCGACTATCGAGGCCGGTCCTACGACATGCGCACCCACGCAACTCTCAACGTTGAGGATCGCATTGTCATGGTTGACGACTGGATCGAGTTGGGCTCGCAAGCAACGGCAGTGCGCGGCCTCGTGGAGTCGCAAGGCGCCCAGTGGCTGGGAGTTGTCACGATGGTCGACGATCGCAACGAGCACACCGCCGATGCTGGCCCTGTGCAGTCCCTGGTCCTCTCACGTGACCTCGGACCGTCGGCCGCCTGAAAGTGGGGACGTGATCGAGGCATGCGCCTACGAGAAAGGCCGGCCCCCCTTGCGGGGAGGCCGGCCAAGGTGCCACGCGCGCTCCGGGTAGAGTGCGCGGCGCGACACAGCTCTCGGCGCGTGGTTCCCAGGGTCGCCGGGGGCCAAGCGCGAGCGCAGTGAGTGGATCGAGCTAGATCTCGATCTTCTTGGGGCTGGCGTCCACGAGGATGCCGGGGCCGTTGGTTGCGGACAGCGACGCCTTGAGGACGTAGCGTCCCTTCGAGGACGACGGCTTCACGCGCAGCACCTCGTCGCGCACGGCCACGAAGTTCTCGAGCAACTGAACGTCGGAGAACGAGGCCTTGCCGATGATGGTGTGCAGGTTCGCGTGCTTGTCCACGCGGAACTCGATCTTGCCGCCCTTGATGTCAGACACGGCCTTAGCCACGTCCATCGTCACAGTGCCGGTCTTGGGGTTCGGCATGAGGCCACGGGGGCCAAGCACCTTACCCAAACGGCCAACCTTGCCCATGAGGTCAGGGGTGGCCACCACCGAGTCGAAGTCGTTGCGGCCGCCAATCACCTCTTCAATGAGCTCGTCGCCACCAACGATGTCGGCGCCGGCCTCACGTGCAGCATCGGCCTTGTCGCCGTTGGCGAAGACCAGGACCCGAGCGGTCTTGCCGGTGCCGTGAGGCAGGATGACGGTCGAACGGACCGCCTGATCTGCGTGACGAGGGTCAACACCGAGGCGGAACACTGCCTCGACGGTGGCGTCGTACTTCTTGGACGAGGTCTTCTGAGCGAGGCGGACGGCCTCGATCGGAGAGTACGTCTCGTCGCGGTTAACGAGCTGTGCAGCGTCGTTGTATGCCTTGGAGCGCTTGGTCATCTGCTTCTTCCTTTGCAGTCGTGGTGTCGGGTCAGCGCGACCCCTCCCACTGGGTGGTTTTAGGAGACCGTGATGCCCATGGAGCGGGCGGTGCCGGCGATGATCTTCGACGCAGCGTCGATGTCGTTGGCGTTGAGGTCTTCCATCTTCAGTTCAGCAATCTCGCGGACCTGAGCCTGCGAAATCTTGCCCACCTTGGTGGTGTGCGGTACGCCAGAACCCTTAGCGACGCCGGCAGCCTTCTTGATCAGCTCGGCGGCAGGAGGGGTCTTGGTGATGAACGTGAACGAGCGGTCTTCGTAGACCGTGATCTCCACGGGAACCACATTGCCTCGCTGCGACTCGGTCGCGGCGTTGTAGGCCTTGCAGAACTCCATGATGTTCACACCGTGTTGACCCAGCGCGGGTCCCACGGGTGGTGCGGGGTTCGCGGCGCCAGCCTGGATCTGAAGTTTGATCAGACCAGCAACCTTCTTCTTAGGGGGTGCCATGTTTGGGTCCTTCTATTGCTCGAGGCGACAGGCGTCGCCATGGGTGTCGTTCGTGAGGCTCTAGAGCTTCTGAACCTGGCTGAACGACAATTCGACCGGAGTTTCCCGGCCAAAGATGGATACGAGGACGTGCAGCTTCTGGCCCTCGGCGTTGATCTCGGAAATGGTACCTGGCAAGGTTGCGAAGGGCCCATCGATCACGTTGATGGACTCGCCCACCTCGAAGTCGGTCTCGATCGAGGAGCGGTTCGCCGCTGGAGTGTCCGCGTCGGCCGTGGAGGTGCTTTCCGGCGGTAGCAGCATCGACATGACCTCGTCGAGCGTGAGCGGCACGGGCTGGTGAGCGTGGCCTACGAAGCCGGTGACGCCAGGCGTGTTGCGGACCGTGGCCCACGACTCGTCGGACAGGTACATGCGCACCAAGACGTACCCGGGCATCCGCACGCGGTTGATCTTCTTGCGCTGGCCGCCCTTGATCTCGGTGACCTCTTCCATCGTGACCTCGACCTGGAAGATGTAGTCCTCCATGTGGAGCGACTCGATGCGGTGCTCGATGGCCTGCTTCACGCGCTTCTCATGGCCCGAGTAACTGTGCACCACGTACCAGTCGCCCTCGCGGGTGGCGAGATCGGCGCGGAACTCAGTGACCTCGTCAGATTCGGGGGTCTCTGCTTCGGGGGCGTCGGCTTCGGGGGCGTCAGTGTCTTCAGCCGATGCTTCGGATGCGTCCTCGTTGGCGGCGCCAGCGATCTCTACAGCGGCCTCGTGCTCGAAGTCCACAGCAGACTCGGTGTCCGCGTCGGCGATCTCTGCCACAGCATCGGCGTCAATGTCGTCGAGCTCGTCACTGGGAACGGTGTCGTCGTCGCCCTCGATGACGGCGTCGACTGGGGCGTCGCTGAGGACGGCCTCGTCTACCGCGGGGACCTCGTCAGAGTCCGCGGGCGTTGGTTCCAAGTTCTGGTCAGTCACTGCTCCACACTTCCTGTTGTCAGCCGCTGTTGCGGCCGAAGATAAACTCGGCAATCTTGGTGGCGACAAAGTCGAATCCGAACACGAGCAACATCATCACCGCGACGAACGTGAGCACCACCCAGATGTAGCGGATGAGTTCCTCGCGCGTGGGGGTGACCACACGGCGGAGCTCGGACACCACCTGGCGCACGAACAGTGCGATGCGACTGAAGATGTTGCGACCCTCGCGGCGTTCGTGCCGCGGGTCGTTCTCTCCAGAGTCAGTCACGGCAACTTCGCTCACCGGTACATCCTTTGCTTGAGGGTTGTCGAACACGGGCTACTCCCGCGAAACGCAGGGCAGGAGGGACTCGAACCCCCAACCGTCGGTTTTGGAGACCGATGCGCTACCAATTGCGCCACTGCCCTAGGGAGGAGGTGGGTCCCCCCGTCGGCACTCGACAACCTGATGATGCGTTTTGGGCGCGCGTCATCATGACGGTTGTCAATCGCCGACTTGCCATGTTACGGCCTTTTGCGGCTAGATGCGAACCGGGGTTGTGAGACCGGTGCGGACTTCGTGTTGCACTCCGGGACGCGCTGCTGGACCCGCTGCTGGCCGCGCCAACCTCCTCCACCTGGCCTGGCCAACCTCCTCCACCTGGCCTGGCCGTGCAGAAATCGCGGCAAGACCCTCAAACGAGGCCATAAGCGCACCCAAAAACGGACAAATCGCCCTAGAGCGAGTCCCGATCAGCTTGATCCCGCGGACGTGCCGCGATTTCTGCACGCACGCGGCCCTGCGTGCGCAATCTGGGCGCTCACCGACGCTCCAGACCGCGGGTAGTGAGCAACTGACACATCGCGCGGACCTCCGCCACCATCTGATCGGTCCTGTAGCGGACGTCACGGTACGTGAAGCGCATCACAGCCATCCCCCGGAGAGCCAACTCACGGTCGCGCCGACGATCTTCATAGAACGCGCGTTCGTCGCTGTGATGGTCGCGCCCGTCGAGTTCGACTGCGAGAACACCGTCAACCACGAGGTCGACATGACCTACGCCTTCGACAAGCACCTGCGACTCCACCTCGAGTCCGGCTTCCCCTAACGCGAATCGAGACAGGGTTTCGATCACCGACTGTGCTCGCGCATCTGCGTGCTCGCGGAGCCAATGAACTCGTGCAGGCGGCGTGCACGTGAAGCGATTGACCTCACCCAAAGACATCCACTTCCGGTTGAGGACGGCGTCAAGCACGACGAGTTGATCCAGGTGCGGAACACACGCACCCAGGTGGTCGACAATGCGCCAAACGGGCAACCGCCGACCACCAACGGCGTCAGTCCGCGAGAGCCGTCGTTGAACCCGATTGATGGGAAGTCCCGAGATGTCCTCACTCACATAGTGCGGCCGTACGCCTGCGCCTAGCGATACGGATGTACTGCGTCGCACCGCCACGTGCGCGCGGGCGTCCGTGTTGAGCAGTGGCAAGCCAAGCAGTTCGCACGCGCTCACACAGGTCAGTGGGGCGTTGAGCCGGGTGGCTCTCACGAGCCTCAGGTCCGTCCCCGGCACGCAATAGACGCCTCGCAACGGGCGCTCGATCTGCCCTAGTGCGATACCTTTGCCAAGAGCGCGCCGACTCACGCCCCTGGCCAGCAAGTCGCCTAGCGTTGCGGCTCCTCCGAGCCGCCGCACTTCCATCAGAGCACCCACACCCAAAGTTGCGGCACAGAGGAACTGACTCCGTTGGGTGACGAGCCGCACGTGGATGTGGCCTCCTTGTTGCGAGACTGTGGACATCAGCCGGGGATGCCACAATGGACCCGTGACTTCCTCTACTTCTCGCCGTGTTTCTGCCCGCCTCGCCGCCATCGCGCCCTCCGCCACGCTCGCCGTGGACGCCAAGGCCAAGGAGCTCAAGGCTGCGGGCCGGCCGGTGATCGGGTTCGGCGCCGGCGAGCCCGACTTTCCCACCCCTCAGTTCATCGTGGACGCCGCCGTCGAGGCCGCGCGCGACCCCAAGAACCACCGCTACACCCCTGCCGCCGGACTCCCCGAGCTCCGCAAGGCCATCGCCGCCAAGACCCTCCGCGACTCCGGCTATGAGATCGACCCCATGACCACGCTCGTCACCAACGGCGGCAAGCAGGCCGTGTTCCAAGCCTTCGCGTCCATCGTGGACCCCGGCGACGAAGTCATCCTGCCCGCCCCCTACTGGACCACCTATCCCGAGGCAATCAGCCTTGCGGGCGGCACGACCGTCGAAGTGTTCGCGGGTGCTGACCAGGACTACCTGGTGACCGTCGAGCAACTTGAGGCCGCGCGCACCGACCGCACCAAGGCGCTGCTGTTCTGCTCGCCGTCCAACCCGACCGGCGCGGTCTACTCCCCCGAGCAGACCAAGGCCATCGGCGAGTGGGCCCTCGAGCACGGCGTCTGGGTCATCACCGACGAGATCTACGAGCACCTCACCTACGACGACGCGGCGTTCACTCCGATTCTGCGCGCGGTCCCGGACCTCGCCGACACCTGCATTGTGGTCAACGGCGTCGCGAAGACCTACGCCATGACCGGCTGGCGCGTGGGCTGGATGGTGGGCCCCATGGACGTGATCAAGGCCGCGACCAACTTCCAGAGTCACCTCACGAGCAACGTCGCGAACGTGTCCCAACGTGCCGCGATCGCCGCTCTCGAGGGCGGACTTGAAGAGGTCGCGCTCATGCGCAAGGCGTTCGACCGCCGCCGCACCACCATGGTGGACATGCTGCGCCAGATCGATGGAATCGTGTGCCCCACTCCGCAGGGCGCGTTCTACGCGTACCCCTCGGTCGAGGGCCTGCTGGGACGTGAGCTACGCGGGAAGGTGCCCACAACATCGGCCGAACTTGCGGCGATCATCCTCGAGGAGGCCGAGGTGGCAATTGTGCCCGGCGAGGCGTTTGGCCCCAGCGGCTACGCACGCCTCAGCTACGCGCTGGGCGATGACGACTTGATCGAGGGCGTGACGCGCCTCCAGACCCTCCTGGCCGAAGCGAAGTAGCGCGGGCCGCGACATGTCGCAAGGCGTAGGGCCGATGCCGCGAGCAGCAGAGTTGCTTCGCGCCTACGCCGCCGGTTGGCTTTCGGGCAACGTGGACGCGGTAGTGGAGTCGGTCGCTGCGGACGTGGTGGTGATCGAGTCCCATGGGCCTACCTACTTGGGCCGCGCCGAGGTTCGCGCGTGGCTTGAGGCATGGCTCGCCGGCGGCGACGTGGTTCACCGCTGGGACCTGCTGAGCGTGATCGAGTCTGAGGACGGCACCCACGTAGCCGCCGAATGGGACTTTGCGTGCACTGCGGCCGGCGTCCGCTACGACATCCTTGGCGCGACCATCGCCACCGCCAGCAACGGCGAGCTCACTCGGATCACCGAGTACCGCCGCGAGCCGGAAGAGCCGTAAGCAACGCCGCGCCGGAGAGCGCGCCCTAGAGCTGACCCAACACCAGCGCCGCGAGAGCGCCTAGCGCGAGCAGTCCGGCCAGCGGTGTCCAGTACTTGTCGTCGGCCCTTGCGAAGCCGGTACCTCGCACCCGCTTCAGGACGCCCACGTACTTTCCCTCACCAAACACGCGCAATGTGAGGATGACCAATGCGGCAACAACCGCCCAGCGGACGATGCCGGGTCCAGTATTGGTCGCTTCCATCACCACTAGCGTGGCGTAGGAGAAAAGGGCGACGGCGATAGCAAGGGTGCCGACAGGGCGCGGGAGGAACGTCCGCTCGCTAGATTCGGGATCCTGTGGGATGACGTTCGCGACGCCACGGGATGAGCCCGCGGCCCAGGCCACATGGAACGCGCTTGCGATCACGGACGCAACCGCGCCGAGTCCCACCGCGATCCACAAAGCTGGCTCCGGCAACGCGTCGCCCGCCCACAGGGCAAGCAGGCCCGCAGTCAGGAACAACGGCCACGCGAGGTGCCCGGGGAGCATGACCAGGATGAGGCAGGCGGCGAGCAAGCACGTCACTGCGAACGCGATCTCGATGGGCGCACCCACGAGCACCGCCGCGAGCGCCCACCACGCGATCGTGGTGAGGTGCCACGCAAACCTCAGCAACGGGTCAGCAGCGCGACGCGGGATGTCCGCAATGCTCCAGTCCTTGTTCGCAATCAGTGGCCTGATCACCCCTGCCTCTCCCAGGAACGAGTGGGCAAGCCCCACAACGATCAGGATGGTGGCGGCGATCCACTCGATCACGGTGATCTCCTTCAACAGAGGCGGCGAACGCCCGGTTGCGCCGCGCCATTCGCCTCCATACGGTGGCGTATGTTGAGGCTAGAACATACGGTGGCGTACTGTCAAGGCATGGCCACCCTCACCCCCACCGACTGGGTCATGGCCGCCGCGCGCAGGCTCAGCGCAGAAGGAGTAGACCACATCCGCGTCGAAGGCCTCGCCCGCGACCTCAAGGTCTCCAAAGGCAGCTTCTACTGGCACTTCACCAATCGCGACGCCCTCCTCGCGGCACTTCTCGCCATGTGGGAGTCCGAGGGCACCGAGGCGATCATCGCCGATGTCGACGGATCGGCGGCCTCGCCCAAGGACCGAATCAATACCCTCATCGACCGCACCTTTGGTCAGCCACAGCACGATGGAATCGAACTGGGAATCCGCGCGTGGGCGCAACGCGACCCCGCTGCCCGCGCAACCGTCGAGCGCGTCGACGCCCGGCGCATCGGCTACGTGAACGGCTTGCTCGTGGCGTGCGGGGTGGAGCCCGCCACCGCTCGGACGCGCACCGAGTTCATGTACCGGACCCTCATTGGCGAGTTCGTGCTGCGCTCGCACGGCAGCCCGCCCCTGCCTCAGCGTGCGCTGCGTGAACTAGGCGCCTCGCTAGTCATCCCCGCGGATGACGGCAACCGTCCCTGAGCAGGACGCGCCGCACCTCCGTCAGTTCGCTAGCCTCGGACCATGACCACTCCAGCAATACACATGACTGGCCTCCGCAAGACGTACGGAAGCAAACACGCCGTCGACGGCCTTGACCTCACCATCAAGACCGGCGAGGTCTTCGCCCTGTTGGGACCCAATGGCGCGGGCAAGTCCACCACCGTTGAGATCCTCGAGGGCTACCGCAAACGCAACGCAGGCGATGTCACCGTCCTTGGGGTTGACCCAGCACACCCCACCCGCGAGTGGCGCGAGCGACTGGGAATCATGTTGCAGTCAACCTCATCCGTCACGTTGCTGACTGCGCGGGAGGCGATCGCCCACACCGCCCGCCTCTACCCCAACCCGCGGAACGTCGATGAGGTCATCGCCGAGGTGGGACTTGAAGAGAAGGCCGACGCTCGGGCGAACACCCTCTCCGGGGGCCAGCGACGCCGTCTCGACGTGGCGCTCGCCGTGATCGGCCGGCCCGAGCTGGTGTTCCTCGACGAGCCCACCACCGGGTTCGACCCCGAGGCACGCCGGCAGTTCTGGCGTCTGATCGAAACGCTGCGTGACGGTGGCACGACGATTCTGCTCACCACCCACTACTTGGATGAGGCCGAGTACCTCGCCGACCGCGTGGCTGTCATCGCCAACGGTTCGCTCGTGGCACTCGACACCCCCAAGGGTTTGCGCCGGCGCGCTGAGAACTCCACTGTGTCCTGGACCGATGCCGCAGGCCACCAGAGCGTCGCAACGACCACCCCCACCGCCGTGGTCAGGGACCTCCTCGCCAAGCACAAGGGCGAGATCCCGGACCTCGAGGTCCGCAACCCGTCACTTGAAGATGTCTACCTCGAACTGATCGGGCAGGCCGATGCTGACCTCGCCGATGCCATCTCCCAGAAGGCGCAAGCATGAGCCGCCCCGCCTACCCCGCCTTGGTTTGGGAACGCGCCGTCCTGGAAACCAAGGAGTTTGTGCGCAGCCGCGACCAGATGATCTTCATCTTCGCGTTCCCGATCATCTTCTTGGTGCTGTTCGGGGCGATCCTTGGCGGCGCCGAGATCGGTGCGGGCGTGAACTTCACCGAATACTTCCTGGCGGGAATGATCGCCACCGGCATCCTCAACACCGGGTTCCAGTCGCTCGCGATCGGCATCGCGATTGACCGCGACAACGATGTTCTCAAGCGACTGTACGGAACACCTCTGCCTGCGTCTGCATTCTTCGCAGGCAAGGTCCTCCACGTGTTGATGGTGTCGATTGTGCAGATCGCGCTGCTGCTCGCTGTGGGTGCGCTCGCGTACGGAATCAACCTCCCCACCGATCCCGACCGGTGGATCACGTTTGCGTGGGTGTTCCTGCTCGGCACCGCGGCCTCGACCTTGCTGGGCATCGGGGCGTCGTCGCTGCCCAAGACGGGACGGGCGGCATCGGCCATCATTACGCCCATCGTGCTGGTCCTGCAGTTCATCTCCGGCGTGTTCTTTGTGTTCACGCAACTACCGACGTGGCTACAGAACTTCGCCGAGTTGTTCCCGCTCAAGTGGCTTGCGCAGGGCATGCGGTCGGTGTTCCTCCCCGAGGAGTTCGCTGAACTGGAAGCCCGCATGTCATGGGAGCACTCGACAATCGCGATCATGCTGGTGGTATGGCTGGTACTGGGCTCGATCCTCGCGCTGACAACGTTCCGCTGGCAGCGCGCTGGGGACCGCTAGAGCGCTTCTTGATCGCGATTGCCGGTAGGCCGTAGGTGGCCAGGCAGACAGTCAACAAAGCGTTCAACAAGTGTGAGCCGTGCCGCGAGGTCGATGGTCTGGTCAGTGCCGTCATCCCAAATCACCACACGGTCACCATCAAGGTGGATCGCGATACCCTGCTCTGCGGTGGCGGTGAGGAACTCGATCATCAGCGGTTGCAGGAGCGCGTGAGACTCTTGCGGATCATCGGTCTTGATGCGCCACAGTTGGTTGAACGCGAACGACTCCGTGTCGAGATCGGTGCCACCGATAAGCTTCGCGGCGCGCGACGCGAAGCCCTCGCGCACGAAGTCCATGCGAGGTAGGCCGCCGCTGACTTGAGCCCACGAGACGCGAGACTGGAACGGCTTGACGAGCAGACCACCCGCCCCCACATCGCCCTCGATGTAACTTACGCCCACTGCACCCCACGCGCGATAGGCGCTCGCCGACGGCGCGGCACCAAGGTTCTTGAGAGTAGCGAACGGCCGACGAGTCCACCCCTCCTCGAGGAACCGGGCGCGGGGACTGAACACGAGATTGGCATCTGAGGCGAGATCACGCACCTCGAGCGCGATCTTACGATGCCTTGCGTCCAGGCGCTTCATGGCCACTTCGCTCACCCAACCCGGACCAGCTGTCGCCACGACAACGGCAATGACAATGCCCGTTGCGAGCAACCCTTTGCCATCGCCAATGAACGGGTAGCCGTTGAGCAGGTAGACCGCAAGGATGACAATCGGAGGTAATGCCAGCAGTCCGAAGACAAGGAATGCAGTGCGCAGCCTACTGCGGATCTTGCTCATGGACCTCAGTTCACCAAGGTTCGCATGACTGTCCAGGCTCTCTGCCGCGCGAGAAGGTGGGCCCGAGGCGCGACTGGGCTGAGACCCACCTTCACGCAAGTGCCGTGGCAAGGCGGCCGCGCACGACGTCGCAATTGCGCGGAATCGATCAACGTGCTCAAGCGACGCTCCTTGATCGCTCCACACCACGACGCGATTCGGCTCGAACTGTAGCGCCAATCCCTTGTCCCCCACCGAGTTGAGGAACTTCACCATGCCAGGCCTCAACACGTCGGCACACGCCTCCACCGAGCCAAAGCCCCGCCAATCGAAGATGAGATCGTACTCGGCGAGGTCGAGCTCGTCGGAGCCGAAGGATCCCCACAATGCTGGCTTGACGTCTCCTCTCACGAGCGACAACGGCGGCAACACCCCTCCCACTTCGCACCACGCCACGTACGAGCCGATCGAATGACTCCCGCCGTCGTCGCTGTCAAGGCTTGCGCGCACCATCGTGACGCCATGGGAGGCTGGCACTGAATTCACGACCGAAGGCCCGCTTCTTGCCACACGCAACACGGACAGTGGTGGCCGGTCAAACACCAGTGCACCGGTGGGCGATGCGGACGAGTAACTGGCTGCAGTGTTCCACGCCCAATCGCGCATGAGCGCATGTGGGGAGCTCGGCCGCGGAACCGACTTCGCAGCCCTGCGCGCCACCACCATCACGAACAGCGACACGGCGCCAATGGAGGCCCACAGCAGCGGATCGATACGACCGCTCGCCGTCGGATCAACGATGGAGTACATTCCCGCAAGCACCATGGTGTAGCTCGTCCCTAGGACGACGAATGCGAGCAAGGCCAGGAAGTTCCACGGGCCGCGCGCCGTTGCAGGCCGCAACACCGCTCCTCCAGACGCGGGACTACCACCTGCTGTTGCCAACCTGCTCAAGCAGCGGTCTCTCGTTCTCGGAAAGTCCTAAATACGTCGCCGCCGGATCCGGCGAACTGCCCAGCGACGAGCGGCTCCACTGTCTGTGCGGTGAGCGCAAGCCCGTGCGCCTCACCTCTGCCAAAGAACCCCACCGAATAGTGCACGCGCGTGCCTCGCTGCTCCACCCTCATCACGCGTTCGGTCGCTGCGAGATGGTCGTGGTCAACCTCTGTCACTTCAATGGTGCGCGTGTGTTCGTCTTCGCGTTTCCATTGGTCGAGCCGTGCAGACCAGGAATCGTGATCGTGCGTTTCGATGTTCACGACCAACGGGAAGGGCTCCATCACGGGGAAGAATACCGTTGCTTCGTCAGAGCGCGGTTGGTCGAGTAGCTCTTCACACCGGGTGCGCAACGTTGTCAGTTGGTCCTTGGTGGCAAGGTTCGCGTACGCGGCATGCTTGAGCGCTTGGTCTAGCCACAGCTTGGCACGGCCTTCCTTAAGCCGGTCCGGAGGTGGAAGTGGGATCCAGTGGTTTGGATCGATGGCGAAAGCCCACGCGTCACGAGTCACGGTGTGTCCCTCCACTCCAGCGAGCCAACAAACGCGTCAAAGAGTTCAAGATACACGCCGACCAGTTCGGGCTCATCACTACCGAGCATCGCCGAGAACGCCACCGCGTACCAACTGTCGCCGGACGTGGATGGAATGACGTAGCGCACTCGCAGCGAGGGCATGGCCTCTGACGCTGCCGCTATCGCCAGCTTCTCGCTCTCCTGAATCGGCGCCCCATCAACCTGAACGTCAAAGGCTTGCTTGACGTCGCGAACAGAGTAGGAGCGCAACACCAGGCCGACCGGAGTCTGCTGAACATGCGCGTCTGGCTCCCCAGCCGACATGCGCGCTAGCGCCTTCATGGCATCGTCCACGCTGTTGGTACTGAGTGACATCCTGAGCACCGTTGCTGACACTGGCAACATCATTCCGGCTGCGGGTCGCTCTGGGTAGGCGACGGCGACGACTTCGGAATCGAGTTCCTCAGGTGCCGTCAACGCCTCACGGAGCCGCTCACGCATCCAGTGCTTGGCGACCGCAGACGAATCGCGGTCGGCGTCCCGGTAAGCCGCATCGACAGCCTCCCTAATTGACGCCTCTTGATTGGGTCCGGCCTCAACGCGCCGCCAGCCTGCTGGGACGATCATCGTCAGTGTCGAACTCACGAGGCACTCACCAAGTCATCGAGAGACGGTCGGTACGGCGGAGGTGGTCCAGGCATGACTGACTCAAACGATGGCGTCGGCAACTGTGCCAGACCACGATCGTAGAACGGTGAGTCGACGTTATTGAGTAGCCCAAGACTGTCGCCCGCGAGCCCGCTAAGCAGGTAGTCAGGACCGTTGAAGCCTCCGAGTAGAGAGGGCGCATTGAGGATGCCAGAAGCGCCCGGACCAAAGAAGGCATCCGCCATCATGCCCTGGGTTCCTTCCGCGAAGCTCCCGAGGAAGCCATCCGTCGCGTCAAAGAATGAGCCCACGTTTCCGATGCCGTTGTTGATGCGATCGCCAAACCCGCCGTCGCCAACCCCCGGCATGACGGCGTCGGCGAACATGCTTTCGGCCCACCCTGAGAATCCATTGTTGACCAGCTCCTTGGCATTGAGTTCTAGCGTCGCGTTGCCGTGCTCTTTCGCGTACTCGACAAGTGCTACCCCGTACTTGTCGATGAGTCCCCCCATTGCCTTGTCCCCGAGCCCGTCAATGAGCTTCCCGGCGACTTTGTCGATAGCGGCATCGACCGCGAGCGCGACGAGCGCACTGGGCGGCTTCTCTCCGCGTGCCACTTGGGTGACCGTGGTGAGGATCTTCATGACCTTGATGGCCTTCGAAAGCATTTGGATCCCGCGCGCGATCATGAACAGCGCCGGCGCGAGTGCCGCGCCCACGCCTGTCAGCACCGCCAGAATCGCGAGCACCGTGAGGACGACGGCGAGGATGTCTAGCCACATCTCTATCGACGGAAGGGTGTGCTCCACCCAGTGAGTGAAAGTCTCCCACCACCCGTCATTGAGCTCCGATGCTTCGAGCGCTGCCGCAATCTGGTCGGCACACCTATCGGCGATCTCTCGCCACTCGTCCATGAGATTCTCGAGGTCGCGCTGCTTGCGCGCGATCACCGCCTCGGCGTCGTCGGCTTGAGCGCGCAGAGACTGGATGAGTCGCTGCTTCTCTGCCCACGCGGGGTCCTGGTAGTCGAGATACTGGGCCTCCTGGGCCACATCACTCGCGCGCCACGTGTACGTGTTGTAGTCGTCCTCGGCCGAGTGCGCGACCGAGCGGATGGCGGTCGCCTCCTCTTGTAGTCGCTGCAGTTCGGTCGCGTAGACACTCAACTGCTCGACGAACGTCTCGTAACGAATCTCGACGAGCTTGAGGTCACTTTGCACTTCGGAAGCTATCTCAGCGAAGGCAGCGACCGCCTCGCTCTGAGTCTGTATCCCATTCGTCACCTGCTGGAGGCTGTCGATGGTGCGGCGAACTGAGTTGGTGACGGAGTTGTAGTAGCCGGAGTGCGAACGGAGTTCGGCGGGGCTACCGTCAATCGGCGACGAAGTATCGAGGACGTGCACCATCAGATTGCCCTCTGGCCAAGCGGGCCCGTAGGCATGGGAGGCGGTGCGGGTTGCGCAGTGAGTTGCGTGGCCAAGTCGGTGTCAACCTCTCCAAGGTTCTGGGCGACATCGCTGGCCATCTTCGACAGATAATCGACGCTCTCTTGAAGTTCTTCGCGTCGCACTTTCCAACGGTGGCCAAAAGCCTCGGTCTCTTTGCGCAAACGATGGGTCTCGTTCTTTCTGCCCATGGATGCGGTGACCTCTTCTAGACGTTCGTTTGTCGAGGCGAAATCAGTCGCGATGATCGCGAGCCGACTTGCCGCACCGCCAAGCGCCGTAAGGTCGACGACCAACTTTGTCCCCATGGCACTGCCCCCTCAAAGTAGATGTAGGTTCCGCCGGTCCGCGCGATGGCGGTTGAACGCCGCCTCTACGGCGTCCAACCACCCGCATGAACTACTGACCGCGGATCGAGCTCGCAAGCGACTCATCGGTCTGCTGCAACGCGTCAGCGGCAGAGCGCAGGAACGTGCTGAGGCCCTCGAGCGCAGAGATCGCGGTCTTCGAGGACGTGGTGAAGGTCGTGTACTGCTCCTGGAACGCGCCCGAAGATGCGGACGTGACGTAGCCCTCAGACACGAGGTTGTCGATGTAGGCCTTGAGTTCCATCAGTCGGTTGTCAATGTCACCCTGACCAGACGTGAGCTGGTCGGCGGCAACGCGGAGTTCGTCATAAGTGACGTTGAGATTTGCCATTTCTTTTCTTCCTTCCGTTGCCACCGTTTAGTGGCGTGTTTGCATGGTAGCGAGCCAAAGCATCGGCCCGCCATCCCTACTCGCTAAAGTGGGGAAAACTCCCCATCGAGCCATGGGACCTGAATAACTGCGACCCGTCCGGACTCAATCCAGACTCCCCGACCAGGCGGCATGTCTGCCCGCGCCATGCGCGGCGCCTGCACCGAGAAGAGCATTTGTGCATCCGCACCCTCGGGGGCAAGCAGCAAGCCCCGGCGCGCAGACTTCAGCTCGGACACCAGCTGGCCGCTCGACCATCCTTGGGTCTCCGCCTCACCGATGATCAGATGTCCGTTGCGCCGCCCGGTCTTGATGGCCTGGACTATGGGGCCGTCGCTCATGGACGCGCCAAAGTCCTGCACGCTCTCAATGCACACCACGAGTTGGTCTTTGCCTTCACCCGGGGCTTCCAGCGCCTTGCCCCATTTGGCCACAAACTCCTCCGCCGCTGCGGGCCCCACATGCGAAGCCGTCCATGCCTTGAGGTCCCCCAGTGCGCTGCGTCGCTGACTGAGATGGACGATGCGTGCATCGGGATTGGCCCGCCGAATGGCCGACGCGAGCCAAGCCATGGCCGCCGTGCGTCCGGTGCCCGCTTGGCCGACGATGATGATTGGCCGTTCCATGTCGAAGCCGCGAGGCGCGAGGGACTCGGACTCCATGCCGAGCACCGGCAATCCATCGACACTGTCCGGCATCTCGGAGCCAAGCACCTGCGCGGGCATACGCGGGATGGCCTCGGCCTTCCATTCCGGCCGGTCAGGCACTTTCAGCGCAAGCTTCTCAATGGCGCGTGCTTGCTCGTCAATGCGCTCACTTCCGCCCAGCACAGCAATCTGAAGTTCCTTCTTGCTCGCAAGATCGACCGCACGTCCCGATGGCGAATCCGGAGCAAGAGCACCCTTGCGCAGTCCGATCATGCCGTACTGGTTTTCGTCGCTCAGGCGCAATACCACGGTGCGGGATACGAGCGCTTGGATCGTGGTGTGAAGGGCCCCCACCCGGTCTGCGCTCATCACCACGTGCACTCCCGCAGCGCGCCCTGCCGTCAGAATCTCCTGGAAGTCCTGGAAGATTGGTGCCCGCCCGGCTTCGTGCATGTACTCGGTCTGAAAGAGGCCGTAGCCGTCCACCAGCAGAAACACCCTCGGAATGCCGCGTTCCTTTGACTTCGCGCGATACTCGGTGAGCGTCGATGCTCGCGCCTCACCAAACGTCGCAAGGCGTTCCCTAACCAAGGCGACCAGGCGCTTCATGGTGCGACCCACACGCTCCACATCGTCGCTGTCGAGCACTCCGGCCACGTTGGGCAGCACCTGAAGCATCTCGAGACCGCCGCTAGAGGCATCGACCGCGTAGATGTGAACAGGTGCGATGTCGCGGGACAGCGTCGCACCGAGCGCGATGGTTCGCAGTGCACAGGACTTGCCCGCCCCAGAGCCACCCAGAATGACCAAGTTGCCGTCTTGGTCGGGATCGTACTGCGCGACATACTGCGCCTGGTGCGCCGGATCATCGACCAGTCCGAACGCGACTGGGCCACCAGCCTGCTTCGCAAGGTCACGCAACTCGTAGGTGGTGGCGAGTTCGTCGAGCCACGGCCGACGCGGCGCCGGGAGTTCGAGAAGTTCCGCGGCTACCGCCATGGCCGACACCACGCGCGCCGCATCCGATTCACCATCTGGCGCGGCCTGCACCCCACTCGACGGCAGTTCCCATGGACCGCCGGACCCGAGTGCCAACTCCGAGACCTTGAGCCGCGGCCCACCGGTAGCACCTGGAACACTGTGCGCTCCCGCATAGGCGGATTGGAAAGTCGCGATGCGTCCCGGTCCAGTGCGCGCCATCGCACGCCCCGGTAGCGACGCGTCAACATGCGCCGCGGCCGAAATTCCGAGGATGTCCGAGGAATCGGCCTCGTCGGCCATCCGCAGTGCGATACGGAGGTTGGTATTGGCTCGCAGGTTGTCCTTGATCACACCCGCAGGACGTTGGGTTGCCATGATGAGATGCAAACCTAGGGAGCGCCCTCGCTGAGCGATGTCCACGACTCCATCCACGAACGCCGGGACCTCATTCACCAACGCAGCAAACTCGTCAATGACGATGACCAGCGATGGCGGCGAGTCAGCATCCCCCGACTTCTCCAGAGTCTCGAGGTCCTTCGCCCCCTTTGCTGCGAGCAACCGCTCACGATAGTGGAGCTCAGCGCGCAGCGAAGCGAGCGCACGGTCCACCAACGCGGGCGTCAGGTCCGTCACGAGGCCGACGCTGTGGGGAAGCTTCACGCAATCGGCGAAGGCAGATCCACCCTTGTAATCCACGAACAGAAACGTCACGCGCTCCGGGCTATACGCCGCCGCCATCCCCAGAATCCAGCTCTGCAGGAACTCACTCTTGCCTGCGCCCGTGGTGCCACCGACCAAGGCGTGAGGGCCCTGGGAACGCAGGTCGAGGTAGAGGGGTTCGTCGCCCGTGTGCCCCACGAGCGCGCGCAAGGTGAAGTTGCGACGCGTACTACCGGCTGCAACAGCATCGGCACGCCAACGCTGTTCGTGGTGACCCGGCTCAATGGCCTCGAAGCCGTGCAAGTCGAGGTAGGAGACCGCTCCGGGAATCGCGCCTGAATCCGACGCGATCACGCTGATGTCTTCCACGCATGACGTGCGGCGCGCAAATCTCGCTGCCGTCGCCACGTCGATGGCCTCATACGTCACGGGGTGAACGGTCGCGCCGGCGCGCACGTGGCCCACAGGGCCCGAGCCTTCGGGGCCCACGTCAATGTACGAACGGCACGCTGCGGGAATCGACGCGACAGCTGGCGCGATCCACAACACATGGACGTTGACGTCCGCGCCCTTCTCGGCAAGGCGAATGAGTCGCGAGCGGTCTGCAGGGGCATCGTCCTCGACAACGACCACCACCGCGGGAAGCTCAGGCGGTTCCTCGTCATGCGCGACGGCGTTGACGCTCGTTCCGCGAGGTGTTGGGACAAGGTTGCCGATGTCACGCCCGCTACGGCTCTCCACAAGGGCCTCGAGTTGCACCAGCAACGCTTGAGCACTCTTGCGCGTCTGCGTCACGTGATCGCCACTCAACGGAGATAGCGGGGATGTCACGTGAGGCATCCACTCGAGCCAACGCCACTCGTTGGCCGTCGCTGCCGACACAAACCCGGTCACCACGCACTCCATGGGCGAGTGCAGCCCCAGGATCTGCACCAGCACCGAGCGCGCAACCGCACGCGCCTGCACAAGGTCACCAGCAATGCCGGCGCCGCCGGCGGACCTCAGGTCGATCGTCACCGGCGCATTCGAGATCGTTCCGAACTGCTCGTGAATAGCAAGCGCCTTCTCCCACAGCTCCGGGAACGTGTCGTTGGCTGGCGGCAGAGTGATCTCAAGCGAGGTGGGAATAGTCCCCAGCCCTACCCGAGCAGTGAGGAATCCATCGTGCTCTGGGCGCCTCGTCCACAGCAGCGAGCCACGAAGTTCGGCACTGTCGAGGATCTCCGCGGTTGACGGCGACTGTTGGTTCCGCGCCGCCCGCTCCTGCTCTTGGAGTCCCGCAATGGTGGTCTCGGTGTTCGCAATCGAGGCGTCAAACTCGATGCGTTTCTGGGCGAGTTTGCGCTTGTTCTGGCTCTTCTGATCGAAGTAGCTGCCGAGCATCAACATGGGGCTCATCGCGACAAATATCAACGTGAACAGCCGTCCGGTGACCAGGTACATCGTGATGCCGAGCACCACTGGCGCTACCAGAGCCAGCCGGGGGAACGGGCGGTTCTGAGGTTGCGTTGGTGGGCTGGGGATGTCGACCTTGTCGTCGGGCAGCGGGCCCACCACTCGCGGCGAGCGCGTGAAGGCGATGCTTGAGGTGGTCGGGACGTCGGCTTGAGTTCTGCTCTCGCGAGTCACCTCCATCTCTGTGTCGCCAATCACGATCGTGTCGCCGGGCAGCAATTGTGCGCGCGTCACGTATGTGTCGCCGATCATGACGCCGTTAGTGGAACCCATGTCGATGATCTCGAGATCGTCGCCCACGATGATGCGCGCGTGCCGCTTGGACGCGAGGGAGTCAGTGAGCTTGACGGCGACGTCGGCGTCGCGCCCAATGACGTTCGAGCCGGGATAGAGCGAGAAACTCTTGCCAGCGTCGGCCCCAGACACGACGTTCACAACCGCGACGGCTGCGGCCGCCGCTGCCGAGGTTTGCGCGGCAGCACCAGAGACCACCTCGACATGGTCCCCGCTCCGAATCCCCGAACTCTCGAAAGGCGCCTCGGCGTCCACCGCACGCGGCGCGACATCGGCACCAGCGGACAACGGCGTCACCACGAGCGTGGCGTCAGAGAACGGCTCAATGCCCGTCCGCGACGAATCCATCTGGAACAGCTGCTTCGCAACATCGCCGACGGTCGTATCAGTTGCCACCGACACCGACAGCATGGCTTCGCGGGAGTCACCGCGCTTGTAGGTCACTTTGAGGCTCACGAGGCGCTTCCTTCATCGACGGGATCGGACATAGATGCTTGGTCCAGCAACGGCAGGTCAGCTCGCGTCACGAGGCGCGAGGCAATGGCGTGCTCGACCAAGCGGGCGCGACGGTTGGTGGCGTATTTCCCGGCACCTCCGCGCAAACCAGGCACGCCAGCGCGATCCAACTTCTCGCACACGTTGTCGAGCTTGCGATTGAGCCTGGTAGTACTCCAGCCCAGGCGCTCCGCAGCACTCGCGGATGACGGAATGTCGGACATCCCGGCGCCTTCTCTGCGCAGCATCGGCTCCGCCAGCGCCACAAGGAGAATGTGTTGCGTGGGAGTTAAGGAGACGTTGCCGACGGTGGTGATGCCTTGGTCGCTATGGGTGACGCCCGTCTCGGCGAACTGGGGCGCATCGACATAGATAGCCAACTCGTAGGTGGTGGGTCCTGCGGTGAAGATCACCGAGGTGGCGTGAAACACCACCGGCAGGCGCGCACCCGGTGCGAGCCACGCTTGCACCCGTCCAGCCCCATCGGTGACCGTCGCGGTGAGGCGCGTACCGACGTTGACCAGCCACCACAGAGTGTCGGAGCGGTGCAGCCGCAAGAAGTGTCGGTGCAGGAACGGGTTGTCGTCGATCGCAAGGGTGCCTTCGCGACCCAGGGTGAATGTCTCGCCGGGAAACACGTGATAGAAGTCACCCGCGAACTCGACGGTGACGCGATCGCTCCGGATCGCTTGCGGGGCGGTCACGGTGTGCACCCGATTGCTGGATCGGCTGACGCACGCCCATCGGCGCGTCTGATCAGCACCTCGATACAGGTCTGGCCCTCTGCGCTCGCTGGCGTCGTCACCGTGGTCGCGTCGGTCGCCGCTAGCGCAGGAGTAGCGTCTCCTACCCGGACACCCCACAAGTAGGTGTCACCCGGTTTGGGATCGGGGTTGACCCACGCAAAAACCGCGTCGGCGCCTTCGATAGCTCCCACCAGGTCCTCGACCTGGGGCACAAGGCGCTCCGTGACCACACCATCGATCGGAGCCGCAACCGTGGGGTCCACCTCATCGGGGCCGCCCGGGTCCGAGTTCAAGGCGATGGCCGTGCCGATCCCGAGAACCGCGACCACTGCTGCAACTCCGCCTCCGATCAGCAGCGGGCGCTTCCCGCGTGGCTGGCTGCTCTCGACATCGGGCTCAGATGCCACGGCAGGAGCAACCGGTGCCTTGACCTGCGTGTGGTCGAGGTCAGACGCGGCGTCGTGCGCGATCAAGGCCGGACCACCCGGGCGTTGCTTGATGATCGTGGCATCGGGAATCTCATCGGCAGGCGATAGTGCCGCTCCGGACGCAAACGTGGGCACGCCTGACCCTCGAGGCGCAACAACCTGACGACCAGTGGAGTCTCTCAGAACCGTGGCGTCCGTGGTGCTGAACGGAAGGTCGCCCAGGCCAGTGGGCGTCGAGACAGGGAACGGAGAGACCGGCGCATTGCCCGCAGGGTTGATCGTGACGACCGCGCGCACCCGGGTGTGGCCGTCGTCTTCATCCTCGCCAGCCGAATCGTCAACCGAGTCGTCGATCACGTCGACGGGGGTCACAGACATCGACAATTCGATCTGAACCTTCTGGAGCGCCCGCGCAAGTTCGAGCGCGGACTGGTGACGGTTCTGAGGCAGTTTCGCCATGCCCTTCGCCAGTGCTTCATCGAGCGAGATCGGGACGTCGGCGCGGCCCAGGGGTGCCAGGGGGTCACCTTGAATGCGGGAGATGATGTCCGCACCCGAGTTCTTGCCGCCTGGGACCTCGAAGGGTGATCGTCCAGCGAGCAACGTGTAGACGGTGGCCGCCAACGCAAACACATCACTGTGAACCGAGGACTGCTGGGTCGCGTCAAAGGCCTCCGGCGGGGACCACGGAATGGACATCCCGACGGAATCGGCGGCACCCATGGTGGTACCCGCGATTCCAAAGTCGGTGAGCGCGGGCCGGTTGTACTCGGTCACAAGGATGTTGGCCGGCTTAATATCACGGTGGAGGATTCCGGCACGGTGGGCCGTTTCGACTGCGCCAGCGACTTGGATTCCTACGCGCAGTGCTTCCGCAACCGAGAAGTTCGCTTTGCGGTAGCGAGACTGCAGATTAGCTTTGGGGCAGTACTCCATCGCAAGGTACGGCCGGCCGTCGATCGCGACATCAGCCTGGTAGATGGTCACGATCGCGGGGTGCGTGGACAGCTGCGCCATCACGTTCGCTTCCGCCGTGAAGTCCGCGACTGAACCGGCCGTGAGGCCCTCGGTCAACAACACCTTGACAGCGACACGACGCTTGGGCAGTTGCTGCTGGTAGAGGAAGACATCGGCGAAACCTCCCGATCCCAGCAACTGAACATAGGTGAAGCCGGGAATCTCTGGCGGCATCGATGGCGCTCGGCGCGAACTCATGGCAACTCCTCAAAGGTGATCGAGACGCCGTCGCCAATGTCGATGACGTCCCCTGACACGACGACCATGGGCTCGTGCGGGTGCAACCGCATGGGTTCGCTGCCGTTGCGGTGCATGATCGATCCGTTGGTGGTATCGAGGTCAACGGCCACCACACTGTCGCCTTCCACCCGGATCTCAAGATGGCTGCGCGAGATATCCTGCTCCGGGCTCGCAACCGCGACAAGGTGCGGCATCGTGCCCGTGATTCTGGTGGCTTTGGGACGGCGTCCCACGATCACGTTGCGGTCCAGCGTGTACTCGCCGCCGCTCGAGATGCGAACACGGCCTCGGGCCACGGCGGGCGCGCTTGCTGCCCCGTCACCGACGATCTCTCGCGCCGCAGCGACCGACACCGTCTCTCCGTCGTGATCGCCTGCGGGCGCGCCTTGAACTGACGTGGGTTCCGGTGCGGGCGGCGGCGGCGCGGGCGTAGCGGTGTTCGCTGCGGCACTTGCGGGGGGACCTACACTCCACTGCGACGGCACGCCAGCGATCATGCCGTTGAGTTGAGGAGTTTCGGGTTCTTGGGCCCCGATTGGCGGCGTGGGCGCAGGCGCGGGCTCCCATACAGGCGGCGGAGGTTCCGGCCGCGGGGCTGGTGCGGGTTCAGGTGGAAGGGCCGCCGGAGGCAGCGGACTCCGCTGTGGAGCCGGCGCCGCGTCGGCCTGGGCCGTAGGGGCGTCGATCTCGGTCGCGCCCCACAACTCGCCAAAGGTGGTGTCGAGAACGTCATCCTCGGGCTCCCCGTGCAACGTCGTTTCGCCCGATGCCTCGGCCGGGTTCTCCGGTCGAGCTTCCACTGCAGTGATGGCCTGTTCCGGTTGCGCCGGCAGGGGAGCAAGCGGCGGCGCCACCGGGCTTGCGCTCATGCTCGCTTCAAACACATAAGTGATCGCGGCCGCGTGGGCGACACCCACCGCCATGGGCAGTGCCGGCGCGTTGCCCGCGGACCGGTCGGGCGAGAGGATACTGACGCGCTCCGGCGCGGTAATCACTGTTTCCGTCCAGGTGCTGACTCCCGCGCCGGTGAAGGGCACAGAACCGTCCCGACCCGTAACGATCACCGACACGGGCCCGCGTACCGCGACTCGCACTCCGTGCTCCTCAACCATGACCACCGCGAAATCAGGAATTCCCGACAAGCTGGTGCCAAATGAGGCAGTGAGAGCGTCCACAAACAGACCAAGACCGGCACCTCGCTCGAGGTGCCCGAGCACGGCTGCGCACACCTCGACTGGGGCAGTCCCCGGAAGCAGGGCTGCACCGCGGCTGGCGATAACCGCCATCCACTCCCCCGGCTCGTAGGTGTGCCGCACGCTCAGACTCCCCCAGCAACATTCATTCGCGGCACCGTGTCAACGTGGGCATCAACGTCATCCGCGCTCGTCACAAAGACTGCATCGACCACGATAGCGGTGATGTTGTCCCGACCGCCTTTCACGAGGGCCTCATGTACCAGGTGCTGGGCGGCGGTCTTTGGACTGCCTGTGGTGGTCAGCACCTCCGCGATGCGTGCGTCTGTCAGTTCCCCGGAGAGCCCGTCGGAGCACACCAACATGCGGTCACCACGAAGCGCCGGAATCATCCAGAAGTCGGCTTCGCTCACGCCGCCAGCGCCTATCGCACGCGTCACAACATTGCGGCGCTTGTCGGTGGCCGCTTCAGCGCGGGTGAGTTCGCCAGATTCGACCAGTTCTTGCACCACGGAGTGATCGACGCTCACCTGCTCAAGTTCTCCTGCCACCAGGCGGTAGGTCCTTGAGTCGCCTACGTTGATCACGAGCCAATAGGGAGAGCCGTCGTGGACAGCGATCCCCAAGCCGCTCAGAGTGGTCCCCGCAGGCGCATTGCCGTGATTGAGCGACGACACTCGGCGCCCGGCGTCCGCATAGGCCGAGCGCATGGCTTCGAGGTCAACGCTAGGGGTGCCCGCGAGCGCCCTGAATGCCTCGATAACTGCCGCGCTCGCGACCTCTCCCGCCTCGTAGCCACCCATGCCGTCGGCAACAAGGAAGACCGGCTCGTCGCACAGGTACGAGTCTTCATTGTGAGAGCGGCGAGTACCCGCATCGGTCGCTGCGCCTGCCTCGACCCTCATCAGGTGCCGACTTCCGTAGGTGTGCATCCCTACCGCCAACCGATCGTTACTGTGCGTTCGCCCATAGAGAGCAGGTCTCCGTCAGCGAGGTCGTACGGCTCGCCGGGTTCCAGGCGTTGCGACGCTCCCGCGCGCGCCAATGCCACGCCGTTGGTCGAATGGAGGTCAACAATCTCGACTCGATCAGACTCAATGCGCACCGAGAAGTGAGTCTTTGACAGCGACTTGGTGGGATCGGGCATGCTCACGAGCAAGGCCGAGGGTTCGCCGGGCGACTCTGGGTTGCGGCCGACGACGGCGCTGGTCCCGATGGTACTCACAGTGCCGTCGTCCCATGTCAGGGTGACAATCACGGTGCGTGGTGTGGCGATTCTGGTGAGATCGAGATCCTCGTCATCGGTGAGCTCCGTGACGGGAGCTGCGAGTGGGACGTCCACGGGCGGCGGATCAGTGACAACAGGTGCGTGCACCGCCGATGGCGGCACAGGCGCAGCCTCCGCGCCGGGTGGTTCAACCGGCGGCAGCGACTGCTGTGGCGCGGGCTCGCGCTTGAACCCGGGCACTGCAGTAATGAGGGGCTCATCCATGGCGTCACTCTCCTTGGCCGTAGGGCCCGGGCGTTCGCGTGCACCCGGATTGTCACGGCGACCCTCGGCGGCAGCCGTTGGCACCGAACGCTCCACTAACGGCCCGTTCGCCGTGGTCGCGTCAACCATCATGGTTCCCATGAGTTTGTCGTGCCAGCCCCTGAGTCGTGCATCCATGAGAGGCGAGAAGGCACCCACGATCACCGCGACGCCTAGGTGCCACAGGAGGGCTCGCCCCAGGGTTCTCACAAACCCCACAGACACACCCGTGGATGCAGCCACGAGTCGAGTCTGCGCGAGCGCCATCCCCGGCGTGGCGCGGCTGGCCTTGAGGAATACCAACGCTAGCCAAGCCGCCAGCACTACGAGCCCGCCGAACGCCATCCAGAACGCCACAGCGGCGCCTGTCGTCGGACCCTCTGTGGTCGACCTTGCCGCGACAACGGCCGCTGGGACGTAAGCGATCAAACCAACGAAGGCAATGATCGTTCCGTCCACCGCTGCAGCAGCGAGTCGGCGCGCCGCAGGCGCGTGCACCAGTGATGCCGAGACTGCCTCAGCCATCGCGCAGACCTCGCTTCCCGGCAGTGGGCGCGTTGGACGTCGCAAGCCAGGCTGGCCCAGAGCTACGTGATGCAACAATGGACCGCAAACTCAAGCGCGCCTTCCACCGCTGCGACATACTTCGCGATTTCTCCATGGCTTCGATGGCGCCGCTCACATCCCTCCAGTACTGGTCAGAGTCGGCTTCATCCTTGTAGTCCGGTGACCACACGAAGGCATCGGCGCGCAGAGCCAGCGTTACCGCACCCGCGTTGTCGAACACTTGGTGCACACCGCGCGCGCGTTCCAGCCTCGTTCCGTGCGGGGCAAGTCGCACTCCGAAGTCAGTTGCGAGGTCGGTGACCTCATCCCATGCGCCCACAAAGCGGTCAGCAAGCCGACGCGCTCGGCGCCTGCGCCTGCGCCTGCGCAACTTGAGAGCAAGAACGGCCGCGAACGGACCCAGAACCACGAGGAGCAGTCCGAGCACGCCCAGCATGATCACCAACGCTCGGAGAATCATCTCGGCCGTAATGCCGGAATCGTCAACTGCCTCGTCATCAGTGGGCACTGCCTGAGGCTGCTCAGGCGGCTCGTTCGGGGGTGGCGGAGGCTGGAGTATCTGTGGCTGAGGTTCACGCTGAGGACTCTGGTCTTCGTCGGTCGGCAACTGGTCTTCAGCTGGGGATGGATCGATCACCACCCACCCGGCACCGGCGAGAGCGACTTCAGTCCAAACGTGAGCGGTGTGTGCGTCCGCGACGAACACGCCCGTTGCATTGGGTTCGCCGTGGAACCCCATGACGACGCGCGCTGGAATGCCCAGCTCGTGAGCCATCAGTGCAAACGCGACAGCGTACTGCTCGTCGTCACCTAGCATCTGTTCGGCGCTCAGCAACGCGCTAATGCGTTCCGCTCCGTGACCAGAGCGCGAGGCGGGTTGTCCTTCTAGTCCGTGGCTGAAGAAGCCGCCGGCGGACAAGTAGTCTCGCATTGCCGCCAACAGCGCGACGGTGTCGGCATCAGATCCCGCCGCCTCTCCCGCCGTGTCACGGACTATCTCGGGAATGCTCTGGTGGGCTGGGAGCCGCATGCGAGCGAAGTCATCGCCTTCGAGATCCTCAATCTCGAACACGGGAGGAAGCACGGCTGTCACGGTGTAGCGGTCGCCCTGGGCAACTCCCGGCGTTACTACCGCGGTGCCTGTCGCCGCGTTGTAATACAGTCCCCGGCGCAAGGTCTCCGCGCGCTCAGTATGGAAGTCGATAGCGCGGACCGCGCCAAGTTCCGGGAGCCAGACGCCGCGGAGCGCCTCAATGGTAACGGTGACAGTCACGTCCTGGCCACCACCGACTTCTGGAAAAGCCGATCCCGCTCGCGCGAAGTTGCCGGATGTCGGGGACCCATCCCCTGCGACCGAGTACACGATGCCGTCGTAGACGTCGAGCGTCGCTAGGCGCACCCTCGCCCCGTCAGGAAGGCCCTGGACGGTGAACAACGCGTCGGTCTCGTAATCACGCACATACTTGCGGAACGACTGCAACGGACTAGGGTACGCGTGCAGATCAAGGGGCGGCACCACCTCGTCCCGTAGGACGTGGCGCTGCCCTTCAGGCTCCGATGCAGCGCTCACGAATGCACCCACTACCAGTGACGCCACGAGCACACCAGCGGCGAGAACGGCCTTGCGACGGTTTGCCACGACCGCCGCCGTGGCAGACTGCTCCGCGGCAAGGGCCACCACATCTCCGCCGCGAGCCAGCACGCGACGCCAAGCCAGCCATGCGATGGAGAGACCAACGATCCCCACACCCTGAGCGACCGGAGCGGCTGCACGATACATGCCAAAGACAATCGCAACGATGAGGAGTGCCCCTACCGGGAGGATTGCCCACCCCGGATTCGTCATCCGCGTGCCAAGAGATACCGCCACCGTGGCACAGAGCAGGGTCGCGATGAATGGAACGAGTAGCGGAACCTCGAAGCCGACGGTGGGCACGTCGATGGTGAGGAGTTCCATCCACGTGCCGGTAGCCCCGCGGCCCAGCGAAACCATGGTGTCGAGTGTCGGGACCCAACCTGCGGCCAAGGTAGAGCGCAGCACCAGCGGTCCGCCCGTCAGGAAGTAGACCACCACTGAGCCTGCGGCTATCGTGGCGGTGGACCATCGCCGCGCAGACCCCAGTAGCGCCAGGCCGAAACCAAGACTCAAGCCTCCGACAACGGCGAGAACCCACACCGAGCTACCGAACAGTGGCGCGAAGCCCCACGCCGCGAGAGCGAGCAGCGCTGCCAGCACAATGAGGTCAATGAAGCGGCGGCGCACGTCACGATTCGGACTCATGCGACAACCCGCCGCATCACATGGGGTAGTTCTTGTAGATCACCCAACGTCAGCACGATGACATCGCCGATGGTGCGCCGGGTGACGGTGGCGTTCGGGCTGCAATACACGGCGACCACTTGCACGCCGAGCGGCAAGTGTGAAGCGGCGAGACGCAACTGGGTTGGAGTAACCTGCGTACCGCACACGAGGACAGCAACAGACGCGTCCGGCACCGAAACGCCGGTCGTCAAAGCGAGGTCAACGATCGAGCCGCGGCGGGGGTCCGTGTGTTCAAGTCCCGACAGTGAGTCAAGGAATGGCTTGCCCGCGCGCGTGGGCAACTGGGTGCCTTGCACGAGGACAGAGACGTTCTTGTCTTCCTTGAGCGCTTGCAGACCCAGTGAACCTGCCACCGAGATCCCGAGCTCGAACTCGTCTTCGTGGGAGTACTCCTCGTTGTTGAGGGAAAGGGAGATCGCGAGGTGAGAGCGCCTGGTCTCTTCGAACTGTCGCACCATCAACTTGCCAGTGCGCGCGGTTGATCGCCAATGCACGTGCCTACGATCATCGCCAGGCACGTAGTCGCGGATCGCGTGAAACGCGATATCTGAGTTCGAGAGGTCCTTAGTAGGGAGCCCCTCGAGGTCTTGTAGAAACCCCGAGGACGCGCCGTCAAGGGGGACCGTGCGCGGGTGAACGTAAAGATCGACCGGGTCCGTCCACGTCACGACGCGGGCAAGCAACCCAAGCGGATCACCGCGCACCGCGTTGATGGGACCCACTGACAGCACGGCGCGCTTGTTCGTGGGGATGGTGAAGAGATCTTCGTGACTAGAGCCTGGCGCGAGTCGCGGAATGGCGAACGAGGCAATCCCTTTGCCCACAGGAAGTTCCACCAACACAGGAAGTAGCGCCCGCTTGCCTGGGTTGCTGAGCGTGATAGCACCGACCGCGCGCTCACCGACCACCACTCGAGTGCGGCTCAGATCGAGTGTCGCGATGTACGAGGTACGCCCCAGGAGGAAGCCTGCGCATACAACAAGGAGGACGCTCGTCACGATCGCCACCGTCGTGAGCTCCCACCAGTTGAAGGAGAGACCTAGAGTCCACGCGAGCGCCATGACACAGATGACACCCCACCCCAGTGCCGTACCCCACGACGCGAGGCGACTCCCACGCACCCATAGGGGCATGGCAAGCGGCTTCGCAACGTCCCACCACCACTGCCTTAGCGCGGCCACCCTAGTGCTCAAGTAGTCGCGTATGGACGTCGTGGAGTCGCCCACGTCCAGACGACCTTCCGCGCCGGTGGTCATGCCGAGGCGAGGCTCGCCTGAGGCGCGGGAATCTCAGCAATCGCTTGGTCAACCACCTGCCGAGCAGTCGCACCTTGGAACTCTGCCTCAGCATCCATGATGATGCGGTGATCCCAAACGTGCGGGGCCAAGGTCTTGATGTCGTCGGGGATAACGTAGTGACGGCCCGACGCCGCTGCCCATACTTTCGCGGCGCGCACCATAGATAGTGCGCCGCGTACCGACACTCCCAAGCGCGCAGCACCAGCCCGGCGCGTGGCTTCGCAGACTGTCGCGATATATGTCAGCACCGCGTCATCAACGTGGGTCGTGGCGGCGAGGTCCGTCATGTCCGCAATCGCCTGGGTCGTGATGACCGGCTTGAGCGCAAGACTTCGGTCTCGGGTGGCCTGACCGCCGAGGATTCGCGCGGTGTTGGCGATGTCGGGGTAACCAATGCTGGTCTTCAGCAAGAAGCGGTCTAGCTGCGCTTCCGGCAGCTTGTACGTACCGGCCTGCTCGATGGGGTTCTGCGTGGCGATCACGAGGAACGGCCGCCCAGCGCTGTGGGTGACGCCGTCAACTGTGACGCGGGACTCTTCCATCACTTCGAGCAACGCCGACTGTGTCTTGGGCGAAGCGCGGTTGATCTCGTCCGCAAGCACGATTGACGAGAAGATTGGTCCTTGGTGGAACTCAAACTCGCGGGTCTTCTCGTTCCACACCTGGATGCCGGTCACGTCCGAGGGCAACAAGTCTGGCGTGAACTGGATGCGATTGTGCGTGCCGTCGACGGTGGCACCCAGGGCCTTGGCAAGGCTCGTCTTGCCAGTTCCTGGCGCGTCTTCCAGAAGCACATGACCTTCTGCAAAGAGGGCAGTCAGGACGAGTCGAATGACCTCGTCCTTGCCCAGCACCGCCTGGCCGATGTTGTTCGCGATCGTGCCGAAGGTCTTCGCGAACCAAGTGGCCTGTTCTGCTGTCATCGTCATGCGAGCTCTCCAAGGGGTCGGTCTTTGCGCGATGGTCTTTGGTTGGACACGGCGACGCTCACCATCGCACGTTCTTGTTCGAATCATAGGTATTGCCGCCAACCTGAATCTGAGCCCAGAACGGCCCACTCCAGGGGTTTTGGTTCTCGGAGCCGATGAAGCATGACGACTGACTCGGGCCCCAGGTCAACTGTCCCGAGCCGTTGGTCGTGGCGGTCCGCGTGGACGTCCAGTTCTGGACAGTTCCGTTCCTGGTGTACTTGCAGTTGATTGAAACGCTGGTGTTTGCTGGGAAGTTGTCGAGGACAACCACGAGGTTGTAGCAGTTGTAGTCGCCGTTGATGCACGGGCCGCCGATGTACTTGTTGGAGCTCCTGCTCACCGACACTGACGGGGCTGGCGGCGTCTGCGTCGCCGTGGTGCGGGACGCAGTGCCATAGCCCGAGGTGTCTTCGGCCTTGACTCGCACCTCAAGCGTGATGTTCTGACTGTCTGCGGTGCCATTCACCGTTCGGTTGGCGCTGCCGGATGTGAAGCCGCTCCACAGCGTCCATGCGGAGAAACTGCCAGAACCCACTCGGGTGCGGTACTCGATGCTTTCGATGGGGCGTCCGTTTGTTGCCGGAGCCGTGACGGTGAACGTTACTTGTCGATCACCAGAGGAGCCGGTGATGGACGGGTTGCCGATGGGACCGAACGGCCGGGCGGAGTTCGAGGTCGCTGACGCCGCCCCGTTGTACTGGACACCGTCATGGTTGACCACCCCCCGGATCTGCACAGTGTAGGTACTCCCGTTTGTCAATCCCGTGATAATCCGGTTGGCGGGGAGGTTGATCCAGGACCCTGAGCCGTTGAGCCGGTACTCGTAGTGAATCCATGCGGCGTCGGCGCCGTTTCGAGGCGGGGTTTCGAAGTTGACTTCGATACTTCGATCCAGCGGGGTGGCGATGACTGAGGTCGAGGCACCCGGCGCGGTGAATGCGCGCCGGGGGTCGGAGGCCACGCTCGGCGACGATGTACCAGCCTTGTTGTGCGCAACCACAGTAAACGTGTAGTCGGTAGTCGAGGTGTCGAGTTGGAACACGCGGCTGGTCTCGCCCGCTGGTACGTCAACGGCGGTCACGACGGTACCTCCCCGGCGTGCGGTAACCGTGTAACTGGACACAGGGTCGCCGTTTCCAGACGGCACCTGCCACGTGACTCGCAGCTGCGCGCGATTGCCTACCGGTTCCAAGCGTTCGGTTTGAGGTTTGTCGATTTGCGCCGGCGGGCCAGCGGGGATCTCCGTCGCGGAGTAGTCGCTCCACGTTGACGGCTCAACGGCATCGTTGTGTGCCTGCACGCGCACGCGATAGGCAACGCCGTTCTCGAGCCCTTCCCACCTGATCACGTTGCCAGTGACGTTGGTCTTCTGCGCGCTACCGCCCAAGGGTGTTGGCGAGATCTCCAGCGTGTAGCTCCGCACCGCGGACCCGGCGGTCGATGGAGTAACCCACGCGACATCGAGGCTGCGGTCGCCAAACTGGAGGGTAGGAGGCGCAGGTTGATCGGGCCGGATGTCTGGCCGCGCCACGTCAGAAGCTGGAGATGGCGCGGAAGTCCCAGCGCGGTTGTGCGCTGAGACGGTGAAACGGTACTCAACGTCATTCGTGAGGCCCTCAAGCGTGCAGAGGTTCGACGTGCAGTCATATGTTTGTCCCTTGTCCGACTGCACCGTGTAGTGCGAGATCGGCGCGCCGTTGGACGGAGGGGTGACCCATTCGAGGGTGACTCGGCGATCCTCAACCGCCTTGATGGTGGGTTTGGCGGGCGCATCGGGCTCCTTCACCACCGTGGCGTAGATGCGGGCGCTCACCCTCCTGTCAGGATCACCCGTGACATCCTGGATGGTGTAGCGCACCACCAGGGTTCCAAAGAAGCCTGCGGACGGAGTGATGGCCACACCTCGCTCAGACAGCGCCGCACTTCCTTGGCCCGACTCGACCACAGCCTCGACCACGACGAGTGGATCGTCGGGGAACGGATTGCGGTCATTGGCCAACACATCGACGTCTACTGTGCGCTCCGGACGAAGGTCGTCAAGGAAGTCATCGTTCGCGACCGGCATCGCGCGGGACGAGGCGGTGACGAGTACGCGCACGATCCCTTCGACGGGGGTTGACTTGCCATCAGTCACCGAGACCGCAACATCGATCTCGGTGCCTTTCGCGACATCTGCTCCGGCGGAAACAAGGAGCTGGTCCGTATCGACGCTGACCGCGAATCCGGTGGGCACCGCACCCGCAAGCGCGAACTCCAGGAGCTCGTCATCGCCCGGATCCGGATCGGTGGCGAGTTTGCCCAGGTCCACAGCCACGGGGTCGTCGCCGGGCGCGACTTGCACAGAACTGTCTCGGAACTCTGGGGGCTGATTGCCGTTCGGAAGCACCGTGATGGGGATCGTGAGGGTCGCCATGGTTCCCAACGGGTCATCAAGCGAAAGCCCATCCGTGACCTGGAACGTGAGCCCGTCCTTGCCGAAGTACCCGTCGAGAGACGTGTAGGTGAGGGTGCCTTCGTCGATGACCAGCGAATCGCCATTGCCGTGCGCCGCGAACACGCGTTCAGCTTCGGTGATGAGTGCAGGGTTGCCCGTCGAGGTCACCACATAGTCGGTGAGGAGGAACACCTTGGTTTCGCCACTCAAGACTTCGACCGGAGCGGCACTGAGAAGCGCGGGGCGCGCCTGCCCGAGACCCGGGACCAGGATGAAGGCTGAAGCACTGAGGCCGGTGGGGTCGGTCACGGTGTAGGTAACCACTTGCGCTACTTCACCGAGCGTCAGTTGGACTTGCTTATCTGGCGTGACGGTGCCTTGCAGCGGGTCAACGCTGATGGTCAACTCACTGGTCACACCATCCGGGTCTTCGTCGTTCGCGAGAACGTCCACCAGCACAGTGCCGTCGTCGTTCACCTCGCTCTCCATGACGCGGTCATCGCGGGCGATCGGGGGAACGAGAGGTGTTTCAGGGTCCACAGTTACCAACAGCGTCCCCACCGTTGACGCACCGTAGACATCGCTCACGGTGTAGGCGATGGTGAACTCGCCCTCGCGTGCCGAACGGACCAGGACACGGCCATTGACGACAGTCGCTTCGATACCGTCGGGAACGTCGAGCCCTTCGGGCTCCAGGCTAATGATGTCGGAATCGGGGTCAGAGTCGTTGGCAAGCACAGGCACCGAGATGGAGCTGGACGGTCGCATCGCGACCTCATCCTTCACCGCGATGGGCGGCTGGTTGATGCCGATCTTGGGGGCGACGCCCACCGTCACGGTGCCGGTCGCTTCCGCGCCAAGGCGATCACGGACCGCGTAGGTGAAGGTGTCGGTGCCTCGCCCATCCGAGTACGCCTCGTAGATGAACCAGTCTTGGCCCACTTGCACCACGCGTCCTTGCGAGGGAGACGATGACAGCCCCAGCAGGGTCACGGAGTCCCCGTCGGGGTCGATGCCGTCAAGGGGGACCGGGATCCGAACGCTTTGGGTGGCGAGCACGCGCGCTTCGAGGTCGCGCGGCCGGGGCGCACTGTTGGTGTCCTGCATCCCGGCAATGCGAATAGTCAGTGTCGCCGAGTCCCGCTGCCCGAACTCGTCAATGATGTCGTAGGAAGCCGTCACCGTTGTCGCAGTGTCCCCGGCCTTGATTCGCAACGTGTTCTCTGACTGGAACACCTCGGCGATCGCAGGGTCGACGTGCGGCGCTCCCAGCCCGGCAAGCTCGAACTTCGCATACGACGGGTGATAGTCGTTGTCGAGAACCGCCACAGTCGCGATATCACCGACGCGCACCACGACCTCGTCGTCCACCGCGACCGGAGCCAGCGTCTGCTCCTGCGGGTTAATGGGAAGCACCGTCACTTCAGCGCTCGCGCTGTGCGTCCCGTTTGAAGCCGTGTAGGTGAGCGTTACCGGCTCTTGGATCCCCGCGAGGTTGGTGATGCGAAGCAATCGGTGTTCAAGAATGGCGACGGTCAGGCCAGACTGATGTGGTACCTCAACGTTCTGAACCACAAGCACGCTACCGCTGGGATCGGAATCATTGGCCAGCACATCCACCAGGACCGAATCTCCAGCCGCGACGAGCGCAACATCCGCGACCGCGATCGGCGGCAGACTTGAGGACACTTCGGCCAAGACATCGACCCTGACCAAGTTCGTTGCGGTGTTCGGCCCGTCCGTCACCAAGTACTGCACATAGAAGGTGCCTGCCGTCGGGCTCGCGAAGGTGAATGTGCCCTGTTCCGCGTTCATGACGACGGCGGCCCCCCGCACCTCGGATACTTTGGCGAGCGTGAGCGGTAGACCTGACCGCGACAAGTCGTTCGCCAGCGGACGCACCACGACGGTTTGGCCTGCGGTAGTCACCACATGATCGGGATGAGTCTTGGGAGCTTGCGTCCCCGGAGGCCACACATCGAGGCGCAGCACTCCGCTCACCTCGTCGCGGCCATCGGAGATCACCACCGGAATCTCACGGGTACCGAACGAGTCCGCATTTGCAGTAATGGTGATCACGCCGTCCGGTGTGAACTGGATGTTGTCTGGACCGGACTGCCCCACATCCTTCAGGAACAATAAGTCGCCATCGGGGTCTAGCCAGTCGGTGACGACGTTGTAGGACACCTTCGCGCCCGCTTCGACGGAGACCCGCGAGCGACGCCGCTGTTCGGGGGCCGCGTTCGAGCCCTCGGGAACGACTTCCACCGTCACCGTAGCGTCGTCCACGCCACCGCGACCATCACTCGCTCGGTAGGTGAAACTGGACCGGCCCGTGGCCGATTCCGGCACCACTATTTGGAGCGCAGCTCCTCCACGAATCACCTGAACATCACCGGCCACGCCACTGGCGTCGACCACCACCACGGTCAGCACGTCACCATCGAGGTCGTAATCATTGTCCACGACGGGTAGCACCGTGGTGCGTCCCGCTCGCGCGCCAAACGAATCGTCTTCGGCGACAGGAGGCGTGTTCGGTTGATCGCGATCGGGAAGCGACTCGAGTGGCTCGTCGTCTTCGAACTCAATCAACTCTTGTTGATCGGCAGGTGGGGGCATGAGGTCGTCCCAGTTGTCGACGCGCTCAAGCGCATCGTTGACCAACCAACCAGTCCCGTTGACGTAGTCGTTGAGCACCACAACGTCTCGATTGACGCGGAAAACAAAGGCAGCGGAAGGCAGCGCGCCGTCGATCGGAACCCGCAAATCGTGGTCCGTTCCCACACAATCCCGCACAAAGACACCCGCGCCCGCCCACGCCGAATACACGCAACCGTTGAGATAAACCGGCGCTGCCGGGATTCCCATGCCATCGATGGGGATCGCCGTAGCCTCGGCCCCGTCAAGCGGCTGCAAAATCAAAGACTCGGAGGTCGCGACGGCTACAAACGAGCTGTCTCCGGAAGGCTGCTGAACGACTGAAATGGGGTCATCGGTCAGTGCAATCGTGCGACCACCAACAATCAACGAGCCGGAGCCGGAATCCAACGCCACCGGCGTGGAACCTACGGCAGTCACCGTGGCCCTGGAGTCCTGCGAGAGCTCCAAGTCCGCGGTCTCGGAGCCCTCCATCACCCCGGCTTCGTCCAGACGCAGCGTCGTCAGGGTCTGCTCGGACATGGAGATGACCGTGACGGTTCCGTCAGCAGCCACCGCTAGGGTAGCGTCGGCGCCCGTGGCCGCGAGCGGTGGGACCTCGTCGAGGCTCCATCCTTCGAGCCTGCCCATGTGCGTGGCCCACACCTCGCCCGTACTGGGATCGAGCACAGCGACGGTGCCGCCGCCGGAGGCCACCATCGACCCGCGAGGGAGGGCGATGTCGGTGACCGAAGCGACGGTCGCGGGGTCGACCGCTGACAGCACGTTGTTCGCAAGATCGTGAATAGCAATGTGATTTCCGGATTGCAGGACATCAAACTGGCCGGTCGACGTGCGCAACCCCGTGTCGAGCACTGCAGACTGAAAATTGAGGTGGCCCACCATCAAGGTGCTGCGGTTAGTAAGCCAGACGGCGCCATCGTGGAGTTCAACGTCCGCCACGGGAACGCCTTCATCAAGAAACGCGAAGATCCCCAGCACAAGGGCTGCGCACGTAATGAACGCGGTGGCACCCATTCTGCGGGCACCACGACGCATCGTCGAGACCACATTCATGAATGGTTTCCCCCAATGGCCTATCGTGTACTCGCCGCTTGCCCCCTGACCCTAGTGCAAAATGCCGCCCCATCGCCATGGGGAATATTCCCCAAAGGATCGTTCTCAAGACTGAGGCGGCTTCAGGCGCCCACGCCGTACCCTGGACACGTGCACATCAAGCCGCCGCGGTTCGCCGACATCGCCATCGCGCTGTCGTTACTTGCCCTCGCGATCGCCGGCCTGATCATGATCCAGTCCTACAGCCTTGACCTGGGTCGCGCGGCCGATCCCTTGGGGTACGCGCTGGTGGTGGCAATGACCGCCCCTATCGCATGGCGTCAACAGTTCCCCCGCATGGTGCTGTGGCTGGTCTTCGTTGCCTGGGCTGTCTACGCGAGCCTCGGATACGTTGACGGAACAGGAATCTTCGGGGTGATCGTCGCGATCTACGGCGTGGGACTGTACCTATCGCGCAGGCAGGCGGTCCTCCACGGTACCGGCGTGATCGTCCTCGCCGTCGCCTGGACCACGGTGGGCACGCTGACAAATCCCGAGGTTCACCCGCTGTCGATTCTTTCGGTCATCATCGCCTTCGCATTGCCTCTCGAGATCGGGATCATCGATAACCGCCGCCACCTTCGACTTGCTGATCTCGAGGTCGCCCATGCGCGCCGCGAGCGCGCTCACCGCGCCGCCGCTCTCGACGCGGTCCGGGCTGAACGCGCGCGTATTGCCCGCGAACTTCACGATGTTGTCGCCCACGAGATGACGGTCATGACCTTGCAGGCGGAGGGTGCCAAGAGGCTAGCAGCCAAGTCGGACCCCGCCGTCGGGGAGGCGCTCCAAACCATCAGCGAGTCCGGGCGTAAGGGCCTGACGGAGATGCAGCGCATGATCGGCGTGCTCCGCGCGTCGGAGCTCGATGCCACCAATGCCGTCGTCACCGAGCTCGCCGAGGCCGGCGAGACCGCCCCAACGCCCACCACGACCTTCCCTTACCTCGAAGACTTGTCGCCGATGCCGTCGCTGGCGGGGTTGCCCGACCTCGCCGCGAAGGTCGAGGCCTCGGGTCTTCCGGTGCACCTCGAGATCACCGGCAATGCGCACGTCCCTGCGGGCGTCGAGCTGAGCGCCTACCGGATTGTTCAGGAATCCCTCACCAACGCGATGAAGCACGCCGGCCCCGGCGCCAACGCGGTTGTGACGGTCAAGCGGCGCGATGGCGAAGTTTCCATCACAGTGGACGACGACGGTCGCGGCGTGATCTCGGACGTTGCCCAGTCGCACGGCGGGCACGGCATTGCTGGCATGGGTGAACGTGTGGCGGCGCTGGGTGGTGTGTTCGAGGCTGGAGCGCGCAGCGGCGGCGGCTTCAGGGTGTTCGCCACGTTGCCCACGAGCGATGACCAGGTGGCAACGCCACGCCGGTGGACCGCAGATTCCAAGGTAGGCATCATCGTGAGCAGGGACAACCCATGATTCGAGTAGGGCTCATTGACGACCAAGCGATGGTTCGGGTAGGGCTCAAAATGATCTTGCAGTCCGAGCCAGACATCGAGGTGTGCTGCGAGGCGGCCGACGGTCTCGAGGCTGCATCGATGGCTGCGGAGCATCAGCCCGACGTGGTCTTGATGGACATCCGCATGCCGGGCATGGACGGCCTCGCCGCCACCAAAGAGTTGCTCGCGATCTGCCCCGACGTGCGCGTGGTCATTCTCACCACCTTTGACGACGACGAGTACGTTTACGGTGCCCTGCGCGCTGGCGCATCGGGCTTCTTACTCAAGAGCGCCGACGGCGACACGCTGGTGAACGCGGTACGGGTGGTCGCGTCGGGCGAAGCGCTCCTGGCTCCGGAGGTCACACGGCGCGTCATCGAACAGTTCACCCGCAATGGTGGCGCTGCTGACTCCGCCACCGGCGTCCCGGCAGGTGACGGCGCGGTGCACGTGCCCAGCCCGGAGGCCATTGGCGATCTCTCCGACCGCGAGGTCGAGGTACTCCAACTCATGGCGCGCGGCTACAGCAACCAAGAGATCGCCACCGAACTGTTTGTGTCAAACACCACTGTCAAGACGCACGTGAGCCACATCCTCACCAAGCTGGGCGTGCGCGACCGCGTGCAAGCGGTGGTCGAGGCTTACGACTCTGGGTTGGTCATCCCCCGTCCGTAGGTTCGCCCCAGGGGTCATCCCTGAGTAGGAGGCCCGCGAAACCGTTCTTGCGGCCGATGCCGTGGCTAGGTTGGTCAGGACACACTGGGCTGAGCAGCATCCATACTTCTCATACGAAAGGCACCACGAATGACCACCTCAGCCACTACGACGCTCGCCGCCGCGATGCGCGACGGTTACAAGGACTACGGCATGGGTGACATGGCCGTGCGCGCCCTCGACGGCGTGAACGTGGACATCGCGCGCAGCGAGTTCACCGCCATCATGGGCCCCTCCGGCTCCGGTAAGTCGACCCTGCTTCACACCCTCGCGGGCCTGGACCGCCTGACGCACGGCCAGTCGAGCATCGGCGACATCGTCATTACGTCGTTGAGCGAAGCCCAGGTCACCGAGGTTCGCCGCAACAACATCGGCTTTGTCTTCCAGTCCTTCAACCTCATCCCTTCACTCACCGCCCGTGAGAACATCACGTTGCCCATCGACATTGCAGGCAAGCAGGTCGAACAGGAGTGGTTTGACGAGATCATCGACATCCTGGGGTTGGGCGACCGCCTCACCCACCTTCCCGCCGAACTCTCCGGCGGCCAGCAGCAGCGCGTCGCTGTTGCGCGAGCGCTCGTGTCCCGCCCCGAGATCATCTTCGCGGACGAGCCTTCCGGAAACCTCGACTCGAAGTCGGGTGCGGAGCTGTTGGGCTTCATGCGCCGCGCGGTGAAGGAGTTCAAGCAGACCATCGTGATGGTCACGCACGACCCCACTGCGGCCGCCTACTCTGACCGCATCCTGTTCCTTGAGGACGGCCAGATTGTTGACGAGATGCGCGAACCGACCGCCGAGAAGGTGCTCGACCGCATGAAGCAGATGGGGCACTGATCCAATGCTGAGACTTGCACTCAAGTCAGTCAAGCACAACCCCAAGCGCCTCATTCTGACGGCATTCGCCGTCGCGCTCGGGGTGTCGCTCGTGGCTGCGAGCGCGGTGTTCACGAACGCCCTGTCCAAGGGCTTCTCTGACCTCTTCGCCGACATCTACTCATCCGTTGACGTGGTGGTGGAACCTCACCCCGACGCCAACGTTGACCCGTTCTCCAAGAGCGGACTCTTCTCGGAGGACGACCTCGAAGCGATTCGCAACATCGATGGTGTTGCGGTAGCAGAAGGCGGGGTTGGCGTCGAAACCGGCTTCCTCCTCAACGCCGACCGCACCGCTCCCGCCAACATGTCGGGGGCTCCCACGCTGGTCTACAACTGGACTGGCGCCGAGCAGATTGACCGCTCCACGGTCGAGACCGGACGCGTTCCCACAGCACCAGGGGAGATCGTGCTGGACATCGACACCTTTGCGAAGCAAGACCTCGCGCTTGGAGACACCGTGGCGATCGCGGCCGATTCCGGCGTCTTCGAGTTTGAGGTGGTTGGGAGCGTCAAGTTTGGCGAAAGCAACCAGCTGCAAACAGCCACGTTGGCCTTCGCAACCGAGGACTCGGTACGCGAACTCGGGGGCGGTCTCACCGGATTCGCCACCATCGAGGTGCTCGTCCAGGACGGTGCACGCGCCGACGCCGTGGTCAGTGCCATTAACGACATCCTGCCCGCCGACGGCCGTGCCATCACGAGCGAAGACAAGCTCGCCGAGCAGATTGAGGCGTTCAACGACGCTCTGCAGTACGTGGACATCTTCGCGATCGCATTCGCGATCATCGCGCTGTTCGTTGGTGCCTACATCATCGCGAACACCTTCCGCATCATCGTGACCCAACGCACGCGCGAGTTTGGCTTGCTCCGTGCGATCGGAGCCACCGGATCACAGATCCGTAGCACGATTCTGATTGAATCGGTGGTGATCGGAATCGTTGCCTCGACCCTGGGAATCTTGATGGGTTGGGGATTCGCGGTGGTAATCGGTCTTGTCATCGAGTCCTTTAGCGGAGACATCCTCGGTACCATGCTGCTACCGGTCAACGCGATCCTGTGGGGCTACGGGCTCGGGGTCACGGTAACTCTGATCTCCGCGTTGCTACCCGCGATCCACGCCTCCAACATCTCCCCCATGGAGGCCCTTCGCGAGGCAGGGACTGCGGGAAAGAAGTCGCTGACTCTGCGCAACATCGTGGGTGCGGCCATGACTCTCGCCGGCATCGTGATGGTGTTCATCGGATTGCAGGTCAGCGTGCCAAGGCCCTACATCTGGGTGGGAGCCGGCGCTGTGCTGATCGTCCTTGGCGTCACGCTCCTTGCTGCGCAGGTCCTGGTTCCCATGGCCTACGGCATGCGCAACATGCTAACCGCCACGTTTGGTGTCACCGGAAAGCTCGCGGCGAACAACATCCGGCGCGAGCCGCGACGGAGCGCCAACACGGCCGCTGCGCTCATGATAGGCGTGATGCTGTTGGCGCTGGTCGCGACCTTCACTGAGTCACTCAAGACGGTCTTCACCGCACAGTTCCAGGGCAACCGAGCGGAGCTGTTCATCATTCCCACCACGGGACCCATTCCCCAGGGAGCGATTGATGTGGTGACGATGACCGACGGCGTCCGCGCGGTGCAGCGACTCGCGGTCCTCGATGTCGAGATAGACGGAACCCCACGATCGCTCGGCATCATTGACGCCGACGTTGCGGAGTCGATGTTTGACTACAACGCGGAGCCGGGCATCGGCTCTATCGACGGTGGCGCGTTCATCGATCCTGCCATGGTCAATGCTGGGTACAACCTCGGCGACGAGATCGTGGTCGCAGGACCCGACGGCACCGTGACCCTCAACGTCACTGGCCTCTACCTCAACGAGGGCGATGCCAACGTGTTTGTGGACTGGCCCGAAGGCGAGTTGCTGACGCAGCGGCAGGACATCTTCCAGGTGCTCATCGACTTCGAAGACTCCGTTGATGTCGCCGAGACCAAGGCTGCGGTGGAAGAGAACCTCGCGGAGAACTTCCCCCTGGTCCAGGTTCAAGAACCCTCCGAGATCGAACAGTTCTTCAACCAGGCGTTGACGGTCCTGATCGGCGTGATCTCCGGACTGCTCGGGGCCGCGTTGCTGATTGCGCTCCTGGGCGTGGCCAACACGCTATTGCTCTCGGTGACCGAACGAACGCGGGAGATCGGACTGCTACGCGCCGTCGGCGTGAAGCAGCGCTCCGTCTGGGCGATGATCACGGTGGAGGCCGTGGTGATGGCCGTGTTCGGGACCATCCTGGGCATCATCCTGGGAGTCTCACTCGGATCGGCTCTGGTCTACGCACTCGAGGACTTCGGATTCATGGGACCAACCGTTCCGTGGCTCTGGATCCTGTTCTACATGGTCAGTGCCTTCATCGCGGGCATCTTGGCCGCCGTGTGGCCCGCGTGGCGTGCCTCCAAGCTCGACATCCTCAAGGCCATCGCCACGGACGGCTAACGAGCGATAGTCACGGGGCATTCGCGGGGTCCGGGCCGACAGGCTCGGGCCCCGCGGTGCGTCCACCTCAACCTAGAGTTCCACGCCAATCAGCACCGGCTCCGGCACCAGCGTGATGCCGTAGGCCTCGCGCACGCCATCGCGGACGGCCCGGGCGAGCTCCACGAGGTCAGCGGCACTGGCTTCCCCACGGTTGGTGATGGCCAAGGTGTGCTTGGAAGACAGACTCGCCCGAGCATCGGCCGCAAGCGAGAAGCCCCTGCCGAATCCCGCGCTCTCGATGAGCCATGCTGCGGAGGTCTTGATACTCCCCGGTGCGAACCCGTCGCCGGCGGGGTACCGAGGGGCGTCCTCGGGCAGAGCAGCTGCGGCCTGGGCGGTCAGGATGGGGTTGGTGAAGAAGGACCCCGCGCTCCAGGTGTCGGCGTCGTTGACGTCCAGCACCATGCCCTTGGAGCGGCGCAGCTCGATCACCGCCTTGCGCACCTCCACGAGCGGCGCCTTGGCGCCCATGTCAACGCCCAGTGCCGCCGCCAGCTGCGCATAGGCGATAGGTTCGGAGAGCGTGCCAAAGCGCATCTGCATCGTCACATCGAGCACCACGTACCGCGGCGTGGGGTGCCACACAGTGCCGTCGGGAGCAGCGCCGCGCATGGACCGCTTGAGCAGCGAGTCGCGATAACCGAACTCGCAGTCCACCCGCGCGAGGGTCCGGACCCGTCCTTCATGGCGATCCCAGGTGCGCACCGACGCGATCACCTGCGAGACCTCGGCTCCGTACGCGCCCACATTCTGAACGGGCGTCGCGCCCATTGAGCCCGGAATCCCGGACAGCGCCTCGATACCCACCCAGCCCTCCGCCACGGCGCGGGCCACAACATCGTCCCACCTCATCCCGGCGCTCACCGTGATCGAGGCACCGCCACATGCGCCATCATCCTGAACCGACAGCTCGGAGCGGGCATCCCGCAGCACCATGCCGTCGAAGCCAGCATCCGCAATCACCACATTGGAACCACCACCCAGCATGAGCAGTGGCGTGCCGGTCGCGTCCGCCTCCTGCACGGCCGTCACGAGCTCAGCCTCGGAGGTCGCCTCACGTTGCTGGGCGGGAGGCCCGCCTACCCGGAGGGTGGTCAGCGTGGACAGGGGCGCGACGGTCATGGACCCAGGCTATCGGTGCGTGGGTGCCCCAACCGTGACCGGAACGTGTCCGTTCTGTCACCAATGCGACATGAACAGCCGGTTAACATGAACCAGGCCCCGGCGTTGCGGCTCACGCCTTTCCACGAATCTCAGTAGAGCCAACGCCTCGCGAACCGCTCCTTGCTTGAGGTTCAGTCGCGCCCAGGGGACTTCCCTGTGTGTGCTAAGTGAGGGCGTTGCTATTTCCAACAACAACATCAAGGAGACATCCATGAACAAGCGTTTCGCTTTCGCAGCACCTCTCGCACTTGCCGCCGTCCTCGCGCTGAGCGCGTGTGGCGACACCGAAGAGGCCGCTGTGGCCCCCGAGCCCGAGGTCACCGTTGAGGTCTCGCCTTCGCCTGAGGTCGACCCCACGGTTGAGCCCACGGTTGAGGCCGAGCTCGAGGTTGACGCTGAGGTTTCGCCTTCGCCCGAGGCTTAAGCGATAGGCAAGCCCGCGGCCGTCAAGGCCGTAGGCTGACGGTGCGGCGTGTGTGCTCTGAGGGGCACGCACGCCGCACTTCTTTGTCTGGTGAGCCGGCACGCCCGCGAGAACCGGTGTTAGGGGCGTGGCAAGGTGTCCGGTGTCTGGCCTGCGGATACAGGTCCGGTGGGCTGGACGGCAGGCGGGCGGTTGGTCTGGGCCAGCATCGCCGAACCGACCTCGCGCATGCGCGCCTCACGGCTCCCAAAGAGGCCGCCTTCCTTGCGTACTGCGCGCGCCAAAAGGAACGACGTAGCCGAGGCAATGCACACCAACAACAGTGCTTGGCGTAGAGGGACCACTTCCGCGAGGTGTCCCACCGCCTGAGGCACCATGAGCCCCGCGATCGTTGCGAAAGAGGCCACTGCGGCCACCCGCGCGTTGGCGCGCTCGGGTTCGTCAGAGGCCGCGGAGAACCCGATCGGCATCCCTAGGGCGGCTCCGGCGCCCCACAGCGCGGCCGCAATGGGCACGGCCCAGAACCACGGTGCGAAGGCAAACGTGACAAGCCCCACCACCACCGCGACAGCGGCAACGCGCAACGACATCACGCGCCCGATGCTGTCGATGATGGTGGCGCCATTCCAGCGGACAGTGACCATCGCGATCACGAACACCCAGTAGATGAGGTCGCCCACGGACTCCGAGCGATCGAAGTCGTCCACGATGGACAGCGCGATCCACTGCGCGGCGGTCATCTCGGTCATGGCGGCTGCGAACACGATGAAGCCGATCAGCACCACTCTGCGTTCTCGGTACTCGGCCTTAGCTGTGGCGAAAGGTCCGCCCAATGGTGCGCCGGCCACCGTCGGTGCAGGGCGCCCATCGAGGACCGACATCGGTGTGATCCACAGTCGCACCAGCGTCAAGACAGTCGCCGCGCCCAGGAAGTGCCACACCGGAGCTACGCCGGCGTGGGAGAGGTACGCGCCGATCGCCAGCGATATCGCCATACCCACGGAGAATGCCGCGTGGAACTGGGGCAAGATGCTGCGCCCCACCTTGCGCTCCACCACGGCGGCCTCGGAGTTCATTGCGACATTTGCGAAGGCAAAGCTGAAGCTGACCAACAGTTGACCGGTGGCAAAGAGCACCTTCGAGCCCGACACCGTCGAGGCGGCGACCAGGGCGAAGGCGAACAGGTATGCAAAGCTCGACCACCACAACAGGGCGCGGGTCCCGAATTTGGCCGCAGCCCAGCCGGTGACCATGAGTCCTGCAAGTGCGCCCACAGCACCAAAGACGATCAACGTTGCCAGTCCGCTCGCGCTGACATCGAGCGCGTCGCGGATCGACGGCAGGCGCGACAAGAATGTCGACAGCAGTGCACCCATCAACGCGAAAAGCCCCAGAATGCCGTAGCGCGCGCGGCGAATGCGGGCGGCATCAGGGCTGGTGGTCGGCTGATGCCCGAGGGCGGGAACCATGGTGTCCTGTTCTTGGCCGACGACGTCGCTGGGGTGACTTCAGCATCGGCCGTCGTTGGCGGGAGGGCGAACAAGTCGAAACGTTTCGATGTCCGATCACCATTGTGCCGCTACGCTGGTGCCAACGTCAAGTGCAGGAGTGAACTATGGGTACAAGTCGACGGCCGACGATGGCCGACGTCGCGGCGAAGGCAGGCGTGTCGTTGTCGACGGTCTCGCTGACCTACTCAGGCGCGGGGCCCATCTCCCCGGACATGAAGGCTCGGGTCGAAAAGGCTGCGCTCGCCTTGGGCTATGCGGGCCCGTCACCACAAGGCCGCGCGCTACGATCTGGCCGCTCGCACATCGTGGGGGTGGTCATTCACGAGAAGCTCCACCTCGCGTTCCGCGATCCGCTGGCGCTGCGAGTCATCGACGCGCTCATTGAAGACTTGGGCGACATGGGCCTGGGCGTCCTGCTGATCCCCTCGCCCTCCGGCGAGCCCGGCGAGCGCTCGCTCCTTGACAGTGCACCGATGGACGCCGCCGTGGTGATCCGCGTGCGCGATCACGACGAGCCGGCTCTCGAGATCCTCAAGCGTAGGGGGGTGCCGATCGTCGTGATGGAAGGCCCTGCACCCTTGGGCGCCGGGTCGGTGACCATTGACGACACCAGTGCCACCGTAGAGCTCATCGAACACCTCATGGAACTTGGCCACGAACACATCGCCACGGTGACGTTGCCGCTCGCGATCAATCGCGAAACCCACGTCTTGGGTCCCGAGACCGATGTTGACGCGGTGTGGACACCCACGCACAACCGCCTGGTGGCGTTCGAGCGCGCTGGCATCGAGCCCTGTGTGGTCGTGGAGGCACGCGCATCCATGGTTGAAGAAGGCATCGCGGCCGGCCACCTGGCCCTCAGCCACGAGTCCAAGCCCACGGCTATCGTCTGCCAATCGGACCTCTTGGCCGGCGGCGTCATCCTCGCCGCTCGTGAACTCGAACTGCGCGTGCCCCAAGATATCTCCGTCACCGGCTTTGATGGCCTTGACCTGCCATGGATCGCGCCACACGAGATCACCAGCATGAGCCAGGACGGCAGCGCCAAGGGGCACGCACTCGCCTCCGAAGTCAAGGCATTGCTTGCTGGCGAGAGCCCGGCACCCATCACGATGCCCCTGGAGTTCCGGCCCGGCAACACAACCGCGAAGCCCGGCCGACGCTAGCTCACCTCGCGCTCAGCGGCCCTGTGGCACCCATGCCCAGACGGCAACAGGGGCGCTGCCCTTGCGGACAACGCCCCTGCGGCTCCTGCCAGGACTAGATTCCGAACACGTCACGCAGCGGTTCGAGCGAGAAGTACAACAGGAAGGCCGCCGCAGCGACCCACATGAGGGGCTTGATGTCCTTGATCTTGCCGGTGGCCGCGTGCAGGATCACGAAGGCGATGAAGCCCACGCCAATACCCGCAGCGATCGAGAATCCGAACGGCATGACGACGAACGTGAGGAATGCCGGGATGGCAATGGCCGGGTTCTTCCAGTCGATGTCCGCAACGAACGCAACCATCAGGAAGCCCACCACAACCAGCACCGGCGCCGCCGCCTCCGAAGGAATCAGTGCGTACAGCGGAGTCAGGAATGTCGCGAGCAAGAACGCGACACCTGTCACGACAGAGGCGAAGCCAGTGCGTGCGCCATCACCAACGCCCGATGCGGACTCGATGTACGCGGTGTTCGACGAGGTCGAGGCCACACCACCCACGATGGCACCCACGGAGTCAACAATCAGAATCTGCTGAGAGCCTTCCGGGATCCCGTCTTCATCGTTGAGTCCGGCCTCTTCACCAACGGCAGTCATGGTGCCGATGGTGTCGAAGAAGTCGACCACGAGTAGAGAGAAGATCAGCACCACTGCGGTCAGCACCGCGATCTGCCCGAACCCGCCAAAGATGGACACCTGGCCGAGCAGCGAGAAGTCTGGCGCCGCAACGACGCCACCGTCAACCCGCGGCGGAAGGAGGTGCCACGAGTCTTGCGGTGCGATCCGCTCAATGATGAAGGCCACGATGGAAGCGGCGATGATCGAAATAAGCAGCGCGCCCTTGACCTTGCGTGCAAGCAGGATGATGGCAGTGATGAGCCCCACGATGAACACCACCATGGGCCAGGTCGTGATGGAGCCCTCCACACCGAACGTGGTGATGGTGCCTGCCCCGGCCGTCACGATGCCGGAGTTCACCAGGCCGATGAAGGCGATGAACAGGCCGATACCCACGGCGATGGCCTTCTTCAGCGCCATCGGTACCGCGAAGAGCATCTTCTGGCGGAACTTGGTCAGCACCAGGATCAGAATGACAACACCTTCGATCACCACAAACCCCATCGCTTGCGGCCACGTTAGTCCTGCGCCCACAACCAGGCCGTAGCCAACGAAGGCGTTGAGACCAAGCCCGGCGGCGAGCGCTAGCGGGAAGCGTGCAATGGTTCCCATGAGAATGGTCAGCACGCCAGCGACCAACGCGGTCGCGGCGCTCACCAATGCGATCGCCTGACCCGGATCCGCGGCGCCACCAATCAGCGCAGTGCCATGGACGTCAGCTGCGACCGTCGCGGCACCCACCAAGATGAAGGCATTGAGCACGATGATGTATGCCATCGTGAAGAAGGTCGTCAATCCACCGCGGATTTCCTGACCAAACGTCGATCCCCGTGCGGAGATCTTGAAGTAGGTGTCGACTTTGGACAGGACACCACTGTCTTGTGCGGTTTCAGTTGCCATAGACGCATCGTGGCAGTGCGCGACTGTCAGCGCTCGGCGAGCCGATCCAAACCCACCGGCGCGCCGTTGTGGGATTCCTCCAACGATTGAGTCCCGCGAACCCCTGCTGTTAACAAAGGCGACATTCGACTGTGGAAAACCTGTGGATAAGCTGGGTGCGTGCGGGACCGCGCTGGCGGGCCTACGCGCACGGGACGAGCGCTTGAGCCTTGCCAAGCACCTTCGCGCCGTCAAACTCCACGCTGACGTCAACGCGTGCCGTGCGCATTTCGTCATCCAGTGCGCCCACCGTCGCGGTCACCGTCGCGACCACCTCACCCATCGCAGGCACCTCGATGGGGCGGGTGAACCGCGCCTGGAAGTCCTGTACGTTACCCGCGCCGGCCCACTCCTCCACCACTGACGCTGCGGCGCCCATGGTGAACATGCCGTGTGCGATGACGCCGGGCAGGCCCACTGACTGCGCAAAGGCATCGTTGTAGTGAATGGGGTTGAAGTCGCCGGAGGCCCCCGCATACCGAACCAGGGTGTCGCGGCTGATGACCACTTCGCGGGTGGCCACCACCGCGCCAACTTCGAGGCCGTCGTATGACGGCAGTGTGTTGTCGCTCATCACGCATCCTCCCTGACGGCGAGTGTGGAGGTGACCGTCGCGACCGGGTCGCCGTCAGCATCGGCCAATTCAGCGCGCGTGGTAACCATCGAGATACCGGCGCGCTGGGTGATCTTCTCGATGTGGACCGTGGTCGAGATCATGTCGCCAGCAAGGATGGGGCGGGCGTAGGTGAAGCGTTCATCAGCATGAACCACCTTGGAGAAGTCCACCCCCACCTCTGGGTCAACCACCACGTGGAACTCGGCCTGCTGGGCGATCACGACGGCGAAGGTGGTGGGTGCGACCACGTCCTCGTAACCCTCTGCCCTTGCAACGGCAGCGTCGCGGTGGGCGCCAGACATCGCGTCAACGGCATCGGCGAACTCACGGATCTTGACTCGGGTGACTTCGTAGGGCTCAAACGGCCCGTAGGAGCGGCCCACGGCCTCGGGATTCACTGGCATCGCACCAGCCTACCGAAACCGCCGGGGCGCGGAGCGCGGGGCCCTACCGCGCCCCGTAGACCACGATCAGCGCGCGGTGATCGGCACCGGGGATGGCGACGGTCCGGACGTCGATTGCCCGGATCGGCGCGTCACGAGTCATGACGTGATCGATGGCTACAAGGGCGATGGGGAAACGATCCTGGGGAAAGGTGGGCTGAAACCCGGCGCCAGCCTCGTTCGCCGCGTCCACGTAGCCCAGCGCCTCAAGCGCCCGGAAGCCGCGGTGATCGCGCGTGGCGTTGAAGTCGCCAGCAATGATGACTGGGCCGGTTGCTGCGCCCAGCTCGGTGGCGAGCAGCTCAAGCTCGGAGCGCCACATAGTGTTGAACCTCGGACCCGGCGCCACCGGATGGATTGCATAGACGGTGAGGACACCTGCGGGCGTCTGGACCAGAGCGCGGGTGGCCTGCGAGTGGAAGCCGTCCAGCGTGGTCGCGTCACTGAGCGGGTATGCGGACCACAGCCCGGCGCCGGTATAGCCGGACTCGGCGTGCGCATCGCGGTACGGGAGGAGTTCGTCCAGGCCGGCCTGCTCGAGCGCGTCAAGCGACGCTGGGGTGAGCTCCTGAAGCGAAAGCAGCTCAATGTGATGGTCGCGCACCAAAGCCACCACAGCATCGGCGTCACCGTTGCCGAATCCCAAGTTCACGGTAGCCACCGTCAGCGCGGGGTCTCCCCCGCCGCCCGAGCCAACATAAAGTGGCGCCAACCACGCGAGGCACAGTGCGAGCATCGCGCCCGCGACACCCACCAGCGGCCATGAGCGCAACGCTAAGGCGATGGCGAGCGGCACCAGGAGTGCGAGGGTCGCCCACGGCATCAGCGACACCACGTATGCGAGCGGGCCCCACTCAATTCCGAGCAGGCGCGCCAGGACAGGTACCGCGAGGCCCGCGAGCGCGAGCGCGGCCAGCCAGAGAGCGAGCCGGGAGATTGGTCCGCGGCGCGACCGTGCGGGCTCGGAGTCAGTGATCACGGAGTCAGTGTGGCATGGGGTCGCGGGCGCCCGACGCAACCTACCGAGACGCACAAAAGCCCGGCTCCCCCTGGGGGGGCCGGGCGTTCGCGTTGATCACGTTCCTAGCGGGTCTCGCGGTGCGCGGTGTGCTTGCTGCACCTGCGGCAGAACTTGGAGAGTTCCACACGGTCAGGGGTGTTGCGGCGGTTCTTGCGCGTGATGTAGTTGCGCTCTTTGCACTCGGTGCACGCGAGCGTGATCTTGGGCCGAACGTCGTTCTTAGCCATGTTTTCTCTCCTAGCCTTGTTGGAACATGAACCTTGCGAGTAGCGAGGGCGGGACTTGAACCCGCGACCCCACGATTATGAGTCGTGTGCTCTAACCAACTGAGCTACCCCGCCTAAGGAAACAGCAACGCCGCCACCTTAAGTCAAGCGGCGGCGAAGCGGTTATCCGAGCCCCGACAGGGAATCGAACCCTGGACCTTTTCCTTACCATGGAAACGCTCTACCGACTGAGCTATCGGGGCAAGCCGGTCAAGGATACATGCCGCGAGCCGATGCTGGGAAATCGGGGCATGCGCCAAGTGGGCTTGGGCCGGTGGTCACCATAGCACCGGTGTCTGAGCGCGCCGCTAGGGTGAATCTCGTGACCGTGTCTCTCAGCGCCGCGCAGGCCCGCCGCATCTTTCTCCACGCTCAAGGTTTGTCTCGCCGACGCTCGGGCCGGGCGGTCGGTGACTCACAGTTTCGCGAGTACTTAAGTAGGCAAGGGGTGCTGCAACTGGACTCTGTGAACGTGGCCGCGCGGGCTCACTACATGCCGTTGTTTTCTCGCCATGGGAGCTACTCGCAGGCTGGTCTGGATGCGTGGCTGTGGGACTCCGGTGAGGCGTTCGAGCACTGGGGGCACGAGGCGTCGGTCATGCCGCGGGACCTGCTGCACGCGATGCATCTCAAGATGACGGCGTCTTCGAATTGGAAGACTCGCGCTCGCGATTACTTGGAGGCCGAGCGGCCCGGCTTGATTGAGCAGGTACTCGATGCCGTGGAGGCTGCCGGTCCCCTCACCGCCGCCGACATCGATCACTTGGCCCCCCGCGGTGCAGAGCGCGGCACATGGTGGGACCGTGGTCACGTGAAGGACGCCCTTGACCACCTGTTCATGACGGGGCAGGTGGCGGTGTCGCGGCGCGGCAACTTCGCGCGCACCTACAACTCGACGCAGCGCGTATGGGACTTGCCGCCGGCGGCGCCCGATGGCGCTGGGGCTTGGGGCCTTAGCCATGGAGCCGCACGGCAAGAGCTCTTCGATCGAGCGATCACCGCCACGGGCGTCGGGACGGTCAAGGATCTCCTGGATCACTTCCGGCTCCAACTCACCCCGCGCTCGCCCGGGGCTTTGGGAGGTACAGCCTTGGCTGCGTCCGCCGTGGAACGCGGGCTGGCGCAGTGGGTTGACGTCGATGGGTGGGACGAGCCGGCGTTGCTTGCCGCGGGTGCCGAGGATCCCGGGCGCGCGACCGGCGTCGCGTTGCTGAGCCCATTCGACCCCGTGTGCTGGTTCCGCCCGCGGCTCGAGCGCATGTTCGGCATGGAGTACAGGATCGAGATCTACACCCCTGAGGCCAAGCGGATCTATGGGTACTACACGCTGCCGTTCCTGATGGGCGATCAGATGGTGGGGCGCTTTGACCTCAAGGCGGATCGCACGGCGGGCGTGCTGCGGGTGCAGTCGTCGTGGCGCGAGGAACGGGCGGTGGCTGGTGCGCGGCGGCGCAGCGATGGGGAGATCGCTGAGGCTGTGGCGGGTGAGCTCGAGCTGATGGCTCAGTGGCTTGGCCTGGGCGCGATCGAGGTCGTGGAGCGCGGGAACTTGGCACAAGCGACCATGAGCGCCACGTAGGAATGCGCGATTGTGCTGAAGCGACAGTCAGCGCCACATTCTGGGGCTGTGGACGCGATTGCGGACGAGCGCTCCCGATACGACAAAGGCCCAATACCGAGGTACTGGGCCTTGACGTGGCAGGTGAGGGATTCGAACCCCCGAAGTCGTTGACGGCTGATTTACAGTCAGCTCCCTTTGGCCGCTCGGGCAACCTGCCTTGGGCCAGTTGGATGCCAACGTGCCGCGCATGGAAGGATAGCAAGGTAACGACCCCCTGCGCGAACTGGGGTCCGCCCCGGCAACGCGCAGGTGCTCTGTAAAGGGCACGTGCAAGACAAGGAGACTGACATGGCAGGCGATTCCTCATTCGACGTAGTGAGCAAAGTGGACCGGCAAGAGGTCGACAACGCGCTAGGCCAGGCACAGAAGGAAGTGGCGCAACGGTACGACTTCCGCGGCGTGGGCGCGTCCATCGAATGGTCCGGAGAGTCGGTGCTGATGAAGGCCAACTCCGAAGAGCGCGTCAAGGCAGTCCTCGATGTCTTCATCGCCAAGCTCGCCAAGCGGGAGATCTCCCTCAAGGCTCTTGAGCACGGCGACCCCACTCCCTCGGGCAAGGAGTTCAGACTCGCGGCGACCCTCAAGGAAGGCATTCCTCAAGACATCGCGAAGAAGCTCACCAAGTTGCTCCGCGACGAGGGCCCCAAGTCAGTCAAGGCGCTGGTTCAAGGCGACGAGCTGCGCGTGAGTTCCAAGAGCCGCAACGACCTGCAAGAGGCCATCGCGATCCTCAAGGGAGCCGACGTCGATGCCGCACTGCAGTTTGTGAACTACCGCTAGGCGCGCTAGACGCACCGCGCTAGAGGAGCGAGACGGCTAGAGAAAGCCCCTGCGGGCGGTCATGGCCTCGAGCCGCGCAATGCGCTCGTCCATCGGCGGGTGCGTGGAGAACAGCCGCGCCAACCCCTCGCCTAGGAACGGGTTGGCGATCATCATGTGGCTGACGTTCTCGAGTTGCGACGTCTGCGGCAGAGGCCTCGCGGCCGTACCGGCCTCGAGTTTCCGCAAGGCCGAGGCAAGCGCCTCGGGGTCGCCGGTCAAGTTGGCGCCGCCTTGATCCGCATCAAACTCGCGGGTGCGCGAGATCGCAGACCGAATCAGCACGGCCGCGAACGGCGCCAGGACCAACAGCGCGAGAGTCCCTAGCGGGTTGCCGCCGTTGTTGCGGTTGCCGCCGCCAAAGATCAGCAGCATCTGAGCGATCGCGGTGATCATGCCCGCGAATGCCGCAGCAACAGAGCTGATGAGGATGTCGCGGTTGTACACGTGCATCAACTCGTGCCCTAGCACCCCACGGAGCTCGCGCTCGTTCAGCAACTGCAGAATCCCTTCGGTGCAGCACACCGCTGAGTTCTTGGGGTTGCGGCCGGTCGCGAAGGCGTTGGGGGCCGATGTTGGGGAGACATACAGCCTTGGCATCGGCTGGTTCGCTTCTTTGGACAGTTCGCGAACAATGCGGTACATGGTGGGGTGTTCAACTTCGGTGACCGGGCGCGCGTGCATGGCGCGGATCGCGAGCGTGTCAGAGTTCCAGTAGCCCACTGCGGTACCGATCAGCGAGAACCCGGCAAATAGCCACAAGTACTTGCCGTCGCCGATGACCGAGCCAAGGCCCAGCATCACCACCCACAGCGCAACGAACAGACCGAAGGTCTTGAGCCCGTTGAAGTACTTCTTGCTGCCCACCTACGCCTCCTGCACATCCCTCAACTACGGTGTGGCACCTGTGGCGCCGACGTCTGTAGAACGGGTGGCGCGAGGAGCCTGTTCCCGGCGCGCCAAAGTCTCACTTTACGTGAAGAACACCAAGACTTGGCGAATGCTTGCCGGGCGTGGCGTGGGAGCAAGTGGGCTGTTGTTAGGAGCGACGCAGTGCGATGTTGGTCATTTCGTCGCGGGGGACAACCTTGACACGCTCGCGGCCGTCGGCCTCACCGAGTGCGCGCTCGTGAGCATCGAGAACCTCCCAGTCCTTCCACTCGATGACGGGAACGTCGCGTTCCTTGAGCAGTTGGAAGAGGTTGTCCGGGCTGAGCGCGGTGGGCGTGGCGTGGGTGTTCTCGTAGAGCGCGAGGGCGTCCTCGACCACGTTGGCGATAGTCTCGGCGGCGTCGGACTTGGTGTGGCCGATAAGCCCCACCGGGCCGCGCTTGATCCAGCCCGTGGTGTACAAGCCGGGCACCACCTCGGCGCCGTCAACGACCCGCCCTGCCACGTTCGCGATGGTGCCGCGCGCATCGTCAAAGGGAACTCCATCAATGGGGCTGCCGTAGTAGCCCACCGCGCGGTACACGGCCTGCACCGGGTAGTCGATGAACTCTCCCGTGCCCTTGACAGTGCCGTCACCCTGCAACGCCGTGCGCTCCATACGCACTCCCGTGACCTTGCCGTCCTCGCCCAGGATTTCGTGCGGGCTCTGCAGGAAGTGCATGTGGATGCGGCGCGAGGCCCCGGTTGGCTCACGCAGGGTCCAGTCGGTGAGCGTCTTGACTACCTGCTTGGTCTGGTGGTGGGCATCAACAGCGGCCATTGAGCCTTCGTCGAAGTCGTAGTCCTCGGGGTAGACAATGATGTCGACATCCGGAACCTGCGCTAGCTCACGGAGTTCAAGGGGCGTGAACTTCACCTGCGCGGGACCGCGACGTCCGAACACGTGAACGTCGGTTACGGGCGACGCCTCGAGGCCCTTGAGCACATTGTCAGGGATCTCCGTGGGGGCGAGGTCCTTGGGGTGCTTCGCCAGGATGCGAGCCACGTCAAGCGCGACGTTGCCCACGCCAAACACGGCGACCTCCTTGGCGTGCAACGGCCACGTGCGCGGTACGTCCGGGTGGCCGTCGAACCAGCTCACAAAGTCCGCGGCGCCATACGAACCGTCGAGGTCCACGCCTGGAATGGTGAGATCGGCATCCTTGAATGCGCCGGTCGCGAAGATCACAGCGTCGTAGTGTTCGCGAAGGTCCTGCATGGTGAGGTCGGTTCCGATGTTCACATTCGCAAGCAAGCGGATGTCGCCACGGCCCAACACATTCGCGAGTGCCACGATGATCTGCTTGATACGCGGGTGGTCGGGTGCAACGCCGTAGCGCACCAGCCCGAACGGTGCCGGCAGTCGCTCGATGATGTCGATCGAGACGTCCAACTCAGTCTTGGACAAGATGTCGGCCGCGTAGGTACCTGCAGGGCCGGCGCCGATGATGGCGACTCGCAAGGGGCGTTGAGTGGTCACGGTGTTCACAATCCTCGGGATGGATAGGGCTCAAGGGCGACCGTGGGCGCTCGCGGTCGCAATCGCCATTGAGTATAGACGTGAACTCTTGGTGAACGTTGCGGGCGTTGGCCAAATCCGCGCCACCGCCGCTGTCACCATCAGGGTATGGCCATCGCGATCGAGTCGCCCATTGCCGGCATCAGCACCACCGCTGAACCCTCAGTTGCGTCATTGCGCGCCCCCGAACTGCTGGTCGCACAGCGCTACATAGCCGACGCCACACACCTCATCGCGCACGCCCGCGATCGCGTGTACCTCATGGCGCTGACGATCGCCGACGGCAAAGAGACCGATCGGCTGATCGACGCCCTCGTCACTGCGGCGGCGCGCGGGGTCGAAGTCCATGTGGCCGCCGACGTCTTCACGTACGCCGATGCTGCGGGGGCCTTCTTGCCCAAGCGGTACCAGTCCAAGCGGCGGCGAGCGTCATCGGGCTTGGCCCAGAGGGTCACCGCATCTGGGGCCACATTCACATGGTTGGGAAGCGAGCGCGGCTTAATCTTCCGTGGACGCACCCACACCAAGTTCTGCGTCGTGGACTATGTCGCCTATTCGTTTGGTGGCGTCAACCTCGACGATCAAGGCGCCACCAACGTGGACTACATGCTCAAGGTCGCCGATGCTCGCCTCGCCGACGCCTTGGTCGCGGTCTACCGTCGGGTCAAGCACATGAACGGACTCGAGCGGGGCCACCGCAGCAAGGCGCTCACGTTCGGGAAGGACCAAGTTCTTGTCGACGGCGGGTTGGTGGGCGACTCGATCATCTACCGCCGCGCGCTCAAGTACGCGCGCAAGGCGCAGCGGGTGCTGCTGATCTCCCAGTACTGCCCCACGGGCGAGCTGGGTGCGGTCATCAAGTCCAAGCCTCACGAGCTGTACTTCAACCCGCCGGCGAACGCCTCGTTCCTCAATCACGTGCTGATCCGCACATCCATGGTGGTCAACCGAACCGCCACCAAGTACCGCAAGAAGCAGTACCTCCACGCGAAGTGCATCGTGTTCTATCTGAAGAACGGCAAGCGCGTTGCCATCACCGGGTCCCACAACTTTGTGTACGGCGGCGTGATGCTGGGCACCCGCGAGATTGCCCTCCAAACCAAGAACCCAGACGTGATCGATCAGATCGAGGACTTCTTCGCTACGCAGGTGGCGGAGCCAGGAAGCGCGGCCCGCGCCGAGGCGGGCTAGCGATTCCGCGGCCAGTGTGACAGAATCTCCGCATGGCAACCCACACCTCACCTGCGACTGTCGCGTCGCTGTGCTGTGTCATGTGTGCCATGTGTCTGCAGGCTTGAGCGCCCGCGGATACGTTCCCGTAGCCCTGGGCGCTCGGCCAACCCGAGCGCTGTAGAGACACGCTCGCACGGCCGATTGCCCTCCAACTCCCCTGAGGAGGTTCGGTGAGTGCCACCGACACCACGCCCGGCGACGCTGACGCGCGCCCGCCCGCTCCGCTGACCGACGCCGAGGAGCGCCGCCGTCACCGCGAAGAAGCGCGCATGATCCGCACGCGCGAGGCGAACCTCCGCAAGGACGGCGCTTCCAAGGACGGCCAATGGGCTGCAGGCGACAAGACGCCGCTGAACCCCAACGAGGAGTTCAAGTCCACCTCAGATCCCCTCGAGGTGCGCCACCGCATCGAGACCATGTACTCCAAGTGGGGCTTTTGGTCCATCCCGCCCACTGACTTGCGCGGACGCTTCCGGTGGTGGGGGCTCTACACGCAACGTCGCCCCGGTATTGACGGCGGCAAGACCGCCGTGCTCGAGCCGCACCAGCTCGACGACGAATACTTCATGCTCCGGGTGCGCTCCGACGGCGGGCAGCTGACCGTGGCGCAGTGCCGCGAGATCGGCGCGATCTCCCAGGAGTTTGGCCGCGACACAGCTGACGTGTCCGACCGCCAGAACATCCAGCTCCACTGGATCCGCGTGGAGGACGTGCCGGAAATCTTCCGCCGCATCGAGGCCGTTGGCCTGTTCACAACCGAAGCCTGCGGTGACTCGCCGCGTGTGATCCTCGGATCTGCCCTTGCGGGCGTCGCCAAAGATGAGCTCATCGACCCCACGCCGCAGATTCGCGCGATCATCGAGCGTGGCATCGGCAGCCCCGAGTTCTCAAACCTCCCCCGCAAGTTCAAGACCGCGATCTCCGGCATGCCGATCCCCGATATCGCCCACGAGGTCCAGGACATCGCGTTGGTCGCAGTCGAGCACCCTGAGTTGGGCGTTGGCTATGACCTGTGGGTGGGCGGCGGACTGTCCATCAACCCGCACCTTGGCGTGCGCCTTGGAGCGTTCGTGGAGCCCGCCAAGGTTCCCGAAGTCTGGGCCGGAGTCATCGGCATCTTCCGCGACCACGGTTACCGGCGCCTTCGCACCCGTGCACGTCTCAAGTTCTTGGTGAAGGCCTGGGGCGGGGAGAAGTTCCGCAAGGTGCTTGAAGAGGACTACCTGGGCTACGCACTGCCCGACGGACCGGGCCCGCAGATCGGGACCCCTGGGCACCGCGGCGACCACGTGGGCATCCACGAACAGCGCGACGGCAACTACTACATTGGTGCCGCCCCCATCGCTGGACGCGTGTCCGGCACCAAGCTGATCCAGATCGCCGACCTCACCGAAGCGGCTGGCTCCGATCGGATCCGGCTGACGCCGCTCCAGAAGGTGGTCATCCTCGACGTCCCTGAGGCCAAGGTCAACGATGTGGTCAACGGCCTGCGCGCTCTCGAACTTGAGGCCGAGCCCAAGGAGTTCCACCGCAACGTCATGGCCTGCACCGGCATCGAGTACTGCAAGCTCGCGATCGTCGAAACCAAGGCCACGGCGCGCGAACTCGTCCAGCACCTCGACACAGTGTTCCCCACCATTGACGCGCCTATCTCTGTACACGTCAATGGCTGCCCCAACTCGTGCGCGCGCGTTCAGACAGCTGACATCGGCTTCAAGGGCCAGTTGGTTCTTGACGAGGAGTCGGGCGAGCAGGTGCCCGGCTTCCAGGTTCACCTGGGCGGGCGCCTGGGCCGCGGCGAAGACAACGACTTTGGCCGCAAGATTCGCGGCCACAAGGTCACAGCGAACGGCATGCCCGAGTACGTGGAGCGCGTGACCAAGAACTACCTGCGCGACCGCGACCAGGACGAACAGTTCTCCGACTGGGCCTTCCGTGCAGATGAGGAGCTGATCAAATGACCGCCATCATCAACACCCCGTCTGTCTGGAACGCCGAGACCTGCGCCGAGGTCAATGCCCAGCTGGAAAACGCAAGCGCCGAGCAGATTGCCGATTGGGCCGTCGCTACCTTCGGAGACCGCCTCACGGTAGCCGCTTCGATGCAAGACACCATCCTGCCGCACATGTTCAGCACGCGCCTTAAAGGTGTGGACGTACTGTTCCTCGAGACTGGCTACCACTTTCCCGAGACCATCGCGACGCGCGACGAGGCTGCCAAGCAGTTCCCGATCACCGTGATCAACGCCATGCCGCGCCAGAGCGTCGCCGAGCAAGATGCGGAGTTTGGCAAGGACCTCTTTGCCCGCGACCCTAACTTGTGCTGCTTCATGCGCAAGGTTGACCCGCTGGCTCGCGCCCTCACCAAGTACGAGGCGTGGGTCACCGGCGCCCGGCGGGTGGACGCCGTGACGCGCTCCGAGATGCCAGTGGTCTCATGGGACGAGGGCCACGGACTGGTGAAGATCAACCCGCTCGCACTGTGGAATGACATGCAGGTGGAGATCTACCAGACCGCCCACTCGCTACCGCGCAACCCGCTTGTGGCACAGGGTTACCCCAGCATCGGCTGCGCTCCCTGCACCCGCAAGGTGGCGCCCGGCGAGGACCCTCGCGCTGGCCGCTGGTCGGGTCAAGACAAGATCGAATGCGGGATCCACGAGTGAGCACCAACACGCAGATCAGTCATGCCGGGGTCGAGGGCAGCCCGCGTCTTAACACACTCGACGCCCTTGAGGCCGAAGGCATCCACATCATCCGCGAGGCCGTGGGCACCGCGCGCAAGCCTGTGTTGCTGTTCAGCGGCGGCAAGGACTCCGTGGTGGTGCTGCATCTCGCCACCAAGGCCTTCTGGCCGGGCAGAGTGCCCTTCGAGTTGCTCCACGTCGACACTGGGCACAACTTTGACGAGGTCATCGAGTTTCGCGACCGCACCGTCGAGCGACTGGGCGTGCGCCTGCAGGTCGCGAGTGTTCAGGACTACATCGACGACGGCCGCCTGCGCGAGCGCCCTGACGGCACCCGCAATCCGCTTCAGACCGTCCCGCTCCTGGACGCGATCGAGACCCAAAAGTACGACGTGGTCTTTGGCGGCGCACGTCGCGATGAGGAGAAGGCCCGGGCCAAAGAGCGCGTGGTGTCCTTGCGCGACGAGTTTGGCCAGTGGGACCCACGCAATCAGCGCCCCGAACTATGGAACTTGTACAACCCGCGCCACCTGCCTGGCCAGCACGTGCGTGTATTCCCGATCAGCAACTGGACCGAACTTGACGTGTGGCGCTACATCCAGAAGGAGAACCTCGACCTCCCCAGCTTGTACTACGCACACGAGCGAGAGGTGTTCGAGCGCGACGGCATGCTGCTCTCGCCGCACCCGGCCGTGATGCCGCGTGCGGGCGAACCCTTGGTCACGAAGACCGTCCGCTACCGCACCGTGGGCGATGCTTCCTGCACGGGAGCGGTGGAATCGCCTGCGCTGACGCTCGATGATGTCATCGCCGAGGTGGCATCGACCCGCATCACCGAACGTGGTGCCACCCGCGCCGACGACCGCATGTCCGAGGCCGCCATGGAAGACCGAAAGAAGGAGGGCTACTTCTAATGACGGCCACCCAGACCCCGGACGTGGCCGACTCGCGCGTCACCTCACTGCTCCGCTTCGCAACCGCTGGCTCCGTTGACGACGGCAAGTCCACCCTCGTGGGGCGCCTGCTCCACGACACCAAATCGATCTTGGCCGATGCTTACGAGGCGGTCGAGCGCGTCTCGCGTGATCGTGGCCTCGCCACCGCCGACCTCGCCTTGCTCACTGACGGCCTGCGCGCCGAGCGCGAGCAGGGCATCACGATCGACGTGGCTTACCGCTACTTCTCGACGCCGCGGCGCACCTTTATCCTGGCCGACTGCCCCGGTCACGTGCAGTACACCCGCAACACCGTCACGGGCGCCTCGACCGCAGACGCGCTGGTGGTGCTGATTGACGCTCGCTTTGGCGTGGTCGAGCAGACCAAGCGCCACCTCGCTGTGGCTGCCCTGCTTCGCGTGCCGCACGTGATCGTGGCTGTCAACAAGATTGACCTGCTCGACTTCGCACCAGGTCCCTTCCGGTCCATCGCCAAACACGTCGAGTCCCACGCGAGTTCGCTGGGACTGACCAATGTGATCTGCGTACCCGTGAGTGCACTCGAGGGCGACAATGTCGCCATCCCATCGGACCGCACACCCTGGTACGAGGGGCCCACGGTGCTTGACATTCTCGAGACGGTGCCCAGCATTAACGACGGCGCCGACGCCTTTGCGCTGGCCCACGCGGCTGGAATCGCCCACCCGACGGCTCACGACGCCACCGTGCGCGAGCCCGCGTGGCGCATGCCGGTCCAACTGGTGCTGCGGCCTCAGGACGGTGCTATCAGCCCCGAGCACCGCGAGTACCGCGGCTACGGCGGGCAGGTGGCAGAAGGCACCATGCGGGTGGGCGACGCGGTGACCGTTCTCCCGTCGGGACGCACCACCACCATCGCGGGGATCGACACGGCCTCCGGCACCCTGGAAGAGGCGTACTCGGGCCAGTCGGTGGCGGTCAGACTCACGGATGAGATCGACATCGCACGCGGCGACATGCTCGCGGCGTCGGTAGACGCACCGCACGCCGAGAAGTCCTTTCACGCACATGTTGCGTGGCTCACCGACCGTCCGTTGCGGGTGCGAGACAAGGTGCTCGTGCAGCACGGTACCGCGCTGGTGCAGGCGATGGTGATGAGCATCGACGGCATTTTGGACATCTCACTCCCCGGCGGCACGCTCGACGCGTCCATCGCTAAGGGCCACGAGTTGCTCCTCAACGACATCGGCGTGGTGACTTTCCAACTGGCGTCGCCCCTGCCCATCGAGGACTACGGGCGGCACCGCCGCACCGGAGCCTTCTGCCTCATTGATCCCCAAGACGGCAACACGGTGGGTGCGGGAACTGCCCGCACCCAGGTGCCTGGCACGGGGCCAGATTCGTACGTGAGTATCTAGTGAGCGCGCCCGTTGTCCTGAGTGACGTCGCTCAGGCGTTTAGTGGACGTGGAGAGAAGCGGCTCGCGATCGATGGCGTCTCCATCACCGTGGACGCCGGCGAGTTTGTCGCGATCGTCGGTCCGTCTGGGTGTGGCAAGTCGACCATCCTCGACTTGATCGCCGGGCACACCAGGCCCAAGCGTGGCTCCGTCACCGTGGGTGGCGTCACCGTGGCGGGCCCTGGGCCCGACCGCATGCTGGTGTTCCAAGAGCACGCCCTGTTCCCGTGGCTCAGCGTCGCTGACAACGTGGGCTTTGGACTGAAGGCCACGGGGGTGGACGCCGCGGAACGCGACGAGGTAGTGCAAACCTGGCTCGCCAAGGTGGGGCTGGCCGACGCCGCCTCACTGCACCCCCACGAGCTCTCCGGCGGTATGCGGCAGCGGGCGGCGCTGGCGCGAGCGTTCGCGATGAGGCCCGAGGTTCTCCTCATGGATGAGCCATTCTCAGCACTCGACGCACCCTCGCGCGACCGCCTGCACGTGGAACTACAAGAGTTGTGGTCGGAAACCGGCACCACCATCGTCTTCGTCACCCACAACGTGCGCGAGGCCGTGGCGCTAGGCGACCGGGTGATCGTGCTGTCCTCGGGGCCGGGCACTGTGGTGGGCGAAGTGAAGGTGAAGCTCGCGCGCCCGCGGGTGGTGGAGAGCGCGAGGGTCGTGGCAACAGCTCAGCAGGTCCGTGGCTTGCTCGATGAGGCCGACCAGATGGGCATCCGCACGCCGCGTGAGCAAGGAGACGGCTATGTCTCCATCTGACGCGCGCGCCACCGTGGCCTCATCTCCCCGCGACCTTCGGCGCGGACTGCCCATCCTGGTGACCGGCATCATTCTGCTCGCCCTGTGGGCGATCGCCGCAGTGTTCGCTGATGCCCTGCCTGGACCCGGCGAGACGGGCCAGGAGCTTTGGCGAATGGCAGGCGACGGCCAGCTGGTCAGCATCTTTGTCCGCGTCACCCTCTTCATGGGCGTGTGTTTCTCCATTGCCGCAGTGGTCGGGGTGCTCATCGGGCTGGTCCTGAGCGCTCGCCCCGCCGCCGACCGTGGCTTGTCGCCATACTTCGCGGGGCTGCAGGGAATGCCAACAGGCATGTGGATTCCGGTGGCGGCGATCCTGTTAGGCACTACCCCGCTGTCGCTGGCCGCCGTGGTGACGATCGGAGCCATGCCTGCGATCGTGTTGGGCACCCGGAATGCCGTCCGCAACGTGCCGCCACTGCTCACTCGGGCGGGACGCACCTTAGGCGCCGACAAGCGGACGATGCTCCGGCACGTGGTCTTTCCAGCGGCACTTCCGGGCATCACTACCGGGCTTGAGTTGGGTTGGTCGATAGCCTTCCGCTGCCTGGTGGCAGGCGAGATCTTCAGCGGCGCGCTGTCAGGAACCGGCATCGGCGCCGTAATTCAGCGTTCGCGAGAGACCGGTGAGCTGACCGAGATGATGGCCACCATCATGATCGTGCTGGCGTTCACCATGCTGGTCGACAGGCTGGTGTTCGCGCGAGTTCAACTGCGCTTGCGCGAGTCTCGCGGGCTCATCGACGCTGGCCTGCCGCACTAGCGCCAGTCTGGTCGCTATGGCACCCTCGGCGCGTGTGAGACTTATCGACGTGAATCACGCACTCGACCGCCGCGGACTCCTCTTTGGCGCGAGCGCCTACTTCATCTGGGGACTGTTCCCGATCTTCATGGCGGCCTTGATGCCTGCTGGCGCCTTTGAGATTGTCGCCCACCGCGCCCTGTGGTCGCTGGTGGTGTGCGTGATCATTGTCACGGTGGTCCGCAAGTGGCGGCGGGTGCGAACAGTCATGAGCGACCGCGTGACCATGCTGCGCCTCACCGCTGCCGCGGCACTCATTGGCATCAACTGGGGAGTCATGGTTTACGCCGTGGTCACCGAACGCGTCGCGTCCACCTCGTTGGGCTACTACATCAACCCGCTCTTGACGGTGGCCCTGAGCGTTGTCTTCTTGGGTGAACGCCTGCGGCGTCTGCAGATGGTCGCGATCTCCATCGCGACCGTGGCAGTGGTGATCCTGGGGCTCGAACTGGGCGGCCTGCCGTGGATTGCGTTGACGCTCGCAAGCACGTTCGCGCTGTACGCGCTCATCAAGAAGGGTGTGGGGAGCAAAGTCGACGCCCTCACCGGCCTGACCGTGGAGACCGCCGTGATGGTCCCCGCAGTGGCGATCATCCTGTGGCTGGTCGCCCGATCAGGGGCGCAAACGTTCCTGGTGCGCGGCGAGGAGGGCCTGGGACTGACTCACGACCTGCTGCTCGCATTCACGGGCGTGTGGACTGCGGGAGCGCTGATCGTCTTCGCTGCTGGCGCACGGCGACTGCCACTGAACATCATGGGGTTGCTTCAGTACATCGCACCAACGATGACGTTCTTGCTAGCGGTGTGGTACTTCAACGAGCCGATGTCCCCCGCACGGTGGAGCGGGTTCGCGCTGGTGTGGTTGGCCCTGGTGTTAATCACCGTGGACTCCTGGAGATCCCGCACCCGCCGCAAGGGCGAGGCTGCCGCGGCTGGTGAGGTCACCGAGCCGGTCTAGCCACTTCGCCCGGTGACTCTCACCGCGGCGCTACTCAGTGGCGCGGGTCCAGCTGTACGTCATCTGGTCCGGCGTAGGCCCCGAACCCTGCAGGATCACGAGGTTGGCGTCGCCCAAGGTGTCATCGGGCGAACCGTCACACATTGCCACATATTGCTCAGGATCCGCGTGGGCCGAGACCACCTCTTGAACCCCGGGGTCCGTGCCCTCCGCCAAGAACGCCGTGGTACTGCTTCCAATAGTGGTGTTGGGGTCCTTTACCCGCACTGCAACGATCGTTCCGCCGCGCTCCCACACCAACGCCTCGAAGTAGAGTGCGCCCATGGTCTCAAGACCCTCACCTAGGTGTTCCCAAGCACCGTGCCACCCCGGCCCCGGTACATCGGGAAGGCTTGCGTGCCATGCCACCGGGAACTCGGTGCGAACCTCGATGCCGCGTGTACCCACATCAAACACATCGTTTGTGTTGGGCGAGCCCCCCACGTTCACCTCGCCGCTGGTCCACGTCACTGCTGTGGTCATGACTCCCTCGAGATCCGCAGGGAGCGGTGCGAGGCACGCGAACACTGCGGACTCCGGACCGTGGAGCGGCGCGAAGGGCGCGTCAACGCCCGACGTGGGTTCACCGAACGGGTCGACTCCAGCGTTGGCCGATGGGTCGGGCGAAGGGCTGGGCTCTGGCGCGCAGCCGTATCCCGGCACCTGCGTTGGGTCGTAGGTCGACACGATCGAGAACGTCTCGCCACCCGGAAGGCCCGTCACCCGGATCTCGACCGATGCCAGGCTGTCCGTGCCAAACTCCGATGGATCGGGACCTTCTTGGTCGAACTCCAACGGGTACTCTTCCTCCGTGCCGTCCGTGCGGGTCACCACAATGGCAGCAGCTGAGCCCTGAGGGATCCAGGAACTGGACAGACCCATTCCTCCAAACCCAAGCGAATAGAGCAAGGTGGTCGAGAGCCCGGCAGTGTCCACACCTGCCGGCACGTTGTCCGGCACGGCCGTTGTCCATTCGTGTCCGGTCATGGGGCCGTCCGTGTCGATGTTGCCTCCCATCGCGAAGACACCAGGTCCCTCTGGATCGAAGGTATCGACGGCCATCCGCGTGGCCCACGCGACGTCGTTGACATTCCATACTGGAAACTCGGTCCCTGGAACCATGTACCAGCCCTCAGAGTTGGGCGCGAGATTCTCGCGAGTGCCATCGGGGTGGACATAGATGAAGGTGTCCGTTGAGAGATCGATGTAGGCGCGTCCCAGGTACCCCGCGTCACCCATCGCATCGATATTGGCAGGAAGGTACGGGTCGACATCGCACCAGTCGATGCTCGGTGTGGGCGCGGCGGGACCAACAGAACGCACGCCGGGGAGGTTCACCGCCGCGAATGCTAGAGCACTGACTGCGAATACTGTTGCACCGCCCATGCCCGCAGTGCGAGCAGTGCGGCGCCTGCGAATGGAACTCATCGCAGCGCGCTGGCGCCCGTGATCCCACCCGCCGCGTGCTTGCACCTGATGGGAGTGTCCTTCAAAACTCTCGTTCAGAAGTTCCTGGAGATCCCTCATGATCGTGCCTTTCGTGATGGAGTGAGCACGTCGGCTCGCTCCGAGTTGTCTTCCCAATCGCTTGAGGCGTCGAGTACGGTCGCTAGTTTGGCGCTCGCATCTGCGAGGTAGCGCTTCACCGTTCCTTCGGCGATGCCCAGTTGCGCCGCGATCTGCGGCACCGTGAGGTCATCGAAGAATCGCAAGACAATGCAGACTTGCTCGCGCGGCGGCAGAGTGCGGAGCGCATTGCGAACGTCCAGCCCCGCGTCAACGTCCGCGACGGACGGCTCTCGCTGGAAGGCCCGGTGGGTCGCGCGCATCCTGCTCTTGCTGGAGCGAGCCCGATCGATAACGATGCTAGGCATCGCCTTGCGCACATAGGCCTCTGCTTGCGCCACGTGGTCAAAACTGCGCCGTCGCGAGAACGTCTTGACCAGGGCATCATGCACCAGATCTTCGGCGTCTCCGTCGCGCCCCACGAGCATCGCGGCATACGCGACCAGCCGCCCGAACCGCTCGGTGACAAGCTCATCGACCATCGGTTGCCACGTCGCCATCTGAGTGTCACCTCCCCTTGGGTGAAGTCTTTCACCTCTACCTCCTGCAACGGAGCCCAACCGGAGATCGTTGGGCGCAGGCGCCTATTGTCGGTGCCGAACGGTAGCGTGAGCACCATGATTGAGGTGCGCCCCGCGACACCGGAACGTTGGGACGACGTTCGCACGGTCCTGAGCCCCAAGAGCGTGGACACTCCCGCCTGCTGGTGTCTCGCCATGCGCATCTCTGCCGGAGACCCGCGCATCAAGGACCAACCCGCACGCGCTCGCATGGAGACTCTCAAGGATATCTGTCATCAAGACATCGCCCCGGGCGTGCTGGCCTACGTGGATGGGGAAGTCGCGGGATGGTGCGCCGTATCACCGCGCAGTAGCTACTACCGGCTGGTCAAGTCGCGCGTGATCCCGGCCATTGACGACCAGCCCGTGTGGTCGGTGGTGTGCTTTGTGGTGCGCGCGGGCTTTCGCCGGCAGGGCCTCGCGGGAGTCCTCCTCGACGGGGCGGTCGACTACGCGCGGTCTCAAGGCGCAACCATCGTGGAGGGGTACCCCGCAGACGTGGGCGGCGACCGCATCGACGTGTCGTCGGCCTACGTGGGCACACTGGCGCTCTTCGAGCGACACGGATTCCGTCACGTCAGCGACACCAGATCGAAGGGCGGCGGCAAGCCTCGAGTAGTGGTGCGCCGCGACATTGGCGACTAGCAAACGTGTAGACGCCTAAGCAGCCCGGGCCACCAACGCCTCCGCGAAAGAGATCAGCGCGCTCTTGACGTCGCACTCGGGAAGGCTGGAGATGGACTCGATGGCCCGCTCGCTCCACTGACGGGCGAGCACGCTCGTCTCCTCAAGAACTGGGTGCTCACGCAGGCGCTCCACCACGGCAGCAAGTGCCTCGTCGCTCGACAAGTCGCCGTCGATCGCTGCGAGCAACGCGCGATCCGCATCACTCGAGCCATTCGCGACGCGTTTGCGCAACAGCAACACCGGCATCGTGGCCACCGCTTCGCGCAGGTCGGTGCCAGGGGTCTTGCCCGTGGTGTCCGCGTCGGAGCGAATATCGATGACGTCGTCGGCGAGCTGGAAGGCCACTCCCGCCAGTTCGCCATAGTTGGTGACTTGCTGGACAGTCGTGGGGTCGCAACCCGAGAACATCGCACCAAACTGGGCCGATGTTGCGATGAGGGATCCCGTCTTGTCCGCCAGCACTTGGATGTAGTGGGCAACGGGATCGTCGTTCTTGCCTGGGCCCACGGTCTCGTGGAGCTGCCCCAAACACAACCGTTCAAACGTCTGAGCCTGGATGCGGACCGCCTCCGGGCCCAAGCCCGCGACCACGCGTGAGGCGCGCGCAAACAGGAGGTCACCGGTGAGGATCGCAACGGAGTTGCCCCACACCTCATGTGCGGCGGGCGCACCCCTGCGGGTGGGAGCCGAGTCCATGACGTCGTCGTGATAGAGCGTTGCGAGATGAGTCAGTTCCACCACCACGCCCGCGTCGATGACCTCGGGCCGTTGCCCGTCGCCCAGCTGGGCTACCAGCAGTGTGAGCATGGGGCGCAGGCGCTTGCCGCCGGCGTCGACCAGATGGCGGCTGGTGGCGTCGGCCAAAGTATCAGACTGAGCAACGGCGTCGCGCAGGCGCTCCTCGATCAGCGCCAGTCGAGGTGCGAGCGTGGCCTCGAGCGCCGCATTTCCGATGGGGAGTGTCATCTAGCTCCCGGCAAGTCCGGTGACAAATACTGCGGCCTGGTCGGAGAGTCCGAGCGCCCATGCGGGGAACACACCGAGGACAAGCACCGACACCCCTGTCGCGATGATGACGGCACGCGCCAAAGGCGTCTCGTCGATCGCGACGGCGTCCTTGACCACATCTGGTGTGTCCGTGAAGAACATCAACACAATGAGGCGCACGTAGAAGAAGGCCGCAACGGCGGAGGCGATCACACCGATCAGCGCCAGGGGCCACGCTCCCACCGACAGTGCTGCACCAAAGGCCACGAACTTGCCTACAAAGCCTGCCGTGAGTGGGATACCGGCAAGCGACATCAAGAACAGCGCCATGGCTCCAGCGAGGAACGGAGATCGCGAACCCAGACCAGTCCACTGGCCCAGGCGCGGTGCTTCTGCCGCGACCGTGCCGTCCGCTTCGCGTTCGCGCACCTGGGTCATGACGGCGAACGCACCAACCGACGCGAGGCCGTAGGTCAGCACGTAGAACGGCAACGCCGACAGCGCCTCGTCAGAGAATCCCGCGACCGCCACCAGAATGAAGCCCGCGTGCGCGATCCACGAGTATGCGAACATGCGCTTGATGTCCGTCTGTGCCAGGGCCACCACGGTTCCTACCACCATGGAGGCGATCGCCACGGTCCAGATCAGGATGTTGAGTTCCCAGCCAAGCGTGTGCACGGAGGTGTAGATGATCCGCAGCAACGCCGCTGCTGCCGCTGCCTTGGTGGCGGCGGCCATGAACGCCACTACCGGCGTGGGTGCGCCTTGGTAGACATCCGGAACCCACGAGTGGAACGGCGCGGCACCCAGCTTGAAGAACAAGCCAGCAAGCACCATGACCACGCCCACCATCAGGATGGGGTCATTGCCGCCAATCAGCGGAATAAGCGTGCCTACCCCCACCATGGAGGTCTGGGCGGTCGCGCCATAGATCAGCGCGGCGCCAAACAAGTACAACGCCGAGGAGAAGGCGCCCAGCAGGAAGTACTTCAGCGCGGCCTCGTGCGACAGTAGCCTGCGTCGGCGCGCCAGGGACACCATGATGTACAACGGCAACGACAGCAGCTCAAGTGCCACGAACAGGAACACGTAATCAGTGACGGCGGTGAAGAGCATCATGCCGCCGGTGGCGAACAGCAGCAGCGGAAAGACCTCGGTCAGCTCAAGGCCCTTGCGGCGTGCGAGCGTCTCTTCGGCTGAACCGGGTGCGGCAGCGCCGAGTGGCGTGAACGCGCCCTCGCCCGCCTTGGTACGGTCCGCGTAGAGTAGCGCGGCCAAGATCGCGAACAGCACGATCAGGATTTGCCACGCGATCGACTGACGGTCCACCGTCACCATGTCACGCATCACGATGGTGCCGGCGCCCTCAAGAGTCACCCAGTGAGCAACCGCGACCGCGCCTGCCGATGTCAACGCGAACAGCGCCACACCTACTTGGACCAGGCGCCGCGTCTGCGGTGCCTTGATGAACGCTTCTAGCAGAATGCCCAGCGCGGCTGCGCCCAACACGATCAGAATCGGCGTGAGCGGTACCCAATCGATCTGGGGGGTCGTGAACGTCATTCGCCAGCCTCCTGGGTGGACACGATGGACACAATGTCTGCCGACGGGTCGCGTAGCACGTCAATCGCGAGTGCGGGCAGGAACCCCAGTACCAACATGAGTGCCATGAGCGGCCACACGGCAATCCGTTCACGCAGGGTGATCTCACGGGTGCCACCGTGCTCGTCGGGCGTGGGGCCGGTGAAGACCCGTTGATACGCGATCAGGATGTATAGCGCGGCGAGCACCACAGACACGGCGGAGACGATGACGGCCGCGGGGGCAACCGGGTATGCGCCAATCAGCACCATGATCTCCGAGATGAATGGCGACAGGCCAGGTAGCGCAAGGACCGCCATGCCAACCACCAGGAAGGTGCCGGCGAGCACGGGGGCAACCTTCTGAAGGCCGCCATATGCGTGAATGCTGGCGGAGCCGGTGCGCGCAATCAAGAAGCCCACCAGCAGGAACAGCGCGGCCGTCGCGAGTCCGTGGTTGAACATGTAGAACGCGGCGCCCTCAATCGAGGTCTGCTGGAACGCGAAGATGCCCAGCACGATGATGCCAAAGTGCGAGACCGACGTGAAGGCGACCATGCGCAGCATGTCCTCTTGTCCAATCGCCAAGAGCGCCCCATAGATCACGGACACCACGGCGAACACGATGATCACCGGTGCCGCCCAGCGCGACGCCTCGGGGAACAGCACCAGGCACAGGGTGAGCATCCCGAAGGTGCCCACCTTGTCGAGCACAGAGACCAACAGGGCCGTGGTTCCCACACGGGCCGTCTCAGCGACCGTAGGTAGCCACGTGTGGAGCGGTACCATCGGCGCCTTGATCGCGAAAGCGAGGAAGAAGGCGAGGAACATCAACCGCTCGGGGACCACACCGTAGTCGATCCCGGTGAGGTTGTCTGTCAGGTACGCCTGCGAACCGCCGGGCCCCATGAAGTACAGCGCGATCACGGCGACCAGCATGATGAGTCCACCGGCAAGGGAGTACAGCAGGAACTTCACGGCAGCGTAGCGGCGCTGTTCACCACCGAAGGCGCCAATCAGGAAGTACACGGGGATGAGCATCGCCTCGAAGAGCACGTAGAACAGGAAGACGTCGCGGGCGGCGAAGATGCCAACCATGAAGGACAGGCTCAGCAGGATCAGGGCAAGGTACTGGGTGCGGCGCTTCACGTCAGTGTCTTCGCGCCACCCTGCGACCAGGGCAAGAGGCGTGAGGATAACCGCAAGCAGAACAAGCAACAGGCCAATGCCGTTGATACCAAGTGCCCAGCTCGCCCCGATCTGCGGAATCCACGCGTGAAGCTCGGCGAACTGGTGTGCCCCGGCATCGGCAGTATCGAACTGCCACAGCATGATGAGCGCGATCAGCAGCTCAGCGCCAGTAATGCCCAGTGCGATCTCACGCACACGGGTGCGTGCGCTGGCAGGGAGGAACCACAAGACGGCAGCGCCGATTGCAGGAAGTGCGATGAGGACGGTCAGGAAGGGAAACATGGTTTACAGACCTCCCAGAACCACGATGAGCAAGACGATCAACAGGCCACCAAGAATGGTGCCCACATAGCTGCGCACGTATCCCGTCTGCAACCGACGCCAGGACTCGCCCCACTTCAGGAACCCCGCGGCTTGCTTGTTGACCGCGCCATCGACCACGGCGGCATCGGCAAAGACCAGCATTCGGGTCACGTGCTGGCCGGGGCGCTGGTAGAGCGCCTCATTGATCTGGTCTTGGAAGAGGTCGTTGCGCGCGGCGATGGTCGCGAGCGAACCCTGAGTCGCGACAGGGACCACCTCGCGCGCGCCGTAGAGACGCCACGCCGCGAACGCGCCCAGTGCGACCAAGAGCAACGTCGCGCCAATGATGACGGGGATCGACAGCACGGGATCGTGGTGCTCAACGTGCCCGGTGACAGGTTCGAGCCAGGTCGCGAAGCGATCGCCTGAGGCGAGAATCAGCCCTAGGAAGGCGGAGCCCACCGCGAGGATGATCATGGGCACCGTCATGAGCCACGAGGACTCGTGCGGGTGCTGGTCATCAGTCCAGCGCGCCTTGCCATGGAAGGTCATGAAGAACAGCCGCGACATGTAGAAGGCGGTCAGACCAGCACCGATCAAAGCAGCGCCACCGAAGATCCAGGGCTGCCAACCCTCGCCAACAAAGGCAGCCTCAATGATCTTGTCCTTCGAGTGGAACCCGGAGAACGGCGGGACGCCAAGAATCGCGAGCCAGCCCACCCCAAAGGTCACCCACGTGATGGTCATCGCGCCGCGTAGCGCTCCGAAGCGGCGCATGTCGACCTGGTCCTTCATCGCGTGCATCACGGATCCAGCACCGAGGAACATGCCCGCCTTGAAGAAGCCGTGCGTGACCAAGTGGAAGATCGCGAACGCGTAACCGATGGGCCCCAGGCCTGCAGCGAGCATCATGTAGCCGATCTGCGACATGGTGGAAGCGGCGAGAGCCTTCTTGATATCGTCCTTGGCCATACCGATCACGGCACCCATGATGAGCGTGATCGCACCAACGGCGGCGACCACCAGCTGTGCAGTGGGTGCGCCGTTGAAGATAGCCGCGGAACGCACAATCAAGTAGATGCCCGCCGTCACCATGGTCGCCGCGTGAATCAAGGCGGAGACGGGGGTGGGGCCGGCCATCGCGTCGCCCAGCCAGGATTGCAACGGGAACTGTGCCGACTTACCGGTGGCGGCGAGCAACAACATGAGGCCAATGCCGGTGAGAGTCGCCTCGGAAGCGCCGGCCGCGCCGCCCAGGACGGTCTCGAAGTCGAGGGCCCCGAACGCCGCGAACATCAGACCCATCGCAACAATCAGGCCGATGTCGCCGATGCGGTTGACCACGAACGCCTTCTTAGCTGCGGTTGCGTACTCGGGCTTGTAGTTCCAGAAACCGATCAAGAGGTACGAGGCAAGACCCACGCCTTCCCAGCCCACAAAGAGCAGCAGGAACGAGTCGGCAAGTACCAACAGCAGCATGGCCGCGATGAACAAATTCAAGTACGCGAAGAAGATGCGGCGGTTCTTGTCCTCTGCCATGTACGCCACGGAATACACGTGAATCAAGGTGCCCACCATCGACACGAGCAGTACGAAGGTCAGGGACAGCGGGTCAACCAACAGCCCGGCGTCCACCTTGAGCTCGCCGCCGGTGATCCACGCAAAGAGGTGCTGGTGATGTGAACGGTCGCTCGCGTCACGCGAGAGCAACTCTATGTAGGCCCCGAGTCCCACCACGAAGGTCGCACCGGAGGCCCCGACACCCGCCCAAGGCGCCCACGAGTCACCGCGCTTGCCCACGAGCAACAGCACGAGTGCGCTCGCGAGCGGCACCGCGATCAGCGCCCACGTCAAAGACAGCATCTCTAACCCCTCAGCTCTGCAGGCTCGTCAAGCGAAATGTTGGTCCGCGCGCGGAACACGGCGATGATGAGCGCAAGGCCAACCACGACCTCGGCTGCGGCCACGACCATCACGAAGAATGCCATGACCTGACCCTCAAGCTGGCCATGCAATCGCGAGAACGCGACCAGCGCGAGGTTCGCGGCGTTGAGCATCAGCTCGACGCCCATGAACGCCACGATGGCATTGCGCCGCAGCAACACTGCCGACGCGCCAATCGAGAACAGGATCGCGGCGAGGATCACAAAGTTCATGGGGTTCACTGTTCGATCCCCTCGCTCTTGCTTGGCGGGAGGAATTCCTTGCCGTCACGGGTCTGCCCACGGGCCTTGAGCACCCTCGAGATCGACTCCGGGATGGGCTTGCCCTCGGGGTCCAGCGCCGGCACATCGAGCGCGTTGTGGCGTGCGTAGACACCGGGCATCGGCTTGTTGACGGGATTGGCGCCCGCAAGCACGCGTGCGCGCGCACGCTCGTTCTGCGTTTGACGGGGAGTCAGGCGCGGCACGTGAGTGAGCACCAGCGCACCAACCGCCGCGATAATCAAGAGCGCGCCCAGCACCTCCATGACCAGCACGTACTTGCCGAACAGCACCACGGCGATGACGTCGGGCTCGCCCACCAGCGGATTGTCGGGGCGGTACACGGGCATGGTCACGCGGGAGATCTGCACCACGAGCAGAGTGCCGATTCCCCCGGCGGCAAAGAAGGCAATCCACCGCTGGCCCTTGAGGGTCTCTTTGAGTTCTTCGCGCTGGTCTACTCCCACCAACATCAGCACGAACAGGAACAGCATCATGACGGCACCCGTGTAGACCACGATCTGCACAATGCCAAGGAACGGCGCCTCGAGCGCCACGTAGGCCGTCGCGAGCCCCACCATCACCATCACGATGGACATCGCGATGTGGACGGCCTTGCGCGCGAACAGGAGCGACGTCGCCGGAATCACGGTCACTGCGGCAATCACCCAGAACAAGACGTCGTTAACCACGGTCAGCCTCCACCGGTTCGGCGTGCCTCTTGCGGTTCTCGGGCAACGTGGGCTCTTCCGGCCGATGCTCGCGGACCCAGTCGACTTGCGCCGGGTCTACTTCGGTCACCTCGCCTCGGTAGTACGCCTCGTCGCCCACGCCGGGCACCATGGGGTGCGGCGCGGCGAGCATGTTCTCGCCCATGGGCGCAAGCAGGTCTTGCTTCTCGTAGATGAGTCCCTCGCGGGTGGGGCCAGCGAGTTCGTACTCGTTGGTCATGGTGAGCGCACGCGTGGGGCACGCCTCGATGCACAGACCGCAGAAGATGCACCGCAGATAGTTGATTTGGTACACGCGTCCGTAGCGCTCGCCAGGGCTCATCGCGGCGTCGAGTGGGTTGTCAGCACCCTCGACGTAGATCGCGTCCGCCGGGCAGGCCCACGCGCACAGTTCGCAGCCGATGCATTTCTCGAGACCGTCAGCGTAGCGGTTGAGCTGGTGCCTGCCGTGGTACCGCGGCATGGTGGGTACCTTTTCGCGCGGGTACTGTTCCGTGACCGTTGGCCTGAAGAAGTTCCTCAACGAGATGCCAAAGCCAGCAACTGGCGCGAGCACTTCGCCCATGCCACTGAGCTTGGGCAAGTTCGATTCGAAAGGTTGGTGCCCTCCGTCGCGTTCACGGTTCACTTCCCACACGGCGTCATTCGAGTCAGTCATCACGGCCCTCCTCGGCGCTCTGTGTGCGGTGGCGCGCGTCCACCGTGCGGCCGCTACGCGGCGACGGCGGGAGGCTTTGGTGCGGCAGTGGCGGCACGGGGTAGCCGTCGGCGAAGGCGTCGAGTTCTTGAGGCTCGTCGTCGCCGTCCACCGCTGCCTTGTCGTGCTTGGCGGCCGCAGCGTCTTTCACAAAGCTCACCACAGCAATAGTGAGGAGGATGGCTACCAACCCAGCCACCGCGTCGTACATGCTCAGGTTGCGACCTGTCGCTTGGAAGATCGCGCGGCCCACGGCGAAGAACACGATCCAGGCCAGTCCTGCGGGAATCAGCACCTTCCACCCGAAGCGCATGAACTGGTCGTAACGCAAGCGCAGCACCGAACCGCGAATCCACACGAACACGAACATCAGGAACCAGATCTTAAGAATCAGCCATAGCGGCGGGAAGATGCCGCTGTTGAGCGTCTCGTACCCCACCCACGAACTGTGCCACGGTGCTCGCCAACCGCCCATGAACAGGGTGGCGGCCACAGCGGATACGTTGATCATGTTCATGTATTCGGCCAGGAAGAACCACGCGAACTTCATGGAGGAGTACTCGGTCATGAATCCGGCCACGAGTTCGCCCTCCGCCTCAGGGATGTCGAACGGGAGCCGGTTAGTCTCACCCACCATCGAGATGATGTAGAGGATGAACGCAGGCAGTAGCGGCCAGATCCACCAGCGGTCGGTTTGGGCCTCGACAATGCCGGCCGTGGACATCGTGCCGGACAGCATGAACACGGTGACGAACGCGAGGCCCATCGCGAGTTCATAGGAGATCACCTGCGCCGTGGACCGGACGGAGCCCATCAGCGGGTACGTGGAACCAGAGGCCCACCCGCCCAGGACGATGCCATAGACGCCTACCGCGGTCGCAGCGAGGATGAACAGGACCGCCACAGGGAAATCGGTGAGCTGGAGCGGCGTGACCTCGTCGGTGAAGGGAATCCGCGTCGCAGGGCCGAACGGAATGACCGCGAACACCAAGAGCGCGCACAGCACGGAGATCATGGGGGCGGCGATGTAGATGATCTTGTCCGCTGCCCGGACGGTGATGTCTTCCTTGAACAGCAGTTTCATGGCGTCGGCCACGGACTGCAGCAGTCCGTACGGGCCGCGAAGGTTGGGGCCAGGACGGCGCTGCAGGCGACCAATGACGCGGCGCTCGAACCACACGGCGAACAGCACCGACGTCAGCAGGAAGACCACGATCAGCACGGCCTTGATGACTACTACCCAGATGCTGTCGCCAGCAAGCGAGCTCTCAAAGGTCTCGATGCACGCAGCCTGGACCTCACTGATTGCTGACGGGTCGGCGACGCGACAGTTCTCTTGGCCAGGGGTCAACGCGGCGAACGGTATCGACATCAGACGCCTCCCTTGACACTCACGGAATCGCCAGGAGCAAGACCCAGCGTCGCCGCCACCCAGGAGCCCGGCGACTTCGCGGGCAACCACACGACGCCGTCGACCATATCGGTGATGACCACCGGAAGGTCAATCGAGGACTGGTGAGTTCCCTGCACAGAGACCAGCCCTTCCTTGACGCCCACCGCCTCCGCCGTGGCCGGCGACATGCGCGCCACCGCAATGCGGCCAGTACCCGCAAGGTACGGCTCGCCTTCCTGCAGCGAGCCCTCATCAATGAGTTGGTGCCAGGACGCCAGCGTCAGGCTCTTGGTACCCGCGGCCACCGACGCCGCCTTCTCTGCGGCCTTCGCGGCGGGTGCCTCAACGGCCGGTGCGGCCATCCGGGCGGAATCCTCCAACACGCCAAGGGTGACCAGTTCCGCGTTGACAGCGTCGACAGTTGCCGTGCCGAGGTCCACGCCCAACTCCCGGGCAAGCATGTCGAGCACGCGGTGGTCAGACATCGCATCGGTCTTGATCGCGGTCGCGAAGCCGCGCAAGCGGCCCTCCCAGTTGACGAAGGTGCCGGATTTCTCCGACGGCGGTGCAACCGGCAACACGACGTCGGCAAGCTCCGTAGCGTCCGTACGGCGCACCTCGAGGCTCACCACGAACTTGGCCGCCTTGAGGGCCTTGATCATGTCTGCTGTGAGGTCGGTGGGTTGAACGCCGCCCACCACCAGGGCGTCCAGTTGACGGGCCGATGCTGCGGTCAGTATTCCAGTCACGTCCCGACCGCGTGTGCGAGGGAGGTCATCAACACCCCATGCGGAGGCGACGGCCTTGCGGGCCTTCGCGACCGCAACGTCGCCTCCCCCAGGAAGCAATCCGGGCAATGCGCCAGCCTCGACCGCGCCGCGTTCGCCTGCACGGCGTGGGATCCACACCACACGTGCGCCGGTACGGTCCGCGAGCGCCAGGGCCTCCGTGAAGGCGCCGGGCGCGCCAGCGACGCGCTCGCCCACCACGATCACTGAACCCGGCTCGCTCAAGGCCTTGACAGCGTCGGCCGCCTTTGTGAGTCCGGCGAGCACGGTACCTTCATAGCCGGGAACCGCCTCAACGAGCTGGGCACCCAGTTTGTGTGCGCCGCGGCTCAGGAACGGGGCAACAGTGAACACCTGCTGCTTGGGCGAGGACTTCTTCATGCGCAGGAACACCACGCCGCCCTCGTCTTCGGGCTCGAAGCCCACGAGCAGCACGCTAGGCGCGCGTTCAAGATCCGCGAACGTCACGCCCAGGCCGGTGCTGGCCACGGATGATCCCAGGAACGACTGCTCCTCGTCACTCGCAATACGTGTGCGGACGTCGACGTCATTGGTACCCAGCACCACGCGCGCGAACTTGCCGTACGCGTATGCGTCCTCCAACGTGATGCGACCGCCGGGCAGGACTCCCACGCCCTTGGCCTTCTTGCCGCTCACGGCTTCGCGCAGCCCTGCCGCAGCAGCGGCGATGGCCTGAGGCCAGGACGCCTCGACCAGGTCTCCTTCGTCGTTGCGGACCAGTGGGCGGGTGAGGCGATCGGGCATGTTCTGCCACGCGAACGCGAAGCGGTCTTTGTCCGTGATCCACTCTTCGTTGACGGTGGGGTCGTTGTCCGCGAGGCGACGCAGGATCACGCCACGGCGGTGGTCTGTGCGGATCGCGCTGCCCGAGGAATCGTGCTCCGAGATTCCCGCAGCCGACACCAGGTCGAACGGCCGGGCGCGGAAGCGGTAGGCCGAACTCGTCAGCGCGCCTACCGGACAGATCTGGACGGTGTTGCCGGAGAAGTACGAGGAGAACGCGCCGCCCGATTCGTCCTCGGCGGCGATTCCCACCGGGCCGTAGCCGTCGAACCCCAGCACGTCCTCGTTGAAGGTGCCGATCTGCTGCATCGCGCCGCGGTTCTGGAGGTCGATGAACGAGTCACCGGCGATCTCGTCGCTGAAGCGGGTGCAACGCTGGCAAAGGACGCAGCGCTCGCGGTCAAGGAGGATCTCGCTCGACAGCGCAAGCGGCTTCTCGAACACGCGCTTGACGTCCACGAAGCGGGATTCGGCGTTGCCATGGCTCATCGCCTGGTTCTGAAGGGGGCACTCGCCACCCTTGTCGCACACCGGGCAGTCGAGCGGGTGATTGATGAGCAGCAGCTCCATCACACCCTTCTGGGCGCGCTCGGCTTCCTCCGACGTGTTCTGGGTGTTGACGACCATACCTTCGGTGACCGTCATGGTGCACGAGGCCTGGGGCTTGGGGAAGGCGCGGAGGTTGCCGTCGGGTCCAGGCGATGCGACGTCCACCAGGCACTGACGGCACGCGCCCGCGGGCTTGAGCAACGGGTGGTCACAGAACCGCGGGATCTCGATACCCACCTGTTCGGCGGCGCGAATGATCAGGGTGTCTTTGGCCACCGAGATCGCTTTGCCGTCAATGGTGACATTGACGGTCTCAACGGCTTGTGAGCCGGCCTTGTCCGCAGTCGCGGTCATGCGTGAGCCTCCTGTGCCAGCTCGGGCGCGTCGGTCGCAGCGGTATCTGTTGACACCGCATAGTCGAACAGCGCGGCGTCGGCAGGGTCGAATGAAGCGGTGCCGTCCACGTAGGCCTCAAACTCGGCGCGGAAGTACTTGAGCCCGGACACCACGCAGGACACCGCTCCGTCGCCAAACGCACAGAAACTGCGGCCAGCGATTGAGTCGCACGTGTCAAGGAGCTGCTGGAGGTCGGCGGGCGTTCCGTGGCCGGCCTCGATCCGGCGCAGTATTTGCGTCAACCAGAAGGTGCCTTCGCGGCACGGCGTGCACTTGCCGCAGGACTCGTGCTTGTAAAACTCCATCCAGCGGGTCACGGCGCGAACCACCGATGTGGTCTCGTCGAAGATCTGAAGCGCGCGGGTGCCGAGCATCGAACCCGCAGCACCGATCGCCTCGTAGTCAAGCGGGGTGTCAAGGTGCTCGTCGGTCAGGATCGGGGTCGAGGACCCGCCGGGAGTCCAGAACTTGAGCTTCTTGCCGCCGCGCATGCCTCCTGCCATCTCAATGAGCTCACGCAACGTGATGCCGAGCGGCGCCTCATACTGACCGGGCTTCTCGATGTGGCCGGACAGGGAGAAGATGCCCATGCCCTTCGACTTCTCGGTGCCCATCGAGGTGAACCATTCGACACCGCGGTCGATGATCGCGGGGACAGACGCGATGGACTCCACGTTGTTGACCACCGTGGGCCGCGCGTACAGGCCTGCGACGGCCGGAAACGGCGGCTTCAGGCGCGGCTGTCCGCGCAGGCCCTCAAGCGAATCGAGCAGTGCGGTCTCTTCGCCGCAGATGTACGCACCGGCGCCGGCGTGGACCGTGATGTCGAGGTCGTACCCCGTGCCCTGGATGTTCTTTCCCAAGAACCCGGCCTTGTAGGCCTCTGCGACGGCGTTCATGACGCGGCGGTATACATGCACCACTTCGCCGCGCACATAGATGAACGCGTGGTTGCACCCAATCGCGTAGGACGTGATGATCGCGCCCTCAATGAGAACGTGAGGCGAGTTGAGCATCGTGGGGATGTCTTTGCACGTGCCCGGCTCAGACTCGTCGGCGTTCACTACCAGGTAGCGGGGACCGCCGTCGTCCGGGGGCAGGAAGCCCCACTTCATGCCGGTGGGGAAGCCTGCTCCCCCGCGACCGCGTAGGCCGGAGTCCTTGACGGCTTGGATGATGTCGGCCTTGTCCATGCCGAAGGCCTTCTTGAGCGCGCCGTAGCCGCCGTGGTCCTGATAGGTCTTGAGGGTCCAGGATTCCTCGGCACCCCAGGTTGCCGTCAGGACAGGCGTCAGGTCAGTCACTTGCCGCCCTCCTTCCAGCCTTGGTCCTTGGCCACGTTGAGCCCCGCGAGCGTGGGCTCGCCCATCCCCTGGTCCTCGTGCGCGCGTCCGTCTTCGAAGCCCGCAAGCACGCGCGAGACCTCCTTGAAGGTGCACACCTTAGCCGGGCCACGGCTGGGAGCCACGTCCTTGCCAGCGCGCAGATCGTCCACCACTTGCTTGGCCGATGCCGGAGTTTGGTTGTCGAAGAATTCCCAGTTGACCATCATCACGGGCGCGTAGTCGCAGGCCGCGTTGCATTCGAGTCGCTCCAGGGTGACCTTGCCGTCGGGCGTGGTTTCGTCGTGCCCCACGCCCAGGTGCTCGCTGACCTCGCGGTAGATCTCGTCGCCACCCATGATCGCGCACAACGTGTTGGTGCACACGCCCACCTGGTACTCGCCGTTGGGGCGGCGCTTGAACTGGGTGTAGAACGTCGCGACCGCGCTGACCTCAGCTGCCGTCAGGTCAAGCTGGTCGGCACAGAACGCAATTCCCTGAGGGCTCACAAAGCCATCTTCTGCCTGCACGAGGTGTAGCAGCGGCAACAGGGCAGAGCGCGGCACGGGATAGCGCGAAATGATCGCCGCGGCGTCGTCCGCCAGTCTCGCCAGCGTCTTGTCGTCGTAGGTCATCTGTCGACCCCTCCCAGCACGAAGTCGATAGAAGCGATGGCGACCACAACATCGGCCATTTGTCCGCCCTCACACATGATGGACAGCGCCTGGAGGTGGTTGAAGCCAGGGTCGCGGAAGTGCGCGCGCCACGGCTTGGTGCCGCCGTCGCTCACAAGGTGGACACCCAGCACGCCCTTGGGCTGCTCGATCGCCGTGTAGACCTGCCCTGCCGGGACGCGGAAGCCCTCGGTGACCAGCTTGAAGTGGTGGATGAGCGCCTCCATTGAGGTACCCATGATCTCTTTGATGTGCTCAAGTGAGTTTCCCTGGCCGTCGGCACCCAGCGAGAGCTGCGCGGGCCACGCGATCTTCTTGTCCGCGACCATCACTGGTCCCGGGCCCAGAGCCTCGAGCTTGTCCGCGCACTGCTCGACAATCTTGAGCGACTCGTACATTTCTTCCATGCGCAGGACTACCCGTGAGTACGCGTCCGCGTCCGTGGACGTAGGCACCTGAAAGTCGTAGGTTTCATAGCCGCAGTACGGCTCGGACTTGCGGAGGTCATACGGCAGTCCCGTGGCCCGCAACATAGGCCCGGTGATACCCAGCGCCATGCAGGTGGCAAGGTTGAGCGTCGCGATGCCCTTGAGCCGTCCCTTGAAAATGGGGTTCTCGAGTTGGAGGTGAGCGAGCTCGTCGAGGCGTGCCTTCACCTCGGGGATCATGGCCCGAATCGCCTCGACGGCACCCTCCGGGGCATCGAGCGCCACGCCGCCGGGGCGGATGTAGCCGTTATTGGTGCGCAGACCCGTGATGAGTTCGATGATCCGGAACGTGTCCTCACGGCCCATGAAGGCCGTGGTCATGACGGTGGTAGCACCCATCTCATTGCCGCCGGTGCCTACCGCAACCAGGTGCGAGCCAATGCGGGTCAGCTCCATCATGAGCACGCGCAGCACACTGGCGCGCTCGGGGATGTCGTCAGTGATGCCTAGCAACTTCTCCACGGCCAGGCAGTAGCCAACCTCTTGGAACATCGAGGCCACATAGTCCATGCGCGTGCAGAACGTCACGCCCTGCGTCCACGTGCGGTACTCCATGTTCTTCTCGATGCCCGTGTGCAGGTAGCCGATGCCGGCGCGGGCCTCCGTGACGGTCTCGCCTTCGATCTCGAGCATCACCCGGAGCACGCCGTGAGTGGAGGGGTGCTGCGGGCCCATGTTGACCACAATGCGTTGCTGGCCCAACCGGGTGGCCTCAGCGGCGATGTCCGACCAGTCGGCACCGTAGGCGTTGTACTCCGGGATGCCGTCGTCGTCGACGAAGGCACCCGTGGCGCGGGGGATGTCCTGGGCGCTCATCGGTACTGCCTCCGTTGGTCAGGGGACGGGATTTCAGCGCCCTTGTACTCCACGGGAATGCCGCCCAGCGGGTAATCCTTACGCTGAGGGTGGCCCTGCCAGTCGTCCGGCATCTCGATGCGCGCCAAGGACGGGTGGCCGTCAAAGATGATCCCAAAGAAGTCCCAGGTCTCGCGTTCGTGCCAGTTGTTCGCCGGGTAGACGCTGGTGAGCGACGGGATGTGGGGGTCGGCCTCGGGTACAGCCACCTCGAGGCGCAGGCGCCGGTTGTGGGTGATGGACTGCATCGGGTACACCGCGTGGAGTTCATTGCCAGCGTCGGCGGGGTAGTGAACGCCGGAAACGCCCAGGCACATCTCGAAGCGCAGGTCTTGATCGTTGCGCAGGTGGGTCGCGACCTCAAGCAGATGCTCACGTGCGATGTACAAGGTGAGCTCGTCGCGGTCCACGACCACTGATTGGATCGCGGCACCGGCCTTGTCGCCGAGCAGCTCCTCCAAGACGTCAACCACGCCGTCGAACCACGAACCGTAGGGACGGTCCGTGGGGCCAGGCATCTCGATGTGCTTGACAAGTCCGCCGTAGCCGGACGTGTCGCCTGACTCGGAAAACATCCCCTGGCGGACGGTCACGAGCGTGAGCGGTTCACGACCCTCCGGTCCGGGGCCTTCGGGCGGAATGCCGTCAGGGTTTACTGCGGTCGAGCTGATGTCCTTGTTCTTGCTCAACGCAGCAACCCCTTCATGTCGGACGTAGGCGTGGCAACGAGCGCCGCGGCCTCGGCGGCTGCGGCCATCTCGCGACGGTTGTTGCCCAGCGGCGTGGTGCGCACTTGCGCCTGGAGCTCGAGCAGCGCATTCAGGAGCATCTCGGGGCGGGGCGGGCAACCCGGCAAGTAGATGTCGACGGGCACAATGTGGTCCACACCCTGCACGATCGCGTAGTTGTTAAACATGCCACCTGAGGATGCGCACACGCCCATGGCGAGCACCCACTTGGGCTCAGCCATTTGGTCGTACACCTGACGCACAATCGGGGCCATCTTGTTGGAGACGCGGCCAGCCACGATCATGACGTCGGCCTGACGCGGGGAGCCGCGGAACACTTCCATACCGATGCGCGCAATGTCGAACCGGGGCGTACCGGTGGACATCATCTCGATAGCGCAACAAGCCAAGCCGAAAGTTGCGGGCCACATCGATCCGGCCCGCATGTAGCCCACGAAGTCCTCGACGGTGCCGAGCATGAATGGAGGTGCGTTCTCTTCAAGTCCCATAGGTCAGTCCCAATCGAATCCGCCGCGGCGCCACTCGTACACGAACGGGATCGTGATGAGAGCGATGAACGTCATGATCGCGACCAGGCCGAACGCGCCCAACTGGCCGTGTGCCACAGCCCACGGGTAGAGGAACACCACCTCGATATCGAAGATGATGAAGGTCATGGCCACCAAGTAGTACTTAATGGGGATCCGTCCACCGCCCACGGCACCTGGAGTGGGCTGAATGCCCGACTCATAGCGGTCGAGCTTGGCGGCGTTGTAGCGCTTAGGCCCCAGGATCGAACTCACGAAGATGCCCGCGACGGCGAGGACGCCAGCAATCCCGATCATCACGAGGATGGGTACGTATGGATTCATCGCACTCCTCCCTCCGTCAGTCAGCGGTCATACAGTCGCAACGCCAGCTCACGCCGACGGCGCAACCTTGGTCAAGGTGGACAAGAGCCTGTCTGCCCAGTCACCACCGCGCGGTTCGTATACGTCAGCAAGCAGTTTATGCGTAAACCGCATGATGGTTGGCCTAGGTAAACCGTACCTGGTGCAGAGCTTCATCACGGACGGGTGAGCGATGAGCGACGCGAACACCCGGCCCAACGAGTAGTACCCACCGAGCTCGTCCTTGAGGGTGCGTGCGTAACCTTCGAGAGCCTGTTCCTTGGCCTTGTCCGTAGTCGCCTCACGCCACTGCACCATCGCCTCTGACGCATGGCGGGCCGCTTGCATCGCGTACGCGATGCCTTCGCCGTTGAAGGGGTTGACCATGCCTCCCGAGTCGCCAACGAGCATCATGCCGGGCACGTAGTGGGGCTGGCGGTTGAAGGCCATGGGAATCGCGGCGCCTTGAATCTTGCCTACCTGGCCCTCTGCGGTGAAGCCCCAGTCGTCGGTGCTGTGCTTGATCCACGTCTCCATGAGCGCGCGGTGGTCGAGCTTGGGCGGCGTGCCCTTGGGGCTCAGCGTGCCGAGTCCCACGTTGGCAGTGCCGTCGCCGAGCGGGAAGATCCAGCCGTACCCGGGGAGCAGCTTGGACTTGCCGCGTTCGCCGTCCCAGATCTCAAGGTGCCCCTCCATCCACTCTTCGGCATGGCGCTCGGTCTTGTAGTAGCCGCGCACAGCCACGCCGATGGGGCGGTTCTTCTTGCGCTCAATGCCTTGGCCCAACGCAATGCGCGCACTGACGCCGTCGGCCGCGATGACGAGCGGTGCGCGATAGGTGACTTCGTCGCCCGTCTTTCGACCCTCGGCATCAGTCTGCCGCGCAGTGACGCCGGTGATCCGCCCGGATCGCTCGTCGCGAATGGCACCGGTGACAAACCAACCCTCGCGAACATCGGCGCCTGCCGAGCGCGCGTGTCGCGCAAGCTTGTGGTCAAAGGAGTGCCGCGGCAGCGACAGCCCGTAATGGGGAAAGGAGTCCTGCTCGTGCCACGGGAACTCGAGCCGATGCCCGCCGCCCACCATGCGCAGGCCCCAGTTGGGAATCCAGCCGTCCTCGCGGGGCGTGGGCAGGCCGATGATCTCGAGCTCGCGTACCGCACGCGGGGTCAGCCCGTCCCCGCAGACCTTCTCTCGCGGGAAGAAGGACTTCTCCAGGGCGATGACCGAGAAACCCTCTTTAGCCAAGTAGTAGGCCGCCGAAGCTCCGCCGGGGCCAGCTCCAACCACGATCACGTCCGCTTGAGTTTGCACCCACCCAGCGTACGTTGGCGCCACCGGTGCCTCGTGCCGTTCTGGCTCATCCGAGCCATAGGGTAGGGGGGTGAGTGTTCAGAGTGCGACACCGGCGCCGCTGACGGTGCGCACCGTCGCGATTGACGACCCTGGTGACTTGCTCGACGCATTGCCCGTCTCCGGAATCTCCTGGATTCGTCACGGCGAGGGGTTGGTCGCGTGGGGCGAAGTCACCCGTCTCGACACCGCGGGCGCTTCGCGCATCGATGACGCGAACACGTGGTGGCGCCTTCTCACCCGGCATGCGGCCGTGCATGACGAGGTGGACGTTCGCGGCACCGGCCTCATCGCCTTTGGGTCGTTCGCGTTCTCCGATGCCTCCGGGTTGGGTGGCACGCTGATCGTGCCCCGCTACGTGCTGGGCACTCGCGAGGGCCAGTCCTGGTTCACGGTGATCGACGACGCCGACGGGGACGCGCCTGATCTGCCGTCGCTTGCCGACGCCCTTGCGAACGCAAGCACACCCGCACCGGTGGGACGAGTCTCCGTTGGCGAAGGCGACGAGCCGGACTGGCGAGAGGTGGTGAGCGCAGCGGTTGCGCGCATCGGCGCAGGCGACCTGGAGAAGGTCGTCCTTGCACGAGCCGTCAACGCCCGCTCGGAACAACCCGTCGACGTGCGCTCGGTGCTGCGGCCGCTAGCAGACGAGTACCCCACATGCTGGGCCTTTCACGTGGACGGCTTGGTGGGCGCGACGCCGGAGCTGCTCGCGCGCGTTGACCACGGCCTCGTAACGTCACGCGTCCTGGCGGGCACCATTCGGCCCACGGGGGACGAGACCGCGGACCTCGCCCACGCGGCGGCGTTGGCCCGATCGTCGAAGGATCGCGAAGAACACGAGTTCGCAGTGCGCTCGGTCACCCAAGTGCTGGCCGCGCATTGCGCATCGGTCAACGTGCCAGACCAGCCGTCGGTGCTGCACCTGCCCAACGTGATGCACCTCGCGACGGACGTCACCGGTGTGCTGGGACACAACGCCAGCTCACTGGAGTTGGTGCGCGAACTCCATCCGTCGGCCGCCGTGTGTGGCACTCCCACCCTGGCCGCGGCGCGCGTCATCGATCAGCTCGAGCACCTGGACCGTGGGCGCTACGCCGGTCCCGTGGGATGGATCGATGCGTCGGGCGACGGCGAGTGGTGCATCGCGCTGCGCGCCGCGGAGATCTCTGCGGATGACCCCACCCGGTTGAGGCTGTTCGCGGGGTGCGGGATCGTTGCCGCCTCGGAACCCGAGTCCGAGTGGGCCGAATCGGAAGCCAAGCTGGAGCCGATGCGCAAGGCCCTGGGCGCGTAGTCCTCACCGGGTAGCGGGGCAGCAGATCGGTCTAGCGAATGCTCGTGGGACCGTACCCGAACGTCGTGACGGTCACGTCAGCGTCGATCGCGCGTACCCCGATCACCCGACCGGTGAACCCGGCGGCCACCTCGGTGGAAAGGTACCGCCCGTCGATTCTGCCTAGTTCAGTGAAGGCACCGTCGGCGTCGAACCCCACCACAACATCGTCCGGACCCAGCGTGGTGGGTTCCACGGCGCGTGCCACCAACACCACGGAGCCGCCGCTGTGAGCCATGGTGCCCAGCGTCGATTCAACGTCGCCGATGCGCGTCACCGCAGCGACCGTCGTGGAGTCGGCGCGCACCTCGCACCAGTGGCGGTCGTCAAGTCGCACGGTGAGAACCGCCGTTCCTAAGCCTGGCCGCACGGTGACGCGGGACTCCCACCAAGCGTCTCGCGCTCGGGCCGCCAGGAGCGACGGTCGGCCGATGGGCGACCCTGCCGGCGAGACCAACGCGCCACCACCAGGAGCGGGAGCGACAAAGTCCTCAGGTCGGAGTCCAGGAGACACCCAGCGGGGGTGAAGCGGCCAGGTGTCGAAGCTGTCGCTGAAGAAGGTCTGCGGCTCGGGGATGCTGAAGGCTTCGGTGTCCACGTGCGGCCAGTCCTCGCGCCACGTCACGCCAGCGAGGAAGGTCTCACGGCCGTTGACGTGGAATCCCGGAGAGAAGCCACGGGGCCGCACGCCTAGATAGACCATTGCCCAGTCGCCGCTTGGAGTCTCGATCATGTCGGCATGGCCAGTGTTCTGAACCTGGTGCGACAGCGATCGGTGGCTAAGGATGGGGTTGTGGGGCGCGCCCACGAACGGACCGCGTGGCGACGTTCCCCGTGCGATGGCCACTGTGTGACCCCGCTCTGTCCCGCCTTCGGCGATCAGCAAGTACCACCATTGACCGCGGCGAATGACGTGCGGTGCCTCCGGATGCAGCAGACCGGTGCCCGACCACAACTCGCGCGGTTCGTCGAGCACGGCGCCGGTTGCCGAGTCGATCTCAGCCTGCACAATCCGCGGGGGATCGCTGGTGGTGCTGCAGTATGTCACCAAGCATCGATTCTGGTCATCCCACGCGATGTCGGGATCGATACCTTCCAACGCCACCACGACCGGCTCAGACCAAGGGCCCTCGATACGCTCCGCGGTCACCAGGATGTGGCCGCCATCGCTGCCGTGGACGTTGGTGGTAATCATCCAGAACCGGCCGTCGTGGTACCGCAAGGTGGGGGCGTAGACACCGCGTGACGGCTCGGACGTGCCGGCTGGGAAGTGGGCGTCGGTGGGGAGTGCATGAGCCACGGGTTCCCACGACAGCAGGTCCTCGCTCCGCCATAGAGGCACGCCCGGCGCGTACTCGAAGCTCGACAGTGCCACGTAGTAGGTGCCGTGGGCTTCACAGATGCTCGGGTCCGGGTAGAAGCCAGGAAGGATGGGGTGGTGGCTCGCGGCTACCGTCTCTGGTGACACCATCACCACACCCTCATGTGCATCATGGTGGCAGGGCATCACGAGGTCAGCTTCGCTTCGACCACCTCGAACTGGGTGGGCGGCTCAGCGAGTGCGGCCTTGAGCCCTGCCCCATCCGTCACGACTGCGTGGCGCACGCCGTATGCCGCACACAATGACGCAATGTCGACGGCGTGAGGAGTAGTGAACACCCGCTCCATCTGATCTGCGGGAGCCTTGGCGTGCTCCATCTCGGAGAAGATGGTGCCGCCGCCGTCGTTCACCACCACGATACGCAAGGCTGGGCGCGCTTCGTGTGGCCCGATGAGCAACCCGCCACCATCGTGAAGGAACGTCACATCACCCATGAGCGCCACTACCGGCTGGCCGCTTCCCAGCGCCATGCCCACAGCGGTAGACACTGTTCCGTCGATGCCCGCAAGGCCCCTGTTAGCGACGATGGTAGGAACCGCGCCAACGTTCCACGTGGGCGCCAGTCTGTCGATCGCACGGATGGGTCCGGAGGACCCGAGCAACGCGATGCTCCGTGGCTTGAGCGAGGCGATGAAGGCCTGCGCCACGGCATCGGCACTCCAGGTCTCACTACGCTGCGCACGGCGCGGACTCGCCGCGTGCCAGCGCGCGAGCCATTCGGCCTGTTCCTCGCCGGGCGTACCAGCTGCGCGAGTCAGCCACGCTTCGGGAACCTCGGGCACAATGCGTTCGGCGTGCCTGGGTGCCTCGCGCCACCGCGCTCCGTGGCTTGCCACAAACAGCGAGGCCGCCTGATCAATGAGCGCCTGGACGGGGCGCGAGAGGGTGGGTCTGCCCACCACCACCACTTGGTGCACCTGATCGGCGAGCTCGCGGCCCTTGTCACTTGCGAGCACGTGGAGGTACCCCACGATCGCGTTGTTGCCTGCGCGCGCGCCCGACGTGGGCTCGGCAATCAGCGGCCAGCCGTGCGCCTCGGCGACCAGACGTGCCGCGTCTCCCGCGTTGTCACCCGCGATCACGATCCCCCGGGTGACCGAAGGCAACGCGTCGAACGATCCGGCAGGCAGGTCCGCGGGCAAGGCAGAGCCAGCAACACACTCCTGAGCGCTCACCCGAGGCCACAGCCCGCCATCGGCAGCGAGCGGCGCACGGAACTCGAGGTCAAGGTGGACGGGACCGGCCTTAGCCACGTTGTCCGAGTGGCGCGGTTCACCCAACGCAATCGCGACGGCTCGGGCCGCGAGCCGTTCCGCGCGCCCAGGCGCCTCGCCCGCCGTAGGTGCCGCAGCATCGGCCGACCACCGCGCAAAGGTACCGAAGATACCAACTTGGTCTGTGGTCTGGTTGGCGCCCACCCCACGGAGCTCACCCGGCCGATCAGCGGTGAGCAACAGCAGCGGCAAGCCCGAGTGGTGGGCCTCCATAGCAGCGGGAAACAGGTTCCCGACTGCCGTTCCGGAGGTGGTCACCACGGCGACTGGCCGCATCGTGCCAGCGACGGCGTGAGCGCGAGCGATTCCAAGAGCAAGGAACGCCGCGGATCGCTCGTCAATGCGCACGTGCAGGTTGACTTGTGGCGCACCCAACGGCGGATCGGCCGACGCGGCTTCCGCGAGCGCATGCGCCAGCGGCCCCGACCGTGAGCCAGGGCACAACACGAAGTCGCGCACGCCGTGCGCTGCGAGCGTGGCAATCATCTCCCGCGCGAAAGACGCGGACGGGTTGGGGGTCACACCGTCACATCCCATGGCTGGGCGCGCAGCACGCCGTCGCGGGGAACCAAGGTGGTCCTGACGGTGTCGGTCGCGAACAAGGCTCCCGTGCCGAGTCCACAGGCATACGGCAGTGACGGCAACGCTCGCGCGAGGGCAATACCCGCCATCAGTCCCACCGACGTGTCGAGCGCGCTCGAGACCACAATGGGCAACTCGGTCTGCTCCGCAATGCGCATGCACGCATGAACCCCACCCAGTGGAGCAACCTTGAGCACCAGGATGTCCGCGGCACCTGCGCGCACCACCTCCATGGGATCTTCGGGGATCCGGATCGATTCATCTGCGGCGATCGGGGTGTCGACGCGGCGGCGCAACTGCGCGAGTTCGTCGATGGTGCGGCACGGCTGCTCGACATACTCAAGGCCGTCGAGCCCTCCGCGACGCGCGGCCAGTTCGAGCTCGGTGAGACACCGCACCGCGTCGTCAACGTCCCACGACCCGTTGGCGTCCACGCGCACCTTCCCCCCTGGGCCGAGCGCTGCTGCGGCGGCCTCTACGCGGTGAGCGTCTTGCAACATCGAACTGTAGCCACCGACCTTGACCTTGACAGTACGGCACCCGCCCGCGGCAGCCAGCTCTGCCACTTGGTTGACCGGCACATCAGGGACGATGCTCGACACAGCGACCTCATCGCGCACCGGCGCGGGCCAGTCGCCATGGGCCGCTTCCATCGCGGCGTGCCACCAACGGTTGCGCTGCGACGGCGAATAATCAGGAAAGGGAGAGTACTCGCCCCAGGCATCGGCGCCATCCCTGGTGACGCCCTTGATCAGCACCCCGGAACGCGACGTCAGCCCGCGGAATGCCACCGCGAGCTGCACGTCAAACGGCCTGAACTCCATATGCCTAGCCTACGTATAGGTGGCGCGATGGGTTCCCGAGCTCGATCACGACGCCATGATGGCCGCCATCGCGTGTGCTCCTCGGACATAGGTGGTTGCGTCGCGCTCGGGAGGTTCAACCAGCATGGTGACGGCGTTCGTCGTGACGTCGACCGTCCAGACCGCTCCATAAGCAGACAACAGCACCCGGTCATCGGTGCCCGAGTTGCACTGCTCGACGGTGCCGTTCGGGAATCCCACCACCGTTGCCATGGGGTTCAGTGCCACCGCGGCGGGCCGCTCGAGCCCGTCCGTCACCACCACAGGAACCTCACCTGCCCCGCAGTATTGCGGGAACAGTACCGAGTCACCCATGCCCGGATGCCCCAGCGCGGCGCTGATCAGCTCGCGCCTTGCGCCGTCGACCACAGCCGTCGCGGCGCTGCCGCTCAGACTCAGATCCCATACCGTGGAGACGCCGCCATCGAAGCATTGCACCGCGAGCGCGCCGGGGCGCCCTGGTCCATGCGGGTAGCAGTCGCCAAAGCCCACCGGCAGCTGAAGGGGCAGTGACGTTCCGTCAAAGCGCTCACCACGGAACTTCTGCTCAGGGGGCATCCCAAAGGTGTACGCCACCTGCACTCCGTCAAGGTCGCGCACCGTGACGCCCTCGCCCGCTACAAAGACGCCGGGCACCTCGGCCTGCGTTGTTCCAGCGGGGCTTACTCCCACCGCAACGCCGGTGGAGTCGCAACGATGCCGCACCAGCCACCCGGATTCGATCACCGCAACGCTCTCGAGGTAGTACGTACCCTCTCCGCACTCCAGCGCAACCGGCTGGAACGTGCCCGTGCGCAGGTCGAGCACATGCGAGACGGGACTGTCCTCTCCACCGTGCAGCCACGCCACCTGCCGGGATACGTCCCACTGCGCGAGCGTCGCCTCGGTATCGATGGCGCCCACCTCAAACCGCTCGCCAGTAGGCGACACGAGGTAGGCCACCCAAGGACCCGTGTCCGTGACGGGGTTCTCGCCATCCATGATGGTGCCGTCGTAGGTCGCGAGCACCCAGCCGGAGGTCACCTGACTTAGCACCGCTTCGGTGAGCGGTTGGGCATCCGGCAACACGCCAGGAATCACCGTGACTGCCCGCTCCACGAAACCCGCCGAGTCGGGGGATGGGCTTGGCGCGTGTTCCGGCGACGGGGACACGGACGGGCTTGGCACCACTGCAGGGTTCTCTCGAATCAAGCTCGGCAACCACAGTGTCGCTGCCGCGACCCCCGCGAGCGCCAGCGCGCCCACCGCTCCTGCCCCGGCATGGCGCGCCAAGCGGCGGCGGCGAATCCGCGTGCGCGTGGAGTGCACGTGTGTGTCACCACCGTGGGGAGCCTCGGCTTGAGCCGACACCTGGGCGTTAATCAAGACGTCGCGCAACTCATTCATCGCATACCTCCATGGGCCTGGACTTCAACAGACTCGTCATTGGTGACTACGGTTCCCAGCGTCCGTGCCAACCGCGCGACCCCATCGGACACGTACCGCTTCACTGCACCCTCGGACAGACCCAAGGCGTGAGCGGTCTGCGCAGTGCTGTGATCGGCCATGAACCTGAGCGCGATGCACGCGCGCACCCTAGGGCTCAGCTCGGCGAGTGCCGTAGCGACATCGACGTGCAGCGCGACAGGACCATCATGCCCCTCGAGTTCCCAGGGAAACTCAAACCGAGTCTCCCGTGCCGTCCGGCGCGAGCGCGAGCGGCGCTCATCGATAACTTTGCTCGCGATCGCGCGGCGCACATACGCCTCGGCTTGGGCGGTGTTCGCGAAGCGGGCGCGTCGCGTGAATGTCGCCACGATCGCGTCCTGGACGGCGTCTTCGGCATCGCCCATGTGGGAGGTCAAGAGATACGCGTAGGCCACCAATGGCCGGTAGCGTTCCCGCACCAGCGACTCGGCCAACGATTGCCAGGTAGACATCAGCACCTCCTGTGAATGCTCCTGAAGTAATAACGCCACGGCGCGAACAATCGGTTGGGGTGCCAGTTCCCTCGAGAGACATCCTGCACCCGGATAGGCTCGTGCCATGAGCGAACTGCCCGCATCCGTCTCGGACACCTTTGACGCCACCCAGTGGCGCGCCATCGACGGCTTTCCTGACGGCGATGTCACCTACCACCGGTGGGTGGCCCGCGCCGGCGACGACGAACGCGACCTGCCTGCGGTACGCATCGCCTTTCATCGTCCGGAAGTCCGCAACGCCTTCCGGCCTCAGACCGTCGACGAACTCTACCGAGCGCTTGATCACGCGCGGCAGACCGCAGACGTCGCAGCGGTGATCCTCACCGGAAACGGCCCCGCCCCCAAGGACGGCGTGTGGGCATTCTGCTCTGGCGGGGATCAGCGCATTCGCGGCAAGGACGGCTACCTCTATGAAGGTGACGCTGGCAACGCACCAGCTCACGGGGGAAGGCTCCACATCCTCGAGGTGCAGCGCCTGATGCGCACCATGCCCAAAGTCACCATCGCGGCCGTCAACGGTTGGGCCGCTGGCGGTGGGCACTCGCTGCACGTGGTCGCTGATCTATCCATCGCCAGCCGTGAGCACGCACGCTTCATGCAGACCGATGCGAACGTCGGATCCTTTGACGCTGGCTATGGCAGTGCACTCTTGGCCCGGCAGGTGGGCGACAAACGCGCGCGCGAGATCTTCTTCCTCGCACGCGAGTATTCGGCCGACGAGGCCTACACGTGGGGGGCGGTGAACGACGTCGTTGATCACGCCGATCTCGAGGCGACCGCGCTTGAGTACGCGAAGACTGTTGCAAGGAAATCGCCGCAAGCCATTCGGATGCTCAAGTTCGCGTTCAACTTGGCCGACGACGGCATGGCTGGTCAGCAGGTCTTCGCTGGAGAGGCCACGCGCATGGCGTACATGACCGAGGAGGCCCAAGAGGGTCGCGATGCATTCCTGGAGCGCCGCGAGCCGGACTGGACCCGCTTCCCCTATGCGTTCTAGCGTTGTCGAGCCACGCGCCGCGTCGCCGACCTACTCGAAGTCCACGCTTGTCTTGTGGCCCACCCCAGAGCGCGGCACCAGCTCAACCCAGGTTTGACCTGGCAACAGGACCACGGGATCGCCATCGAGCGTCACGATCTCGATCACGGCCGTGCGCGAGGACTTCGACCAGATGACCTCGATCATCCTGTCCCCCGAAACCACATAGCCGGGGTTGCCGTCGGTGATCATGATTGTTTCTGGGACCGAGGATCCGCCTTGCCGGCTCGTGTACTTGACGTCGACCCACAGCACCACAATGTTGCTCGCGGAGATCTGCGTGCCGTTGGCGTCAACGTGTGCGTCCGCATTCTCGAATCGCATCCACAACCCTTGCGCGGCGTCCCAGTGCCACTTGGGTTGCGCCCGGCCGGACATGAAGATGTCGACCAACGCCACCGGGGAGCCCTCCATCTGGGCGGTGGCGAACTCGGACGGATACGCGTACTCCCATGGTGGCGGCGGAGCGGTCAGCCCTTCCGACTGCGCCAAGAAGTCAGCGAGCGTGCCGTGCAGGTTGTGCGGGGCCCGCTTGGTGTTCACGCGGAAGAACCCGTAGGACCCGATGTCTTGTGCAATGAGCTTCTGGCCGCTGTTGCGCGCGTCGGTGATGAACCGGCCCTGGGCACCCGAGAAGACAAGTGGGCCCACGTATTGTCCAGCGATGTTCTTGTCCATGGGCCGCATCGAGCGAATGGGGCCCACCGTCTCCGGAAGGTCAGAGTGGTAGACGGCCACAAGCCTCGAGATCCCGTACTCCACGTACTCCTCGTAGACAATGTCGGCGCGGTACAGGTTGCTTTGCGGGCGCGCATCTGCGGAGTTCTCGATCTTGATCGCTATCGCCGGCCGGTTCAACTCTTCGCCAGTGAGCCCCGCCGCATCAGCGCCAGATAGCGGCCAGGCCACAGCGGGCTTGGGGTCAGGAGGGGGCGACGGGACGGCTCCACGGTTTTCTCGCGGTTCGAGCGTTACGGTGCTCGCGGGAGGCGCGACCACTTCAGGCGCGCACGCCACGACCACCATCACGGCGGCAATGGCGATCGCCGCCGCAGGGAGAACGCGATGCTTGGCCATAAGCGACAGTGTAGGCGCGCCCTACGCTGTGGGTATGACATACGCGCGCCTAGCGGACGGACCACGGGATGCCGTTGCTGCGGCTCTTGCCGGCACGGCAGAGGGTGTGAGTGTGGCAACCTCCGGCTCCACCGGCGCACCGCGCGAGGTGTTGCTGAGTGTAGGAGCTCTGCTGGCGTCGGCGCGGGCCACGCATGATCGACTTGGTGGCCCCGGACACTGGCTCCTCGCCGTTCCCGCAGACAGGGTTGCGGGAGCAATGGTGTTGGTGCGCGCGGCGGTCGCCGGCACGGTGCCCGTGACCCTTGAGCCTGGGCCGTTCACGGCGAGTGAGTTTGCGCACGCGAGCACCCTGCTGCCCACAGGTGACCGACGATACGTTTCGCTGGTTCCAACTCAGCTGAGACGATTGCTGGCTGATCCCGCCGGGCGCGATGCGCTGAGTACCTTCAACGCCGCCCTTGTGGGTGGCGCGGCGATGCTGGGGGGGGATGGCGCACCCAACGTGGTCACGACCTACGGGATGACGGAGACTGCTGGCGGCTGCGTCTATGACGGAGTCCCCCTTGAGGGAGTGGACATCGACGTGGACGCAGACGGTCGCATTCTTCTTTCAGGGCCGATGCTGGCGGATGGCTACGCGGATGGCGACGGTTCGGCGTGGGCAACCCGTGCCGGCAAGCGTTGGCTTCGCACAAGCGACGCGGGTGAAATCGTGGACGGACGGCTCGCGGTCTGGGGGCGCCTTGACGACGTCATCGTCACAGGCGGGCTCAAGGTGCACCCGGCAACCGTTGAGCAGGCACTCTCAGCGATGGCGGGGATCGCTGAGGTTGCGGTGGTCCCTGTGGCCGACGCCGAGTGGGGCCAGCGCGTGGTCGCCGTCATCGAGATGGCACGCGGCGAGTCACTGCCCCCGCTCGCGGAGCTTCGGGAAGCTTTGAGTGCACGGCTTGAGCCTCATCAGTTGCCTCGTGACGCCATCACTGTTGAACACCTGCCACGCCTGGCTCGTGGCAAGATCGACCGCAGAGCCGTGCGACGGCTTGTCGATGACCAATCCCCGTGGAGACCTCATGACCACCACCGTCAGTGACTGGATCGCGGGAGCACGCCCGCGTACCCTGTGGACCGCGCTTACCCCTGTTGCGGTCGGCACCGCATGTGCGCACGCCGTTGGAGCTGCAGCAGTCGTGCCGGCACTCCTCGCACTCGGTGTCGCGCTCGGAATGCAAGTCGCCGTTAACTACGCCAATGACTACTCCGACGGCGTGCGCGGCACGGACGTCAACCGGATCGGACCCGACCGCCTGGTCGCCACAGGCAAGGCGACTCCCAGCGCGGTCAAACTGGCCGCGTTCATCGCCTTTGGTACCGCCTCCCTCTTTGGCATCTACCTCACGCTGCTGACCGCCCAGTGGTGGTTGCTGCTCGTGGGTGTGGTCGCGATTGTCGCAGCGTGGACGTATACCGGGTCGGCCAAGCCTTACGGCTATGGCGGTTGGGGCGAGGCAAGCGTATTCACCTTCTTTGGTCCTGTGGCTGTGGTAGGGACGATGCTGACCCAAGCAGGGGCAGTAACGTGGTGGGCCTTCGTGGCGTCGGCCGGCGTGGGGTGTTACGCCGTTGCACTCTTGATGGTCAACAACATCCGAGACCTCGATACCGACGCCCTTGCAGGCAAGCACACCTTGGCAGTCAGGATGGGGCCGTTCCGGTCACGGCAGTTGTTCGCCGCCGTGGTACTGGCACCGGTGGCGCTGGCGGTGGGAGTGTCCTTTGCCCACCCGTGGGCGCTCATGGCCACCGTGGTCGCGTTGCCGTCCTTGCTCGCGGCTATCGGCATGCGCGTGGTCAAAGATGGCGCCGCACTGAAGCCGTTCTTTGGCGGCGTGAGCGCGATCGGGCTTGTCTACGGCCTTCTGCTTGCGATCGGCATTGCACTCTAAGAAGAGGCCTCGGCATCCTCAACCGCGTCGTCACGGTGATGCCTCGCTTGGAAGGTCTCAATCCACCCATCGAGTTGCTGACCTGCGGCAACGCGCATCGTGGGTAACAGCAAGTAGCTCACCAACCAGGCCACAACAAAGGCGACGAGGATCGCGATGATCTCCGGCCACGGGAGCAATCTCAGACCCGCCCATGCGGCGATGAAGAGAGCCGATCGCGCGGCCCAGTAGGCGAAAACCTTCATGGAGCCACTGTAGCCGCGGCTAGAGTAAGGAGATGCGGTTTCTTATTGCAGTTGGCCTCTACCTGGTCCTCACCGGTTTCACCGTCACGGACGTGCTGAACCGACCCGAACGCGAGCCCTTTGGCATCCACCGCTACCTGTGGGTCGCCATCATCATTGTGATTCCCTACCTTGGCGCGCTCGTGTGGATCGTGCTGAGCCGTCGCGGTGATACTAAACCTCGGCCCGCTGGACCCAGAGCGCCGGACGATGACCCCGAGTACCTGTCATGGGTGGCACGCCAACAACGCCGGCGCCGCGAACAGGGTGGCGAGCGCTAACCGCGGTACAACTCAAGGACGGTCGTGGCCACTTTTGCGACGTCAAACTGCGTCACACGTTCAGCCTGTTCTTGATGCAAGACCTCGCGCAGTTCCGTGTCGAGAATCAGATGCTCAAGCGCCGCCGCGAATGAGGCCGTGTCTCTGGGCTGGATCAACACATCGGGATTGTCGCCCAGGACTGAGCGATACCCGGGATTGTCCCCACCGATCACCACGCCTGCGCCCGCGGCCATGGCTTCGATCAGCACAATCCCAAAGCTCTCCCCTGCGGCAGCGGGGAAGACGCAGATGTCCGACCCCGCGTAAAACTTTGGGCGTTCGGTGCTGATATGGCCGATGAGTGTCACGATGTCCGCGAGTCCGCTCGTCGCAATGCTCTCCTCGAGCTCCTTCTGAAGGGGGCCGGTACCCGCAATACGTACCCGGATTCGCGCGCGCACCGCTGGGGAAAGAGCCGCAACTGCCTTGACCAACTCGGGGGCGCCCTTGCGTTCCACGAGCCTGCCAACGTGAGTGATCTCAACGGTACGGGCGGGATCAGCGTTGGTCTCGCGGACTGTCCGGGCATCCCGCGCCTCTTGTGTCTGGAACTGCCCTGTCGCAACCGGGTTGGGCACCGCAACACTGGGCACGCCGAACACGTCCCGGGCATAGTCCACCGTTGGTGGCGACACCGCGATGAACTGATCAAAGCGCTTGAGATTGCGGCGCAACAGCAACGCGAGGACGTGGGATGCAAGCAGCGCGCCCCGTGTGAACGGGAGGATGTGGAAGGTGCCGATGACCCGCACGTCCGGCCCTTGCACCCGCCGTGCCGCGTCCACCACACGAGCAGCAAAGAGCGGTGAATGCGGTGACTGGACATGAACCACATCGAACTGCTGGGCGCGCATGAAGTCAACGAGTTTGCGGCGCGATGTGGGGACAGGGCTGCGGAGCCGGTTGCCATTGAAGCGCACCGGTACGGTCTTCGCAAGCGAGTGGAGGTTCGCAAGGTCGGTGCGCTCTGTGGACGAACACAAATAGTGGACGTCATGCCCAAGGGTGGTGAAGTGAGCCCCTAGCGTCAGGACATGTTGCTGCACGCCGTCGGGTCGGTCAAGGCTGTCGTCAATGACGAACGCGATCTTCAATGGCTTCTGCGTCATGTCACGGCCCCGCATATGTGTGCAGGCCCTGGAACACATAGTTCACCACGGTGAAGTTCATGATGAGCGCCACGAACCCCACCAGCGCGAGGTAGGCCGAGCGCCTACCACCCCATCCCTGGGTAGTGCGCGCGTGAAGGTACGCCGCGAAGATCACCCAGATCACAAAACTCCAGACCTCCTTGGGGTCCCAACCCCAGTAGCGACCCCAGACGTGTTCGGCCCATACGGCACCTGCCATCACCGTGAAGGTCCACAACACAAACCCCACGGCATTGAGTCGGAACGCGAGCGCCTCGAGGGCCGCCGCGGGCGGGAGCGAGTGAGCCCCACGCGCAAGCCTGCCCTCGGGTCGCGGGCTCACTGACTCGTACCGGTCGCGAATCAACTGAGCGATGGTCGCGATAAAGGCAACCGCAAAGACCCCGGTGGCGATGATGGCGATCGACACGTGGATGATGAGCCAGAAACTCTGCAGGGCCGGGGGGAGGCCCGTCGAGGCTGCGTAGAGGACGGAAAGGGCGAGCCCCAACGACACTGCGGCAAGGCCGCTCACTCCCGCGCCTAGGTAGGCGATGTCCCGACGCGCTTGAACGCCCAGGAACACGAGCACAGTCACCAAGGACCCCGTGATGGTGTACTCGTACATCGTGGACCATGGCACGTGCCCCGCCTCGACCGCGCGAGCCCCCACGCCCAGCATGTGGAAGAGCGCACCCACCAGCATCGTTGCGCGCGCAATGCCCAAGGCCCGGTCGGGTGCCGGCGGTTGCGGCTGCGACGCCACCGTTCCTGACTCCGGTGACGTCGGAGCCCCTGCCGTCACGAGAGACTGCCGCTTGGTAGCACCCTGCACCTCCGCCATGCGGGAGAACCGCACTGCGTACGCGAGCATCGCTATCGAGTACAGAGTTGTCGCTGCCCACAGGGCCATCACGCTGAGTGTCTGCGCATTCATGCCTGCTCCTTTGTTGCCACGGCGTCAAGCACCTGGTGAAGGCGCGTCCCGAGTGTCTCGTCGTACAGCGGCGCGTACGCGGCGCCGGTCACCACTGTAGTTCCGCTTGCCGCAGGCGCAACGAGCCATAAGCGCCTACGAGACCCAAACAGGCTGAGGCCAAGACCCAGCAGCGACAGTATCGAGAACACCAGCAGCCACGGTAGCGAGGGGTCCGCGCGCAGATCAAGCGCCACAAAACGCGGCAGGGTCTCCCATGTCACCGTGCCCAAGCCATCCGGCAGGTCCACGGTGTCTCCCAAAGCGATCGCGACGATGGCAACGTCACCGGCTGCGTCGTGAACCGGATTCATCTCAGACTCGTCGAGAATGTAAACGTTTTGGGGGATCCCCCGATCAAGGCCCAAGTCACCGGTGTAGACGGAAAAGAAGATGACGGGGTTGGCCGGGTCCGGATGGACCGAACGCGGGCCATCGATGTCCATGATCGCAGTCGGCAACAACGTTGCCTTGATGCCCAACTGCGGACCACTCGTGACGTCGGGGATCTTCACCACGCCGTCGGACGTGTAGAACGAATCCTGAGGCAAGAACGGCACAGGCCCCGCGAACGCGATGTTGCCGTCGGAGTCACGCACGGTGAAGTCCGGGGCGTACCCGTTACCCTGCAAGTAGATCTTGCCGCCGTCCACCTGCAGAGGTCGATTAACTTGGATGTCCGTGCTCCACGGAGCCAACCCTGGTTCGGTCAGTGTCACGTTTGCCTGGAAACTCCGGGGGCGGCCGTCAGTATCGAAACGCGAGTCTAGTGAGTCGAAGGTGAGGGTAAAGGGCGACAGGCTCGCCGGGTCGAACAGCGCACCCGCTTCGAACGAGTCGTACGCAACCACCGCGTTGGTGAACGATCGGCCCTCGACAATGATCGCTTGGCCGCGGTGCATGAGTACCGAACCCATCGCTACTGCCATCAGGATCCCCACCAGCGACACGTGGAACAGCAAGTTGCCAATCTCCCGCACGTGGCCCTTGTCTGCGGTCAGCGCAAGCTCGGGCCCGTCCCCACCCTGCCGATGATCCACGCGGACTCGGTAGCCGGTCACGGCGCCCCACCACCGGGGCTCCGGCCGCAGCATGGCGGCCGCTGCGTCCATGGCCGCTTGTGCGTCGGGGACCGAGAGAGTGCGCCGTTCGGCGTACCGCGCCAGCGAGCGTGGCGCGGGCGAGACGGGTGCACGCAACGCGCGGTAGTGCGCCCCGGTGCGCGGAATGATGCATCCGATAAGCGAGGCGAACAACAACAGATAGATCGCGGTAAACCACGGTGAGCCGAACACGTCCAGGAACCCTGAAACGTCGAGCACCGGGCCCCAGAACTCATTGCCCTCGATGAACGCGCGCGTCGCGGCGGCATCCTGCGGCCACTGCGGGAGCACCGAACCAGGAATGGCGGCGAGAGCCAGCATCAGTAGCAGAATGAGCGCCACGCGCATGGAGGTCACTTGCCGCCAGAACCAGCGCGCCCAGCCAGACCACCCCAGCCGCGGCACCGCAGCCACCGCGTAGTTGTCAACGGAGATCCGCTTCTCGCGAGCCATCTACACCCACACCCCAAAGTCGGCGATCCAGCCTTGCATCCACCGGGTAAGCGCCTGCCACGCACCGGTGACGAGCAGCAGGCCCAACACGATGAGCATCGCTCCGCCTACCCGCATGAGCGCCAAGCGGTGGCGGCGTAGCCACTGCAACACGGCGTCGGAGCGCTCCATGGTGAGCGCCACTACCAAGAATGGCAGTCCGAGCCCCACGCAGTAGAACAGCGCCAAGAGGCCCCCACGGGCTTCGGTGCCTTCGTTCAGGCTGAGCGCAAGAACAGCTGACAGCGTAGGGCCGATGCACGGAGTCCAGCCCAATCCGAACGCCACGCCGAGCACGGGAGCGCCAGCCAGGCCGGCACGTGGGCTCACGTGGAAGCGTCGCTCGCGCTGCAGGAACGGCACCGAGCCAAGAAAGGCAAAGCCAAAAACGACGATCACGGCGCCAAGGATGCGCGTCACCAGGTCGAGCTGGCCCGTGATCTGCGAGCCCGCCGCGGCCACCAGCACGCCGAGCGTCACGAACACCGCCGAGAAGCCAGCGATGAACAGCAGGACACCCAGGACCAGGCGCGGGCGTGATCCCTTCTCACCGTCTTGAGCGCCAGCGATGCCGGACACATAGCCCAGGTATCCAGGGACCAGCGGCACGACGCACGGCGAGGCAAAACTCACCAGACCGGCGAAGATCGCCACGGGAATCGCCAATGCCAGCGAGCCCGTCAACGCAACTTGGGCAAAGTCGCCGCCGATGCCGGCGATCACGCGCTACCTGCCGCGTCCTCCACAAGCGCCGCGAGGGTGGACGCTTCCACCCGGCCAATCACGCGCGCGTACACGCGGCCATCAGGATCAAGCACGAGCGTGGTGGGGACTGCGTTGATTGCGATCAATCCCTGGAGCGTCGCAACCGCAGCTCCATTGGCATCGTTGATGCTGGGGTACTTGACCGAGAATGTACGCTCGAACGCCTCGGCCGTGCCGGCATCGTCGCGGCTGTTGATCCCGATGAGCTGGACACCGTCACGAGCATCGAGGGCCACCAGGTCCGGTGCCTCGGCTCGGCACGGCGGGCACGATGCGTACCAGGTATTGATCAGCACCACGCTGCCGCGGTAGTCGGCGGTGTCCACGGGGTCTCCCGCGTATGACGTACCCGTGAGTTCCACTAGCGGAGCGTCCGGTCCGCCCAGGATGGTCACGGTGCCGTCGCCGCTGACATAACCGGGCGAGGTCGCGGCGTTCTCAGGCGCGCACCCAGCTACAGCCAGGATGATCGCGAGAACGATCGCAAGGAAGAGCACCACCCGAGCACCACGTCTCACGTCGCCACCTCAACGTGCTTGGCCGGCTCGGAGTAGGTCATCGCCACGGCTTCCGAGCCCTCGATGGTGAAGGAGGTCAGCGACGCGAGTGAACACTTGCGTGAACGCGGGTCATGGATGAACGGACGGTTCTCGAAGGCGAGCCGCGCCACCCAGATGGGCAACTGGTGGCTCACCACCACTGTCTCGCTCGTAGGATTCTGAGCTGCGGCATCCATGATTGCCGCCCACATGCGCTCCCGCTGCTCGACGTATGGTTCGCCCCACGACGGACGCCATGGGTTGCGCAAAGCCCACCAGTGTCGCGGGTGGGCGAAGTCCTTGGGCCCGTTCTGCAAGGGCTGACCTTCGTAGATGTTGGCAGCTTCGATCAGCCGATCGTCAGTCGCCACGTCAAGGCCAAAGGCCGCGGCGACGTGCGTTGCGGTCTGTTGGGCGCGCAACAGTGGCGAGGCGACCACGCGGCCAACGCTGTGGCCGTTGTCGCGCAAGTGCGTCGCAACGGCGCGCGCCATCTCCTCGCCCGCCGCCGACAGCCGGAACTCAGGCAGGCGGCCGTACAGCACCTTGTCCGGATTGTGGACATGGCCATGGCGCATCACGTGAACAACCGGCATAGGACCATTGTCCCCCGGCTACGCCAGTGCCAAGCGCAATCGCTCGGCATTGATGTGCCAGAACCCCACCACGGCCCCATCGACGGTAACGACGGGTACCTCGTCACCGTACTGCGCCTTGAGCGCGGGGTCCGCATCGACATCCTGCTCAACCCAGGCCACATCTGCATATGCGCAGACCGCGTCCACCACTACCCGCGCGTCGTCACACAAGTGGCACGACTGCCGCGTGAAGAGAACTACCCTCGCACTCATGTCTCCACCTTAGGGCTCCCCTGCTCGCGAAGGTGGGGTCCGGCGAAGTTGCACATGCTCTGTAGGGTGGAGCCGTGAGCACGCACCAGCCGACCCCGGCCACTGGAGCGGGGGTCGCGGCGTTCTTTGACGTCGACAACACGATCATCCGCGGCGCCAGCGCATTCCACATCGCGCAGGGCCTACGTCAGCGCGGCTACTTCCGTAAGCGTGACTTGATCCGGTTTGGGTGGGAGCAGCTCAAGTACCTCATGTTTGGCGAGTCCAAGGAACAGATGTCCTCGGTGCGCGCGGAGGCGTTGTCGATCATCAAGGGGTGGTCGGTCGCGGAGATGGCCACCATCGGTGAAGAGGTCTATGACGAGATCATGGCGCTACGCATCTTCCCAGGCACCAAGGCGCTGCTCGATGAGCACCGGGCTCAGGGCCACGAGGTCTGGCTCGTCACGGCGACGCCTGTCGAGGTGGGCAAGCTCATCGCGAGACGGCTCGGTGCAACAGGTGCGTTGGGGACCATCGCCGAGCACAAGAACGGGTACTACACGGGCCGGCTCGTGGGCGATCTCCTCCACGGAGAGGCCAAGGCGGTGGCTGTCCAGGGACTCGCGGAGGCGAACGGTCTCAACCTCGCGAAGAGTTTCGCGTATGGCGACTCGATGAATGATGCGCCCATGCTGAGCGAAGTGGGTCACCCGTGTGCGATCAATCCAGACTCTCGTCTGCGCCGCCACGCCAAGTCCAAGGGCTGGCCCATGAAGGAGTTTCGCGGCCGCGGTAGGAAGGGACGCCGGTCAATCATCAAGCGTTCCGTCACCGGGACGGTGTGGATCTTGCTTTCCATCATGCGACTTGTGAAGAGGGCAATCGTAGCGATGTTCCGCCGCAAGAAGCCCGCCGCTTCTTAGGGGACGACAAAGCCCGCGTCCCCACGAAGGCGACACGGGCATCGGCGCTGTGGCCGGGCAACGCCCGGACCGGAGACTACTTCTTGTTGCGACGCTGGTGGCGAGTCTTGCGAAGCAACTTGCGGTGCTTCTTCTTCGACATGCGCTTGCGACGCTTCTTAATGACGGAACCCACGAGACCTACCTTGATAGACGTTGGAGCAAAACCTAACGGAAGATGCCCTAGCCTACCGCGCCTGCGGAGCGGTCGTCGTCCTCGGTGACATACCCGCCATTAAGGGCCGCCTCGTTCAAGAAGACCTCGACTGCCTTCTGCGGCACTCGGAACGATCGCCCGAACTGCACTGCTGGCAAGTCGCCCGCGTGGATCCACCTGTAAACCGTCATGCGCGACACGCGCAGCATGTGCGCGACTTCCGCGACAGTCAGAAACATCGTGCGCGCTGGAGCGTTGTCTGCCATGACGATTGGTTCTCCTCTTGGGTTTGCGTCCAGCGAAGGTATCGGCGGGTAGTGCTTCCCACTGTAGGGGCTTGAGTGACAGTTGTGAAGGGGGGGAAATGTGCCGATGATCAAGGATGAGGGAATCGAAGGTGGCACAGTAGGCAGTGACAGCCTCGGGGCACCGGCTAAGGAGACAGATGAAGACGCTACGCCACGCGCGTGCGGTGGTGAGCGACTGGATCGACCGTGAGGGACTTCGCTCCCCCGCCCGACTAGTGCTCAGCGCCTTCGCGTTTGTCATCCTGATCTTCACCGGACTGCTGTCACTACCTGCCGCGACGGTCTCGGGCGAACGCGCCGATTTCATCGACGCGCTGTTCACCGCAACATCCGCCGTGTGTGTCACGGGGCTTGTCACTCAGGAGACGGGCGCCTATTGGTCGCCCCTGGGGCTGACGATCATCGCCGTTGGCATCAAGATCGGCGGCCTGGGGATCATGACCCTCGCGTCGCTCCTAGCCTTGATGGTGTCGCGCCGCTTGGGCCTCACACAACGCAGGCTCGCAGCCCACGAGACCAAAGCAACCGGATTGGGAGACGTGAAGTCGCTTCTGCGCGTGATCGTGTCGATTTCCGTCACCGTTGAAGTCATCATCGCCATCGCCTTGTTGCCGCGCTTTCTCATGCTGGGATACGACACCGGGACCTCGGTGGGGTACTCGGCGTTCTATGCGATTTCCGCGTTCAACAACGCGGGGTTCGCTCCCAACGTGGGCGGGGCCACGGTGTTTGCCAGCGACTTCTGGATCCTTGCACCCATCGCCCTCGGCGTGTGGGTGGGAGCGTTGGGCTTTCCCGTCTATCTGGTACTGATGCGCCAGTGGCGCCACCCCCGGAGGTGGACGTTGCATGCGAAGCTCACGCTCGTGACCGTCACGGTGCTCACGTTCCTCTCCGCAGGGCTCCTCGCGCTATTCGAGTGGAACAACCCCGACACGCTGGGGCAATTTGGGGTCGCAGACAAATGGGGAAACGTGTTCTTCCAGTCCGTCAACCAACGCTCTGGCGGGTTCAACTCCATTGAAGTTTCAGACATGTATGAACAGACCTGGCTGATGGAGATCGTCCTGATGTTCATTGGCGGTGGCTCGGGTTCCACTGCCGGCGGAATCCGGCTCACCACCTTCGCGGTCATCATCCTCGCCATCGTCGCGGAGGCGCGGGGCCGGCGCGACCTCGAGGCCTTCGGCAAGAGAATCGGCACCGAGGTACTGCGGGTGGCGGTATCGGTGGTGGTGTTGGGCTTGTCGCTGGTCATCATCGGCACCGGCATCTTCATGTACCAGACCGGCATCCCCCTCGCGCCCTCGCTATACGAGGTGGTATCCGCGTACGCGACCTGCGGTTTGAGCACCGGAATCACGCAGGGCCTTGACCCTGACGCCAAGTACACGCTTACCATCATGATGTACTTGGGCCGTGTGGGTTCCATGACACTAGCGGCGGCACTGGCGCTCAACCAGCAACGCCGGGTCATTCGCTATCCATCAGAAAGGCCGATCATTGGCTAACAGCAGCAACACCGCAAACGGCGTGCTGGTCATTGGGCTGGGACGGTTCGGTTCCGCGCTCGCAGACACACTGGACTCCATGGACATTGACGTGCTCGCTGTCGAGCGCGACGCGGACCTCGTGGAGCGCTGGTCCAAGCGCCTGCCCGTGGTTGAGGCCGACGCCGCAGATCCGCGGGCGCTCGAGCAGTTGGGCGCCAAGGACTTCTCCGCAGCCGTGGTCGGTGTGGGAACGTCGCTGGAAGCATCCGTGCTCATCACCGGCAACCTCGTGGACATCGGCGTCCCCGAAATCTGGGCCAAGGCCATCAGCATCGAACACCAGCGCATTCTGGAGCGCATTGGCGCGCACCATGTGGTGTTGCCGGAATCCGAATCCGGCAAGCGCGTGGCGCACTCCGTGGGCGGCAAGATGCTCGACTACATCGAGATCGAGGACGGCTTCACCATCGTCAAGATGCGCCCACCCAAGGAGACCCACAACTTCACGCTCGACAAGCTCGATCTGCGCAACAAGTACGGGATCCAGGTCATCGGCGTGAAGAGCCCCGGCCGCGACTTCGAGTACGCGGGCGCCGACACCACGATCAGGCCCGACGACCTCCTGGTGGTCTCCGGCGACGGCGATCTGCTCGAGCGCTTCGCCCAACGGCCGTAGGCGCTAGGCGTCAAGCACTCCACGGGTCACCGATTGACCGCTGTGAGTGGGGTCGCCATCGAAGGGTTCGACTGAGACATCCACGATGGGGTATGCCGTCACATCAAAGCCTGCCGGAATCACGAAAGTCTCGCTACCACTGGTGAGGAACCCCAGGCTGATCATGCCTTCGACGTTCTCATCGATCAGCCAGACCTCGAGGGCGGCACCGTCAATGGGCTCGTACTCCGTCTCGAGCACGAGCACCTGCGAGCCGTCGGCGCGCAGTTCCACGCGCGCTACGCCCGCGTCCTGCTCGGTCTCGAGATTCGTCAGTGGCGCTACCGCCACCTGCTCCCGTGCAGCCTCGGCGCCATTCACGAGGGTCGCCACACCCACACCACCGATCACGAGGCCCGCAGCCGCGGCGACACCCACCATCCACGGTGACGTGGAGCGGCGCGTACGCTCCCGGCGAGCCGCCAACTCATCGGCTCCGTCGCCGCGGCGCACCTGAGACGAGATCGCCTCCCAGACCGCAGGCGGTGGAGCCAACAGGCCGCCAGTCTGGGCGAGTGACTCGAGACCTGCGCGAGTCCTGGAGATCTCGGCAACCTGACGAGCACACTCATCACACGTTGCCGCGTGCTCGCGCTCGTGTGAGGCAACGGGATCACCCAGGGCGAGCATCGCGAGGACGTCGTCGTCAAGATGCGACATCGGACACCTCCATTCGGTCGCGCAGCGCGATCAGGCTCCTGCGAATATGGCTTTTCACCGTGCCTAGCGGCATGTCGAGTTGATCGGCAATGTGATCGTGAGTGTGCCCATCCAAGAAGGCCATCGCCATGATGGTGTTGCGAGGCGGTCCCAGCTGCTCAAGCTCATACGCCAACAGCACGTTCTCGAGTTCAGCGTCAACAGTCGCCTCGGGGCCGCTCAGCGCCGAGACTGCGTCGACATTACGCACTTCGCGACGACGCTTGTCGAGCGCGTCGGCAATGCGCTTACGGGCGATTCCCACGACCCACCCGCGCAGCTCTCCTCGCGCTGGATCAAACGTGGCCCTGGCTTTCCACGCAGAGACAAAGGTCTGTTGAGTGACGTCCTCCGCCTCATGCTCATCGCCAAGGGCACGCGCCGCGAGGGTGTACACCAGTCCAGCGACGTCCTTGTAGATGGCCTCGAGGCTGCCCTCACTACCGGCGGCGAACTCTCGACCCAGTCGCGCCGCATCGAGGCGCGCCAGATCGGTTGAGCCCACATCACGCCGCGTACCCATAGGTGCCATCCCCCTGGTTCGAGTCATCACTACCGTACTCATCGGCCGCCGCCGGCGGGCTCATTGCAGGAGCCGACGGCCGTCACGCCACTTTGAGTATCCCAGCAAACCTTGTGCGGCGTGGCGACCATGCGCGCTGCCGTCGCGCGGCGCGAGTCGCGCTTGTCACGGGCATCTCGTTCCACGCCGCGGCTCCTTTGCGCCCAGTGGGCCGTCGGCCCGTAGGAGCGGGAGGCGCACCGGGGGGTGGCGCGCCTCCCGCCTTGGGGGTCAGGATGCGTCTTGACACGCTGTCACTGCTCTCGCAGTGACTCCTGTCACGGCCGGTAAGCGCTCTACCGGACCGTCACTATCCACTTCCGGGTTCGATGCAGTTTTGGATGCAGTGATGTCGCAGAAGTTTTGGGCCTGCCTCACACCCAGCGCCAAGCGGAGGGCGTGCCGGGGGTTGGCACGCCCTCCGCTTGGGGGGTAACGCTCTAGCTACTTCTTGCGGCGCTTCGCGACCACAGTAGCGATGATGGCAGCAGCTGCGAGCGCGGCGATGATGGCGATGATCAAGGCGGTGTTGGCGCCTCCGTCCTCGTCCTCAACGACGTCGTCAACGACGGGCTCTTCCGTCTCGACCGGTGCCGGCTCTTCCATCACGGGAGCGGGCTGCATGGTCGCAACGGTCTGAACCGCGAGAGCGAGGTTGCCTGCTTCGGCACTACCCCACGCGTAGACGATCGTGTTGACGCCGGCTTCAATCGAGACGTCGGCCGGGCCGAGCACCACGGTCTCGGTGCCTGCGAGCGACACTGCCGCTTCATAGGTGTCTGCGGGTACGTCACCCATGACCTCGTTGGGATTCTCAAGTCCGGGGAACAGCACAGCGCCATTGACCCAGATGTCCACCGCAGGTGCGGCAGCGGCGTGACGAACCGTCAGGCGGCCTTCGCCGTCGGCGGTCTCAGAGATGTCATTGGTGAAGAGGCTTGCCGTGGGGGTGCCATCGGCCAACAAGTGGGCCACGGCGGTGTAACTCATGCCTGCTTCGAGCGGCAGGTCGATCGGACCGAGCACGGGCGAGGAGTCGTCTGCGGCATCGGCCGCAGTAATGGCGACCGTGTAGGTGCCGGGCTCAAGCGACAACGGGCCGGCAAGGTCGCCGGGGGCGAAGTCGTCGAGCGTCAGCTCGCCGTTGACGTAGACGTCCACAGTGAGATCAGGGATGCCGTGGAGTACTGACAGCTCGGTCATGCCCTCCTCAACGGCGAAGGTGGGTGCTGCGATGCCTGCGGCGAGCAAAGTGCCAGCTGCGACACTCGCGAAGATTGACTTGCGCATGATGCCTCCTAGTCGATGGGGCCTCGGGGTGAGGCTTGCTTACACCCCTACTTCCGGGTGGGGGGCGGTTTTGGATGCACCGAACTTGGAGTGCTGTGCCTGTGGCGTGAGTGGCGCGCGCAATGCTGAGCGGTGAGAGGCGCTAGCGCAAGACGGAGCTCAAAAAGATGTTGGTCTGCGACCGTCGCACGCCTTCGATGGCGCGGATGTATCCCAAGAGGCTGTCCAGGTCACCCAACGATGGCGCCGTAAGTTCCGCAACCAGATCCCACGAGCCATTGGTTGAGTGCAGTGCGGTGATTTCTTCGCGGCCGCGAAGGCTGCGGATCACGTGGTCGGCGTTGTGGCCTTCAACATCAATGAGCGTCATAGCCGTGATCGCATCAGGGGCGACTTCCTTGCGCACTCGAACCGTGAAGCCGACGATCACCCCGGCATCGACCAAGCGATCGATGCGCGCGGTCACTGTTGCGCGGCCCACGCCCAGCTGTCGCGACAGCGTCGAGGCCGACGCCCGCCCGTCGGTACGAAGCGCGGCGAGCAGCTTCCGATCAAGCTCGTCTGGGCCCTTTGCGGACATTGTGTCCTCGCCTTCTCGCATAATTGCGCGCTCTCCCACCATTATTCGCGCACATTGCTCATTGTCGTACAGCGACCATGATCTTTAGCCTGGAGACACACAACGGAGAGGTGGGATCATGACCGAATTCATGGGTGTCCGGGATGCGGTGCGGTGGGTCTCCATGCGGGGCATCGAGCCGATTGTGACCGAGCTCGTCGAATACTTGGAACAGGACTTCCGGCGCTGGGGTGAGTTCGACAAAGCTCCCCGAGTCGCAAAATACACTCCGCTTGGCGCGATCGAGCTGATGCCCACCTGCGACGCGGAGTTCTACGCGTTCAAGTACGTCAACGGCCATCCCTCCAACCCCGCTCGAGGGTTCCAGACTGTGGTGGCGTTCGGCGTGCTCGCCAACGTTCACAACGGGTACCCCGTCTTTATGGCAGAAATGACTCTGCTGACCGCACTGCGCACCGCAGCAACGTCAGCGATGGCTGCCGGGGCGCTCGCACGGCCTGACTCGCGGGTGCTCGCGCTCATTGGTGCGGGTAGTCAATCCGAGTTCCAGGCACTCGCGATGCGCGCCATCGTGGGGATCGACACCGTCATGATCTATGACCGAGACCAGGACGCCGCTGAGAAGTGCGCGCGCAACCTCAAGCCGATGGGGCTCCATGTCACGGTGGCGTCGAGCGCCGCGGAAGCCTGCGCCCACGCCGATATCGTGACAACGTGCACCGCAGACAAGTCAGTGAGTGCTGTCCTGACCGATAACGATGTACGCCCAGGCGTCCACATCAACGCGATCGGAGGGGACTGCCCCGGCAAGACCGAGCTAGACCCCGCAATCCTTGACCGTGGTCCCGTTTTTGTCGAGTTCCCGCCGCAGACGCGGATCGAAGGCGAGATTCAGGCCAAGCCTGCCGACTTCCCCGTCACGGAACTGTGGAAGGTGCTCAGCGGCCTCGCACCGGGACGCACCGACCCAGACCAGGTCACCATCTTTGACTCGGTGGGATTTGCGATCGAGGACTTCTCGGTGTTGCGTTACGCCCGTGACCAGGCACGCGGGACCGACTACGCCCGCCCGATCGATCTCATCGCTGAGCCCGAGGACCCCAAGGATCTGTTTGGGCTGATCCACGTGCTCTCGCCCGTCAAGTAGCCCAGCTAGTTCGCGCGCGGCTTCAGCGGCGGAACCTCGACGTCCCGCCTCACTCCAAAACGGTGCGCGCTGACGCATACCGCTTGCTCTCGCAGGTAGGGAAGCATCTCGATCACGCCCGACGACACCACTGGGCCGTTGAAGAGTGCCACGGCCGGGGAGCCCTCGGTCGCCGCAAGCGTGGGTGCTGGGTCTGCGGGCACGTCGCCCGCGCCGATGAGCCGCACGCGGCCGCCAGTATGCACTAACGACGCAGCCCGCTCTGCCCACGCACCCGAGTCCTCGTTGTGCAGCGCCACGCCGCTTCTCTCCAGCACCTGGGTGAGCCATTGGGGTAGCGCACTCTCGTAGCTGAGAGTCAGCGAAGCACCCACACGCAAGCCAGCGGCGAGCGCGCGAAGCAGCAGTTCGGGCGCCGGCCGGCTCGCTCGCACCGTCACGGGCACCGCTTGGTAGCGCAGTGCATTGCGCTCGTACTCCAGTCCCGTGGCATCCACCACTGCCCCGTAACGTTGCGCAAACTCGTGTTCGTCCGTGGCGAGCGCTGCGGCAAGCCAGTCCAGGCCTGCGTCCTCAAGACCCGCCGCGCGGGCCGCGGCCAGGACCTCCTGCGTCAGGGCGTCGCCCAACGCACCCTCGCCGTCACCGCGCCTGGGCGGCGCATCGACCCACCTTCCTAGGCCCGCGACGTAGTGGGGTCCGCCCGCCTTCGTGCCTGTGCCCACCGTGGACCGCTTCCACCCTCCAAACGGCTGACGTTGCACGATCGCCCCGGTGATACCCCGGTTGACGTACAGGTTCCCCGCCTCCACCCGCGCCAGCCAGCGCGCGATCTCCGCGTCATCGAGGCTGTGCAGACCTGAGGTCAGGCCAAACTCCACTTCGTTGACCATACGGATCGCATCATCGAGCGTGGCCGCCTCCATCACGCCCAGCACCGGCCCAAAGTATTCGGTGAGGTGAGACTCGTCTCCCGGCTTCACGCCCTCGCGGATCCCGGGCGACCACAGCGTCCCTTCCGCGCTCGGCTTGCCGTCCGCGTTCAGGCAGCGCGGCTCGAGCAGCCACGACTGCCCCGGTTCAAGCGTGGTGAGCGCGTGGGCGAGCTTGCCGTGAGGCTTCTCGATCACCGGCCCCACCTGACTCGACTCGAGCTCAGGTGAACCCACGCGCAAAGACGCCGCAGCGTCGGCCAATTGCCTGCGAAACCTTCGCGAGCTCGCGACTGAGCCCACCAGGATCACGAGCGATGCGGCCGAGCACTTCTGGCCCGCATGCCCGAACGCCGACGCCACCACGTCTTTGGCAGCGAGCTCCAGGTCAGCGCTAGGCGTCACGATGATCGCGTTCTTGCCGCTGGTTTCCGCGAACAACCGCAACTCCGGCGTGAAGGACAGGAACAGCTGGGCGGTCTCGTAGCCTCCCGTGAGGATCACCTGGTCGGTGTGCGGGTGAGAGATGAGTGCGCGGCCCAGTTCCCTCTCCGCGACGCCCACGAGCTGGAGCACGTCGCGCGGGACGCCCGCCGACCACAGCGCCTCCGCGACCACTGCTCCACAGCGTCGCGCGAGCTCCGCGGGTTTGAGCACCACCGCCGAACCGGCCGCGAGCGCCGCGAGCACTCCCCCGGCTGGAATCGCCACCGGGAAGTTCCACGGCGGGGTCACCACGGTCACCTGCACGGGCTCGAACCGAGCGCCGTCGACCTGGTCCAGCTGCTCAGCGCTGGCCGCGTAGTAGTTCGCGAAGTCGATGGCCTCAGAGACCTCGGGGTCGGATTGCTCCACCACCTTGCCGCACTCGGAGCCCATCACCTCCATGAGCTCGGCGCGGCGCCTCGCCAGTTCCGCGCCCGCGCGGCGCAGTATCCCCGCACGTTCTGCTGCCGGAGTCGCGCCCCACCGCATCCCAGCCCTGCGAGCGGTGTCCATGACGGCATCGAGATCGGCCGCGCTGGCCACCCGCGCCGCGTCGGCAGTGTCAGTTCCTGCGGCCGATGCTGGGATACGGTCGCGAACTGACGTCGCCCACGCGAGGTTGTCGGGTACGGAGGGGTCGGTGTCGGGCGTATTGGCGAACACGCCTTCCGCGGGGGTCGGGTGCTCGGCGGCACGGTTCTGCGTGCGGTGAGGTCCGGGGATCCGCGTGGGCATCAAGGGCACTGACGCGCGGAACCGTTCGCACTCACGCTCGAACAGGGCAGGGTCATGGAGATCGAACACTGCCGACATGAAGTTGTCTTGAGACGCACCTTCGTCAAGCCGACGGATCAGGTACGCGATAGCGGTGTCGAACTCGGGCGGACTGACCACCGGCGTGTACAGCAGCAGGCTTCCCACCGTGTCACGCACGGCCGCCGCCTGCTGGGGCGCCATGCCCAAGAGCATCTCGACATCCATGGCGTCCCAGACGCCGCGCGCTCCGGCCAGTTCCCATGCGAGCGCGATGTCGAACAGGTTGTGGCCCGCCACGCCCACGCCCACGTTCGCGACCCGTTCTGGGCGCAGGGCGTAGGCGAGCAGCGCCTTGTAGTTGGCGTCGGTCTCGACCTTGGAGTTCCACGTTGCAAGGGGCCAGTCATGGAGGTCGGCGTCAACGCGCTCCATCGGCAGGTTGGCGCCCTTGACTATCCGCACCTTGATGGGCGCGCCGCCGCTCGCCACTCGCTGCGCTGCCCACTCCTGCAATCGGATCATCGCGGATAGGGCATCGGGCAAGTACGCCTGAAGAGCGATGCCCGCTCGGAATCCTCGTAGGTCTGGATCGTCGAGCAACGTCGTGAACACCTCGAGAGTGAGCGCGAGGTCCCGGTACTCCTCCATGTCGAGGTTGATAAAGGTGGGTCCGCCTGGGGTGTTCGCGGCCTCGACGTAGAGGGGCTTGAGTGCGGCGACCGCCTCGCTCACCGCGTGGTCGAAGGACCACGGCGAGTGCGGGGCCACGGCGGCCGAGGCCTTGACCGACACGTAGTCGACGTCTGCCCGGGCGATCAGGCTCCGGACGCCGCGCAGTCGACGCTGGGCTTCGGCGTCACCCAACACGGCCTCACCGAGCAGGTTGATATTGAGCCTCACGCCGCCTGGTGCGCTACCTCTGAGCCGTCGGATCGCGCGGCCCAACGGGCGCGGGCGCGCGTCAATGATGAGGTGGCGCACCATCGAGCGCAGTACCCGGCGCGCGATAGGGACCACTACCGGAGGTGCGATTGGCGCGAGTGCGCCACCCACACGCACCGCGAGGCGCATCGGCCACGACAAGAACGCTGGGGCGGATCTCGACAGCGCCCGCAGGTTCCGCGCCGCGACCATGCGATCCTCGGGACGAACCACGCCGTCCACAAAGCCCACCGTGAAGGCTAGTCCGTGTTGATCGCGCAGGAGGCTCGCGAGGCGCGCCGCCGCGATGTCGGGCTTGACCGCCGTGCTCGCGTCCACCCAAGTGCGCGCCTGTTCAATCGCGGCGCTCTCGAGGCTCGCCACCTCCCTTGCGTTCTGCTGCGCCTCGGCATGGAAGTCGTCGGTGGCGCTCATGTCTTGCCTCCTGCCGAGTGAGAAGCGGGCCTGCCCCCAGTCTGCGCGCCCGCGCCTGCGCGCGCAAAGCCCCAGACGGCTTGCCGTCCGCACGGTCGAGATTGACTGTTCACCGAGCCATCCGCCAGGTAACGATTTCGCAACCCGCAAGGAGTGCACCCAACCATCCCACCGTGCCAAACGTCCCCCTAGTATGAGCACCATGAGCACAGACGCGCAGGTAGCACCTCGCCGAGCCATTCGCGGCGGCATCATCTCCTCACTCGTCGCCGCGATCGTGGTGCTATCAGGGTGTGCCGCGGCAGGTGAAGCGTCCCCCGCGGCCAATTACGACATGGCGTACGCCGAGGGCGCGGACTACACCGACGGCGGCGGATTCGCCAACGAGGCACCCACGGAGAGTTTCCGGTCAGCCACTGACAACCGGTCCGTGATCGTCACTGGCGAGATGTACATCACTGTCGAGGACCCGATTGTGGCTGCAGACCGGGCAGCGGGCATCGTGAAGAACGCAGGCGGACGCATCGACGCGCGCAGCGAGACCGCGCCCGGCGATAACTACCGGGGCTCGGCGGCACTCACGTTGCGGATTCCTGCGGATCGCCTGGACGCAGTGGTCGATGACCTGCGCGAACTTGGCACGGTGGACCAGTTCAGCACGAACTCCTACGATGTCACGAACGAAGTCACGGATCTGGCGGCCAAGATCTCGACATTGCGCGCCTCGACGGCACGCATCGAGGGCCTGCTGCTGGACGCCAAGGACATCACCGACATCATCAAGCTCGAGAACGAGTTGGACAGCCGCCAGGCGCAACTCGAAGGACTTGAGGCGCGTCAGCGTGGCCTCACCGACCAGGTGTCGATGTCCACGATTGAACTGTCTCTCACCACCGAGCCAGTGGTGATCCTCGTGGACGACGAATCACCTCAGAACTTCTGGGAGGGCTTGCTGTCCGGCTGGGACTCGCTGGTGGGCTTCCTCTCCGGTACGGCGATCGTGCTTGGACTGATCTTGCCCTGGCTCGCGGTGCTGATTCTCATCGCGCTGGCAATCATTGTCCCGGTCCGAGTCAAGAGGTCGCAGTACGCCCGCAGGGACGCCATGCCTCGCGAGTCGGCGGCACCGCCGCCCAACGTCCCGGCACCCCCGAAGTAGGCACCGCCTCCAGATCCGCCCCCGCGTGCGCCGTCCGCACGGCGCCGTGGGTCGCTCATCGGCGTGTTGTGGAAAAGCTACGGGCGAAACGCCGAGTACACACCCAATCTGCCGTGCGGACGGCAGACATGGCGACGCCCCGCCGTAGATCCACGGCGGGGCGAACGCACTACACCGTCACGTAGTCGCAGTGACCTTCACGGTTGCACCCTCGGGAGCGTAGGGAACCGTGTTGCCCTCGATCTCAGCGCCATCCACCGTGAGCTTCGCGGTACCGCCGCCGGAGTTCTTCACCGTGATCTCGTAGGTGGCACCGCGGATCTGACGCGTGACCGTGAAGTCGGTGACCTCAGCGCCGATGCGCGGGTCCACCACGAGCCCGTCCCAGTCGGCGCGCACGCCCAGCAGGTACTGCGACACGGTCACGAAGTTCCAGGACGCGGTCCCGGTGAGCCACGAGTTCTTCGCCTCGCCGTGACGCGACGCATCCTTGCCCGCAATCATCTGGGCGTAGACGTACGGCTCGAGCTTGTGGATCTCGGAGATCTCTTCGCGGTACGCGGGAGTGATCTGCTTGTAGTACTCCCAGGCGTACTCGTTGCGGCCCACCATGGTCTCCGCGATGATGATCCACGGGTTGTTGTGGCAGAAGATGCCGGCGTTCTCTTTGTAGCCCTGCGGGTACGTCGACACCTCGCCGTACTCGATCTTGTACTCCGTGAACGCGGGGTTCAGCAGCACGATGCCGTGGGGCGTGTTCAGGCGTTCGCGCACCGAGTCCAGCGCCTTGATGGCCTTACCGTCCTCGAGCCCAATGCCGCCCATGATGCAGTAACCCTGCGGCTCAATCCAGATCTTGGCCTCGTCGTTGTCCTTGGAGCCAATGACGTTGCCGTAGTAGTCGTACGCGCGACGGAACCACTCGCCGTCCCAACCGTGGTCGAGCACCGCCTGCTTCATGTCGGCGATTGCCTTCTCGGCGCGTTGCGCCTCGGCCTCGTCGCCGCGACGGCGCACAATCTCCACATAATCTGGCCCGATGGCCGCGAACATGCCCGCGATGAACACCGACTCGGCGACACCGCCAGCCTGGTTCTCGGTGGTCTGGAAGGACTCGCCAGGAGTGTTGGAGAAGCAGTTCAGGTTGAGGCAGTCGTTCCAGTCGGCACGCCCGATCAGCGGCAGACCGTGGGGGCCCATGTTGTTGAGCGGGTGGTCGAAGGACCGCTTGAGGTGGTCGAGCAGGGGCGTCGCCTTCGACTCGTCGTTGTCGAACGGCGTCATGACGTCGAGGATCGAGTCGTCACCCGTCTCCTTGATGTAGGCGGCGGTGCCCAGGATCAGCCACAGGGGGTCGTCGTTGAAGCCAGAGCCCACGGCGTTGTTGCCGCGCTTGGTGAGCGGCTGGTACTGGTGGTACGCGCTGCCGTCCTCGAACTGCGTAGACGCGATGTCGATGATGCGCTCCCTGGCGCGCTCGGGCACCAGGTGCACAAAGCCCAGGAGGTCCTGGTTCGAGTCGCGGAAGCCCATTCCTCGGCCAATCCCCGTCTCAAAGTAGGACGCCGATCGCGACATGTTGTAGGTCACCATCGACTGGTACTGGTTCCAGATGTTGACCATCCGGTCCAGCTTGTCGTCGGTGGACTTCACCGTGTACGAACCCAGCAGGTGGTCCCAGTAGTCGCCCAACTTGGCAAACTCAGCGTCGGTCTTCTCGGTGGTGTTGAACTTCTCGAGCAGCGCAAGTGCCGGCTTCTTGTTGATGACCGCCTTGGACTCCCACTTCTCATCCTGCGGGTTCTCCAAGTAACCAAGGGTGAAGGTGTAGGTCTTGGACTCGCCGGGAGCAAGTTCCACATCCAGCGAGTGCGAGCCGATCGGGTACCAGCCGGATGCGACCGAGTTGGCTGACTTGCCCGCAGCGGGAACCTCCGCCTCCCAGAAGCCGTTCTGGTGACCCAAGTAGGTGTCGCGGTCGGTGTCGAAACCCGCGATGGGCGCGTTGACGCCATAGACCGCGTAGTGGTCGCGACGCTCGCGGTACTCGGTCTTGTGATAGATGTTGCCGTCCACCACTTCCACTTCGCCGATGCTCAGGTTGCGCTGGTAGTTGGTCTGGTCGTCTTCCGCATTCCAGAGGCAGAACTCAACGAAAGAAAACAGCGTGACTGACTTGGCAGCATCGGACTCATTGGTGACAGTGACGTGGTGGATCTCCGCGTTGATGTCCACCGGCACAAAGAACAGCGTTGACACCTTGACGCCGCCGCGAGCGCCAGTGATACGCGAGTAACCCATGCCGTGGCGGGTCTCGAAGAAGTCAAGGTCCTTCTTGTAGGGGAAGAAGCCGGGGCTCCACACATCGCCACCATCGTTGATGGTGAAGATGCGGCCGCCAGCGTCCACAGGGGTGTTGTTGTAGCGGTAGCGGGTGAGACGACGCATCTTGGCGTCGCGATAGAAGCTGTAGCCGCCGCCTGTGTGCGAAATCAGTCCAAAGAACTCTTGCGAGCCCAGGTAGTTGATCCACGGATACGGCGTATGAGGGGTCTCAATGACGTACTCGCGGGCTTCGTCGTCGAAGTGTCCAAACTGCATGGTGATGGTGCCTTCCGGTGCGCTCGAATGTGCCGCGATAAGCCTAGCCCGGCCCGGCGATCCGCGCGTCCGCCGCAGGTCCCAGGGTGAGTCCGGGAGCCGATGGCGCCCAAACGGGAGCCGCGAGCAGAAATTGCGGCACGCCCTGGGGGTTGAAGGACATCCGCGCCTCATTGGCTTCGGCTCGTGCGGAGACGCACTCCGTGTGGCCCGCACATGGGACGCTTGCCGCGATTTCTGCACATCTGTGGCTTCCGTCACCGCGACCGTGCTCACGGCGAGAAAAGCGGCCGATGCTGGGCACCAGCAGGCGCGGAGCGGTACCGTGGCGTCATGCTTCTTTCAGATCGCGACATCCGCGCCGAGCTCGACTCCGGCCGCGTGACCCTCACGCCCTACGACGAAGGCATGATCCAGCCGTCATCCATCGACGTGCGGCTTGACAAGTTCTTCCGCGTCTTCGACAACCACAAGTACGCCGCCATCGACCCATCGATCGAGCAGCCAGACCTGACCCGCCTGGTTGAGGTAGAGCCCGACGCGCCATTCATCCTCCACCCCGGCGAGTTCGTGCTGGGCTCCACCTACGAGTCCGTCGCGCTGCCAGACGACATCGCCGCGCGCCTTGAGGGCAAGTCCTCGCTAGGCCGCCTTGGCCTGCTCACTCACTCGACCGCAGGCTTCATCGACCCCGGCTTCGAGGGCAACGTCACGCTCGAGCTCAGTAACACGGCCACGCTGCCCATCAACTTGTGGCCCGGCATGAAGATCGGCCAGTTGTGCTTCTTTCGGCTGAGCTCGCCAGCAGAGCACCCTTACGGTTCCGACAAGTACGGCTCGCGTTACCGCGGCCAGCGCGGGCCCACTGCGTCCAAGAGCTTCGCTAACTTCCACCGCACCGAGCTCTAGCACGGTGCCATGACCGCGCGGCCGCTTAAGCGCGACCTGCGGCACGATCGCCGCGAGAGGCGACTCGCACACGTGGCGGGCGTCGCGATGGTGCTCGTGCCCATCGCGCTCATCGTCATTGCCCTCTGGGCCATCACCAACTGGTTCACTGGGACGGACCACGCTCCCGAGCCTCAGGCTGCAGCACCCGCCTTCGAGTTCACGCCACCTGCCGCCTGGGTGGACGCCACCGACGAGGCGCTGCGTGAAGCGTCGTCATCCAGGACCGAGCCCGTCGCGGCCTTCTGGATCGCGGACGGTTCCGGTTCGGTCGCCGAGGCGCAGGCGGTCGCAAGTGTCACACTCGTGCGCGCCCTTGACCGCGCCGTCGACGATGAAGCATCTCAGACGGGAACGGAACTGCTGGCGCTGTGGGTCGATGACCTCGACGCCGCGACCACCCGCAACCCACAAACGTTCACCACGCCCGCGCAGTACTCCGGCTGGTGGGGCGGCGTGGACGGGACCTACGAGGGCCAGTCGATGAGCATCGCCGTGATGGTGCTGACCGACGGAGACGTCACGGCAAGGTTCGCCATCCAGATGTCCCCCGAGCACGCCGGGCAAGTACTGGCTCTTCGCGAAGCCCTCGATTCCTTCCGGTTTGTGGAGCGCCCCCAGGATTAGCCTTGAGCACCGCTGGGCGCGTTATAGTGGGCGGACGACAGGGGAGCGCTTCCCGCAAGGGGCCAGAGCGCTGAGAGTGCGGACCATCCGCAGACCCTCGAACCTGATCCGGTTTGCACCGGCGTAGGGAGTCGAGACTCGTCCCCTCCTATCCAGGAGGATCACTATGTTCCACCCTATTTCCCGTTCCACTTTGGCCGCCACTGCGGTCGCAACGCTCGCGCTTGCGGGTTGCTCGACCGACGCCCCGGTTACCACGCCCACGGGCGAAACCACCGCACCACTGACAGCCGTCACGGTGGTGACCCACGACAGCTTTGCGGTTCCGGACCAAGTGCTGGCAGACTTCGAAGCACGCTCCGGCCTCACTGTGACGTTCGTGGCTCCGGGCGACGCCGGCTCGCTAGTCAACCAGCTCATCTTGACCAAGGACGCCCCGCTGGGCGACGTGGTCTACGGAGTCGACAACACGTTCGCATCCCGCGCTGGGTCTGAAGGCGTCTTCGCGCCTTACGAGTCGGCGGCTCCAGCAGCGGCCGATGCTCTGGCTTACCAAGCAGCAGGACTCGAGGGTCTCTTGACGGCCATTGATTTCTCCGACGTCTGCATCAACATTGATCACACCTGGTTTGCCGACGCCGGCCTCGACGAGCCGACCACACTCGACGATCTCACCGACCCGGCCTACAGCGGCCTGCTCTCGGTACCCAACCCCGCGACGTCGTCCCCCGGCCTGGCCTTCCTGATGGCGACCATTGCCGCGCAAGGCGACAACTGGGTGTCGTACTGGAGCGACCTTCGCAGCAACGATGTCCGCGTGGTCGCCGGCTGGTCCGACGCCTACTATTCGGACTTCTCGGGACCCTCGAGCGGCGGAGACTACCCACTCGTGGTCAGCTACGCCTCCTCCCCGCCCTTCGAGGTGGGCGACGATGGCGTCTCAACTACGAGTGCCCTGCTGGACACGTGCTTCCGCCAGGTCGAGTACGCGGGTGTGCTCGCGGGCGCGCAGAACCCTGACGGCGCAGCCATGGTCATCGACTGGATGCTCTCCGACGAGTTCCAGGCGAGCCTGCCGGAGAACATGTACGTCTACCCTGTGTCGAGTTCTGTCGCGATTCCCGATTACTGGGCAGAGCACGGGCCCCTCGCTACCAACCCGTGGAGCCTTGCTCCCAGCGAGATCGACGCCAACCGCGACGACTGGATCAACCAGTGGACCGCGACTGTGATCGACTAGCGAAGCCATGAGGACCCGCGGGCGCATCGCCGGGCTGCGTCACCACGTCGCGTGGTGGGCGCTCGCGGCGGTGCCCGTGGGCTTCTTGGCGCTGTTCTTTGTGTGGCCGTTGGGGACGATGCTGGGGCGCGGCTTGATCGCAGACGGCGGGATTGACGTCGCTGGGGTGTGGAACGTCCTCACAGCAACCCGCACCGGCACCGTGGTGCGCAGCACAGTCGAGCTCGCGGCCATGGGCACGGCGGGCGCACTCGCGCTGGGGCTGCCGAGCGCGTATGTGCTCTACCGGTTGCGGTGGCGCGGGCAGTCAGCGGTGCGCGCACTGGTCGCGGTTCCCTTTGTCTTGCCTACCGTGGTGGTAGCCGCTGCGTTCACCGCACTGCTGGGCAGGCAGGGTCTGCTGGGCGGCTTGGGACTCGACCAATCGGTTGCAGCAATCGTGTTGGCGCTCGTGTTCTACAACGTGACGGTCGTGGTGAGGATCGTGGGTGGCACGTGGGCCGGGCTCGATCCGTCCGCTGTAAGCGCCGCGCGCACGCTTGGCGCCTCGCCCCGCCGTGCCTTTGTCGCGGTGACACTGCCGATGCTTGCCCCCGCCATAGCATCGGCCGCGGCTGTGGTCTTTCTCTTCTGCTCTACCGCCTTCGGAGTGGTCCTCGTCCTTGGAGGAACACGCATTCGCACCATCGAGACAGAGATGTACCTTCAGGTCAATCAGTTCTTGAACCTGCGGGCGGCGGCGGTGCTTGCCTTGGTGCAGCTCGTGTTCGTGGGGCTGACGCTTGCTGCGGCGGCATGGGCCCGGCGGCGGCGCGAGAACACCCAGGGGAGCAAGCGCATTGACGGCACGCGAGCCGCGACCCGCCGTGACGCCCCCGTGGTGGCTGGCGTGCTGGGCGTGCTGGCGGTGCTGCTCGTCACACCCATGATCGCGCTGGCCGAGAGGTCCCTGCGCACCCACGATGGTCACGGCTTTGATCACTACGTGGCCCTACTGGAGCCGCCAACCCGGACGGTACTTGCGGTGCCCGTGTGGCAAGCCGGACTGAACTCGCTGACGACCGCGCTCGTCGCTGCGGCGTTGGCCTCGACTCTGGGCCTGATGGTTGCGCACTTGGTGACTCACCGTAGCCGCCGCAGCGCCGCGTTGGACTCGTTCGTAATGCTGCCGCTGGGCGTGAGTGCAGTCATGGTGGGGCTTGGTCTGCTGCTGACCATGCACCAAGGCGCCCTCGGGGTGAACCTGCGTGGCAGTTGGTGGCTGATTCCCGTCGCACAATCGGTGGTCGCTCTGCCGCTGGTGGTTCGCACCCTGGTGCCGTCGGCGCGCGGCATCGATCCCGGCCTGCGCAGGGCCGCGGCCACGCTGGGGGCCGGGCCGCTACGGGTATGGCGGGAAGTGGACTGGCCGCTGCTGCGGCGGCCGTTCGGCCTCGCCGTGGGATTCGCCTTCGCGATCTCTCTAGGGGAGTTCGGCGCAACCAGTTTCCTGGCCCGCCCCGACCGCCCCACGTTGCCTACCGCGATCTTCAGGTTGCTAGGCCGCCCCGGCATCGACAACGTGGGGATGGCATTCGCGACGGCCGTGGTCCTGGCACTGGTCACGGCCGCTGTCATGATGGCCTCGGAACGCATGCGCACCCAAGTAGGAGCTGATCTATGAGCGGGCTAGACGTCGTGGAGCTGAGTGTCACCTACCCGGGATCACCGCCGGTGAAGGCTGTCGACCACGTATCGCTGAGCATCGACCGCGGCGAGATCGTCGCGCTGGTTGGCCCATCTGGGTGTGGCAAGTCGTCGCTGTTGGGCGCCATCGTGGGGACCATCGCGCCTGCCGCCGGCGCCGTCATGTGGGACGGCGTCGACGTCACCTCCACGCCGGTGCACCTACGCGGCTTCGGCATGGTCTTCCAGGACGGCCAGTTGTTCCCCCATAGGTCGGTGGCAAGAAACATTGCGTTTGGACTCGAGATGGCGGGAATGGATAGGGCCCTGCGTGCACAGAGAGTGACCGAACTTCTCGAGCTCGTGGGCCTGTCTGACCTTGGCGCGCGCGCTGTGTCCGAGTTGTCAGGCGGAGAGAGACAGCGGGTTGCACTCGCGAGATCGCTTGCTCCACGCCCGCGCCTGCTCGCTCTCGATGAGCCGCTGTCTTCCCTCGATGCCGAACTGCGCGGCAGGCTTGCGACCGAGGTGCGAGACATTCTGCGCGCCGCAGGAACCACCGCCATCGTCGTGACACACGACCACGACGAAGCGCGGGCGATGGCGACCCGGCTCATCGACATGGCGAATGGAAGAATCGTGGCCAGCTCAGGTTAGGGTGGAACGTCCGTTTCCCAGAGCCAAGAGGTTGCCATGTTCCGCACCACGTCACTTCGCACCGTCGTCGTAGCGGTCGCTCTGTCCTTCGGTGCAGTGTGGATCGCGGGATGCTCCGCGGATCCAGACACGTCGCCAAGCGTGAGCCCTCCGCCTACCGTGAACGCGACGCCGGATCCCAGTCAGGACTTTGCGGACCAAGGCGGGACCATGCCGGACCCCACCGCGACGGGCGTCACCCGCACAGACTCGCTCGCTGGCCGGCTGTCAGCCGACATCCCCAATGCATGGGGTCTGTTCCCACCCGCAACTGCACAACAAGCCCTCGAGGACCCGTCGGTGACGGACGTCCTGGGACTGTGGGTCGCTGGTATCACTCCAGAGACCCAGCACAACATCGTGGTGATGGGGCAGGTGCAGGACGACCCCCCGCTCGGCGCCCAGGAGTACTTCGACCTGTACTTCGCGGAGTTTGATGAACCCGCGATCGCGATGGCCTATGAGATCTTCACCTCCTCCACTGGCCGCGAGGTCCTGTTCGTTGATCTGACGTCCGAACCTGGGTCGGGATTCTCCGAGGAGAGCGTGTTCTTTGTGTTCACCGAGTACGAGGTGGTGGTGGGTCTGGTCAGCTCCCCCGACAGGATGGACCAAGGTGTGCGCGACGCGGTGCGCGTCGTCGCCGACACCTTGGCGATCGCCGATCTCAGCTAGCAGTCGCAGTCGATGCGCCCGCCGCCCACCGGCACCGGGGCGGTGAGCGGGTCAGGTGCCCGCGTGATGTCACCACCGACACCGTCGACAGGCAGACCTTCGCGTGCCCAGTACTCGAAGCCGCCCAGCATCTCTTTGACGGCATAGCCCATGGTGGCGAGCTCGAGGGCGCTGCGCGTCGCCCCGTTGCAAGCAGGGCCCCAGCAGTAGACCACAAACTCCGTGCCGAGTGGGTACTCGGCGGGAACGCGTGAAGCCAGGTCCGCGCGCGGGATGTGGGTAGCAGGGCGCGCGTGACCCTGCCTCCACGCCTCGGCCGAACGCGTGTCGATGAGGACGAACGACGCCTCTGCGCTCTCGAAGGCGGCGTGGACATCGGAGGGGTCGGTCTCGAAGGCGAGTTTGGTGGCAAAGTAGTGCGCGGCATCGGCTGCAGTCATGCATCCAGGCTAGGCAACGCTGCCGGTTTGCAGAAGTGGCATCCTGCGGCATTGTCCTTGTTTCGCAACGAATCCCACGGAACAATGGGGCCATGGCCACAGAAATCACCCTCGATGGCACCGACCGCGCCATCCTTGCCGCGCTGCAACTCGACGGGCGTTTGTCCATGACGGACCTCGCGCGGAAGGTCGCGATGTCGCCCAGCGCGACGACCGAACGCGTCCGGCGTCTCGAGGAGGCCGGCGTGATCGGGGGCTACGCCGCGCGGGTGGTTCCCGCAAGGGTTGGCCACGCGATCATGGCCTTCATCCGTTTGCGGTACCCGAGCACCAAGTATCAGCCCTTCTATGACCTCATTGAGGCAGTTCCCGAGATCCTCGAGGTGCACCACGTCACCGGCGAAGACTGTTTCATCATCAAGACCGTGGCGCCGTCAATGGGGGCGCTCGAAGAGGTGGCGGGGCGCATCGGCCAGTTGGGCGCGATCACCACGAACATCGTCTATTCGAGCCCGTTGCCCGAACGTGCGGTCACACCCGCGCCCTAGGCGGTCCGTGGCCCCTCGCACACCACTAGCCCTCGAACTCGCGCAGGTACCTATAGATCTCGGCGTGATTGCGCGCGGATGCCATGTCGGCAGCAGTGAGTCCGTCGGGGCCGGACCAGGTTGGATCGGCTCCCCACATCAGCAAGAGGTCCACGGCGTCGAGGTGCCCGCCGAATGCCGCTGCGCCCAGTGGTTGGAGCGTGTAGCGACCGCTCGTCAGCACCACGTCAGTGCGTGCTCCTGACTGGAGAAGAACGTCCATCACCTCGATGTTGCCTTGCGTAGCGGCGGTGAATAGCGGACCGCCATAGCTGAGTTCGTTGCCTTCCGCGTCGGTGAACGAGACGCCGTTGGGGTCAGCGCCAGTGTTGAGGATGGCCTGCGCGACCGAACCGCCAGCAAACTGTGCCGCGAGCCCCAGCATGGCGAAGCCGAACTCCTCGAACTCGACCTCCGCGCCGCCAGCGATCAGCAGTTCCACCATCGCCACATCGTTGCGGGTGATCGCGAGGCTCAGCGGGTTGTTGCTGGTGGCCTCGTCCAGCAGGTTGGGATCGGCGCCCGCCTCAAGAGCTGTAGCAGCAAGGTCAAGGTCTGACGTCAGCACCGCGTCCGCGAGTTGCTCTTGCGGGGTGCGCTCATCGAGGGCGACCGTTCCTGACGATGCCGTGGGAGCAACCGATGGGGTAGGCACCGGGCTATCGGGCACACACGCGGCGAGCGCCAAAGCGCCCGCGACGATGAACGCTATTCGCGCAACGTTGGATGTCATGGTCACACCATAACTGGATGCCCTAGCCACATGCACCCAACCTCCGCTACAGTGCTTTCACCTCAACTGGGAGACACCATGACTACTCCAACGCCGGCACCTGGCTGGTATGCCGACCCTAACGGCCAAGCAGGATTGCGCTATTGGGACGGCACCGCGTGGACCAACCAAACCAATGCTTCGCCCGCCTCACCGGGTTCAACCGACTCGTGGGCTCGTCCCGCTCCAGCGGTCTCGGCGTACTCCAGCGGTGACCCCTTTGCGGGCTCTGGTACCTCGAGCACGCGGGGCGGCATGCCCCCGTGGGCGTGGGCTGCCATTGCGCTCGTCGTGGTCGGAGTGGGTGTGGTGGTGGCACTCGGGGTTGGTGCGGCAACACAGGGGCTCAGCGCCGCAGATCGCGGTCAAGACGCGGCGCCTGTTGCGACGGGTGCTCCTGGACCGGCAGATCCCTCTGATGACGATGCCACGGGAACAGAGACGTGGATCACGCCGCAACGCCTTGCGAGCTTCGAGGTTGACAGGTCATGGCGTGAGGACATGGACACCGTGCTCGATCACACTCCCACGCTCAGGCGTGATCTTGCTGGCTCGTGGAACCTCGACGGGCTCTCGTTCATCAGGACGCGGCACTTCATGTATGTGTGGGAATACGCGAACGTGCCCGACGAGGGCCTGAGCGTCGAGGAAGCAGGCGAGGAGTACTACTCAAACTTGCACTTCTTCGATGACATTGAGGTGCTCAGCCGAGCAACGGAAACCTTCACCACGTCGAACGGTTACGAGGTTTGGGTCGAAATCCTTCAGTTCATCGACGCCGATGGTGTCACTCTGGATACCTACATCGCGGTGACCACGGACGGCAACGACTGGCTTGTCTTCGACATCACGTCGACTACCGCTGGAGACCGTCAGGACGAGATCGACTTCATGATCGATACTCTGGTGTTCCTGGAAGATTGAGCGTCCCCCACTCAACTCTGACGCTTGCGGCTTGACAACCGACGCTCAAGGTGGATACTTGAGCGTAGGAGGCTCAAGTCTGAGAGCCGCAATCGGAGCGTGGCACGTGCCGCGCCAGGAGGAATCACCATGGCACGAGCAGTAGGCATTGACCTGGGCACCACCAACTCAGTGGTGTCGGTACTTGAAGGCGGCGAGCCTTCCGTGATCGCGAACGCCGAAGGCGCCCGCACCACCCCTTCGGTGGTTGCCTTCTCGAAGACCGGCGAGGTTCTGGTTGGCGAGATTGCCAAGCGCCAGGCCGTTACCAACGTTGACCGCACCATCGCGTCCGTGAAGCGCCACATGGGCACCGACTGGTCCCATGAGATCGATGACAAGAAGTACAACGCGCAAGAGATCTCCGCACGCATCCTGGGCAAGCTCAAGCGCGACGCCGAGGAGTACCTGGGTGAGAAGGTGACCGACGCCGTCATCACGGTGCCCGCATACTTCAACGACGCCGAGCGTCAGGCCACCAAGGACGCGGGTGAGATCGCCGGCCTCAACGTGCTCCGCATTGTCAACGAGCCCACCGCAGCGGCCCTCGCCTATGGGCTGGATCGCGGCAAGGAGGATGAACTGATCTTGGTATTCGACCTGGGCGGAGGCACGTTCGATGTCTCCTTGCTCGAGGTCGGCAAGGACGAAGACGACTTCTCCACCATTCAGGTGCGCGCCACCGCAGGAGACAACCGCCTGGGCGGCGACGACTGGGACCAGCGCATCGTCGACCACCTCATTAAGGAGGTCAAGAACGCCGAGGGCGTCGACCTCGCCAAAGACAAGTCGGCTGTTCAACGTCTCCGCGAGGCCGCCGAACAGGCCAAGAAGGAACTGTCCAGCGCCACCAGCACGAACATCTCGCTCCAGTACCTCTCCATTGGCGAGAACGGCCCGGTTCACCTTGACAGCAAGCTCACCCGCGCGCAGTTCCAGGAAATGACCAAGGACTTGCTGGACCGCACCAAGGCACCCTTCAAGCAGGTCATCAAGGACGCGGGCGTTGAACTCAGCGAGATTGACCACGTGGTGCTCGTGGGTGGTTCCACCCGCATGCCCGCTGTCGCCGATCTCGTCAAGGAGCTCACGGGTGGCAAGGAAGCAAACAAGGGCGTCAACCCGGACGAGGTGGTCGCCGTGGGCGCGGCCCTCCAGGCGGGCGTCATCAAGGGTGAGCGCAAGGACGTGCTACTCATCGACGTCACTCCGCTCAGCCTCGGTATCGAAACCAAGGGTGGCGTGATGACTAAGCTCATCGAGCGCAACACCGCCATTCCGACAAAGTCCTCTGAGGTGTTCTCGACAGCCGAAGACAACCAGCCTTCCGTGCTGGTGCAGGTGTATCAAGGCGAACGCGACTTCGCGCGTGACAACAAGATGCTCGGCACGTTCGAGCTGGGCGGCATCGCGCCGGCCCCGCGCGGCGTCCCTCAGATCGAGGTCACGTTCGACATCGACGCCAACGGCATTGTGCACGTTCACGCGAAGGACCGCGGCACTGGCAAGGAGCAGTCGATCACCGTTACGGGTGGTTCGGCACTATCCAAGGAAGACATCGAACGGATGGTGAAGGACGCCGAAGAGCACGCTGAAGAAGACAAGAAGCGGCGCGAAGAGGCAGAGACCCGCAACAACGCCGAGACGTTCGCGTACTCCACGGAGAAGATCCTGAGCGAGAACGAAGACAAGGTCCCGGCCGAGGTTGCCGACGACGTCAAGGAAGCCATCGCCGCGGTGAAGGCCGCCCTCGAAGGCGATGACGCCGCCGCCGTCAAGACCGCGCACGAGGCGCTGGTCGAGAAGGCACAGAAGATTGGCGAAGCCGTCTACGCCGCATCACAAGCCGAAGAGGCAGCCGGTTCGAACGCGTCCGGCACCGACGAGGCCACCGATGACGATGTGGTTGACGCCGAGATCGTTGACGAAGAGGAAACCGACAAGAAGTAGCCCGCTCGTGGGCGGTCCCGGCACGTCCGGGCCGCCCACGCACCGAACACGCTACGGAGGCGATCGTGACCAACCCGAACCAAGAACCCCAACACCAGCCCGACGATAGCGACAACGCCGCTACTCAGGCTGATGCGATGGAACAAGCTGACGCGATTATCGCGGAGGCCATCGCGCGCGACGCCACGACCGGCGACGACGGTTCCATTGGCGACGCTGAGGCCGACGAGGCCGGTGCCGATGACGCTCTCACTCAAGCAGAACAGAAGGCGGCCGAACACCTCGAGGACTTGCAGCGACTCCAAGCCGAGTACGTGAACTACCGCAAGCGGGTGGACCGCGACCGCGCCGCCGCGGGGGACGTCGCGACTGCCCGACTGATCGAGTCCCTCATTCCCGTGCTCGACGACATCGCGGCGGCTCGCGAACACGGCGACCTCACCGAGGGTCCCTTCGCGGCCATCGCAGACAAGCTCGAAGAGGCGCTACGCCGCTCAGGATGGGAGCGCTACGGCGAGGTGGGCGAAGCGTTCGACCCGTCCAAGCACGACGCCCTCATGTCACAACCGAGTCCCGACGTCACCGAACCCACCGTAGCGACGGTAGCTCAACCCGGCCATAGCATCGGCGACAAAGTGATTCGCGCGGCGCGTGTTGTAGTGTCGCAACCGGAGTAGCGATGACGAGCCAGGACTGGTTTACCAAGGACTTCTACGCGGCGCTTGGTGTTCCCAAGAGCGCTGACGCGGCAGCGATCAAGAAGGCCTACCGCAAGCTCGCCAAGGACTTGCACCCCGACCGTCACCCTGGCGACAAGGCCGCCGAGGCCCGCTTTAAAGAGGTAGGCGAGGCCTACGGAGTGCTGTCAGACAAGGACCAGCGCCAGAAGTACGACGCGATCCGTACGATGGGCGGCGGCGGTCCCCGGTTCCAAGCCGGCAGCGGCGGTGGAGCTGGCTTCGAGGACGTTATGGGCGGCATGTTCGGCAACGGACCCGTGCGCGGCCAGGGCTTCGAGGACATGCTGGGTAACTTGTTCGGCGGCGGCTTCCGGCAGGGTCCCGCCAAGGGGTCCGATGTTGCGGCGGCTACCGAGGTTACGTTCCGGCAGGCTGCCGAAGGGGCCACGGTCTCACTATCGCTCGACGGGCGAACGGTGACCACTCGACTTCCCGTTGGCGTCAAGAGCGGGCAACGGATCCGCATCGCCGGCAAGGGGCGTCCAGGCGTTGCAGGCGGACCTGCGGGCGACCTCTTGCTCACTGTGCACGTAGGAAAGCATCCGGTGTTCGCGACCGAAGGCCAGAACCTCCGCGTCAAGCTCCCGGTCAGCTTCGATGAGGCGGTGCTCGGGGCGTCCATCGACGTGCCCACGTTGGACGGCTCCAAAGTGCGGGTGAAGATCCCCGCTGGCACCTCATCCGGGCAAACGCTGCGCGTCAAGGGCCGGGGACTCACCGGCCGTTCGAGCACCGGCGACCTCCTTGTCACTGTCGACGTACAGGTCCCGACCAAGCTGTCCAAGGCAGCGCGCGAGGCACTGCAAGCCTTCGCTCTCGAGACGGCTGCCGACGATCCCCGCGCAACGTTCTACCAGGATGCGTCCCGGAACTAACAGGAACGACCTGCCATAATCGACTCTCAAGGAGGTGCACCGTGGAGCGACCTGACGTAGACGAGCCGGTGTTCCCCATCTCTGCTGCGGCTGAGCTCGCCGACATGCACGCGCAGACCCTGCGCCAATATGACCGCCTAGGCCTGGTGGTCCCGCGCAGGCGCGCCGGGGGCGGCCGGCGCTACTCGTTGCGAGATGTCGCGACCCTGAGGCAGATTCAACGCATGAGCCAAGACGAGGGAATCAACCTCGAGGGCATCAAGCGCATTCTCGCGTTGCAGATGAAGGTGGACCGGCTGGAAGCTGACGTCGAGCGACTGCGCCACCGGGCAGACCCTGGTGCACGGGTCTTCACCTCGGGACCATCCGGCAAGGTGGTCATCGTGGAACGCGGGCAGCGTGTGAGCCGCGACGAGGGCCGGTCGCTGATCCTCTGGCGGGAGCGACGTCAGCCCTGAGGATCAGGGTTTCGCGGCAGGAGAAATCCGCCGCAGGAATGATTCCGAATGTCAGTGGCTGCACGTACGCTCTTCCCATGTCCTCAGAGAACGCAGTCGAGGCTCACGGCCTCGTCAAGAACTTCAAAGAAACCAAAGCACTGCGCGGGGTCGACTTCGCGGTACCGCGCGGCACAGTCCTAGGCGTACTTGGGCCCAACGGTGCCGGCAAGACCACAGCAGTGCGCATCCTTGCCACTTTGCTGAGGCCGGATGCTGGCCACGCGATGGTCGCGGGTTTCGACGTCGCAAAGCACCCCAGTGAAGTCCGTAAGCGCGTAGGACTTACCGGCCAGTACGCGTCGATTGACGAGGAACTGACAGGGCGCGAGAACCTCATCATGATCGGCTCACTGCTCAATATGACCGGGACCAACGCGAAGGCACGCGCGAAGGAACTCCTGGAGTGGTTCGATCTCACCGAGGCCGCTGACCGCATGGCCAAGACGTACTCCGGAGGCATGCGACGGCGCCTCGACCTCGCCGCCTCGCTGACCGGACACCCGGAGATCGTGTTCCTCGACGAGCCCACCACGGGACTTGACCCCGCTAAGCGTGAGGACATGTGGGACGTGGTCCGGGACATCGTGGCGCGCGGCACGTCAGTGTTGCTCACCACCCAGTACCTCGAAGAGGCTGACGCCCTTGCGGATGACATCGTGGTGATCAACCATGGTGAGGTCATCGCTCACGACACTGCCGAGAACCTCAAACGTGTCGTGGGATCGCAAACGCTCCGCGTGCGGCCCTCCGACCCTGCCGACGCTGCCGCAGTGTCGGTAATTTTGAGTGAAGTCTCGGCGGGAGCCGCTGTGGACCAGCCCCGCAAGGGCGAGCTCGCGGTGCCAGTGGTTGGCGACAAAGCACTGACCTCGGTTGTCAAGAAGCTCGCCACGCAGAAGATCTCCGTCACTGAGCTTTCCTTGATGTTGCCCAGTCTTGACGAGGTGTTCTTCAACCTCACAGGCGAACGCCAGAAGCCCGAACTCACCCCGGAAGAGGAGCTGTCCGCATGAGCGCCACAGCGGTCACTCACGACCTTGCCGCCGTCAAGCACGGCCCGTTCGACGTCATTCGCCACTCGTGGGTCCTCGCCAAGCGCTCACTCGTCAAGACGTGGCGCACGCCCGAAGGGCTCATTGACGTCACGCTTTCGCCCATCATGTTCACCTTGTTGTTCACCTTCATCTTTGGCGGGGCGATTGCCAATAGCCCAGGCCAGTACCTCGTGTTCCTCCTTCCCGGCATCATCGGGCAGAACATCGCGTTTGCGTCGGTTGGGATCGGCATCCAGCTCAATGCGGACATGGAGAAGGGCATCTTTGACCGCTTCCGGGCTTTGCCGATCTCGCGCATAGCTCCATTGCTGGGTGCTGCCCTAGGCGACATCGTGCGCTACGTGTTGCTGTTCGGCATCATGCTCGCCACTGGATACGCGCTCGGTTACCGCATCACGACCACGCCAGTTCATGTGCTTGGGGCGCTGCTGTTGATCATTGTGTTCGCGTTGTCGCTCGCGTGGGCGCCGATGCTTGTAGGCCTGTTGGCACGCTCGCAGCGCGCGGTTCAGGGCATCGTGTTCATGACGTTGTTCCCGTTGACGTTCGCATCGAATGCGTTTGTCCCCACCGAGACGATGCCCGCATGGTTAGCCTCGTTCGCGGAGGCCAACCCGCTCTCGCACCTCATCAATGCGATTCGCGCACTCCTGACTGAAACGGGTCCGTGGCAGGGACCGGTCGTTGCCACGTTGATCTGGAGTGCCGTGTTCGTCGTGATCTTCGCGCCCTTGGCGATCCGCACCTACAACCGAAAGTCGTAGGCCTCGCCGGTCGCAGGCACACTGCAGCGGCACTTCAACCGACTTGGGAGAGGAAGACCTACCGCTGCAGCGAGTCGAGCAGCTCCGTCGCGTACATGTGGGAGGCCGGCAAGGACTCGATCCACACTCGCGGAGGCTGACGCATGAGGTTACCGACGCGCATCGCAAGCGCGCGGTCGGAGATGTGATCACGAAGATGCGCGATGCCAGTGCCGAGACTCTGGCCCCGCTCAACAAGCACGGCGTACAGTCCGTCGCCCATGCGCGCCATCGGGTGGCCTTCGCCGTAGGCGCCCTTGAGGGCCTGGCCGACGGCGGCGTTGCGTGCCATCCGTTGCCACGGGTCGTTCTCGGCGACAGTCACATCAATCATGACCAACGCGTGTGTGTCGGTGACGGACTTGCCGTGACGTTGCGACGCCCCGTAGACCTCAGCGAGACGCTGAGTGAGGTACTCGGTGGTACCCAAACCGGACTCGGCGTCGGTCATTGACGGAGCGTTGGGGGCTGATGTCGAGCCTTCGGTCCAGCCCTCGCACAAAGCCCGGATCGAGCGAATTGGGGCTGACTCGAAGCCTGCGGCGCGGAAGAGAACCGCCATATCGTCGATGGCTTCCGTGATGCCGACCCCAGCGGCGGACCGTGCTTGCCCCAAGCGGAATGCGGCGGGGGCGGTATCCAAACGCGCCTCAAGGGCCTCGACCAGCGCCTCGGCGGCTGGGGTGTACCAGTCTCCTGGCCGCAACCAGACCGTGTCGATACTCGCGGTCTCCCAGGTTCGAAGAAGAGCAGGATCTGTAGTGGCTGTTGGCACGTTTACATCGCTCGTCATACGCAATGAGACGCACCGCAAGGTAGGTTATGACGCGAGTACGTCAACGTTTCGCGAAGGGTCTCGCCTCGCAGTGTGACGAATCCGGCATCGGCGTCCTTGCGCGCTAGCCGTCAACACGCGACGATAGAGGGACCAACGATCTTGTCCTGGGAAGTGACAGACGACATATGAGTTCAGATGCCATCTCGCTGTGGACAGAAACATCCAGCGACCCGGAGCTGATCGCGGGCGTGCGCGCCGGTGACACAGCGGCATTTGGCGTGCTCTATGAGCGCCACGTCGATGCAGCGCGCAAGGTCGCCGCGATGTACACCAACACGGCCGCAGACATCGATGACGTCGTCTCCGAATCCTTCTCTCGGGTGCTCCGTGCACTGCAGCGAGGTGACGGTCCGGATCTGGCATTCCGTGCTTACCTGTTCACTATCGTGCGCCGCACGGGCATGGACATCATTAACAAGGGGATCCGCACCAAACCGCGCGATGACATGGGCGAATACGAGTCCAACATGGGCTACGGAGCGTCCTCAGATGAGCCTGCCATTGAGGGTTTCGAGCATGGCATGGTCGCCGATGCCTTCAAGTCACTTCCCGAACGCTGGCAGGCCGTGCTGTGGTACACCGAGGTGGAGAAGAAGAGCCCTCGCGAGATCGCGCCTTTGTTGGGCCTGAGCGCCAACGGCGTGGCGGCTCTGTCATATCGCGCACGCGAAGCCCTTCGGCAGGCATACCTCCAGCAACACCTCAACGCTGCAGACACCGTCAGTTGCCTCGAAGCCAACGCTCAACTGGGAGCCTACGTACGCGGAGGCCTCAATAAGCGAGAGCAGTCTCAGGTAGGCAGCCACGTCGAAACCTGCGAGCGCTGTGCTGCTCTGGTGGCTGAACTTGAAGACGTCAACCGCGGGATGCGCGGAATCATCGCACCACTCGTCTTGGGTGTCGCCGGGATGGCAGCGCTCGAGGGCGGGCTTCCGATCGGTGGTGCCTTTGGTCCCGGAGTGGCAGAGGGTGCCGGGGCCGCCGGTTCGAGCACGGGCGCAGGCGCCGGAACCAGTGTTACTACCGGAGCGAGCGCAGGCGGATCCGTCGCCGCTGGTGGCATTGCGACTGGGTCGGCCGCAGCGGGCGGGACCACCGCCGGAGGAGCCACCGTTGCTGGCGCCTCTGCGGCAGGAGGGCTAGGTGCGGGTGGTCTCGCCACTGGTTCCGGCGCGGCCGCGGGAGGATTCGCTGCCGGCGGATCAGTCGCCGGACTGGTGTCCGGCTTCGCAGGCATTGCGCTACCCGCCGTCGCTGTAGTCGCGATCGTCGCCCTCGCGGTCAACGCGGCCGGCGCTCTAGGACTCATTGGCGACAGCGCTGACGCTGGCCAAAGCGATGAGGTTGCGGCGATTGAAGCAAAGGCCTTTGAATCGGGCAAGAAGGCCGAAGGTCCCACGAACGATCCTGGAGCGGAGCCGGGCCCAGCGCCTGAGCTTCCTGTCCTTCCTGGTGCTACCCCACCACCGCCACCTTCGCCGGGAGACAACTCCAGCACGCCCGCAACGGGCGCAGGCGGCGGCTCGAACACTGGGGCCGGTAGTGGAACCGGAACCGGTGGTTCCACCGCGCCCCCCGGTTCAACTACCCCCATTCCCGGTCCCACGACGCCTCCTGTTGACCCGACTGTGCCCCCCACGGACCCGGATGACACCCCCCCGCCACCACCGCCTACCTTCGCTCTCTTGAGCATCGGCCAGGCACCTCTCGACTATCTCGAGATTCTCAGGAACTCGCCGGTCATGAGCATGACTGTGACCAACAAGGGTGACGGCGTCGCCGACGACGTCACTGCTGCCATCACGGTGCCTCAAGGCCTCGAGTTCTCCGCACCCAGCGGTGGCGGAGCTCCTTTCGCCGTGATCCAGGCTGCTCGAATTGGCGCGTATCTCCAATTCGCCACCACCGGCACCTTCGATGCGGGTGGCTGGACCTGTGAACTGGAGAACGAGGCGACTGTCGCGGTCTGCTCGCTCCCCGATCTCGCGGCCGGTGCCACGACCACCCTGAGTCTGGGCCTCGATGTGACGACGCAGGGCGCCCTCGCGGATGACGCGGTGACTCACTTCTCCGTTACCTACGGCGACATCACCGAGTCATACTCCGTGCGCACCGGGCTCCAGGATGTTCAAGAGGAACTTGACCTGCGATACGCGGCATCGGGCCAGGTGGCCGCCACTCAGGTTGGCGCACCGCTGATGTCGTGCGACCTCGCCTTGGGCGACTGCAGAAACGTCATGGCCTTCGCTGGAAGTGCTACTCAGAACTTGTACAACAACAACTACTGGTCGATGATCCCGCTCAATGAGGCTGGCGGCGAGGCCAACTCGGCCACCACCAACCTCACCTTGCCTGCAGGCGCTCAGGTGCTCTACGCGTCGCTCGAGTGGTCGGCGAACGCAGGCGCCACGGACGTGTTTGACGGTCCGCTCACCACGGCGAGAATCAAGGCACCCGGGCAGAGCTCGTACATCGACATCGCCGCTGACGGCCCCGCAGCGCTCTCCACTGATGGCGGCGGATCACGCCAGTACTACCAATCACAGGTCGATATCACGGACCTCGTTCAGCAGTTCGGTGCTGGCCAATGGTCGGTGGCGGATATCGCCCTGAGCGCGACACGCCAGGACCCCGACCCCAGCTACTACGGCGGCTTCGCGATCACCGTGATCTACTCGCACGCATCGCTTCCCGACTCTCGTGTGGCGCTCTTTGACGGCACCGACTGGGTCAAGACCGGCGACAGCACGAGCTTCACCTTCGTCACTGATGCCGCCGCGGACGTCACGGTTGGCTGGGTGGCTTGGGAAGGCGACCGTGGCCTCGCGGGAGATCGAGTGGACATCAATGGCGACAACGTGGTGCCGCTGCGCTGGAACCCAGGCGGGAACTGGCCTCAGGCGTCAACTCCCACGGGAGACTCCGGCAATGCCGCGGATTCGACCGCCTTTGGCTCCAAGTACGCCAACTCCCTTGGGGTTGACGCGAAGCCGTTCCGCACCGTGACTCTCGCTGCTGGTACCCACGTGCTCACCGCGGGAACCTCGACCGATCAGTACTTGATCGGTGCGCTCACGGTAACGATCGCCTACAACGACTAGGCGCGGCGAGCACTGACGGTGAACACCGCGGTGTCGCCCATTGCCTCACGGTCCGTGCCAGCAGGGGATTGGACTACTCTCGGTTTCCGGCTGGGTCCCAGGGCAGGTCGAGTTGTCGTGCCGTGCGCTCAGCAATCTCGAGTCCGTGCAACCTGCGCACCACGTGTAGTGCCATGTGAAGTCCCGACGTCAGGCCGCCACTGGTGATGACGGGCCCGTTGTCTACCCACCGCGCTGCGCTCGACGCTGAAGCCACGGCTCCTTGCTCCGCCAGAAGTTCGACGTCTTCCCAGTGCGTGGTCGCGGGAAGGCCATCGAGAACGCCAGCGTCGCTCAAAAGGAATGCCCCGGTACACACCGACGTCACCAATGTCGATCCCGCCGCCAACGCACGAACAGCCGCCATGATCTGGGCGTCACCTCGAGCGTCATCGAGGGCAATGAGGCCTGGAATCACCACCACGTCAAGTCGCCCAACATCGGCCACCGGCACTGTTCCGGTGATCGTCATGCCGCCGTAGGCGACGGCGTCTGCTCCGTCAGGAGAGATCAACACCACGTCGTATATAGGCGGCCCGCCATCTCGCTCAACCAACCGTGACGCGGTCAGGAATACCTCGTAGGGCCCGCCCGCGTCGATCAGGTCGAACTGATCGAACAGCAAGATGCCTACCCGGGTAGCGCGATCGCTCACGACGCTCCCTCCACTGCGCCGGGGCCCTACTTCTTGGTGGCCTGCGCGTTGACTTCGTATGAGGTGTTCGTTGCCTCGAAGAAGTTCACGAGCTGCAAGGTGTCGTTTGCCGTCGCCATCCACTTCGCGGGGTTGGAGACGTTGTAGTGAGGATCGAAGCCCAGTTCCTCGAGACGACGGTCCGCCAGGTACTTGACGTACTGGTTGACGTAGTCCGAGTTAAGTCCCAGGATTCCCGTGGGGAGCAGGTCGCGGTTGTAGTGCTCCTCCATCTCGACAGCGCCGATGATCATCTGGCGGATCTCTTCTGCAAACTCTGGGTCCTGCAGGTCCTCGTTTTCGTCAAGCACCGTGAGGATGAGGTTGATGCCGAACTGAAGGTGCAGCGACTCGTCGCGAATCACCCAGTCCATGAGCGACCCGAAGTTGCGTAGTAGGTTGCGCTGGCGGAAACTCAAGGCGACCATGAAGCCGCTGTAGAACCAGATGCCCTCAAGGATGATGTTGTAGGCGACCAGGTTGCGGACAAAGTCCTTCTTGCCCTCGGTGGTCTTGATATCAAGGGTCTCTTCCGTCATTCGCTTGATGAATCTGACCTCGAACTCCTCTTTCGCTGCCATCGACGGCACGTCGACGTGGGAGTTGTAGGCGGCCTCACGGTCCAGCGGGAAGGTCTCCAGCACGTACTCGAAGGACATGCAGTGGTTGGCTTCTTCCCACATCTGCTTTGCCAAGTAGAGGTGGCATTCTGGAGCGTTGATGTAGGGGTAGACACCGAACGCGAGCGCCTTGTTGACCAGCAACTCGTTGGGGTTGAAGTAGGACATCAAGAAGGTGATGGCGTGCTTTTCTTCGTCCGTCATCTTCTTGAAGTCGGCGAGGTCCTCGCCTAACTGGATCTCGTTGGGGAACCAGGTGTTGGCAACGGCCTGGTCGTAAAGTTCCATTGCCCACGGGTAGGTCACGGGCTTGAGAAGCAGTCCGTCTTGAATTCCGGTGCCAAGAATGGCCATGTCGATCTCCTTCTAACCTTGGGTGCCAACTACTGGCAGGACTCGCATTGCAGCCGTTCCATGGGGTCCACGGGGCACGCGACGCCATCGATCATCTCCGTATCGCCGTCCAGCGCGTCGTACGTGTGGTCAACCACATCGAGTACTGTCGCTCCTTCCGGTGCTGCGGCCGATGCTTCGGTGGCCTCGGGTTCCGCGGCGGGGGTTGGCAGGGACGTGGGCGGAACTGGAGGCTGCTCTTTTGGTGGCGTCGCAAATGCCTTAGTGGCAACCTCCGACATCACCGATGACGGCGCGGTCGCAACAGCTCCGAAGCCCTTCTTGGCAGGAGCCTCAACGGCCGCAACAGGAGCCGAGGCGAGGGGGACAGAGTCTCCGTCATCGGTGACCTCGACGGCCGGAGCAACGCTCGCCGTCGCGGCACCCTTGGAAGCCCCAAATCCCTTGCGTGCGCCGAACCCAGCGCGCGACGGGCCACTGGCACCGGCGGCCGCGCCGGTACTGGCCGACTTCTGGTTGAGTTTCTCGGTCTTGTTGACGCGCACCGTTGACTGCTCGGCAGTGTGGCGGGGCTTAACGTGCAGGTAGTACGTGGTCTTGACGCCACGCTCCCACGCTGCCGAGTAGAGCGCCATCATCTCGTCCACGTCGCGCGAAGCGAGGTAGATGTTGCGGCTGATCGCCTGGTCGATCCACTTCTGCGCACGCGCCGCGACCTCGATGAACGAGTAGGGCGACAACTGGAAAGAGGTCTTGTACACCTCCTGAATGTGCGCGGGAACCTCGTCGATCTGGCTGAGGTCGCCTTGCACTTCGAGCAAGCGGTCGCGGACGTCTTCCCAGATACCTTCCGCCTGCAAGGCGCGAACGAGGTTGCGGTTGACCTCGAGGAACTTGCCGGAGGACGTGGCTCGGGAGAAGATCTGCGAGAACTGAGGGTCGAAGCCGGGAGTGGTGCCTGCGACGAGTCCGATCGAGGCGGTGGGCGCGACGGCCATCAGGGTGGCGTTACGGATACCGCCCTTGACCTTCTCGCGTAGGGGTTCCCAGTCCATCCGCATGGTGCGGTTGACGTCAATCTTGACGCCGCGGTCCGCCTCGGTCTCGGCGATCGTGTCGAAAGGAACCTTGCCCTGCGACCAGCCAGAGCCTTCAAAGTTGTTGTAGGACCCACGCTCACGCGCCAGATCAGCGGAGGCGTCGATCGAGTGATACGACACGAACTCCATGATCTGGTCGATGAGGTCATAGGATTCCTCGGATTCGTACGCGAGGCCCAACCGCTCGGTGACATCGGTGAAGCCCATGACCCCCAGGCCAATGGCCCGGTTTTCTTTGTTGGCGAACTCAGACTCCTTGACGGAACTGAGCGTGATGTCCACGAGATTGTCGAGTTGGCGTACCGCGAGGCGCACGGACTTCTCCATGCGGTCCCAGTCGATCTGCATGTCCTCGGTGAGGTGCTCGGCGAGGTTCACCGACGCCAGGTTGCACACCGCAATGTTCTCGCGGTCCTGTGGCAAGCAGATCTCCGTGCAGAGGTTGGACAGGTGAATGGTGCCGGTGTTCGTGTTGAGGGCACGGTTGTTGATGGTGTCTTTCCAGGTGAGCCACGGGTGCGAGGTGGTCTGCAGGACCACAAGGATCGACTTGTACTGCTCGCGTGCGCGCATCTTCTTGAAGCTACGGATCTTTCCCTGTTGGGCCATCGCGATCAGCTCGGCGTAGCGCGCGGAGAACGCGGACCCGGTGAGTTCCACGAGGTCGGGAGCTTCAGCGGGGTCAAACAGGTACCAGTCATCATCGGCAGCGACGCGCTTCATGAACTCGTCGGAGATCCACACCGCAGTATTGGCGGTACGCGTGCGACGGTAGGGGTCGCCTGAGTTCTGGCGCAGGTCCAGGAACTGGGCAAAGTCCATGTGCCAGTTCTCCATGTAGAAGCACAGCGCACCAAACTTCTTGCCACCCCGGGACACGGCGCGCAGCGTCGAGTCAATGGTGTGCATGAACGGGATGGGCCCAGTCGAGGTGGTGTTGTTCGACTTGATGGGCGAGCCTTCGGAGCGCAACTTGGTGACAGACAGGCCGATGCCGCCGGTGCCCTTGGTGAGCCACATCACGTCACGCACCGACTTGGCGATGTGCTCGATGTCGTCTTCCATCTGCATCACGAAGCAGTTGGACAGCTGCGGGTACGAGGTGCCGGCGTTGACCAGCGTGGAACCTGCGGGAAGGTAGTCGAGCTTCGAGATCTTCTCGTAGAACTGAAGAGCCATCGCGGTGGGGTCGGCCTCATTGAGCGACAAGCCCATCGACACGCGCATCCAGAAATACTGGGGAACTTCCAGTGACTTTCCGTGGCGATCCGTGATCATGTAGCGGTTGCGCATGGTCACAGTGCCGATGTACTTCAGAAGATCATCGCGCTCGTGATCGATCGCCGCCGCTAGCGCGTCAAGGTCGAACAGCGTCTCGAGGCGCTCGTCGAGCAGCCCCTCCTCGACTGCGTCCCGAATGTAGCCAGGGAACCGCGCCTGGTGGAGTAGCGCCAGTTCGAGGGAGGTGTCAAAGCCGCCAAGCACGCGCTTGTAAATGACCTTGCGCAGCAACCGCGCAGCAATGGTGTCGAAGTCAGGGTCCTCTTTGACGTTCTGTACCGCCACGCCGATCGCGGCTTCATCGAGCTGCTCCGTGGTGATGCCGTCGAACAGCGTAATGCCCAGCTCGGTTGCGATCTGCGTGACCTTCGAGATCTGGTCTTCGAGGCCCTCGGCGGCGCGCTCGATCGCCTTGTTGATGCGGTCGGCGTTATAGGGCTCACGTGTCCCGTCGCGCTTGGTGACCTGGATCCCTGCGCGAGGCGGGTTGACTTCTGCTGCAGCGGCACCGACGTCGCCGTTGACGCCTGCCTGTGCTGTGTTCTCGGTGATGGTCACGAGGTCTCCCCTTGCAAGTACTGACGTTAGTGGCGCTGAGGCCATGACGGTGCTGATAATTTGGCGGCATTCGTGCCCGAGCAACGTCCTCGAGGGACACATCGCTGGGGACGAACTGCGTCTTATGAATCTAGACCCAAACCTCCCAAACCGCAACATCTAGGGGTGTGTTTCTTCACACACCACTAGATGTTGTGTCCGTGTGCATAACTTTGTGCAGAACCTGTGCACAACGCGGCGTGTCGTCCACAAAACTCTGCCAAACCTGGGGAACACTCCGCCGCCACGAAGCTTCTCCAGTGTTCTCACTGTCTCACGAGGGTCTGACAATGCGGCCGATGCTGTCGCAAGAAGGCCCGCGGTACGGGCTTAGGCGGGGGTGACGGAGGCGTCGGCCGCCTAGACGACCCCGTAGAGCCGGTCGCCCGCGTCGCCAAGTCCGGGCACAATGAAGCCCACGTCGTTGAGATTCTCGTCCACCTTCGCCACCACAACGGAGACATCGGCCCGTTCACCCACGGCAGCTGACACCCGCTCAATACCTTCCGGGGCCGCAAGTAGGCACACACACGTGACATCGGTTGCTCCGCGCGTCAGCACGTACTCAATCGCGGCAATGAGCGATCCACCGGTCGCGAGCATCGGGTCCAGGATGAACACCTGGCGTCCGGTGAGGTCGTCGGGCAGTCGATTCGCATACGTGATCGCCTCGAGCGTCTCCTCATCGCGCCGCAGCCCCAGGAATCCCACTTCCGCACTCGGCAGCAGCCGCGTCATGCCGTCGAGCATTCCGAGTCCGGCGCGCAGGATCGGCACAATAATGGGCGCCGGCGAGGCGATGTGCGTGCCCATGGTCTTCTGCAGCGGCGTCTCGACCTCGCGCTGCTCCACACGAACGTGCCGCGTTGCCTCGTAGGCCAGCAGAGTCACGAGCTCATCGACCAGCAAGCGGAACGTTGGGGAAGGCGTGTTCTTGTCCCGCAACACAGTGACCTTGTGGGCAATCAGCGGGTGATCCGCAACGTGGAGGCGCATAGGACCACCGTAGTACCTCCGCGCGCTCGAGCGACAGGTCTACCCTGGTCACATGAGCGCCCCTTTCGCCGATGCCATGGTTGAGGCTCTCTCTGAGGCGCGCCTCGCGCTCGCAGCGGGTGACGTGCCCGTGGGGGCAGTGGTGATCGACGCCCAGGGTGCCATTATTGGCCGGGGCCACAACCAGCGGGAAGCAACCCACGATCCCACCGCCCATGCCGAGGTGCTCGCCCTACGCGAGGCAGCATCGGCCGCACACACGTGGCGTCTCGACGGGTGCACCCTAGTGGTGACCCTTGAGCCCTGTGTGATGTGCGCGGGCGCTCTGCTCGCGGCGCGCATTCCGCGGCTCGTGATCGGTGCCTGGGATCCCAAGGCCGGAGCGACAGGTAGCCAATGGGATGTGGTGAGGGATGCGCGCATTGGCGCCAAGGTGGAAGTCATTGCTGGCGTAGGCGAAGCAGAGTCGGCGGCGATGCTGACGGAGTTCTTCGCTGCGAAGCGCTAGAACGATACAGCCAGGTACATATCCTCCCCTGCCTGGGCGTCCTGGCTCCTGGTGTGGATGGTGACGCTTCGAGAATCCCGCTACTTCACTGCACCCAACGTCAGGCCATTGCGCAATAGGCGGTAGGAAGCGATGTAAAGGATGAACACCGGGATAACCGCGATCACGCCGAACGCCATCATGCCTGGCCAGTTGATTCCGTAGAGGCCCGACTGTTGCGCGATCAACGCGCTCATGGGGTAGTTGCGCGGGCTCAACATGAAGGTGACGCCATAGAGGAACTCACCCCACGAAACCAACAGAATCACTGACGTCACGACCAACACGCCGTTGCGCGCCAACGGGAGCGCGACGGCGAAGAACGCCCGCAGTGTCCGGGCCCCATCGAGGAGGGAAGCCTCTTCGATCGAGATGGGAATCCGCGCGAAGAAGGGTCTCATCAGCAGGATTGCCCAGGGCAGGAACAAGGTGGAGTCAGCCAAGATCAGGCCCACGTTCGTGTCGAGCAGTCTGGTCGAGTTGAGGAGCCAATACAACGGGATGAGGCTCGCTGTCTGAGGGATCATCTGCAGGAGCACAAGCACCGCGAGCCCTCCGACAACCAAGCGGGTCTTTGCCCGAGCAAGAGCGTACGCGGCGGGCACCGCGCAGAACAGGACCAGCGAGGTGGTGCCAACGGCGATGATCGCGGATTGCCTCATGGAGCTTGCGAGCGCAGGGTCCGCCAGGGCCGTGGAGTACGCCTCAAGAGTCGGTGTGAAGAACACGGTGGCCTGCGAGGTGAAGATGTCACGCGAACTCTTAAGTGAGGTCAGCACTATCCACAGCAGCGGCACTCCGTACAGCGCGTAGAGCACCACTCGAATGGCAAAGGCGACAGGTTCACGACGTTTGCGCGGATACATGGCCTAGTCCTCCGGTTCCCCGCGACGCAGGTCGCGCACATACACATAAGCGAAGATCACGACGATGAGAAGCGCGAGGATGGCGGTTGCGGCGCCGCCAGCAATGTCTCGGTTCACGAGGGCTTCGACGTACGCGAAGTAGGGAAGGGTGGTGGATGCGGTCCCGGGGCCACCAGCCGTCATGATGTAGATGTAGTCGAAGCTGCGGAACGCGTACACGACCGTGAGCACGGTCAGCACCATCGTGGACGGCCTGACGCTCGCGATGAACACGTAGCGGATGCGCTGCCACGCCCCCGCCCCGTCCATCTCAGCCGCCTCGATGAGGTTGGGATCGATGCCCAAGATCGCGGCGCGGAAGATCAACGCGTTGAAGGGGATCACCGCCCATGCGTTGACGAGCGCTACTGACCACAAGGCAAGGTCCTTGTCGAACAGAAACCCCACCCGTTCGGAGAACCCGATGTTCAGCAGGATGGTGTTGACGAGGCCGTCTCCGCTCAGCAAGAACTTCCAGATCGACGCGACCACGACGGGAGGCATGGCCCAGAGGAAGACCATCAGGCCCAGCAGGAACGATGCGCCACGCTTCTGTGGCGATACCGCCACTGCCGCCGCGAAGCCGCCCACCAGTCCCAGCGCGGTCACCACGACCACAAAGGCCAAGGTATTGCCGAGGATCTTCCAGAAGTCAGGATGCGCAAACAACTCTTGGTACTTCCGCAGGCCCACGAAGTCCCAATCGTGCGTCAGCGTTGCGAGCGTGACATCGTGCAGGCTCATGTTCGCAAGCTGGATGATCGGGAAGATAGACAACGCAAGAATGAGCGCTGCGGCCGGAATCACCAGCGCTAGCCGACGGTCGCCGCGATAGGTGTACTGCGGTTGGCGGCGGCGAAGGGGTCGGCTCGCCCCCAACAGACTTTCGCCTGTCAGGGGCGAGCCAACGGGGTGCGCCTGGCCCCGCGCTCCCAAGGAGGGTGGAGCGTGCTTCTCACGGCTGGGGCCAGACACCATTGCCTCCCTAGTCCTCGAGCAAGGGCAGCAACTGGGCGATCAGATCCGCCGCAAGCCCACGGGGATCGCCGTCTCGGGCAATCGCGCGGCTCCAGTAGTTGCCCACCAGGTTCTCGACTTCATTGACGCTCGCCGATGGCACTTCAGGGCTAGGCGATGGCCGTCCCTGCTGCTGCACGATGGCGACAAAGCCGCTCAGGATGGGGTTGTCGCCAATCAGCGGCGAGGCTGCGGCATCCCCGCGAGCAGGGATCGTGCCGAAGTTCTCGAGCAACAGCAACTGTCCCTCGGCCGAGAAGAACGTCATCTCGACAAACTCCCGTGCAAGGTCGGGGTGCTCGGAGAAGGCTCCGATGTTCTGCAACTCGCCACCCAACAACACGCCACCGTTGGCGCTCAACGGCAAGGGTGCGACCGAGTTAGCGAACTCGACTTCACTCGCTGCACCCACCTGCCAGTTGCCGTTTACAGAGAACGGCGCCGACCCCGCCAGAAAGTGCTGGAAGGACGTGTGCTGGTCCCATGTGCTGGCTTCTGCCGACAGGTAGCCCTTCGCGACCCAGTCCTGCAGCATCGTGAAGGTATCCTCCATCGCCGTAGCCTGGGGGTCGCCATAACTGAACCCGTGCGACGTGAACCATGGGAAGCCCTGCCACTGGCTCTCCACGCCGGGTACGCCAGTCAAGGTGATGCCGTTGATTCCTTCCGCGACGGCCCTATCCATCACGGCCTCAAGTTCGGGGATCGTGGTGGGAAGGTCGACGCCCCAGTCACTGAGCATGTCTTCGTTGTACCAGAGCCCAATCAGGTTGACGTAGGCGGCCACGGCGTAGATGTCACCGTCGATCCGGTGGATGACACCGTCAGAGAACTGGTCTTGGTCGGCGTAGCCGGACCACCAGTCGTCCATCGGAAGGATGGCTCCTGACGACGCCATGTCGTAGAGACCCGATGCTCCGAAGAGCAGCACGTCAGGTCCAGTGCCCGCGCTTGCGGCGGTGACGACGCGAGTGGTGAGTTGCTCGACCGGAATGAAGACGAACTCGAGCTCCACATTCGGATGACGATCGGTAAACGGAGCCGCGAGGTCATCAAGAACTGCTTGGCCGTCGGCGCTGTAGTAGTGCCAAACGGTCAACGTGACGGGCTCGTCGTTGCCCGGTGGTGGGCTTGCGGTGACGTCGGTGTCGCCGCCAGCGCACGCGCCGAGCGCAAGGGAAGCGACTGCTCCCCATGCGGCAAGGCCCGCGAGCCGGCCGCGGCGATTGGGTGTGGATTCCATGGGACTTCTGCCTCTCTCAAACTAGGTAGATCGTGGTGGAGCGATCACGATCGTCCGTAGTCCTGTCCATCTGGTTTCATCGATGAACTATCGGGCAACCTTGACCGTGTCCGCCATTCTGCCCAGGCGGAGGAGGCTTGTCAAGCATGAATTCGGAACTTTCTCCGTAGTCGGTGGGGTTGACACCACACACAACCGACACGTAGCGTCACGTTTATTTCCACGATGAACCAATATGCGAAGAGAGCGGAGCCGCAGTGAACCACATCGTTACCTCGACGGAAGCGTCGAGCGATTCGCGCCCGACCACAACTGACATCCGGGTTGGAGCGGTGGTTGGAACCGCAGACCCAAGGCTCTTTGGAAGCTTTGTGGAACACCTTGGGCGCGGCGTCTACGGCGGTATCTACGAGCCCGGCCATCCCAGTGCGACGAGCGCCGGCTTTCGTGGCGACGTCTTGGATCTCGTCAAGGAACTCGGGGTCACCGTGGTGCGTTACCCCGGCGGCAACTTTGTGTCCGGCTATGACTGGCGAGACGGAGTTGGGCCACGCGCTGATCGCCCACGGAGGCTTGATCTCGCCTGGCGATCGATTGAGTCCAACGCCTTCGGAACCGACGAGTTCATCGAGTGGTGCCGTGCTGCGGACATTGAGCCGATGCTCGCAGTCAACATGGGGCTCGGAGACATTCGCTCCGTGCTGCATCTGCTCGAGTACTGCAACTACGAGTCAGGTACCACCTTGTCCGACGCACGCGCACGCAACGGTTCCGTTGCGCCGCACCAAGTACAGCTCTGGTGTCTCGGCAACGAAATCGACGGACCCTGGCAGTTGGGCCATCGAACGGCAGAGGAGTACGCGCGCGACGCCAACACTGCCGCCACTGCGATGCGACTCCTCGATCCCGACGTCGAGCTAGTCGCCGTGGGTAGTTCACACGCGGAGATGGCAACGCTCGGCGAGTGGGAGGCCACCGTAGTGAGGGCTACCGCAAACCAGATCGACCACATCTCCTGCCACATCTACTTCTTCGACGAAGGAGACCTGACCGCGTATCTACGGTCCAAGGAGAAGCTCGACGGGTTCCTCGACACGATCGCTGCCGCGATACGCCACGCCCAGAACATCTCGCCTAGTTCACGCACTGTCAAGATCAGTCTGGACGAGTGGAACGTCTGGAACTACCGCGACTATGACCCAACGAGAGCCGCGTCGGGATTTGTCGAAGCGCCACGGCTACTCGAACAGGACTACACGGCAGTCGACGCGATCGTAGTGGGATCTCTGCTACAAAGCATCCTCGCCCACGCCGACGTCGTCTCCATTGCGGCACTGGCACAACTGGTCAATGCGATCGGTGCGATCCGTACCGAGCCGGGCGGCCCGGCATGGCGTCAATCCATCTTTCATCCGTTTGCCCTCGCCGCGCAGAGTGCCGGGCACACAGTTCATCACGCCGAAGTCAGCGGTGCCGACGACGCTGTGATCGCCACGATCACGCGCAACCCGCTCGGAACAGTCGCACGCGTGTACCTCACGCACCGAGGCGTAGACGTCGCGAGAACCGTGACGCTCGACCTCAGTGCGCTGGGAGGCACGGTTATCACCTCCGCACAGGTGATTCATCACCCGAACCCGCGAGCAGTGAACAGCGCCGAACGGCCCATGGAAGTTGCTCCCAAAGTCATCCCTGTGGCGACCGCTGACGGGAAGTTCACGGTGGTACTGCCGCCGATGTCGTGGACTGCTCTGAGCTTCGAGCTCACAAGATAGGATGCTCGCGTGACGAAACGCTCGCAGAGTGTCACCATGGCTGACGTCGGCGCACGCGCTGGCGTCACTGCGCGCACGGTTTCCAACGTGCTTTCGAGCAACGCCCCGGTCAAGCCAGAGACTCGCGAGCGTGTGCTGCGCGCTGTCGACGAACTCGGATATCGCATGAACAACTCTGCCCGAGGACTCCGCACCGGCCGTACGGGCACCATCGCACTCGCTATCCCGAATATTGGGATCGAGTACTTCGCCGAGTTAGCTCGGCTCATCATGGACGAGGCTGCGCGGCACGATTGGGCAGTCGTACTGCAACAGACGGGTGCTCGGCGTCGCACGGAGATTGACATCTTGTCCGGTGCGCGGCGTGAGCATACCGACGGGCTCATCTTTCAACCTCACGCCCTTGGTCCTGGGGACGAACGCTACCTTGCCGGCAACGACCGGCTTGTGATCCTCGGCGACAGGATCTTCAACGGTCCCGTCGATCACGTGGTGATGAAAAACGTCGAGTCTGCACGCACGGCGACCGAGTACCTCATTGATCGCGGCAGGAGACGAATCGCCGCTATCGGTGCGAGCTCGCAAGAGCACGTCGTTAGTGCGGCGTCGCTACGCCTGCGCGGCTACCAGGAAGCGCTTCGCGCTGCCGGCCTCGAGATCGCAAGCGAGCGAGTAATGGTTGTGGACGAGTGGTTCATGGCCGACGGTGCCGCCGCGATGAACCGCCTGCTCGATCAACCGCATCCACCAGACGCAGTGTTCTGTTTCAACGACTCGATGGCGATCGGCGCCTTGCATGCAATCGCTAGTCGTGGCCAACGAGCACCCGATGATGTTGCTGTGATCGGCTTTGACAACATTCCGGCCGCCCAGTACACGAACCCTTCTTTGACGACAGTCGAGCCCGGCACCGCCCAAGTGGCGAAGTATGCAGTGGACGCACTCGCCGCAAGGGTGAGTGGGAGCCACGAGCCTCCGCGCGAGATCTTCACTGCGTACTCACTCGTGGTGCGCCGCTCAGCCTAGGCAACCACACCCCTCCTTCGCTCAAAGCCCGGCATTGACTCTGGTGCTTGTCGCTGCTATGGTCTGGACCAACGAAAACCTTTTCGGAGTTTTCGGATGTCGCATGGTGTGGGCACCGAAGTCTCCGATCTGATGATCGTGGCGACGAGGCCAGCACTGGCGATCGACGTCGGCGAGCGAACAGGTCTCTGTGAGCTCGCCACCCGAATCCTGCGGCACCGAGCCGCGATTCGCTCAAAGGAGAGCAGGAGGAAAGTCTCACCATGTCCACCACACAGAAGCGCGGCATGACATCGGCGATCGTCGCCACCATTGCCGCAGGACTCATCACGCTCAGCGCGTGTTCAACGAACCCCGCTGACACCACCAGCCCAGATCCGGGCAACACCGACAGTCCCGATCTGGCCGCCGGTGTCGACGACGGCACCGAACTCACGCTCTGGTCGCGTGCAGCGACGGAGCAGGTCACCCGTGCGTTCGTTGACGCGTACAACGCAACACACCAGAACCAAGTCAATCTCACCATCATTCCGACTGACGACTTCGTCACGACAGTCGGCGGTGCAGCTGGATCCAACACACTCCCCGATCTGCTTTCTGCGGACATCGTGTTCGTTCCGAACTGGACGTCGCAGGGCTTGTTTGCGGACATCACCGACCGCATTGAGGCCCTGCCGTTTGGCGGTCAGGTAGCGGACGCCCACGTCCAAGCCGGCGTCTGGGATGGCAAGAAGCACGTTGTGCCGCACACGATGGACCTATCGGTCATCTTCTGGAACAAGGACCTCTACGCACAGGCCGGGCTTGACCCCGACCAGGGTCCGCGAACCTTGGAAGAACTCGCCGAGCACGCTCGAGCAGTCAACGCCGTGCCGGGAGACCACGCGGGGACCTACTTTGGGGGCAACTGCGGTGGATGCTTGGTGTTCACGTGGTTCCCGTCTATCTGGGCTGCAGGCGCCGAGGTGATGAACGAGGCCGGAACCGAGGCCAACTTCACGAGCCCCCAGGCGAAGGCAGTACTCGACATCTATCGTGGGCTCGTTCAAGACGGCATCGTCCTCGACGGCACGCGTGAAGAGACGGGAGCTACGTGGGTAGCGCCGTTCATCGACGGCAAGGTCGGAGTCATGCCGATGCCCAACACCATGCTGCCCGCTGCACTGGAGGCAGACTTCGAGACCGGCGTGATCGGAATCCCCGGTCCCGGCGGTGGCGACTCCACCTTTGTCGGTGGGGACGGACTCGGCATCAGCAAGGACAGCAAGAACGTCGATGCAGCGTGGCACTTCCTGGCGTGGACGCTCACTGAAGAGGCGCAACTTGACGTGCTTGCCGCGAACGGCTTCGCTGTCGCTCGCACTGACCTAGTTGACAACGAGTTCGCGGCTGCGGACGCGCGCTTGGTCACCATCAACGAGGTCGCTGGCAAGGGAAAGACTCCCTTCGCCCAGAACTTCAATGCAGCATTCAACGCCCCGTCTAGCCCGTGGATTGAGCTGTTCCGCAACTACGTATTCGGCGATGGCAGCACGCTCGAAAGCGACAACGCAGCGGTCACCGCAGAACTGGCGCGCTAGACCCACTAGCGCTTCACACCACAAACACCAGCGGTCTGGGTGCGGGTTAGGCCCGCACCCAGACCGCAACAATCGAAAGGTCAATCATGACTGCCCCGTCGCACCCCGCGGTGCCTCCGCCGTCCGCCGCACCCGGTGCCAGCGCCCGCGGCGGCACCTTGACCCCTCAAGCGCCACGGCGCAGACGCTGGCGCCAGACTCGCTCCGCGAAGGGCGTGCTCTTCGCGGCGCCTCTTGCGGCCTTCATCGTGCTCTTCTTCATCGTTCCTCTCATCACCGTGATGACGATGTCTGCGAGCGACTGGCCACTGATCCGGGGCTATAGCGGCTCTAACTTCCCTGACAACTTCAGTGCACCCCCAGCGACTCCCGGCGCGCCCGCGTATGGCGTTCTCAATGACCCCAGCCTGTGGCCCGCAGTGGTCTTCACCGTGAAGTACACAGTCATCGTCACCGTGGTGATGCTGGCACTCGCACTCGGGCTCGCACTGCTCGTGCAGGAAGTCACGCGCTGGAACTCCCTGCTACGCACCGCCTTCCTGATCCCGAGCGCGGTAGGTCTCGCGACGGCCTCGCTCTTGTTCTATGGGTTCTACACACCCGCCTTCGGCCCGGTGAATCCGCTGCTGGTCTCACTGGGACTTCCCCGGATTGAGTTCCTCGGAAGTCAAGACGGCATCCTGTGGTCCACCGTGGTGCTGATTATCTGGCGCTTCACCGGCTTCTTCATGCTCATCATCATGGTTGGCCTACAGGGCATATCCCACGACGTGTACGAAGCCGCCAGAGTCGACGGCGCCAACGCAGCGCAGATGTTTCGCCGCATCACGCTTCCCCTCTTGCGACCTTCCCTCGTGCTCTGCCTCGTGATCTGCGTGACGGGCTCGCTGTTGGCATTCGACCACTTCTACATCATCTCGAAGGGAGCAGAGGGAACGTCGACCATCGTGATGTTGATCTTCGCCGAAGCGTTCACCCGGTTCGACCTGGGAACGGCGGCCGCTCTCAGCGTGCTGGTCCTCGTCGCGCTGGTCTTCATCAATGTGTTCCAACTACGCGTGCTTCGAGCACGGGACTGAGGTCTGTCATCGTGAATCTCAAGCAGATTGCCATACGCACCCCGTACTACGTGGTGACCGGTGGACTCGCGATCATCTTTCTCACACCGCTGGTGTGGAGCGCGGTGGCGTCGGTGTCCCCTCACCCAAGCACGAACCAGCGCGATGGTTACGGTTTCGGCAACTTCGAGACCTTGGCCAGCGGCGGCGGCATCGGCGCGACGCTACCCCAGTTCGTGATGAACAGCCTGACGGTCTCGGCCATGACAGTAGTGTTCACGCTGTTCCTCGCAGTGTTCGCGGGCTATGCCTTCGCGAGGTTCCAGTTCCCTGGGAAGAATGCGCTCTTTCTGATGGTTCTCGCCATCTTGATGATCCCACCGGCCACGCTGCTAGTCCCGATGTATGCCCTCATGAACCTGGTGGGGTTGTCCAACTCCCTTGTTGGCGTCAGCGTCTTCATCACCTTGTTCCAGTTGCCCTTCGCGATCTTCATGATGCGCATCGCGTTCGAAGCGATACCCGTTGAACTCGAAGAGTCGGCGCTTGTGGACGGATGCACCTTCTTCGGTGCGCTCCGGCGTGTCATGCTCCCCGCCGCAGTTCCTGGACTCGTCACGGTTGGGTTGTTCTCCTTTCTCGCGGCGTGGAATGACCTGCTCGCGCCACTGATGATCCTGCGGGATCCCGCCACCTACGTGCTTCCGCAAGCCGTCACCATTCTGAGGCAAGGCGTCATGGGAACGGTGGACTTCGGCATCACCCAGGCGGGCGTGATGATTCTGGCGCTACCGTGCGTCTTCCTCTTCCTCACCTTGCAGCGGTACTACGTCAAGGGATTCATGTCCGGCGCTCTGAAGGGATAGTCACAGTCATGCTCAACAAGCCTCAACCCGGCGTTCAAGCGCCCGCCGTGCCGACAAGGGACACCGTGCTCACCCCGCTGGGTGTCGATAGCGTTCACCTGCACGGGACGGGGTTCTGGCCCCACCGGCAACTCGTCAACAGCACCAACTCACTGGCCCATTGTTACTCCTGGCTGGAACGAGCCGGCTGGACTCGGAACTTCGAGCTCGCAGCTCAGGGCCGGCTCGCCCATCAGCGTAGCGGTCGAGAGTTCTCAGACTCTGAGGTCTACAAGGTGCTCGAAGCCCACGCATGGGAGGTGGCCCGCGGCGAGAGTGATCCTGCGGTCGAGGCACGCATGCAACGCCTGCTCTCAGTCGTCATGGCTGCGCAAGAACAGGACGGCTACCTCAATACAGCGTTCGGGCGGGAGGGGCAACCCGCTCGCTACAGCGACCTCGAGTGGGGCCACGAGCTCTACTGTTACGGCCACCTCCTGCAAGCTGCGGTGGCAGTTGGGCGCGCATTGGGAACGGACCATCCGTTCATGCGCACTGCCGTTCGGGTTGCTGATCATATCTGCACGGAGTTCGGGATGGGAGCGCGCGAAGGCATCTGCGGCCATCCCGAAGTGGAACTGGGGCTCGTCGAGTTTGGGCGATTGCTAGCCGAGCCGCGATATGTCCAGCAAGCGCTCGCCTTTCTCGACAGGCGTGGCCTCGGCACGCTGGGAGAGATCGAGTACGAGCCCGAGTACTTTCAGGACGACCAGCCCATCCGTGAGGCAACGGTGTTGCGAGGTCACGCTGTGCGCGCGTTGTACCTGTCGGCCGCCGCGGTCGATATCGCGGTAGAGGCAGCCGATCATGAGCTGCTATGGATCCTCGAGCGGCAATGGTCAAACACCGTCGCCAAGCGCACGTACATCACCGGCGGCATGGGATCTCGCCATCACGGCGAGGCATTTGGGCTCGATTGGGAGCTCCCTCCAGACGGCGCCTACTGCGAGACCTGCGCGGGCGTCGGCGCGCTGATGTTCAGTTGGCGATTGCTCCTCGCGACCGGGAATCCGCGCTACGGGGACTTCATCGAAAGGGTTCTGTACAACATCATTGCGACGTCTCCTGCAGAGGACGGCCGGGCCTTCTTCTACGCGAACCCCTTGCACCAGAGGGTCGCGCCTGCAGTGTTACCCGCGCCTGACAAGATTCAGTCGCGAGTCTCCTCCGGGATGCGAGCACCATGGTTTGGCGTGTCGTGTTGCCCGCCCAACGTTGCTCGAACGTTGGCTTCGCTGGGCGCGTACATGGCGACGTCGACTGCCTTGGGCATCCAGATGCATCAGTATTGGTCAGCCCAGGTCACTGCCCAAGTTCCCGGTGGAACCGCGACCCTCAATGTTGAGACGGGGTATCCTCGTGATGGCGAGATCGTGGTCACCATTGTCGAGACGCCACTCTCTCAGTGGGATCTCCAGTTTCGGATTCCCGAATGGGCACACGGTGCGACCATCCAGCACAACGATCAGCCCGTTGTCGCAGCCACACCTGGCAGTGCCGCGATCTCAGCGGTATTCGCCCCCGGAGACACGGTGGTTCTCCACTTGCCTATGCAGCCCCGCTTCACCTACCCGTCTCCAAGCATCGATGCGGTTCGGGGCACGGTCGCCGTTGAACGGGGCCCAGAAGTCTTCTGCCTCGAGTCGGTCGACCTGCCCGAGAACACTGGAGTGGACGAGATCTGGCTTGACCCAAGTCGCCCTCTCTCCGACGACTCCGTCGACCGCAATCGGGTGGTCGCGCAGGGCGTGCATAGCGTCTACGAGCCTGGGGCCTGGCCCTACCAAACTCACCCCGAGACCCCCGTCGACGACACAGTAGAGATTCCATTGATCCCGTACCGAACCTGGGCGAATCGAGGCCCGTCGTCGATGCGCGTATGGCTGCCGCACGTGGCGGACTCCGCCACACGTGACGGGCCAGCGGAAAAGCATTAGGGTGCACTAGGAGCATCCTCGGCACGCCCCCAGGGTCGAGGGCACGCCACGACGACTTGCGGCGAAGGAGAACAGTGAGAAAGGCAACCACTCTTCACGACGTCGCTGAACTGGCTGGCGTATCTATCGCAACGGTGTCGAAGGCCCTCAACGGCAAGGCTCACGTGCGAGCGGAAACCCGTCTCAAAGTGGAACGTGCCGCAGCGGAGCTGAACTTCAGCCCCAACCCGGCCGCTCGGCACCTGCTGAAGGGCCGCACGGGCACCGTGGGCCTGCTGACCAATGACCTTGAAGGACGGTTCTCGCTTCCGGTCCTCATGGGAGCTGAAGACGCATTTGGGGCGGACAGCACGTCCGTGCTGCTGTGTGACGCACGCGGTGACTCGATTCGCGAGCAACACCACCTCAAGTCATTGCTCGGTCGCCGTGTTGATGGCTTGATCGTGGTGGGTGACAAGACGGACGCACGCCCGAGTCTGGGGCCCTTGCCGATTCCCGTTGTCTACGCCTACGCGCCTTCAGTCGATGATGCGGATGTCTCGGTGGTGAGTGACAACGTCGGTGCGGGACAACTCGCGATTCAGCACCTCGCGCAGCTCGGCCGCCGGCGCATCGGCTATGTCACCGGCGATCGCACCTATCAAGCCGCCCGTGATCGTGCCGAGGGCGCACTCGTGGCACTGCAGTCGCACTCATTGAGCATGGTGGGTGGCGAGCCGTTGTACGGTTCCTGGACCGAAGGCTGGGGTCGAGCCGCGGCGAGGATCCTGCTCGACCTCGATCCGGAGATCGACGCGATTTCGTGTGGAAGCGACCAGATCGCGCGGGGCGTCATTGACGCTCTCCGGGAGAACGGGAAGGACGTTCCCAGCCAGGTGGCAGTCACGGGGCACGACAACTGGGAACCCATTGCCACTCAATCACGCCCACCATTAACGACAATCGACATCAACCTTGAGGTCATTGGGCGGGTGGCCGCTCAAGTGCTCTCGCGAGCCATGGCAGGCGACCCAGAGCGGGGCGGCGTGACTGCCATTGCCTGCCGGCTCGTCGCTCGAGGTTCCACGATTGCAGATTCCTGAAAATTCCGAAAAGGTTTTACATTCAGATGACTTGTTGGCTACGATTGCCGCATGAACTCACGTGACTTGAGGTCCCCGCACCTCACGACGAACAACGGACTGCGCATACCCCAACTGGGATTCGGGGTGTGGCAGATCGAGGACCACGCCGAAGAAGTCATCCTCGACGCCATCGAGGTGGGCTATCGACACCTTGACACAGCGATGATCTATCACAATGAACGCGAAGTGGGCCGAGCGGTAACGTCCTGCGGAGTGCCCCGTAAGGAGCTCTTTGTGACCACGAAGTTGTTCAACACAGACCACGGCACCGACGAGGCCTTCGCGGCGTTCGACGCAAGCTTGGACAGACTCGCGCTGGACTACGTAGATCTCTACCTGATTCACTGGCCCATGCCCGGTGTTGACCGCTACGTCGAGAGTTGGAAGGCGCTCGAACGAATCGCGGACAGCGGGCGCGCCAAAGCCATTGGAGTGTCGAACTTCATGCCGGATCACCTCGAGCGTCTGGCAGCCGAAACGGGAACCGTACCCGCCGTGAACCAGATCGAGCTTCACCCCGAACACCAACAGGCGGTCGTGAGCTCCTATAACTCGAACCACGGAATCCTCACCGAGGCATACAGCCCGCTCGCCAACGGCAGAGTCCTCGATCACCCCTCCCTAGCCGCCATCGCCACGAAGCACGGCAAGTCCGTCCCGCAGGTGCTGTTGAGGTGGCACATGGACAAAGGCAACGTCGCGATTCCCAAGACCTCGACGCGCGCGCGGATGGTCGAGAACCTCAACATCTTCGACTTCTCACTCGACGCCGCTGAGATTGACGCGATTGACGCCTTTGAGCGTGGGCCTGCCGCGCGCGTGGGCAACGACCCCTACGAGGTCAATGGGCCGTAGAACGGTGAGGGCCCCGCCCGCCTCGCCCGGTCCCGCCGATTAGGTCACGTTGGCACCAACCGGGTATCCTCGCTCACGGTGACGTGTCCGAGCGGCCGAAGGTGCAGCACTCGAAATGCTGTGTACGGTAACCCCGTACCGTGGGTTCAAATCCCACCGTCACCGCCACTCAATCCCGGTGCAGATCCTAGTGATCAGCGCCGGGATTCGTCGTTTCGGCGAGTGCGCGAGATCAGTAGGTGGAGGTTGACGCCGCTGCGAAGACAAACACGAAGAACGCGATGTACGCCAGGAAGAACAGGCCCCAGAGAACCAGGCCCGCGTAGCCCACGATCAAGCCCGCCTTCGCCATGCCTTCGCCCTGCTCGCCTGTTTGAGCTATCTGCTTCTTCGCGATGTGGCCCATGATGATGCCCGCAATCGACGCAATGATGGGCAGCATGATGACACCCAAGATCGACGTGATCATCGACACGATGGCGAGCACGTTGGTGGGAGCGCTGGGTGGCCCATAGTAGCCAGCAGGCGTTTGCGGGTTCCCCGGAGCGGCGTACTGAGGCGCCGCGTACTGAGGAGCTGCGTACTGCGGACCGCCCGCCTGCGAGGACGGGTCCGGAGGGGGCGTTGGGATGGAGGAGTCGCTCATGAGTTCAGCCTATTGCCCTCGGGACAGGTTCGCTAGTAGCCGGGCAACTAGTCGGTGATCGAGTCCTCAGCTGCAACGTCCGCGTCCCCTGGTGACGGGGTTGGAGACGGTTCGATCGTGAAGGGGTCGTCGGGCACGATGCGCGGTGCTGGCTCGGGCTCCACCAGTCGTAGCGGCAGGCACGGCGCGTTCTCGGTCAAGAGGATGTCTGGCTGAAGCTCTGGCGCGAGCAATGGGCGAATGCCAGTCACATCGCTGAACGCTTCGCCAATCAACACATCGACGGTGGTGTTGGTCCGGTTGTCCAAGACCAGTTCGTAGTTCGAGAACTGATTCGCGAGCGTGTACGCCTGCACGAGCCCTTCGGGCCCAAAGGAGATCCGCACATGACCGTCGTACTTACGTGACGAGTTGCCAACGCCCACCGGCACGAATCCGCGGCCCTCGAGCGTCTTGGACACCTCGCCCGCAAGCCCTGCGCGATCGGTCGCGTTCAAGACCCGGTACGGCACCTCACCCACGTTCATTGGCAGCGTGTCCGGGGGTGGGCATGGCAACTTGATGTCGCTGAAGAAGTCCCCTGCAGGCGTGACAAAGGGAGCGGAGAACGGGCCCTCCGCCTCGCCGCTGTACACGGAGTAGGAGGCGAAGCCCACAGCGCCGAGCGCGATGGCAGCGACGCCAAAGACAATCACCTGGCGCTCGCGACGACGGCGCCGCAAGATCTCGCGGCGCGTGCGCAACGTACCTGTCGACTTCTGGTTCACGGACACCACTCTAAGGGAGAGAAACGATACTGGCGGAGGATAGGGGATTCGAACCCCTGAGGGCTTGCACCCAACACGCTTTCCAAGCGTGCGCCATAGGCCACTAGGCGAATCCTCCAAACTCGGCAATGGTACCGGACTGTGCGCCCCAGCACTAAACGCGTCACCCCGCGGCGGCTGTGGGTAAACTGGTGGGGACCCCTCACGTGGCGATATCTCGCCCAACTCCCCCAGGGCAGAAATGCAGCAAGGGTAAGCGGGCTCTGTTGGGTGCGTGGGGGGTCCTTTCGTTTTCCGCAGGCCCGGTGCGCGCGTCAGGCGCGGCCAGTAGAGTCGTGTCTGTGACCGTTGCCCTCTACCGCCGCTATCGCCCCGACACCTTCGCGGACGTCGTGGGGCAGAGCCACGTGACCGAGCCGCTCATGCAGGCCTTGCGCTCGGACAAGGTGGGGCACGCGTACTTGTTCTCGGGACCGCGCGGCTGTGGAAAGACCACCTCGGCGCGAATTCTGGCCAGGTGCCTCAACTGCGCAGAAGGTCCAACCGATACCCCCTGCGGAAAGTGCGCATCGTGCGTCGAGTTGGCCCGTGGGGGCTCCGGTTCCGTGGACATGGTTGAGATTGACGCCGCTTCGCACAACGGTGTGGACGATGCCAGGGAGCTTCGCGAACGCGCAGCCTTTGCCCCGGCACGCGACCGCTACAAGATCTTCATCCTTGACGAGGCCCACATGGTGACCACGCAAGGGTTCAATGCGCTCCTCAAGCTCGTGGAGGAACCTCCACCCCACGTGCGCTTCATCTTCGCGACAACGGAGCCCGAGAAGGTCATTGGGACCATCAGGTCTCGCACCCACCACTACCCATTCCGTCTTGTGCCTCCAGGCATGCTTACCGACTACCTGGGAACGCTGTGCGCCTCCGAAGGCGTGGAGGTGGCTGGCGGTGTGCTTCCACTCGTAGTGCGCGCTGGCGGTGGCTCTGTGCGCGACTCGCTGTCCGTGCTTGACCAGCTGATGGCGGGATCAGGCGAGGGCGGCGTCACCTACGAGCGCGCCATCTCTCTCCTGGGATTCACGGACGCGACGCTGCTCGACGACGCCGTCGACGCCCTTGCCGCCGCCGATGGCGCCTCGCTGTTTGACGTGGTGGGCCGCGTGATGGCTACGGGTCACGAGCCGCGGCGGTTTGTCGAGGACCTGCTGGAGCGGCTACGCGACCTGCTGATTCTGGCGGCCTCGGGCGAGGCTGGCGCCAAGGCGCTTGGCGAAGTTCCGGAGGATCAGCTTGACCGCATGAAGGACCAGTCGCGCCGGCTGGGACTTGAGCGTGGATCGCGTGCGGGAGATCTCGTGAACGACGCCCTTAGCCACATGATCGGCGCGACCGCTCCGCGGCTCCACCTTGAGTTGCTCTGCGCCCGGCTCATCGCGGCCGATGCCGGGGCTGGGGCCCGCGGGGAAACAACAGTGGGGCGCGCACAGGTTCCAACGACGTCTGTAGACCGACCACCCGACGCCCACAGGGCACCCGCCGGCCCTGAGCCAGCATCGGCGCCCCGGCAGCCCGCCGCTTCGGAGCCAGAGCCCACCCGGGCCAAGCGGGCCACGGCGGCCGCTAGCGCCACGCCGTCTCATGAGACTCCGCCCGCAGTCACCTCTGAGCCAAGCGAGACCGTCCCGCTGACCGCGAGCGCTGGAGGGCCCGAGGATACTGAGTTGGTGCGGCGCCGTTGGGCCGAGGTACTCGGCACCCTCGAGCGCAGGCGCGTCACCTGGGCGATGGTGAGCCAGAGCGCACAGGTGGCGAAGGTAGACGCGGGCGTGCTTACTCTCGCGTTCGACAACCAAGCTCTCGCTGGGCGGTTCGGCGCAGGCCCGCACGCGGAGAATGTGGCGCTGGCGGTCCGGGAGACGCTTGGGCTCGCCATCCGCGTCGAGGGTGCCGTTGGACCCGTGCAGGCGCCGGTCGGTGGTTCGATCGCAAGCGCCACCACAGCGCCCCAGATCAGTCAGGGAACACCGTCCGGTGGGACGTCTACCGGAACGACGGCACCCGCCGCGCACACCGCGAGCACCACGAACGCTCCCCCGCCGGAGACAGAACCTCCACTCGACGATGAGACCAGCCCCGATGACGCCGCCGCGCCGGACTCGAAGCTCTCGGGCGCCGACGTCATCGCCCAAATGCTGGGCGGCACGGTCGTCAAGGACTGACGGGTTCGTGACGCGCCTGTGCTGCGCTCCCGTTGCGCGCGCCTACGCTGGAGGGTATGTATGACGGCGCTGTGCAAGACCTCATTGACGAACTCGGTCATCTTCCCGGCGTAGGGCCCAAGAGCGCACAGCGGATCGCGTTCCACCTGCTCGCGCAAGACGCCGTGGACGTCAAGCGTCTCGCCGACACCATCACCACGGTCAAAGAGAAGGTCCGCTTCTGCGAGACCTGCGGCAACATCGCCGAATCCGAACAGTGCCGCATCTGCGCGGATCCCCGCCGGGCAGACGACGTCCTGTGCGTGGTCGAGGAACCCAAGGACGTGGTGGTCATTGAGCGAACCCGCGAATTCCGTGGGCGCTATCACGTGCTTGGCGGCGCAATCGATCCCATGAACGGCGTAGGGCCAGACGACCTCCGCATCAGGGAACTGATGGCCCGCCTGAGTTCGAGCACCATTCAGGAAGTCATTATCGCCACCGATCCCAACATTGAGGGCGAAGCGACGGCCACGTACCTGACCCGCATGCTGGTGCCGCTGGGCATGGTCATCTCACGGCTCGCGTCGGGTCTGCCCGTGGGCGGTGACCTGGAGTACGCCGACGAGGTCACGCTAGGCCGTGCCTTCGAGGGCCGTCGCCAAGTGACCTAGGCGCGGCTCGGCGCAGCAACGACAGTCGCGCTCGCAGAGCCGACGTCTCGTGGCACCCCACGCACCATACCGATCGCGATGAACACCACCATCACTGGCACCACCTCGATGAACATGCGGATCAGCGAATCGAACGACCCCCCGTGGTACCGCCCATCTCGCGCATACGCGAGTACCAGAGCCAGCACAACGAAGGTGCTCCAGGGATAGCGCAACACCCGTTGATGGATGAACCGCATGCGCCACAACACCAATAGCGAGGCTGCGTAGAACGCGAACAGTGACCCGCCCCACGCGGTTTCGATAGGTGTGTACATTGCGAGGATGGCCGGCGCGCTCTCAAGGAAGATCTCTGCATCGTGCACCACAAGCGCGAGCAGTCCTAGCCACAGGCTCGCCTCGAATGCGCCGGGCAGCCAGGGCACGAGCGGAGTTGACCAGCCAGCAGCAACGAGCAGGCCCACCGCCACGACGCCTGCACCCACCACCGCATAGGCGAGCGATGTCGCAGGCGTGTGGTCAAAGAGTCGCGCTTGCGCAACTGCGGCATATCCGTGCCAAGTGCTGACCGCAAGGCCCAGTGCGAGCAGTGTGAGCGCACGGTGGCGCCTTGTCACGCCATCACTCACCACAAACGACACCAAGGCGAGCCCTGCGAGGAGACCGCCCTCAGGGCGGGTCACGACCAGCCCTGCCGATGCTGCCATCACCACCGCGATCAACGCTGGCTCGGGGACGCCAGCGCTGTCTAGGTACAGCCACGCACACCCCACGAGGGCCACCAGGAACGTTGCCGCCAGCAGGTGGCCGTTGAGGTAGAGCGCGTGAAACTGAAACCGATTGGTCAGCGCAAGGGCAAGGCCAGCCAGCACTGGCACCACCCATCCAAGACGCTGCCCAAGACTCCCGCGAACGCCTTGATGCACCACCCACACCACGATGGTCAGGCACGCGATACCTACCAGGGGAGTCACCGATCGTAGGTACCACTCATCCCACCAGAGAGCAGGAGCGTGCATCATAGGGACCCCGAGCAATCGCTTGTCGAGGGCGTCGATGAACGTCCCGTCGTCCAGGTGACCCTGGGTCATGAGGGCTGCAACTTTGAAGTACTCAAAGGTGTCGACGTGCCAGCGCACGATGTGCACCGTGCGCGTCACCATCACCACAGCGGCGATGCCCGCCCCCGCGACCGCACCGCTACGCCAGTGAGGCAAGGCGTCGCGCAGACGTGGCGCCCGCCAGCAAGCGAAGGCCGCTGCGGCCGCAAGTGTCCCTGCGTATGCGACAGCAGGGTGGTCGGGCAGCGGGGTGGCGACCTGAAGAGCCCCTAGAGAGAAGTACAACGCCAGTCCAGTCACCAGTCCCAGCGGCCACACCGACCAGTCCCGGAGGCCGACTGAATGCAGCATGACCGCACCGGCGATCGTCCACCCGGAGACCACCAGGAACTCAGCGATCACGGCAGTACCTGATCGCCTTCAAGGCCAACCACCGAGGACTCGACCAAGACGTTTGTGTAGTAGTAATCGGAGTCCGGGTGCTGCACCATGGCCACGAGCCACCACCACTCACGTGGCTCAGGCAACACTGGCGTGGCCGCGGTTCCCGTGAGGACTCCGTGGAGGTCAAGGAGCGGGCCACCGCGATCTCGACCATTCTCCCCATCGACAAGGATGACCCACGGCGCACCGTGCGAGCCGCCCGCACCACTCGCGACCAACACTCCTTGGCTTAGCGCAAGTTCGCCCAGGCCGCGAGCATCTACTCTGGTCTCCACCACCTCATCGACAGCCCCAAACGAGTACAAGCGGGACACCGAGCGACTGGTGCGCGCTTCTCCATGGTCCGGAATCAGGACCACCGAATCCGGCGCAATCTCAGCCAGTGCCACATACACGTCATAGCGAGTACGCGCATTGGGGTCCTCCTCCAAGGCAGCCGCGAACACATCGGGATGGTCGTAGCGGTGCCATGCGTTGGCCAAGGTGAACTGCCCATAGTCGGCGGCGTCCACCTGAATCCCATTCATCGCGACCAACGCACCCAGGGTCGCGACGGCGGTTGCGCCCGGGTGCCGCCAGAACTCTCGCCATGCTCGCTTCACCGCAGCCCCCTCCGACTACCTAGCAGGATGAACGCGAGCCGACGCTACCACGCCATCGATGAAGAGTCACGGCACGCGCATCAGGATCCGTGCGATGGCGTGCACGCGCGAGCGACGAAGCCGTGACGGACCAAGGTCCTCCCGCGGAAGTCCGCGGCCCATGACAGTGTTGACCCTGCCATGCCTCGCGCCAACAAAGCTCTCTCCGAGCGCCTCCAGAGCGTCATCTCCGACCGCCGCGTGCCCGGAGCGGGCGTGGTGCTGTTCGGCCTTGATCGCGAGACTCGGATCGGCGTCGCGGGTCTGCGGCGCTCCGGCAAAGCGGACCGCGTCAAGGCAGGAGATTTCTGGCACCTCGGATCCGTCGGTAAGTCCATGACCGCCACCATGATGTTGCGACTCCACGAGCGCGGCGTGCTCGATCTATGCGAGACGGTGATGAGCGGGCTCGCGGGCACCGAGGCGGGACGCCTCGTCGACGCACGACACTTCAGCTCCGTCACGATCGCTGATCTCCTCAGCCATCGATCAGGAATCCGGGCCAACCCCACCTATGCGGTGTTCTCGCGTTATGTGCTGTTCGGCGAGGCGAGACAGAGGATCAATCGCGCTGCGATTCGGCAGTCGCTGACCCGCGGAATCGGACCAGCGAGCGAGTACCAGTACTCGAACTCCGGCTACGGAATCGCGGGACTCATCGCCGCGCACCGGACCGGGAGGACGTGGCAGGAGCTTATCCAGGAGCATGTAGCCGAACCCGCAGACCTGCCCTCGCTGGGGTTCGGCAGGCCAGAGTGGCACGGCGAGAATCCCTGGGGCCACCGGCGCACCTACACGGGGCGCGGCTTCACCGAGTTCAAGATCACCAAGCGCGGCCTGGACCTTGAACTCATGCAGCCCGCTGGCGACGTGTTCCTCTCCCTCGCGGATCTCGCCACCTACGGCAACACCCACCTTGAACTGCTCTCAGGCGAGCCGCACGCGCTCCTTGAGCCGGCATCGGCCGCACGAATGTTTGATCCTGTGGGAGACGTCATGGACCCGATCCGGGGCGGGCGCTACGCGCTGGGCTGGCACGTGGAAGACGCCGCACCCGACTTTGGTGGCCAGCGCCTCATCTGGCACAACGGTTCCGACCTGTTCTCGTTCGCCATGATCGGACTGTTGCCGGAATCGCGCATGGGTTTCGCGCTGGTCACGAATGCCCTACAGAAGCGGTGGCGTGAAGACCAGTCACTCGTGTGGAAGCCGGTCGCGGAGTTCGCCGCCTTGGACTAGGCCCCGCTACCCATGGCCCCTTTGGCTATGCGACGCGCGTGCCAGTCGACAGTTTGCCGTAGGGCACGGTGAGCCTTCGCACCGCGAGCACCACAGACCCCACTGACAGCAGCAGGTGCGCGCCGAGACCAAAGGGCCACACCGCGCTCAACTCGCGGAGACTTTCGCGGCGCTTGAGTTCTTCCGGCAGCAGGTGATCGTCGTCCACGTAGCAGTAGTTGCGCACGGTCTCCGGTCCAAGGCGCAGCTCGCGCACCGCGTACTTGATGCTGCCCAGCATGGTCTCGTTGTAGTAGCGCTCTTCGAGCACGTCGTCGTTGCTGGGAGCGGCGTCCGCGACAATCACAAACGGGTTGAGTGCAAGCATCCACCAGACGAGGTCCGTGCGGGGCACGGTCTCCGTGGTTTCCTCCCAGTAGCAAGGTACGGCGTCGTCAGGGCGATCCCAGGGGTCGGGCCACACGCCGTGCTCGTTGTAGTAGTCATCGTCGTAGGAGTAGTCGTACTGGTAGGTCCTCACCTTGACGTCACTCGTGACGACCACCGCAGACAGCCCAAAGAACACCAAGGTGAGCACCGAAAGCGTCGCAACGCTCACGAAGGTCAGCACCGCGGATGCAGGGGTGCGCGACGTCAGTGCCGACCACCCCAGGCCGATCGCGCACACCACCAGCAACTCGCCTGCGAGCACCAAGACCGTCACGACCACCGCCGCGATGGGCGGGTCCGAGGCTATGTACGAATACAAGATGAACGGCATCGCGGTTGCCAGGAAGGCCAACGAGGCTATCCAGGCGCCCAACAACTTGCCCAGCACGATATCGATTGCGCTCAGGGCTGTTGCCTGGAGCGGCGCCAGGGTGCCCTCTTTGCTGTCGCCGTTGATGGACGTCGCGCTCAGAGTGGGAGACACGAGCAGCCCCAAGAACAACACGAAGAACACCACAAACCCAAAGATGACGTCACCCGAACCGCTGCCGTAGGGATCGGTGCCGACGGCCCAGGCGAGGAGGAAGGTCACCGCGCCCACCACCGCGAAGAAGGCTGCGAGGGCCCATTTCCACTTGGTGGACCTCACGCGCTGCTTGAGTTCGAGCGCTGCGATGAGCCACACGCCGCGCGCACTCCCATGCCACGGTCCAGTACGGTGAGGCTTCGCCACTGGCATGGGCGTGGGGTTGGTCTGCGCCGTGGTCATCGCCGGTCCTCGTCCATCGATAGGTACACCTGCTCGAGCGCGCTGCCCACCGGCCCAAAGGTCGTGACCTTGACGCCCTTCTTCACCAGCGCCGCGAGTAGGGCCGCGGCATCCTCTGCGTCCTTGACGTGCACCACGGCCGATGCCGCGGTTGCCTCCAGCGTGGGCGACCAGTCGCGCTTGGCTTGCGATAGCGCGGCGTGAACGTCGTGCCCTGGCAGCGCCTCGACCTTCCAGCGCTGGCGAGCCGCCGCGACCAGGGCGTCAGACTCCGCGCCCATGGTGACGCCTCGTGACATGAACACGGCTTCGTCCACCATCTCGTCGAGTTCGGCGAGCACGTGCGAACTGATGAGAATCGACTTGCCCTCGGCCGCCAGGTCACGGACTAGTTCGCGAAGCTCGATGCGCGAGCGCGGGTCGAGTCCCGACGCTGGCTCGTCAAGGATCAGCACCTGCGGGTTGTGCACCATCGCGCGGGCTAGTGAGAGCCGCTGCTTCTGACCGCGACTCAGCACTCGAGCTGGCTGGTTCGCGTACTCGGCCAAGTGCACCCGCTGAAGGAGGGTGAAGGAGGTAGACCGAGCATCGTCTGTGGCACGGCCGTAAGCACGGCCAAACGTGGTCAGCGTCTCTTCACAGGTCAGCGAGTCCCAGGTGCCGAGCACGTCAGGCATCCAGCCGATGGCCGTACGGGCACTGGAGCCGTCCATTGCGGGGTCGAGCCCAGCAATGCGGATGTGGCCGGCGTCAGGGCGCAACAGGCCAGCGAGCATGAGCATCAACGTGGTCTTGCCGCAGCCGTTGGGACCGATCAGCGCCGTGACCCGTCCCGGCGCGACCGTGAGGCTCGCGTCCACCACTGCTTGGACCGCGCCAAACGCGCGGCGAACCCCATAGGCCTCGAGGGCGTGTGTCCGTGCAGGTTGCGCGGTATCCATACCAGTCACAACGCTCAGCGTAGAGGCAATGGTTGGGATTGGTGCGGTAAGCCACGAACGTGCGTAGAGGGGCCACTCAGCAACCACCCCGGACTCGAGCTCCGGGGGCTCGTGCTCAGAGGTTTGGCGGCACCTCCTCATGGCGGCGATTCGGGTTGCTGAGCGGCCCCTGCCCGCGGGCGAACTATGTCCACGCGCCGCAACGGTCTAGAATCAGTTGCCGTGCCGGGTCGCTGGCGCAATCCCATCTTTCCTGGAGTTTTCGCATGTCTCTCGTGGTGCAAAAGTACGGAGGATCCTCCGTCTCTGATGCCAGCGCCATCAAGCGCGTGGCTCAGCGCATCGTCGAGACCAAGCGCGCCGGGCACTCCGTGGTGGTCGCCGTGAGCGCGATGGGAGACACCACCGATGAGCTCCTCGAACTCGCCAACGCGGTCAGTTCCGACCCGCCGCCGCGCGAGATGGACATGCTTCTCACCGCGGGAGAGCGCATCTCGACCGCGCTGCTCACGATGGCCATCCGCGACCTAGGCGTGAGCGCGCAGTCCTTTACTGGCCCGCAGGCCGGCGTCATCACCACCGAGCACCACGGCCGCGCGCGCATTATCGACGTCACCCCGGGGCGCATCCAGAAGGCCATCGATGAGGACCACATCGCGATCGTGGCAGGCTTCCAAGGCATCCACGAAGACACCCAAGACGTGACGACCTTGGGCCGTGGCGGCACCGACACCACTGCGGTCGCGCTCGCCGCGGCACTGGGTGCGGACGTCTGCGAGATCTACACAGACGTCGACGGCGTGTTCACTGCTGACCCCCGCATCGTTCCCACCGCTCGCAAGCTGAGCCGCGTCACCTACGAAGAAATGCTTGACCTGGCGGCATCGGGCGCGAAGGTGCTCGTGCCCCGCTGCGTAGAGTACGCGCGTCGCTATAACGTCCCTATTCATGTGCGCTCCTCGTTCTCTGCGATTGAGGGAACCTGGGTCGTAAGCGAGACTAAAGACGGAGACCCCATGGAAGACCCCATCATCGCCGGCGTAGCCCATGACCGCAGCGAAGCCAAGATCACGGTCATTGGTGTTCCTGACGTACCCGGAAGTGCGGCGCGACTGTTCGAGACCGTCGCGAAGGCGGACTGCAATATCGACATGATTGTGCAGAACGTCTCCGCCGTCGAGACCGGCCTCACCGACATCTCCTTTACTCTGCCTGCCGCAGATGGCACCCGTGCGCTCGCGCAGATCGAGGCGGACAAGGCAGAGATTGGCTATGACGAGGTCGCCTACGACGACACCATTGGCAAGATCTCGCTGGTGGGCGCTGGCATGCGAAACAACTCGGGTATCAGCGCGAAGTTCTTCGCGGCGCTCAGGGACGCCGGGGTCAACATCGAGATGATCTCGACCTCAGATATTCGCATCTCCGTTGTGACCCGGTCGGAGAAATTGGACGATGCTGTACGCGCCGTGCACTCGGCGTTCGAGTTGGATTCAAGCGAGGGCGAAGCCGTCGTATACGGAGGGACTGGACGATGACCCTGACCATTGCGATCGTGGGCGCAACCGGCCAAGTAGGTGCGGTCATGCGCGAACTCGTGTCACAGCGCTTTCCCGACGCCGACGTCCGCCTGTTTGCCTCGGCGCGCTCCGCCGGTGCCTCGATCGAGCACCGCGGTCGCGACATCACTGTCGAGGACGTGGACTCAGGTGAGTACACAGGCATTGACATCGCGCTGTTCTCTGCAGGCGGCGGTCCGTCCCTGAAGTACGCACCCCTGTTTGCAGAGGCGGGCGCGGTAGTCATTGACAACTCGAGCGCATGGCGCATGGACCCCCAGGTCCCGTTGGTGGTCTCCGAGGTCAACCCTGAGGCCATCTCTGGCGCCGTCAAGGGCATCATCGCCAACCCCAACTGCACCACCATGGCCGCGATGCCCGCCCTCAAGGCGCTCGACGCCGCTGCCGGGCTGCGCCGCATCACCGTCTCGACTTACCAGGCAGTGTCCGGCTCGGGTCTCGCAGGCGTCGAGGAGCTCTTCGGCCAGGTCGAGGCCGTCCACGAGCGCGCTCGCGAACTCACCCACGACGGTGCCGCTCTGGACTTCCCTCCTGCCAAGCAGTACACCGAGACCATTGCCTTCAACGTGATTCCGTTGGCCGGTGACCTCATCGAGGACGGCTCCAACGAGACCGTGGAGGAGCGCAAGCTTCGCGACGAGTCGCGCAAGATCCTTGGCCTGCCCGAGCTGCGCGTCAGCGGCACCTGCGTGCGCGTACCGGTGTTCAGCGGCCACTCGTTGTCAATCAACGCTGAGTTTGCCCAGCCCATCACGGCCGCACACGCTACGGAAGTGCTCGCGAGCGCGCCCGGCGTGCAGCTCGAGGAGGTCCCCACCGCCCTCAAGTCCGCAGGGATCGACACCACGCTGGTGGGCCGCATTCGCCAAGACCCCGGCGCCGACGGCGGCCGCGGGCTCGCGCTGTTCATTTCCGGAGACAACCTGCGCAAGGGTGCGGCGTTGAATGCGGTGCAGATCGCCGAGCTAGTCGCCGCACAGATAACTTCGCGCAACTAGCACCTCCAGGGGTCGCTAATCGCTCAGCGTGAGCAGCAATTTTGCTGCAGCGATCACCAGCACTACCGCGAGTAGCCGGTAGATCACCTTGGTGCGCGTGACCCGTGAGCCGTATCGGGAGCCCACGTACCCGCCAGCCAACGCCAGCGGCACCCACACGGTAAGCGCGACCCACGGCACGGCGCTCACACTCGAGGCTTGACCCGCGAGCCCCGCTGACGAGTTGAGCAGAATGAACGCGGAAGCAACGCCCGAGGTCTTGAGCGTCGAGGACCAGCCCTTGAACAGCAGCAGCGGGCTCAAGAAGATGCCGCCGCCAATTCCGGTGAGCCCGGCGAGCAGTCCCATGCCACCACCGGCTGCGAGGGCGGGAGCGACGGTGGGTTGCAACTCGGGGTCGTCATTCGGAACCGAGCGCGGAGAGAAGAGGTAGAACGCGGAGTACAGCAGCACCACGGCAAGGAGCGGCTTGTAGTAGATCCCCGGCAAGGTCACTTGACCGCCGATGAACGCCAACGGCACCGCCGTCAGCGCGAATGGCCACAGCACCGCCCACGAGAACGCCCCGCGCCGGTAGTACGTCCATGTGGCCACCGAGGCAACCGCAATGTTGAGAACCAACGCCGCCGGCCGCATCACCTCAGGCGAGACGGCAAACAGCGCCATGATGGCCAGGTACCCGGAACCTCCGCCGTGGCCGACCGACGAGTAAAGCACTGCGGAGGCGAGGATGAGGACTCCGATGACCAGCGCAAGGTCGAGCGCCATAGGTCAGGCAGCGTCCGGATCGCCGTGCGAGGTCATCCCAGGACTCTAGACGGCGCAGATTGCGTCGGTGTTTCGCCCCGCGCTAGGAGATGAGCAGTGCGTAGAGCCCAGCGACGAGCATCGCGACCAGCGCCACCGGAAGCGTGCGCTTGAGCACCTCTCCCTCGCGTCCTGACAACCCCACCGTGGCCGCCGCCGCCACCACATTGTGCGGACAGATCACACTGCCAATAGCCGCGCCGGAGTTCTGCGCTCCCAGCAGCGGCAACTGTTCCAGCCCGATCTCGGTGGCCGTGCGGTCCTGGAACTCCGTAAACAGAATGTTCGACGCTGTGGCTGAGCCAGTGATGAACGTACCGAGCGCGCCGATCGCCGGGGCGAACAGCGGCCACGCGGCACCGGATCCGGCAGCGGTCAAGGCAAGTTGATCAGTCATGCCCGAGTAGGACATCGAGAACGCCACCGTCACCATGGCCACCAGCGCAATCGACACCGGAACCAGTTGACGGGTTGCCTTCACGAAGGCATGCTTGAGCCCGTCGTTTCCCGCCGCCTGAATCAAGCCACCCCCAATGAAGGCGATGAGGAGCAGCAGCCCGGGGTGATAGAACGGTTCGATGTCTCCGGAGAACTCGCCAAACACCTCCCATCGGACGCTCACAGATCGCGCCGCGTCCTGCAGAGGCGGGACCAGCCGTGTGACGAGCACCAGAGCTACCAGGAGCAAGTAGGGGGCGCCCGCCCGCAGCATGCTCATGGACGCTGGCATCCGGGCCTCGAGGTCCTCTTCCGCGTGTTCGAGTGCGGCGGACGCGGGCAGGTCCTCCCTAGCCACAACGGGTTCGTGCGCTCGCAACCTTCTGCGCTGCACGAGTTGCACCAGCGCCACGAACGCCAGGGCTCCCACCAGGGCACCACCCAGGCCCGGGAGCTCCGGCCCCACGAATCGCGCAATCAAGGTGAACGGCACAAAGAACAGCACGTAGGCGATGGCCATCCACGCCCAAGGCGCACCGTGCGTGGGGATGAGGGTGCCGAGCAGTCGCGCCACTACTATCGCGAGCACTACCCCCACCACCACTTGGTAAGGTGCCGCTGCCCAGGCGAGCTCGGCCGGGCTGTAGTCGGAGGTAGCGGCCTGCGCAAGCGTGGGCGTTCCCACGGCGCCAAAGGTGACCGCACCCGTGTGACCCACAATCGCGGCTGTCACCGCGGCCACGGGCTTGAAGCCGGCCGCGACCAGGAATGGTGCCGCGAGCGCGACCGGGGTCCCAAACCCCGCCGCGCCCTCGATGAACAGCGTGAAGAACCACACAATCAAGAGCGCAGCCACGCGGGGGTCCGGCGTGATGCGGGCAAGACCTGCCTCGAGTCGCAGGGTAGCGCCCGTGCGCTGCTGGAGGTGGTGGATCCCCAGCGCGGGCCCAATGATCAGGATCACGGTGAATGCCACCCACGCCGCCCGTGCGAGCACACCCGCGACGCCTTCCACAGGTGTGAACGGATCGCCGTCTCCACCAAAGTCATAAACGGTCAGCGCGGCGACGAGCGCGATCAGTCCAGCAATGATTCCCGCGCGCGCGGCGGACCACTTGACGGCGACCATAAGGACCAACACCACCACGATGGGGAGCGCGGCGACCATAGTCAGAACAGCGGGATTCATGTGCCCGAGGCTACCCCAACCGGGTCCTGGAGCAACGCCGCGAACGCCAACTCTGCAGCGCCCACCATCAACAGGTTTTCGCCCAACTGGGCACGCTCGATACGGACATGGTCTGCCAAGGGTGCGAAGGCATCGGCTGCTACGGCTTGCGCGATACGCTCCGGCCGCGCCTCGTAGAGCGCACTCAAGAAGCCACCGAGCACCACTGCCTCCGGATTGAACACCGAGATGAGGTTTGCGATGCCGTGACCCAGGACGTCGGCTTGCCGGTCGAGTTCTGCGTGGAGCGCCGTCGATCCGTTGGCCGGGAAGTGTTCCAGGTACTGTCCGCCGTGATCTGGTTCGCCGGTGACGGCGAGGATACGCTGCAGGTTCACCTCGGTCTCAAGACATCCGCGGCGCCCGCAGTGGCACGCGATTCCGTCGCTGTTGACGAGGGTGTGCCCCAGTTCTCCGGCGTAGCCATCGGCACCACGCAGCGAAGCTCCGCCAACGAGGGCGGCGCCACCGATGCCCGATGCTGAACCGTTCAAATACACCAGGTCAGTGACGCCTCTCCCTGCCCCAAAGACGGACTCGGCGATCATCGCAACCCCGGCGTCGTTACCCACCTGCGTCGGGAGTCCGGTGCGAGTGGCGATGAGGTCGCGCAATGCGACGTCCGTCCATTCGAGGTGTGGCGCGCGGGTCACGGTGCCGTCGGTGCTGCGCACCAGCCCTGGGACGGCGACTCCTACTCCCATGACCAGGCACTCGCGCGCCATCGACGCGTGCAACTGGCCGATGCCGGCTTCAGTAGCGTCGAGGGCCTGGGTCACGCTGAGGTCGCCTTGGGCCGCGATGCGCACCCGTCCGTGGACCACGCCACCCAATCCCACCACGCCCACCACCACGGCGTCGATGTCAGGGTTGATCGCGAACGCGACCACGTGGGGATTGGCGGTCACGAGCGGGCTTGGCCGGCCCACACTCCTGCTCGCTGGCGCGTCGGTCTCCGCCACCAGGTCGAGCGCAACTAGTTCACCCACGAGCGCGCCTACTGTTGACCGGTTGAGCCCAGTGGCTCGCGTGAGTTCCGCGCGTGTCATGGATCCGCGCTGATGAACCATCGTGAGCATGGCGGAGAGGTTACGGCGATGCGTGTGCTCGTTGCGGCTACCAGCGGTGCGTGAGGCGGTCACGGTACTCAGTTCCCCCTTCAGACTCAGGTGCTGGGCGGTGGAGACGTCTTCCCGTTGACAATACCCGACATCAGGCATAAGTTGGGGACTACAACATTTCCATCAATGGTGATCGGAGCCATCATGTCAGTACCCACCCCCACTCCCGCAGACAAGTTCACGTTTGGTCTGTGGACCTTCGGCTGGCAGGCCCAGGACCCATTCGGTTCCGCGACCCGTTCAGCTGTCGACACCGTCGAGTCGATGCACAAGCTCAAGGAGCTGGGTGCGTACGGCATGACGTTCCACGACGATGACCTCTTTCCCTTTGGCTCAAACGACGCCGACCGCCAGAAGGCCATCGACGCGCTCAAGAACGCATGCGAGCAAACGGGTCTCAAGATCCCGATGATCACCACCAACCTGTTCACCCACCCGGTGTTCAAGGACGGTGGTTTCACCTCCAACGACCGAGCCGTGCGTCGGTTCGCACTCCGCAAGGTGCTGCGCAACATCGACCTTGCCGCAGAGGTTGGTGCCACGACGTTCGTGATGTGGGGCGGCCGCGAAGGCGCCGAGTACGACAGCGCCAAGGACGTCCAGGCCGCGCTTGAGCGCTACCGCGAGGCCGTCAACCTTTTGGGCGACTACGTCACCGACAAGGGCTACGACCTCAAGTTCGCGATCGAGCCCAAGCCCAACGAGCCACGGGGCGACATCCTGTTGCCCACAGTTGGCCACGCCCTCGCCTTCATCAACTCGCTCGAGCGCCCCGAACTGGTGGGCCTCAACCCTGAAGTGGGCCACGAGCAGATGGCCGGACTGAACTTCACGGCAGGCATCGCGCAAGCACTCTTCCACGGCAAGCTGTTCCACATCGACCTCAACGGCCAGCGTGGCATCAAGTTCGATCAGGACCTCGTATTCGGTCACGGCGACCTGCACAACGCGTTCTCGCTTGTGGACCTGCTTGAACACGGCGGCCCGAACGGCGGCCCGGCATACGACGGACCGCGGCACTTCGACTACAAGCCCTCACGCACCGAGGACTCGGTGGGCGTGTGGCACTCGGCCGAGGCAAACATGCGCATGTACCTGATGCTGAAAGAACGGGCGCAGGCCTTCCGCGCTGACCCCGAAGTTCAGGAAGCGCTCAAGACGGCCAAGGTTGCGGAACTTGCGCAGCCCACGCTATCCAAGGGCGAAAGCTACGACGACCTGCTCGCCGACAAGGGCGCGTACGAAGACTTCAACGCCGATGCCTACTTTGACGGCAAGGGCTTCGGGTTCGTGCGGTTGCACCAACTTGCCACCGAACACCTGATGGGCGCCCGCGGCTAGCGGGTTCTTGCGACAACGGGAAGAGTGACCTCTATGACGCTCGTAGCTGGAGTAGATTCATCGACCCAGAGTTGCAAGGTGGTGGTCCGCGACCTCACCACGGGATCCGTGGTGAGGTCCGGACGCGCCTCACACCCCGACGGCACCGCAGTGGACCCCCAAGCGTGGTGGGATGCCTTGCGCACTGCGCTCGACGACGCTGGCGGTCTCGCTGACGTTGATGCGATCTCGATCGGGGGGCAGCAGCACGGCATGGTGGTGCTGGACAACGACGGGCGGGTGATCCGTGATGCACTGCTGTGGAACGACACGCGTTCAGCGCAGGCGGCGGCGGATCTCATCGCAGAGTTTGGCGCCGACGCACTGGCCGACCGGACCGGCCTGGTGCCCGTTGCCTCGTTCACGTCAACCAAGCTGAGGTGGCTGCGCGACAACGAGCCCTCCAACGCTGAGCGTGTGGCCGCCGTCGCCCTCCCCCACGACTGGTTGACGTGGCGCCTCCGAGGTTATGGGCCGGCCGACGACAGCCCATTGGGGCCGGACCTGTCCGAACTGACCACCGACCGGTCCGACGCCTCTGGCACGGGGTACTGGAACCCAACCACGGGCGACTACGACCGCGAGCTTCTGATCGCGGCACTCGGCCACGACGCGGTGTTGCCTCGCGTACTCGGGCCCTCGGAGGTTGTCACGACCTCCATCAGCGGCTTCATCTCACGCGAGATCGTGGTGGGACCAGGCGCTGGCGACAACGCAGCATCGGCCCTCGGCGTTGGAGCTCGAGAAGGCGACGTGGTGGTCTCGATCGGCACCTCAGGCACCGTGTTCGCCGTAACCGAGCAGCCCGTGCGGGACGCGAGTGGCACGGTCGCGGGATTTGCCGATGCTTCAGGCGCGTACCTGCCGCTAGTTGCAACGCTCAATGCCGCGCGCGTCCTTGACGCCATGACACGAATCCTCGGCGTGGACCACGCCGGGTTGGGCGAACTCGCACTCGAGGCGAGCCCCGGAGCGGACGGCGTGGTGCTCGTTCCCTACTTCGAAGGCGAGCGCACCCCGAACCTTCCCGACGCCACCGCGTCACTCGTAGGGCTCACGCTCGCCTCTACCACGCGCGAGAACTTCGCTCGTGGGGCCATTGAAGGCATGCTGTGCGGCCTTGCCGACGGACTCGACGCCATCCGGTCCCAGGGGCTCACTCCGCAGCGCGTGCTGCTGGTAGGCGGCGCTGCCCAGAACATGGCCGTCGCGTTCGTGGCAGCACAAGTGTTCGATGTCCCGATCGAGGTACCCGAGCCGGGCGAGTACGTCGCGCTTGGCGCGTGCGTCCAGGCAGCCTGGTGCCTCACCGGTGAGCGACCCACGTGGCCGGTCACCAGCATCGATACACCGCAAGCGTCCGCGGTGGCGGTGATCCGCGACCAGTACGCGATAGCGCGTCAACGCTAGCGGTGCCAGCCGCACGGAACACCCTCCGAGAACTCCAACTCGACCCCACACGCGACTACCAACCCACCGGCAGACCCCCAGGACCCACACCAAGACGCAAAAACGGGCCGAACCCATAGGTT
>PHEW01000003.1 GCA_002841315.1 Actinobacteria bacterium HGW-Actinobacteria-4
CCAGCCCCGCCGCCGCGCCAGCCCCGCCCCCGCGCCAGCCCCCACCGCCGCGCCAGCCCCTACCGCCGCGCCGGCTCCACCCCCGCGCGCCAGTGGTCACATTTGGCACGGTTTCCGCAGTCCCGTGACGGCACTGGTCAGATTTGTCCCGGTCCCAATGCGCGCGGACTCCGATCCAACGTGCCAAATCCGGCCAATGGGTTCTGAGGAGTGCTGAAAGCGTGACAAATCTGACCAGCACGGCGCAGTGGAGCGAGGCTCCGGTGCGCGGTGGTGCCTAGCGCAGGGTGTTGGCCCCAGGCACCACGAAGTCCGCGAGCGCCGCGGCGCGGGTGGCCTCCAGGAAGTTCTCGCGGTCGTGAGAGTCGACTCGCGTGGCGGCCTCTGCAGGTGTGCGGCCCTTGGCGAGTTGGCGCTCCATCAGGCGAGGCCGGCACACCTCCCAGGTCTGGTCCACATAGATGAGGACATCCAGGTGGCCGCGCACCTCGGGCCAGCCGTGCGATCCAGACCCCAAGAAGTTGCATTCGGTCACGACGCCGCGCGCCTCACGCGGCACCACCCAAGCGTCGGCCCCCGCGCCGTCTTGGGTGTGGCGGTAGTTGGGGACCGTGACGTCGGCGGTGCCGTAGCTTCTGCGAACGTCACGCAAGAGCGTGGCGTACCCGGCAGTGTCGAATCCAGAAACGGTGCCGCGATCGCGAAAGGTGCCGTCGGCATCGGCGAAACTCGCGTCGATGATGAATCCGTCCCCGGGGGAGTGGGCGAATCCGGTTGCTTCGCAGAGTGCGCGTGCGAGCGTGGTCTTACCCCCTCCCGGTGGACCGGCGATACCTACGATCGTCCGTGCGCTACCCGACGCGGAAACTGCTCGTGCCAGGTCGTCAAGGTCCACCCGCTCAGGCTAGCGCGGTGATCCCTACGCGGTGGCGGCATCCATCTCTGCGGCGAGGGCACCGGCAGGTACGAACATCTCCGCATAGTGGCGCACCCATGCAACCTCGCCGTCCTGTGTGACGAGCGCGAAACTGTGGCTGGGACGGTCGCCGTGGCCGTAGATGCCGATCATGCCGTAGAGCGACGAGACCGCAGCACCGGGATCAATGAGGATCGCGTCCCGGACGCCAAACCGTGCTTCTTCGTTTGCGACCAGATCGGGCGGGTCAACCATGATCGACAGCATGGTCAATCCCCGTTCTTCGAGGAGCGCGTCGAGTTCCGGAATCTGGGCGAAGCAACCGTCGCAACCAAGGCCCATCGAGAAGTACAAGAGCGTGTCGCCGTCGGCCAAAGCGTCTTCAAGCGATACTCGTTCTCCATCCGTGTTGGTGAGCGTGAATGCCGGCGCGACCGGCAGTACTCGTTGTTCCTGCTCGGAGACAAGTGCCACGACGACGAGCGCGGTGAGCGCCGCAGGAATGGTCAAGAAGGCGGCCCAGCCAAGGGCGACCCTGCGTCGCTCGTTCGCCTTGTCGAAGGAGGGTACCTTGGTGCGTCGGCTCATATCAGTTCCCTTCGATGGTGGAGTGGGCGTGCGCGTGATCGTCCTCGGGCGCCGTGTGGCAGTTTCCGTGCTCGTCGTTGCTCGACGTGTCGGAGTCGACATCAGTTCGTTCGGGCGCGCTGCGCGGGCGGCGCGCCGACAACCAGATTGCTCCTGCCGCGATGGCGACCAACACCATCCCAGCGACGAAGTCGGGAATGAAGGCGAGCTGCGCAAGGACCGGAGCCAGGAAGTCCTCGATCTGTCGTGACATGCCCGCAGTGGCGCTGTTGGTGAGCGAGGCTCCGGTGAACGCCACCACAAGCAATACGGCGGCCATCAAGATGAACATGATCGATGCCGCGATTCCTGATCGAGTGGAACTGATGCGAACGCCAGCGATACGGAAGGCAACTCGACGACTCCCGAAAGCCCGGTGCTCAGGACGCAAACGGTCCCAGGCGAGCGTCATCAGCAACAGCGGGAACACCATGCCAAAGATGTAGGCCATGCCCACACCTGCGCTGCCGATCAAGCTCGGGTTGAGTGCTGACAACATGAGCGCGCCGGCGAGTACGGGCGCGCAGCACGCGCTGGCCGCGCCGGAGAAGACTCCCAGCGCGAAGACGCCAGCAGAGTCCGTACGGGAGACGTCGGGCGCTCCTCGCAAGAAGGGAAGGGACCAGTTCGCGCCCGTGAGAGAGATGACTGCAAGAACAATCAACAACACCCCGCCAGCGGCGTACACCGCCGTGTGGAAGCGCAACAGGCTTTCTGTCAGCATGCTCAAGCCCAGGGTGATGGGCAGGAGTACGGTCGCCAGACCCGCAGTGAAGATGAATGTGAGCGGTACAAGCCTCCAGCGATTGTTCCGCACCGACGCCGCGAGGAACGCGGGGAACATCACCACGATGCAGCACGGCGCGAATAGGGCCACCGATCCCGCCACAAACGCCGCGAGGAGGGAGCCTCCTAGGAATAGTCCTTCCATGTGTCAGGTCACCTCCACAGTGATGTTGAGCGCGGCTAGGTGTTTCTCCAGTTTGCGTCGCGAGATCCGGCCGTACCCGAAGTACTCTCCGGCGACCATGAGTAGCGGTGGGAAGGCAATGCGGTGGGTGACGGCGAGCGAGCGGCCTTCGTCGCTAAGGAGGTCGACCTTGCGCACGGTCATGGGAATGCGCGTGCCGAGGTCGTCAAGTATCGCTTGGGCATCGTCGCAGTAGTGGCACGCTGGTGCGCCCACGAGCACGACGTCGATGGGTAGTGACATGTCAAACCGCCACGTGGTCAGTTGGACCGTGACCAGCGTCGCCGTGGGAGGAGTGCGACTCGCAGGCATGTGCTGTGGACTTGCGGCCGGGCACAGCACCGAACAGCGCTGCCATGAGTTCGCTCACGATGTCGTCGATTCGGCCCTCCGCGGCGGCTTCGGGCACGCAACCCTTAAGGTGCGCCTCGATAATGTCGCGCCGAACACCCTCGAGTGCACCTTGGACTGCGGAGAGCTGGTGCAGGATGTCGATGCAGTAGCGGTCGTCGTCGGCCATGCGCACTACTGCGTCGAGGTGGCCGCGAGCCGTCCTGAGACGGAACCCAGTGGAACTTGTGTCCGCCCTCATCGTTTTGCTCTCAATGCGCGCTTGCGTTCGACGTACTCGGCGGTGTCGATCTCCCCCCGCGCAAACCGCTCGTCCAGGATGGCGAACGCGTCATAGCGGTGGTAGGCGGTTGCCGATTGATCATTGGTGGTGAGACCGGGCAAGACCCCGCGCATCGCGAGCACGATGAGCACGATCACCGCAATCCAGAACAACCCCATGACCGGCCAAGCCCAACCCGCCATTGCATACCCAGGTCCATGCCATCCCATAATGATCGCCTCCGTCGACGTGCGTTTGACTTCACGCTAACCCCACCCCAGGTGGGGTAGGGCGGACGAAGGTCCCGACTGCGACGGTCAATGGTCGGCACACCACCGGTGCGTGAGGGTTGCTCGGCCCGCGCCCACGCTGCTGTCGGAAGCTCAAGGTCGAGGTGAAGCCTGCGACATACTGACATACGCGCGTTACGATGGGGGCATGCGTACCACGATCCGCCTGAACGACGCCTTCTATGACGAGGTCAAGAGGGCTGCTCAAGAGCGCGGCGAGACCTTCACCTCGTTTGTGGAGCGGGCGCTCACGGATGCCTTGGCTGGACGGCACGCGGAGATGGCTCAACCCGGCGGGTTTACCGTGCGTCCCTATCGAGGTGAAGGCGGGTTGTTGCCCGGGATTGACCTCCTGGACAAGGAGCAGATGGAGCAGCTGGCAGAACCGCACCTCGCGCGGCAGGACTCCGCGGAGTGATCGCACCTGACGTCAACCTCCTGGTCTACGCCTATCGCGCAGAAATGCCTGAGCACGATGCTGCGGCGAGGTGGCTCGAAAACATGGGCAATGGCCGCAAGCCCCTCGCGCTATCGAGCCTGGTAGTCGCAGGCTATCTCCGACTCGTCACAAATCCCAGGATCTTCGCCCAGCCGACGCCACTGCACGAGGCCTGGGGTCACATGCGCCAGTTGAGGGCTACCGAGGTGTGCACGATGGTGTGGCCAGGGAGGCGCCATCTTGACTTACTTGAACAACTGTCCCTGAAGTACGGCATCACGGGTGCCGGGCTGAGTCACGCAGCGCACGCCGCGGTAGCGATGGAGTGGGACGCCGTTTGGGCCACTGCAGATCGCGGCTTCGCCCAGTTCACCGAGTTGATGGTGATCTACCCGCTCGACGATTCAGCCAGCTGAAGCGTCTTACATGGTGAGAACGTGAACCACGATGTGAGATTCTCGGGAAATGGTGTGACAAACGCGCCCGAGAGGCGTACAGTCAAACCATGCAGACGAACCTCGTAGTAGTTACCGGGCGCGCGGACTCTTAGTCCAAGCCCAGGCATCGTCCGCGCGCATCCCCGACAGCCACCAGGCCTAGGGGTTTTTTCATGCGAGGCGGACTGCGAGATTCGCCTCCTTCATCGATCAGCACCAGGAGAGAAGATGGCACAGGTTAAGGCCCCCAAGCCTTCCGCCCCGGCGCAGAATGCCCCGAGCGCACACACCACCCCAGTCTCGGGCGGCTCGGCGCAGGTCCGCGAAGAGATGAATGGCGCGCAGTCGTTGATCCGCTCACTCGAGCAGGCCGGCGCGACGGACATCTTTGGTCTACCCGGCGGAGCGATCCTGCCCGCCTATGACCCGCTCATGGACTCCACGATCCTGCGCCACATCCTGGTGCGCCACGAGCAGGGTGCGGGCCACGCGGCCCAAGGCTACGCCCACGCGACCGGTCGCCCCGGCGTCTGCATCGCGACCTCCGGCCCGGGCGCGACCAACCTTGTCACCCCCATTGCCGACGCGAACATGGACTCCATCCCGCTGGTGGCCATCACCGGCCAGGTGGGTGCCGCGATGATCGGCACGGACGCCTTCCAAGAGGCTGACATCGTGGGGATCACGCAGCCCATCACCAAGCACAACATGCTGGTCACCAACCCTGACGACATCCCACGCGCAGTCGCGGAGGCCTTCTACATCGCGACCCACGGCCGGCCCGGCCCCGTGCTGGTGGACATCGCGAAGTCCGCGCTCCAGGAGCGCACGCACTTCTCGTGGCCCACCACCATCGACTTGCCCGGATTCAACGCCGGCGCCAAGCCGCACGCCAAGACCATCCAAGAGGCGGCCCGTCTGCTCGCTACCGCAAGGCGACCCGTGCTCTACGTGGGCGGCGGCGTGATCCGGTCCGGAGCATCGGCCGGATTGAGGAAGCTCACCGATCTGTCCGGCGCAGCCGTGGTGACCACCCTCATGGCTCGCGGCGCGCTGCCCGACAGCCACCCGCAGCACCTGGGCATGCCCGGTATGCACGGAACCGTGGCAGCGGTGGCCGCGCTTCAGAAGGCCGACCTTGTGGTCGCCCTGGGCGCGCGGTTCGACGACCGGGTGACGGGCAAGCTGGAGAGCTTCGCTCCGCTCGCGACCATCGTTCACGCCGACATTGACCCTGCGGAGATCGGCAAGAACCGGAAGGTCGACGTGCCGATCGTCGGCGACCTCAAGGATGTGTTTGCTGCGCTGGTGCCCGCCCTTAAGGAGGAGCACCTCAAGCACGGCAAGCCGGACCTCGAGGCGTGGTGGGTGCAGCTAGACGACTGGCGCGACACCTACCAGTTGGGCTTCACGCCCACCGAAGATGGCCACAGTTCGCCGCAGCACGTGATCCAGCGCCTGGGCGAGATCTCCGGCCCGGAGACCATCTTCACCGCAGGCGTGGGCCAGCACCAGATGTGGGCCAGCCAGTTCATCAAGTACGAGCGCCCCAACTCGTGGATCAACTCGGGGGGCCTGGGCACCATGGGATTCTCGGTGCCCGCCGCGATGGGCGCCAAGGTGGGCGAGCCCGACCGCACTGTGTGGGCCATCGACGGCGACGGCTGCTTCCAGATGACCAACCAAGAGCTCGTGACCTGCGCGCTCAACGAGATCCCCATCAAGGTGGCGATCATCAACAACAGTTCGCTGGGCATGGTTCGCCAGTGGCAGACGCTGTTCTACAACCAGCGCTACTCGTTCACCGATCTCAACACCGGCCACGGCACGCGCCGCATCCCCGACTTCGTGAAGCTCGCGGAGTCCATGGGCTGTGCGGGCCTGCGCTGCGAGACCGACGCCGACGTGGACGCGACCATCAAGCGCGCCATGGAGATCAACGACCAGCCTGTGGTGGTGGACTTCACCGTGTCTCGCGACGCGATGGTGTGGCCCATGGTCGCGGCCGGCACGAGCAACGATGAGATTCAGTACGCCAAGGGCATCGCCCCCAAGTGGGACCGTGAGGACTAGATCATGGGAAAGCACACACTCTCAGTACTGGTCGAGAACAAGCCGGGCGTGCTCGCGCGCGTCGCAGGGTTGTTCTCGCGCCGCGCCTTCAACATCCACTCGCTCGCGGTGGGCCAGACGGAGCACCCCGACGTTTCCCGCATCACCGTAGTGGTGGACGTCGACGAGTTCCCGCTCGAGCACGTAACCAAGCAGCTCAACAAGCTGGTCAACGTTCTCAAGATCGTGGAGCTTGAGCAAGAGCGGTCCGTGCAACGCGACCTGCTGCTCGTGAAGGTCCGCGTCGATGCCCGCCTGCGCACCGAGGTGCTGCAGATCGTGGACCTGTTCCGCGCCAAGGTGGTGGACGTGGCCTCAGACTCGCTCATCATTGAGGCCGTGGGTGCGCCGGAGAAGCTCGACGCGCTCATGGTTGCCCTCAACGCCTACGACGTTCGCGAGATTGTCCAGTCGGGCACCGTGGCGATTGGCCGCGGACCCCGTTCCATCACGGAACGCGGTTTTGACCGAGCCACCGCTCACATCGCATAGCCTTCATCCAGTAGTCAGATCGTTCACAAACAAGGAGAAACGCACCATGGCTGAGTTGTTCTACGACAAAGACGCAGACCTGTCCATCATCCAGGGCAAGAAGGTCGCCGTCATCGGTTACGGCTCGCAGGGCCACGCGCACGCGCAGAACCTGCGCGATTCGGGCGTCACGGTCAAGGTGGGCCTGCGCGAGGGCTCGCGCTCGCGGGTCAAGGCGGAGAACGACGGCCTCGACGTGCTCACGGTCGCAGAGGCAGCCAAGTGGGCCGACCTCATCATGATCCTCGCTCCCGACCAGCACCAGCGCACCATCTACGCCGAGGACATCGAGCCCAACCTTGAGCCCGGCAAGATCCTCGCGTTCGCTCACGGCTTCAACATCCGCTTTGGCTACATCGACGTGCCCGAGGGCGTCGATGTCATCCTCGTGGCCCCCAAGGCCCCGGGCCACACCGTGCGCCGCGAGTTCGTTGCGGGCCGCGGCATCCCGGACATCATCGCGGTCGAGGCCGATGCTTCGGGCCAGGCTTGGGAGATCGCCAAGTCTTACGCGAAGGCCATTGGCGGCACGCGCGCCGGCGTCATCAAGACCACCTTCACCGAAGAGACCGAGACGGACCTCTTTGGCGAGCAGGCGGTGCTTTGTGGTGGCACGTCGCAGCTGGTGCAGTACGGCTTCGAGGTCCTCACCGAGGCCGGCTACCAGCCCGAAATCGCCTACTTCGAGGTGCTCCACGAGCTCAAGCTCATCGTTGACCTCATGCACGAGGGCGGCATCACCAAGCAGCGCTGGTCCGTGTCCGACACGGCCGAGTACGGCGACTACGTGTCCGGCCCCCGCGTCATCACGCCCGACGTCAAGGCCAACATGCAGGCCGTCCTCACCGACATCCAGACCGGCGCGTTCGCCAAGCGTTTCATTGATGACCAAGACGGCGGCGCCAAGGAGTTCGACGAGCTTCGCGCCAAGGGCGAGGGTCACCCCATCGAGGAGACCGGCCGCGAACTGCGCAAGCTGTTCGCATGGAAAGACAGCGCTACTGCCGACGAAGACTACGTCGACGGCAAGACCGCTCGCTAGCGGGGGATACACGTGACCAACCACCGCCTTGCAGTAGTAGCCGGCGACGGCATCGGCCCCGAGGTCGTTGCGGAGGGGCTCAAGTGCCTCGCCGCGGCGACCGAGGGCACCGACATCACCTTCGAGACCACCGAGTTCAACCTGGGCGCGCAGCGTTGGCACGCCACGGGGGAGACGCTCACGGATGAGGATCTCGCGGCGATCGCGGGCCACGACGTGATCCTGCTCGGTGCGATTGGAGACCCCACGGTGCCGTCGGGCGTGTTGGAGCGCGGACTGTTGCTCAAGCTGCGCTTTGCGCTAGACCAGTACGTGAACCTACGTCCCTCGCGCCTGTACCCCGGCGAGGTGTCGCCTCTGCGCGACGTCACCGAGATTGACTTCATCGTGGTCCGCGAGGGCACCGAGGGTCCGTACGTGGGCAACGGCGGCGCGCTGCGTGTCGACACGCCTCACGAGATCGCCACCGAGGTCTCTGTCAACACCCGGCACGGTGTGGAGCGCGTGGTGCGCTACGCGTTCTCCGTGGCCGCCGGGCGCGAGCGCAAGCAGCTCACTCTGGTTCACAAGCACAACGTGTTGGTCCACGCGGGTCACTTGTGGCGCCGCACGGTCGAGGCCGTCGCGCCGGAGTTCCCCGACGTCACGTGGGACTACCTGCACATTGACGCCGCGACCATCGTGATGACCACCAACCCCGCGAAGTTCGACGTCATCGTGACCGACAACCTTTTTGGTGACATCCTCACCGACCAGGCGGCTGCGGTCAGCGGCGGCATTGGACTCGCGGCATCCGGCAACATCAATGCCGACAAGACCGCGCCGTCCATGTTCGAGCCTGTTCACGGCTCCGCGCCGGATATCGCGGGCAAGGGCATCGCGGATCCGTCCGCAACGGTGCTCTCGGTCGCGATGCTGCTCGAGTTCCTGGGATACAGCGAGCTCGCACAGACGGTTGAGGCGGCAGTTGCGGCCGATGCTGCCGAGCGTGGCGCTTTGCCGTCCCGTTCCACGGTAGAAGTGGGCGACGCTTTGGCCGCCCGCATCAAGGCATCGCGGGCGTAGGGCCGACACCGCCATGCTTGCCGCCGCTGCGCTTACGACGGCCCCTTGGCGCTGTGCGAACATGAGGGTCACTACTGGGCGGAATGTGACACTCATGTTCGCAAGGAACGCGTGGCGAGCGGCTTCACCCGACAGTTGGCACCCGAGAGAGGCCTGACATGAGCATCGCAGAGTCGCGAGGCACGTCCGCTGCCAACGCACCGTCGTCAGCCGCGTCGTTTGACGTGCGCCCCAACCCATCGGCCAAGACCGACGCCGAGCGCGCGGAACTGGTGCGCGAGCTCGCGTTCGGCAAGGTCTTCACCGATCACATGGCGCGCATGCAGTGGCGCGAGGGTGAGGGCTGGTCGGACCGGCGTGTGGAGGCGTACGGGCCGCTGCAGCTTGACCCCGCCGCTGCGGTGCTGCACTATGCGCAAGAGATCTTCGAGGGGCTGAAGGCTTACAAGCACGCCGACGGCTCGGTGTGGCTGTTCAGGCCGGAGGCGAACGCGGAGCGGTTCAATCGGAGTGCCGTGCGCCTCGCGCTACCTGAGCTGCCGGTCGAGGACTTCATCGGTTCCATCGAGGCGCTCATCGCAACCGATGCCGCGTGGGTGCCCGGCGTCGAGGAAAGCTCGCTGTACTTGCGGCCCTTCATGTTCGCCTCGGAGGCGTTCCTGGGCGTGCGCCCCGCGCACGTGATCGACTACCTGTTGATCGCCTCTCCCGTTGGCCCGTATTTCGCGGGTGGCATCAAGCCGGTGTCCATCTGGGTGGCGCAGGGATTCCACCGCGCAGGCCCCGGCGGCACGGGCGCGGCCAAGTGTGGCGGCAACTATGCGGCGAGCTTGCTCCCGCAGCAGCAGGCCTACGCGAACGGCTGCCAGCAGGTGCTGTTCCTGGACGCCAAGGATGACCGATTCCTCGAGGAGCTGGGCGGCATGAACGTGTTCGTGGTGCGCCGCGACGGCACCGTCGAGACCCCGCGCCTGACCGGCACCATCCTCGAAGGCATCACGCGGGACGCGGTGATGACTATCCTCGAGGACGACAACCGCAAGGTGATCGAGAAGGACATCACTCTGGACGAGGTGCGCTCGGGAATCGAGTCCGGCGACATCGTCGAGGTGTTCGCGTGCGGCACCGCGGCAGTGGTCACCCCGGTGGGCCGGCTCGCGTCGCCCGATTTTGACGTGACCATCAACGGCGGCGAGGCCGGCGACATCACTATGGGCATTCGCCAGAAGCTCACCGACATCCAGTACGGTCGGGCCGAGGACGCGTACGGCTGGATGCGCCAGGTTCTGTAGCCCCGCGCGGCGGTCCCTAAGGCCCTGTAGAGCGCTAGGCGGGCCGGATTAGGTTCCGCAGCGAGGACTGGATGGCGACGGTGGCGGCACCGCGGGCCCACCCGGGAAAGCCACTGTCGTCTATGCGAATCTCGAGCGAGTGCGAGTCAGGGTCGCGGTCCTCCGCCAATTGCTGACGCATGTGAGAGCCTGCAACGTCCAGGAGGGCCAGCCCTTCGCCGCTCAGGACAACTACCTCGACCATGGCTAAGTTAGCGACCAGCGCGAGCAGCCGTCCCAGCCCGCGGGCGGCGGCCGTGACGATGTCGGAACACACCGTGTCGCCTTCCCTGGCGAGCGTGATGATCTCGCTGAAGTCGAGCTTGCGCTGGAGCGCCACACTCGCCTGAGCCTCGATGCTCGGAATCGACAGGACTGCCGTCGAACATCCGCGGTGGCCTGCGATGCACCGGGGGCCAGCGGGGTCGAGCGGGATGTGACCGGCGAGGCCAAGTCCCATGTCGCGAATCCGCACTACTTGATCGTCGCGCACCAGCCCCAAGCCAATGCCCGCGCCAATGGTCACGACGGCGAAGTCCGATACTCCGCGTCCAAGCCCAAACCAGTGTTCGCCAGCGGTGAGGGCGGAAAGGTCGTTGTCGACAATGACAGGTAGCTGAAGGTTGTTCTCGAGGAAGTCCGCCAAAGGAACGTCGCGCCACCCCAGGAACGGGGCACGGTCAACCGTCCGCCCATCCACGGCGGAGCCTCCCAAAGAGACGCCGACGGCGACCACGTTGGAGTCGCCAGCGAGTTCGCGCACCAGCTCGGTGACGGCCTTGACCACCACGGCTGGCTCGTGAGACTCGAGCGACCGGCGGGCCGTCGCGATTTCGCTCACCACGATGTCGGTGAGAACCGCGAAGGCTTCGTCACCGGTGAGCTTGACGCCCACGAAGCGACGGTCGCCAGGCGCGGCAACCAGCGGACGCGAAGGCCGCCCAGGGCCCTCAAGGGGTTCAGAGGTCTCCACCACGAGGCCCCGGTCAAGCAGGGGCTTGGCCGCGCGCGTCATCGTCGATTGGGACAGCGACAATCGCGCGGCCAGTTCGGTTCGAGAGACAGGGCCACGGGCCAAGATGATTGACAGCGCGGCGAGCTCGACGTCGCCGCCGCGCACGCCAAGGGAGTCTCGTGCCGAGCTTTCCATCAGCTGATTCCTCCCGCCTTCTTCCCGTTGGAAACTCAGCATGCCATAGCGAGGCGCGTAACGCCCTAGACCCTAGGTTCGCTGAGCCATGATGAGAATTGCCTCTTCAGGCCACAAGATGGGCGGGCGCAGGCCCACCGAGGCAAGCGCGGCTCCGGTGATCTCGAATCCGTCCATCCATGAGGGCGCTCGCCTTTGGACCGACGCGGGTGCGCCGAAGGCCTGGGTCCGGACCCGGTAGGTTGCCGTGGGGTCGAGGCCGGGGACGCGAAAGGCCGCCGGGCGAGTGCCCGCGGTGGTGGTGAGTTGCACATACGCGAAGATCGCCTCGGAGCGGTCATGAGAGACCACGCCGTGAACAAGCGCGCTTGGATCCGGGTGCTCCACCCGCACCGTGCGCCCTCCGTGCAGCAGCGCGCGTTGCTCGCGGTAGAAGGCGGTCCACTCCGTGAGCACGGTGAGTTCCTCCTCGGTGGCGTCGAGCAGGTTCCATTCAATCCCGGCGTGTCCAAAGAGCGCGGTGATCACCCGCATCTGTGCGCTGTGCAACCTGCCCGTGCCGTGGGACACCGTAGGGCCCACGTGGGTACCGAGCATCTCTGGCGGGATCACCAGACTGGTCCACCGCTGGATCTCTTGGCGCTCAAGAGCGTCGTTTTGATCCGAAGTCCAGAAGCGATCGGCGTGGAATGCCATGCCGAGGTCGATCCTGCCGCCTCCCGACGCGCACGATTCGATCTCGAGTCCAGGGTTGCGGCGCCGTAGCTCGTCGAGGATGTCGTAGAGGGCCTCGGTCTGGCGGCGAACGGCCGGGTGACCCTGATGGCCGGGGTCGGTGAGGAATCTGTTGTGGTCCCACTTGATGTAGTCCACCTGGTACTCGGCGATGACTGCGTGGACCTGTTCAAGGACGTGCTCCACCACTTCAGGGTTGGTGAGGTCGAGCACGAGTTGGTGGCGGGCAAGCGGGGGCACCCGTCCGGGCACCTGGAGAATCCAGTCCGGATGGGCCACGTACAGTTCCGAATCTGGGTTGACCATCTCGCCCTCAAACCACAGGCCAAACTGCATCCCTAGCGCGCGGACCCTGTCGACCAGCGGAGCCAGTCCGTCCGGCCACACGTCGCGAGAGACTACCCAGTCGCCCAAGCCGGACCAATCGTCGCGACGGCTTCCGAACCATCCGTCGTCAAGGACGAACCGCTCCACCCCAATGGCGGCTGCGCGATCCGCCAACCGAAGCAGGGTGTCGAGGTTGTGGTCGAAGTAGACCGCCTCCCACACGTTCAAGGTGAGCGGGCGAGGGCTCGAGGGGTGCTCAGCCCTGGCACGCAGCCACGCGTGAGAGCGAGCGCCCAGTCCGTCCAGGCCCTCGTTGGAGTAGAACGCTGCTACGGTGGGCGCGCGGTAGTGGTCGCCGGGAGCGATTTCTGCTTCGCCGGGTTCAATCAGTTCGCCCGCTCCCAACGCGGCGCGTCCGGTCACGGCACGCTCGGCGAGGTGACGTGAGTTACCGCTCCACAGCAGGCCCAGGCCCCACACCTCGCCGCGTTCGGTGCCGGCATCAGCGGTTAGTGCGCATTGCACAATCGTGTAGTCGTGACCCGAGCGGCCCTCGCGGCTCTCGCGCAGGCGTAGGCCCGGGGTCAGGGGTTGGCGCTGGGGCTGGCGTTCGCGTAGCCACCTGCCGGTGAAGTCCAGCGTGTCCGTGGCGCGGTCGGGGACCGGTAGCCAGACTGCGAGTTCATCAAGGGTGTAGGTGGTGGTTCCCTCGTTGTGAAGGGTGAAGTCGATCAGCAGCACGCCCTGATCCGTGATGATGAAGGACTGCTCGAGCCGCAGCTCGAGCGCGTCGTCCACAAGGGCCACGCGGCAGTGCTGGTCATCGTGCTCAACGTCGCGGATGGTGAACTTGGGGGAGAAGCCCAGGTCCCCGCGGTGACCACGGATCGCCGGGCGGCCGGTGAAGCCGCGGGAGGACTCGCGGAGCATCCCCGGATCGGTGGGATCGTCCAGATCGCTGTGCGGGATGCCTCCGTCAACGAGCGTCCGGAGTGTGGCGGGCGGGACTTCGCCAAGGCTCGTGCCCCAGTGCAGGACAATCGGATGGCCTGACTCCAGGTCGAGTATCAGCTCGACGCCGCCGGATCGAAGGATGACGCAGGTGTCGTCGAGCATGTCTGGAACAGCGGTGAGCATGGGGCCCTTTCACGGTGAGGGGCCCTTCCTCCGGGACGCTAGGTGTCCCGGAGGAAGGGCGGTTGGTGGTGGAGAAGTGGTTGCTACTCGAACAGTTGGTTCACTTGTTCGTTGGCACGAACCAGCGAGTCAGTGCCTGCAGCTCCCGACATGATTCCTTCCATGGCGGGGGTCATGATCGCGTTGACGTCGGACTTCTTGTCAGTGATCGGGTACAGCACGGTGGTGCCGTTCTCGACGTGCTGCGTGAAGGCGGTGACGTCCACGCCCTTGGCTTCGAAGGCCGCGATGGCCTTGTCAGTCGAGGTGGAGATGGCGGGGAACACCACGGCGGCGTCACCCACAACGTCCTGGCAGGCAGCGGAGCCGAGGTACTTGACCCATTCCCACGCCGCGTCAGGGTTCTTGGCGGTCTTGGAGATGTTGTCCGCGAGACCGTTGAACATCGAGGCGTTGGAGCCGTTGGGTCCTACCGGAGTCGCGGCGACGCCTGGAGTGAAGGTGTCGCTCACGGCGCCAAAGACGTGCCCGGTCATCCACGAGCCGTTCGGCACGATCGCCGCGTTGCCTGCGATCAGCTGGTCGGCCCAGCTGATTCCCTGCTGAGCGGCAAAGGAAGGCATGTAGCCCTTCTCGACCAGTCCGTACCACCAGCCGATGGTCGCTGCGAAGCGCTCATCGTCGTAGTTGTAGGACGTTGCCCACACGCCGTCGGTCTGAGTCCAGCCCAGCGTTGCCGTCAGGAAGGACCACTGCGTCTGGCCGTCGGCCCCGCCGGAGTTTTCCATCCACAAGCCGTAGGTTTCGACGTTGCGCTTGTCGAAGCCGGGCTCGTTGCCACGGACACCGTTCTTGTCGATCGTCAAGCTCGCGATGAGCTCTTCGTAGGTGCCACCGTCCTGCGGGTTCCAGGTGAGGGAGTTGAGCTCCTCGGTCGTGTAGCCTGCGGCTTCGGTCATCTGAGCGTTGTAGAACAGTGCGACGGTGTCGAAGTCCTTGGGAAGGCCGTACTGCTTGCCGTCCGGACCCTTCCACAGGTCAACGAGTCCGTCTTGGTAGATGGACATGTCGAGGCCATCTCGCGCAATGTAGTCATCGAGCGGGAGTACCTGGCCATTGCTCTGGAACTGGGGGTAGAACGCGACGTGGCTGGTGAAGACGTCATAGTTGGCGCCGGACACGAAGCCGGTGGTGATCTTGCTCCAGTAGTCGTCCCAGCCGATCTGCTCGACGTCTACCTTGTACTGGGGGTTCGCCGCGGCGAAGTCAGTAGCGCACTGCTGGTAGGCGGGAAGCTGGTTCGAGTCCCAGAGTCCGTAGCTAATGGTCGTGACGTCACCGTTGGTGCCGCCAGTGGTGGCACCGTCCGGGTCTGCGGTCGAGCAGCCGGCCAGGGTGCCAAGGGCGACCGCGAGCACGGCGGCGGTAATAGGAGACTTCTTCATCGAGGTCCTCCTCCTTCTGTTATGGGTGGTTGGTGCATGAGATGCGCTTGGTTGGCGCCTTCGAGGTGGGAGCGACGCCCGTCGGCGTCATCACTTCACCCCTGAAGATTGAATGGAGCCGACGATCCGACGGCCAAAGACGAGCACGAGAATGAAGATCGGGATGGCGGCGATCAGCGCGCCCGCCATGAGGCCTGCCCAGTCGGGGCTTCCTTGGGGCGTCTGCGACCGGAAGATGCCGAGTCCGACGGTGAGCAAGGTGGACTCCTCGGTGCGGCCTACGAGTAGCGGCCACAGGTAGTCGTTCCAGTAGAAGATGAACTGGAGGATGCTGATGGTGATGATCTGCGGCCACACGATGGGTAGCGCCACCTGGGAGAAGATTCGCCATTGACCCGCGCCGTCAATCACGGCGGCCTCAATGAAGCTGCGGTTCACTCCCAGGAAGAACTGCCGCAGGAAGAACACCACGAACGGCGAGAAGAACATCGCGGGCAGCGCTATCCCCAGATACGAGTTCAGCAATCCCAGGTCGCGCACCAGCAGGAAGTTCGGCAACAGGGTGAACATGCCGGGCACCAGCAGGGCCACCAAGAAGATCGAGAACACAGTGTCGCGGCCACGCCACTCGAGCAGCGCGAAGGCGTAGGCGGCCATGGCGCTGAACATGATCTGGAACACCGTGATGAGCGTGCACACGATGATCGAGTTGATCAGGTATTGGGTGAAGTCGATGCTGCCTACCGAACCGCCCTCCGCCATGGCCTCTTCGGTGGTAGCGAGTCCTAGGACGCGACGGATGGGCCCGAGCGTGGGCTCGACGGGCAGCAGGCTGAGCGGCTCCGAGAACATCGCGCGGTTGTTGCTGAACGCCGTGCGAATCATCCAGTAGAACGGGAACAGCGTCGCGAACACCACGAGGCCGATGGACGTCCAGCCCAGGATGCGGGGGACCGGGCGTGTCATGGACCGGAACAGGGAGTCTCCGGGGTGGCTGCGGTTCCGCATGCGTTTGGTGGCGGCCATGTCAGCGCTCCAAGTCAGAGTGTCCGGCGCGTAGCACGCGCATCTGGATGAGGGCTATTGAGGCGAGGATGAGCATCAGAATCACCGAGAGCGCGCTCGCGTATCCAAAGTCGAAGCGCGTGAAGGCGAGGTTGTAGATGTAGTAGGTGATCGCGTTGGTGGCGTCCACTGGTCCGCCCCTGGTCGTGACGGCGATGGTGTCAAAGATCTGGAATGACCCCACCACGGTGACCACCAACACGAAGGCAAGCACCGGGCGTAGGAGCGGCAACGTGATGCTGCGGAACACGCGGAACTCGCCGGCACCGTCAACGTCGGCCGCCTCGTAGACGTCGTGAGGGATAGCTTGGAGTCCCGCGAAGATCAGTAGTGTGGTGTAGCCGAGGTGTCGCCACACGTTGACCATCGCGATGGTGACCATCGCCCATTGAGAGTCGCCAAAGAATCCGATGCGATCCAGACCCACGGCACTGATCGCCGAGTTGATGAGTCCCAGGTTGTAGTCCGCGAGCCAGTACCAGACAAGCGCCACAATCACGTTGGCGATCAGGTAGGGGAGCATGACAACGCCGCGGATGAACATGGACCGCGTGAAGCGGTGTAGCAGGACCGCTAGACCCAGCGCGGCGATGGTTTGAACCACGATGTTGATTGCGACGTATTGAAGCGTGACGGCCATCGACCTCCAGAACACGGGGTCGGAGATCAGCTTCTGGTAGTTGTCCCCGCCCACGAACTCGGGATCGCTCAGGAGGTTGTAGTCGGTGAAGCTTAAGTAGAGGCCGCGGACGGCCGGCCACGCGAAGAACACGAGGAAGCCAATCAGCGCCGGAAGCAGGAACATGAGGGCCGGGGCAAGCTGGCCATAGCGTCGAGAAACCCGGACCGCGAGGGCGGGTTTCGTGGAGAGGGGCGTCGTTGCCACTCGGATCACCTCCGATTAACTTGCGTTATGCAAGCAACGGTAGGGCCATGGTCCTGCTTTGTCAAGGCCCAATTGCAATCTGGGCCTGGCATTGCTCGCGTTACGGTAGCAATGAGCGTGCCGATGGCACTGGACGGCCGCCCTAGGACCTTTCGCGATGCAACCTACGCGACCGTAGGTTACGATCAAATCATGCGCACCGTAGCGTCTTCGCCAACCCTCGTAGACCGTCACGAGATCACCCACCTGACGGCTCTGCTGGCAGCCCGCGCCCACGCCAAACCCCGGGCAGTCTTCGCCGAGGTCAAGGATCGCGACGGGGCGTGGCACGAGGTCACGTTGGGCGATTTTCGCACCCGCGTCAACGCTGTCGCCAAAGGCCTGATCGCCTCTGGCGTGGAGCCCGGTGACCGTGTGGGGATTATGGGCGACACCACCTACGAGTGGTCTGTCATGGACTTCGCCATCCTTGCCGCCGGCGCGATCAGCGTGCCCGTCTACCCGTCGTCATCTGCCACACAGGTGGAATGGATGGCGGCCGACGCTGGCATCAGTGTGATTGCCGTGGACACCGGAGCGCGGGCGGGCTTGGTTGCCCACGCCGCGAGCAGCGTCGTGGCGTTGGATGCCATGGGCCTGGACGGCCTCGCAGCGAAAGGCGCTGAAGTCCTGGATGCGGAACTCGACGCTCGCACCGAGAACCTCAGTCCAGAGGACATCGCGACCATCATCTACACGTCCGGAACAACAGGCCGTCCCAAGGGCGCGATGCTCTCTCACGGCAACTTCGTGGAGCAGGTGCTCAACATTGAGCGGGACCCCAACTTTGGGGGGTTCGTCGCGGGAGACGCGCGCCTGCTGTTGTTCCTGCCGCTTGCCCATGTGTTTGGTCGCATCGCGATGATTCTGGCAATGTCCGCGGGGGCGGTCATTGGCTACGCTCCAACCCACACCACACTGGCCGCTGACCTGGCGTCCTTCCGCCCCACCTTCATGGTGTTGGTGCCGCGCGTCCTCGAGACCGTCTACAACAAGGCCGATGCTGCCCAGACGGGGGCGAAGAAGCGCATCTTCCGGTGGGCGGCGCGGGTGGCACGCCAGCACGCCAAGGCGTGCGAAGGTGGCACCCCAGCGCGGGGACTGCGGATCCGCCTGGCGATCGCTGACCGGCTGGTGCTATCCAAGATCCGCGCGCGCCTGGGCGGCCAGCTCCGGTATGCGCTGTCCGGCGGGGCGCGGCTCAACGAGGATGTGGGTCACTTCTTTGAAGGTGTAGGCGTCACGGTGCTGCAGGGCTATGGGCTCACGGAGACCACCGCGGCCGCCATGGGAACCCCCGAATCCGCCAGGGTGATGGGCACCGTGGGCAGGCCCATCGCGGGCAACGAGATGGCGCTCGCGGATGACGGCGAGATCATGCTGCGCGGCGCAAGCTTGTTCCACGGTTACTGGAATGACCCCCACGCCACCGCCCAAGTCATGCATGACGGCTGGTTCGCCACCGGAGACACGGGTGTGATGGTGGACGGTGCCCTCAGCATCGTGGGCCGCAAGAAGGAAATCCTGGTGCTGTCCTCCGGCAAGAACGTCCAACCCGCAGTGCTCGAGAACTCGATGCGCTCCCACCCTGCGATTCAGGACTCGGTGGTGGTGGGCGATGGCAAGCACTTTGTGTCTGCCCTGGTCGCGCTCGATGAGGTGATGCTGCCCGCGTGGCTCAGTTCTCATGCCTTGCCGGACATGAGTGTAGAAGAGGCGGCCGCGAACTCGACGGTACGGGAGTTGATTTCGAGGGCGATAGCGCTCGCGAACGCGCAGGTGTCCCGCGCGGAGTCGATTCGCGAGTTCCGGATTCTGCCTGCCTCGTTTACGGAGGCCCGCGAGGAACTCACGGCGTCCCTCAAGACCCGGCGCGCGGTGATCATGGAGCACTACGCCAAGGTGGTCGACGAGATCTACTCGAAGGCGATGCCCACCTCGCAGCCCTGACGCTCCCGCCGCCACTGATTAGGCTGGCGACATGACCGAACCCGCCTCCGTGGCGCCCTCAACCATGACGCTCGCCGACGGCCGCACGCTCGAGTACTACGACGCGCGCCGTAAGGACAGCGATCTTGTGGTCGTGTATCACCACGGGACCCCCAACATCGGCGAGCCTCCGCTGCCGGTCTTGGAAGCATCGGCCGCACGGGGGATTAGCTGGGTGTCGTTCAGCCGCCCCGGCTACGCTAACTCGACGCGGGTGAAGGGGCGCGCTGTCTCGCACGTCGCTGAGGATGTGGCGCAGGTAACCGATGCTCTGGGCGTGGAGCGCTTTGCGGTTCTGGGGCACTCGGGTGGAGGGCCGCACGCACTTGCTTGCGCGGCGTTGCTGCCTGACCGCGTGAGTGCCGTGGTGTCGATCGCGGGGCTCGCGCCGCTCTTGGTTGACGGGTTCGAGCGCGAGGGAGACGCTTGGTTTGAGGGCATGTACGCGGGAGGCAAGCTGGAGTTGAAGGCCGCCGTTGCAGGAGCGAAAGCGCTGCGCGCCCTGCTCTCGGAAGTGGAGTGGGATCCCGACATGTTCACGGCTGGGGACGTTGAAGCGTTTGGAGGGCCGTGGGGGTGGCTTCACCATGTGGTCGAGATGGCGAACGCGGGCGGCGTGAGCGGCATGATCGACGACAACCTCGCCTTTGTGCACCCATGGGGGTTTGAGTTGGCGGACGTTGCGGCGCCTACGTTGCTAATGCACGGCGACCGCGACCGGATTGTGCCCGTGCGGCACAGCGAGTGGATCGCGGAGCGGCTGCCAGATGTAGAGGTGTGGCGCGAGGAGGAGCACAGTCATATCTCGGTGCTGATGCGCGCCGAGGACGCGCTGGACTGGATCGTGGCGCACCGCTGACTGGTTGGCAAGCCCCTTCGGCGAGATTCGGCAAGCCCTAGCGCTCCAGGGAACGTTGCGAGACACTTGCACTGTGGCACCGGATGGCGTCGTCGAATGGTTGCTCGCGGGCGATCCGTCCGTCGAGTACCAGACGCGGTCGCGCCTGCTGAGAGAGCCGCCGGAGGCGCTTCGACCACTGCGGGCACGCATCGCCACAGAAGGTTGGGGCGCACGTTTCCTGGCCGCGCGAGACCCCGCCACCGGGATGTGGGGCGGCGGCCTTTACTCGCCCAAGTGGATCTCGACGCACTACACGCTGCTTGACCTCATCGCGTTGGGCATCGATCCCCAGGCGCCAGGATTCCAGGAGTCGGCGGCGATCCTCGTTGACGGATTGTGGCCCGATGCTGCTGGGATGGCAGCGCGCCGCAGGCCCGTCGACACCTGCATCGCGGGGATGCTGGTGACCATCGGGGTTTACGCAGCGCTGGGTTCGCGTGCACTGCCCGGCGGGCGCGCGGCGGACGCGACCTTGCGCGAGATCGTGGACCACCTCTTGGATGTCCGGTTGGCAGACGGCGGATGGAACTGCCAGAGCTGGATGGGCGACAGTCACAGTTCTCTGCACACAACGGTCTCTGTGGCCGAGGCGATGCGGGACTGGGCCGCCGGTGAAGACACGTATCGAGCGGCCGATGCTCGTGCCACGGGGCCGGGCGTGTGGGAGTTCTTGTGGCGGCATCGGATGTCGCGTTCGGAGCGGACCGGCGAGGTGATTGACCCTCGCATGGAGCGGATGCCGTTTCCAAGCCGGTGGTACTACGACACGCTACGCGGGTTGGTGTACCTCGCGTCAGTGGGTGCGCCGTGGGATGACAGGATGGCCGATGCCGTGGCCGGGCTAGTCTCTAGGCGCGACGCGGACGGTCGCTGGCCGCTCAATGCCGGCTACTCGAACAAGACTCACTTCTCGATGGAGCGAGTGGGTTCGCCCAGCAGGTGGAACACCTTGCGCGCGTTGCTGGTGCTTGACGCCTACGGAGGGTACGCCTAACGACCAGGGCGGGCGCGCGATCTCGATCGCCACCAGCGCATCAATCGCATATCTCATGGGACGCTCCTCGCCGCGCACGCTCCTGGGCACGACCATACCCCTCGCCGCACGCGATGTCTGGTCGCGTGGCGGTTGGCACGCCGGGCTCCGTCACGGTTGAGTCACGGTTCCCAGACAACCCCGAGAGGGCGGCCCCCGCCTGGAAGCCTGATCCACATGAACTCACTGACCCCGCAGTCCGCATCCACCTTGACCACTTCTGCACGCCGCGTGATCGCGGCGGCGTTCGCCTCGCTCGCGGCATCGGCGCTCGTCGCGGGCTGCTCGGGAACGTCGGCGGAGCCCGCCACGTCCGCCCCCGCCTCCGCAGCACCAACGACCGCCGCGGCAGACCCCTTCTGCGACAGCTTTGGGGATTTCGCCACGGCGATCGCGGCTCGCAACGCCGTCGAGGCCACAAGCGGAGGCTACTGGCGCGCGTACGGCAGCAACCCGGACCCCGAGCCCGCCGGCGCGCTCGAGGAGATCAACGCCCTCGGTGCGGGGGAGTACCAGAGCGCTGTTGACGACGTCGAGGCTGCGTTGCTCGCGATGGCGGAGGCCATAGACGACGCCGACATCGACGCGCACCTCACGGCACTGATGGACTTCAACGAGAACCTCTTTGGCCGCATGGCGGCAGTCTCCGCAAACTCGACGAGCCTCGAACAGTACGGCGCCGATGCTGCAGTCGCCGTTCCGGAAGGCGAGCAGGGCCGGGCGGCGGCTACAGCGGCAAACGCGGCGATCAACGCGTACGCCAGCGAGCGCTGCTCTTGAGGCAGACTCCCCGCCGATATGTCAGTCACCTCGCATAGCATGTGGGAAGTGGCAGGACCACAACAGCGGGGAGGCTGCATAGATGAGTGACTTAGCAATCGAGACCCACGGCCTGGTCAAGGTGTTCGGCAAGGAACGCGCCGTCGACGGCGTCGATCTCGCGATTGAACGTGGAGGCATTCACGGCTTCCTAGGACCCAACGGCGCAGGCAAGACCACCTGCATCCGCATGCTCGCCACGCTGCTCCGGCCGGACGCAGGCACAGCCACTGTGCTTGGACATGATGTGGTTCATGCGGCCGACGAGGTCCGCTCCTTGGTCAGCCTGACCGGCCAGTTCGCGTCCGTGGACGGGGACCTCACCGGCCGCGAGAACCTGCGTCTGATCGGCAAGCTCTTCGGCTATTCCGGCCCTCAGGCTCTGAAGCGCGCCGACGAACTCCTGGGTGCGTTCGGCCTCGAGGGCGCCGCCGACCGCCAGGTGAAGAAGTACTCCGGGGGCATGCGCCGGCGCATCGATATCGCCGCGAGCATCGTCGTCACGCCCGAACTGTTGTTCCTGGATGAGCCCACCACGGGCCTGGACCCGCGCAGCCGCAACGAGGTGTGGGACATCATCCGCGCGATGGTGGGCACCGGCACCACCGTGATGCTGACCACCCAGTACTTGGACGAGGCCGACCAGCTCGCGGACCGCATCTCCGTGATTGACCGCGGCACGATCATCGCCGAGGGCACGTCGAGCGAGCTCAAGGCGTCCGTGGGGAGTGGGTCGCTGCACGTGCGCGTCATGCACCGTGCTGACCGGGCCGCCGCGAAGGCGATCCTGGAGAAGGAGCTGGGAGTCGAGATCTCGGAGCCGGTGGACCCCCAAGCGCTCACCGCCGCGATCGAGAAGTCCGGCCCCGTGACTCGCGCGCTCACCGCGCTCGAGGCCGCGAACATCGACCTCGCTCAGTTCTCACTGGGCCAGCCCACGCTTGACGAGGTGTTCCTCGCGCTGACCGGTCATCCCGCTGAAGATTCCACCGACGAGGAGGCCGCAGCATGAGCGCGTCCACTGATACCAAAGCCACCGACGCGACGGCCCCCGCGACCACCGAGGCCAAGGCGCCCCAAGCATCAGCCATCGTTTCCGCACTGGCAAGTACGGAACGTCCTCAGCGACCAGGTCCGCTGTCCACATCGCTGACGTTCGGGTGGCGCGCGCTGCTCAAGATCAAGCATGTGCCCGAGCAACTCTTTGACGTGACCGCGTTCCCGATCATCATGACGCTGATGTTCACGGTGCTCTTTGGTGGGGCGCTGGCTGGAAGCACGGACCAGTACGTGCAGTTCTTCCTGCCGGGGATCATGGTGCAGTCGCTGATCATGATCACCATGTACACCGGCCACACGCTGCGCACGGACATCGAGAAGGGCGTATTCGACCGGTTCAGGTCGCTGCCCATCTGGCGGCCTTCGGCGCTGGTGGGGATGCTGCTGGGCGACACGGTGAGGTTCACCATCGCGGCCATCGTGACGTCAGTGGTGGGGCTGTTCCTGGGCTGGCGTCCGGGCGGCGGGTTCCTGGGTGTGACTCAGGGAGTGCTGCTAATCCTGGTGTTCGCGTTCTCGCTGGGCTGGATCTGGACGTTCCTGAGCCTGCTGTTGCGCTCCGCGAACTCCATCATGGGTGTCGCGATGTTGATCATCACGCCGCTGACCTTTGGCTCCAACATCTTCGTGGACCCGGCCACCATGCCGGGCTGGCTGCAGGTGTGGGTGGGGGTCAACCCGGTGTCGCACCTCGTCACCGCAGTGCGCGAACTGATGGGCGGCATGCCATTGGGCTCGAGCCTCGCGCTCACGCTGCTGTGGTCGGCCGGTTTGGTCGCCGTGTTTGGCACGTTGACGATGTGGAAGTACCGCGACCCAAGGTAGGCGGCGCGGCCCGCGGCGACTCAGTCTTCGAGGACTCTGGCGACCATCGCCTCGATTGACGCAATGTCCTCGGGGTCGAGGCTCACGCAGTCGGGGTGGATCAGGTGATAGGCCTCCAGCGATGCCTGCGCTGCAGATACCGCGGCGAAGGCGCGCAACCGGTGATCTGGCTTGGCGTCGCGGACGTCGGCCACTCTCGATAGCCCCTTCGCGAAGGCATCAGCAATTTCTTGAACGAGGCCCGACGAGGTCGCCTCGCCGCTCATGTCCTGGACCGCGCGCATGTCGCGGAGCACGGCCTTGACCTCGGGGGGGCACTGCGCGAGCGTCTCCAACAACTGATGGACCAGGATTGCGCGACCTTCCCGCGTGGTGAGGTCGTGAGGCTGCATCGCGAGTGCCCGTAGCTGCGCGATGGGGAGGGAGACTATCTCGCGGTATATCTCGTCCTTGGATGTGAAGTGGTAGTACAGGGCGGCCTTGGTCACGCCGAGCGCCTCCGCGACGTCACGAATGGAGGTCTCCGCGAAGCCCTTCTCGCCAAAGAGTTGCGCTGCCGTCACGAGGATGCGCTCGCGAGTATCGGTGCGGCGCGCGTCCGCAACGCTGGCGCCTGCTTTTGCACTGTCTTGCGCCATCGGTGGACCTCCTCAAACTCGGTGCGTCAATTTAACTTGACGAACGGTTAGTTAGCGTGCGATGCTCACTCTGACAGTTTATCTTACCGATCGTTCAGTAACTCCGAAAGGGTCCCTAATGCGCTCGATTGCCCGCCTCGCCGTTCGTGCTCCTGTAGCCGTCATTATTGCCTGGATTGCCGCGGTGATCGGGCTCCAGGCCGTCAACATCGCCGCCGGACCCGACATGCGGGATGCGTTCTCGCTCGACGGCGCCGACTCCCAGGCGGCGTACGACCTGCTTGGGGAGTCGTTCCCGGAACTCGCGGGCGATGTGGACCTTCTGGCATGGAGCGTGAGCGACGGTGACGTGCGCGATCCCGCGTTGCGCGACGCCGCGCAAGAGTGGCTCGCCGAGATTGCCGCAGTCGATGCTGTCGCCACCGTGGTGAGTCCGTTCTCGCCGCAAGGCGCGCACCAGATCAGCGCCGACGGCACCATCGCGTACTCGCAGATCGGTTACGTCGACACTGCCTACAACCTCGACATCGACGGCCTTGAGGCGGTGGGTGAGGTGGTCCACGCAGCGCACGGCTCGCAGGTCAACGACACTGTCATGACGGTGGGCCTTGTGGGGTCGGGCGCGAGCCGGCTCACGGACCCTGAGGTGGGCGTGGGGGAGCTGCTCGGCGTCGCGATCGCCGCTGTCATCTTGTACTTCGCATTCGGCACGGTGCGCGCGGCGACGGTGCCATTGGTCTCCGCGATCGTGGCGCTCGGGGGTTCGCTCGCGGCGCTCGGGCTGTTCTCGCAGCTCACGCCCATCGCGCTGACCGCGCCGCTGCTCTCGGTCCTGCTCGGTATGGGTATCGGCATCGACTACGCGCTGTTCATCGTAAACAGGCACCGCACGGCCCTGCGCGGCGGAATGGAAGTGCGCCGCAGCATCGTCGCGTCCATCACGACGTCGGGCCGGGCAGTGGTGTTCGCGGGCATGACGGTGTTCATCTCGCTTACCGGGATGTTGGTGCCGCAGGTCCAGTTCCTGTCGAGCTTGGCCATCGCGGCGGCCATCACCGTGGTGTTCTCAGTAGCGGCGTCGGTGACCTTGGTGCCCGCGATGCTGACGTTGCTGGGCATGCGGGTGCTGTCCAAGCGCGAGCGGGAAGTCCTCGCCGCCAGCGGGGACGCGAGCGGGTCCGGGACCGCTTCCCAAGAGAGGGCGTGGTCGCAAGAGGCACAGTCGGGGCGGTTCGCCTCTCTGGTGGAGCGCCGGCCGTTGTGGGCCAGCGTTGCCGCGCTCGCGCTCTTGCTGGTCTTGGCAATCCCCACGCTGAGCATGCGGTTGGGTTCGACCGACGCTGGGAACGACCCCGCTGGCTCGTCCACCAGGATCGCCTACGACTTGGTTGCAGAAGGATTCGGCGAGGGCTCCAATGCCGCGATGGTGGTGACGGTGGATCTGTCCTCGGCGGCGCCCGTGACCCAGGACGCGCCGCCGCAAGCGCTGATGGAACTGACCGGAGCGCTGGGAGACGATAACTCGGTGGCCGCAGCCATGGGGCCGCTCGTCAACGCGGCGGGTGACGCCGCGGTGATTCACGTGATCCCGGTAGGGGGTTCTCAGGAACTCGACACCGAGCAGTTGCTCGAGCGCATCCGCGGGGACTACGCCGTGACCGCGGACACCGCAGGCTTCCCCACCCACGTGGGCGGAGCGGTGGCCACGTGGTCCGACTTCACGGACCGCATTGCCGATTCGTTGCCGGTGTTCTTCGCGCTCGTAGTGGGGCTGTCGATGCTGGTGCTACTGGTCGCGTTCCGGTCCTTGATGTTGCCGCTCATTGGCGCGGCCATGAATATGCTGTCTGCGGCGGCGGCTTTCGGTGTGGTGGTGGCGGTGTTCCAGTGGGGCTGGGGACGCGAGCTGATCGGCACCGGCGATGGCGCGCCCATCGAGCCGTTCGCCCCGCTGATTCTGTTTGCGCTGCTCTTTGGGCTGTCGATGGATTACCAGGTGTTCCTGGTCTCGCGCATGGCCGAACTGTGGCACGCGACCGGGGACAACGCGCTCGCGGTGAGGCGCGGCCTCGCGGAGGTCTCGCGAGTGATCATTGCGGCTGCGTCCATCATGGTGGTGGTGTTTGGCTCGTTCGTGACGTCGGACGCCCGGGTCATGAAGCTGCTGGGCCTCGGCCTTGCCGTAGCGATTCTGATCGACGCGTTCGTGATCCGCGTGTTCCTCATGCCCGCGGTGATGCGGCTCCTGGGCCCGCGCGTGTGGTGGATCCCCGCGTGGCTGGACCGAGTTCTGCCGCACATCGACATCGATGGGACGGCGCACACGGCTGAAGCGCCGGGCGGTGCCGCAACACATGCACGCGCTCCGGAACTGGTGGGTGCTGCTCGGCAATAGTCTCCAGGGAGCCGATGCTGGGTCGAGTTTGTCGCCCGGCATCGGCTCCCGCGTCGGGGCACTGACTTCTGTCGGTGTCCGGACAATGTCCGGACAATTTGCGCGCCGGTTCGCCCTCTTATTGGGCGCAGCGGTTGGCGAAGGCGAACGATCGCTCGCGTCGAGTGCCTGACTGCGGGATGTTCTTGGCGCGCCGGAGCCTGATACTGGAACTCACCGTGAGAAGTGCGATCCTTCAAGACACAGGCGCTGTGCCCGATGCGGCGATGCAAACCGGGTCCGCTTCGGAAGGATCACATCATGCACGATCGCACGGGAGTCGCCGATACTCTCGTTTGGCCCCATGTAGTAAGGCCGCAGGCCGCGCTCGTCTACCTTGATCTGAATCACTTCATCAATCTCGCCAAAGCCGGCGTCGGGCAGAACACGCCGCCTGGCTACACGGTGTTGCTGGATGCCGTGCGACGAGCCGTGGGTTCGCGACGAGCGCACTTTCCATTGTCGGCGGAGCACCTGATTGAGTTGTCGATGGTCAAGGATCCTCGGCAGCGGCGAGATGTCGCTCACATCATGGAAGAACTTAGTGACTTCTTCTACTTGCTCGGTCGCCCCGAGTTGGGAGAACTTGAGATCCACGCGGGCATTCACGCGAGGCAATCTGAAGCACCCATGGGGCTCCCGCTTGAACTTGTTGGCAAAGGCTTTGGTCGAGCTCTCGGCATCGCGGGTCGCTTGCGAATAGTCGACTCAGATGGCAATGACGCTTCGGGCAGCGCCAAGCGGTCCATGGGTGCCGAGAGTTTTGAGGCACTCATGACTTCATCGAACACGGCAATGGAGCGCATGATGCTCGCCGGACCAGAGGACTCCGAAATTGCCGAACTTCGATCAAATGGGTACGCGCCTGAGTTAGCCCAGGACGCTCACAAGTCCCGCCTCGGATTCGAACATGACCTCTCTGCCAAGCTTGCGCTAGACGGACGTTGGCGCCGGGGGCGGCTTCGGGATGTGGTGGCTGGTCGCGAGGTCCATCACGAATGGCTCGACGCGTTCAACCGGCAGTACTCGCTGATCGGCCGCAAACAGCTCGCGGTAGGCGATGAGACAGTACTCGGCGTCTTTTGTGCCGCGCCGCACATACAGGTAGCAATCAGTCTCAAGACGGTCATGCATCGCGACGCGAACCACAGGTGGAGTGTGAACGACATCACTGACATCGACGCGGCTTCCGTAGCATTTGCCTACTGTGACGCACTGTATACAGATAAGGCCGTGCGAAACAGGTTGACCTCAAGTACCGAACTGAGGCGCTTCCGGACCTTCCTCCCGCGTGAACCGCATGAACTCGCGGAGTGGCTTGACGAGCTCCCGGAGCGGCCTGGTCACGAGTTGTTGGTGCCCGTTTCGACGGGCGCTACGACCCCGACCCAGCGGCGGCCTCGATGATCTCGCGTGCGCGGTTCGATTCTCGCCAGGATCCCCATTCCGCGAGATCCGCAGCGAGCGCCAAGCGTGGCGCTGGTCCCGAAGGCATGTGGGCAGGTTCGTCCACCACGTGGAGCACCAGGTTTGCATCGGCGACGTTGGCGGGAACGAGCAGGTGGTCGAGTTGCAGGTCGTTGACATCAGCGGTGTGGACGTAGGCCTCGAGCAACTGCGCCGCGGCCATCTGCGAGCGCGGATCGGACACGCCCGTGGGAACCAAGCGGGGATCGTCACGCAGGCGAGCCAGGTCGCTCGCCGCCCGGAGAACACGGTCCGCGCGCTTGCGCAGCCATGCCTCGAGCACTTGCTCGGGGTTGTCGCGGTGAACCAGTGCGTTTCGCATCTCGCGCAGGCGCCACCGTTCACTGGGGGACAGGTGTTCGAGACTCGCACCCTCAACTAGTTGAGCGAGCGCCCAAGCATTGCGAGCACTCATGGGGCGCGGCAACCGTCCGCGAGTCGGCCTCACGCCGCCAGCATCAACCAGCCACGCTCCGCCTACACGACGGCCCGGAATGCGCTGCTCCCGTACGAGCTCACGAACACGCCGGGGAGACACGTTCATGATCGCGGCAGCTTCCAGCACACTGACTTCCATATACACATATATACCGTAGTCGGTAGATAAGTGTAAAGCGGAGTGACCAAGGTCCACGGCGCACCAAGCCCGCATCCAGGTAGGGTGACGGAATGAGGATTCAGCCGTGACCGCGACTCCCGCCACCGCCCAGTTTGAGGTCCGCCCGCACCCCGCGCCCGCCTCCGCGGAGCAGCGCGCGGCGCTCATGGACAAGCCAGCGTTCGGCATGGTGTTCACCGATCACCTGGCCCGCGCCACCTGGCGCACCGGCGAGGGCTGGGGTGACCGGCGCATCGAACCGTTCGCGGAACTCACGCTTCACCCCGGCGCCACGGTGCTGCACTACGGGCAGCAAGCGTTCGAGGGGCTCAAGGCCTACAAGCACGCCGACGGCTCCATCTGGCTCTTCCGCCCGGAGGCAAACGCGGCCCGGCTGGCAGCATCGGCCGCACGAATGTCCCTGCCCGCAGTGACGGAGGCTGACTTTCTGGGTTCCATCGAGGCGCTCGTGACGGTGGATGCGGCGTGGGTGCCCGACGCTTCGGAGAGCAGTCTGTACCTGCGGCCGTTGTTGCTGGGCACCGAGGCATGCCTGGGGGTGCGGCCGTCGACCACGGTGGAGTACGTGCTGATGGCCTCGCCGGTGGGCGGGTACTTTCCGCATGGCGTGAAGCCGGTGTCGATCTGGGTGGCGCAAGGGTTCCACCGCGCGGGGCCGGGCGGCACGGGCACCGCAAAGAGTGCCGGCAACTATGCGGCGAGTCTGTTGCCGCAGCAGCAGGCCTCCGACAACGGCTGCGAGCAGGTGCTGTTCCTGGACGCGCGCGAGGACCGGTTCATCGAGGAGCTCGGCGGCATGAACGTCTTTGTGGTGATGCGGGACGGGTCGGTGCTGACGCCGCGCCTCACGGGAACCATCTTGGAGGGCGTCACGCGTGCTTCGGTGCTCGAATTGCTAGCGGCCGACGGGCGATCTGTGGTGGAGCGGGACATCACGTTGGAGGAACTGCGTGAGGGGATCTCCGACGGTGAGGTCGCCGAGGTGTTCGCGTGTGGAACCGCCGCGGTGGTGACGCCGCTGGCGAGGCTCGTGGCCCCGGACTTTGACGTGACCGTTGGCGATGGCGAAGCCGGCGAGGTGACCATGGCCCTGCGCGGCGCGCTGACTGACATTCAGTACGGGCGCGCTGAGGACCGCTTTGGGTGGATGCGGCGGATCGGTTAGTGGCTAGTCCGAGACCTGATTGACTTCGCGGTCGCTGAGGCCGTGGTCCTCTGGGTACTCGGCGGCTCCTGGTAGGTAGACCCAGTGCCAGGGTTCGTCGGCTGCCGTTGACTGCGGTTGGATCCATCCCCAGGCAGGGGCGTTGTCCTCGAGCCAGGCGATGGGATCTTGGCCCTGAGACGTCTCGCACAGGTCAATGGCGAGTCCGTAGCCGTGTGCGCTGGCCCCGGCTGGAACGCCGCGACGGCGTTGGACCTCGGCTTGCTTGTTGGCGTCACGGTAGCCCTCGAGGACGCAGATGTCCTTCCCCAGCTCCGTCTTGAACTGCTCGTTGAGGTGCGCCAAGGAGACCGCGGCGTCGGCGCGCAGTTGGCTCTGAAGGTCCTTGAGGAGGCAGAGTTCGCCTTCGGGCACGTAGCCGTTCGCGACTCCAGTCGTGAAACCGATACGCGGGACTTCACAGCCCAGCGCGAACTCTGGCACAAAGTCGGCGCCAGGGGACGGGCTGGGTGCCGGGCTGGGCCCCACACTGGGCGCAATGTACGGCGTAGGGCTAGGCGCTGGGCTGGGTGAGGGGTCAAAGGTGGGGCTCGGGCTGGTGGTTCCTGGCTGGATAGGGTTCGCAGTGAACGCCTGCGCCGCGAGGGTTGCGCCGCCCGCTAGCCCCAAGGCCGCGACGGCGGTCACGCCCCCGCGAACCGCGCGGTGGCGGCGCACGGTGCGGGTGACGGCGGAGTGGTCGGTGGCGAGGCGGCGCTCGGCGAACTGGGCGGCTCCCAGGCGGTTCAAGGTGTTGAGGTGGGCGAATGCGGTGTTCATGCTGGTCCTCCTTGAGGGGTGCTGCGGGAGACGACTCGGACGTTCAGGTGCTCGTGGGGTTCCTCGGCCGGGTCGTGCGGCGGTGAGAAGTCAACGTCGGCGCAACGGGTACGCAAGGTGGCGACGGCATCGGACAGATAGCGCTTGACGGTGCCGGTGGCGAGGCCCAGTTGTGCGGCGACGCCGGCCACGGGGAGATCCTCGAGGTAGCGGAGGACCACGCAGGCTCGCTCGCGCGGGGGGAGCGTGAGGATCGCGGCGTGGAGGTCCAGGGCTTGCGCGACGTCATGGGCGTGGTCGCTGTGGACGGTCTTGAGGTGCGCGTGCGCGGTGGGGGAGTGGATGTCGCCTGGGTCGCCGTCGGCGCGTTGGGGGCGCACGGCTTTGCGGCGGGTGCCGTCGATGAACGCGGTGGTGATGGCGCGCTTGACGTAGGCGTGCGTGGCGTCCAGGCCGTCGTGGCGGCGGGTGCGGCGGAAGGCGCGGACCAGGGCGTCTTGGAGGAGGTCCTCGGCGGCGTCGGCGTCCCCGGTGAGCACGTACGCGTACCCGAAGAGGGCCGCGCCGCGCTCGCGGACCAGCGCGTCCAGCGCGCTCTTCCAACTGCTCATTGCTCTATGGTCCCGTAGGTCATGAATGCTAGAACGCAGTTGGGTGGGGTTGGGTTGGGTGAGTCGCGAGGCGCGCGATGAAGCGCTTGGGGTCAGAGACGCGCGCGTATAGCCTGAGCGCGTTGCTCGGGAGGCCCTTTGAGTAAGCAGATCAACGTAGTCGGAGCCGTCGTCATTGGAGACGGGGTCGTACGTCGCGCCCAGCTCGACGGGTGACCCGAGCGCTCGGAACGATGGCGTCTACGAGGCATTTCTCAAGTTTGCAGGCGTCGGGCACGTTAGATTAGTCCTGACAAGAGAGCGAGGGCACGATGGCCGAGATCTCCGGTGCGAAAGTGAAGAACTCCTCGCGGCTAGAACTCATGCAGGCTGTTGCCGCTGAGTTCGGCATTTCCGACTCGCCGAATGGTACGCAGCGGGCGAACGTCAACGCTCTACTGGACCGGGTCTGCGAATCGAGACTTCCGCCTCAATCCCGAGACGACGATGTAGCGCGCAAGACCGAGGCCCTGCTAGAACATGTTGGCTTGGTCTACGATCCGTTCTGGGACACCAACGAGGGAGCAGGGGGCGATCCTCTCGAGATCTCAGAGCGCGCCCTCTCGAGGATTCTGTGTTCCTTGCGCGCTTACCCGCGTTGCTTTCTACTAAACGTTTCCGACGCCGCTGTGGGCGCGAAGTGGGAAGTTGACCCAGAAACTCGTTACAGGTATGACAGCAACGTGACGGGTAGAGTTCCGTTCAACCAGGCGGGGCCGGGCAGTCGGATCATCTACTACTCGACAAGCAACTCCTCGACTCACCCGATGCACTTCACGGCGTCCGCCAGAGTACGCTACATCGCACCCTCGAAGGAGGGGACGTGGGAGGCGCAACTGACGGGATACACGCCGTTCACAAAGCCGGTTGCGAAGGGTCGTCTGGAGTTACCGGGCTGGAACGTTCAACACGCGATCACCGAGATCTCGGCCGAGACCTTTGACCGCTTGGTTGAAGCGGGTGGGGGAGTTCCCGCGGTTGATACGCCTCCCTCGGCGGTCCCGGACCCGGGGCCTCGCGTGGTGCTCACTGATGAGCGCGAAGAGGGACTCATTGAAGCGCGACTTCATGAATTGTTTCCAGTCGGCGATACTGCACCGCGACTCGAAGTACCTCAACAGTTACCCGGGGGTGAACTGCTTGGCAGCGCCCCCATCGAGCCGCAGTACATCAAGGACGGCGCCCGCCTGCGCAACGCGAGTGCGGGCCCGGTGTTCAAGAGGTCCGCGAAACCGGCACTCGATCGAATCGCCGAGAAGCGCGCGATCGACATCGTTCGAGCGTCACTCGCACTAGACGGTTGGGAATTGGTGCGCGACTGCCAGGCCGACGGGGTCGGGTATGACCTCGAATTCGCTCGTGAGGACCGTAGTCTTCATGTCGAGGTCAAGGGCATTCAAGGGATGCGCCTCGACTTCAATCTCACGCCAAAGGAACTCTGGTGTGCGCAGAATGACAACAACTGGGTCCTGGTCGCGGTCACGAGTGTGTTGTCGCCGGAGAACTTCGCGCCGGTGCTCCTAACGAGAGATCGCGTAGTCAACGCGAGGATGGTGGTCACCGGGTACCGCCTATCGGTCGGTAGTGGTTGACGAAAGTGAGAGCCTCGCTCAGTCGACAACGGGCGAGCGGGCGGCGTTGGCTTTGGTGGAGTACCTGTAGCTAGCCTCCCGTCATTGTCAGCACCGTGCGGTAGCTTAGGTTGCATGGGATTCAGCTTCGTGGACCTCTTCGCGGGTATCGGTGGCTTTCACGGGGCGCTATCCGCGCTCGGCGGCACCGGGGTGCTTGCATCTGAGATCGACCCGAAGCCTGCGGCGGTGTACCGGCGGATGTGGGGTCTCGAGCCGGCTGGTGACATTCGCCGATTGGCGACTGACGTGCAAACCAACGTTCCCGAGCATGCGGTGCTGGTGGGCGGATTTCCTTGTCAGCCGTTCAGCAAATCGGGTCGTCAACTCGGCATGACCGAGATCCGCGGGCAAATGTTCAACGAGATACTCAAGATCCTCGAGGTGCGCAAGCCTCCCGTTGTGATGTTCGAGAATGTCCGGAACATCGCAGGGCCAAGGCAGCGCCCCGTTTGGGACGCTATCGTCCGCGGCCTACGGGAGGCGGGCTACCGTACTCCCTCAGAACCGTGTGTTTATTCGCCTCACCTGTTGTCGAGAGATCTCGGGGGTGCACCACAGACCCGGGACCGCGTCTACATCCTCGGGACCTATGTGGGCCGGGACCGTGCGTTGCGGGAAACCGACGTTGCCCCGATAATCGGCCGAACTCCCTCAAATGGCTGGGACCCAACTACTTGGGACCTCGAAGCCGACGTTCTGGAAGTGGATGCGGCGATTCGCGACCCGTTCTTGTATTCCCTTAGCCCAGATGAAACTGCGTGGATCGAAACGTGGAACGACTTCCTCGCGAGAACTGAAGGAGCCGCGTTGCCGGGGCATCCGTTGTGGAGTCAGTACTGGCGCGCGGACGCAATCGTCGATCGGCGCGCGCCATCGTGGAAGCAGCAGTTCGAACGGCAAAATATGGCCTTCTATGCGCGGAACAGAGGTGCGATAGACGGTTGGTTCCAGGCGAACCCTCAGGTCAGGGCGTTCCCACTGTCAAGGCAGAAGTTTGAGTGGCAAGCAGGGGACTATCCACGCGACCTAACTAAGTGCTTGATCCAACTGCGACCTTCGGGTGTGCGCGTGAAGAAGCCAAACTATGCTCCCGCACTCGTGGCGATGGGGCAAACGCCCATCGTGGGCTCGAGAATGCGGCGGCTAACCATTCGTGAATCGGCGAGGCTACAGGGCTTCCCTGATTGGTTCGACTTTGGTGACCAGCGGGTTGCCCTGAGCTACCGACAACTCGGCAACGCCGTCCACCCAGGGGTGGTCTATCTTCTGCTTCGTCAGCACATCCTCCAAGACCGTGAGGACATTTCGGCATCTTCGCGATGGGGCGCTGACCTCGTGCGCTCGGCGGTCGCTGCACCGGCGGCGCTAGACCCGAACCACGGAGTGGTTCGTCGGATGATTGCCGTGGGCGAGGCTAGCTCGCCGAACGGGCAATCTCAAGGCGCGAGCCTGGGTCCTCGCCGTTACGTTGCGGAAGCCAAAGAGTCCGACGCTCACGGAGTTTTCGACTGTTCCATCGGGACCAACGCACAGTTGGTCTCGTAGAGTTCTGCGATGGCACTTTCCGCCCGAATGCCCCCGCTGCGCGAGTGGCAGTTGGTTGCGCTCGAGCGATGGAGCGAACATGGCCGCGGTGTAGCGAGTGTCGTCACTGGCGGCGGAAAGACAACATTCGCGATCTCCTGCGTAGCTCAACAGCTGTCACTGGACGCACGCCTCAGAGTCCTCGTTGTGGTGCCAACTCGCGCGTTGCAGGATCAATGGACTGTTGAGTTGGCGAGAGCCTTTGGACTAGCCCACGGTGACATCGGTACCAGTGGCTCAGCGGTCCTCTCTTCTGATGAGCAAGTAGTGGTGCTCGTGGCGAATACTGCTCGCAAGGTCGTTCCAGCAATGGTCAGTAAGGACCGATGGATGGTTGTCGCCGACGAGTGTCACCGGTATGGCTCGCCGCTCAACCGGCTTGCGGTGCGCGGCGAATGGCGCTCGACATTGGGACTGTCCGCGACTCCAACTCGCGAGTACGACAATTGGTTCGAAGAGTTTGTTGCGTCCGAGCTGGGGCCGGTCATTTTCGAGTACGACCATGCCGACGCGCTTGCCGACGGCGTGCTGACACCGTTCGCGGTAGTCAACTACAAGGTCCCGCTGACGGAGTCGGAAGGCGCTGAGGTGGCGCGACTGACCCGCCGGATTGCGGCGTTGATGAGTGGCGCATCCGCGGAGACTGATGGTTCTCTGGAGAGAGTGCTTCAGGCGCGTGCGCGAGTTGTCCAGCGCGCGCGAGCGAGATTGCCAGCCGCGGTGAAGATCATGGAGTACCACCGTGGCGAGAAGGCCATTGTCTTTCACGAATCCATAGATGCTGCCGATAGTTTGGCCTCGCTGTTACGGGATGCGGGTCATCGTGTCGGAACATATCACTCCCGAATGGACAGCGCTGCAAGACTCCGCGACCTTTTTCTTTATCGCAACGGGCAGTCAGACGTATTAGTCACCTGTCGAGCGCTCGACGAAGGCTTCGACGTGCCAGATGCAACGTTTGGGTTGATCTGCGCTTCGACTGCGAGCACTCGGCAGCGCATCCAGCGAATGGGGCGAGTACTCCGAAGCGCCACTGGAAAGTCGGCCGCGGTCGTAGCAACTATCTACGCGGGTGATGGAGAGCAAGGCAGGCTCGAAGACGAAGAACTCGAACTTCAGGGAGTGGCAGAAGTTAAGTGGCTCGAGGTGGCATTCGGTTGAGCAATTTCATCACGGAGACAGAGACCTACGAGCCAGTCCGCTTGCGCGAAGACGAGTTCGAGTCGTTGCTGGCTACCATGTTTGGTAAGTACGCCGTTGGGTGGCACTGGTTCGACTGCAAACCTCTTCTCGACAGTGAGTACGGCCGTGTGCGACCAGACGCAATTCTGCTCCATGAGACTGCTCGACGCTGGTGGGTGGTTGAGGTCGAGTTGGCCAGTCATCCTGAATCGCACTTCGATACTCAGTTCCGACAACTGGCTGCAGCCCGGTATGGTGCCGCTGTTGTCGAAGCGGTGAAGGCACCCATCCCGGCGGACCTGCTCGCCCACGCGCTCAAGCTTGCCGAGGATCTTCCTCCGGAGTTGCTCTGTGTAGCCGACGCTGCGACCGCGAACCTCACAAGGAGTTGTCGGACTCATGGATTCCGTCTCGCGACGATGACGCCGGCGCGGAGCAAGAATGGTGGCTATGGTTTGGCCGTAGACACATTTCCGGACGAACTGATTTCAAGCGACCGGAGAACTGAATACCCCTTGGTGCTTCAAGACGACCTTTGGGGCGGGCGGCTGTTCGCGCAGTTACCGAGGAATTTCCCCAACAAGCAGAGGGTTCGCCTCCGGCACAGGGGCCTGGTGCATGACATCCGGATTTTTGCGATGGCAACCTCGCGCAGGGCGCTGCTGCCGCCAGATGTCGACGTCAAAGCACGTCAGTACCCTATGTTGGTTTCAGTGGATCCAGTTAACGACCTGTTTGAACTAGAGATGAGGAGCACGAAGTGACTGAGACGCTGGACACCTACGTTGAGATACGACCCGAGTCTGACATTTTGGAAACCTACCGCCGACTCTCGTATCTGCCGTGGTATGCGATCGCGGAGTTTGTTGACAATGCGACTTGGAACTTTGAGCAACACAAGGAAGCGATGTCTGAAGTATTGGGTGCTCCGGCAGAGTTGACAGTTGCGATCTTCTACGACCGAGACAAAGGAACCCTCAGTATCGCAGATGACTCTAATGGCATGGGTCTAGACGAGTTCAAGCGCGCAATGCAACTTGCGAAGCCGCCGACGAACACGAGTGGGCGATCTGAGTTCGGAATGGGCCTCAAGACCGCAGCGTGCTGGATGGGCCCTCGTTGGGAGGTCACGAGCAAGCGACTTGGTGACACGCTCGAGTTTCACTGTGGCGTCGACTTGGCGAGGCTGAAGGCCGACCGTCCTGAGAGCTTGAACATCGGAGTACGTGGTGGGATCGACGAAGCAGCCCACTACACGAGAGTCGACATTGAAGGCATGCACGAGTACGACCGCGTCTTTGTGGGAAGAACTATCGGCAAGATTAAGAGTGAGCTCGCCTCGATCTACAGGCGGGACCTCCAAACAGGCCAGGTTCGCATCACCTTTAACGGGGAGACCTTGTCGTGGGATACGCCTTCCCTGCTAGACGAGCAGTTCGGGTCTGAGACTCGTGCTTGGCGAAAGCCAGTGAACTTCGAGGTTCATGGGCTCAGGGTGACTGGCTGGATCGGGCTGCTGGCCAAAGGTCGAGCTGCCGATGCGGGCTTCCATCTGTTTCGACGGGGGAGACTGATTCAAGGTGGACCGAGCCAGGGCTGGAAGCCCTGGGAGATATTCAAGGCGGTTAACAGCTTTCAGTCGCAACGACTGATCGGCGAACTTGACTTCGACGACTGGCGTGTAAGTCACACAAAGGACAGTCTGGACATGTCTGGCGCCGCCCATGAAGAGTTGGTGGATCAGCTCGAAGCATTGTGCTCTGACTACATTGCAAAGGCGAAAGAGTCTCGCAAAGACGAGGGCCGCCCGGGCTTGAGCCGGGCGGCTGCGGAGTCCGTGGTCGAAGACACTCGTGACGACCTGGTCGATAGCGAAGAACTTGGTGCGGCTCTGGCAGTGATCGAGCAAGGAGTGTTCCCGAGTGATGATCCCGACGAAACCGCGAGTGTTGAGGCTGTCAAGGAAGCGCTGGGAGACCCGGTAGAGATCAGGTTCGGTGGCACCGCATACCCGACGCTCAGCCTGGTGCTGAGTGACCTCAGCAGCGACTCGGAACCTCTCGCGCGCGTTGGCTTCCCAGCAGACGATGCTGTCACTCTCGTGCTCAATCTCAGACACCCGTTCGTCACACGCTTTGTCGGTGACGACGAACGAGCGATGAAACTCCTTGCGCATTCGCTGTATGTCGATGCGCTCGTCGAGCGGATCTCGAGAAAGCATCGGAATCTTTCGCCGGCGCAATTGCGACTTGTGAAGGACAGTTTGCTCCGGGAACTCCGCTCGCACGAAGCCTAGGAAAGATCTCTTCGTCACGAAACGGGTGCGTGCGACGGGAGTTGCGCCCGTCACTCGAATTGCCGCGCGGTGGTCTGGATTCTAGGAGACAGGATTTCGTTGTCGCCCGTGAAGTCACGCGAACAGCGCGGCACCTCAACGAGGCGATCGCTCGTCAGCGCATCGGACGTGCAATGGCTTGATGTCCTCGCCACCTCCGAAGTAAGGGTGCGGCTGAGTCGCGACTCCTTGACCTCTTAGGCAATAGACTCCATTACCTAGCGCGCCCACCATGGGAGCGGGCACCAACGCCCGCAACCAGGAAGGCAAACCCCATGACCACGCAAACCACCAGGCCGGCCGCAGCAACAACCACCACCACTCTCACCGCCCCCTCACACATCTACCCCGCCACGCTCCTCCAGCGCTCCATCACAGCCGACTACCTCCTAGCCATCCCCATGGCCCTCAACTTCACCGCCCTCGCATCACCGGCAGGCACCCTCCTAGGTCTCCCCACCAGCTTCACCCTGGGCCTGGGCATCTTCCTAATCTTCTGGGCCACCTTCATGTGGCGCGTGAGTCGCACCTCGCCCACCCCGCTCGCCGGCACGGTCACCATCCTCGCGGTCAACGTCGCATGGGTCGCGCTCAGCGTCGCCATCGCCGCCGGCGCCTGGTTCGAGCTCACCACCACCGGCATCGCCTTCGTGGCCGCCCAAGCAGTCGCCGTCACCGCGGTCACCACACTCGAGGTGCTCGCCGCCCGCCACGTCTACCGGCCAGCCACCACCGCATGACCACAACCGCCGGTCCCGCCGAGCACCTCGCCCCAGTGGGCGAGGTGCTGCGGCACTGGCGCGGCATTCGCCGGGTGAGCCAGATGGACACCGCGCACATGGTGCACGTCTCGCCCCGGCACCTCAGCTTTGTGGAGAACGGCCACGCCCGGGCCAGCCGCGAGCTGCTGCAGCGCCTGGGCCACGCCCTCGACATCCCGTTACGCGACCGCAACCGGTTGCTGCTCGCCACCGGCTACGCGCCCGAGTTTCGCGACCTCCACGCCGCGCCACACCACGACCCCGCGATGCTCGCCACCCTCCAACAGATCATGCAAGCCGCCGAGCCACTCCCCGCCATCGTGTTCGACCGCCACTGGAACGTGGTGGCCCTCAACTCCGGCGCCGCGATCTTTGCCGAAGACGCCGCCCCACATCTGCTGACACCACCCCTGTCCACGCTCCGCCTGCTCGTGCACCCCCAGGGAATCGGCCACCGCATCGAGGACCGCGACCGCCTGTGCCGCAGCATGATCCACCGCCTGGAACGCCAGATCGCCGCCACCGGCGACCCCACGCTCGCCGCCCTCCACGCCGAACTTGGCCAGCACCTCCCGGAAGCCACAGCAAAACCAGCCCCAGCATCGGCTGCCCACCACGCGAGCGATCTCGCGGAGTCCTTCCGCATCGCCTACCGGGGCCACGCGCTGTCCTTCATCAGCACGCTCGCGGTGATCGGTTCGCCGCGCGACGTGCTCGCGTCAGAGCTCGCCATCGAGACCTTCTATCCGGCCGATGCTCCCACGCGCGCCTTTCTCGCTCGCCCCGACGCCATCGCGCCCGAGCACCTCGCGATAGTCCGCGCGCTCACGCCAGCGGGTTAGCGGCCGAACAGGAATACCCGCACCCACTACCCTGAAAACATGACACACATAGGAATCCTCGGCGCCGGCAACATCGGCTCCAACGTGGCACGCGCGGCCGTCGCCGCAGGCCACACCGTGACCATCTCCAACTCCCGCGGCCCAGAGTCTCTCGCAGACCTCATCGCCGAGCTAGGCCCCGGCGCCGCCGCAGGCACCACCCACGAAGCCGCGACCGCAGGTGAACTGGTGTTGGTCGCGATACCCTTGGGGCGTATCGGCGAGATCGACGACGCCCCTCTCGAGGGCAAGATCGTCATGGACGCGAACAACTACTACCCCCAGCGCGACGGCCGCATCGCGGCGCTAGACCGCAACGAGTCCACCACCTCCGAGCTACTCCAAGCCCGTCACCCTGGGGCCCACGTGGTCAAGACGTTCAACAACATCGTCGCCGCCGAGATCCCCACGGACGGAACCCCGCCCGGCACACTGGTCCGCCGCGCGCTACCCATTGCAGGCAATGACGCCGACGCCAAGGTTGCCGTCACTGACTTCCTGGACTCCTTGGGCTACGACGCGGTGGACATGGGGCCACTGTCCGAGAGCTGGCGAAGCGAGCGCGACACCTCCGCGTATGGCGTGCGCACCAACGCCGACGAGTTGCGCGAACTCCTCGCCACTACTGCCCGGACGGTTCAGGAGTAGAACCGGTCAGGAGTAGCGCCTGCTACGCCTCGTTCTCGGCGTACCACTCCTGAAGCAACCGCACATTGGCTTGGTGGCCCTCGAAGTCTTCCGCAAAGCGCGTCTCGCCGGTAGTGAGGTTCACCGTCACAAAGAACATCCAGTCGCCTTCGGCCGGGTTCACGGCCGCGTCGATGTCCGCCACCGACGGCGAAGCGATCGGCCCCGGAGGCAGACCCACGTTCCTGTAGGTGTTGTAGGGGGACTCGGTTGCACGTTCCTCCGCGGTGGTGAACACTCCCTCCGTGACGGCGAGGTACTTGACCGTGGAATCCAACTCGAGTTGCTGATCGATCTCCAGGCGGTTGTAGATCACCCTCGCCACCAAGGGCCGGTCCTCGTCGAGCCTGGCCTCCATCGCAATGAGCGACGCCACGGTCAGCACCCGCCGGTAGTCGTCGGGCGCCACGCCAGCGGCATCCAGTGTCGCGATGGTCCGCGCTACCGCCTGCCGCGCGAGGTCCTCTGGCCCTGTCACCGAGTACTCGCCGGGTGCCACCCAGCCGTCGGCGTCGCCCTCAGCCTCAGGAGGCAATGCCGCCTGAAGCGCAGTCACGAAGTCGCGGTCAGACATGTTGGCGTTCGCGACTTCGTCGACGACCTTATGCATCGTCTTGCCCTCGTGCAGCGTGAGCTCGAACGTCTCCACGGGCGCAGTCTCGCTGGGCTCTGGGGAAGGACTTGCGCTCACCGACTCACTCGGCGTCACACCCGGCAACACCGCAGTGCCCCGGCTCTGCACAGCCCAGGCTCCAGCAGCAACAGCCCCCACCAGCACAGCGCTCGCGGCTCCGGTTCCCACGGCACGGATGGTGCGCCGTCGGCCGATGCGCGAAATCACCCCAGCGGAGTCCTCACCCAGGCGGGAGTCACCAAAGGCGGCGAGCCCGTCGCGTTCCATGTCAGTAAGCGTCGCTAGCAGAGTGCTCATGAGCGGTTCTCCTTGTCGATGACGGCAACACGGTGAGTGCCGCCGGACAGCATGTCGTTGAGGTCTTCAAGATCGGGGTGGCTCTCGCGCAGGCGGGCCAGCGCATCTGAGAGGTAGCGCTTGACGGTGCCCGGCGCGATGTTCAGCTCGCGTGCCACGCCCTCGACGGGGAGGTCATCCAAGTAGCGCAGCACGATGCACGCGCGCTCGCGGGGAGGCAGGGACAGGATGGCCCGGCGGAGTGCGACCTGGGCGGTGACGGCGTCGGCATGGTCGCCCACCGCGCCGGAGGCCTCCACGCCAGCGAGCTCCGGCCGTGCCTTGGCCCGCCGCTTCCCGTCGATGAACGCGCTCAACATGGCGCGCTTCACGTACACGTGGGCTTGGTCAATCGAATACCCACCGCGACCACGCTGGAAGGTGCGGACTAGGGCGTCCTGGACCAGGTCATCGGCCGCATGTTTGTCCCCCGTGAGGACGTAGGCGTAGCCGAACAAGGCGGGGCCGCGCTCGCGGAGCAGCGACTCGACCAAGGGCTTCCAGGTGTTCATGAGGCCAGCTCAAAGGTAGTCATGATGGCTAGTACGCCGCGGGGGCGTGTTTGGGTGGGTGAATTATGGGTGGAACGTCTGGTCGCGTAGCTGCTGGGCGTAAATCTGCTCGGGGGTGAGAGCCGGCGCCTCCACAGTGGGCTCGCCCCAGGCGGGATTGCGCGGCGTCCCGAACTGGCTGTAGAGGGACGCGGGGATGAGGTCCGTGAGTTCGTCGAGCACGTCCAGATGCCGCATGGCCGTGTCCACCGGCGTGAGCCCCGGCCACCAACTCAGCAACGTGCCGCCGTCCACGGAGATCGCCATGCCCTCGACGTCCGGCTGTAACAGGCGTTCCATCATGCGCGGGTGCAAGAACGCGTGCGCGCCGGCAGGGTTGTCCGTGACCACGCGCCAGCGAGCGTTGAACGCTGCGGACTCTACGTGGAGGTCTTGACCGCCCAGCGAGGTCATGAGCTTGTCGTAGCCGCCCTGGGGCAGCAGCATCACGGGCGGAAGCACGGCGGGGAGCTCGAGCTGCTCCACCGAATACCGATACTTGTGTGACGTCCAGACGGTGTAGATCGCGGCCACGCGCGTGCCGATCGATCCCCACGCGAGCGCGCTGACCCGCTGGTTGGCCTTCACTCCCACGGGGAAGGTGTGGAAGCGGCCCGCGGCTCGGGGTGCCTTGCCGGGCCGGTAGTGCCAGCCGCGGTGTGTCAGGTCCGAGCGGTTCAGATCCAGCCCGCGCCACAGCAACAGTGCGCCGGCAATGCCCGGCAACCACGTCGCGATGGCCCACGTCCAGAAGAAGCCCTCGCCGCTAGCGAGCCCGCCGGCATCGTCGCTGTTGAACTCGCCCTGGAAGGAGATGGCTTCGGCGTCAAAGTCAAAGACACCGAACACGGTCACGAACGCAATCGGCGTGAGCACAAAGCCCATGAAGCCCACCACCAGCCATGGCCACAGCACCGGCCTGCGCGCGCGGCGGCGCTCAATGGGATTGCGGCGCTTACGCATGATGCCCCCTTGCATTCGGCCGATGCCGGCCGGGCTTGCGCTTCAGTTTTCCACAGTTGCGCGGGTTGAGGGGGCGATGTCGCTGGCGAGACTTACGCTGGTCTCACCATGAACGAGTCGCTCCCCGCCTACCGGATCGCGCGCAAGCGTGTGAAGTACATGCGGATCAACGTTAAGGCACCCCACGGTGAGGTGGTGGTGAGCGCGCCCACGTTTGTGAGCGAGCGCGCCGTGCGCGACTTTGTGGCGTCCAAGGCGGCGTGGATCGCGAAGACTCAGGAGCGCATCGGCCGCATGCCCGCGCCGCTCCAAGCCGGGCCGGAAGCCGAGCGCCTGCGCCGAGAACTCCGCGCCACCGTGCCCGGGCTGCTCGAGTACTGGGCGGACTTCATGGGGCTTGAGGTGCCCGAGTTCACGTTGCGCCGCATGACCACGCGCTGGGGCACATGCAACACGCAGACCAGGCGCATCGCGCTGAGCCTCGAGCTGGGCCGGCGGGACATGGAGCTGCTCGAGTACGTGATTGTGCACGAGCTCTGCCACCTGCTGGAGCGCAGCCACAATGCGCGCTTCTACGCCATCATGGACCGGACCTTGCCGGACTGGAAAGACAAGCGCAAGTTGCTGAATGGGCGGGTGTAGAGCGCGGCGTTAGTTGGGCGCCTGGTACATGAGCTCGCCGTCCAGGTACACGTTTCCTACGTCCACGGTGTAGAGCGTGACCTCGTCTGCCACCGCGAGTTCGCTTCGCGCGACTCGCACGTAGACCGACACTCGCACAGACTCGGGGTACGCGATCACGTCCGGCACCCACGACTGGCTTTCGGGGGTCACGCCCATGGTCACCGCGATGTCGTAGTAGTCGGAGACGGCGTGGGTGCTCGCGCCTCGCCGTGTGGCTCCTGCCGGGAACGGCTCTGAAGCGGAACTCAACATGCCGGGTTCAAAGATCTCCCACCTGCCGCGCGGTTGTTCCGCTGCCCACACGCTCGTCGTGTACTCGCCGTTGGGCCCTGTCTCGGTGGCTATCGGGCCGTCTGTGGTCCACGTGAGTTCGGTTCCCACTGCCAGGATGTCGAAGTCCCCGCCGCTGATGTTCGTGACCTCGTAGGTCACTGTTGATGTCTGCGCGGTCGAATCCAGATGCAGGTCCGCGCGAATCTCCAACAGTTCTGTGCCAGGTAGCACCATGTGGTCGCACTCCAAACTCATGGTGTGTTCGAACTGAATCGGGCTACCCGGGTAAATCGCGGGTTCCGTCACGCGTCCCAAATCCTCCCAGTTGCACCACGCGAACTGCTGCCCCTCGACACCGCCGCTCCACTGCACGCCTTCCCGGCTCAGCGCCTGCTCAAGCGAAGCGTCAGCCAGCGGTCCGGCGGGGGAGTCGATTGCGCCGATGCCATACGCGGTCATCGCGCCCAGCCCCACCACACCAGCAGTTCCCACGCCGGTCGCCACCGCGCGCGTGGCACGTCGGCGCTTAACCGGGCCCCGCAAGTGAGCAGTCCCTTGCGCCAGGCGTGACTCATCGAAGTGGGCCTCGCCCACGCGAACCAGGTCATCGAGTTCAAGAAGTCCCATGGTCATGCTTCCTTTCTGGTCACGACGGTCACGGAGATGTGGTCGTCGTCAGCGATGTCTTCTGCGCTGAGTCCAAGGTGGGCGGCGGCCTCGCCCAAGCGCGCCAGCCCGCTGTGGACGTACTTGCGGACCGTGCCGGGCGCGAGGCCAAGGTCATGGGCGATCTGCACCATGGACATGTCGTCGTAGAAGCGGAGCACCACGCACAGGCGCTCACGGGGTGGCAGTGAGAGCAGGGCGCGCTGGATGGCGAGGCGGGTGTCGATGGCGGCCGATGCATCGGGCAAGGCCGCGTCGGCGCTTACGTTGGTGTTTTCGCGGGTGTGGCGGGCCAGGCGGCGGTCGTCGAGGAACAGGGTGCGGATGGTCTTGTAGGTATAGGACTCGGCGGCTTCGATGCTGGTGAGGTTGCGCGAGCGCGAGAAGACCTTGATCAGGGCGGACTGGACCAGGTCGTCGGCGTCTTGCGTGGAGCCGGTGAGCATGTAGGCGTAACCAAAGAGGCGGCGGCCGCGTTCGCGGACAAGCGTCTCCATCAGGTGGGGCCAAGTGGCTGCCATGCGCGTCCCTTCCGGTGCAAGCGTGTCATGAGAGAGGACGTGGTGGGGTGGCCGGAACGTGGGGGCGGGCTGCGGCGAGTTTTCCACAGATTGCGTGCTGGAGGTGCAAAAGGGATGTAATGCCCGGTAACCTCGTGCGCATGCAAACGCGACGAGTGCTTTCTTTGGTGTTAGCGGCGGCCGGTGCAATGGTCATGACGGGGTGCACGGGGGAGCCCGCGCCGATTGTGACCGAGACGCCCGTGCCTACCTTGAGCCCTGGGGCTACGGTGGCGCCGAGCCCCTCGCCCGGTGAAGGCGGGCCGCTCAGGGATGAGGAACTGTTGGCGATCCTGCCGCCTGGCGCCGAGCGTGACGATGTTCAAGGTGCCGTCGTGACGGCGCACTTTTTTGTTGAGCTGTTTCCGGAAGTGGCTCGGACTGCTGAGTTTGAGGTGTGGGATGCGCTGTCGTTGCCGGGGTGCGATTTCTGCGCGAACGTACGCTCGCGCGCATTGTCCGACGTCGAACTTGGAATTGCGGTGCGCGGTGGCGACGTGGAACTCGTCGAAGGTACTACCGAGACGGTCCCGCAGGACGACGAAGCGCTACTTGTAGCTGTAGTGGTTTCTGAAGCGGACCTGTTTGTTACGGAGCCCGGCCAGGCGGAACGCCTCGCTGTCGCGGGCGCTGACGTTCGCTTCTTGGTGCTGGTGCGGTACGACGGGTCTGCATGGCGAGTCGTCGATGTTGAGGCGAACAGGATCTAGCGAATGACCAGCCTTCGCCCAGCCCTCGTTCTCGCGGTTGCATTCACGATTATCACTGTAGGCGCTCAGGAGGCTACCGCGCACGACCATGATCGAGGTGCCGTTGGGTCAACCAGCGGCAACTCCTACCTCGTCGATGTGTATCAAGGTGCAATCGGCCCCGGTTCCGGCTTGCCGGCCGGAGGCTCCGGCGACGGCATCCAGCGCGAGTTCGTTCAAGCCCCCTTCTGCCACTCAGGCCAGTACCGCTACGACATCACGCCCGTGTGCCTGTGGGGAGACCCCATCGTGGAGACATGCATTGACGGCAGCCAGGCGCTCGATCCTCTCTGGATGCGCCAGCGCCAGGCGAGCGGCGCCTGGGGTACATGGCGCGCGATTACCTGGTACTACTGCCCCAATGATTCCGCGCTCGAGGCCGCGATCCTCAACGCCTGGACCAGCCTCACCCCCACACCGCCGGAGATCAACGTCAATCCCGACCAAGGCTGGGTTTACGCGTCCGTGCCCACTGTGTTCTACGTGGAGCGCAGTCCGATCATCCACCAGACCACGCTGTTGGGCGCCAACGTGCGCATCCGCGCCACCCATCACAACTACAGCTGGACCTGGGGCAATGGCACCAGCACGGTCACCAGCAACCCCGGCAGGCCGTACCCCAACCAGACACTCACCCACACGTACCTCCACTTCGAAGGCGACGTCGTGGTGCGCCTCACCACCTCCTGGAATGGCGAGTACTCCATTAACGGCGGCAACTGGGTCGCGATATCGGGCAACATCTTCACCCCATCCACCCCGCTACCGCTCACCGTCCACAACCCTCACTCGCACCTGGTGGACTGCGACATCAACGGCAACTGCACCTCCGGTCACGCCGGCCCAGCCTCGAACTGATACCACATTGGTATCATCGAGGAATGGCTATGACACTACGCACTACTCCTGAGGCAGAGGCGGCGCTCGCGGACCTGGCGCGCGCACAAGGCATCTCCAAGAACGAGGCAGTCCTGCGCGCGATCATCCGCGATCGCGAACGGATTCAGTTGGATGCTGACGTCGAGACCGCCTACCAAGAAGTCAGCACCGAATACCGCGAAGCGCTTGACCGCCTCGGCTCGGTCTGATGGCACCAAGCATTCGGTACCTCGAGATGAGGCACGTCGAGTTCGTCATGGAACGCGAGGGAACTGGCCCCATCCGGGACGCGGGCCTGGTCGAGTCCGCGCTCTTTCGCCCCAGCACCACTGTCATGGGCGCCGACGCCTACCCGAGCATCGGTGAGAAAGCCGCCGCGCTCCTCCACTCGCTCTGTCTCAACCACCCACTGGTGGACGGGAACAAACGCCTGGCCGCAGCATCGGCGCTCATCCTTCTTCAGATCAACGGCCACCGCGCGAGCCTCACCAACGATGAGCTTTTCGCGCTGACCATGGGCGTGGCAAGCGGCACGATGCGCGATGTGCCCACTATCGCGACCCGACTGAACGTGGTCCCGCGCGCCAGCGCACCTTGAGGTCTACGATTTGCGTAGAGCGCAGCGAGGTGCGGGGAGGCATGAGATGCGAGTTCACCACAGCGGTCGTACAGCCCTGGTAAGGATTGCCTACACCGCCGCCATTGCCACGCTGCTCGCCTCCTGCGGACTGGTCAGCCAGCTGGACCCCGCCTTCGAGGGTGCCAAGGAAGATGCCGACGCCCTCGGAAACGCAATTGCGGAGCACGTCGAGAGAGCCGGCGCGCTACCAAGGATTGCGTCCACCGTCATCGAAGACGCGGACGGCTGGCCCGTGTGGGGTCCCGAGTGGCGCGTCGAGCTCACCACGTTCCCGCGCTCCGAGCCCAGCGAGGGCCGCCTGTTCAATCTGGTTGGCACTGCCGACGCCTGGTGCGTGGAGACCGCCTACTTCCCGGCATCACGGCCGGACGACGCGGCACCGACTGCGTGGGTGTCCGTCTCCGGCACGGGCGCAGATCATCAAGACCCCAAGGCTGGCCGCTGCGACAGCTCGTTGTCGATCATGCTCACGCCGGCACCCACCGGGGTCTACGCCCCAGGCACCGTCATTGACGTCCTTGAAGCTTCAGCGGGAACGTGCGTGGTCGATCCTTTCGAGGGCAACGCCGCAGCAGGTGTGGTCGATGAAACGGGGCGAGTCGAAGTCCTGGAATGCAACGAGCCGCACCGATTCGAGATCTATGCCCTGGGCGCGGACCTCGTCACGGACCTCGAGGATCCAAGGAGCGATCCTTGTGGTGTGGCGTTCACGAGTTATGTAGGCGTCCCGCCATCCTTGTCGAGCTTCACCCAAGAGTCCATCCGCCCTGGCCCTGGAGAATCTGACTTCGCTTGCATCCTTTACCACTACGGCGAGGACTATCCGCTAGTGGGAACCGCCCGCGAAAGCTGGCGGTAAACGCCTGCGACGTAGCCACAGCATCGGCGCTTATGCCACAATGTTCCCAATGAGCACCGCAATCATCATTCTGTAGCGCGTCGCACGCACCACCGCCGACGCGCAGCCTCCCGCACCCTGGGGGGCTTTTTTGTTGGAACAATGGATTCGGCCCCCGCCCTTGGAGGAGAACATGACCGATCTCACCGTTGAGGTCTACGACACCACCCTGCGCGACGGCGCGCAACAAGAAGGCATGAACCTTTCTGTTGCGGACAAGATGGCCATTGCGCCCCTGCTTGACGAGCTGGGCGTGGGCATCATCGAGGGCGGCTGGCCCGGCGCCGTCCCCAAGGACACCGAGTTCTTCCAGTTGGTCCACAAGGAGCTCAGCTTCAAGAACGCTCAGTTCGCAGCGTTTGGCATGAGCCGGCGCGGCGACACCGCCGCCGCAGCGGACCCCCAGGTGCGGGCGCTGCTTGACTCCGAGGCGCCCATCATCACGCTGGTCTGCAAGACCGACATTCGCCACGTTGAGCGGGCCCTACGCGTCAGTGGCGACGAGAACCTCGCCATGATCGAAGAGACCGTCGCGTTCCTGGTGGGCGAGGGGCGCCGCGTGATCCTGGACGCCGAGCACTTCTTTGACGGCTACAACTTTGACCCCGAGTACGCGGTCAGGGCGCTCCTGGCGGCCGAGGCCGGGGGAGCGGACACCCTGGTGCTGTGCGACACGAACGGCGGCATGCTGCCCGACGACGTCGCCACGATCGTCACCGCGGTGGGCGCGCGCACCACCTCGCAGTTGGGAATGCACGCCCACAACGATTCGGGCTGCGCAGTCGCCAACTCCATGGCTGCGGTGGCCGCAGGCGCGACCCACCTGCAGGGCTGCGTCAACGGCTATGGCGAGCGCACCGGCAACGCGGACCTCATCGCGGTGGTCGCTAACCTCGAGATCAAGAAGGGCATGCGCGCGCTCAAGAACCACGGTCTCCAAGAGGCCACGCGCATCGCGCATGCGATCGCGGAAATCACCAACATCGCGCCCTTCGCGCGTCAGCCATACGTTGGCGCCTCCGCGTTCGCGCACAAGGCCGGCCTGCACGCCTCCGCGATCAAGGTGGACCCGGATCTCTACCAGCACACCGACCCCTCCCTGGTGGGCAACGACATGCGCATGCTGGTCTCGGAAATGGCCGGGCGCGCGTCCATCGAGCTCAAGGGCAAGGAGTTGGGCTTTGACCTGTCCGGCCAGGGCGAACTGCTGGGCCGCGTGACCGAACGCGTCAAGCACGCCGAGGCCGCTGGCTACACCTTCGATGCGGCCGATGCTTCGTTTGACTTGCTCTTGCGCGACGAGTTGGGCGAGGCGCCCAAGTTCTGGCACACCGAGAGCTGGCGCGTCATGGTCGAGACCGAGCCCGGGGACGTCACCAAGGCCGACGCCGAGGCGATCGTCAAGCTTGAGGTGGGCGGAGAGCGGCTGGTCTTCACTGGGGAGGGCAACGGACCCGTCAACGCGCTTGACCACGCACTGCGTCAGGCGCTCGTCTCTGTCTATCCGGAAATCGAGCAGTTCGAGCTCACCGACTTCAAGGTGCGAATTGTGGACGCGAGCCACGGCACCGACGCCGTGACGCGCGTGCTGATCACCACCACCAACATGGAGCACGGCGGCATGTGGCGCACGGTGGGAGTAGGCCCGAACATCATCGAGGCCTCGTGGGAGGCACTCGTGGATGCCCTGGTCTACGGCCTGCTGAAGGCTGGCGTCACCGCGAAGTAGCGTTCCGCCACCAGTGCGCGGTCTTGCATGAGTTGTGTACACAAGGTAATATTTGTACACGTGAGCACCATCGACGTCTACATGCCCGCGCGTGAGTTCCGGATCGAACTCGCGGACGTTGTCAACCGTGTGGGCTACTCTCACCAACGCGTGGCCATCACGCGCCACGGTAAGGTCGCAGCGGTCTTGATCGGCCCAGACGACCTGGCTCTACTCGAGCAACTCGAGATGGCGCGGGATGTCGAGGAGTATCGTGCCGCAAAGGCCGCCGACGATGGGGACCGGATCCCCCTCGAGGACCTCGAGAAGGAACTCGCTTAGCGCGTGTACCGGGTCGAGTTCACGCGGGCAGCCGCAAAGCAGCTGCGAAAGCTGCCCGTTGCCGATGCCTCGCGCGTCTTGGAGGCATTCCGCAAACTTGCGACGGTTCCCAGGCCGCGCGGGTCAACAAGACTCGCGGGCGAGCAATCCGCTTGGCGGATCCGAGTCGGCAACTACAGGGTGATCTATGACGTTCTCGACGTTCACTTGGTGGTGACAATTGTCCGCATCGGCCACCGCCGAGACGTCTACAGGCGCTAGAGGTGCATGCCCACCAGGGTGCCGATGCCGTAGGTGATCGACATGGCGAGCGAGCCACCAATGAGGTTGCGCGCGATCGCCCGGAGCTTGCCAGCGTGACCCAACCGCGCGGACGCCCACCCGGTGAGTGCGAGCGCGATCAGCACGGTGACGAACGTCAGGGGCACCCGCACGGTCGCTGAGGTGTACAGGATGGTAACCACGGGCGCGAGACCGCCAAGCGTGAACGCGACCATCGACGCGAATCCGGCTTGTACAGGACTCACAAGTTCCTCGGGGTCAATCCCCAAGTGAGCTCGTGCATGAGCCGCCAACGGATCGTGCGCCGTCTGCTGCTTCGCCGCAGCCATCGCCGTCTTCTTGTCCATGCCGGTTTCCATGTGGAGAGCGGCGAGTTGCTCAAGCTCCCAGTCTGGCCGGTCCGCGTGCCACTTGCGCTCGCGAGCCAACTGGGCCTCTTCAGCGTCGCGCTGGCTCGACACCGATACATACTCGCCCACAGCCATCGAGAGAGCGCCTGCGGCAAGGCCAGCGAGGCCAGCGACCAAGATCTCGGGCCGGTCCGCTGCGGCTGCCACACCGATCACCAGCGCAGCCATCGAGACGATGCCGTCGTTCGCTCCCAGCACACCGGCGCGGAGCCAGTTCTTGCGGCTTGTGACCTTGGCCTCGTCGGGACCCTCCTCCCAAGGAGGGGTCTCGCTGAATTCGCTCATGCGCTCAGGCTAGACGGCGCAGGTCCCGCTCGCTAGCAAGGCGACCCTACGCTTGTGTGCGCTCGCCCATGATCGCGCTGCCCACGCGCACGATGGTCGCGCCTTCCGCAATCGCCCACTCGAGGTCGCTCGACATCCCCATCGACAAGTGATGCGCGCGGGCAAGGTCCGCGCCGCCCCACAGCTTGACGGTGTCGCGCAGGTCTCGCAGCGCCGAGTATCCGTCGCGCACCTCGGCCTCGTTACGAGAGTTCGCGCCAATAGTCATGAAGCCGGTCACGGTGAGGTGCTCCAGGGCGGCGACCTGTGCGGCGGCATCGGCCGCTTCCCAGAGGGCAAAGCCTCCCTTGGTCTCTTCACCAGAGACGTTGACCTGCACCATGACGTCCAGCGTCCGCTCGCGCATGGCGGCAACGCGATCCAGGCGCTCGGCGAGTTCGATGGTCGCCACAGACTCAACGCAATCCACCAGGTCAATCACATAGTTGGCCTTGTTGCGCTGCAGATGTCCAATGAAGTGCATATGGGCTCCGGCCGCCCGGACTGGGTCCGCCTTCACCGCGATCTCCTGCGCCGTGCTCTCGCCAATGAGAAGCCCACCCGCCTTGACCACGGCGACCGCGGCATCGGCGTCAAAGTTCTTGGTCGCGACCAGGAGCTGCACCTCGCCGGTATTGCGGCCAGCGGCCGCGCACGCGGCGTCCGCGCGCTCGCGCACCTCAGCGAGCCGCTCGGCGTAGTCCCAACCCGGGGGAGTGGGAAGCAGGTCCATGCGCCTAGTCTGCCCTAGCGATGGGCGCAGTAACAGCCTTCGTGACGGTGATCAGGTCCGCGGGCGTAAGCCCCACGTCGAGTCCGCGCCGGCCGCCGCTCACGTAGATGACGTCGAACGCCAGGGCGCTGTCGTCGAGCGCCGTGGGAGCGAGCGTCTTCTGCCCGATGGGCGAGATCCCACCCGCCACATAGCCGGTGGCCCGCTCGGCATCAGCAAGCTGTGCCATGACAGCCTTCTTGCCGCCCAATGCGGACGCCAGTGCCTTCAGGTTCAGCATCCCGTTCACGGGCACGATCCCCACGCAGAGCCTCCCGTCGACGTGCGCGCAGAGAGTCTTGAATACTTGCGCGGGATCCACGCCCAGCGCGGTGGCAGCCTCAAGTCCGTAACTCATCCCTGACGCAGGATTGTGCTCATACGGGTGTAGCGTGTGCTCGATTCCCGCCTGCGTCAACGCCCTCACTGCAGGGGTCGCTCCGGTCGCGTGCTCCTTCTTAGCCATGCCCCCATTGTCGCCGATGCCGCCTTCACACCTCACCGCGTTGGTATTCGCGCCTTGCATCGAGAAATGGTCTCACTTGGCTGCCAAGTGTGACTGAATCTAGATGCAGCGCGCGGGTTGCCAAGGCGCGCACCCTGGCGCACTCGTCGAGCAGGCGTTGGCGAAGCACGGCGCCCCGCGCGGCGAAGTCGCGTTGCGCCTGCGCGTAGGCGCGCTTGCCCACCACAGTCTCAATGGGAATCGCCTCGAGGCCATAGCGACTGACGTCGTAGGGCGACGCCCTCATGTCCACACGCCGCACCTCAACGGCAAGCTCAAAGCAGTCCTGCTGGAGCTCGCTCGAGATCGCAGGGGACAGCTTGGCGCACCACTTGTACAGGTCCATGGTGGCGTGCAGGCAGCCCGGTTGCTCCGTGGTGGCCTGTTCCGCGCGCGTCAGTTGGGTCGCATTGCGAGGTACCGCCTCCGGAGTGAAGAACCGGAACGCGTCAAAATGGGTGCACGTCACGGGGTGGGCTTCCACCACCGCGTCCGTGCCCTCGGCTCCAAGGCGCAGTGGCAGGGCGTGACGCAGCCCCGTTCCGCCCGTCCGGTAGACCATGGCCCACTCATGTAGCCCAAAACACCCCAGGTGCAGTGGCTTGGCGGCGCTCGCCTCAAGCAGTTGTGTCACAAAGGCCACGGCCTCACCTCGCGCCGCCCAGAAGGCGGGAGTGTCGACGTAGCTGCCCACAGCATCGGCCGCGTACCAGCGCCATCCAGCGTGGTCGGCGGCTCCTTCGAGGACCACCCCAGCGCCCGGGTGCCAGCGGCGCAGAGTGGACAACGTGACGGAGTAGTAGTCGTAGAGGAAGTCGTCCACCGCGTGGGGTTCACCGCGGCCAGCACGCTCCCGGCGCCCCGCCGTGACCGTGTCCACCCGCGCGGCGTGCGCGGCGGCCAGCGGCTCCCATTCGGCGCGCGGGAGCACAGTAACGGTGAGCGCGTTCACGTACGCCATTGTTGCAGGCCCAGAGGTGCATACAAGAGACGTCTCGAGGCCCCATAATGTGCGCATGACACCACCAAAGCTCCAGACCACCACCCACCAGGGAATTCCCTTGGTGTGGTCTGACATTCGCACCACATACACGGGAACGTTGGCGTTTGCCGTGGGGATGAGAGACGAGGCTCCGCGCAACGCCGGGATCTCGCACCTCGTCGAGCATCTGGTCATGAGTCAGGTGGGCAAGGTCAGCATTATGCACAACGCCCACACGGAGGACGACCGCATCTCGTTCTGGGCACAAGGCCCCGAAGCGCTCGTGGCGGACTTCCTGCAGCGAGTCGCGGAGTCCATCCGACACTTGGATCGCGTGACCGAGGACGTCGTGGCGGAACAGCGCGCCGTGATCTCCGCCGAGCTTGGCGAAGGCGACGAACTCACCGGGTCCGGCCCGCTCCTTGAACGCTTTGGCGCACACACGCTGGGCATGCTTGACCTGGGCGCGCCGGCGCACCGCTCTCACACGCGTGAGGCCGCGCTCGCGCATGCGCGCACCTGGCTGCACTCTGGCAATGCGGTACTCAGCTTCACCGCTGAACCGCCGCCCACGCTCGATGTCACTCTTCCCACCGCCACACCCATGCCCGCACGAGCCGTAATCGAGCCCCTTGCGTATCGCCGTCATGGGTGGATCGCTGGCGGGATGCTGCCCGTGGTGCTGTCGATGACCCTCGACACCAGCGACAGCGAAGCTCGATTCGTGTCGCAGGGGGTGCTGTTCCGCGCCATGCTTGACGAACTCCGCACTCGCCTCCACCTCATCTACAGCGTGGACGGCTTTGCCGCGCGCACGGGCACTGACTCCGCCTACATCGCCCTCGTTCTGGACCCCAAGCAACCTGACATCGTGCCTACGGCTCAAGCGGCACTCGCGATACTGAGATCCCTCGCGAGCGACGGTCCTTCCGCTGACCTGCTTGCCGAGGTGGCGACGGAGTCTCGCCACCAGTCGGCCAACTCTGAGGTGCAAGCCTCCTACCTGCTCGACGCGGCCCACAACTGGGTGCGCTACGGGTCCACCCCTGTAGGCCTGGACATCGAGAATCCGGAATCGGTGACCCCCGAGGCAGTCAGGAAGGTGCTGGCCGACGCACTGCAAACCCTGTTGGTGTCCTTGGGTGACGTGGACACGGATCTTGACGTCGACGGGATGAGCGAAGCGCTGGGGCTTCCCGCAGCAAAGGAGCCAGAGGGTCATTACGCGGCGATGAGCGGCCCGGCAATGTTCAAGGCCATGATGCACCCCGACGTCAAAGTCTTTGACCCCAAGTGGTTCAAGGGACTCAAGGGCTCACAGCTGATACTTGACCCCACGCGACTGATGTTCATTGTCCCGGACCAGGGCCTCCTGGAGATCGACTGGAGTCACCTGGCTCTCGCGGGAGTCTGCAAGGACTGCGGGCACTGGGACCTGACTGACCACGACGGTCGCGGACTGATCATTGAGCCCGCGAACTGGCGAGGAGGCGACTCCATTGCGCGCGCACTCCACGAGAAGGTGCCAGCTGGGGCTAGGTACCAGGTCAATCACCCCGGACCGCCGGCGAAGTGACGGCGTCGGCCGCTGCGGAAGACGCTCGGGTCATCGCTCGCTCCAGCGGACCCTGCCCGGCATGCCAGCGCCACAGGCTCGCGAACCCCACCAGCGCCGCGCACAGCACCACCATGGTGATGTTGGAGGGGATGTAGACAACCTCGTAGCCAGCAGCCGCGATCACCAGAATCTGGATCACGTACACCGTGAAGGCCATCGAGCCGGTCGCGAGCAGCGGCCACAGCGAGGGTCGCAAGTACGGTGTCACGGCCACGCACATGGCGATCACCGCCATGGCGACCCCAAGGTTCCCGAACATCTCGAACGGCGTGTAGGAGTGAGCCTCGACAGAGGCCCACTCGACCATTCCTGGCATGTTGGCGGGGTCCAGGCCCGTCCCGTCGAGCATCGGCCCAAGCGAGTACGCCACGGCGGCTAGCGAGAGCCCTGCGGTCGCCACCAGTGCCTGGATGCGCCGTGAGGTGAGCGCGAGCCTCCCCATTGCCATCCCCGCGAGCACATAGCTCATCCACGATGTCACTGGGTAGCCTTCGCTCCACAGCACGCCCACCACGGGAACGTGAGGCCAGGTCTGCGCTCCCGTCGTCTCCATCACGAACCACCCCGCGGTCAACGGAACTACCGCCGCCAGCGCGAGCGAGCGCGCACGCCAGCCCAGCACGGTGCTTCCCAGCACGAACATCACGCCCAGGTTCGCGAGGATGATCAGCACCGGGGTGTCGAGCGCAGTCAGCAGGTAGCCCACCACGATCAGGATCAGCCCTCGCGCAATGATGCGGATCCGGGTGTGGCGGAGCGCCTCGACACGGTGAGCCGCGCCTACTCGGTGCACCGCACGCACCGCCATCAGCGACATCGAGACCCCTGCCAGCACCGCGAACAACGCGGATGGGCGGCCGTCGGCGATCCATAGCCAGCCCCACCCATGAGCCGGACCGCGCCGCCCACTGTTGCCGATGTGCGCGGCCACCATCCCTAGGACTGCCAGCGCGCGGGCTACGTCGAGGCCGTCGATGCGGGAGGCACCAAATCGAGGGCTCGCAGTCATGTGCTCATCGTAGAGCTGGCCCGGCGGGCGCGCGTGAGCGGGCACCGAGCACCGGTCCATGGCCAGCGACAAGCGACTAGGCTGGAGCCCATGCGCATTGCGAGATTCACGAACGGCGGCGACCCCCGGTACGCGATTGTCGACGGCGAGCCCGGCGCTGAAGAGCTGGTGGTCTTGACCGGAGACCCGATGTACACGCCGGGCACCATGACAGGGGAGCGGGTGAAGCTCACCGACGAGGTCCGGCTCCTGGCCCCCGTCATCCCACGCTCCAAGGCCATCTGTCTGGGCAAGAACTACGCCGCGCACGCCGCAGAGATCCCCGCCCGTGGGCCGGACTCTGATGTGCCGATCTTCTTCCTCAAGCCCAACACCGCGGTGATTGGCCCGGATGACCCCATTGTGCTGCCGCCCTACAGCCAGGATGTGCAGCTCGAGGCAGAGCTCGCCGTCGTGATTGGCCGCGTGGCGCGGGACATCAGCCCCGAGAACGCCGCGCAATACATCTACGGCTACACGTGCGCGAACGACGTCACGGCGCGTGACCTGCAGCGTCTCGAGGACCAGTGGTTCCGGGCCAAGGCCTTTGACACCTCGCTGCCGCTGGGCCCGTGGATCGAGACCGATCTGGACGGTGACGACCTCCAGATCACCTCGCGCATCAACGGGGTGCAGACGCAGTCGGGCCACTCGAGCGACATGATCACCGACGTTATGCACGCGGTCGCGATGGCCAGCGAGATCACCACCCTGCTCCCAGGTGACATCATTCTTACCGGCACGCCGTCTGGCGTGACGACCATCAACCACGGCGACGTGGTCGAGATCGACATCGAGGGAATCGGCGTGCTCCGCAACCCCGTGATCCGTCGATAACAAGGAAGACTTCATGACCAAGGTTCGCGTTCGCTTCTGCCCGTCACCTACCGGAACCCCCCACGTGGGGCTGATCCGCACCGCGCTGTTCAACTGGGCGTACGCCCGCCACACCGGCGGCGACTTCGTGTTCCGCATCGAGGACACCGACGCCGAGCGCGACTCGCAGGAGAGTTACGAGCAACTCCTCGACGCGTTGCGCTGGCTGGGCATCACGTGGGACGAGGGGCCCGAGGTGGGCGGCAACTACGGTCCTTACCGCCAGAGCGAACGCCGGGGCACCCACGCGGAGGTGGCGCGCCAGCTCCTTGATGGCGGCTTTGCCTACGAAAGCTTCTCCACCCCAGAAGAGGTCGAGGCCCGCCACCTGGCCGAAGGCCGCGACCCCAAGCGCGGCTATGACAACTTTGACCGCCACCTTACCGACGAGCAGAAGGCCGACTACCGCGCCGAGGGCCGTGAGCCCGTGATCCGCATGCGCATGCCCGACGAGGACATCCGCTTCACGGACCTGATCCGCGGCGAGGTCACGTTCCCCGCAGGCACCATTCCTGACTACGTGATTGTGCGGGGCAACGGCGACCCGCTCTACACGCTGGTCAACCCGGTAGATGACGCCCTCATGAAGATCACGCACGTGCTACGCGGCGAGGATCTGCTCAGTTCCACGCCACGGCAGATCGTGCTGTTCCGCGCCCTCGAGCAACTGGGCCTCGCGGACCAGGTGCCCGACTTTGGCCACATGCCCATGGTCACCGGCGAGGGCAACAAGAAGCTCTCCAAGCGCGCGCCCGAGTCCAACCTCTTTGTGCACCGCGAGCGTGGCTTCTTGCCCGAAGGCCTCCTGAACTATTTGGCGCTCCTGGGATGGAGCATCGGCCCCGATCGCGACATCTTCACCGTCGATGAGATGATCGCGGCCTTCGATATCGCCGACGTCAACCCCAACCCTGCGCGCTTCGATGTCCAGAAGGCGGAGGCTATCAACGCTGAGCACATGCGCCTGCTGCCGGTGGGCGAGTTCGTGAAGCGCCTGGTGCCGTACCTCTATGGCGCAGGACTGCTCAGCACGCCCGACGTCCAGAGCCTGACCCCGCATGAGGAGGCCACCCTCGCGGAGGCCGCCCCGCTGGTCCAAACGCGCATGACCCTGCTGGGCGAGGCAGCCGCGATGCTGGGATTCCTCTTTCTTGCGGACGATGCCGTGGTGGCCGAGGAATCCGCACTCGCCAAGCTCCCCGAGAACGCAGGCGAGATCCTCGATGCTGCGATCACCGTGCTGGAGGGACTTGAGGACTTCAGCCCCGAGTCGCAGCAAGAGGCGCTCAAGGCGGTGCTGGTGGAGCAGATGGAGATCAAGCCGCGCTTTGCGTTTGGTCCGCTGCGGGTGGGAGTCACCGGGCGGCAGGTCTCGCCTCCGCTGTTCGAGTCCATGGAGATCTTGGGCAAGGACAGTTCGCTGGCCCGCTTGCGGCGCTTGCGCGCCGCCCTCTAGTTGAACTGACGCAGCGTAGCGCGACGAGAACTGCCCACCGCGGTGTCTCTCGACAGCGCGATGGGCAGCTGAGTTCTATCTCCCGCTAGTGGTCGTGGTCATCGTCGTGGTCGTCGTGGTCGTCGTGGTCGTCGTGGTGGTCTTCGTCGTGATCGTGGTCGTGAGGCTCGATCACGAGTGCCGCGGTAGCGGTCGCCACAACCTGGGTGGGAACGTAGGCGAGATCGTAGGAGCCCATCACTTCCCAGGTCTCGAGGTTGACAACGACGATGCGCTCGCCGTCCTTGTCGGTGATGAAGGCCCAGTCGCCCACCACGGCGATGGAGGGCCGCACGGACCCGTGGCCCGGCTCCACCTCGAACGGCTCAAGAGCGTCCACATGGCCGGTCTCGGTACCAGAGTGAACGTCGAAGCCCATCAGTTCGCCGTCGAGCGTGAGCACTAGGAAGTCGCCGCGCGCGTCGCGTGCCCCTGCGCCCAGCGGCTCACCCATCACCACGGGCGTGATGGTCTGGGACTCAATGTTGACGAGGCTGAATGCCTCGGACCCCCAGTTGCCTACCACCACCTCAGACGCGTTGGAGGGGTAGAACGTGCCTACTCGCACACCGTCGGTGCCGGCTGGGTTGGGAATGAAGGTGCTGGACTGGTCGTGGGTGTCGATCGCGAGTACGCCATCAGCACATCCAAAGAAGGCAGTGTCGCGAACGGTGACCTCACCGTGCAGGGATGCGCAGGCGTTGTCCCAGCGCGCGAGCTCCTGGCCGTCGGCTCCCACCATCACCACGGTGCTGGGCGAGCCCTCCGGTGGGGCTTCAGTGACCAAGTAACCCTGGTCCAGAGGCACGGCGACGCCATGGTGGGCCGTGTTAGTCGCGACAGTCTCGATGATCAACCCGCCGGCGATCAGGCCGTTGTCGGTGAAGATGTTCACCGAACCGTCGCCGTCGTTGAAGATGGCGGTGCGGCCGTGGCTGCCAACCACGTGGACGGGGCGGTCGCCGCGAATCACATCCACTCGCAGCGCGGGTTCGCGGAAGTAATGGTGGAAGTGGTCTCCGTGCCCATTGGAGTAGGAGCCTGCGTCGAGTATTTCGGTAAGGCCGATGCTTCCTTGGGTGAGGAACACGTGGCGGTCGTCGGTCGCGACGGTCAGCCGGGGCTGCGCTTCGGTCGCGAACTTACCCACCGGCTCAAGGGTGCCGTCGTTGAGCACGTCGAAGACCTGGATGCCAGCTTCATGGGCGACCACAAGGCGCGGCTGCGCGACGTCGCTCTCGACGCTTGCGACGGCATCTACGGTCGGTTCAGGCGACGATCTGGGCGTCGAGGCGGGTTCAATCGCCTGTCCGCACGCCGCTAGCGTGAGTGCCGTGGCACCGGCGAGTAGGGTCAAGGGTAGTTCTTTGAGTTTGATAATCGTTTTCATGTAGCACAGTAAACCACGAGTCCGCGGATGAGCAAAATCGAGGGATCCAAGGCCGGAGAAGGCGGCTTCGCCGGCGGCCGAGCGCCGCGCCAACCGGTACCGTGTGATGCGTGCGCAAACCCAATCAAGCTGGCCTTCTGCACGCCGAATCAGTCGCGCGCGCATCCGAGCGGCCTGACGGCGTGCTCCTTGATGTCGATGACACGCTGGTAGACACCCGCGGGGCATTCCGCCACGCGCTCGCGAAGATCGCAACCGAACACCTCCGCGCCGGCGTGGACCCCGAGGAGGTCGCGGACTTCTGGCGCCACGATCGTCACGACTGGTACCGAGCCCACACGCGCGGGGAGATCGACTACCGCGAGCAGCGCATGCGCCGCGCCAATGATCTCCACGCCGTGTTTGGCGGCCCCGCGATGGACGATGACGCCTACGACCTCTGGAACGAGGACTTCGAGCGCCACTTCCAAGAGGGCTGGCGTGCGCACCGCGACGCCGCGTCCTTCCTCGACGAACTCGAGGCATGCGGGATTCCCTACGCAGCGGTCTCGAATGCCGCGGTTGCGTACCAGACGCTGAAACTCGAGCGCTGCGGCCTGAGCCGTGTGCCCATGCTTGTTGGCGTTGACACCTTTGGCGTCGGGAAGCCTGATCCGCGTGTCTTCCTCGAAGGCGCCGCGCGCCTGGGAACCGACCCCCGTCGCACCGTCTACGTAGGCGACGAGTACGACATTGACGCCGTAGCATCGGCCGCTGCAGGACTGGTAGCGGTGTGGTTGGACCGTCCAGGCGCTCGCCGTTCAGACGTACCTGCGGACGCTGAGAGCAACCCCAACGTCACCAGGGTGAGTTCGCTTGCCCACATCCTGGAGGCGCTGACCTCCCGCTGACAGGGCCGTGCGCGCGCCGGTTTGGGCAGGGCCCTGGGACGCGCTAAAGTAGTGCGTCGGCCCCGACTTCGGTCTGGGCCATTGGGGTATGGTGTAATTGGCAGCACGAGTGATTCTGGTTCATTTAGTCTAGGTTCGAGTCCTGGTACCCCAGCAGTACGTAAGGCCCGCTACGGCGGGCCTTTTGCGTTGGAGGACGGCCAAGGGTCACAGAACAGTAACGATGCCGGAAACGTCCACCGGTGCTTGCTCGTTCGGCCGATGCTGGGGTCACCACTACCGAGAGGTCACCATGAAGCGCATCACCACGTGGGGCGCCGCGGCACTCGCGGCAGCCGTCTTGCTTACCGGCTGTGCTGGCAACGCGGAGGCGCCCGCGGCATCGGGCGTTGTTCCGAGCGATTCCCTCGCTAGCGCCGCTCCCGTCATTGACGACCGCCCCCTCGAAGACCAACTGCGCACCGCTATCAACGCTCACGATGCCGCCCTTGTGGAAGCGCTCATCGCCGCGGGCGCGGATCTCGCCCACGACTACGGCCGGCGCATGAACCCCCTCCACCTCGCTGTCAACGCCCAGGACGCGGCTGTGGTCGAGGCGCTCGTGCGCGGCGGAGCTGACGTCAATGCGCCGATGGCCGGTGGCGACACCCCGCTCCTTCAGGCGGCCAACTTCAATGGCGGCGCGGTGGCGCGGGTGCTGGTCAGGGCAGGCGCTGACCCCACGGTGATGTCGGCCATGCCCTTCCCCGCGAGCCCGCTGCACCGTGCCGCGGGTCTCGACAACGTGGACGTGGTGGCGGCGCTGCTCGACGAAGGCGTTGCCGTTGACCTCGATCCCGAAGGCAACGGCGCCACCCCGCTGGTATTTGCGGTGTTCTGGGGTTCCGCGCAGAGCGCCGAGGTGTTGATCCTCGCCGGTGCCGATGTCACCTGGACCGATGACGAGGGCTACACCTTGCGAGCGATGGCTCGTGCAAACGGCTTCCCTGAGGTCGCTGCGATGCTCGAGTCTGTAGGCGCACCCTAATAGCGTGCGCGGTCGGACTAGTGGCTCGTGAGCGTCACCCGGTCGCCATCCCACGTTGCCGTCACTGCGTCGCCCTCGGTGATGCTGCCGTCCACGATGTCCTTCGCCAGTGCGTTGAGCAGCCGCGTCTGGATGAGGCGGCGCAGCGGCCTCGCACCAAACTGGGGATCGTAGCCGTCCGCGACCAGCGAGTCCCGGAGTGGGGCCGCCACCGTGAGCGCGATGTCCTTGGCCTGCGCCATCCGCGCCACCGTCTTCGCGAGTTCCGCGTCCACAATTCCCTCCATCGCGGCCGGGCTGATGCGGTCAAAGATCACCACGTCGTCCAAACGGTTGAGGAACTCGGGCCGGAACGCGCGCTTGATGATCTCGCCCAGGTCATGCTCGAGCGCGTCGCGGTGCACGCCGTCCCACGCGAGCACAATGTCGCTGCCCAGGTTGGATGTCATCACGATGATGGTGTTGGTGAAGTTCACCGTGCGGCCGCGGCCGTCGGTGAGGCGACCATCGTCGAGCACCTGGAGCAGCACGTTGAAGACGTCGGGGTGAGCCTTCTCGACCTCGTCAAAGAGGACGATGCTGTAGGGGCGACGGCGCACGGCTTCTGTGAGTTGTCCTCCCTGGTCATACCCGATGTAGCCCGGGGGAGCGCCGATGAGCCTGGCCACGGCGTGGCTCTCCATGTACTCGGACATGTCGATGCGCACCATGGCGCGTTCGTCGTCAAAGAGCTGCTCGGCGAGCGCCCGCGCCAGCTCGGTCTTGCCCACGCCTGTGGGGCCCAGGAACATGAACGATCCGATGGGTCGGTTCTGGTCAGAGATGCCCGCTCGCGCGCGCCGGATGGCGTCCGCTACCACCTCGATGGCGCGGTCTTGACCTACCACGCGCTCGTGAAGGCGGTCCTCGAGGTGAGTGAGCTTGGCCGATTCCTCGGTGAGCAACCGCTCCACGGGAACTCCAGTCCACTTGGCGACCACGCCCGCGATGTCCTCGCTCGTAACCTCCTCGCGCAGCAACCGCTCGGCGGGGGCGATGGCGTCGAGCTCCGCACGTGCCGTCGCCATGTCCTTCTCTGCGTCCGGAATGTCGCCGTAGCGAATGCGCCCGGCACGCTCGAGTTCGCCCAGCCGCTCCGCCCGCTCCAACTCGCCGCGCAGCGACTCGAGGCGCTCGGTGGCGCGAGACACCTGAGCGATGAGGTCCTTTTCGCGTGCCCAGCGCATCGAGAGTTCCTCGGACTGCGCCTTGAGCTCCGCGATGTCCTCGTCGATCTCGCCGCGGCGGGACTTCGCGACCTCTGACTTGTCCTTGGCCACCTGCGTGCGCTCGATCTCGAGTTGCATGATGCGCCTGCGCGCACGGTCCAACTCGATGGGCATGGAGTCCAACTGCATCTTGAGTGCGCTGGTGGCCTCATCGATGAGGTCCACGGCCTTGTCCGGGAGGAAGCGCTCGGTGATGTAGCGGTCGGACAGGCGTGCGGCCGCCACGATGGCCTCGTCGGTGATCTTGACGCCGTGGTGGACCTCGTACTTCTCCTGGAGCCCGCGCAAAATCGCCACCGTGTCTTCGAGGCTCGGCTCGCCCACAAAGACCGGCTGAAAGCGGCGTTCCAGGGCGCTGTCCTTCTCGATGTGTTCGCGGTACTCGTTCAGCGTGGTGGCCCCGATCATCCGCAACTTGCCGCGCGCGAGCATCGGCTTCAAGATGTTGCCGGCGTCAACCGAGCCTTCCGCGCTGCCAGCACCCACGATGGTGTGAAGCTCGTCCACGAACAGGATGACGCGACCTTCGGCCTTCTCCACCTCTTCGAGCACCGCCTTGAGGCGCTCCTCAAACTGACCGCGGAACGCTGCGCCCGCGACGATCGAACTCATGGCGATCTCGACCACGCGACGGTCCTTGAGGGAGGCGGGCACGTCTCCGGCGACGATGCGCTGGGCTAGTCCTTCGACGATGGCGGTCTTGCCCACGCCGGGGTCGCCAATGAGCACCGCGTTGTTCTTGGTGCGGCGCGTGAGCACCTGCATGATGCGACGGATCTCTTCGTCACGGCCAATCACAGGGTCGAGCAGGCCTGCCTCCGCGAGCGCGGTGAAGTCCTGCCCAAACTGCTTGAGCGCGCTGGCCTGTTCGGGCTGGCCGGGTGCCTGGGTAGGGGTGGACATGGGTAACCTCCTCCGGTTCCATCGGGGGCGGCTCAAAGTTGAGTCACCTACGCTCAAGTTTACGCGCGCGGCGCCTTGTTCGCAAGATAGGACATGAGCTGGTACACCATGGATCGTTGCTTGACTTGGCCCACATAGGCCGCCACGTAGAGGTCTTGAGCGGGCACATGGAACAGCACCGCCCCAGAGGCACCTGAGTGGCCGATGAACTCGGGCGCGGCTTGGAACGGCGACATGAAGCGCGGCAACGCGAACCTCATGATGCCCGTGCCGTACTGAAGCGGGTAGAAGATCCTGCGCCACTGCGCGGTGAGTTCGTGCAGGTCCGCGGCGGGGAAGAGGCGCCCGTTCATGAACGCCTCGAGGAACGCCACCTGTTCGGGTGCGGTTGAGACTATCGAGCCATCCGCGCCAAACGACGCCATGGCTTGCGGGATCGGGAACGGCTCCTTGCCGTACTTCATCGAGGCGATCTCGCCAAAGCGATCGTGCGTCGAATGGTCGTAGAGGTAGGTTTCGCTCAGCCCGAGCGGCTCAAAGATCCGCGCCTGGAGCGCGTCGCGGTAGGCCTGCTCGCCCACTACCTCGATCAGCGTGCCGAGCAACTGATAGTTGGTGTCCGAGTACAGTGCCTTGCCCGGCGTCCCCGGCGCGAAATGAGGTGTCATGTCCTTCGCGGACGCCAAAGCGAACTCAGGATCCCACGTGCGGTCGGCCTTGACGATGTCGGCGAACAGCGTGCTGCCATCTGCGCGCTTGCCCTCGAAGTAGTCCGGCAGGCCGGACGTGTGAGCGAGCAACTGCTCGATCGTGATCTCTCGTGAGTAGTCGCGACCACCAAAGCTATGCAGCCCGGTCATGGTGTCGTCACCGAGGTGCTTGACCACGGGATCGGTGAGCGCGAGTTTGCCCTCGGCACGCAACTGCAACACGATCGCGACCGTGAACAGCTTGGTGGTGCTTGCGATGAAGTAGGGAGCGGGTGCAGAGGGCTCGCGCCAGCTCCATTCCCAGCCGACGCAGGGGATCGACATCGCGACGTTGACGTGAGATGACGTGGGCTTGGCGGCGTAGCGTTCGGCGATCGCGGCGAGCTTGGCCTCGGCCTTACTGGTGTCTGTCATGAAGCCATCGTGGTGTACGCGACAGAGCCACGCCATCGGCCCTTGTGATGATTGGTCTCATCCGGATGAATGAATTCACCGGCCCGAAGTCCTCGACCGCGCTTGTGTGCTCGGGCTGGTTTGGGGTGCGCACGGAGTACATGTGAGGTCCGCCACTGCGGCTTAGTCTCGCTTCTCACGCGGGCGTACTGTGGAACGATGCTTGATCCTCAGACCATGCGCGTCGCCCTGGGCGGCGTGGCTCTGACGGTCCTCATTCTCTTCTACCTTGGCGTCTATCGACCTACTCGCTCCAAGTTTTCTGGCTGGTGGAGTGTATCGCTGCTGTGCGCCGGATCGACGACGAGTCTGCTTCTTTTCAACGGCACCGACCTGCAGGTAATCGCGAACCCCGCGTCCAATGTGCTGTCGATGGCGGGTGTGACGTGCGTTTGGTTCGCGACCCGATCGCTCCGTCGCCGGCGACTCCCGTTGTGGCTGCTGGGCGTTGCACCCCCAGCGATCCTGGTGCCGACGATCCTGGGAAACCCTGCTGAGAATATCTGGGCGGGTAACGGCCCACTGTTCATATACATGGGGGTTTTGTTCTCTGTAGCGTCGGTCGAGGTATGGCTCGCGTGGGTCGCACGCAGGGCGGGCAGGGAGGACGAGACAGGCGGCGAGGCAGTCGTCGCGCTACTAGTGATCGCGATCGCGTCCAGCGCACTCTCCGTGTTCTACCTGGTCCGCGCCGCGCTCTACTACACGTCAGGTCCCACGAGCGCTGTGTTCGAGTCCGCCGTGGGAACGGTCCCCACCACTGGATTCTTGCTGGTGAGCCTCGTTGCAGTGACCTTCGGTGTGTCGGCAGTGGGGTGGGACCAGCGTGCTCAGGAGTTGCGCCAGGCCGCGATGCTCGACGGTCTCACCGGGTTGATGGGCAGCTCGGAGTTCACTCGCCAGGCGGAGTGCCTGCTCGCGGGTGCGCGGTCCGATGGCCACGTGGTGCGACTCGTCGTCGCCGACCTTGACCATTTCAAGGAGGTCAATGATGTGTACGGACACGCTGCGGGCGACCGGGCTCTGGTGGCGTTCGCGGAAGCCGTGAAGGATTCGCTGATGCCTGGAGAGATCGCGGGCCGATTGGGCGGCGATGAGTTTGGGCTTGTGTTGCTCGACGTCAATGACGTCGCCGCCATCGCACACTTGGCGGCGATCAGCGAGGCGTTTGAGACGCACTTGGATCGCCTTGACTTGAGTGTATCCACGGTCAGTTACGGCATCGCTGGCCCTGATGATGGGGACACCCTCATCGACATTTTCGAGCGCGCGGACGTGGCGTTGTATCGCGCCAAGGCGGACGGCCGTGACAGGGTTGTGAAATACAGCGCGGAGGTCGCGCGGCAGGCGGGAAGCATGATGCGCCGGCGGGCAACCGATCGCGAGGCGGCGGCGCCTCACGCTGATGTTCCCAGAGGTCGGGGATGAGAGGGCGATCACGTCGCAGGATGCGCTATTCTTAGTTCTCGGTCCACCGTGTAATGACGTGACCAGCTAGGGCCCCGTTGTGTAGCGGCCTAGCACGCCGCCCTCTCACGGCGGTAGCGCGGGTTCGAATCCCGTCGGGGCTACCAGTGTTCTTTCGCACTCCGATGCCGCTGTGCGCGGCCGGGGTGGTAGCGTCACGCATCATGACCATGGGTGAGGCGTTCCCCTCCATTTTGGCGGCCGCCAAGGCCGGTGCCGACTGGGCCTGGGCGGAGATCTACCGTGACCTCGCAGGCCCCATCACGGGCTATCTCACGAGCCGAGGTGGCGCTGAACCCGACGACCTGGTCTCCGAGACCTTTCTTCAGGCAGCCCGCGGCATTCATGGATTCACCGGCGATGAGTCCGCGTTCCGCTCCTGGGTGTTCGTGATCGCGCACCGCAGGCTCCAAGACGAGCGCCGCGCCGCGAAGAGCCGCCCGCGCACGGTGGGACTCGCCTCTGACGACGTCGAGGTAAGGGCGGCCGATGCTCGGGTCGCGGTTGACGCAGAAAGCGAAGTCATGGCGCTGCTCGCCTTGGAGGACGTGGTGAACCTGCTGGCGTCGCTGACCGACGACCAACGCGACGTCATCATGTTGCGCGTGGTGGGCGAGCTGTCGCTCGAGGCCACCGCCGCCGCGCTTGGCAAGAACGTGAACGCCATCAAGGCGTTGCAGCACCGGGCGCTGCACGCGCTCTCCAAGAAACTTCGCGATCACCCGTAACCTTGTGCGATGCCCGTGCGATAACGGTGGTATGACGACAAGCAAGCCTGAGGGCCCCCGCGACTTCACCCCGATCGAGGCCGATGCCTTGCTCGCGGGCTCGCGCACTGATCACCGTGCGCTCGCGGAGGTCGCTCCCGTCCTGGAGACGTTGCGAGTTGCCGGCCGGGCCGTGCCCGTGCCGTCCCGCGTCGACGCGATGGCAACCCAGCTTGCGTCGATTGCTGCTGAGGAGGCACCGATCGGTGCCATGACCCGCATCCCCCGATCCACGATCAAGAGGAGCCCCACCATGAAAGCACGTCTACGCATCGTCTCCGCGACAGGAGCGGCGATCGCACTCGCCCTTGGTTCCGCGGGCGTGGCTGCCGCAGCCGAAGAGACCCTGCCCGGCGACCCGTTCTACGGGCTGAAGCGCACCCTCGAAGATGTGGGGCTCTACGAAGGCGGGTTCGACAAGCGCGTTGAAGAGTCGGTCGCACTCGCGGAGCGCGGCGATGATGATGCCGCTCTTGAGCACCTCGCAGACTCACTCGAAGAAGAAGGCGACGAAGAAACGGCCGAAGAGCTTCGCAAGGCTGCCGAGGCCGTGTTGAGTGGTGGGAGCGATCAGTCGCTCGCCGTCCGTACCGCGGTAGCCGAGATGTTGCAGTGGATGGTCGACACCGACCTCGAGGGACGCGACTTTGGTCAGGGCGTCGCAGAGCGCGCTCGCGCTATTGGCGGACCGAAGGACGCGACCGACGACGGCATCGTGCTGGAAGACGGCACCGTGGTGGACGACAACACCTCGACGGGCAAGCCTGACAGCGCAGGCCCGCCAGAGGGCAAGGGTAAGCCTGACAGCGCAGGCCCGCCAGAGGGCAAGGGTAAGCCTGACAGCGCAGGCCCGACTGAGGGCAAGGGCCGTCCGGCCGGAGCCGGTCGCCCATAGATGTATTGCCGGGTGCCAAAGCACCCCACTAGCGCGACGACCCCCATCAAGCGCTAGGCAAGGTCTCTGGCGGTCGCCAAGCGCGACCGCCAGAGACTCGCCAGTTCTGGGGGTGGCACCCCGCACGCTGGATCCTCAGCCTCGACTCGGGGCCTGCGCGCCGCGATAGCTCGGTAGATGCGGTCCCGCAGTGGCCGCGGAACAACCCTCCCGGCCGCGAACATCTCCCATGGCCCCGGCAGGGCCGCAACGATGGCGAGCACGGCATCGGACCGCAGCAGAGCACGGTCGCCGTCCCACAGCACAATGGTCGACTCGGTGATACGAGGCGGCAGCCCCGCCGCGGCGATGACCGCGCGGCCAACCTCTCCCGCGCTACCTGCCACCAAGAACAGGCCGCGCCGGTCTCGCTTGATCAGCCACGCGACGAACCCGTTGCACAGGCCGCACTCGCCGTCGAACACCACGATGCGGGAAGTCATGACCTCAGCGTAGGCACACCTCGCGCGGGTCGCGTTGCACACACGTGGGCCCCCGACGCACCAGCGCCGAGGGCCCACCTGCTAGAGCAATGGAGACCAGCTAGCCCTTCGTGGTGCAGGGTTTGCCATTGAGCCAGAACTGCTCCGGTTGGGCGTCAGCGAGCACACCAGGATCGCCGATGAAGCCGATCGTGGTGCGCTTGCCCGCCTTGATGGAGCCGTTCCACGGCAGGCTCGAGGCGGTCACCGTGGCGCCTTCCTGAGACCATCGCGCGCTCCATGCCTGGTTGGTCACCGTGTCATCGCCAGGGTAGGACCAGGTGAGAGACCACCCATTGATGGTGCTCGTGCCAGTGTTCTTGATCCACACCTGGGTGTTGTAGCCCTTGGGCCACGACCCGTGCACGATGTACTCGATCTCGCATATCGCGGGCGGAGCTGTTGCTCCGTCGCCCTGGTCTGCCATGAACGAGGCCACCCAACTCATCACCGAGTTCCAGTTCACCGTGATCTCATTGGACGCCCAGGAATTGATGTTGTCCACGTAGCAGAACTGCGACTCGCAACCATCGGCGAACAGGTTCTGCATGGTGGGGTCCCAGGTGCCGGTGCGGTCGTTGGGTCCGCCGGCTACCGAACCCGGGGGCGGGTGTGGCAGGTCGGGGTTCAACTGTGCCGCAAACCACCGCGAGTGCTGGTTCTCCGAGTACACGTCGCCGTAGCCGGTGATGTAGGACACGTTGAGCGCGTTGCGGCCCAACAGGTAGTCCATGCTTTCGGTGACAGCATCCGTGTAGGCCTGGTCGCCGCTCAGGTCGTAAGCCGTAGCGATCACCTGCAGGTTGCCCAGGATGATGGAGTTTGATCCCCAGTCGTAGCCGTCGGCAGGCAACGCCTGACCAAAGGCTTGTGACTGCTGGATGGCAACCAGAGCATCGGCGCCATCGAGAACCGACTGGATCACGGCGTCGCGACCAGGCAGATTGTTTGGCACAGTAGCGAGATCCATCCTCGCGAGCGGGGCCACGTAGCCCCAGTACGCGCCGCCATCGGCAAAGACGTCGTCAGTGTGAACGGGAGAGGAGAGGATGTAGTTTCTGAACTCTTGCTCACCCGTAGTCAAGTACAACTGAGCGGCGGCCCAGTAGAACTCGTCCGTGACGTCGTCGTCGTTGTAAGGACCGCCGCCGTTGGCGCCGTCTGCTGCCGGTGCGTAGAGAGCCGGCGTCTCGAGGGCGGCAGCCCACGTGATCCGGGCTGCCTCGAGCAGCTCGGCTGCGAACTCGGCGTCATACGGCGCCCACAATCGTGCACCCTGCGCCGCCGTAGCGGACAGGTTGAGCGTGGCCGCCGTCGACGGACGGTGAAGGTAGCGATCCTGGCCCGAGTTGTGCGGCAAGAGCGGCAAGCCGGTCCAGCCGTAGTCGTGGATCTTGTGGTGCACCATGCCTTCGAGGTCCTCGCCTGCAGGAACCATCATCGACATCATGAACTCAAGCTGCCAGCGCGCCTCATCCAGCACATCAGGAACGCCGTTGCCGGTCTCCGGGATGTTCAAGGTGCCGTCTCCCAGGTCCGCGCCGCCAGCCGAGGCTGCGGTCTTGGTGCGTTCCCAGGTCTGGAGCAGTTGCGCTGTCGAGATGCCGCCATTAACCACATACTTGCCGTGGTCGCCAGCGTCGTACCAGCCGCCCACAACGTCGAGCGTGTAGTCACAGGTCCACGGCTCGCCGTACACCACGAGTGACTCTTCAACAGGCTGGCACGCGACGTTGTAGTCGCCCTGGTTTGTCGCGGTGCCGCCGGCCTGACTCACGTGACCTGCTGGCCTCGCGTAGTCTGCGCCCACAATGCTCTCTTCGATCTCGATGCCTGAGCGTGCCAGGTAGAAGTAGTTGAGAGCGTCGTAACGCATCTGCTGGTAGGCGTCGGTGCCAATCTCGAACTCGTAGCTGACGTCGCCGTCCGCCGCCAAGGTGTAGGTGCCCGGTGCGGTTACCGCCGAGAAGTCCACCACGTGCACGTTGAGGCCCGAGCTCGGGTCCACGCCTTGCGGCTCGGTTGTGCCCGATGCTTGGGTAGCGCCGCCTGCCAAGGCCAGTTCCCAGGTGACCGGGTCAGTAGCGTCGGTTACCACGGTGGCGAACTTGGGTCCCTCGGTGAGGTAGCCGACTTGATTGACGCGGACGCGAGGACCGGTGTCAGGTTCGTAACCGGGCAACTCGGTGCCGCCCAGGAGCGATGCCGAGTCGAGGCACAGTGTCCACGGGTTGGCGGAGCCTCCCACCTGGAAGGCGACCTGCAGGTTGCCAACCTCTTCGCTCATGCTGAAGCCGGTTTGGAACTGCTGCATGTCTCCGGGGACGGCGTTGACCTCTGCATAGACGGTGTACGGAGCGCCGTTGAGGCCCACAATCGCTCGGACCGGGCCGTTGCCTGAGGCCTCGAAGGACAGCACATAGTCGCCAGCGGGGAGAGTGAGGTCGTTGTGGCCCACAATCACGTCCCACGGGTTCGTGGTGCCGCCGGGAATGCCGAGGCACCACACACCGTCCACGAGCTCATTGCTCGTGACGTTGCCTGTTGCCCACCAAGGAGCGGTGTCGGTGTCGAACGTGGTGTTGCTCAGGAACTCCACGCCGGGAGCGCTGAGGCTGACATCGTCAACGCAGAACGTCCACGGGTTGTTGGAGCCGCCTACCTGGAACGCGACCTGCAGGTTGCCTACTTCCTCGTCCATCGTGAAGCCGAGTTCGTAAGAATTGCCCGCCCCCGGCGCCGCATTGATCTCAGCAAACACGGTGTAGGGCTCACCGTTCGTGCCGACGATCGCCCGGACCGGTCCGTTGCCGGACGCGGTGAAACTGAACAGATAGTCGCCAGGGGGCAGAGTGAGGTCGTTCTGACCGAATCCCAGGTCCCACGGGTTGGAAGTGCCGCCAGGCACCTCGCCGCAGAACTGGCCGCCATCGAAGCTCGTGGAACTGAAGCCGTAACTCCACCACCCGCCAGCGTCGCCGTCGTCAAAGTTGCCATTGTTGATCATGGCGTTGGCCGGGGAGATCGTCACCACGGCAAGGAGTGCTGCGCCTAAGGCAGCAAGAGCGGAGCGCGCAAACGTCGTTGTCAACACGGTTGGACCCTTCATTTTATTGGAGGTTCCCTCAGCGGTGGGGCGTCGATGCCACCAGGAGGAAACTAGCACGAAACGTTTCGACTCGCATGTTGAAGAGTTTTCCCAGCAGGGCCGCGCGCAGGCTAGGGTGAGCGTCGGGGAGAACTACGAGCGAGCATCGGCGACCATGAAGGGGCACCTCGAATGAAGAACTTTGCCAACGGAGTCAACCTAGGCGGCTGGCTCTCGCAGTACCAGGCCTACGACCACCATCACTTCCGGACCTTCATCACCGAGGCTGACATCCAGCAGATCGCCTCCTGGGGGCTTGACCATGTGCGGCTTCCAGTTGACTATCCAGTCCTCGAGTCCGACGATGCCATTGGCGTGCCGCTCACGTCAGGGTATGAGTACCTCGACAACTGCGTGGCGTGGTGTGAGGCCGCAGGATTGGCGCTGATTCTTGACCTGCACAAGGCACCTTCGTTTTCCTTCAACCACGATCTCGAAGATGACACGAAGTCGCTTAACACGCTCTTCGAGAACCAACAGGCTCAAGATCGGTTCGTTGGGATATGGGAAGAGTTGGTGCGCCGCTACAAGGATGCACCCATACCGATCATCTTCGAACTGCTGAACGAAGTTGTCATTCCCGACGTCGCACCCTGGAACGCGCTGCTCCAACGAACGATCAGCGCGATGCGCGTGCTCGCCCCCGAGGTCCCCATCATGATTGGTGGCAACAACTTCAACGGTGCGGCCGATATGGCTGACCTCGTGTTGCTCGACGATCCCAACGTCATCTACACGTTTCACTACTATCACCCGATGCTGTTCACGCACCAGAAGGCCCCATGGAGTCCGGCGATGCGCGAGTTCGACACGGACGTGACCTATCCGGGGGAGTTCACGGGTCTCGAGGAATACTTGGCGCGGGACCCCAAGCACTTCGAATCGCTCAAGGGCCACCTCGGCCGCACGGCGGGGCGCGACCATGTGCTCGAACTGCTGCAGCCAGCCTTGGACTTCCAGGCTGCGACTGGCCGCGAGGTCTATTGCGGAGAGTTTGGCGCAGCCGACTGGATTGACCCCGCGAGCAGGCAACGGTGGCTTGCTGACTTCTTGGGGATGCTCCGCGAGGCGGGCATTGGCGGCGCAATCTGGAGCTATAAGCAGATGGACTTCGGATTGGTCGACGCCGGGGGAGACGTGGTTGACCAGCAGTACCTAGACATCCTTCGCGGCGAGTAGCTCCGTGCTGGCAGGTGCCCCCTAGGCTGGATTTCCGTCGGCTGTGAGCAGCGGCGGCGGGTCGGCGTGATCCACGTCGATCGCATGGACCTTGACGAAGTGAGCCCGCACGGTGGGAGTGTGGTCGTTGCGCCCAGCGATCCATGGCGCTTTGACCCCGCGGACTTCGCCCACGTAGTCGTCGGCATATGACAGGTTCGCGAGCACGGCGTCGGTGGTGTGCTCAAAGTTGTAGCGAGCATCCGCGTTGCGGTACTTGGCGCGGTAGTGGAAGTAGACCGCAAAGCCAATGATTGGCCCGATCACGATCAACATCACTAAGAATCCGACGATCTCCATCGCGGTTCCACCTCTCGCTCAGGCCCTCGGGCCGGATGTGCATTAGCCTGTCGCGGCGACGAGCAGTGCCACGACCAAGAGCAGCAGTGCTGCCGCGCCCGTTGATCCGCCGATCACGAGCGCGAGCCCCAACAGCTTCGACTTCTGGAACGGGACACTGCCCATGGTCTGGCCATTGCGACCGTTGACGGCGATGTAATGCAGCATCCACTTGCCGTCCGGTTGGCGTTCATAGTGGCTATAGAGCCAGACGGGCAAGTAGACGGACACCCACCGCGTACCGTGGACGACGAGCTGCTCCGCATCCCACCTCACGCCACGGTTGTAGTGACCGATGTGTTCCACGACCTTCTGCCGCGCAAGCGTCATGAACTTGCCTTGCACGCGCTCCAGGGCGTGCTCGATGTCGAGATCGCGCTTCTCAGAGGTGAACTCACCAATGAAGTTGCTCTCAAACGCGACCATGTTCTTCACATCAAAGGGCAGAATCGCGTTGACCACGTTGTTGGTGTTGACCAGCGGATCGATGGCGGCGCGGTGGCTCGAGGACTCCACAATGAGGTCATCCACGACGAGGTCGAACTCGCGATAGACGCGGTAGGCGTTCGCGTCATAGTAGACGGTCTTGTCGTCAAAGAGCTTCTTGTAGGTCTTCTTGAGAATCTCGCCGTGCCCGTCGAGCCGCGCGCGGATGTTGCCGTCGACTACCAAGTACGGGAGGTAGACGCCCACGACGTTGTGCGGAATGAAGTTGCGCTTGAAGTCGTCACTCGCGAAGTAGCTGCGCTTCGCGAGGAACTGCTTGACGTGGCCAACCGCCTGCTCCCAACTGACGTAGAACGGCAGGATTCCGTCAGGGACCGCGCCATTGGGCACTTGGGCATCGAGAGATAGCGTTTGGCGGCACCAGTGGCACCGGCGCTGATGTCCCGTGGCGGTGTTAATGACGACTTCCGCCCCGCAACCGCCGCACTTCAGGGTGACAAGGGTGGACGTGTCGGTGATCCGCGCCGCGCCTGACGCCGTCACCCGGCCCTTGAGCGCATGGATGCCCTCGCCCAGGCCCTGCTCAACCTCGAGGCTGGTGCCGGTCCACGACTGACGGCAGTGTCCACACACCAAGTCGTAGGTGCCGTAGACGGGCGATATCTCGGTGGATCCGCAACTGGGGCAACGGTTGAGTCCGTTTGTTTTGTTCGCGGAGGTGTCGAGGACCTTGCCACGGAACGCGGGAGTTTCTGGCTCGAAGCCCGGCATGGATCCCATGTTTCTCCCCCATGGTCAACGCGTGGTGCGCTCAGTATGGCATGGGTGGTGATGTATCTGAAGAGGTTGGCGTGCGTTTCGGAACGCCGAACGAGGTGGCGGGTTACGACTCGGTGCGCCGCAAGACGTCGCTCAGTTGGCGTGCTGCGTCCACCACGGCCTCGGCGTGCTGGCCAGCGGGGTGAGTGCTGAGCCGGTCGATAGGCCCGGAGATCGAGACGGCTGCGATCACCGTGCCTGCGGTGCCCCACACGGGCGCTGAGACGCTCGAGACGCCACTTTCGCGCTCACCCGCGCTCTCTGCGAATCCCTGACCCCGCACCACTTCGAGATCTGCGGCGGTGAAGCGCGCGCCCTCAAGTCCCCGGTGCATGCGCTCGGGCTGCTCCCAGGCGAGCAGCACCTGGGCCGCAGAGCCGGCGGCCATGGTCATGGTGGTGCCCACGGGGATCGAGTCGCGCAAACCCACGGGACGATCGGCGGCTGCGATGCAGATGCGCTGATCGCCGTGCGGCCTATAGAGCTGTGCGGACTCGCCGGTGCGGTCGCGCAACACGGTCAACACAGGCTGGGCCGCACTCACCAGCCGGTCTTCTCCTACGGAGGCCGCAAGCTGTGCGAACCGCGAGCCGAGCACGAATGCGCCCCGGGCGTCGCGGCCCACCAGATGATGATGTTCGAGCGCGAGGGCGAGCCGGTGAACAGTAGGGCGAGCAAGATGGGTGGTGGTGACAAGTTCGGCGAGAGTGGTGGGCCCCTTCTCAAGCGCAGCAAGAATCGCCGCGGCCTTGTCAATGACGCCAACTCCGCTATGATTGTCCATAGAGCGATACTAGCGTCTCATATGGTGAGATGTCCAGCATGCTGAAGACACCAGTACTTGGAGGAAACGATGGGAACCACACTCGCAGAGAAGCTCTGGGAGAGCCACCTGGTCCGCAAGGGCACCGATGGCGCACCTGACCTGCTCTACATTGACCTGCACATGGTGCACGAGGTCACGAGCCCGCAGGCCTTTGACGGCCTCCGCCTGGCCGGCCGCCAAGTGCGCCGCCCCGAGCTCACCATCGCAACCGAGGACCACAACACGCCCACGCTCGACATCGACAAGCCCATTGCCGACCTCACGAGCCGCACCCAGATCGACACTCTGCGCAACAACGCCAAGGAGTTCGGTGTGCGCATCCACTCGCTCGGAGACGCCGACCAAGGCGTGGTGCACGTCGTCGGGCCGCAGCTGGGCCTCACCATGCCCGGCATGACCGTGGTCTGCGGAGACTCCCACACCTCGACCCACGGCGCCTTCGGCGCCCTCGCGTTTGGCATCGGCACGTCCGAGGTGGAGCATGTGCTCGCCACCCAGACCCTACCGCTCGCTCCCTTCAAGACCATGGCGATCAATGTGGACGGCCAGTTGCCCCCCGGCACTACGGCCAAGGACGTCATCCTCGCCGTGATCGCGAAGATCGGCACCGGCGGAGGCCAGGGTTACGTGCTCGAGTACCGCGGCGACGCGATCCGCGCGCTGTCCATGGAAGCGCGCATGACGGTGTGCAACATGTCCATCGAGGCAGGCGCCCGCGCCGGTCTGATCGCCCCTGACGAGACCACCTTCGAGTACGTCAAGGGCCGCCCACACGCCCCCGAGGGTCAGGATTGGGACGATGCCGTGGCTTATTGGAAGACGCTCGTCACCGATGCCGACGCCACCTTTGACACCGAGGTCCACCTCAACGCGGCCGAGCTTGAGCCCTTTGTGACCTGGGGCACCAACCCCGGCCAGGGTCTGCCGCTCAGCGCATCGGTCCCGGACCCCGAGTCCTTCGCGGACGCCGACGAGCGCGAAGCCGCCGCCAACGCCCTCAAGTACATGGGGCTCACGCCTGGCACGCCGTTCCGCGAGGTCGCCGTTGACACGGTCTTCTTGGGATCGTGCACCAACGGCCGCATCGAAGACCTGCGCGCAGCTGCGGAAATCATCCAGGGCCGCCAGAAGGCCCCCAACACCCGGATGCTCGTGGTGCCCGGCTCCGCGCGCGTGCGCCTCCAGGCCGAGGCAGAGGGTCTCGATAAGGTGTTCATCGAGTTTGGTGCCGAATGGCGCAACGCGGGCTGCTCGATGTGCTTAGGGATGAACCCCGACCAGCTCGCTCCGCAAGAGCGCAGCGCCTCCACCTCGAACCGTAACTTTGAAGGCCGCCAAGGCAAGGGCGGGCGCACCCACCTGGTGTCGCCGCTCGTCGCCGCCGCCACCGCGGTGCGTGGCACCCTGTCCAGCCCCGCCGACCTGCCCGATGCTCCGGCATTGCTCGCTTAAGGAGATTCCAAGCCATGGAAAAGTTCACCACCCACACCGGCATCGGCGTTCCGCTGCGACGCTCCAACGTTGACACCGATCAGATCATCCCTGCCGTGTACCTGAAGCGCGTGACGCGCACTGGCTTCGAGGACGCGCTGTTCGCTGCCTGGCGCGGCGACCCCACGTTCATCCTCAACCAGGACGACTACAAGCAAGGCTCGGTGCTGGTCGCTGGTCCCGACTTCGGAACGGGTTCCTCCCGCGAGCACGCGGTCTGGGCGCTCAAGGACTACGGCTTCAAGGTAGTCATCGCGAGCCGGTTCGCCGACATCTTCCGAGGCAACTCCGGAAAACAGGGCTTGCTCGCCGCAGAAGTGGAACAGAGCGACGTGGAATTGCTGTGGAAGGCACTCGAGGCCGAGCCAGGCAAGCACCTCACGGTTTCGCTCGAAGACCGTACCGTCACCTGTGGAGACATCACCGTCAGCTTCCACGTGGATGACTACGTGAGGTGGCGCTTGATGGAAGGCCTCGACGACATCGGCCTCACGCTCGCTCACGAAGGCGACATCACCGAGTTCGAGAAGACCCGCGCCGCGTGGCGTCCCAAGACTCTCCCCGCGAAGACGGAGCCCAAGCAGAAGGTCGAAGCTGCGCGACCCGCGCAGTAGACCTCGCCAACGTAGGGCACGATAGAGGGATGAGTGACTCGATTCGCGTGACCGGTGGCACACCACTCAAGGGGGAGATCACGGTCCGCGGGGCCAAGAACTTTGTCTCCAAAGCGATGGTGGCCGCCCTCTTGGGAAGTACGCCTTCCACCTTGCGCAACGTTCCCCAGATCAGCGACGTCGGCATTGTCTCCGGGTTGTTGCGACTGCACGGCACAGTGCTTGAGTACAACGTCGAGTCTGGTGAGATGACCATGGACACGTCCACCATCACGCAGGCTGACGCCGAGCAGATCGCCAACCACGCGGGCTCGTCGCGGATCCCGATCCTGTTGTGCGGGCCATTGCTTCACCGCACTGGCGAGGCGGTCATTCCCGACCTTGGCGGATGCCGTATTGGTGACCGTCCCATCGACTTCCACCTCGAGATCCTGCAGAAGTTTGGCGCTACCATCGAGCCGTCCATTGACGGACTTCACTTGAAGGCGCCCAACGGGCTCAAGGGCATCCAGCACGTCCTTGACTACCCTTCGGTGGGCGCGACCGAACAACTGTTGCTGACCGCCGTCATGGCCGAGGGCATCACCACACTCGAGAACGCTGCCGTCGAGCCCGAGATCAAAGACCTCATTGACCTGCTCCAGAAGATGGGTGCGGTCATCTCCGTGGATACGGACCGTTCCATCACTATCGAAGGCGTGAAGAAGCTGCGCGGCTACGACCACACGTCGCTCACCGATCGCATCGAGGTCGCGTCCTGGGCGTGCGCCGCGCTTGCTACGGGCGGCGACATCACCGTGCACGGGGCTCAGCAACGCACCCTTGCGATGTTCCTCAACGTGTTCCGTAAGGTCGGTGGTCAGTTCGAGGTGGGCCAGGACGGCATCCGGTTCTTCCACCCGGGCGGCCCGCTCAAGTCCATCGCGCTGCAAACAGACGTGCACCCCGGATTCATGACGGACTGGCAGCAGCCGCTTGTGGTGGCACTCACGCAGGCCAAGGGGCTGTCGATTGTCCATGAGACCGTCTATGAGCAGCGCTTTGGATTCACTGAGGCACTGATCGCGATGGGTGCTCAGGTGCAGTTGTTCCGCGAATGCCTGGGGGACAAGAAGTGTCGGTTTGGCCAGCACAACTTCAAGCACAGCGCAGTGATTTCGGGGCCCACGGCGCTTCACGGCGCCGACATCGAGGTGCCCGACCTACGCGGAGGTTTCTCCCACTTGATCGCCGCCCTCGCCGCGCAAGGAGTCTCCAACGTCTCCGGCATCGGCATTATCGATCGCGGGTACGAGAACTTCCGGGGCAAGCTCGCGGCCTTGGGCGCGACGGTCGAGTAGCCCATGCCCACCACCCCCTCGCGCGGGTACCGCGCAGCTGCCTGCTTCTTGCGGGCCGTCATGACTCCCATCACCCGCAAGGACTGGCACGGTGCCGAGCACCTGCCCAAGGACCAGGGCTTCATCGCGGTCTCCAATCACGTGACATACGCGGACCCGATCACCTTCGCCCACTTCCTCTACCTCAATGGGCACCCGCCGCGCTTCCTCGCGAAGGCGCCGCTGTTCACCCTTCCGGTGATTGGCCGCATCATCACGTCGTTGGATCAGATCCCGGTGTATCGCGGTTCCGTGCGAGCCAAGGACGCCGTTGATAAGGGCGTCGAGGTGCTCGCGCGCGGCGACATGATCGCACTTTTTCCCGAGGGCACTTTGACCCGCGACCCCGACCTGTGGCCCATGGTGGCGCGCACGGGTGCCGCCCGCATGGCACTCGAGACCGGCGTGCCCGTCATCCCCGTCGCACAATGGGGCGCGCACCGCTTGCTGGGGCGGTACAAGAAGCTCCTCAAGCCCTTCCCGCCCAAGCGCATCACCGTCATCGCGGGGCCGCCCATCGACCTCGACGAGTTTCGCGGCCAGCCCATCGACAACAAGGTGCTACGTGGTGCGACCGACCGCATCATGGCTACGCTGACCACTATGGTCGAAGACATCCGCGGCGAGTCCGCACCGGCGGAACCCTTCAACATGCACAAGGACGCAGCCAAGTGAGCCGCACTGCAGCAGTGCTCGGCACCGGTGCGTGGGGCACCACCTTTGCCGCGGTATTGGCCGACGGCGGCACCGACGTCTCCCTATGGGGACGCGACGCCGAGGTGGCCGCGCAGATCAACACCGCCCACCGCAACGAGGGCTTCCTGCCAGGAATCGATCTGCCAGCGTCGGTCAAGGCCACCACGGACATCCGCGAAGCGCTCGCGAACGCCGACATCGTGGCGGTGGCATTGCCTGCACAGCACATGCGGGGCATTGTCGCCAACTACGCGGGCTTAGTCCCTGACCAGGCGATTGTGGTGTCCCTGATGAAGGGAATCGAACTCAACACTCACCTGCGCATGAGCGAGGTGCTCGCGCAGGCGTGGGATCTTCCCCCGGAGCGCATCGCGGTGGTCTCTGGACCCAACCTTGCCCGGGAGATCGCGCTGAAACAGCCCACTGCAACCGTGGTTGGCGGCATCGATGAAGCAGCGACGGAGCTCATCGCGGAGGCCACGGCATCGGGCTACTTCCGCCCCTACACCAACCCGGACGTGGTGGGAGTGGAACTATGCGGGGCGTACAAGAATGTCATCGCGGTGAGCGTAGGCATCGCCGACGGGCTGGGATTCGGCAACAACACCACGGCGACAGTCATGACCCGCGGACTGGCCGAGATCACCCGCTTGGGGCTCGCCCTTGGCGCCAACCCTGAGACGTTCTCCGGGTTGGCTGGGATGGGTGACCTCATCGCGACGTGTGCGTCGCCGCTGTCGCGTAATCACAGCCTCGGTTCGCACATCGCGAAGGGTGTCACGCTCGACGAGGCCATTGCCCAGACCGGCGGTACTGCTGAGGGCGTCAAGACGTCACTGTCAATCCAGCAGCTCGCCGCTGACGTTGGCGTGGACGTCCCTATCTGCGACGCCGTGGTAGCCATGCTCCACGAGGGGCAGCCGCTTGACGGTGTGCTCGCTGCATTGCTCTCACGCCCGCGCAAAGCCGAGATCGTCTAGGGGACGCCCATGCACAGGCCCACCGTTGCGGTCCTCTTTGGGGGCCGATCCTCGGAGCACGGCGTCTCGTGCGTCACCGCCGGCGGGGTCCTTGGCGCGATCGACAGGGAACGGTGGAATGTCGTCGCCATTGGCATCACTACTGATGGCCAATGGGTCCCCGCGAGCGCGGATCCCTCTCACTGGAGGATTCACGCCGGCGAGATGCCGTCGGTGGTCGCCCACGGCGGCAACGTGTTGCCCCCGCACCGCGCCGGTGACCGCAACTGGCGTGTGGAGCGTGACGGCGTGGTGAGGCTGTTCGAACAAATCGACGTGGTGTTCCCGTTGCTGCACGGGCCGTGGGGCGAGGACGGCACGGTGCAAGGGGCCTTCGAACTGGTTGACGTGCGCTACGTGGGATCCGGCGTCCTGGCATCGGCAGTAGGTATGGACAAGCAGTTCATGAAGACCGCCTTTGTTGACGCTGGCCTGCCCGTCACGCCGGATGTGGTGCTGCTGCCCGGGCAGCGAGTCGAGCCACGTCGCCAGGAGATCGAGGTGCTTGGCTTGCCAGTGTTCGTCAAGCCTGCGCGCGCCGGGTCCTCGATGGGGATATCGCGCGTTGACGCCTGGGATCGCCTTGACCGCGCCGTTGACGAGGCACGCTTGCATGATCCCAAGGTCTTGATCGAGCAAGCGGTGGTGGGGCGCGAAATCGAGACAGCGGTGCTCCAGACCGGGGACACCGTTGAGGCGTCTCCCGCAGGGGAGATCGTTACGGGCGGCGATCACACGTTCTACGACTTCGATGCCAAGTATCTGGACGAGACCGACGTGCAATTGAAGTGCCCTACGGACCTGCCGGGTACCGTCCGCGACACCGTGGCCGATTATGCGCGGCGCGCATTCGCGGCCGTTGGCGCGGAAGGCCTGGCCCGCGTGGACTGCTTTGTGGGACCAGACGGATCGGTCACCGTGAACGAGATCAACACCATGCCCGGGTTCACCACCACCAGTATGTACCCGCGCATGTGGGCAGCCGCGGGAGTGACGTACCCGGAACTCGTAGAACGCCTGCTTCAGCATGCGATGACTCGCCGCGTGGGCCTGCGGTGACCGCACCCGAGCCCTCCCAGACCTGGGACGCCGGAAGCTATCAGCACCACACCCCCTTTGTGGCGAAGCTTGGCGAAGACGTGGTCGCGTTGCTCAACCCCCAGTCGCGCGAGCGGATTCTTGACCTGGGATGTGGCGATGGCGCGCTCACGCGCGTGATCATCAAGCACGGCGCTGACGTGGTGGGCGTTGATGCGAGCGCATCGTTTGTGGCCTCTGCGAAGGCCGCAGGTATTGACGCTCGTGTCGCTGACGTCCAACGACTGTCCTTCGACGAAGAGTTTGACGCGGTGTTCACGAACGCCGTGCTGCACTGGGTTCCCGATCATGGCGCCATGGCTCGCGGCGTGCACGCGGCGCTGGTTCCCGGAGGCCGGTTTGTGGGGGAGTTCGGGGGCTTCGGCAACGTGGCCGCTATCTCGACGGCGCTGCGCATGGCGGCCGCGCAGTGGGGAGCTGATTCCAGCCTCGCAGCGCCGTACAACAATCCCACGGAGGGAGAGTTCGCCGCAGTGCTCGAAGCAGCGGGCTTTCGGGTGGAGCAAGCGTTCACCTTCGCGCGCCCCACGCTCCTACCCACGGGGATGCGTGGATGGCTTGAGGTGATGCGGGGTACCTACCTCGACTCCTTTGGCGATCACCGCGAGGACGCCTTGAGCTCGATCCTTGCCGCGCTGGAGCCTTCTATGACGAACGCGAGCGGCGAGTGGTTCGCAGATTACGTGCGTCTGCGCTTTGTCGCCATCAAACCGTAGTCAAGACTGACTACCGGCACTGGAGCCCGTTGGTGGGTGCCAGAGCCGCCGCGTAAGAGAACGTGGTGAGGATCTCCGGCAGCGCCTCGTCGACCAGCGCTTTGGGAATCGTGAGTTCCAACGCGGGGGAGCGACCGAACGTAGTGGTGTACCAGAAGTCGTCGTCTTCGCGAATGATCCAGTCCATCGTGATGGACCCAGTGCTCACAGCCAGGCAGGGATCCGTGGTGGGTCCCGGCGGCTCCACTCCGCACCGTGCCACCATCACGAACTCATCGCCCCACGCCGCCGTCGCTTGGCTCGTGGTGACCCGGTACTCGAGCCCGCCCACGACGTCTGGGACGGCGAGCATGACCGGTGCGCATGCAGGGTCTCCCGCATAGGGCGCGGCTTCCACGACATACGGCTGAGCGCAGCCGCCGAGTGTGGCAATGGCGACGGTGACGGCGATCCACGGAGAGGTCCAACGCATGTGTCCAGCCTATGTGGCCTCACCGCACGCTGGCGGCGCGCCGCGACAGTCCGGCGGCCCGAATCAGTGGTGACTAACCGCCAGCGCGGTAGCGTCACCTTGTGAGCACCTGGCTGACCGAGTTTCGCGGACTTCCGCACCGCCGTGCCTTCGCACTCGCGTGGCCCATGATCGTGGCAAATGTGTCGGTCCCCCTGGTGGGGCTGGTGGATACCGCGATGCTCGGCAACTTCAGTAACCAGATCCACCTGGGCGCCGTGGCCCTCGGGGCACTCGTGATGTCCGCATCCTTCTGGTTACTGTCGTTCCTGCGCCTTGGCACGACGTCGCTCGTGGGACGCGCCCTGGGGGGAGGGCGTCAGTCCGAGGCGGCAGGCCACCTTCAGCGCGCACTGATGTTGGGCGCCGCACTCGCCGCGGCGGTTCTGGTGTTGCAGTGGCTGGTGCTGCCGCTCACCCTGGGTGTGCTTGCTCCCGACGATCACATTGCGTCGCTCGCGACCACCTATGCGCAGATACGCATCCACTCGCTACCCGCGCTGCTGGCCACGCTCGCGATCACTGGCTACTTCATTGGTGCACAGGACACTCGCCGACCGCTCGTGATTGCCGTGGGCGTGAACATCATCAATCTGGGATTCGACATCCTGTTCGTGGGGGTGTTCCGGTGGGAGAGCGAGGGTGCCGCGTGGGCGTCCCTCATTGCAGAGTGGTCCGGGTTCTTCATTGCCGCTGCGTTGCTGTGGCGCTTCCTCACGCCTGCACAGCGGGAGCGGATGCGGCGCTGGAGGAGAGTGGGGCTCCGAACGGGGTGGCGTGCGCTGCTGGTGCTGAACTCTGATCTGTTTATCCGCACCGCAACGCTCTACGCGGTGTTCACCTTTATGGCCGCGGCTGGGGGGCGCATCAGCCCCTTGATCCTGGCCGTGAACGCCATCCTGATTCAATTGACGTACCTGGCCAGCTACGCCCTGGACGGCTACACCCACTCCGCCGAGGCCCTTGGTGCTCAGGCCCTTGGCGCGCGAGACGTGAGGGGCTTCCACCGGGCAACCCTGGCATCGGCGCTTCCGGCGCTAGCAATAGCGGCGCTCTTCACGGCGGGCTTCCTGGTGCTGCGCGAACCCATCCTCGCGATCATGACCAACATCCCCGAGCTCGCAGACGCCACTCGCCAGTACTACGCGTGGGCGGCGTGGATCCCGTTGGTTTCGGTCGCGGCGTATGTGTTTGACGGTGTGTTCATCGGTTCGGGAAAGTCGCGGCCCATGCGCACCATGATGCTCGTGGCGGCGCTCGGCGTGTTCGCCCCGGTCTACTGGATTTCGACCACATTGGCCGATGCTCCGAGCAACAATCACTTGTGGCTTTCCTTCATGCTGTTCAACGCCGCGCGTGGAATATTGCTCGCGATCATGTACAGAAGGCTCACAGTGCGGCAAGATTGGGTTGCATGACGGGCCTGGTGTATTCACCGCGCTTCCCCCGGGGTTGGTGGTGGTTTCATGCCCTCAATCTGGCCGCAGCGGCCGCGTTGGCGTTGGTCGGCTGGTTGGTCTTCAGCGGCGTCACCGCCATCCTCGCGTGGCCGATGTATGTGGCGGCGGCCCTCTTCGCAGGCGTCACGCTGTTGCGAGTCCTGCGGGAGGCTCGGATCGTGCCACTCGTGAAGGGCAAGGCAACCACGAAGGGGTACCGACTCAGGTTCACCTTCCCCTGCGCGACGTCTCTGTTGGACGTGTTCTCGAGGAGCAACTCGTGCGCCTATACCTCTGGCTCGACGCTGACGATCGTCGAGCGCATCACCGGCCTTCGCGACTTCACGTACCTTGGCCCCACGCTCTACGAATATGAAGCGCGTTCGGGCGCAGGTCCGTTTCGGTTCTTCAGCGAGTCCCGGCTGGGCTTTCATGACTTTGACGATTTGGCACGTGCGCTCGCGGATCATGACATCTCGATGGTGCTCCTCATCGAGACCGGACCTGAGGCTGGCCGCCCGCCAGTGCACCGCGTTACTCCGGACGCACCGTACTCGCGATGGGTGGCATTGCCGCGGCGTTCGGCGGTCGTCACTGCCGCCGCGCGCGATGGTGCCGATATTCCCAGCGTGTGGGAGGACGCGACGGCTCACCCATCGGACAGTGTGCGCATCGAGACACGCGACCACCTGCCGTGCGTCTTCGCCGTGGCGTTCGTGCCGCCCACGAGCCCGGAGGCGTGGACCGAACTAGGGAACGGTTCGCAAGGCCGGTATGGAGACACCATCATGCTGTGGACTGAGTCGGGAGGGATTCAATGCCACATCGACATTCCTGCGGGCTTCACGGGCTTCACGGTGCTCACTACTCACGATAACAACGCTCAGTACTTTCACGTGCACCTGGAGCAGCACCCCTAGGCTTGCCTGATGACCACCATCGGCGAGATGAGCGAGGACGCCCTCATTGCACTGTTCGCACCTCGGCTGCCGTCCACTGACGTCGAGGTCCTGGGCCCCGGGGATGATGCCGCGATCATTTCCATCGACGGCGACCTGGTGGTCTCGAGCGACGTGCTCATCGAGGGCCGTCACTTCAAGCTTGGATGGTCCACCGCTGCGGATGTTGGCTGGCGCGCTGCGATCCAGAACATCGCCGACATCGACGCGATGGGCGCCGTAGCAACCGCGCTTCAGGTGACACTAGCGGCCCCATCGGAGACGCCAGTGGATTGGGTGCTTGGCTTCGCGGACGGCCTGCGGGAGGCCTGTGAACCCCTGGGCGTGGGTGTGGTGGGCGGGGACCTGTCGAGCGCCACCGAGATCGCGATCTCCGTCACCGCGCTGGGCGAGACGCACGGCACCGCGCCGGTCACGAGGGCCGATGCCGTGGCCGGGCAGGTCATCGCGGTTTCGGGAATGCTTGGTGCGGGCAAGGCAGGCTACGAACAACTCGCCGCCGGGGTGAGGGTTGACGAGGCGACCGTCGCGTTGTTTCTGCGACCCAACCCGCGCATCGGCGCCGGGCTCGAGGCGGCGCTCTACGGTGCGGTCGCGCTCATGGATCTATCAGACGGGTTGGTGCGAGATGCAGGACGCATCGCGAAGGCCAGTGAGGTGGGCATGGCACTCGACTCCGCCTCGTTGCCGGTCCACCCAGGAGTGGCAGTGGCGGCGCAGGCGTTGGGCGGCGATGCCACGCAGTGGGCCCTGACGGGCGGCGAGGATCACCACATGCTCGCGGTGTTCCCCACAGAGAGCGCGGTACCCGAGGGCTGGAGTGTGGTGGGCGTCACCACCGATGATCACGAAGGTGTGCGGGTAGATGGCGCTGAGCCAACTGACCAGGGGTGGGATCACTTTCTCCGGTGATAGGTTGTGCCCATGACGAAGCGGTTGTTGCTGGCACTTGCGCCATTCGTGGGGGCTGTCGCCGTGGTGGTTGGCGGCGTTGCTGTGATTGTGGTGGCCAATGATTCCGCGCGCGCGGGTGCCACAGTTCCGAGCTCTGCCTTCGACTCCGTAATCCTTGGCGAAAGTGAGGAAACGGGTGAGGCAGTGACGCGTCCGATCATCGCGAGCGCCTATCCATTTGCCTATGGAGACGACAGGACACATGCCTCGGACTGGGTGATTGTGACAAAGCCCGTCTCGGACGTGCTCGTGCCCGTTGTGCGACCGGCACCACGGCAGCCATTGCCCGACCCCTACTTCGACGATCCGCCACTTCTCAATTGGTGCGACTTCTACGAGTGCCCCTAGAGGCTCCAAGCGCGCAGTCCATCTGACCTGGGTCTGGAACGCTCCACTTCCTTGCATTCGGGCGCAAAGGTCACGACATGCAAACGGGCGCCCCCTCAGTGAGGAGACGCCCGGAAGCGGTGCGGCTGAGCCGCGAAAACTAGATGTTGCGCGTGACCTTGCCGGCCTTGAGGCACGAGGTGCACACGTTGAGGCGCTTTGGTGAGCCCGAGACGATGGCGCGCACGCGCTGAATGTTCGGGTTCCAGCGACGCTTGGTGCGACGGTGGGAGTGGGAAATGGAGTGCCCGAAGGACGGGCCCTTGCCACAGACTTCGCAGTTGGCAGCCACGATATTGCTCCTTGGGTTTCTTTGCACGCTCCGAGTGGTCTCGGGACACGTGCCACATTTACTCGCCCGCTGTTCGGGCAACCGCACTAGAGTATCCGAACGTAAGGCTCCGCGCCAAACTCAGGAAGGCCGTGGCGTAGTATTCGTCACGCAGCACTGGCGCGAACGTGCCACCATAGTGCTAGCCCACGCTTCTACATGAGTAACGACTGTACGTGACGTGAGGGGGAACCATGGCGGAATCGGCAGAGCTTCGCCGGTGGCTGGACTCTGGCGCCAAGGCTGTCAAGCGTGCCCGTAACAAACTCGACGAAATCAACGTGTTTCCCGTCGCCGACTCCGACACGGGCACTAACCTCTACCTGACGCTCCAAGAGGGCAATAGAGCCGTCGCGAAACTACCAGCGAGCGCTACGCATCGCGAAGTGGTCGCGGCCTTTGCGCGCGGCGCGCTGATGGGCGCTCGAGGCAACTCCGGGGTGATTGTCAGTCAGTACCTGAGCGCCTTCCTAGGAACGCTCGACGCACGCGGGGGGCTCCAGAAGGCCAAGCCCCGCGACATCGCGGCCGCACTCGAGGACGCAAGCGATGCCGCCTACGCGGCCGTGAGTTCCCCTGTGGAGGGCACCATCCTGACCGTCGCACGTGCGGCAGCGAAGGGCGCCCACGGTGCAGCAGACGTCAATGCTGGCCGGGAAGCAACCATTGTCGCCGCCGTTGTGTCCGCCCGCGTGGCGCTGGCCCGCACTCACGAGACACTACCCAGCGCGCGGGCCGCAGGCGTGGTGGACGCGGGCGCGGCGGGGCTCGTGCTCCAGCTCGAGATGCTCGCGGAGACCATCGCCGGCCCCGATTGCCTCAGTGCCATCGACGAGGTCGAGTGGGAAGTAGCGGCATCGGCCAGCGGGGACGTCATCGCGGTTCCGGGCCACGCGCATTCTCATCCGCGCGGGGGCGCCTATGAGGTGATGTTCGTGATCACGTCCGCCGAAGACTTGGGACCGTCGTTGCGCGAGCAACTCTCCGAGGTTGGCGACTCTGTCGCGGTGAGCGGCGGTCACGGCACGTGGCAGGCCCACGTCCACACTGACGAGCCCGACCAAGCCGTGCGGGTTGGGGCAAAGGCGAGCGCCCGGCAGATGCTGGTGCAGAACATCGCGATGGGTCATGCGTCGGACCGCGCGGCTACGGGCGTGGTGGCGCTCACCGCCTGTCCCGGGCTTGCTGGCCCCTTGGCGGACGCGGGCGCTGTGGTGCTCGTGGTTCCCGATCCCACGTCGCTGAAGCGCCGTGAACTTCGCCGTGCGGTCAAAGACGCGTCGCAATCGTCGGCGGTTGTGGTGGCTGGCCATCCGGCGTTGCGCGCCGCGGCTCAGGTGCTCGCTGACCGCCGCCGTAAGCCACACCTCACCGTCCTTGACGCCACGCACGAGGCCCATGTGGTGGCGGCCGTCGCCGCAGCAGCGGTGGTGACCCCAGGGCAGGACCTTGCGGCGCAGATGGCGGCAGCGATCGCGGCGACCACGGTGGACCAGTCAACGGCGGATGCCCTCGATGAGGATCTTGATAGGCTCGTCAACCGCGACACCGAGGTGGTGACCCTGATCTTGGCAGCGGGCAAGACCGTCGAGATGACCACCACCGCGCGGCTGTCGTTGCGGGCGCTCGCGCCCGCCGCAGACATCAATGTCTACGAAGGCGGGCAGAAGGCCCCAGACATCTTGCTTGGTGTCGAGGCCCCGCTCAGCCCATGAGCCAGCGCTTGACGGAGCCGCTCGCCAAGGTGCTCGGTGCGCGCACTGCGGGCTCCTTGAAGAAACTCGAGCTGGAAACCGTTGGTGACCTGCTCCGTCACTACCCGCGCCGCTACGGTGAGCCGGGCCAGTTGACGCGCATCGGCGAGCTCATGGTGGGGGAGCACGTCACCATCATGGCGGAGGTGCGCTCGGCCACGGTGCGCACCATGCGCAACCGCGGCGGCGCGATGCTTGAGGCGATGGTGACTGACGGCCTCGACACCCTGCAACTGACGTTCTTCGCTAAGCGACCAGGCGTGCTGAGGATGCACGAGGACAAACTGCGCGCGGGCCGCACTGGCCTGTTCACCGGCACTGTGGGGGAGTACCGGGGGCGCCGTCAACTGACTCATCCCGACTACCTGATTGTGGGCGTCGATGCCGCCAACGAAGACGAGGCGGTCCTTGAGGCCTCCCGACCCATCCCGATCTATCCGGCAGCCGCGAGCGTCCCCACGTGGCGCATCGGCCGCTCTGTTCGAATGGTGCTTGATCCGCTGACGGAAGCGGACGTACCCGATCCCGTGCCTGCCCACCTCCGCGAGCGGCACGGGCACGGTAGCTTGCTCGAGAGCCTGCGCGACGTCCACATTCCGGACGACGCTGCGGCATGGCGGCGCGGTCAAGCACGGCTGAGGTATGAAGAGGCGTTGGTGCTTCAGACGGCGTTGGCCCGCAGGAGAGCAGTGCGCGAGGCGCAGTCGTCGGTGGCACGCCCACCGAAGCCAGGCGGCCTGGTTGAGGCGTTCGATGCGCAGCTTCCGTTTGTGCTGACGGGAGGCCAGGTGGCGGTTGGCGAAGCGATCGCGGGCGACCTTGCCCGGGATGTACCCATGATGCGATTGCTTCAAGGCGACGTGGGGTCCGGCAAGACGGTGGTGGCGCTCCGCGCGATGCTGCAGGTGGTGGACGCCGGCGGTCAGGCGGCGTTGCTGGCCCCTACCGAGGTGCTCGCGGCGCAACACTTGCGGACGGTCCGGTTGCTGATGGGTGCGCTCGCGCATGGCGGAATGCTCACCGCGGCCACCAGTGCGACGCGGGTCGTCTTGCTCACGGGGTCGCAAGGTTCGCAGGCGCGGAGGGCCGCGCTGGGCGAGGCGGCATCGGGCGCCGCGGGAATTGTGGTGGGCACGCACGCGCTACTTAGCGACACCGTCCAGTTTGCCGACCTGGGTTTGGTGGTGGTGGACGAGCAGCACCGGTTTGGCGTCGAGCAACGCGACGCGTTGCGCGCCCGGGGAGAGCGCGCGCCGCACATGCTGGTGATGACCGCAACTCCCATTCCGCGCACTGTGGCGATGACCGTCTTTGGTGACCTCGAAACGTCCACCCTCACTGAGAAACCCGGCGAGCGCGCTGACACGGCCACCCACGTGGTTCACGCCGACAACGAGGCGTGGCTGACGCGCACGTGGCAGCGCATCCGCGAGGAGGTCGATGCTGGCCGCCGAGCTTACGTGGTGTGCGCGCGCATCGACGGCGACGTTGAGGAGGATGTTCCGGTGGGCGACGTCCCCACGGACGGGACCGGCGAAGAAGAGCCCGCCAAGGTACCGCTAGCGGCGGTCGTGGAGATCGCGGAGATGCTGCGTGGCAGGCCTGAGTTTGCGGGGTTAAGGATCGGCGTCATGCACGGGCGTCTCAGCGCCGACGAGAAAGACGCCGCGATGGATCGCTTCGCGTCCGGAGCGGAACCCGTGATGGTGTCGACCACCGTCATCGAAGTGGGCGTTGACGTGCCCGAGGCCTCCGTGATGGTGATCCTCAACGCTGAACACTTTGGCCTCTCCCAACTCCACCAGTTGCGCGGGCGCGTGGGCCGCGGATCCGAGCCGGGCCTGTGCCTGCTGGTGTCCCGCGCGCCGGAAGGTACGCCCGCGTACGAACGACTCAACGCACTCGTGGCGACCACCGATGGCTTCGCACTCGCGGAGAAGGATCTGGAGTTGCGCAGGGAGGGTGACGTGTTGGGAGCGGCACAGTCGGGTGGTCGGAACTCCCTGCGCCTGCTGCGAGTGGTGCGCGATGCGGAACTCATCGCGACGGCCCGTGCCGACGCCCGCGAGGTGATCGAGCGTGACCCGGCCCTGGCAGACCACCCGGCCCTGGCATCGGCTATCGAGCAATGGCTCGATCCTCAGCGCGAGGATTTCTTGGAGCGTTCCTAGCGGCGGCGCTACGAGAGCCGTGAGCGACCAAAGGCTACCGCGGCTGCGGCTGACGCGAGGACTCCCGCAGCCAGCGCGAGAGCCAGATGCGGGACGCCTACGGACACCGCCGCCGCGTCACCTCCCGCTCCCACCCACATCGCTGGAGCGACGTAGGGTATCCACGCGCCGATGCCCAGGCTCGCCAGAATCTGGCCTACCGCCGCGGCGGCGATGATTGCGCCCACTCCGCCCAAGTAGCCGCGCGTGAGGACCGCAATCAGGCCGAAGGGCACTCCGAGCAACCCCATGAGAGCCCCCGCGATCCATACCTGGCCCGCCGCTGCCATGACCTCGTCAGTGACGCCGTCTGCATTGATGATCCAACTTCCTGCCAGGATTGCCACGAGCGCGGCACTCACCACGGCGAGCGTCCACGAGCCGCACACGATGAGCTTGGCCCACCCCACGGTGGCCCGCGAGACAGGGAGGGCGTACAACGCGCCTACGGTGCGGTCAGAGTATTCGCGCCCAAAGATCCACACGGCAACAAAGCCCGCCGCGATGAGCATCACCACGGTTAGCATCTGCCCGGCCAGCGCGAGGTGTGCCTCGTTGACCGAACCCTCCAGCGCCACCGCGAACTTGTCTTGCGAGGGTCCGACAATGGCACCCGAACGCGCGAGTGCCACCATCCCCAGGGCCATGCTGGGGCCCGCCGCGACCACGAGGGTGGTCGCGATCCTGGCGGTGATGGATCGCCTGAACTTCAGAAACTCTGCGGCGACAGCGGTGATCACGGGGTGCCTCCCTGCTGAGCGTCGTAGTCGTGCACCATGGTGAAGAACGCATGCTCAAGGTCGCGTCCCCCGGGCGCGAGCGTGCCGACCACGTGTCCGGCGTGGATGACGCTGATGGAGTGTGCGATCCGTGCTACTTCATCAAGGTGGTGGCTCGAGACGAGGACTCCTGCGCCGGCGGCAGCACCCTCCACGATGGCGTCTCGTAAGATGACGACACCCGCGGGATCCAGTGCGTTTGATGGCTCGTCGAGCACCACAAACTCCGGGTGATGACACAGCGCCGCCGCAAGGCCCAGCCTTTGCCGGTTGCCCAGCGATAGCTCCCGGCTACGCCGGTCCGCCCATCGGTCCAGTGCGAAGCGCTCGAGCCACGTGCTCGCCAGGCGCGACGCGTCGTGCTTCTCATGTCCATGCAGGCGTGTCGAGATAGTGAGATTCTCCCTCGCGGTGAGCTCTGGGTACGCGAATGGGTGTTCCACCATGTGGCCCACGCGCCGCCACGTGTCGGATCCCGGATTAGCAGCCCCGAGTACCGCCAGGTGCCCGCTGTCGAGACTCGTCATACCGGTGATCGCTCGCATGAGCGTGGTCTTGCCTGCGCCGTTGAGTCCCACGATGGCGTGGATCTCCCCGGGTCTCACCGAGAGCGTCAGCCCATGGAGAGCGTGGTCGGATCCGTAGTCCTTGCGCAGTGCCTGGCACTCAAGCGTCAACGCGGTCACTGCATGCCTCCGGTGGTTGCGGCGGGTTCTGAGCCAGGGGCACTCGACTCCGCGGCCGTCACGATGTCTAGTGCGGCGATGACCGCATCGCGGAGGCTCTGGGCTGCGGTCGACGATGCCCACGTCAGGAGCGACGCGGTGATCGCACCCAGGCAGGCCGCTGCCGCGATGCGTGCCGTGAACTCGGGCGTGCCGTGGCGCGTAAGGGCGGCCACGATGGCGTCTTCGGTCTCGCGGGTGTTCTGGTGCATGCCGCTACGCAGCGCGGGTTCGGAAGCGGCGATCGCGATGCGGCGCCTGACCTCGGAGTCATCAGACTCCTCGAGGTGCATGAGCGCTTCGCGTAGCCCTCGCGCGACGCGTGCCAGCGGCGGCAACGTTGCGGGCTGGTTCGCGACAGACTCCGCAATGATCGGATCAAAGTGGTCTTCGAGCACCACCGCCTCCTTGGTGGGGAAGTAGCGGAAGTACGTCATTGCGGACACGCCGGCTTGCGCCGCGATGTCGTCAACGGTGGTGGCGCTATAGCCATGCGCCTCGAACAGCGCAAGAGCGGACTCCACGAGGCGTTGGCGCGTGGCACGGGATTTCGCAGTGACCATGCCAATAATGTTAGTGACTAACATTCCACGTTGCAAGTGCCCCGGCGGAAGGGGTCCCGGTGAGGCGAGGCGCCGGGGTGCAGGCCGGCGCACCGCTAGATTTGATGCATGTCAATGCCACTCGAGTCGAGCGCCGCACTCGCTTCGTTGCGCTCGCGTGCTCATGCCGAACTTCGCGACAACATCCTGCCGTTCTGGGAACAGCACGCCTTTGCCGACGACGGCTCGCTCGTGGCCACCGTCGAAGACGACGGCACCGTGACCCACGACGGCCCGCGTCACAGCGTGCTGGTGGCGAGGATTCTCTGGACCTATGCGGCGGCGGCGCAGGCAGAAGACGATCCGGCGCTGCGTGAGCGGTGGCTCGCCGTGGGCCGCACGGCATACGCGATGCTGACGGAGCAGTGCCTGGACCCCGATCACGGCGGCGTCTACTGGAGCGTGGATCGCCACGGTGTGGCGCTTGAACCCCGCAAGCAGGTCTACGCGCAGGCTTTCGCCATCTATGGGCTCGCCGCATGGCATGCGGCAACCGGAGAGGCCGCGGCGCTACGGCACGCGACCGGCCTGTTCGCCCTCCTGGAGACCCACTCGCGGGACACCGCTCTTGGCGGCTACTTCGAGGCCCACTCGCGCGAGTGGGGTCACCTGGATGACACGGCGTTGTCCTCGCGGGACCTCAACGTGCCCAAGTCGATGAACACCAACCTGCACGTGCTCGAGGCCTACACCACGTTGGCGCGGGTGACCCGCGACGCCCACGTGATCGAGGCGCTGACCGCTCTGCTTCGCGTGACGCTCGACCACATCTACGGCACCCAGCCTTGGGCCCACTGCCGGCTGTTCTTTGACATGGAGTGGAACTCCGTGGTGGAGACCATGAGCTACGGCCACGACATCGAGGCCAGCTGGCTGATGTGGGATGCGTGGGAGGCCCTCGCGGCACTGGGCGTCGAGGATCCGCGCCTTGCCGGTGACACCAGAGCCGCTGCGCTCGCCTTGGCAGATGCCGTGCTGGAGCACGGTACCGATGCCGACGGTGGCGTCATGTACGAGGGCGTTGGCGAGCGGGTGACACTGCCAGAGAAGCACTGGTGGCCCCAAGCAGAGGGCGTGGTGGGTTGGCTCAACGCCTATGGGCTGTCTGGAGACCCCCGTCACCGCGACGCCGCGCTCGCCACGTGGGAGTTCCTGGACCGCTGCGTGATCGACCACGCGGGCGGCGAGTGGTTTGCGATCGTGGACCGCGCCGGACGCCCGCTCCTCGACCACGAGTCGAGCCGCAAGGTGGGCCCGTGGAAGTGCTGCTATCACAACGGGCGAGCCTGCCTTGAGGTGATCCGTAGAATCGGCCCATGACCCGGATCATCGCAGGGACCTATGGAGGGCGGCGTATTACCGTGCCCGCCAAGGGAACCCGCCCCACCACCGATCGCGTCAGGGAGGCGCTGTTCAGCCGTCTGGACCACGCTGATGCGCTACGCGGCGCGCGCGTGCTCGATCTGTACGCAGGGTCTGGAGCGCTCGGGCTGGAGGCTCTCAGTCGCGGCGCCGCCCACGCAACCTTTGTGGAATCGGCACCCAGCGCGCTGCGGGTCATCCAGAGCAACATCCAAGAGTTGGGTGCCGGAACGCGTGCAGACGCAATCAAGGAGCGGGTGCAGCCCTACTTGAACCGACCCGCGACGGGCACGCCCTTCGATCTTGTGTTCATGGACCCGCCCTACGAAATCAGCCGCGGCGAGATGACCGAGGCGCTCACGGCGCTCGTGCCGCACCTCGCCCCACATGCCATCGTGGTGGTCGAGTGGACCACGCGCGCCCCCACGCCCGACTGGCCCGTGGGATTGACCTCCGCGGCGTCCAAGGACTACGGCGAGACGGTCCTACACTTCGCCGACCACGTGGGGTAGCGTCGAGTCATGACAGTCGCGGTCTTTCCTGGCAGTTTTGACCCCATCACGTTGGGCCATGTGGACATCGTGGTGCGTGCTCGGAGCGTGTTTGATCGCGTGATCGTGGCCGTGGCCCACAACAGCAGCAAGACTCCGCTTCTGGACCTCGACACCAGGGTACGCATCGCGGCCGACGCCACCGCCCACCTCGAAGGCGTCGAGGTGATGGCCACGCAGGGGCTGCTGGTCGAGTTCTGTGAGGAGCAGCGCGCCAGCGTGATTGTGAAGGGACTGCGCGGCGGTTCTGACTATGACATTGAGCGCCCCATGGCCCTGATGAACCGTTCCATCACGGGCGTTGAAACGCTGTTCATCACCGGGGACAACGGACTTAGCCACATCGCCTCCTCGCTGGTCAGGGACGTGGCGCGCCACGGCGGATCGATCAAGCAATACGTTCCTCATGGCGTTGAGCCCGTGGTGCTCGACGCGCTCGCCCACCACTGAGGTGCCTGGCGGCCCTGTCGGGTTGGAAGTAGGCCGCTCTATCCCGTAAAGTAGGGCGCTGGCCCAGTGATCGTTTCGCGGGCCAAGGTCCATTCGGACCGGAAGATTGTTGGAGGCGCGAATGCACGTTTCGCACCGCACTGCCGATTCCCCCTTGCAGTTCTCGATGAGAGACCTTGCACGGCGCCCGGGTCAGCAGCGCACTGAGTCTCTCGAGTTTCCGGCCCCGGCGGTCTTTGGCACGGATGTGATCGCGGTGCCGCAGGGTGCGGACGTGAAACTCGAGGTGAGTTTCGAGTCAGTGACCGACGGCATTTGGGTCAGCGGAACCGTTACCGGTGACGCCGTAGGTGAGTGCGGACGGTGCTTGGACGAGGTGCGACTTCCGGTCGTGGCCCCGGTGCAAGGATTGTTCCTCTACCCTGAGGCGGAACGCGAAGACGGCGAAGAAGACGAGTTAGATGACGTTTTCGAGTTCGATGGTGACACCATTGACCTTGAACAACTGACGCTGGACGCGGTGGCAACCGAGCTACCGTTCACCCCGCTGTGTGACCCGGATTGCCCCGGACTGTGCGACCAATGTGGCGCGCGGCTCGCGGATGAACCAGATCACGCGCATGAAGTGATCGACCCACGGTGGTCGACGCTCCAAAGTTTGACCGAACCGAAAGAGAGTTAATCGTGGCAGTTCCGAAGCGCAAGATGTCGCGCAGTAACACGCGTGCGCGCCGCTCGCAGTGGAAGACCACCGCAGCCAACACCGCAGCGTGCCCCAACTGCAAGGCGCCCAAGCTCCAGCACGTTGCCTGCCCGGCCTGCGGTGCCTACAACGGCCGTCAGTATGCCGAGGCGCTGCGCACCGAGCACGAGGGTTAAGGCACGCGCCATGCGGCGCGAGGTCACCCTTTGAGTATCCCCGGGCAGGCTGCGGCCGATGCTCTGGTCACCCGGTTGGGCGTCGCCATCGACCCCGACCTCCTGGTGCTGTCGCTGACCCACCGCTCGTTCGCCTACGAAGCGGGCGGGTTGCCCACTAACGAGCGCCTCGAGTTCCTGGGCGACTCGGTGCTGGGCGTGGTGGTGACCGACAAGCTCTACCACGATCATCCTGACCTTCCCGAGGGCGACCTCGCGAAGATGCGCTCCGCAAGCGTGTCCCAGAAGGCACTCTCCGAGGTTGCGCGAGACATCCGCCTGGGCGAGTGCATTTTGCTGGGCAAGGGCGAGACCGCCACCGGCGGCGCAGACAAGGACTCGATTCTCTGTGACGCGCTTGAAGCCGTCATTGGTGCCGTGTACCTGTCCCACGGCATCGACACCGCGCGGGACATGATCCTGCGCCTGCTTCACAAGACCCTGACTGCCGCTGCGTCGTCGGGAGTCGCCCTGGACTGGAAGACGTCACTGCAAGAAGCCTGCGCCGAACACGGCCGTTCCAGCCCGGTCTATGACGTCGTGGGCGAAGGTCCCGACCATGTACGCAGCTTCACCGCCTCAGTGATCATTGACGGCGAAGTGCTGGGGGTGGGCGTGGGAAGCGCCAAGAAGCACGCTGAGCAAGATGCCGCCGCCCAGGCGTACGCGGCCGTGACCGGCACCCCCACACGCTAGGCCCATACGGTGCCCGAGCTCCCCGAGGTCGAGACCGTACGCGCGGGACTCGCGAGTCTCATCACCGGCGCGACCATCAGCGCTGTCGAGGTGCGACGCGACTCGTGCGTGCGGCTGCTTCCCGGCGGTGCTGCGGAGTTCGCGGCCGCCATCACCGGTACCACCATCCGTGCCGTGGTGAGACGCGGCAAGTTCCTTTGGTGCGAGCTCGACTCCATGGAGGCGCTGTCCGCACACCTGGGGATGTCGGGACAGTTCCGCGTCCATCACGGGGCTGTTGTTCCCGCGCCTCACTCTCACTGCCGGGCACGGTTGCTCCTCGAGGTGGGCAGCCAGACCATGACGCTCGACTTTCTGGACCAGCGCACCTTTGGCTACCTCCACGCGGAGCCGCTGATTGCCACCTCAGACGGCTTGCCCGGCGGGCAGGGGAGCGACACCGCGATGGTGCCAGCATCGGTAACCCACATCGCCCGTGACGCGCTCGATCCGCACCTTGACCCGGCATCGGCCGCAATGACCATGCGCCGGGGGAGCCGGGGAATCAAGCAGGTGATGCTGGATCAGACCGTGGTTGCGGGAATCGGCAACATCTACGCAGACGAGGCACTATGGATGGCGCGCCTTCACCCCGAGCGGCCCGCCCACGCCGTGACGTCGCGACAAGCGACGGACCTGCTGGCCGCCGCTCAGGACGTCATGCGGGAGGCGCTCGCGCAGGGAGGCACCAGCTTTGATGCCCTCTACGTCAACGTGAACGGCGAATCGGGCTACTTTTCCAGGAGCCTCCACGCCTATGGACGCGGTGGTGAGCCGTGCGAAAGGTGCGGACGGCTCTTGACCCGCGCGAGCATCGGCGGCAGGTCAACGCACTGGTGTTCGCAGTGTCAGCGCCGCTGGGCGGCCCGGGGGTCCCGCACGGCGCGAGCGCGCGGGGGGACCTAGGTCCAAACCGCGAGGGGCCTCACGGGATACCATCAACACATGGATGACATCACAGTGTTGGTACTTGACGATCACGAAGTGGTGCGCCGGGGCATCTGCGACATCCTCGACCGCGCCGAAGGCATTCAGGTGGTCGCCGAGGCCTCCACCGTTGCACAGGCGACGCGCCGTGCCGACGCCGTGCGCCCCCAGGTGATCCTGTCCGACCTCCGCCTGCCTGATGGCACGGGCCTCGATGTCATCGCCCATGTGCGCGAGAAGTTGCCGGACACCCACGTGGTGGTGCTGACCAGTTACGACGACGACGACGCCAAGGCGGCAGTGCGCTCCGCAGGCGCTGACCTGTTCCTGTCCAAAACCGCAGGCTCCGCCGAGGTCCTGCAGGCCGTGCGTGACGCCGCTGGCGGCCGCGAACACGGCCAGCACATCAAGGTTGAGGAAGACGACGTCATCGCACGGCTAACTCCCATGGAGCGCCGCGTGCTTGAGTTTGTGGGCGCGGGTCTCGCGAACAAGGAGATCGCCGACGAGTTGGGCATCGCCGAGAAGACTGTCAAGAATCACGTGACGAGCGTGCTCGCCAAGATGGGCCTCCAGCGACGCACCCAGGTGGTCGCATGGGCTACCACCAAGCGCGCGCAGTCGTTCCGTCGCTAGCGGTTCCCCGCATCAGCCCGGAGCCGCGACGTTCCACTCTGCGACGGTGCCTGGGCGCTTGGAGCCAGGACGCACCGCAGCCAAGGTGAACGTGCCGCGCCGCCGGATGGCACGGTTGGCCAGGTTGGACGTTCCAGAGTGGCGTTGCTGAGCGCCCGCCGGCCCGATGCCGTCGTCCGTGGTGGTCACGATGAGCCGGCCGTCTTTCGACTCGATTGTCACGTGAACCGCCGTGGCCTTGGCGTGCCTCACCACGTTGGAGAGCAGCTCGCGCAAGACGGCACAGACGTCGTCGGACAGGGTGGGATCGCCTGCGATGGCGTGCGCCACGGACGCCCAATCAACCTGCACGGTGGGCGCGAACCCCATCGAGTCTTGGGCCATCACGAGTTCGCGGCGCACCCGTTCTGATAGTGGCTCCGACGTGCGCTGGCCTGCGAGCGAACTCATCACGCCCCGGACTTCGCGTTGGGCGCGCTTCACGTGCTCCAGCACACCGAGCAGGCGCGGCTTGAACTCCGCTGGCACGTTCTCGGAGATAGTCTCCAGCTGGATCGCCGTGGCGAACAGTTCCTGAGACACGAAGTCGTGGAGATCGTCAGCGAGGCGCTCGCGGTCCTCGAGCATTGAGGTGACGTTCTTGACGTGGCTGAGTTCTGCGAGCGATAGCGCCATAGCCGCTTGGTTGGCGAACCGCTGCGCCGTGGCGAGGTCGTGATCGTCAAATGCGGGCTGACCGCGGTCGCGCCACAGCATGAGCAGACCCACCGTCCGGCCCTGTGCGCGTAGCGGCGCATACAGCGTGGGGCCAAACTCGCGCACGGGTTCAAGGATGGTGCCGCCCGGAGGCTCGGCCGCGATGGTTCCCTCCCCGGAGCGGATGGTCGTCATGGCGTAGCCGTCTTCAGGCAACACGAGCCCCAGCAGGTCTCCGGCTACCGGACCGGTGGTGAACTCCATCACCCATTCGTTCTCGACGCCTGGCAACACCAACGCCACGTGGGTCGCGCCGGCCAGCTCCTTGGCAGCCTCAACGATCTCCGCGAAGGCCTCCTCATCGCCGGGGTTCGACAGCAACGACGTGGTGATGGTCTGGCTTGCCTCGAGCCAGCGTTCACGGGCCAGGGCATCCTCGTAGAGTTGCGCGTTGTCGATGGCCACGGATGTGGCCGCGGCGAGCGCCGTCACCACCGCCTCGTCGCGATCGGTGAATCCGCCTTGCTTGTTCGCTAGATAGAGGTATCCAAACACGTGACCGCGCACCTTGAGCGCGGTTCCCAAGAACGCGCCCAGCGGAGGGTGGCCCTTGGGCAGGCCTTGGAACGAGGGGTGCTCGGTTATCTCGTCGATACGTAGAGTGCCTTCGCGCGGGATCTGCGACAGCACTCCCACAGAGTTGGGTGCCCGACCCAACATCTCCCACACGTGCGGGTCCACGCCGGTGTAGTGGAAATCCACGCTTATGCCTTCTGAGTCGAGCACGTTGATTGCCGAATACTTGGCACCCGTGTGCTCGGTGGACGCCTCCAGGAACTTGGCAAGCACGTGCGGAAGATCCAACTGCGCGTTGAGGGCAACGATCGCGTCGGTGAGGGCATCGGACACTGGCTGGGACTCCCTAGACGTCAAGGCTCACCACCTGATCCGCGATGTCGAGGAGCGCCGCGTCGTGGGTGACCACTACTACCGTACGGCCCTCGGCACGCATCTGGGCAATCATGTTGCGGAATGCCGCGATACCGGCGTCGTCAAGGTGCTCTGACGGCTCGTCAATCAGATGGATTGGCGCGGTCGCGAGCAGCGTCCGAGCGAGAAGTAGCCTGCGGCGCTCGCCCCCGGAGACGGTGTGTCCACCTGAGCCAAGTTCCGTGTCGATGCCGCCGGGAAGCCTGTTCACCCAGGCGTCCAGGCCCACCGTGTCAAGCGCCCCGCGGGCTTGGGTCTCTGTGACATTGCCGCACGCCACACGAAGGTTCTCGAGCACCGTGGTGCCAAAGATGTGGGCGTCCTCAGCAGTCATGGCGATCACGGCGCCGGTGTCGCTCGCAGTCACGGCAGCATCACCAAGCCCTACGGTGCCTGCGTGCGGCTGCATGGCTCCCGCGATGGTGAGCAGCAAGGTGGTCTTGCCAACTCCAGACGCTCCAGTGATCGCGAGGCAGGACCCAGGCGGCACCGTGGTCGAGACAGGGCGAGTAGGCGTCATCCCCGGCCACGCCGCGCTCAGGTCGCGCAGAAACAGCGGAGCGGCAGTGGTGGAGCCGACGCTGGGGCCGGGCGTCGTGGCACCGTCGCCGCTGCCCACGGCCTCGTCGAGCCTTTGGGCGGCCGCGCGCGAGCGGAAGAGCTGCTGGATGGCGTTGGGGATGGCACCCACCGCCTCGAACGCAGCCAAGGGCGTGAGTGCCACCATGGCACCAGCAGGACCAGAGATGTCCCCCGCACGGATGGCCACGACCGCGAAGCCCACGCCAGCGATGAGCGCGAGTCCGGAGAGGAGCGTCTGTGTTCCAGCCGACCACGCTGCGGGCCGGGCGGTAGCCTCCTGAGCGAGCTCAGCATCGGCGTTTGCTTGCGCGAGTTCCGCGCTGGTTGCTTCGCGAGTGCCCCACACCCGGTGCTCGGTGGCGGCCTCAATGGAGCTCAGCGCGGCGACGCTCACCCGCGCGTGGGCGAGCGTCCCCATGGTCGCGGCGATGCTAGCCGACCGCCATGTCAGGACAGCCGGAACCAGGCCCGCGAGCACCAGACACACGGCGAGCGCGGCACCTGCGATGGGCAGTTGTGAGCCAACGATGCCCACGGCCAGGAGTGACACCGTCACCGCTACGCCCACCGGGATGATGGCGCGCACCACGGCGTCGCCCACGGAGTCGAGGTCGGCACCTAGCCGTGCCACGATCTCTCCTCGGGACAGGCTGAGTACGCGGTCGGCGGTGTTGTCAGCGAGGCGTGTGTAGACGCGTTCTCGCAAAGTCACAACGCCGCTGAGTGCGGTGTTGTGACTGGCAAGCCGTTCCAGGTACCTGAATAGCCCGCGAGTGATGCCAAAGAACCGCACGATGACGGCGGCGAGCGCGATGTCCGCGGGTGACGGCATCTCAGCGGCGCGAGCGATCAGCCAGGCTGCCACGGCCGCGAGGCCCACAGCTGAGCCGAGCGCCATCGTGCCCGCAGCCACGGCGAGGGCGATCTGCGCAGGGCGCACTCCCGTGTCGCGCAACGCCGCGATGAGGGGCCTCATGGTGCTACCTCCGCGCCGTCGAGCGCGAGTGACCCCACCGTCACTAAGCGGTCAGCGATGGCTCGCACCTCATCCTCGTGGGTCGCAACCACCACTGTGGCGCCCCGAGCTGCTGCCTGCTTCACCTGGTCGAGGATCTCGGCTCGGGCCGCCGCATCAAGGTGAGCGGTGGGCTCATCGAGGAGCAGCAGGGGGCGACCGGACTCAAACGCGCGCGCCAGGGCAACACGCTGGCGTTGACCAAGGCTCAACGCCCGGCCCGCGGGGCCCAGGTCTGGACGCTGAGGCACCCACGCGCACTGCGTCGCCCAGCCATCAACGCCCACCGTCTCATGCGCGCTTGCCAGGAGCACGGTGGCGTTGCCTGGCGCCACCGCGTGAATCTCGCCCTGGTCGACAGGCATCAGGCCAGCAAGCGCCATCAACGCCGTGGTCTTGCCGTCGCCGTTTGGCCCCTCGAGCACGGTGATCTCTCCGGCGCGCGCATCGAACGAGAGACCCCCCGGAGCGAGTCGCGATCGATCCGGTGTGGCGACCCCCAGTGCGGTCACGGTGATGGCGGCACCGGCGAGCAGTGGGGCGGGCCCGCTGACGGTGGCGGAGGGCAGGGGAGTCTCCAGCAACACGAAGGCCTCGTCGGCTGCGGCGAGCCCGTCGGCCGAGGCGTGGAAGTGCACCCCCACGTTGCGCAACGGCAGGTAGACCTCGGGTGCCAGGACCAGGACGGCGAGAGCAACTTCGATGCCGATGCCGCCGTAGACCAGGCGAAAGCCCATGGTGACCGCGACCAGCGCAACGGCGAGCGTGGTGAGAAGTTCAAGCACCATGCCGGACAGGAACGCGATACGCAGGGAGCCCATGGTGGCGCGCCGGTGCGCGTCGCCCAGTTCACGGACCCGCGCCGCCGGACCATGCTGGCGTCCCAGGCCACGCAGGGTGGGCAACCCGGCGATCAGGTCCAGCGTTCGGGTCGCGAGTCGCTGCATCGATTCGAGGTGCCGCGCCGAACGCTCGCGGGTGAGCAGTCCCACCAGCACCATGAACAGAGGCACCAGCGGTAGCGTCACTACAACGATGGCAGCCGAGATCCAATCGAGCCCCAGCACCACCACCAACATGATGGGCGTCACGGTTGCCGTGAGCATGAGTTGGGGCACGTAGCGCACAAAGTAGGGCAGAAGGTTGTCGAGGCCGCGCGTCACGAGCGTCGTGACGTCGGCACCTCGCCCTGAGGCAACCCACCGCGGTCCCATGCCGGCCGCGTGCTCCACGATCTGCGTGCGCAGTGCCGTGATGACGGAGGCGCCCGCGCGGTGCGCGAGCCGTTCCTGAACCATCGCGAGCACACTGCGCGTCGCTACCACCGCTGCGAGCCACACCAAACCCGTGCTGAGCTGGCGTGCCTCAACGGGTACGAACGACCCCCACCAGCCCAGGCCGTCGGTCGTCAACGGCGTTGGCGAAAGCACCGGTGCGAGCATGCGAGCGATGAGCAGCGCCTGCAGCAGGATCAGCAGTGACGCGGCCAGACCAAGGACAGCCGTGATGATGATGTAACGGCGCGCTGGTCCGATCCGCGTCACCAGCCGCGGGTCGAGGGGACGCACGACCCGCTACTTTTTGGAGAACGTAAGCTCGTTGTGCTCCGGCATGTCCTCGGTGCTGATGCGGCGACGGAACACCCAGTACGTCCACGACTGGTACAGGAGCACCAGCGGAGTGAGTACCAGGGCCACCCACGACATCACCGTGAGGGTGTACTCCGACGAAGACGCGTTGGCCACAGTCAGCGAGAACGCCGGGTCCGTGCTCGACGGCATGACGTCGGGGTACAGCGAACCGAAGATCAACACGATCGCGCCGATGACGGCAACCACGTTCGCGCCGAAAGCGCGACCAAAGCGACCCTTGACGGAGAAGAACCACGCTCCGATGAGACCCACCGCAGCCACGGCAACCGCGGCCCAGGTCCACAGGACGTCAGAGTAGGCGAGCTGCAGCCAGATGGCCCAGACGGCCGCGACCACTACTGAGATGGGCGCAAGTGTGACGGCCCACTTCTCGGCGCGACCGCGGATGTCGCCGTCGGTCTTGAGCGCCAGGAAGATCGCGCCGTGAGTGGCGAACAGTGCCAACGTGACCACGCCACCAAGGAGGGCGAACGGGTTGAGCAGGTTGAAGAAGCCGCCCGTGTAGGTGAAGTCCTCGTTGATCGGCACGCCGCGCACGATGTTCGCGAAGGCCACGCCCCACAGGATCGAGGGGATGAACGATGAGATGATGATCGCCCACTCCCAGCGTGTGCGCCACGCGAGGTCGTTGATCTTGCTCTTGTACTCAATCGCTACGGAGCGAACGATGAGCGCGAGCAGGATCAGGAACAGCGGTAGGTAGAAGCCCGAAAAGAGCGTCGCATACCACTCGGGGAAGGCGGCGAACGTGGCGCCACCGGCGGTGAGCAGCCACACCTCGTTGCCGTCCCAGACTGGGCCGATAGTGTTGAGCGCCACGCGGCGCCCCTTGGCGTCTTTGCCGATGACTTGCATGAGCATGCCTACGCCAAAGTCGAAGCCCTCGAGAACCAGGTATCCGGTCCACAGTAGGGCGATGATCATGAACCAGAGAACGGCGAGATCCATGGGAGTTTCTCCTTATCGGTGGACGGTCTAGTAAGCGAAGGACATCGGGCGGCGAGTCTCGTCTTCTTCGACGGGCTCCTGGATATCCGGTGCGCCCTCTGCGGCGTAGCGGACGATGAGGCGGTACCAGAACACTCCGAGCACGGCGTAGACCAAGGTGAAGACCACCAGTGACGTGGCGACCATGCCCGTACTGACGGACTCGGACACACCGAACAGCGTGAGCAAGAAGATTTCGTCAGAGCCGGTGGGGTTGGGGGCGACCACAAACGGCTGGCGGCCCATCTCAGTGAAGATCCAGCCGAAAGCGCCAGCGAGGTACGGCGCGGGAATGGTCCACACGGCAGCCTTCTGGAACCACGTCTTGTCGGTGTTCCGGCCGCCGCGAGTGAACCACAGCGCGAGGGCACCAACAACGATGGAGAAGAGTCCTAGACCGATCATGAAGCGGAACGACCAGTAGGTGACAGCCAGGTTGGGCATGTAGTCGGCTTCGCCATAGCGCTCGGTGTAGTAGACCTGGAGTTCGTTGAGGCCGCGTACCTCGGCGTTGACGTCGCCTGCGGCCAAGTAGGAGGTCAATCCAGGGATCGCGATGATGTGCTTGACGCTCTCACACGAGTTCGTGAGGTCTCCAATGGTGAGCAGTGAGAACGGTGCGTTCGTCTCCGTCTCGCATAGACCTTCCGCAGCCGCCATCTTGATGGGCTGTTGCTCGAACATCAGTTTGGCCTGAACGTCGCCGGTGACGATCACCGCGACACTTGCGATGAGCATCGTGACCGCGCCCATACGAACGGCAGTGCGGTACATCGGAAGGTCGCCGTCGGCCTTGTTGGCCTTCGCCTTCTTCACCATCCAGAACACGGCGACACCGCACACAAAGGTGCCGGCCACGAGGAATGCCGTGGCGATCACGTGGGGGAACGCGACCAATGTGGTGGAGTTGGAGAGCACCGCGCCAATGTCGGTCATCTCAGCACGGCCCGTTTCCGGGTTGAAGACGGCGCCCACCGGGTGCTGCATCCACGAGTTCGCGGCGATGATGAAGTAGGCGGATAGGTTCGCGGCCAGCGCGAACGCCCAGATGGTGGCGAGGTGGACCTTCTTGGAGAGCTTGTCCCAACCAAAGATCCACAGTCCCAAGAATGTCGACTCGATGAAGAACGCGGCGAGCGCTTCCATCGCGAGTGGGGCGCCAAAGATGTCGCCCACAAAGCGGGAGTACTCGGCCCAGTTCATGCCGAACTGAAACTCCTGCACGATCCCGGTGGCGATACCGAGCGCAAAGTTGATCAGGAGCAGCTTGCCGTAGAACTTAGTCAGGCGTAGCCACTTCTCTTTGCCGGTGCGTACCCAAGCGGTTTGCATGATCGCTACCAGGATCGACAGTCCAATGGTGAGCGGTACGAGGATGAAGTGATAGACGGTGGTGATTCCGAACTGCCAACGAGCTAGTTCGAGGGCTTCGAACTCCATGGTGCCTCCTCAAGGTCGTTTCGAGGTTATTACCTCAGGGGGTATCAGCGTTTGGGACGTTGGTCCCGTACTTGGTCGAGCGAAACCCCATGTACGAGCCCTAGACTCGGGGCATGGTGCCGCACCGCTCGCCAATGAAGGCGCTCGTGATCGTGATGATTGCTCTGCTCTCCGCCTGCGGCCTGGTTGACAATCCCCCCGGCCCCAACGTCACCCCGCTGCCCTCCGTTAAGCGAGACCCCTCGGTGGGCGTCGTGGCCGAGGGCCCCTACGCTGTCAAGGGAGTACTGCGTGGTGCGGACGGCCCGGTCGCCGATGCCCTCGTCACCTTGGGCGATCAACGAGCACTGTCCGATGCCGATGGTCGCTTTGAGTTCACCGATGCCCAGCCTGGGGTGATCGTCGTGAAGGGTGCGGGCTACTTCCCGTACGAGTTCACCTATTCCCGCGGCAATCTCACCCTTGAGACCACCATGGAGCGCAGGCCGGTGGCTCGGGCACTTAGGGTCTACAGCGAGGTGGCGCACTCCGATGCCGCCTTCCAAGCCCTGCTCGATCTCGCGGCGGGGACCACGGTGAACACATTGGTGTTCGACACCAAGGATGAGACGGCTCGGGTGCTTTACGCGACACAGGTGCCGGAGGCACTCGCGCTGGGCTTTGTGGTACCGCGATATGACCCCGCGGCGCGGGTGGCGCAAGCCAAGGAGGCTGGCCTCTATACCGTGACGCGAGTAGTTACCTTCGAAGACTCGAACTGGGCCGGTGCCCGCCCTGATCATCAGCTGGCGCGCAGTTGGATCGATCCGCTGAATGAAGAGGCTTGGGAGTACCCACTGGGCCTTGCAGTGGAGGCGTGTCAGTTGGGTTTTGACGAGGTGCAGTTTGACTATGTTCGCTTTCCTACCGGTGTCGCGGCCCGGGAGGCGAGGGCCAAGCGGTCACTGACCGAGGACCAACGTAACGCGGCTATCGCAGCCTTCCTTGAAGAGGCCGCCGCCCGCTTGCATGCTGAGGGGTGTGCCATCTCTGCTGACATCTTTGGCATCGTGATGTCGATGCCCAACGATCAGGGCATAGGGCAGCGCATTGAAGAGGTCACTGCTCATCTCGATGCCGTCTCGCCGATGCTCTACCCCAGCCACTACGGACCAGGTTGGCTGGGCTATAACGATCCCAACGACTACCCGGGACCCGTGATCGCGCAGGCCCTCGACGCGGGAATGCCGCGAGTCGCCGCAGGAGTGGAGATGCGGCCATGGATTCAGGCCTTCTATTACAACGGTGAGCAAGTCCGCGCACAGATTGACGCCGCGGAGGCGCGCGGTGCGGGGTGGATCCTGTGGAACTATGCCGGGAATTACAGTGCTGACATGTTGCCGCCGCGCTGACGGACAAAAAGCCGCGCCGCGCATTGGATGTGTGCGACAATGGGCCCAGGTCCGCACCTAGCCACACCGGGTGCAAACCGCGCGACAGACGCAGCGACTGAGTAGCTGCCAGTTTCGTCAGGATCCCGCAGGTCAACCGGCCAGGCGGCGATATCCGGGAATAGGCGCTCGTTTCCCAGCGCAGTTAACCGCCGCGACCTGAAGACTTCTGTGGTCACGAACAGTGAGCCACTCCCGACAATGATGTCGAGACGGTGTGTGGGCCGTCTCGATCCGAGGTACCCGCTTTGAGCGAGGACAACACCACCCCCAGCGTTCCCAGCACGGCCGTCATCTTCCAGGCTCCTGAGCCTGCGAAGCCGCGCCGCGCATCTGCCCCTGCTGGCCCGCCGCAAGTGCCGGTCAGCGACAGTGGAGACAAGCCGGCAAAGAAGGCACCTGCGAAGCGCACGTCGAGCAAGAAGAAAGCCGATGCTGACGCTGAGACTCCCGTTGACTCCAGTGGCGATGATGCGCCTAAGGCCAAAGCCACCCGCTCGCGCGCAAAGACGAAGTCAGACAACCCCGACGGCGCCGATAGTGCCACGGGCAACGCCGGGGATTCGGGCGAGGGCTCTGGGCCCGACGGCGATGGCGACGGCGACGGCGCTCAGCCCCGGCGCAGGCGGCGCGGCGGGCGCGGACGCGGACGAAAGTCCAGCGACGGCGCGGATGCTGGCAGTGACAACGAATCGTCCGACTCCGACAGTTCGGACCAGGGTGGCGGTGGCGACTCCGGTGACGGAGATGACTCCGGTGACGGTAGCGGCTCACGCCGGCGCCGGCGCAGCCGTAGTGGGCGCGGTTCCTCGCGGTCCGGTGGCTCGTCGAGCAGCAGTGGCGGCGGTGGTGACGACCTTCAGGGTTCCACCCGTCTGCAGGCCAAGCGCCAGCGTCGGCGTGACTCGCGGGACGGCGGCCGCCGCAACTCGGTCATCTCCGAGGCCGAGTTCCTAGCGCGCCGCGAGTCTGTCAAGCGCTCAATGGTGGTGCGCGAGAAGGACAGCCGCGTGCAGATCGCGGTACTCGAAGATGACGTCTTGGTGGAGCACTATGTGTCCCACCAGGCCAACCAGTCGATGGCGGGCAACGTCTATCTAGCGCGCGTGCAGAACGTACTTCCGGGCATGGAAGCCGCGTTTGTGGACGTGGGCCGCGGCCGCAACGCCGTGCTCTACGCAGGCGAAGTCAACTGGGACGCAGCAGGCATGGAGGGCAAGCCCCGCCGTATCGAACTCGCCATGAAGGCCGGCGATACCGTGATGGTGCAGGTCACCAAGGACCCCATCGGCCACAAGGGTGCGCGCGTCACGTCGCAGATCTCGCTGGCTGGACGCTTCTTGGTCTACGTGCCCGCCGGGGGAGTGACCGGCATTAGCCGCAAGCTTCCCGACACCGAGCGCGCGCGCCTCAAGAAGTTGCTCCGCGAGGTGCTTCCCGAAGGCGCGGGCGTCATTGTGCGCACCGCTGCTGAAGGGGCTTCAGAGGATGAACTACGTGCCGACGTCGAGCGCCTCAAGCGCCAGTGGGACTCGATCGAGAAGGAAGCCAAGGGTGGCAAGGCTCCGCAACTGTTGCGCGGCGAGCCGGATATGGCGATCCGCGTTGTCCGGGACATCTTCAACGAGGACTTTGACTCGCTGACGATCCAGGGCGAAGACACCTGGAACTCGTTGAGCGCCTACGTGGGCTCGGTCGCACCGGACCTGATGGAGCGCCTGCACAAGTTCGCTGGCATCAACGACCTGTTTGCAGAGTCCCGCATCGACGAACAGCTCATGAAGGGAATGGACCGCAAGGTTTGGCTGCCCTCTGGAGGTTCGCTCGTGATCGACCGCACCGAGGCGATGACCGTCATCGACGTCAATACGGGCAAGTTTGTTGGCAAGGGCGGCACGCTCGAAGAGACCATGACGCTGAACAACCTCGAGGCTGCTGAAGAGATCGTGCGTCAGTTGCGCCTGCGGGACATCGGCGGCATCATCGTGATCGACTTTGTGGACATGCTGCTCGAGGCCAACCGTGACCGTGTGCTTCGCAGGTTGATTGAGTGCCTGGGCCGCGACCGGACCAAGCACCAGGTGGCCGAGGTCACCTCGCTGGGCCTGGTCCAGATGACCCGCAAGCGCGTGGGTCAGGGTCTGGTCGAGGCGTTCTCCGAGACCTGTGAGCACTGCAAGGGCCGCGGCTTCCTGGTTCACGGCGAGCCCGTGGCCGAGGCTACCGACAAGCAGCCAGAGCGTGGACGCCGTGGCGGCCGTGGAAGTGGCGGCGGGAAGCCTGATGCTGGCGGCAGCGACTCCCACGCTCACGAGACTCACGCGCTCGACGATCGCTCCGAGGCTCGTGCTGCGGTCAAGGCGACGTTGGCTTCGATCGCGGCGGCCGCCGAGAAGGCTCACCACCACGACGACGAACCCAAAGCCGACACGACCTATGCCGATGGCGAGGCTGAGCCCAGCATTGAGCCTCAAGAAGTGGCTGAGTCTACGCAGACGGCTGAGCCCTAAGCCACCAGCTCACGTCACTTCAATGGACACGCGCCCAGGTCCCGCATCGGGGTTCGGGCCCGCGACCACGCGTGAGACGCAGCAGCACATCTTGGAATTGGGTGCCTTCTGGCGTTCCGAGTAGAACACGTCGCGGTGGTCAACCCGGCCATCGAGGTGGAGGATGTCGACCTCGCAAAGGCCGCACTCGCCACGCCGGCAATCGGACATCATGTCGACCCCGGCGCTTTCGAGTGCCTCGAGCATCGACTCTCCCGGCTTCACCTGCACGGTGACGCCCAGGCGCGGCACCTCAACCCGGAACGGTTCTGCGTCAAACCAGCCCGAGTTGCCGAACGTCTCGTAGCGCAGCGCAGTGATGTCTCGACCGTCCCGTTCCCAGATCCGGCGAATCGCCTCCATCAGCCTGATGGGCCCGCACATGTAGAGCTCCGCGTCGCGCGGCACCGTGGCGAGTAGCTCGTCCACATCCATTCGGCCGTCCTCGGTGGTGATGTGGGAAGCGAGGCAATCGCCGTGCGTGGCTTCGAGATTCTCGAGATAGGCCATCCGGCTGCGCGAGTTGCCTACATAGTGCAGGGTGTACTCGGCGCCTAGTCGCTTGAGAGTCGAAGCCATGCCGCGGATGGCGGTGATGCCCACGCCGCCGGCCACGAGGACGTACGACGGAGCTCCGATGCGCAAGGGGAAGTCCTGCAGGGGCTGGGTAATGCGGAGTCGATCCCCAGGTTGGCGGGCGTGCATGTATTCCGAACCGCCGCGGGAGTCAGGACGCCGTGACACGCTGATCGCGAGGCGGCGGCCATCCCGGCTCGCGCCAGCGATCGAATAGGAGCGGGTGTCGTCGCGTCCTGCGGAAAGGTTCACCAGCACGTCGATGTGCGCGCCGGGTTGAGGAGCCACAGGCTGGGCTGGCTCAAGAACGATGCGGACGATGCCGTCGGCAACGTCCTCACGTTCGAGCACGGTGGCGTCTTGCCACTGCACGTGCTTGTCGGCCACGCGCCTACTCCGCGGCGTCCGTGGAAGCAGCCGGTCGCATCGGCTCACCACGAGCGGGAGAGGAATCCGCGCGGCCCTCGGCTGCCAGCGCACGCTCCAAGATGCGCCGGACCCACATACCGCCGGCGTCAATGTTGAGGCTGTAGAACTCGTAATCAGGGTTGGCGTCGATGGTCTCCTGTTGCGCCTTGAGCATCGCCTCGTCCTCGCTGAAGACTCCGTGCACACCATTGCGCAACTGTGTCGTGATGAGTTGGCTGTCGAGCCGGTAGTTGCGCATGAATGCCCAGAAGTAGTGGCAACTGCGGTCCCGCTCCGGCGTGATGGTGTTCATGACGTACCCGTTAACGCCGCGCGAGCGGTCGCCTTCGGGAGCTCCCGTGCCCGCCTCCGCGACCCCTACATCGATGCAGATCGTGGAGGGATAGTAGTAGTGGATGATCTGCCAGCGGTCTACTTTGCCGTCGAAGCCCGGGTACTTGTCGCGCATGTTCTTGAGCCAGAACGGCGGCGGATTGATGTCGAGCATCCACCGGGTCACCGTGACTGACCTATCGTCGTGGGTCACCTTGAACTCGGACTCGCTGAGTTCCTCTTGGCCAATGGACGAGGTGTGCACAAACTCCTCGTGCGTGAGGTCCATGAGATTGTCGAGCACCAGTTGGTAGTTGCACGGCGCGTAGATCGTCTCTCCGTCCCCAGCCCATTCGTCTGAGGCGAGCTGGTGCATGTCGGGAATCGTGTCAGGGTCCGCGAAGATGGGCTCGCCTAGCCATACCCACAGGTAGCGGTAGCGCTCCACGATCGGGAAGGAAGCGACCACGGCCGAGGGGTTGATGGTCTCTTGCGCGGGCATCCCGGTGCAGCGCCCCGCGGAGTTGTAGCGCAGTCCGTGATAGGGGCATTGCACTTCATCGGTGCCCACGAGCTTGCCTTGGGACAGGGGAGCGAGCCGGTGCCAGCACGCGTCAGCAAGCGCGACCGGGCGGCCGTCGGAGGTGCGATACAGAGCGAGAGGTCTGCCCGCAACGGTGCGCGCGAGGAGTTGCTTTGCCGTCACCTCGTGATCCCACGCTGCCACGTACCACCCATTCAGCGGATGAGTCAGCAACTTGGCGGTGTGGGTGGATGAAGTTTCAACCGTCATGACGCACTCCTTTGTGCTTGCATCGAACGTTGCGTGCCCGCAACAGCAGGGCCAATCTAACTATGGAGATAGTTATTTCACTTGAGGCCTAGCGTACCCCGGAGAGATACCCTTGCCAAGAGATCACCTGCACCTTTTCGCACGCCAGCTGACAAGGAGCCGAAGACCCGTCATGAGCCTGCGCCATGCCTTACTTGCCCTGGTCTCGGGAGGCCCACTCACCGGATACGACGCTGTGAAGCACTTCCACAGTTCGGTGGGCCACCTGTGGCATGCGCCGGATTCACAGATATATCCCGAGTTGCGCCGTATGCAGGCCGAGGGACTGCTCGAGGCGACGGCGGTGCCATGGGGCACCAAGACTGCAATCAAGACGCGGTACTCGCTTACGGCAGCCGGTCGCGAGGCACTCAAGGTGTGGCAAGCGACGCCGCTTGCCTACGCGCCTGAACGCGACCAGGCACACCTGCTCGCCGCGTACTTCGAGTGGGGAACCCCAGAGTCAGCGAAGCAGCGCCTTCACGAGCACATCGAGTTCTTCACGGCGACCAAGGAAAGCGCGCAGGCACAAGCGCGGGAGATCCGCGATCGCACCAGCGCCACGCTCCAGCGGCGGCTAGGCAATACCGATCCCGACGACTGGGATCGCATCGCGGCATTCAAGCTCTTCGCCTACGAGGGCAAGATCACGAGCGCGGAGGCGGAGATCGCATGGGCGCGCGCAGGCCTCGCGCTACTCGAGGATCTCGATGGCCGTGGCAGCGGGAAGGCTTGAGCCCAGACCGGCGCGTGTGGCGTTTGACCGAAGGCGGTCGCGAGCGGTATCTTTGTCTGTCGGCGCGAAAGCGTCCGCCCCTGCCTGCGCCCCTTGGTTTGACGGTCGCGCAGAAGCAGTAAAGGTCCAGGGCACCCTGGATCGTTGAGACACGACCTAGAGGAATAGATTCATGGTGTACGCGATTGTGAAGGCCGGTGGCCGCCAAGAGAAGGTTTCCGTTGGCGACATCCTGGTTGTTGACCGCCTCAAGGCGGGTACAGGCGACTCCGTGGAGTTCCAGGCGCTCCTGCACGTTGACGGCGCGACCGTCACGTCGGACGCCAAGGCCCTCGCCAAGATCAAGGTCACCGCGGAGGTCATCCGTGACGAGCGCGGCCCCAAGATCGACATCCTTAAGTACAAGAACAAGACCGGCTACCGCAGGCGTCTCGGACACCGTCAGGATCTCACCCGCCTGAAGGTCACGGGCATTAAGTAAGCGAGGAATCACTCATGGCACACAAGAAGGGCGCGAGCTCCTCGCGTAACGGTCGCGACTCCAACGCTCAGTACCTGGGCGTCAAGCGCTTTGGTGGCGAGGTCGTCAACGCAGGCGAGATCATCATCCGCCAGCGCGGCACCAAGTTCCACCCGGGTCTCAACGTAGGCCGCGGCAAGGACGACACCCTGTTCGCCCTTGAAGCTGGCGCGGTGGCCTTTGGCCGTCGCCGTGGCCGCAAGGTCATCGACGTGGTGGCGAGCTAGTCACATTTCTCCACTCTTTTCGTCAGGGGCGCGCCACTCGGTGCGCCCCTGACGTGTCTGTAGGCACCATCACCCGCCCCTCGCAGGGGCCGCGACACGAAAGGCACCGCCATGGCATCGTTTGTGGACCGGGTGGTGCTGCACGCCACCGGCGGCAACGGCGGGCACGGAGTCTCCTCCGTGCACCGCGAGAAGTTCAAGCCGCTGGGCGGCCCTGACGGCGGCAACGGGGGCCGCGGCGGCTCGGTGATCCTGTACGTGGACTCGCAGATGACCACGCTGCTGGACTACCACCACACCCCCCACCGCAAGGCCGAGAACGGCAACCAAGGCGCCGGCGACAACCGCCATGGTGCCAAGGGCCACGACCTGCGACTGCCCGTACCTAACGGCACCATCGTCAAGGACGCCGAGGGCAACGTCATTGAGGACCTCGTGGGCGAAGGCGCCGAGCTGGTCATCGCGGCGGGTGGCGTGGGCGGACTCGGCAACGCCGCTCTGGCGTCGACCAAGCGCAAGGCGCCTGGGTTCGCGCTCATGGGCGAGCCCGGCCATGACGCCACTGTTGTCCTGGAGCTCAAGTCCATCGCCGATGTCGCACTCGTGGGCTACCCCAGCTCGGGCAAGTCCTCCATCATCGCTGCGATGTCCAAGGTGCGCCCCAAGATCGCTGACTACCCCTTCACCACGTTGGTTCCCAACCTTGGTGTGGTCGAAGCCGGTGACTCGCGGTACACGATCGCCGACGTCCCCGGTCTCATTGCCGGAGCCTCCGAGGGCAAGGGACTGGGCCACGACTTCTTGCGACACATCGAACGCTGCTCGGTCATCGCGCACGTGCTCGACACCGCGACGTTGGAATCCGACCGCGACCCGATCCGAGACCTTGAGGTCATCGCTGGCGAGCTCGCCGCGTACTCCGGTGACGAAGCCATCTCCGGAGTGCCGCTGTCCGAGCGCCCCCAGGTCATCATTCTGAACAAGATCGACATTCCCGACGGCAGGGAACTCGCCGCGATCGTGCGTCCCGAACTCGAGAAGCTTGGCATGCCCATCTACGAGGTGAGCGCGGTGTCCCATGAGGGCTTGCGCGAACTGGGGTTTTCGCTTGCTCAGAAGATCAGCGAGGAGCGAGCCAAGATGCCGGTGCTCGAGAAGGCGCCGGTCATCATCAGGCCCACGGCGGTCGATGACTCCGGCTTCACTGTGGCGCACATTCGCGACGGTGCTGAGGACTACTTCCAGGTGCGCGGAGCGCGCGTGGAGCGGTGGGTCAAGCAGACCGACTTCTCCAACGATGAGGCCGTGGGCTACCTGGCCGACCGACTGGCCCGTGCCGGCGTCGAGGACGAGCTATTCCGCGTGGGCGCGGTACCGGGAGCCGAAGTGGTGATCGGTCCTCGCGAGGGCGGAATCATGTTCGACTGGGAGCCCACCATGATGACGGGTGCCGAACAACTGGGCGCGCGCGGATCAGACCAGCGCATCGAGGAGCACGAGCGTTCCGCTCGTGGCGAGCGCGCCACTCGGGCCGAGAAGAAGGCTCAACACCACGAACGCATGGACGCCAAGCAAGCGGCGCGCCAGGAGCTGTGGACCGAGCGGGATGCGGGACACTGGACCTCACCGGAGGATGACGAGGAGAAGGCATGAGCGAACACCGCGCTGTCATCGCGAGCGCGCGCCGTGTCGTGGTCAAGATCGGCTCGTCGTCCCTGACCGGTGCCGACGGCCACCTGAACGAAGCCGCGCTCACTGACCTAGCCAACGTGCTCGCGACCGCGCGCCTAGACGGCCGCGAGATTGTGCTTGTCACCTCGGGTTCCATCGCGGCAGGGATTGGCCCGCTGGGACTGCCTGCCCGCCCCCAGGACCTCGCGACGGCCCAAGCCACGGCGTCGGTGGGGCAGGGGATGCTCATTGCTGCGTATTCGCGGGCTTTCGCGGCACATGGGCTTCGCGTGGGTCAGGTACTGCTGACGGCCGACGACATGATGCGCCGCGCTCACTACGGCAATGCGCATAGGGCGCTGGATCGTCTTCTTGAGCTGGGCGTGGTTCCCATCGTGAACGAGAACGACACGGTGGCGACCGACGAGATCCGCTTTGGAGACAACGACCGCCTGGCGGCGTTGGTCGCCACGGTGGTGCGTGCCCACGCCCTGGTGCTGCTGACTGACGTTGACGCGCTCTACACGGCTGCTCCTGACACCCCTGGAGCCACCCGGATCGCTCGCGTGATGGGCCCCGCAGACCTGGAGGGGATAGACATCTCGCGCCGCGGGCACGTGCTGGGTACTGGCGGCATGATTACCAAGCTCGAGGCGGCAGCCATCGCAACGTCCTCTGGTGTTGACGTGGTGCTGACCTCGGCTGCACAGGCTGCGTCAGCGCTCGCGGGAGAGTCAGTCGGCACGTACTTTGTCTCGACGGGTAAGCGCAACGGCTCGCGCCTCACCTGGCTCGCCCACGCGGCCCGTACCACGGGCCAACTGGTGCTGGACGAGGGCGCGATGCGCGCGGTCCAGGGGGGCAAAGCGTCGTTGCTCGCAGCAGGCGTGAGCGCGGTGCGCGGAGAGTTCGAAGCTGGCGATCCCGTGGAGCTCCACGGTCCTGACGGGCAGCTCATTGGACGCGGCCTCGCGGCCTTTGCTGCGCATGAGATCCCTGCGATGCTGGGGCTCTCGACCGCGAGGCTCCGCGCCGAACTTGGCGAGCACTACGCCCGTCCGTTGGTCCATATCGACGACCTCGTGCTGCACCGGTAAGTCGCTTGGGCTCGCTGCACTGTGCCCCGAGGGGTTAACTGTACTTACCGCTACAGCCCACCGGACCGGAGGAGAGAGCTCATGCATACCAGGACACTTGGGCAAGGGCTTGAAGTTTCCGCCATCGGCATTGGCGCGATGGGGATGTCGCAGAGTTACGGACCCAACCCGGGAGACCGCGACGAGATGATCGGAGTGCTGCGGTACGCCATCGAGCACGGTGTGACCTTGATCGACACAGCCGAGGTCTACGGCCCCTACGTCAATGAGGAACTGGTGGGAGAGGCGATCGCGCCGTTGCGTGACCAAGCCGTGGTGGCCACCAAGTTCGGCTTCAACATTGTAGAAGGCAAGTCCCAAGGAACCGACTCAACCCCCGAACAGATCCGTCGCGTTGCCGACGCCTCGCTGTCACGGCTCGGCGTGGAGCGGTTGGACCTGTTCTACCAGCACCGGGTAGACCCGAACGTTCCGATCGAGGACGTCGCCGGAACCGTAGGCGAACTCGTGCAGGCGGGCAAGGTCAAACACCTCGGGCTGTCTGAGGCGGGCGCGGAGACTATCCGGCGCGCACACGCAGTATTCCCGGTTACCGCAGTCCAGAGCGAATACTCGCTGTGGACTCGTGATCCCGAGCCAGAGGTGCTTCCCACCTGCGCGGAACTAGGGATTGGCTTTGTGCCGTTCAGCCCGCTTGGCAAGGGTTTTCTCACCGGAGACATCAAGCCCGGCACCACGTTCCCCGCTGACCAGATCCGGGCATCGATTCCGCGATTCCAAGCGGAGAGCCTCAAAGCCAACCAGGCGCTCGTTGACCACGTCAAGGCGCTCGCGGACGAACGCGGCGCGACAGCGGGCCAAATCGCCCTCGCATGGCTCCTTGCCCAGCACCCGTTCATCGTCCCCATCCCCGGCACGCGTCGCACTGTGCGGATTGACGAGAACGCGGGAGCGGCATCGGTCGCACTCTCGGCGGACGACGTCGCTGACCTCAACGGCCTCGCAGATCGCATCGGGGTGGTCGGGGAGCGCTACAACGAGGGCGGCATGGCGATGGTCGGCCTTTAGCCAGCGTTCACCGTTACCGCGTACCCTGGGGGCATGACTGACACCGCCGTGAACGTTGAGACCGAGAAGGCAGTCCTCGAAGCCTGCAGCCGCGCCAAGGTCGCATCGCGCGCCCTGGCCACGGCCACGCGCGCCACCAAGGACGCCGCCCTGCTCGCCATGGCCGATGCTTTGGTCGCCCAATCCGCACGCATCGTTGAGGCGAACGCCGTCGACATCGAGCGAGGTCGCGCCAATGACATGACCCCAGGTCTCCTCGACCGTCTGACGCTCACTGCAGAGCGCATCGGCGCAATTGCCGATGCCCTGCGCTATTTGGCGTCGCTTCCTGACCCGGTGGGGGAGATCAAGCGCGGCTCCACGCTCCCCAACGGCATGCGCCTGATTCAGAAAGCTGCTCCTATGGGCGTGGTGGGCATGATCTACGAGGCGCGCCCCAATGTCACGGTTGACGCTGCAGGGTTGTGTCTCAAGTCTGGCAACGCGGCGGTGCTGCGCGGCGGCTCGGCAGCGGCGTCGTCCAATGAAGTGATCGTGACGGTCCTGCAAGAAGCGCTCGAGGGCGCGGGGCTTCCTCGCGACGCCGTTCAGTCCATCGACGCCTATGGACGTGAGGGCGCGCGTGTGTTGATGAACGCGCGCGGGCTGGTTGACGTCCTGGTTCCGCGTGGCGGGCGCGAGCTCATCCAGGCGGTGGTCCGCGACTCGACTGTGCCTGCCATTGAGACCGGCGAAGGCAACTGCCACGTCTACCTTGACGAGTCTGCCCCGTTGGAGCGCGCCGTCAAGATCATCGTGAACTCCAAGGCCCAGCGCGTGGGAGTGTGCAACGCCGCGGAGACGTTGCTCGTGCACCGAGGTGCGGCGCTACGCATCCTGCCCGGCGTGTTGCAAGCCCTCCACGAAGCCAACGTGGTGCTCCACACTGATGCGGCATCGGCCGATCTCGCCCCGCACGACGTCCCCACCGTCCCCGCGACCGACGAGGACTGGGCCACGGAGTACCTTTCCCTGGACCTCGCCGTCAAGGTGGTCGATGACATCGACGAGGCCATCGCGCACATCCAGCGCTACTCGACCGGGCACACCGAGGCAATCGTGACCGAAGACATCAATGCTGCCGAGAAGTTCGTGAGTCAGCTCGACACCGCGGCCGTCTTGGTCAACGCCTCGACGCGCTTCACCGATGGCGGCGAGTTCGGTCTGGGTGCGGAGATCGGCATTTCCACCCAGAAGCTGCACGCACGCGGCCCCATGGGACTAGGAGAGCTCACCACCACCAAGTGGATTGTCTATGGAGACGGCCACACGCGCGGCTAGGCGGGCAGCTCGCGGGCACAAGTCGCCCACCAAGAACGTGGAATAATCGAGGAAAACTGACGACAGGAGCAATAGTGATCAAGCAGGCCGTAGAGCACGCTGCAGAGAGTACGGGAGTACCGCCCGAGGCGGTAGGCCTCCTCGCATTCGCCGCTTTGATGGCGCTGTTGTTCGTGACGTTTGCGTTCCGGAGCGTCGGTACCCGTCACTGACGTGATACGCGATGGAGTGCGCATCGGCGTCCTTGGAGGGACTTTCGATCCGATTCACCATGGCCACCTGGCCGCCGCCAGCGAAGTCTGCGCGGTGCTGGGTCTGGACCAGATTCTGATCACCCCCGCGAGTCACCAGCCGTTCAAGGAGCCCCACGACGCCGCAAGCGCAGAGGACCGCGTCGCCATGTGCCGCCTTGCCGTTGCTGATGACCCACGCATGGAGGTGTCGACAGTCGACGTTGACCGCGGGGGCGTGACCTACACCGTCGACACTCTGCGCGACCTCGCTGCTGCGATGCCGACCGCTCAATTGCACTTCATCGCGGGCGCCGATGCTCTTGCGAGGCTGCATGAATGGAAGGATGCTGAGGCTCTTCCCGGCCTCGCAAGGTTTGTGGGAGTGACCCGTGCCGGCCATTCGTTGCCCCCAGAGACGGGACTTCACGCATTGGTCGAAGTGCCCGCCTTAGCGGTATCCTCAACCGATGTCCGTCGGAGGGTGAGACTGGGTGCCCCCGTGCGCTATCTCATCCCTACAGCGGTTGCCGATTACATCTCTATGCACGATCTCTATCTGGGAGGAACAGATGACTGACCAGGGCCAGCCCTTGTCGCGCCGTGACCGGCGTGCGATGGAGCAAGGGGCTGCGGGTCAGAGCGCTGGCACGGAAACCGGCGAGATTCCCACCATTGGGCCGGACGGCAAGCCATTGTCCAGGCGCGACCGTCGCAGGCTCGAGCGCTCCGAGAGCCCTATGGAGATCTGGACTGCGGAAGAAGAGCAGTTAGCGACCGGTCAGATGCCCGCCATGACCCCGGAGGTCATCGCCGAGCAAGAAGCGCTTGCACGGGAGAAGGCACGGATTGCCGCCGAAGAGGCGGCTGCGGCTTCCGCTGAGCTTCGAGGTGTGGCACCGTCGTCGGTGAGCAACACCCGTATCGATGAGATCGAAGGCCGCGCTGCGACGGCCGGTCAACCAGCCTGGATGGCCGATATCGCCGCTGATGCATCAACTGCTTCCGCGGCACCCGCGCCCGCAATGCCTGCGCCCGTGACACCGCTACAAGGCGCTCCTATGGCGGAGGATGACGCAGCGTCAGAGATACCCGAAGCCTTCCGTCACATGTTCCCACCGGGATCGCTTCAAGCTCGTGCCATCAGCGAACGTGCGGCAGCCGCAGCCGACTCTGCACCGAGTGCCGGCGAGGCGCCGGGGGATGCTCCTGACCCCGCCGAAGAGATTCGCCGGCTCACGGCAGCCGCCATGGCGGGCATCGAAGGCAATCGCGGTGAGGCGGACGCGGCGCCCGGCCAGCAGACACCACCCCAGGGGATGTCAAGCCCCTACGACACGCCCGCGGGTATTGAACAGCCCGAGTTTGATCGCTATGCCGGGCAGATGGATCAGGCTCCGGCGACATCCCAGGAGCAGCCACAGGTGCCTGCCTTCGAGCAACCGGCACCTGAATCAGCGGAGAACCGTCAGGCACCTGGCGCGTTCGCTGGATTCGGATTGGCTGCAGGACAGGCAGCCCCCGAGGTCCAGCAGCCCTCCTTTGGGAACTCCCCACCGCCAGCGCTGGCGCCCCTGGAGTCGCCCTTTGAGCAGTTGGCGGGACTCGGTCAGCATGCCGCACCGCAGCAACCGGAACTGCAGCAACCTGAACTGCAGCAACCTGAACAGCATTTCGATCCCGCGGCGAATGCGCCGCAACCAGCCTCTTCGCCGTTCAACGCGCCGGCCTCGCCGGAGTATGGCACTCCTGCAGCCGGTACGCCGGGTGCAGGCATCCCGGGTTTCGATTCAACTGCCGCCGGGACGCCAGGGGGCGGAGTTCCGGGTTTTGACGCTACCGGAGTAGTCACGCCCGGCGCGGGTATCCCGGGATTCAACACTCCCGGCGCAGGTACCCCTGGCGCGTTTGGCCCGCAGAGTGGCCAGTTTCCTGTGACGACGGGCAGCATCGAGATACAGCGACGCGCCGTGCCCGAGTTGGAGCCCGATGGCGGCGCACGCGACTTCCGTTGGGCTCACCTCCTGGTGATCGGCGCCATCGCCTTCGCCCTTGGTGTTGTGGTGTGGCACCTCGCCGGTGTTGGCCAGTGACCGCGTCTGCTCGCGCACTCGCGATCACCGAGGCTGCTGCCCGCGCTGCAGCGGGCATCAAGGCGGAGAACATGGTGGCCCTTGATGTCAGCGCGCAGATGCCGCTCGCGGATGTCTTTCTCATCGTCTCCGGGAGCAATGAGCGTCAGGTGGTCGCGATTGCGGAAGCCATCGAGGACACGCTGCTCGCACAAGGTACCAAGGCGCTGCGCCGCGAGGGCATGCGTGGCGGGCGTTGGGCGCTCATGGACTTCAACGACGTCATGGTGCACGTGATGCATGACGAGGACCGCGCCTACTACGAGCTCGAACGCTTGTGGAAGGACTGCCCCGTGGTGTCCTTGCCCAAAGACCTGTGACCCGCGTCTTCCTGCTGCGCCACGGCCAAACGGAGTGGAATGCTGTGGGCCGCCTCCAGGGGTCAACTGACATCCCGCTGAACGAGACCGGACAGGAGCAAGCGATCGCGGCCGCACGCGCTCTAGCCGCGCTCGTAGCGCCTGACACCATGATTGTCGCCTCGCCGTTGTCGAGGGCAAGGGAGACCGCTCAGTCGCTCGCTGCGGCCGTTGGCGTGTCGGTCGCGACCGATGCTCGACTCGCCGAACGCTCATACGGGGTCTGGGAAGGGATGACAGACGCGGAGCGCGTGAGTCATGCCCCCGACGAGGTGGTGCGTTGGCGACAAGGTGACGAGCCGGCGATTGACGGTTACGAGGGTCACGCGCCTCTCGGCGCGCGCGTGATGGCCGCGCTCCACGAGCACGCGGCACGTGCCAAGGGCGACCTTGTCCTGGTGAGCCATGGTGGCGCGCTGCGGATGGCAGTCACGGTTGCGCTCGGCTTGCACCTTGCTGACTCCTCGCAGCGCGCCGCGATTCGCGGGCTCGACAATGCTCATTGGTCGCAACTGAAGTACCGAGGTCCAGGGGACTGGATGCTCGTGGCCCACAATGTGGGCCCCAATTAGGAATGTGCCCTCGGCGTTCGGTACTATGGCACTCGCTCTTCGGAGTACCGGACCGCAAGGTCTTGGGGCTGTGGCGCAGCTGGTAGCGCACCTGCATGGCATGCAGGGGGTCAGGGGTTCGAGTCCCCTCAGCTCCACCGCACGCACAAGGCTCGAACCCTTGCCAACGGAAACGTTGGTCGAGGTTCGGGCCTTGTTCGCGTCCGCGGCCCAGGTCAGAGCGTTGGCGTTGACCTGCGGATCGAGCAGCATCTCGAAGGCGCGGTTGTGCTCGACGCGAAGCTCGTTGTCCTCGTCGATGAAGACCTTCGTGAAGAACGCCTGGTTGCACAGACGCCGGTTGGTGTCGTCGCAGCGGGTGTAGATGTCGGCGCAGTTGGCGAGCAGTCCGAGCGCGTCGTCGAGGTGGGCGCGGGCGTCGGCGTAGTCGCCGAAGTGCGCGTCGATGCGGCGAGTCACTTGGTCGAGTTCGGCGACGATGCGGTCCTGCTCGCGCTTGAGCACCGAAAGTGGAATCGCGTCAGCGTAGTGCGCTTGCATGAGGCGGTCCTGCTCGCCTTCGAGCCGGTCGCGGTTGGTGGTGAGGCGTTCGAGTTCCTCGGTTTCAGCAGCCATGAGCCGGTCGAACTCATGGTGGAGCATCCCTGCGAGCGCGTCCTGCTGGGCGGGCGTGATCTGGACGCGGGTGTAGTAGTCCTCGATGAGCTTCTCGACATCTTCGATGAGTATCGCCTGGCGTGTGCAGTCGGTGCGCTTGGAGTGCCGACCGGAGCACACGAAGTAGCAGTAGACGTTGCCGTGGCGGTTCTTCGCGTTGGAGACGATGAGCCTGGAGCCGCACTGGCCGCAGTGGATGGTGCCTTTGAGGTAGTGGCCGTGGACTTGGGTCGCTTCGACGGCGCACTGGTGCGCGGTGAGCACGGACTGGACCTGGTACCAGACCTCGGCAGGCACGAGCGCCGGGTGGTTGCCCTTGTAGCGGGTGCCTCGGTAGATGACATCGCCCTTGTAGTACGGGTTGGTCAGGAGCCGGTGGATGGTGGACACGGCCAGCGGCTTCGCCGGCCTTTTCGGCGTGGGCAGGCTCCGCAGCCCGCGCGAGGTGAGCTCGTCGTGGAGTTGGCTGACGCTCCAATTGCCCGAGGCGTAGGCCTTGAACGCCCACTCGATCATCGGCGCTCGTTCAGGATCGAGCTCGATGGTGCGAACTTCGCGCCCGAGCTCGTCGCGCTTGCGGACGTTCAAGTAGCCGATGGGGGCGCGTCCGTTCGTGCCGCCACCGATGGCCTTCTGGGTCATACCCTTGGCGACCTCGGTGGCGAGGTTGCGGGAGTAGAACTCGGCGATGGTGGACATGATGCCGTGCAGGAGCATCCCCGAGGGAGTCTCGTCGATGTTTTCGGACGCGGAAACGAGCATGACCCCGCACTGTTGGAGTGCGAGGTGGATGCTCACGTCGTCGGCACGGTTCCGGGCGAGCCGGTCGACCTTGTGAACGATGCAGTACGCGACCTTGTTGGCCTTGACGTACTGGATCATCCGCATCAGCTCGGGCCGGTCGGACGACTTGGCTGAGGCTCCCGCGTCGACGAACTCCTCGACGATGCCGGCGCCGAGCTGTTCGGCCTTACGCCGGGTCGCTTCGCGCTGGGCCGGGATCGAGAAGCCCTCGTCGGTCCCGCCCTTCTCGGCTTGCTCGCGGGTGGAGACCCGCAGGTACGACACGGCGGCAGCCGCAGTCTTGGGCGGGTCGATGAGGCTGGCTGCCGGATCGTCGGCAATGCTGGTCATCGGGGGCTCACTCTCACGCGGTTCGACCCTCGCGCTCCCAACTGTTCGGGGGAGGAGTGTTGATCGTGAGAGCAGCCGATGAAGGCTGTAGGGCGAGACCCGATGGCCTCGGTGCGTGTTGCCCGCCGAGCGGCGAGGTTTAGGCCACAACACCCCGCATCGCGAGGCTTGCAGGGTTCATTCTACCGGGCGGCTTCAGAGGCGGCCATCCGGTGCCGCACGGTAGGTGTCGGGCACCCGCTCGGCCTGGCGGGCCGCGCGGCTCTCGCCGGTCTCCTGCAACGTCAGCCGGATGAGAACCTCGGCGAGCTTGTGCAGGTCGGCGCGTTCGCGGTGGACGGCCCGGACGGAGAACGACCGCTCCTCGTAGGGGCGACGGTCGGTCTTCTTGGCATAGCGGCTCATCGGTCTACGGAGTCTCGTCGCCGGCCAGGTTGGCGTAGAACTCGTCTTCGGCCTCCTGGCGCTTGCGGACTTGCGCGATGACGAACTCGACGAACTCGATGTCCCGGTCAGCGAAGGTGAAGTCCTGGATCGTGGGCGCTGGGTCCTCACCGGGCCAAGCAGCTTGCCGGGTCGGGCGGTCGCGGTCTCCACGAGTCCCGCAGGCGGTGACCCAATGGCGAAGACGCTCTCGTGCGTCGGCGAAGTCGCGGTGCCAGCCGAGCGGCGCGGATGCGTTCTGCTCGGGGTCGTAAGCCGCAAGCCAATGCAGGTGCAGCGCAGACAGCTCCCAGACCATCTCCGGGTGGTGATGCCAGTACGGCGGCACCACCGCGACCGTGAGGCCGTAGGTGCGTCGCAGCCAGTCAACCCACCGGTTCAGCGCGAGCCATTCCTGCTCCAGCTCGTGCGCCGTCAGCAGGTTCCAGTTCACGGGGTGCGGCGGTTCGGGCATGTCCGCGTTGGTGACGCGGGGCGGCCCGTCGAAGACGTCCGGCTCATCCATCTCATGCTGATCGTTCATGGTGCTGTGGCTCCCGAACTCACATGCTGACCGGGGCGTGCGTCGCAGTCGCTGCTCGCTGCGTCGGGTCGTACGCCGCTGCGTCCCGGCCGACTCCATTGCGCGGCGTCCGGTCCACCTCGTAGCGGGTCCGCGCGGTGTCGTGGCCGATCTTCTTGGCGACGAACTCTTCGCCCTCGATCGCCTGACCGTTGCGCTCGTAGTTGACCGGCCGCGTGTAGCCCTCGGCGACGAAGTTGTCGCCCTGGGCGAAGCTCGCGTGCGCGTGCTCAGCGGAACGCCCGAACATCACCAGGTGGTGATAGGTCGTCTCGGTCTGCGTGAACGAACCATCGTCCTCGCGGCGGAAGTGCTCCTTGCCGATACGGGCGAAGAACCTAGCGTCTCCCTTGGCCGTCTCAGTGAGCAACGGCTCCGAAGCGATGAAGCCCGACAACGATTCCTGGGTGTGAATGGCCATGATGGCCTCCTCCTGAACTCGGGCGACCAACTGCGTGTGGTCGCTCTGTCAGGCAGGTGCGCTGGCCCTTCCAAGCGTCGTCAGGACGCGGGGCGGTGGCGCAGCAATGCTTCGAGTTCGTCGCGGTCGCTGCGGAGTTGCACGGCGTCGGGGCGAGTCGGCCAGGCGCGAAGGTCGGTGACGATGGGAGGCGCTGAGCGCAGCATCGTGATGCCGGTGCCGAACGGCAGGGTGCGGATGCGGTCTGGCGGCAGGATCGGGACGCGGCGGATGGAGCGCTGGTTGGAGCGGGTGCCGTGGTCACCGAGGGTCACGCTGTCGGTGTATTCGTCGCGCTCTCCGATGAGGGTGGAGAGGTCTTGGAGGTCGCGGCTGTTCGATGCGCCACCGAGGATGATCTTGACGATGCTGACGTCCCAGATCGCTCCGGCCTGATGCTCACTCCACCGATCGCGTGCCTGGGCAAGTGACTGCAAGACCGGCATGGTCGTGATCCCCGTGCCGCCACCCTCAGCCATGAGCGTCGGCAGTGACGGCAGGGGCGCGAGGTTCCCGATCTCATCGAGCGCGAGCAACAGCGGTGGGTCGAGCCGTGCTCCCGGTGAGCGTGCGGCGAGGCGGCGGGCGGTTTCGATAAGGTCTTCGACGAACGCCGCGACCAGCGATGCGGAGGCTCCTGCTCCCGCTCCGGTAGCGAGCAGGTAGAGGGTGCCTTGCTCGGTGAGAAAGGTCTCGGGGTCGAAGTGCTCGTGCGGGCCTGGTGTGACGGCATCAAGTACGCGCGGATCAGCGAGGGCGGCGAGTGCGAGGGAGACGCCTTGCCAGATGCTGTCGCGGGTCTTGGGGTCGGCGTCGATCATCGCGGCCAGGGAGTCGTCCCAGCCCATCGCGGCGTTCGGGTGGGAGTTAAGGATGGCGACGGCCTCGGACGCGGCGCTGGGGTCGAGGGCCCACCTGAACAGCTCTGCCGGTGGGCGGCCGTCGAGCGCGGCGGCGTGCAGCAGGCTTTGGAGTGCGGTGCGGGTCTTGCCTTCCCAGAACCCGCCGGACTCGACCCCGCCGGCGCTGAGGCCGGTGGCGGCAGCGAGTCCGTTGGCGCGGATCATCGCGGTCAGTGGATCGTCGCAGCCGCGAATGGGTGACCAGCGCAGCCCGGCGGGGATGCCTTCGGCGAGGTGCTGGGGGTCGAACACCGCGACCGGCCCACCCTTGCGGCGTCGGGCGCGGAGGGTGGCGGTGAGGTTATCGGGCCTCGTGCTGGTCGTGACGACCGCGCCGGGTGCGTCGAGGATCGCGTTGATGACGACGTGCAGGCCCTTTCCGGAGCGGGGTGGGCCGATCAGCAGGATCGAGTCCTCGACCGATGCCCAGACCTTCGTGCCACGGCTGGCACCGAGGAGGTAGCCGACATCCTGCGGTGCTGGCGACTCCAAGGAGGGTCGCAGTGTGGCGGCGCGGTGAAGCAGTGCCTTGGCGGATGCTGCGGTCTTGACCTCATGGCTGGTCGCGATCCCCGCGAGTCGGTGCGGGTCGGTCTCTGTCTTCCGTGTGTGGCGGCGCAGCATGATCCATACCCAGACGATCCCGGCGGCGAGTCCGCCGAGCAGTGCGGTGCTGACGAGCCAGTAGACGACCGGGTTGAGCCCGTCGGCACCGAGCGCGGTCGCCGGGTCGCCGGGGTTGAACAGCACGGCGAGCCCCGCCGCTGCGCCGGCATCGGGCTGCGGCGTACCCGTGAGGAACGCGGAGGCGCTGCCAGCGGCGCGGAGGACGAGCGCGATCCCGAACATGCCGATCAGGGCAACGAGGGCGGCGTTGGTGAGTTCGTCGCCCATGCCGCCGGCTTGCCGTTGGTTCATGTCAGCCGCCGCAGCGCGAGGGTGCCCGAGATGCGCCCGAACAAGATCACCTCGGGCGATGTTCCGGTGGGCAGGTCGTCGAGGTCGATGAGCGCGCGGGCCTCTCCTGTTCCGGTGGCGTCGGTGTGGGAGACGATCGTCGCGACGGCGACATCCTCGCCGGGCACGAACCCCTCCGCGGTGACCTCAGCCAAGCGTGGCACTCGTCGCGCGTGGCGACTCCGGCGAGTCTCCGGCACCGGGGTCTCGGACGGAGACACGGCGCGTCGGGGCTTGCGGGTGCGGAGGATGTCGGTGAAGACGCTTCCGTCGCTCTCGCGCACCTCGACCCGGACCGCGATGGTGCGGTCCTGGGTGATGGCATCCATGAGCGGCCCGAACGTCGCCCGCGTCCAGGTGGTCCCGTCCGGCGACGCGAACGGTGTTCCATCGACTGTCGCGATGAGGGTGCCGTCTGTGGCGACGGTGATGAGGACGTGCGGCAGCTCGACGGGTGCGGTCGTGTCGTCGTCGTTCGGGCCGGTTCGGCGCGGGCCAGAGAGGTTCATCGGTGCCCTCCGGCTGCGCGGCTGCTGGTATCGAAGAGGGCGAGTTCGTCAGGGTGGAGTTGGTGCTGGCAGACGAAGCTCCTGGCCTTGATCCGCCACAGGCCTTGGCCGACGCCGAGGTTCGGCAAGAGTTGCTGCTCAGTGCCGGTCAGACCGAGGGCGGTCGCGGTCGGTCCGAGCTGGTCGGATTCCTGCCGGTACACGATCCGCGTCTCCGCGTTCGCGAGCAGCGAGTTGGCCAGGGAGCGCATGGCGGAGCCTTGGTCGCCCACGTTGTCGAGGTCGGTGAGCTTGTGGAAGATCAGCATGTTCGCGATCCCGTAGTGCCTGGCGAGTCGCCAGTGCGCATCCATCCGCCGCAACAGCGCCGGGTGGGACATGAGCCGCCATGCCTCGTCGTAGATCACCCACCGCTGCCCACCGTTCGGGTCGAGCAGTGCGGATTCCATCCACGCTGAGGAGCACGTCATCAGGACTGAGATGAGGGTCGAGTTCTCGGTGACCCGCGAGAGGTCGAGGGAGATCATCGGCAATGACGGATCAAACGCGACCGTGGAGGGGCCGTCGAACAGCCCGGCCAGGTCGCCTGCGACGAGGCGGCGTAGCGCGTGGCCGACGAGCCTGCCGTCCTCGGCCAGCCTGCCGTCGGCATCCTTGCTGGGGGCGAGGATGTGATCGACGACCATCGGCAGGATCGGCACGTCGTTCTCCCACACGGTCTGGGTCAGGGCGATGTCGATCGCGGTGTGCTCCAACGGCGACAAGCCTCGCGCGAGCACGGTCTCCGCGAGCGCGCCGATCAGGTCACGACGCCGCGCCGCGACGGTCGAGGCCCACTGCGCGTCCGACAGTCCGCTGGGCCGGTGACCTTCGTCGAGCGGGTTCAGGCGAGTGTTGAGCCCGTGCCCGAGGACGATGGCGCGTCCGCCGACGGCGTTCGCGACGGCGGTGTGTTCGCCTTTCGGGTCGCCGGGCACGTACACGCGCCGCCCGAACGGCAGCGACCGCGTGTAGAGCGACTTGGCTAGCGAGGACTTGCCTGAGCCGACGATCCCGGCCAGCACCACGTTCGGCGCGGTGATGATCCCGCGCGCGTAGAGCACCCACGGGTCGTAGACGAAACTCCCGCCCGAGTACAGGTCTTGGCCGACGAACACACCATCGGCACCGAGCCCACCCTCGGCGACGAACGGATACGCACCCGCCAGCGTCGCCGACGTGTCCTGATGCCGCGTCAGATGGAACCGACCCGGAGTGCGCAGCCTCGCGGCACCCGGTTCGCCAGACTTCGGCAGGTAGACCGTGGCGCGCCGCTCGGCACGCTCCTCCTCGGCCTTCGCCTTCGCCGCGGCGAGCGCGGCCCGACGCTGCTCGGCGTGGAGCCGGGCCTCTGCCTTGCGGCGCTGCTTCCGGAGCTTCCGCCGCTCCTTCGACGGCGCTACCAGAACTGCGGTGTGCAGCCGCGCGCGATCCTCGGTCACAGCACCAGCCCTCGCGCCTGCTTGACAGCCGTGATCTTGGCCGGCTCGAACCACGACCCATCCCGCTTCGCCGTCGGCACATCGGCCCGCTCCGTGGCACCCGGCGACGAGTACGACACCAGCAACTCCGGCCCAGCCTGCACCGGAGGGGTTCCGACTGGTTCGGCGTCCTGGGGCTCTGCTTCCGGTTCGGTGTAGCGGCGCAGGAGCGAGACGTAGCCGACGTGCGGGTTGACGACCAGCGCGTAGTCGCCCGAGAGCGCCACCTGGTCGTTGGTGCCCTCGCCGGGCTCGTCGTATACGTACCCGTTCTCCAGCGCGGCCTGCGTGGTCTCGTCGCCGTAGTCCCACTGCGCGAGGAAGTCCACCGCATCGACATGCCCCAGCTCGCCGAGGATGCGCAACGGCCGGTCCGCCTCCTCGCCCTGAAGGAACACCACACTGACCCACCGAGACGGCGCGGCCTCCTCGACGGCGGGCTCAGGGTGCCAGGCGATCCGCCCGGCGGCGATGAACCCTTCCGCGAGCCGGTCATACGCCCGGTCGACGAGGTTCGCCGCCTGACGCAGTTCCTCCGCAGCAGCGAGGGCGTCTCGCACTCCTGCCTCGTGGCTTCCGGCGTCGTTGAAGGCGTGCGCGGCCTTGCGCTCGTGAACATCGGCGATCTGGTCGAGCGATTGCCGCAGCGAGCGCATCCCCGAGGACAGATCACCGATCACCCCGTACATCTCGGCGGGCTGATCGAAACCCCGGCTCGCGTGGGCCAAGCCTCGCAGCGCCTCGGATGCCTCGGCGGCGTCGGCAGTCGAATCGAAGAACGTGGGCATGGTGACCTCCTGGTGCCGTGTGACGGGGAGGTGCGCACAGCGAACGGAAAATGTCGGTGGTGCGGCCTAGCGTTGTAGATGACACGAGGGCAAACGAGGCAGGAGCACGACAGAGTGAGCGCGAGTCAGTACCGAGGACAGCTTGACCGCAAGCGCAAGCAGCGGATCGACGCGGACAAGAAGGCGGGTGAGTACCGGTCGAAGGAGTCCTCGAAACGTGCCGATGCCGCCAAGGCACGGCAGGCTGCCGCAAAGACGACGAGCAGTTCCACCCGCAGCAGCAAGTTGCGGGACGCCGAGCGCCGCGAGAAGGAAGCGGAGACTGCGGGCAAGGAGGCCAGCCGCTGGCAGACACGGGCAGCCGGCTACGCGAAGGACGAGGCCGCGTTACAGACCAAGCTCTCCCGCGCCGAACGGTCGGAGGCCGATGCCGCCGAGAGACGCCGAAAGAGCGAGCAGCAGCGTGCCGACCGGCGGGCGGCGGCTGAACGTGCCCAGCTCGAGTCGCGGATCAGCGGTGCCGAGGTAGCCGTCAGTCACGCGCTGCGTCAGCTCCCAGCGCCCAAGCAGGAGAAGCTCCGAGTGCTCATGCTGGGTGCTTCGGCCGAAGGTGACCTCCGCGTTGGAAGGGAGCAGAAGCGCATCCGGGCAGCGGTCGAGTCGGCTTTGCACCGTGACCAGATCGAGCTCGATGTGCGGCCAGCAGCAACCACGGCTGACCTACTGGACGGCATCACGAAGTTCCGCCCTCACGTAGTCCACTTCTCGGGCCACAGCAACGACGACCTGATCGTCTTTGAGGATGAAGCAGACGAACCCCACGAGGGAGTGATCGTGACGGCGCGAGCCTTCGCACGCGCGATCAGCGCAACCGACGATCCTCCACTCCTCGTCCTGCTGAACTCCTGCCGCTCCGCAGCCCAGATCGACGCCCTGGTGGCCCAAGTCGTGCCGTTCGCGATCGGGATGGCCGACAGCATCGAAGACGCCGATGCGATCAACTACGCCGCACAGTTCTACGCGGCAGTCGCAAACGGGCAGTCCATCAACTCTTCCCACCTGTCGGGACAAGCTGCGCTCGAACTCGCGGGACTGGAGAGCGCTGACCTGCCGACCCTGGCCTGGGCGCCCGACGTCGATCCATCAACCACGATCCTCGTCAGCCCCGAAGGCTGAACTCAGACCCGACGGCAGAGCGGAAGCGCGGCGGCTGTGAACGCGGCTGCTTGCTGGCCGACGAGCAACCGGGTCTCACACGACGCCTGAATCGCGGCCTGCTCAATCGCGGCGACGGCGGCGTCGAGTTCCTCGACGGTGGGTGCGGAGACGGCGATGAGGCCGGTGTAGCGGAGGATGCCGTGTCCGGCTGTGAGGTCGGCTTCTTGCTGGAGCACGTCGTGGTACTCGGCGGTCTGGGAGGCGTCTTCGATCTGGCCGATCTTCGCGCGCTGGGCCTGGTCGGAGATGTGCTCGACCTTCTTCTTGCGGATGTCGCGGGCAGCGGCATCGGAGCGCATCGGGGTGCAGATCAGCGAGAACGACCGTTGGATGCCGGTGGACAGCAACACGGGCGACAGGAACCCCGGATACACCAGTGACCGCGGCCACTCGCTGACCCAGAGCACTGCGTGGTGGGCGGAGTCGGTTCGCAGCTTGCCCCAGGTCTCGGTGACTGCAACCGGCCCGGCGGTCGCGAGGGACTGGCCGAGCCTGCCGTGGCGTTCCAGGGTGGCGGCGATGGCGGGGTCGTAGGCGGAGCGCAGCATCACTGCGATCTGCCCTGGGGTCAGCCATCCCGAGGGCGAGAGGTCGGCGGAGCGGAGCGCGGCGACGAGGGTGTTCATCTCTTGGCGCAGCACGGCGGCGGCCCCGCGTATCCCGCCGCCGGCGGTCCTGATCTGCCGCGCGCTCGTCTTCATGTCCAGTGATAGCGAGAGTGTGGTGGCGTGGCGTTCGCCAGCGGGTCCGGCGCGGTCGATGAGTTCTGCGTAGGTGTCGGCCGCCCATGATCCGTCCGGGGTGCCGTGGGTGGCCCACCATTCGGCCAGTCCGGTGCCAGAGTCCGGCAGCGTGCGCTCCAAGACCTGAAGAGTGGCGATTCGCCCGGAGCGGCAGACGGTGGCCAGCACGCGGCCCCAGGAGCTGACGCGGCGTTCCTGTTCGCCGGGATCGAGGAGCACGAACGCGGGATGGGTGACTTCGCACACGACGGTCAAGGTGGCGGCGTGGGGGTCGTGGATCATCCCTGCGCTGGTGTCGGGGTCGGTGTACTCGCGCAGGCGGGCCATGTCGCCGGGCAGTGCGAGGGTTCCGACGGGGCGCGGGACGACGATCCTGCGCCGGTACAGCAACTGCCCGCCGGTGGTGCGCCACAGCCACCAGCAGGCGATGGGTAGCCATTCCACGATGGGCCGGCCCGCGATGGGTATCCAGGTCAGTGCGGCGGCGAGTACCCAGATGGGGGCGGTGTAGGCGAGCAGCATCCCGCCGCCGGCGTAGAACGCTCCGATGAGCGTGGCTCCGCCGATGGCGAGCGTGATGAGCTGGGTCAGCGACAGGCCGAGGAGGACACCGCGGCGGGTGAGGCGGGAGAACTTCACCGGCACGAGTTCGCCCGCGGTGGGCCGGTCGTTGTTCGTGCTGCTCATCGTCTACTCCTTCGGTGGGCGTGGCGCGGGCGGCGGGGGCTGCTTCGGTGGCGGTGACGGGTCGGTGCTCGGCGGTCGTGGTGCCGGGCTTGATGGCAGTGCCGCAGGCGAGGCTGCGGGCGGTGGCGGTGTCTGCGCTGCGGCGTCGGCGGCGTGCTCGCCCTGGGCTCCCAGCGCGGTTCCGGCTTTCGGCCCGGCGGTCGCTGCACCCTTGGCGACACTCGCCCCGACCACCACCCCTGCTGCGACGGGGCCGGCTGCAGCCGCGCCGCCCCCGCCTGCTGCGGCCCCTCCGCTACCGGCGGCACCTCCGCCGCCCGCTGCGTGTGCCGGTGCCGGGGTCTTCGGCGGTGGCGATGCGCTACTTCCGCCGCCGGAGCCTCCACCCGCGTTCCCGCCGCTACTGCTGGTTCCGTCGAGCACCTTCTTCGGCTCGCCGCAGCCTTGTGGCTTGCTCGGGACGGGGATCGGCCGGTTGAGGGCGCTCTTGGCGTCCTGCTCGGAGCCGATCGCGTGGTACATGTCGAACCCGACGAACGCGATGAACTTGTACGTCAGGTAAGGCGCGAACGCGGCCATCGCCATCAGCACGATCCCCGCGATGGGATCACTGACCGAGGCGAGGTCGGCGTCGATCGGTGCGGAGACCTGGGTGATCGCGACGAGGAACATCACGACGAGCACGAGCTTGGAGCAGATCAGTGCGACGACGAACATCGCCCACTTCCCGATCCACCCCCGCGAGGCGTCCCAGGATGCGCCGCTGAACGCGAGCGGCGCGAACACGACCGCCACCAACAGCAGCGCCTTCCTGACGAGCAGGGACAGCCACACGATCGCGGCGGCGGTGATCGCGAGGCCGGCCATGAAGATCGTGATGATCGCTCCGACGCCGGGGGCGGCGATGTTGATCCCGACCAGCCCTGCGGCGAGGAGGGCGATCTTGTCGCCCATCGACTCGGTGGTCTCTCCGGCGGCCTGCACGATCCCGATGCACAGCTGATCGACGACTTCCAGCAGCAGTGCCGTGAGCGTGATGACCACGAACGATCCGAGGACGGACTTCGCCAGCCCGAGCGCGGCTCGGGTGAGGGCGGTGGGGTCGCGTCGGATCAGGCCGGTGATGAGTTGGAGGCAGAAGAAGATCAGCATCACGAAGACCGCGATGCCGAACAGCAGGTTGTAGACGGCGATGTAGCCGGGCTTGGTGACATCCACCAGGGTCGTAGTGTCGAAGACCGACCAGACGGCCTCGAACAGCCACCCGGCGGCGGCACCCATCGCCTGGGCGAGCCAGTCGAACGGGGCCGCGACCAACGAGGCGGCTCCTTCGCCAACGGCATCGCAGACCGAGGAGATCACGGGAACGTCGCACACGCCCATCACGAACACCAGCTCTCGATGACAGGCGGGTCAGACGGACTGGCCGACGTTCCAGAAGAAGTTGATGAGTGTCACGCTCGCGCCGCAGATCACCGCGGCACCGCAGGAGACGAGGACGCCGATCTTCCCGCGTGAGGCGAGGTGCGGGTTGGAGGAGTTCGCGCCGAAGCCCCACACGATCGCGGACACGATCAGCGCGAGCACGGACAGGATGAGGCCGATGGTCATCACCGCGCCGACGATGGTGCGCAGTTGGTTGATCCCCGGCAGGCCGTTGGTGTTGGGGTCGATGTTGATGTCCATCGGAACCAGCAGTAGCGCGGACATGACGTTGGCGAGCAGATCGAACACGGTAGGTCTCCTTGGCGACGGGCGACCCGCCCACGAACTCGCAGACGGGGTACACGCGACAGGTGCACGCACCGAATCCGCTCGCAGTGCCGTGGGTGTATGGAGACCTGACAGGTGAAGTGCAGTCGAGCCGGTCGTCGAACGTTTCCGACACGGCATAGGCGGCCACCGCCTGCACGGACGCACGGCTGGTCTTCCTGCCCGCTGAACGACGACGGCGGAACTGCCGCTGTCGGCGACTATGCCGCGCAGGCGACCGCCCCTATGGAGACAATGACTCGCGCCTTGGCCTACTTGGTCCTTGGCTCGATCGTGTGAGAGCGCCAACCACGATGCTCGTTATAGGAGAGCCCACGGTCGCCGAACACGGCCCAGAGGGTGTCCACTTCGGGTGGCAGGTGCAGTTTCGTGGTCGGAAGGTCGCCATCGAGCTGCGCGATCGCCTCGAACTCGGGCTCGCTCAGCGGGTCAAACACCAACACTCCGTGCCGGTGACTCGTGGGTGGCACGGGCTGGAGGCTCGCCCGCAGGTTCTGAACCTGTGGGCTGCCATCGAGCCAGGTCTGCACGCGTCCGGCGATGGTGTCGGCTCGCTCTGTCCTCGTGTATCCCCAGCCGAGCATCAGGGAGATGCCGGTCGGATAGCTCTCAGGCACAGAGGATGAGACTGTACCGCCACGGATAGCCCTCAGAATCTCGAGCTGGGCTGTGCTGACCGGATCGGACTTGAACCAGGGCTCCCACCGGCGCGAGTCCTCCGTGACACCGTGAGCCTCAAGCACCTTGAAGTGCGGAACGAGGCGGTCGATCAGTCCTTTGATCTTCGGCGGCGACTCCCATTGCCCAGGATGGTTCGCACGGAACTCTGCTTCGCGATCCGCCGTTGACTGCACGATCAGGCCCGCGGCCTCGTAGTCAGCGCGGGCCTTGGGCGTTGGTTCGGCAAACCTCGGCATGGGCGACAACGAGTCACTGTTGGTCTTTGCTTCGAGAGCTACCAGCCAGTGGCGGGATAGTTCGGGAATCTCCCGCTCAGTCTCGTAGCGATCCATATCAGCGCTGAGCTTGCGGAGCGATCCGCTGGTTATCCGCTTGACCTCAGCGACGTGTGCTCCATCAGCCGAACGGAGGTCGGCCTCGGGACGGTCAGACTCAGGGATGAGCTCGAACGTTGCAGCGAGGGCATGCCCGAGCACCCGCTGTGCAACGGCAAGGCTCGCGGCGTCACTACTCATGTCCACTTCAACAACGGGCGCGGCCTTGCATTCCGCCTTTGGAATACCCCGTCGAAGTCGGAGCTCGGGCCAGTCCTCAAAGTTGCTGGCCGAGGTTGAGGAGCCAGTTCATCCAGGCCACGCCGCCTCCGGCGAGGACGGCAGCACCGACGGAGACGAGGACACCGAATCGGCCTTTGCTGGCGGTGGCGTAGTTGCCGTGCGCTGTCGCGATGGCCCAGACGATTGCCGAGACGATAAGCATGAGGACGGCGACGATCAGGACGAACGTCAGGAGCGCGCCGACGACGGCGCGGAGGTCTCCGATGCCGCCGAGCCCGTCGAAGTCGGGGAAGACACCCATTGCCGGTCACCCTGCCTTGACGGTGACGTGGAGGTGGTCGTAGTGGCCTCCGGTGATGGAGGCGGGTTCGTGCATGCCTCCGCCGTTGTAGGGTCGCCAGCCCTGGGCGTCGCGGGCGACTGACCAGATTTGGCCTTGCCAGATCAGGTACTCGACGCCGAGCACGTCGGCGTTGTCCTTCATCCAGTTGGTGACCTTCCAGCCGGCGTCGAGCTGGGCCGAGGTGGGTCGCTGGCCGATACGGTTGCCGAAGGTGATGTCGCACGCCCGCCCGAGCGGGTGCTCGGACTTCGTGCCGGGGCGCGGTGAGTAGCAGCCCCAGCCGGTGTCGGGGAACGCGGCGAGGGTCTGCTGGTAAAGGTGGAGCATGCGGGCGGTGATCTTGCCCGAGATGGTGGGATCGTCGACGAGCCGATCGGGGTCGCCATCGACACCCGTCGGTGTGCCCGCGGTGGCGTTGTTGCAGGCGGCGGGTGATCCGCTGGTCGCCGTGGGCAGGTTCGCGGCCCCATGCTCGTTGAGCCAGGCGGCGGCGTCGATGGCCTCACCGTTCGTGCCGCCGGGCCGGACCTCGAAGTGCAGATGTGCGCCCGTGGACATGCCCGAGGAGCCGACATCGCCGATGTGCTGCCCGGCGCTCACACGATCTCCGCGACGGACGTGGATGCCGCTCTGCCACATGTGCGCGTACGCAGTCGCGACGGTCTTGCCGTCGATCGTGTGCTCAATGACGATGAGACCGCCGTACCCGCCGCTGAACTCGGCGACGGTCACGGTGCCGTCAGCGGCAGCGACGATCGGCGTACCGTCGGGCGCCGCGAAGTCGGTGCCGGTGTGCATCTTCCGTTCGCCCGTGATCGGGTGCACCCGCATCCCGAACGGCGAGGTCAGCACCCAGGTGCCCTCGGGCAGCGGGAACACCACCCGCGACGACGACACCGCCGGGCCACCCACGCCAACCGGAGCGCCGCCGCCTGTGGTGAGGGTGGCGAGGATGCTGTCGGCGACGGGCGCATAGTTGCGGTAGCGGTCGGGGTAGGCGGAGACCTCGACGGCTTGGGCGGCTTCGCCGGGGTCCATCTGTTGCCAGCCGGGGATGTCGAGCAGTCCGCGCGGTGAGGGGTAGTTCGGCCCGGTCGGCCCGCCGAAGAACGCCCTCGCCTGATAGTTCGGGTCCATCAGCTCGGCGACGGTGCCCCACCCGGATTGGGGGCGCATCTGGAACAGGCCGAGTGAGTCGTGGTCGCCGCCGTTGCCGTCGTTCGGGTAGTTCGCCGACTCGGGGTAGGTGCCGGTGTTGGTGAGCATCCGCAGCGTGGACTCGGTGAGCGCCGCCATCAGCGCGATCTTGATTCCCGGCCGGCCCACGTCGGTGATGCCGTTGCCGACCGTGATGATCGTGGCCGCGTGCGTGAGCTGCTGACGGTTCAGGGTGAAGGTCTCACCGTTCGCGGTGGTCACGGTGAGCGAGTCCGGGATCGGTCCGAGGTTCACCGTTCCGACAGGGGTGGCGCAGTAGGCGGCAGCGGGGTTCATCAGCACCCCGATCCCGAGGAGCGTGGCGGCGGGGGCGAAGAACAGCAGCGCCAGGGCTGCGATGGCGGCTTTGCGGAACACGACGCCAACCCCTTCAGCGCAGTGGGTTGTCGAGCTGCGACAGCCGCAGCAGATGGCAGGTCGGGTAGGTCGGTGCGCAGACGACGAACACGGTGAACGCGACCGGATGCTCGCTGGTGACCGGCTGCCCGTTCCAGACCCCGGCACGATGCCGGGTGCCTTCGATCGTCACGGCCGTCGTGCCTGCCGCGAGCTGCCCCGGCCGTGCTTGTGCCACGGCGTCGGCCCAGGTGTCGGGGACGTATGCGGTGTCGATGGTGAGGTGCTGGCGGGTGGCGTACTGCCGCAGTTCGATCCAGGCGTCGCGGGTCGGCAGGTAGACGGCCACGTCGGAGGCGAGCCCGGCTTGTTCGTCGCCGCTGGGGTCACCGACCGTGAGGATCGCCGAGGTGTAGTCCAGCGGCCACAGCCCCGAGGCGGTGTCCCACGCGAACAGCGTGGACGCGACACCGCGAGCGAAGGTCTCGGGATCGGCAGAACGCGGAACCGCTGGAACCCGCGGTGGCTGGGGCGTGCTCGGTGCCACGGTCGGCGGTGCTGTCGTGGTCGGGCCAGGCTCCGGGTTGGGATCGGGGCTGGTGTTGCTGCGGGGGCCGGTCAGGAGTCCGTAGACGCCGACGCCAGCGAGAAACAGCAGGACGATGCCGGCGGCGATGAGGGCGACGAGTCGGCGGCGGTTCCGGGTGTCAGTGGATGCAGGGCTCATGCCGAGCAGGTGCGCACCCCGCACCCACGCCGGCGGTCAGAGCGCGCGGAGGCGTGGCGGCTCCGCCGTGCCTTCGCGGGCGACGCGGAGGGCGTCGGCGAACCGGACGGTGCCGTCGGTGGTGGCGAGGAAGTTCTCGAACTGCTCGTCGGTCAGCTCGGCTGCGAGTGTGTCGGTGTCGTAGTGGGTCCACCAGTTCGTCAGCTCGCCCCAGGTCTGGATGAACGCCCGGACCGGGTAACGGACGGGCTGCCCATCTCCGGTGACGAGAGGCAACGGACGGGGTGGGGTGCGCTTGCCCTTCTTGATCGACTTCGCCTGGGCCACTGCTGCTTCGGCGCGGGCGTGCAGCTCTGCCTCGCGCCGCTCCCGCTCGGTGGTATCGGCGTCGCGGATCGCTTGGTAGATCGGATGCACCGGGTCACCGGCCTCGATCCTTTCCAGTCCGGCGGCGGCCTCTGCGCGCAACGTCTCGGGCTGGGTGGGGTTGTTGGCGATGTCTTCGAGGTAGCCGATCTTCTCCAACGTCGTGTGCGACGCACCGCCCGGAATCATCGCCGCCGCTTGCTCCCGGGTCTTCCCGAGTGGCCCGCTCGACGGTGGTGCAAAGTTTGCACCACCGTCGTTCCCCGGCTGGTTCTCGCTGCTGAACTGGGTCGCGCTCTTGCGGCGGGCGGCGTCCTCGGCCATGACCTGCTTGATCTCGCGGTAGAGGCCCGCGGCTTCGAGCTGGGTGTAGGGCTTGTGCAGCATGTTATCGTCCTGCTCGGCGAGGAGCTGCCCGAGCCGGTCAGACAGACCGCTGCGCACCCACACGTTGACGGTGCGCCAACCGAGCATCTTGATCGCGGCGAGCCGTCGCGCCCCGCACACCAGCACGCCATCGATGGTGATCGTGAGAGGTTGCAGCAGGCCGTCGCGGTCGATGGACGCGGCCAAGGCGTCGATGTCGCCGAGGTCGGCGCGGTGCCGGGTGCCGACGAGGATCGAATCCACGGTGCGGTCGAGCTGGATGCTGCCGATCTGTGGCTCGATCACGACGACTCACCGCCTCCACCACTCGGAGCGGCAAGCGCGAGCGCGAGGATCAGATCGTCGTCGCGGAGCAGCAGGTCGAGAGTCTCGCCCAGCAGCAGCCGGAGCAGGATGCCGCGACCGCTGCTGGTGGCCACGTAAGCCGGGTGCGGGTTCCCGAGCAGCGCCTTCAGCAGGGCGGCCCAGGAGCGGCGCGGCAGGTCGAGCAGTGCCCGCGCGTGCCGATCGCGGCGCAGCGCCTCGAAGGCGGACTGGCGGGTGCCAGCCTTCATCAACGCCCCGCAGACGTGCTCGACCGCGGCCCGTGCGGTATCGGTCGGCCAGTCGAGCAAGCACAGCATCGCGATGGCGTCCTCGGCCGCCGATCCAGCGGACATGCACGCTTGCGCTGACCCGAGACTGTCGCGGGGTTCCGGTTCGAGGTCGCTGGGACGAAGGTCGGTGGTGTGGAACGCGGGATGGTAGTCGGCCAGCGCGGTGTCTCGTTCGGAGAATCGTTCAGGGTCGTGGAACGCCGAGACGTGCGCGCGGCGGGCCTGGTGCACCGAGCAGAGCAGCCCTTGAGCGCGTTCCTCGTAGACGCAGGTGATCCGCACGGCGTGGGTGATGATCGCCCACGGATCGTTGGCCTCACGGGTCGAGCGGTACTGCATCGCGTCGAACGCCGCCGTCACCGCCTCCCAGGTGTCGAGCCTGTGTTTCCTCGCGAGAGCGCGGTACTTGTCGGCGGCGAACTCCATCAGCTCGCGTGCCACCGGGTCGTGAACCCAGGCATCCTCGCCGCCCTCGTACAGGCGATGGAGCAGGGCACGCAGGCCATCGCCGGTGGTGAAGTCCTCAGCCCCGTCGGCCGTCGGCTCGGTGCTGGTGCTGGTTGGTGTGGTCATGGTGTCGGCACCTCCTGGCAGGCAGGTGCGCACTCGCTCCCACGAGCGCGTCCTGCATGCCGATGCCGTCGCAGCCATGACCTCTCACCACCGTCAACTCATCGAGACCCCAGAGCGGGACACCTGCGACGCAGGCGCGGTACTGCGCCCGAACGCCGAGATCGGCGGCAACCGACGGGCGCGATCCCCGAGACGACGAACACCTGCACCGAGCGGGGTGCGGGAGCGGCGTGCCAGCTCGGCCTGGAAGTCGAGACCCCGCCCGGCCGCGTGCGCCGAGTGGCGGGCGATCAAGTCAGTGGGGCGCACCCACTCCACGCCGCGCCCACGAACGAGCGCGTGCCGCTTGTCGTCGCGGGCGACCTGCACGGCCCGCACCGCCTCCGGCGTACTCATCACTTCGACCGACTCGGGGCGCTCCCGCGGCTCCTCGGGCACCAGCCGTGCGGGATCGGGCCTGGCCGGATTGTTGTGCTGCGGGTTGTCGGTCGTGTTCATGGGGTCGTCTCCTCCCGCTCATCGGCGGCGTCGGTGGTGTCAGTGAGGTGCGCGACGGCGAACCAGCGGCCCACGGTCGAGGGATGCACCCCGAGTTCGCGGGCGATCCGCTTGTTCGACCAGCCCGCGTCCCGCAGCTCCCACCCCAGCACCCGCCGATCCGCCACACCCTCATCGCGACGGCCAGCCTCCGTCTCGCCGGACGGCAGCGCAGGCATCGACTCCGCGGTGATCGTCGAGAACGACGCGGCGTCGGCAGGCCCTTTGTCGGGGTCGGGGTCTGTCGTGCGGGTGAGAATCACGGTCAGGTGCGTGATGGCCAGCAAAACGACGGGCGGCACCGCGGCGACCGAGGCCGCGAGCATCCTGGGAACATCTGCGTCCGCGGCGACGACAGCATGAATGGCGTTCGCAGTCACGGACACGAGCGCGCCGCCGACCAGCAGCGCCCACGGATACCAAGCCGAGCGCTGCCTGGCGAGCGCGACGACGGCGACCGTGGCGACGACGATGATGCCGTCCACGATCAGCGGCCACGCCCACGCCTGCCCAGCCCCGATCCCGGAGCGAGCAGCCAGATCGGCCAACGACGTGAACGACAGCCAGAACGCCCCGGCGGCGATGAACACCGTCCCCGCGACCGCCGTCATGGCAGCCCAGCGCCGCCCTCCCGATTCACGCCTCACAGCCCAGCCCTCCCCAAGGCTGCGGACGGCGGGCTCGCCGAGCGACCGAACCACCGACCCGCGCCCTGGCTCCGCCGATCTGACGGGGCCTCGGGCGCGGGCTGGGTGGCGCGGTAGGCGGAGCGCACGGTCGTGGTGATCTCGCGATCACCCAGACCTGCCGACTGTGCCGCCGCGCCCAAGGCGTCGAGGGCATCGGTGGGTGAGACGCCGTTCTCGGCGAGGCGGCAGGCGGCCCAAAAGAGGCCCCGGTTCCGCTCGCCCTCACCCCGCCCGGCAACCCACGCCGCCAACCGCTTCCCATCAACAGCGACCGAGGTGCCGCCGGCGCGTGGCGGGGCGACGGGGCGCGGGTCGAGGAAGTCCCGAAGACGGGCCGCGTCCACCGGGCTAACCGAGTGCGCGGCGATGTCGGCGACCTCGTAGCGGCGGACGTGGCCGTCGATGATTCGTCGGGAGGGCGGAGCGATGATGTAGCCGCCGTCGCCCCGGAAATCGACGCCCGCGGTGGCTGCCTGCCACGACCGCTGCTCGCGGCCCGGGGTCGCCGGGAAGTACACGTGCGCGCCTCCGGTGGGTGTGCGCACGAGCAGACCCGCGCCATCGACGAGCCCCGCGTCGGTGGCGCGCTGGAACGCCGCGCGGCCGTCGTGGGGGCCGTGGACATCGACATCGACGACGACAACGCCGGATGGAGCGCCGGTCGGGATGCCGATGTTCGCGTTCGGTGTGCGCGACCACCACGCGGCAACCTGTTCCGGGTCGCTGCTCGCATCGAGGAACCCACGGCGGGTCAGCGGACGCTTCCCCTCGACGACGCACGGAAACACGGGCACGCCAGCCGCCGCGAGGCTCCGCGCCGCGAGCCCCAGGCTCGGTGAACGATCCACGCGAATGAGCGCCGCCAGGACATCGAATGCTTCGGGCATCACAGCCTCCGCCCTGCCAGCGCTGGCGCCGACGCAGCACGCGGACGATCGGTCTCCACCGAGTTCGCAGCCGTACGGGAGGTGCGCGGACTGGGAGCGTCGCGTTCGAGTCCGGGCGGGGTGCCGTCGCCGACCTGGAGCGTGTCGAGCTGGTCGAGGATCGCCAGCGCGGTCTTCCGCACCCGCTCGCCGGTGGACTGCACCACCTGGACGGGCTCTTGGCCGTCCACGCGGGCGGCCCAGGTCGAGACGTACGGGATCGTGTACCCGGTGGTGTCCATGCCGTGCGCGGCACCGATCATCAGCGCGACGGACTCGGCTTCGACCTCGCGGATGCCGCGATGCTGACGTGCTTCCTCGTCGTCGGGATCGTGCATCAGCACGTGCGCCAGCTCGTGCGCGAGCGTCTTGACCTGCGCAGCAGGGTCCATGTTCTCCCGCACCGCTACCGTGCGCTCCTCATAGTCGGTCATGCCGTTCGCGCCGGAGATCATCCCCTCGTGTGGCACCCGCAGCACCTCGAACCCCGCGCCGCGAATCTGCCCGGCCAGCCCGTCCCACAGCCCCGAGGGTGCTTCGCCTTCCAGCAGCGTCGGAGCGGGCGGAACTGGCAATGGTTCTCCGTCGGTCTGGGAGGCATCCCACACGTAGGCCGGCCGGGCTCCGACCATCCGCGAGCGCACCACCTCGCCGGCCTTCGGCGTCTCCCTCGGCCCGAGCCGCCGCCACGAGCCCGCATCGGCAGGGGTCGCGGTGGCGAACCGGCCCGTCACGGGCGCGAAGATCATGTAGCCCGGCTGGCCCTTCATCACCTGCCGACCGAGCCCCTGCCACTGCCGGTACCCGGCAACCAGGGTGGGGAAGGGTTCGGGCACGCGGCCTGCCTCGAACGCGGCTTCGTGCTGCACCCAGATCAGCATCGTGTTGTTGAACGACCGCGACCGGAACCGCGCCGCGAAGGCGAGCGCCTGGCGCCAGTCGTCACCCGAGACCAGCGACTCGACCGCGCCGGTCAGCTTCTCGTGCAGCTCGTCGAGCTTCGCCTCTCGCGCCGCGCGGGCGTCCTCGTTCGATGCCATGCTCCGGCCTCCTCTTCGGCGGGCCGCGACGCGGCTGCGCGCGGCGGTACACCTGGCAGGTAGGCGCGAACACCCGCGCCCAGACCGTGAGCTGGACATCGTTCACCTCCTTGAGGCAGCCCGAGCCGAGACCGGGACGCAACATTGAGCATGCTCAAAATGCCCCGGAGTCCTGTTCTAACACTGACCGTTGAGCATGCGCAAGCCTTGATTTGTGCATGCTCAACGAGTACGGTTGAGCATGCACAACCACCTTCTGGGTGGACTACATCGATGCCTTGCCCGTTGCGAAGGGAAGGGGGTCACCGTCATGACCGAAGACGAGAGCCAGGCTGCGGCCGAAGACCTCGCCAAACGTCTGCGGCTCCTGATGGATGTCGCCGTCGCCGAGTCCGGCACGGAGCCGACCTACTCGCAGATCGCCGGCTACCTCCACGAACGAGGCACCAACCTGTCGCGGTCGCGCTGGACGTACATGGTCAACGGCCACCGCTACGTCCAAGACCCCGCCGTCTTCGAAGGGCTCGCGGAGTTCTTCGACGTGGACGCCGCGTTCCTGCTCGGCGAGGACGGTGCTGCCACTCCCGAGAAGGTCTCTGCGCAGCTCGACCTGGTTCGGTCCATGCGTGCCGCGAAGGTGAAGTCCTACGCTGCCCGCACCCTCGGCGATATCTCGCCGAAAGCACTCCACGCCATCACCAAGTTCCTGGACGAGGAAATGACACACATGCCCGAGCACTGACCGGTACCGCACGATGGAGCCGCCACCGGTCCCTGCTCCCTACAGAGAAGGGGCGAACCGTGAAGATCGAACAGACCGTATCGGCGGCCGTCGCGGGCCTTGAGCTCGGCAATACCTTCGCCCTTGACGATCTCCTCCACACCGTCCAAGACCGGCGGCACCGTAGGCTCCGCGTCGTCGAACTCGCAGACCTCGACACCCACGACGGCCTCTGCGCGCTCTGGCTCTCCACCGATGCCGAAGACGTCGTGCTTCACGCCCGCAGCGACTCCGCGCTGCATCGCCAGCAGTTCGTGCTCCACGAGCTCGCCCACATGATCCTTGGCCACGGCGAAGGCGACGGCTGTGCAGTCGGGGAGGTACTGCTGCCCAACATCCCGCCGTACACCAGAGGTCGCCTGCTCAGGCGGCAAGACCTCGACAGCGAAACCGAGATCGCCGCCGAGTCCCTCGCCGACCGGCTCGCCGCCGGCATCCGAGGGTCGGTGTTCGCAGAGTCCAGATACTCGGAGATATTCGGATGATCCAGACGCTCGTCGCAACGCTCATGTGGGCGCTCGTGGCGAGCCTGCTCATCTTCCGACGCAAACGCACCGACCGAAGCATCACCTACGCCGCCCTCACCATCGCCATCGCGATGACGCTCAACGTGGATGCCGCCTACAGCGCCGTCGATCGACTGCTCGGTGGCACCAACCTCGCCACCCTGATCGCGGACGCGCTCCTGATGACCGGGCTGTTCTTCCTCGGCCGCGGCGTCATGAAGACCGGCGAGTACCGGCCCAGGCTCGTCCGAGCCGCCGTCAGCATCCCCGTCCTGCTCGTCGCGCTGCTCGCGATCACCGCATCGTTCCTGCTCATCGACCGCGGCACCACTACCACACGATTTATGATCGACCTCGGCGCACAGCCAGCGGCGGCGGTCTACTCGATCATCAACTTCACCTACTGCCTCGTCATTGTCGTGGCGATGCTCGTCCTCGCCATAAGGCAGTACCGGCACAACACCGGCATCCAGCACCTCCCCGCGGCACTGTTGAGCCTGGGGTCGGCGTTCGGCGTCGCGCTCTGCCTCGCCGTGATCGTCATGGACGTTGCCCACGCCACGGGCCACCTCGACCTCATGCACACTATCCAGTCCGCCTACGATCCGCTCTCCGTCCTGACCTTCGTGTTCCTCTGTGCCGGGTTCGCGATCCAGCCTGCCGTCCGTCGCGCTCAGCACCGCGCCCGGCAGAGGCAGACCGTCGCCCTCACAGCGCAGCTGGAGTCGCTTTGGCACCAGGCGACGCGCGCACGGCCCGGGCTGAGCCAGGCCGACCCCCTCGCCGCCAGTAGCGAAGACCCCGAAGGGCACCTCCACCGAGTGATCGTCGAAATCCGCGACGCGATGATCGACCCTCGCATCACCTTCGACATCAGCACCGACGACCGCGACCTGCTCGAACGCGCCGAGAGTCACCTCGTCGGAAGCGACAGTGCCCTCGCGACGACCTCGCCGTTTCCCTACGTCGAGGAGCGGGAGTCGTGATAGGCCGCATCGCTCTCGGCGCTGGGGCCGCGGCGGCAGCGGTTGCCGGGGTCGGGTGGGCCATCGCGCGGCGGCTCACCGCACCCGTCGGCCCACGAATGTTCGACCTCACCGTTCGAGGCGTCGAGTACACCGACGACGGCGACCTGATCGTGCTCGACCGCACCGACCAGGCCGCCGCGCCAGGCATCTACAATCTCTGGTTCGAGCACGGCGGCTGGGCGCAGCTCGCCACAGATACCGTCGATCGAGGACCCACCCGCGTCGCTCGCAGGATCACGGGCACCACATCGGGTTTCACTCCGAAGACCGGCGATTGCGCCTCCTGGAGCGGCATCTACTACGCCACCCCAGCCGACGCCGGACTCCACACACGCGACATCACCATCACGACCCCCGCAGGACCATGCCCGGCCTGGCGCATCGACGGCGACCTCGCGACCTGGGCCATCCACATCCACGGCCTCGGCAGCACCCGCGCCGGCACCCTCCGCGGCGTCCTCGCCGCAACCGAACTCGGCTACACCTCCCTCGTCGTCAGCTACCGCAACACAGCAGAAGGGCCGCGAGTTGGCACCGGCCGGACGACCTTCGGCTACGCAGAGACGAGCGACGTTGACGAGGCCATCGGGTACGCCGTCCGACGAGGAGCCGAACAGGTCGTGATCTTCGGCTGGTCGATGGGTGCCGCTGTCGCTCTCCAGCTCGCCGACCACCCGCGACATCCGGGACTGATCGCCGCGCTCGTACTCGACTCCCCAGTCCTCAACTGGACCGAAGTCATCAAGTCCAACTGCGCCCGCAGCGGATGGCCTGCAGCAGCCGGGCACCTCGCGATCCCGTGGCTCACCCTCGACCCACTGGCACGCACAGTCGGCCTGCCAGGACGCATCCCACTTCCCACCTTCGACTGGACATCCCGAGCCGTAGAGCTCAACACGCCGACCCTGATCCTCCACGGCACCCGAGACGACTCCGTGCCGATCCGGCTCTCACAAGCACTCCGAGACGCTCGCCCGGACCTCGTTGAGCTTGAGACCTTCGATGCCGGCCACACCCTCTGCTGGAACAGCGATCTGGACCGCTGGCGGAACACGGTGACCGCCTGGCTCAAGGTGCGCATCCCACGCTGATCGGCAGAACGCAGCGGCCACTCTCGAAACCCGTCTCGTTCGGCCACGCCCGGAGAAACCCAACTCAAGCCGTACCTCAGCCGGTATCATCGTGGGTGTTGGCCTGCCTGGGCCATTGAGCGAGGGAGGACCAACGTGGCTGAGCCGTGGCTGTCCGCAGACGACATCGCCGCCCACCTCGGGGTCACCAAAGACACCGTCTACACCTGGATCGCCGAGAAGGCCATGCCCGCCCACAAGGTCGGACGCCTCTGGAAGTTCCAAGCCAGCGAGATAGACGACTGGGTGCGCGCGGGTGCGGCGGCCAGTGACCAAGAGCTCCACGTAGCCCATCCCGGTGTCGGTGGACGCTCCTACGCTCATGACAACGACGAGCACGGGGAGGGGGGAAGATGAACCTGAAAGACGCCCAGCGCTTGGTGAAGTCCAAGCAACGCGTTGCGGACCACGGCGAGGTGTTCACGCCGGCGTGGATGGTCGAGGACATGCTCGACCTCGTTAAGCACGAGTCTGAGCGGATCGACTCCCGCGTACTCGAACCCGCCTGCGGCTCGGGCAACTTCCTCATCCCCGTCCTGGCTCGCAAGCTCGCCACGGTCGAGCTTCGGCACGGCAAGAGCGAGTTCGAGAAGCGCCACTACGCATTGTTCGCGCTGATGTGCACCTACGGTATCGAGCTTCTCGCAGACAACGCCGAAGAGTGCCGCCACAATCTCGCCGAGGTGTTCAACACATTCTTGGGTATCGGCAACGATGACCAGTGGGCGCGAGCGGCCCGCGCGGTTCTCGCCGTGAACATCGTCCAGGGCGATGCCTTGACCATGACCGTGCCAAGCGGCCAGCCGATCACCTTTCCTGAGTGGGGCTACCTCGGCAAAGGCAAGTTCCAGAGGCGCGACTTTCGCTACGACGACCTCACTCAGCGCGCCTCGTACGAGGGAACCCTATTCGGCGAGCTCGATGACGAGGACCTGTTCGTCCCCGCGCAGACTTACCCGACGATGACCGTCAGTCAGATCGCCGAGGCCGCCGCGTGACCCTTGCACCTTTCACCCTCCGAGGGCACAACCCGGATGTGTTGACGTGCATCGCGAACCTCTCCAACGATGAGGTCTTCACCCCGCCAGAGTTCGCGAACCAGATGCTCGACACGCTCGCAGCCGCGTGGGCAGACGCCAACGACGGTGCGGACATCTGGGCCAACCCCGATGTCACGTTCCTCGACCCGTTCACCAAGTCCGGGGTGTTCCTACGCGAGATCGTGCGTCGGCTCACAGACGGCTTGATCTTGGCGATCCCCGACCTGGCCGAACGCGTCGATCACATCCTGACCCGTCAGGTGTTCGGCATCGGGATCACCGAGCTCACTGCACTGCTGGCTCGCCGGAGCGTCTACTGCTCGAAGCTCGCCAACGGTCCTCACTCGATCGCTACGTCATTCACGACCGAGGACGGCAACATCTGGTTCGAGCGCACTGAGCACACCTGGGGCGGCGGCAAGCGCGAGTTCCGTGTCGATCCCCTGACGAGCGAAGAGATCACGGTCTACACCAGCCGCAAGTGTCTCTACTGCGGGGCGGGCGAGGACGACTACGCACGTGGCGATGACCTTGAGACTCACGCCTACACCTTCATCCATACCGACGACATCAAAGCTCGCATCGCGGAGCTGTTCGGAGACAACATGCAGTTCGACGTCATCATCGGCAACCCGCCCTACCAGCTCAGCGACGGCGGGCATGGGACCAGCGCCGCCCCGATCTATCAACTCTTCGTAGAGCAGGCCAAGAAGCTCGACCCGCGATTCCTGACGATGGTTATACCGTCGCGCTGGTTCTCTGGAGGCAAGGGTCTCGACGAGTTTCGAGAGTCGATGCTCAAAGACGGTCGACTCCGCTCCATCGACGACTTCCTCAGCGCTTCGGACGTGTTCCCCGGTGTCGGACTCAAGGGCGGTGTGAGCTACTTCCTCTGGGACCGCGACCACCCTGGGACTTGCGAGGTCACGACCCACTTCAAGGGATGGGAAGACTCGGTCGACACGAGGCCATTACTCGAGTCCGGTGCCGACGTGTTCATTCGTTTCAACGAAGGGGTCTCCATCCTCAAGAAGGTTGTGGCCACTGATACAGGTAAGTCCGACGGTCTCACACTTCCTCCGGGTCAACGGTTCGAGGAGCTGGTCAGTTCTCGAAAGCCGTTCGGTCTTGAGACGACGTTCCGTGGCAAGGCGACGCGCAGTGCAGGTGATGTTCTGGTCCACCAGAATGGCAGCCCGGGCTACATCGCAAGAGACGTCATCCCCTCGGGCGGCAACCTGGTGGACAAGTGGAAGGTGTTCGTCGGCTACGCGGCGCCTGGTACGGGAAACAAGGACACCTACCCGCACCGAGTCATCAGTACCCCGTTCCTCGGCGAGCCCGGCACGATTTCGTCTGAGACTTACTTGTGCATTGGGCCGTTCGACTCCAAGAGCGAGGCCGAGAGCGCCCTGTCATACCTGTCGTGCCGACTGCCGCGCTTGCTGATCCAGCTCCGAAAGGCATCTCAGCACGTCACGAGTAAGGTCTACGGCTTCGTGCCCAAGCAGGAGTGGACGCAGCGCTGGACCGATGCCGACCTATACGCCCGGTATGGCCTTACCGACGACGAGATCGCCTTCGTAGAGAAGGTCGTCCGCCCGATGGATTTGAATGCGGATGAGTAGAGACATCGACGAGCTTCTCCCAGAGAGGCCCGAAGCGCGGCTGCGTATCTACGCCTGGTCGCCGAACGATCCACCAGCCGGGTATGCAGGACTTCTCAAGGTCGGGCAAACGACGAAGACGGATGTGAATGCGCGCATTCGCGAGTCTCAGGGACAGATGCAGCAGGCCTACACGCTGCACGTTGATGAACTCGCCGAACGAGGCGACGGGACAGTGTTTCGCGACTCAGATGTGCGCCAACGGCTGATCGACAAGGGATTCGAGAACCCGATCTTCGGCTCAGCACGAGAGTGGATGCGCTGCACCCCGGACGATGTGCGCACGGCGCTCACAGAGCTACGCACGGGCGTGAAGCTCAGTGGAACTCACCACGAGACGTTCCCGATGCGTCCCGAGCAAGCCAGCGCCGTGGATAAGGCCGAGGGCTACTACGAGTCGATCTGGGCCGAGGTCTCCCAGGCGGTGCCACGGTTCTTGTGGAACGCCAAGATGCGCTTTGGGAAGACCTTCGCTTCCTACCAACTCGCCAAGCGGCTCGGCGCGAGACGCATCCTCGTAGTTACCTTCAAGCCCGCAGTGGAGGACGCCTGGCAGACCGACCTGGAGTCTCACGCCGACTTCGACGGCTGGCAGTACCTCTCCTCAGCGACCGGAGGTAGCCCGGACGATGCCGACAAGACGAGACCGCTGGTCTACTTCGGCTCGTTCCAGGACCTGCTCGGGCGCGACCGGAAGACCGGGCTCATCAAAGCGAAGAACGAGTGGGTCCACACCACCAACTGGGACCTCGTCATCTTCGACGAGTACCACTTCGGTGCCTGGCGAGAGTCCGCCAAGGAGCTGTTCGAGGGCGAGGAGGAAAAGGTCAAGCAGAAGGAACTGGCCACCGAGTACAACGACGGCCTCGTGGCCTTCGACGAGGAACTCGACGAGCTCGGCAACGACGAGGATGACTTCCTGCCGATCACCACCCGCGCCTACCTGTACCTGTCGGGCACGCCGTTCAAGGCGCTGGCAACCGGTGAGTTCATCGAGGAGCAAATCTTCAACTGGACCTACACCGACGAGCAGCGCGCCAAGGCCGAGTACGCCGACGCGCACCCGGACGCCTGGAACCCGTACGGGGCGCTTCCGGAGATGCGCCTGTTCACCTACCAGATGCCTGACGAACTCATCGCCGTCGCCAACCAGGGAGAGTTCGACGAGTTCGATCTCAACGAGTTCTTCGAGGCAAAGGGCATCGGCAAGTACGCCGAGTTCACCCACAAGACCGACGTACAGAAGTGGCTCGATCTCATCCGCGGCGCTCACCTACCCACCCAGGTCGACGCCATGCGAATGGGCACTCGCCCGCCGTTCCCGTACTCCGATGTCCGGCTCCTGCCGTACCTTCAGCACTCGTTCTGGTTCCTACCCAATGTGGCGGCGTGCCAGGCGATGGCGAACCTGCTCGCGGAGAAGCAGAACGTGTTCTGGCACGACTACGAGGTCCTCGTCGTCGCAGGCACCGGCGCGGGCATCGGACTGGATGCCCTCCCACCGGTGCGAGCGGCGATCGGTGACGGCCACGACACGAAGACGATCACCCTGTCGTGCGGCAAGCTCACCACGGGCGTCACCGTCAAGCAGTGGTCCTCGATCCTGATGCTGCGCAACCTCAACTCGCCCGAGACCTACTTCCAGGCAGCGTTCCGCGTGCAGTCACCGTGGTCGATCAAGAATCCCGACGGGGACGACCCGAGCGCCGAAGCAGTCCTCAAGCCCGTGTGCTTCGTGTTCGACTTCGCGCCGACCCGGGCGCTGCGTCAGATCGCGGACTACGGTGCGGGTCTGTCGCCGGAGACGCCGAACCCGGAGCAAGCTGTTGAGGAGCTCGTGAAGTTCCTGCCCGTGTTGGCCTACGACGGGTCGAACATGACTCAGGTCGATGCTGGCGGCATCCTCGACATCGCCATGTCGGGCACCTCCGCGACCCTCCTGGCCCGCAAGTGGGAGTCCGCGATCCTCGTCAACGTCGACAACGACACCCTGCGCAAGATCATGAACAACCCCGACGCCCTCAACGCCGTCATGAACATCGAAGGCTTCCGCGCGCTCGGCAACGACATCTTCGAGACCGTCGTGAACAAGAGCGACGCTGTGAAGAAGGCGAAGAAGGAGAAGGGCGAGGACATCACCCCGGCGGAGAAGAAGGAACTCACAGCGGAGGAGAAGGAGTACAAGTCCAAGCGGAAACAGATTCAGGAGAAGTTGGTCAAGTTCGCCACCCGTATTCCGGCATTCATGTACCTGACCGACTTCCGCGAGAACACCCTTCAGGACGTCATCACCAAGCTCGAACCTGGCCTGTTCCGCACCGTGACCGGGCTGACCGTCGAGGACTTCCATCTGCTCGTGAACCTCGGCGTCTTCAACGCGACCCACATGAACCAAGCCGTATTCGCCTTCCGCCGCTACGAGGACTCCTCCTTGTCCTACACCGGCATCGAGTCCCACAAGGGCCTGCGTCGCTACGGCCTCTACGACACCGTCGTCGCCGTCAACGACGAGACCGTAGTCTGACCACCCGTCAGCCCGTATCGAGAGAGCCGCATGTCCTTCCAGACCCGGCGCAGCATCGAGGAGATGCTCACCGCCATCCACAAGCGCGAGTATCTGATGCCAGCTATCCATCGTGAATTTGTCTGAAGCACGGATACCCTGTCGGCTCCTTCCTGCTCTGGAACTTCAAGCCCGAGACCGCGCAGTCGTACACGTTCTACGAGTTCCTGACGAACTACCACGAGCGCGACAACCTTACGCGGACAAGACAACGGTTCCCTCCGGGCAGCAAGACCCTTCAGCCGATTGGTCAGAGGTACCGGCAGATCGACTCGGGTGTGCAGGCCTCCGGCGACGTCTGTGCTGCGTTCGCGCGGAGCTCGGCGACGCTGGTACGGAGCAGGCGGAGATGCTCAAGCTGCTCGTCGATCTCGACCAGTCGCCGGTCGAGGAGGTCTCGAACATGACCGCACGGCGACCCGCCCGCGTCACGTACTTCGAGGATCTCGGCGGTTTGCGCGAGGGTGAGCCCTGCTGCGCGGGCCCGGTCGATGAACTCGAGCCGCTGCACCGCCTCGTCGCCGTAGTTGCGGTACCCGGCCGGGGTACGCTCCGGAGGTTGGAGCAGCCCGCGCTCCTCGTAATACCGCAGCGTGGACGCCCTCGTCTTCGCCTTCCCCGCGAGTTCTCCGATCCGCATCGTCACCTCCGCCACCGACTTGACCTTCAAGCATACTTTAAGGTCCATTCTTTCAGGAGTGGCCGCATGAGTGGCCGGTTCGAACTTGAGGAGGCATCGTGACACAGCACACAGAGGTTGATCTCGTGGTGATCGGGACGGGCGGGGCGGCGATGTCCGCAGCGATCCACGCGCGCCTCGAGGGGGCCAGCGTGGTCGCCATCGAATCGGGAACCCTCGGCGGTACCTGCGTGAACGTGGGTTGTGTGCCGTCCAAGACGCTTCTCGCGGCCGCGCACACCCGGCACTCCGCCCTCACGAACCCGTTCTCAGGCGCCCCCAGCTCTGCTGGGATGGTCGATCTCAGCGCGCTCATCGAGCAGAAGGATGATCTGGTTGGGATGCTCCGCCAGACCAAGTACGCCGACATCGCCGCTGCCTACGGGTTTGACATCCTCCCGGGCACTGCAACGTTCACAGACGCGGGAACCCTGCTCGTGGATGGACGACCGGTGCGCGCGAAGTCGTATCTCGTCGCCACCGGCGCCGAGCCGCACGTGCCGGCAATCCCTGGGCTTGAGCAGGTTGATTACCTCACGTCGACCACAGCGATGGAACTGACGGAACTGCCCGCGTCGCTCGTGGTGATCGGCGGTGGCTTCGTCGGCCTGGAACAGGCGCAGCTGTTCGCCCGGCTCGGAGTAGAGGTCACCGTCATCGGTCGGCTCGCCCCGCACGCCGAACCGGAACTGTCATCCGAGCTCCGCAAGGCCTTCCTGGCCGAGGGGATCAGCGTCATCGGCGACCGCGCAGCCACGATCACCCAGCACGAGGGCCTGGTCCAGGTGACGACCCGCAACGGGAAGGACGCGACCGGTGAACGTGTCCTCGTTGCCACCGGTCGCACCCCGCGCACCGAAGGGCTCAACCTTCCTGCTGCGGGTATCGCGACCGACGAGCGCGGCTTCGTCATCGTAGACGAGCAGCAGCGGACCACGAACCCGGCTGTGTTCGCCGCCGGTGACGTCACTGACGTGCCCCAGTACGTGTACGTCGCCGCGAGGACTGGGAAGATCGCCGCGCACAACGCCCTGGGTCACGACGAGCGAGTCGACTACACCGGGTTGCCGTCTGTGCTGTTCACCTCACCCCAACTGGCCTCCGCCGGGATCACCGAAGCCAGCGCCATCGCCGCCGGATACCGGTGCGCCTGCCGATTCCTACGACTTTCCGACGTGCCCAGGGCCATCGCCAACCACGACACACGCGGCGGCATCAAGGTCGTCGCCGACGCCGACACCGGCAAAGTCCTCGGTATCCACGCCCTCGCCGACACCGCTGGGGAGATGATGCTCGCCGCAACCTACGCCATCACCGCCGGATTCACCGTCACCCAACTCGCCGACACCTGGGCCCCCTACCTCACCATGGCCGAAGGCATCCGCCTCACCGCGAACCTCTTCCGCAACGAACTCCCCACCTCCTGCTGCGCCTGACACAAGAGCCGGGCCCAGCGATGTGGTGATCCAAGTGATATCCGCGACGCCTTCAACACCGGCACCGACCGCGTGATCGACGCCTACGCGGTCAGCGTGGGCTCAGTTGAGGCAGCGGCGCCGAGCACGTCGTCTGGGCCGCTCACACGCGGAGCGCACCGGGACACTCAGCCGCCAGGTAGCAACCACAGCACGCTGCCATCTACGCAGTCGGCTACGAGTTCAGAGGCCGAAGGCACCACCACTGACGAGGATGAAGATGCCCAGGCCGATGAGCACGATCGGGAACAGGATGTGTTCCCAGCGTTCCAGGAGTTCGGCGATCGGTCGGCGGGTGGCGACGAACTTGCCCAGGCCGACGAGGGCGGCGACCAGGGCGAGGAACACGATGCAGTACGCCACCACGGCCGCTGGGCCCACGCTGAGGAAGACCGGGACGTAGACGCCGATGTTGTCCCCGCCGTTGGCGAAGGTCACCCCGGCCACCGTCCACACCCCAACCTTCTTGCCCTCGACCTTTGCCTCATCGTCATCGTCGGCACCGCGGTTGCGCCAGGCTTGCCACGCAGCCCAAAGTCCCAACCCCAGCGGAATGAGTCCGAAGTAGGGGATGACCTCCGGCGGCAGGAACGCTCCCGCCCCGAGCGTCACCAGCACGGAAGCGCCCAGGATGCCAGCGAACCCGAGGTACTGTCCGACCAGGATTCGGGCGGTGGTCCCGCGCCGGCCCGCGCCTCGGGCGAAGAACAAGGAGAGCACGATGATGTCATCGATGTTCGTGGCGATGAATAGGCCGATCGCCTGCAGGACGGAGGACAGGATCATGCGCCCACCGCCGCGTTACAGCCGCCTGGCGACCCAGCGGTTCCGGCAGCCGCGTGCCGTTGATACTCTGCGACCATCATTGTCCGTTCCTGGTGTGGTTTGGGCCTCGGAGGTAAAGCAGTACGCCCAGGGCGACGCCGAAACCGAGGATGACGTCGGCAAGGTTGCCGATGAACAGGTTGCCGTAGGCGAGGAAGTCGGTGACATGACCGCGGCCGAATCCGGGAGGGGCGAACAGCCGGTCCAGGAGGTTGCCGACTGCGCCGCCCCACACCAGGCCGATCGCGACCGCCCACCCGGCCGATGGAGCGCGCGCGGCGGCGATGAGCAGGGCGATGGACGCCGCGGTCGCGATGACGGTGAGCAGCCACGTTGAATCGGACCCTAAGGACATGACGGTGCCGGGGTTGAACGCGAGCTGTAAGCCGAGCCAGTCTCCCAAGAGCGGGATTGCGGTCATCCTCGCTGAGCTGAGCTGAGCGAGGGCGAGTGCCTTGCTGCCTTGGTCGATCAGCACCGCGCCGGCGGCGACGGCGCACGCGAGCAGGAACCAGCGGAGCCGGACGCGCGCCGCCGCCGGGCCGGCAGAACTCGCTTCCACGGCATCCGCTTTTCCCGGGGAGGGAGCGGAGCCGTCAAGGGGATCGGTCATGCCTTCGTGCGCCGCGCCGCGCGGAGCCCGTTGAGGATGACGACGACTTCAGCGACCTCGTGTACAAGCACGACCGCGGCGAGCCCGAGGACTCCGGTGATCGCGAGCGGCAGCAGCGCCACGATGATCGCGATCGACAACACGACGTTCTGGTTGATGATGTTGCGGCCGCGGCGGGCGTGGGCGAGGGCCTGTGGGATGAGGCGCAGGTCGTGGCCGGTGAACGCGACGTCGGCCGACTCGATCGCAGCATCGGCGCCCTTGGCTCCCATAGCGATCCCCACATCCGCGGCCGCCAGCGCGGGAGCGTCGTTGATGCCGTCCCCGATCATGGCAGTGGGCTGAGACTTCGACAACTTCGCGACGGCGGTGGCCTTGTCCTCGGGGCGCAGCTCGGCGCGCACGTCCCTGATGCCGGCCTGGTCGGCCAGCGCTGCGGCGGTGCGGGCGTTGTCGCCGGTGAGCATCGTCACCCCGATCCCGCGGCGGTTCAGCGTGGCGATGACCTCGGGAACCTCTGGGCGCAGTTCGTCACGCACCCCGATCGCCCCGGCCGGCTGGTCGCCTCGGTGCACGATGACGACGGTCATCCCCTCGGACTCCATCGCCCGCACCTGGTCGGCCAGTGATCCGGCATCCAGCCAGCGGGGGCTACCGACGGCGAGACGGGCACTACCGAGCGTGCCGGTGATGCCGCGCCCGGCGGTCTCGGTGACGTCGTGCGCGGTCGGGGCGTCGGGGACGGCCTTCGTGATCGCGGCGGCCAGCGGGTGCGTGCTGTGACCTTCCAGGCTCGCCGCCCACGCCAGCACCTCATTCTCGGTCGCGCCGGTGGTGACGACGCGGGTCACCGTGGGCTCGTTGCGGGTCAGCGTGCCGGTCTTGTCGACGGCGAGGTGGCGGATGCCGCCGAACCGCTCGAACGCGGCCCCGGACTTCACGACCACACCGAACTTCGACGCCGCGCCGATCGCGGAAACAACGGTGACCGGGACGGCGATCGCCAGCGCGCACGGCGAGGCTGCGACCAGCACCACCAGAGCGCGGGTGATCCACAGCTCAGGGTCGCCGCTCAACAGCGACCCAAGCACGCCGACCAGCACGGCGAGGATCATCACGCCGGGCACCAGCGGGCGGGCGATCCGGTCGGCCAGGCGGGCACGGTCGCCCTTCTCGGCCTGCGCCTGCTCGACCAGCTCCACGATGGTGGTGAGCGAGTTGTCGGTGCCGGCGGCGGTGGCCTCGACCTCGAGCACGCCGGTGGTGTTGATTGACCCGGCCGAGACGTCGGTGCCCGGTTCGACCTCGACCGGGATCGATTCACCCGTGATCGCGGACGTGTCCAGGCTGCTTCGCCCGGCCCGCACGGTGCCGTCGGTGGCGATCCGTTCGCCCGGCCGGACCACCAGGACATCCCCGACGCGCAGCTCCTTCGCCTCGACCTCGGCGGTGGCGTCGCCGCGCTTGACGAGTGCGGTGTCGGGCACGAGCTTCAACAGCGCCCGCAACCCTGCGCGGGCGCGGTCCATCGCCTTGTCCTCCAGCGCCTCCGCAATGGAGTACAGGAATGCCAGCGCGGCGGCCTCCTCGACGTAGCCGAGGATCACCGCGCCGGTCGCGCTGATCGTCATCAGCAGCCCGATGCCGAACTTGCCCTTGGTGAACAGCTTGCGCAGCGCGCCCGGCACGAACGTGTAAGCGCCCAGCAGCAGGCCGATCCAGAACAGCACCAGGCCCGCGGTCTCCGCGCCGGTCCACTCGCACACCAGGCCGGCGGCGAACGCGACGCCGGAGGCGATCGGGATCAGAACGCTCGGGCTCCGATACCACGGCCGGTCATCGTCATCATCGTGGTCGTCGAGGTCGACGTGCTCGACCTGCGAACCTGTGACCGCGCTCACGCCCGCACCTCCCCCGCCTGGCAACCCTCGACCCCGCAGTCCGGGTCCATGCACGGCACGCTCTCGTCGACCGCAAGCGTGACATCCACCAGCGCCGTCAGCGCGCGGGCCAGGTGCGGGTCTGCCACCTCGTAGCGGGTCTGTCGGCCCTCGGGCTCGGCCACCACGATCCCGCACCCGCGCAGGCATGTCAGATGGTTCGACACGTTCGAGCGCGACAACCCCAGCTCGCGGGACAGCACCGCCGGGTAGCTCGGCCCGGCCAGCAGGGTCAGCAGAATGCGGGAGCGGGTCGGGTCGGCCATAGCTCGGCCGAGCCGGTTCATCACGTCGAGTCGATCGGAAATAGTCAGCATACGATGACTATACACTGTACGATGTATATTCGGCGCCAGGTGTCCTCACGAGCGGCGAGTCAGTTGACAGCTCCCTACCAGCGAGCGTGGCGAAGTGCTCGAAGATCCGTCGTGGAGAATATGTCCCGTTCCTCGGTGCCGGCGTCCCGCTCGATTAAGGTCGACGACTACTTGGCCGCCGCATGCCTGCTGCCGAACCTTCAGTTGCTGGGTGGGGCCGCCAACATCGAGAAGCAGGATGGACTGCCTGCGGAGTGGATGGACACCGCCTTCCCGAGCGAGAACAAGCGAGCTACGTACCTTGCCGAGGACGACCTCGACGGCCTTCCGCTCGACTTGGCCGACTTCACCTCGTTCTTCGAGCAGCGCAAGCAGCGAGTCCGGGTCCGCCTGCTCGCCGCTCTGGGAACGACACCGGGAGCACCGGAGGACGCCGCTCTCGCGTAGCCCACGTTCACGCGGCGAGCAGTGACAGCGCGGACACAGCCTGGAGGGGTAGCACTCCGTTGCCGAGGGCGGTGATCTGTTGATTCTGCGTCAGGTCGCCGCTATCGGTGACCCATCCAGTCGGCAGGCCCATGAGCCATTCGACGAATGCCGGTGCTGGGCGGGGGCCGTCGGCGTCGTTCAGGAGGGCTGGCGCTTGCGCGGGTCGCCCGGTGATGTGTTCCCAACGAGTGATGGCGTCGGCGTAGCGTCCCCATCGCTGAACAGTCCGTCGATCAGCGACCACAGCGTCTCCGATTCGGCTCTCCTGTTCGATGAGCCACCCGGTCCGTGGAGGGCGAAGTCGATGATCTGGTGCGACAGCGCAATCGTCCCTCGTCTCGCTCGCACCTGGTCGAGAGTCTCTCCACCGCGCGATGAGTCCGTCGCCAGCGGGGTGCGGAACAGTGCGCCGGGCGAGGGCGAAGATGCGGAAGCGTTGGTGAGGAGCGCCGACAAGGGAAGCCGGTAAGCCGATCCATCCTGCATCCAGCCGCAAGTCGGCCAGATCGCCGAGAACGGCGCCGAGAGCCCGAAGAGGTCGAGTTGCGTAGTCTCCCAGATGCCACGGGTCGGGTTCCACGTTGCGAAGGGTTGCGCCGTCGGGGGATGCATCGCCTGGGTTGCGTCGGTCATGGTTATCTCCTTCTGCGGATGGCCGCGTCGCGGGTGAGGACAGCAGCCCGCGGACGTTCTCGATGACGACCCATTCGGGCTGGAGCGCGTCGATGGCTACGGCCATGTGCGCCCAGAGACCCGAGCGCGTACCCGGAGCAAGGCCGGCGCGCTTGCCTACCGTGGAAACGTCTTGGCACGGGAATCCGCCGATGAGGATGTCCACGGGCTCGACCTGACTCCAGTCGATGGCCGTGATGTCGCCAAGATTCGGAGCTTCGGGCCAGTGGTGCGAGAAGACGCGGGCGACGGGCGCGTTGAGTTCGGAGAACCACACGGTCGTGGCGTTGAATACGTGCTCGACGGCGAGGTCGAGGCCGCCGTAGCCGCTGAACAGCGACCCGATCCTGAGTCGTGGTTCGCCGCTGATGTCGAGGTCGTGCATAAAGTCTGCTCCGGTGAAGGTCGTCCCCGGCATCCGTGCCTCGTTGAGCACTGATGCCGAGCTGGCCAACTGTCAGGTGCACAACTCCGGCACGCCCGCAGCTCGTCGAGCCACGCGAGCGACACCGCCCGACGCCCCCATCTCCGGCCTTCGCTCTGACCGCCATCCGAGGTCACACGCGTCTTGCAGGTCGAGGGTTGTCAACCTGGGTTGACGGCGCGTTCGCGCGGTCGTCGTCCGCTCACCTGATCACCGAAGGCGGTGGTGTGGTGACGGTCTCGATGCGCGTGATGTCGGCGGGTGATGGCTACAAGTACCTGCTGCGCACGGTCGCGGCCGCGGACGGTGACCGTGAGCTGTCTACGCCGTTGACGAGGTACTACGTGGAGGCGGTGACGCCGTAGGGGAGCAAAGGTAGCTGCATCTGCTTCGGTGTTCTGGCGCCGTTTCAGCGTACTTCACGTCGTAATTCCGTCATCTGCCGTGCCGCGATTACTCGATGGGCTTGCCGTCCCGTACCAGAGCCGATGTATACGGACTCGGCCGATCATTCGCCGCGGGGGCGCCAGCGGCCGAAGCCTCCTTCGGTGTTGATGATCTGCCCGGTGATCCAGGACGCCTCGTCGGTGGTCAGCCAGGCGATGAGCCGTGCCGGGTCGTCGGGGCGCCCGTACCGGCCGAACGGAAACATCGGCTCCACCACTCGCCACATGTCCTCGGTGAGATAGCCGGTGTCGACGGGGCCGGGATTGACCGTGTTCACTCGAATGCCACGATCAGCGAGCTGATCAGCGACAGTCGTGGTCACCCCGGCCAGCGCAGCTTTCGCCGCCGCGTAGGCCACCTCGCCGGGCATTGGCCCCAAACCCTGCCCGGAGGTGAGGAAAACGATCGAGGCGGAACGGCTGTCGTCGTGATGTGCGGCGAAGGCCTGGGCAAGCAGGATCGAAGCGCGCGCATCTACCGCCCAGTGGCGGTCCAGGGCCGCAGAACTCAGCTCGCCTATCGGACCGTCTGAACCCGTCAACGCCTGATTACAGATCAGCCCATCGACACGCCCGAACTCCTCGACAGCCGCCGTGATCACCCGGTCCGACGCGTCAGACTCGGTGAGATCAGCATGAAAGTCAGCCACACGCGCATCACCGACCAGGTGAGACCGGACTCCGTCGAGCACGGCGTCGAGATCGTCACTGCCCCCAGTCCTGCTCGGCGTCGTGGGGTGAGAAGTGATGACAGAACACGCTCGCCCCGTATGCCGCCAAGCGGCACGCGGTGGCGTAGCCGATCCCCGCGCGACGACTGACCCCGGTCACCACGACAGACTTCCCGCTCAGTGGCAGCGGGTCACGCGCCAGCGAATTTGCACCGTCACTACTCATACGTTCCAGTAGAACAGAATCCGGCAGCCACCTCCCAGCGCAACGTTCTCGTGCACCTCTCCAGCGTGACGGTCTCCATGCGGGTCATGAGCGCCGGTGACGGCTACAAGTACCTCCTGCGCTCGATAGCCGCCGCAGACGGCGACCGCTCGCTCTCGACGCCGCTGACGAGGTACTACGCGGAGGCGGGCACACCACCGGGCCAGTGGCTCGGCTCCGGCATCGCCTCACTCGGCCAGGGCCAGCTCGCGGTCGGTGATCGGGTGTCGGGGGCCCAGCTCCAGCTCTTGATGGGCATGGGCCGCGACCCGATCACCGGCGACCCGCTGGGCCACGCGTTCCCTGCCTACAAGTCGGTGCCGGAACGGATCGAGGCCCGGATCGCCGACCTCGACTCCGGCCTAAGCCCTGGTGCACAGGGCGAGGCGGTCGCGCAGATCGAGGCCGAGGAGACCGACCGCGGCAGGCGCCGCGCGGTGGCGGGGTTCGACTTCACCTTCTCGGTTCCGAAGTCGGCCTCGGCGTTGTGGGCGGTCGCGGACGCGGGGACGCAGGCGTTGATCGGTGAGGCGCATCATGCGGCGGTTGCGGAGGTGGTTGCGTTCATGGAGCGCGAGGTTGCAGCCACCCGCTCCGGTGCAACCGCTGGCGACGGAGCGGTTGCGCAGGTCGATGTCACCGGGCTGGTGGCGACGGCGTTCGATCACTTCGACTCCCGAGCTGGCGACCCCCATCTGCACACCCACGTCGTCATCTCCAACAAGGTGCAGACCGCGTTCGACGGCAAGTGGCGGTCTCTGGATGGCCGTCCGATGCACGCCGCGGTGGTCGCGCTGTCGGAGCTGCACGAGGCTGTGTTCGCCGATCACATGACCCGTACCTTCGGGGTCGAGTGGGAAGCAAGGGACATGGGCCGGGATCGCAACCCCGCATGGGCCATCAGCACGGTCCCGGAGGAGCTGGTCCAGGAGTTCTCAACCCGTGCCCGGCACATCGAGGCCGAGAAGGACCGGCTGATCGCCGAGTACGTCGCCCGGCACGGCCGCCAGCCCTCCACGGCGACCGTGATCAAGTTGCGTGCCCAGGCCACCCTGTCCACACGCCCGGAGAAACAGGTGCGGTCGCTGGCGGACCTGACTGCCGAGTGGCGCACCCGCGCCACGGGCGTGCTCGGCCACGACGCCACCGCCTGGGCACGCGAGGTGACCGACAACGACAAGGCGTTGCTGCTGCGCGCCGATGACGTGCCGCTGGATGCGATCGGCGAGCTCGGGCAGACCGTGGTCGAGGTGGTGGGTGAGAAGCGGTCCACGTGGCGGCGGTGGAACCTGATGGCCGAGGCGTCCCGGCAGACGATGGGCTGGCGCTTCGCCAGCATGCGCGACCGCGAAGCGGTCGTCGCGATGATCGCCGACGCCGCCGAGCAAGCCTCGCTGCGGCTGACGCCGCCCGACCTCGCCACCAGCCCGGCCGCGTTCCGGCGGGTGGATGGCACGAGCGTGTTCCGCCCGAAGCACTCGACCGTGTTCTCCTCCGAGCTGCTGCTGGAGGCTGAGGACCGTCTGCTCGACCGCGCCCGCACCATGACCGGACCGACCGTCCCGCTTCGCACTGTGGAGAAGGTCACCACGAAGCCTGATCGTGAGGGGCGGCTGCTCGGTGAAGATCAGGCTGACGCGCTCATGAAGATCGTGGTCTCCGGCCAGATGCTCGATGTGCTGGTGGGGCCGGCGGGCGCCGGGAAGACGACGGCAATGTCCGCGCTGCGACGGGCGTGGGAGAAGGAACACGGCGCCGGGTCCGTGGTCGGGCTCGCACCGTCCGCGGTGGCCGCGCAGGTCCTCGCTGACGACCTCGGGATCGCGACGGAGAACACGGCGAAGTGGTGGCAGAACCACCTCCTCCACGGCGAGGACTTCAAGGCGGGTCAGCTCGTCATCATCGACGAAGCCTCCCTCGCCGGCACCCTCTCGCTGGACCGCATCACCCACCTGGCCGAACGAGCCGGGGCGAAGGTGCTGCTGGTCGGCGACTTCGCCCAGCTCCAGTCCGTGGACGCAGGCGGCGCCTTCGGACTCCTAGTCAACGACCGCGACGATGCACCCGAGCTGCTTGACGTCCACCGGTTCACCAACGCCTGGGAGAAGACCGCCTCCCTCGCCCTCCGCCACGGTCGAACCGAGGTGATCGGCACGTACCTCGACCACGACCGCATCCACGACGGCGACACCGAAGCGATGACCGACGCCGCCTACACCGCGTGGCGCGCCGATCGGAGCCAAGGCTTGGTGTCGGTGCTGGTGGCCGAGACCCGCGAGGACGTGAGCGCCCTCAACACCCGTGCTCGTGCGGACCTGATTCTCGACGGCACGTTGAAGCCTGGTCGGGAGGTCGAGCTGAATGACGGCACCGCGGCGGGTGTCGGGGACGCGATCATCACCCGCCGCAACGACCGTCGGCTACGTAACGGCAAGGACTGGGTGCGCAACGGTGACACCTGGACCATCACCGGCGTCCGGAACGACGGCTCGGTCACGATCCGCAAGGCCGGCCGCCGGTTCGGCGGCTCCATCGTCCTGCCCGCCGGCTATGTGACCGACCATGTTGATCTGGGCTACGCGGTCACCGCACACAGGGCGCAAGGCGTCACCGTCGATACCGCCCACGTCCTGGTCGAGCCAACGACCACGCGGGAGAACTTCTACGTCGCGATGACCCGCGGCAAGCACGCCAACCACGCCTACGTGGTCCTCGACCGCGCCGACGAGCACGCCGAGCCCTACCCGGGCGACAATCCCGACGCCACCGCCCGCGGTGTGCTCTACGGGGTCCTGCAACACGTGGGGGCCGAGCTGTCCGCCCACGAGACCCTCACCGTCGAACAAGAGCACTGGGGCTCGATCGCCCAACTCGCTGCCGAGTACGAGACCATCGCGGCCGCAGCTCAACGAGACCGCTGGGTCACCCTCATACGATCCTCCGGCCTCACGACCGAGCAAACCGAGACCGCGATCGAGTCCGAGGCGTTCGGGGCACTTACCGCCGAACTGCGCCGCGCCGAGGCCAACCACCACGACCTCGACACCCTGTTTCCGCGACTGGTGGCCGCGCGAGGTTTCGAAGACGTCGACGACATCGCCTCCGTCCTGCACTACCGGGTGGCCCGTGCTACCGCACGCCCGGCAGGTTCAGGACGCACCCGCAAGGCGCCACGGCTAATCGCCGGACTGATCCCATCCGCCGATGGTCCGATGACCGGCGACATGCGCCACGCGCTTGATGAGCGGCGCGAGCTGATCGAGGCCCGTGCCGACGCGGTGCTCGACACCGCACGCCAGGCCGGCGAGCTCTGGACGAAACCACTCGGTGACCCACCCCGCGATCCACCCAAGGCAGCGGCGTGGCGACGGTACGCCCGCACCGTCGCGGCCTACCGCGACCGGTACGGCATCACTGAAGACTCGCCCCTCGGCCCGGAACCGGAGAACGCGTCACAGAAGATCGACGCGGCTCGCGCAAGAAGCGCACTTGTACAGGCAGGGGAAGCGGCTCGCCGGTCCGCAGCCGTCACTGAGCGTCGCTCGGTCGAGCGAACTTCTCCCGGGCGGAGCCTGTGATCTGAGCCCGAGGGAATGTCGGTGCGGCGGCGTAGAATAGTTACATGGGTGTAGTTCCTGCAAGTTCGACCGATCCCGGAGGCGAGATGCCGACCGGACAGGCCGACGCGCCCGGACGGCAGGACCATCCATCCACGACGATCGCGCCAAGCACCCCATCCGTCGATCGTTTCCAGATTCTCGCCCTCGATGGCGGGGGAGCCAAGGCACTGTTCACCGCTCACGTGCTGGCGCGGCTGGAACAGGACCTCGGCGTGAGCATCAAGGACTCCTTCGACTTGATCGCTGGCACGTCGGCGGGTGGGATCGTCGCGCTCGGCTTGGGTGCCGGTCTCACCCCGCGCGAGATCGTGGGGCACTACGAAGAACTGGTCGAGGCGGTCTTCCCGGCCGCGCGTCGGCGACTGTGGCGGCGGCCTCGGCAACTCACTGCACCCATTTACGAAGGCGATGCTCTGCGTACCGCGTTGACGAAGGTGCTCGGTGAGCGGCTGCTTGGGGACAGCGCGAAGCGGTTGGTCATCCCGGCGTGGGACGTGCAACGAGGCTCCGTGCACATCTTCAAGACGCCGCACCACGCACGGCTCGCCCGAGACTGGCGCATCCCGATGGTGGACATCGCGATGGCGACCTCGGCGGCGCCGCTCTACTTTCCTGCCGCGCGTGTGGATGGACACCGCCTCATCGACGGCGGCGTGTGGGCGAATAACCCCTCTGTCGTCGCGATCGCCGAGGCCGTGAGCATGCTCGACGTTCCGCTGGCCTCGATCAGGGTGCTCAACGTCGGCACCATCGACCAGCTCACGAACCACCCCAAGCGCCTCGACCGCGGCGGGCTGTTCAACTGGGCGAAGCCGATCGCGCCTCTGATCCTCACAGCCGGCAGCCGTGGCGGACAGGGCATCGCTGAGCATCTGATCGGCGAATCCGCTTACACCAGGTTCGATGCTCTCGTGCCGGGCGGACTGTACGCACTCGACTCGGCAGACCCGAGCGATGTCGCCGGCCTCGCCGCGTCGGTGAGTCGCGAGCTCAGCCCCATCTACACCGCGCGGTTCGCAGATCATCGCGCTGCCGACTACACACCGTTGATCGGAGACCGACACCGCGGCGACCCGACCAATACGACCACGGAGGTCTCCGATGAAGCTCACTGACTACTTCAACGTCCTGCTCAAGGACACCGTCAACCTCGGCCAGGTCAAGCTCGACTCGCTCGACTCTCGCGTCGAGGCGGTCTATAAGGCGTTGAAGGCCGACGAGCAGATCGGGCACCTGATCTTCGGCAAGACGCCCCAGGGCTCGTGGGCGCACAAGACCATCATCAACCCGGTGGGCAGCAACGAGTTCGACGCGGACTTCATGCTCGACATGAGCGAGAACGCTGACTGGTCCGACGATCCCAAGAAGTACATCGAGGAGGTCTACGCGGCCCTGCACCGGCACAGCACCTACGGCAACATGCCGCACTCACGCAAGTGCCGTTGCGTCCGAGTCGTCTACGCGAACGCCATGCACCTCGACATCGTGCCGCACCTCAACCTCGCCGATGGTCGCGAAGTCATCGTCAACCGCGACGACAACGCCTGGGAGCAGACCGACCCCCAGGGCTTCACGGACTGGATGAAGGACAAGGACGCGCTCGCGAAGGGTAACCTCCGCAAGGTCATCCGGCTGATGAAGTACCTGCGCGACCACAAGAACTCCTTCACCGGCACACGGTCGATCCTCCTGACGACACTGCTCGGCGAGCAGGTCACCGAGCTGCGCACGCTGCTCGACCCCGGCTACTACAGCGACGTCCCCACCACCCTCCTGCACCTCGTCAAGGACCTCGACGCCTGGCTCCAGGCACGCCCGACCAAGCCCTCCATTCCAGACCCGTCCGGGTCCGGGGTCACCTTCGACCATCGGTGGGAGCAGTCCACCTACAGCTACTTCCGAGACCGTATTCATGTCCACGCCGCCGAAATCGAGGAAGCGTACGAGGAGGAGAACAAGGAGCGCAGCATCGAGCTGTGGCAGGGCATCTTCGGTGACGGCTTCAAGGCCCCGGCCACCTCGTCCAACAGCGCGAAGTTCCCGGCAGCAGCTCCCGCGGCCGCTTCCACCGTGGGGCGGTCTGGCCGCGCGGGATGAGCCGACGCAACCGGGCCACGCTCTCGGCCTGGCAGAAGCATCTCGTTGACGAGCTGAGGTCACTTGCCAGGGAGCGCCCCCACGACGTCCGGATAGTTCAACAGCCTCGGCTCGACTCTGACGGCGACGCCATCCTCCGACTCCGGCTCCACACCGCAGATATCCCTCACCGCCCCGACGGGCTGGAACTTGGAGACGACGAGGAGTTCATCGTCAAGATTCGCCCGTCGCTGTTCTCGCCGCCGAGCGCCGAGGTTGACCACACACGCTTCCTCGGTTTCCCGCACGTCCTCCAAGGGCAGCGGCTCTGTATCTACCTCGATCCCTCCCGCGAGTGGCGCCCATCCGCCGGAATGGCCGGGTTCCTCAGCCGACTGTGGGAGTGGCTCACCGATGCCTCCGCCGGCGCGTTCGATCCCTCGACCGCGATGTACCACGCTGTCGGAGGAGTGCTCCACCACGTCGACGACACGCCCACCATCGTCGTCCGCGAACCCGGGCCGCCGAAGCGCCAGCAGATCGCCCGGCTCATCGCCCGTTCACCGCACCGATACGACCTCACCTACTCGACCGACCGCGACGGACACCGCACGCCCGTCTTTGTCCTCGCGAGAGACCTGCCCTTCGGCGCGGCATCCACCTTCGCGCTGTTCATGACACTCCTGGACGACCCGCACCTTCACCGTGCCGAAGGACGACCACCAGAGGTCTCACCGCAGTCGCCGGCGTTCCTCACCTCACTCCTCGCCAGCGCTCTACGAAACCCCGACGGCACCGAGCAGTACTTCGTGCTCGCCGTGCCGCACCCCGCAGGCGGACCGCACCATCTTCTCGGCGGACGCCTCCCCGCAACTACCGCCGACGCCCTCCGGCGCCTCGCCAAGAAGCACGGCACCGCGATCACCCTCGACCCCGCGATCATCAACGCCGACATCCCCATCGAATGGTGCAACATGTCCGACGAACGGCAAGAGGTCACAACCCGGCGCGACGACAACCGTCCCGTCAACGCCTTCCAAGGACGGACCGTCCACATCTGGGGCTGCGGCGGAATCGGCTCATGGCTCGCCGAATTCATCGCGCGCGCCGGAGCCAGCACCATCACCGTCTGCGACCCCGGCACCATCACCGGCGGACTACTCGTGCGACAGAACTACACCGAAGCCGACATCGGCCAGACCAAGGCCGATGCCCTGGCCACACGCCTCCGCGCGATCCGCGACGACCTGACCGTGACCGTCGCAGAAGGAAGCGTCCCCGATCCAGCCGTCTCCCTCTCCGCGGACCTCATCATCGACGCCACGGTCAGCCACAGCATCACCACCTACCTCGACACCCTCGCCGGCGAAGACCGCACGGCACTCATTGCCCAGGTCGCCACCGACGCCAGGACAGGATCGCTCGGTATCGCCAACATCTGCGCGCCCGATGCCCCCTGTACGCCGTCTGAGCTTGACGACCAGGCAGGACGCTCGGTAGTGGCCGATGGTGCGCTGGAGCTGTACCACCCACTCTGGGAGGAAGCAGCTGAAGGCGACGAACTGACTCCCACGAGGGGATGCTCCGTACCCACGTTCCATGGCTCGGCCGCGGACCTCGCTGCCGTGGCCGCGACGCTCGTCAACATGATCGGCCTGCACCTCCAGCAGACAGAGACACCTGTTTCAGGAACCCACCTCATCGCCTTGCCACACGCACCAGCCGGCCCACGGCATCACTTCCGCCCCGCGGCGTCGGACTCCCGCGAATGAGGTAGCACAGGGGTTACGTCTGTCCGGGCTCCGACGTACAGTGGAATCCGAGGCAGGTCCTCCTCGATTGTGGGTCCTTCGGGACAGCCCAGCTTGGGCGCTCATACACGTACTGCCTCCTCGACGGAGAGACACGTGTGACGAGAGGCCCGCCATGATCCGCCTGATCTGGACGCTCAGCGCCCACACCCGCTACTACCTGCGCCGCTACATGCCAACCAACCGGCTGCTCGACGCGATCCGACGCCGACCCAACTTGAAGTGGGGCATCCCCGCGATGCTCCTCGCCGCGCCCTACCTGCTCATCGCGAGTATCTGCACCAACGCCCTCGCTGACGGTGCCCCAGGCTGGCTGCATTTGGTCGTGCTGTGGGCGGTGTGGAACGCGATGAAGTTCATCATCATGGGACCGGTCAGCCTCATCCTCCTGATACGTGCCCGGACTTGCGACGCAGTTGCTCGGCGCCGCATGCGCCGACAGGCGGCCGTACGAGCACTCGGCGTCCCTGGCGCCCATGCCGGCTGAGGGAGTCCAGTGAGCGTCGCCAGGCGCGTCGACGGTCCCGGTCATGCCCTCGTGCCCTTCCGCGACCGACTGCTCGTGTCGATGTGGGCGAGTGGACATAAGGTCTGAGAAGATTGATCAGGACTGAACGGCGATCGGAGGATGCATGGCACGCGCAGACCTGCTCCTCGCACTTGTCCAGTCAGGGGCCGGTGGCGATGATCTCGCGTTCCGACGCGCGGCCGAGGCCCTGATCGCCGAGGAAGAGAACAAGAAGCACGGCGTACTGGCGTCCCAACTCGCTGACGCGCTGACTCGCCGCCGGCCGAACACCGGCACCAACGTCACCTCTTTGAGTCGCAACGAGGCATCCAACGGTCTGTTCTACGAGCAGGAGCCAGAACGCCGGGTGACCGATCTGGTCCTTCCGACCGAGGTGCGTCAAGCTGTCAACCAACTCGTCGAGGAACACCACCGTCGAGACCTGCTGCGTAGTCACGGAGTCGAACCCCGGCACCGCTTGTTGTTCGTAGGACCGCCAGGCGGCGGGAAGACTTCACTGGCCGAGGCGATCGCCACCGAGCTCGCAGTCCCGCTGCTGAGTGTCCGGTATGAAGGGCTCATCGGTAGCTTCCTGGGCGAGACCGCATCCCGCATGGAGACTCTGTTCGCTGCGGTGCGGGTACGGCCCTGTGTCCTATTTTTCGACGAGTTCGACGTGGTGGCGAAGGAACGAGGCGATACTCACGAGACGGGCGAGATCAAGCGCGTTGTCAGTTCGCTTCTCCTCCAGGTCGACAAGCTGCCAAGCCACGTCATCGTGATCGCCGCGACCAACCATCCAGAACTTCTTGACCGTGCAGTATGGCGCCGGATGCAGATGAGGCTCAATCTGCCGAACCCGACCAGGGCTGGCAAGGTCGAATGGCTGCAAGCATGGTCGGCGAGAACAGGCGTCGATTTCGGTCTTTCCGCGCGCACTATCGCCGATCGACTCAGCGATGTCAGTTATGCCGAGCTGGAGGAGTTCGCGCTGGACGTCCAACGCCGCTCCATCCTCTCCGGCCCAGAGCCCGACTCACAAGCAGTCACCCAGCAGCTCCTCAAGCAGTGGTCTGCGCGCGCCGACGTCAGTGAAAAATGAGCCCATCGGCCGATGGAGTCTCGACGTCGAGACCGGTGATCTTGGGCACGATCTCCCCGCCACGCTCGATCAAGGCACCTGGCGGGGGCGGTTCGCGGGTGAACTTTCTCAGCGAGGGTGAGCGGGTCAGTAGGATCGACTCACGATTCGAGGAAACCGTCGCCGCTCTCGGCGCGGAGATCCAACTCGCTCAATCAATCCAGGCTGCCGATCCGCAACTTGTCCTGGTCTTTGAGGCCCTCGACGAGCAGATAGACCTAACCACCGTCGCCCAAAAACTGGGCCTGGAGATCCTGGTTGAGTCCGAAGGTGCGATAGAACCGACCGACGAGTATCAACTCATCAGCAAGAAGCCGCGTAATCCGTTCATCGGCTCCTGCCTCCACGCGGTGTGCCTCAACCAGAAAGCCCTCGACGACCTGCTGTCCTTATGGCGGACGTGGAAGCAGAGCAAGTCTCTCCCGTATGGCTACTCGCCGTTGAGAGAACTGTTCTCCCACCTCAAGGGCCTGCGTCCGTGGGGTCCGCAAGACCGCTTGAAGATGCTCGACTGGGACGAACACTTCGCCGACCGGATCACCGATAAGCCACACGCGATCGAGATCGAACTCTGGTATCGACGCTCACCCCTGAAACGCCTCGCCAGCCAGCGTGAGGTCACCGCTCTGGTTGAACAGGCTGGAGGACAGGTACATACCTCGGCGGTGATCGAGCAGATCGGCTACCACGGCCTCAAGTGCACCGTCCCGACCGAGAGCCTGCGGGACCTCGCGCGCGGTGACTTCGATTCCGTTCAGGTCGTCCGTTCCGCCAATGTGATGTACCTAAGGGTGACCGGGCAAGGCCTCCCGGTCGCCGGGCCACCCACCGACCCGATATCAGGTCAGGACAGTCCGCTCCCCACAGCTGAACCCGTCGTCTGCCTCCTCGACGGCGTCCCCGCCGCAAACCATCCGTTGCTGCGGGACCGAGTCATCGTCCATGATCCCGACGACCTTCTGAGCAATGCCACCGTCGAGGAACTGAAACACGGCACCTGGATGGCGTCGGCAACGATCTGGGGTGACCGCGGTGCTGGTGAGCCGGCCGCGAATCGCCCCGTGTTGGTGCGCCCCATTCTCACGCCATCAGACGAGACAGCCGACCGCAGTGAGGAACTGCCCGCAGCCGAACTCGTACCCGATCTCATGTGGCGCGTCTTCCGAGAGCTGTTCGATGGGGAAGGGGCGGAAGGGCCGGCTGGGTCGCAGATCGCCGTAATCAACCTCTCTGTCGGAGATCCCGCTTCACCCTTTGACTCGATCCTCTCCTCATGGGCGCGGATCATCGACTGGCTCAGCTACGAGTACGGCGTACTCATCATCGTCTCGGTAGGCAATCATCCCCGACTCAGACTGACGCCGAGCAACTCACGCGAGATCGCCGACCTGGTAGGCGAAGATCGACGACAAGCCATCCTTGATGCTCAGCAACGTGAGCAGAACAACCGCCGCCCGCTCGCTCCAGCTGAATCGGTCAACGCTCTCACAGTGGGCGCCCTGCATGACGACGCATCGGGCGCGGACCCGCGGGGCTACGCGCTTGACCCGACGGACGGGCTGCCGAGCCTCAGCCCGATCTCTGCGACTGGGAGCGGCTATCGGCGGAGCATCAAACCTGATCTCGTCGCTAACGGCGGCCGAGTGATCTTCCGCGACCCGCCGACGCCTGAGGATTCCGTCTCCTTCACCAGCCTGTCGTCATTGGGGCCGGGGATTCGCGTCGCAACTCCGGCACAGAACAAGGAAGTATTCATCGCTGGCACCAGCCCCGCCGCAGCGCTGGTCACTCGACAGGCGGCCCGAATCCACGATCTCATCGAGCAGATCACCGCCGGACGCACGATCACCCGCCGCCAGCGAGCATCAGCGATCAAGGCGCTCCTCGTGCACGGCACGGGCTTCGTCCACGATCTGTCGACGCAACCGCTGGCTCCCGAAGCTGCGCTGGGCAACGGCAGCATCCAACGAGACTTTGCCGACGGGTGCGCAACTAACGAAGCCGTCGTGCTCTTCGTTGGCTCGATTGGTGCGGCACAAGAACAAGAACTACTCTTCCCTCTTCCGGATGGTCTCAATGTCCGCGAGGCCAAGCGAATCGACGCAACGCTCGCCTGGCTCAGCCCAGTCAACTGGCGACACCGTCAGTACCGGCGTGCCGCAATGTCCTTCGTCAAGCCGGCCGGCTCGATACCCAAGCTGCAAACTCCCAGTGGTCTCTCCTCCGACACCACCACTCGTGGTGCCGCAACCGTGCAGCACCAATCGTGGGAGCTGAACAGCACATTTGGCTCTGGCCAGGGATCGAACATGGTCGTCCGAGTCAAGTGCTTCGAGCAAGCCGGAGGACTCGCGGGCCAGGAGGTGGACTTCGCCGTCGCCCTGTCCCTCTGGGTCGCTCCGACCGTGAACGTGGACATTTACAATCAGGTCAAGACTCAGGTTGAGACCCGAGTTGCTGTTCGCCCGCAGTAGCGAAAGATGATCGCGGTTCGGTAGTGCGTCGTCGACAACTGTGCGTAGTTCAAGCCCTCAGATCGATTCACATCTTTTGCGTCGACATTGTTTGTGGCGTTGGAACGGGGCGAGTAGTGCGAAGCGCCTCCCGCGACCGAGCACGCATGCTCCTGAAACCGGGGCGATCGAAGCGCCCTGCGCTCTGACTATCGTGACTGACGTCCACTTGGCCGGACGGTGACCCCCTCAGCGACGAGTGCACGTCGGACTGCTTGTTGGCTGACCTGGAACCGCAACCCGACCTCCATCAGGCTCAACCCTCCGGCATATAGCTCGACCGCTTCGGCGAAGTCGCACGCGTCAAGGCCGCGGCGGCGGATCGGGACAGAACGGCGGACCAGATGCGCAGCGGCAGTGCGGCGATGGATGCTGAACCGCTCGCCTAGCTCCACCAGGGTCGCGCCCGCCTCGTAGCGGGCCACCAACTCGTCCACCTGCGTCGGGCTCAGAAAGGTTTGAGTCATCCCAACTGCACGCACCATCCGCCCCCGCGAGTCCTCTACGGACGGTTCCGACGGCCTCCGATCCCGCCGGTAGACTCCCTGTGACCTGCGAGAAGACACCGTTCTCAGGGCCGGGCAGGGGTTCTCGAACTCTCTACGGAGGTCCACTCCAACCTTGACCGACTTTGCCCGCGACCTCCATAATGGTGAGGCTTGCGCACCGGTGCGGGAGCACACTGGGAGGGGAGTGAGTCATGACCACGCTAAAGACAAGCCTGAAGAATCCTAGGAATATCCTCGTGTGGGGAGGCTTCGTTGTCCTCATCGCGCTCGTGGTGCTGACGTCTTCGCTGAGCCCCGTCGCGATCACTGGCGCGCAAGTTCGAGAGGGTGAGGAGAGTTTCATGTACGTGCAGACAGCCAGGTCAGCCACTATCACCCCGGTGTCGGGTGTTGCCGACACCTACACTGTGGTCCTTGAGGAAGTGGATCCCCTGGTGGTGTATTTCTCTGATCGGCCCGCGCGGGACGCCGGTACCATCACCAATGAGGGCATGGTCGATGAGGTGTTCGTGGATGGCACGTCGTTTCCCAATGCTGCTCTGACTGTCCCGATATCGGGGGGTGGTGAAACTACGGTGGTGTTTACGCTGAGCGAGCCGGAGTTCGACCGGGCCCAGGCCACGATGACCTACACGGCACAGGTGTTGTCTGAAATCCCGGGCGGCCTCGCGCTCTTCACCGCAGGAGACGCTGATTCGCTCTCCGTTCACACTGGACAGGTGGAGCTCTTCATTGACTCGACATCGTGGTACCGCTGCTTTGGGACGGTCCAGAACAAAACCGACCTCACGTTCAATGTGTCCACCTCGGACTTCTCGCCGAGTTCGTCCAGTGACCGATGGGGAAAGATGCCCGCCACGACCCTGAGCCCTGGCCACACGACGTCATGGACCTTCCGGTGGCACAACTCTGGAACTAGTAGCGACTCGGCAGAGCAGAGTCCCCAGGTGGTTTACAAGACGACGGACTCCGCTGGCCGGGGCTACAGTGTCGAGTTCGGAATGGGTTGTCAGACTGCGTGGACCGGGCATGGCGTGGCTCTCAGTAGCGACACGACCTGCGATTACGACACGTTCGCGTCGCCGTTTACCTGCCGATTCCGCACCGGCGACCGCAACGCTCACTTCTACTTGGACGACCGCTAGCGTCAGTGTGCCATGCGGCATCGGATAGTTTGGTCAATCGGCCTCGACGCCGGGGATCGACGCTAGTCGGAGCCGATCTATCGCGGGCCACGTGCCTCGCTAGGTGGCATGGCGTTCATTTCTGAGTGTCGTGCGAAGTCGAGCGACGCGAGGTAAACCAGTTTGGAGTGGGGCCGGGACTGGTGACGGAAGACCTCGGTGTTCTCGACCAGCTCATTGGCGACGGTCACCGAGACGCTGGATCGACAAGAAGTTGCCATGTGTTCGAGTCAGCTTCAGCGAGCTGCACCAACACCGCGTACCCGCACCCGTGACTAAGGACAATGCGATGCATGAAGTGCGGTCTCTCACGGGCTCAGCAGATGCTTTCACTGCGCACCTCGACCAGTCGATCACTGGCGGCAGCGTCTCGGCGTCGATTGAGCACCGGGACGAACTCGTGATCGGCGACGCGCGCATGATCCTGCGAACCTTCGAGCGATACAGTCTGACAGGTGGGAATCGACTCACGTTATCCGTCAGCACACTCGCTGTTGGCGACCGCTTGGAAGTTGCGCTCACGACCTCTGGCGGGAGCCAGGCCGTGTTCTTCAAGGTCAACGTTTTTGGTGAGCAAGCGTTCATGGCGCGGGCCATTGAGGCAGTCGAGTCCTTCGGCCGCGATCAGGGAGCCTACACGGCGCCGTAGTCCCATGACTCGGCGAGTGTGTAGACCGTGCCCTTCGTGTGCGATCAGCGACCATCTCGAGTTCGTCCTCGGGCGTGAAGGGACGATGGTGTTGACGAATCGTGTTGACCGGTTCGTCGTGGGGGTCAGGGGTTCGAGTCTGCTCGGCCCCACCATCAGGCGTTCCCGAGAAAGTCGTCGACCCTGTGCTCGTACGCTGAGGCGTCCGCATCCCAGATTGCAGAGTGTTCGCCCCGATCAGTAATCCACACCGAGTTGGGCACGTCGCCGTCCGCGTGAAGGTCACTCCGGATAAGCACTCAGTCGACGCGCACCGTCTTGATGCGGGCCGTGTGTCCGCGCACGATCGTCACCCTCGATGGTGCAACGCCCAGATGCTCGGCGAGCACTCGTTCCACGGCGGCGTTGGCCTTGCCGTCGGCCGCAGGTTCGCGGACCATGACCACCAACATGCCGCCAGGTCCCTCCTCGACCGCAGGGCCGCGACGGCTACCGGGCTTGACGTGCACGCGCACGCGCGAGGCGCCCGCCGTGGACTTGGTCACAGACAGACAAACTGTGGCGTGCTTCGAAACAGCCTCACGGCGCGATCATCGGCACGTCGCCGGCAGCGCTGCCCTCCTCCGTGGTGAACAGCAGCTCGAAATTACCATCGATGGGAACGTACCCGCCGAGGAGGGTCAGTTCATCCCCCGCGCACTCGGAGAGGAACTGGACCTGTGGGTAACCGACCAGGTCCGGCTGATCGACGCTCGTGGCAACAATGACCCGGTTGTTGGGTAGTCCTCGCACAGAGTTGACGGCGTAAAGTGTCCCGCCAGCCTCGACGAACACGCGATCCCCGTGGGCTTGTGCGGTGTCGGAGGCGAGATCTTGACAGGCCTGGCTCGCGGTCGATGTCGACTCTGACGTGGGGCCGGGGTCGGTGGTGGTTGGCGCTGACGATGTGCCCGTCGAGCACGCCGACAAAACCAGGGCGGCGGTGATGGCAATGGTGGGGACAAAGCGAGTCATGACGACAGTTTCGCAGTGCCCGCACCGGGACGCAAGAGGTGCGACCGGCCCAAGACGAAGGCGGTGCCGCGTGCCAGGTTTCCCCAGCGCGCAGCACCGCCTCTCGAGTGTTTGCTAGGCCTCGTCAGAAGGCTCCACTGCTGGCTCGTCGTCCTCGGCGTCAGCGTCATCGTCCAAGGGCTCGAAGCCGCACTGCGCGATCTCTTGATCAACCTTGAGCGTGAGGCGTTCCTTGCCGTCGGCGTGTGCGTCTCCAACGGTGCCCGAGTAGATGATGCCGTCTTGCGACTCGCGCTGAACGTCCGATGCTTCTTCGCACAGGTGGTAGACGCGCCCGGACTTGGTCCAGTAGACGAGGTCCTCGCCGGTAATGGCGACCACCACGGCGGTCTCGTCGTCGTACTGCTCCACCGACGGCGGGTTGAAGTCGGCACCAAAGAACATGGCAACCAAGGCGACGGCGATGCCGATTCCGCCTGCGATTCCCTTTTGCTTGCTGTCCATGTCCTTACTTCTGAAGATCCAGATGATCAGCGGCAAGAAGGCGATGATCGTGATGATCGCGCCCAGTTGGTTCTGGAAAAAGAAACGTGCGGCGTCAGACTTGGGGGCGGGATCCGCACGGTTGGCCTTCTTCCACAGGATCGAACCGCTGATCGCGAGAATGCCGATCACCACGATCGAGCCGATCAGGATCACCATGTTGATGGGGTCCTGCTTGAGGACCCAGAAGATCGCGAACGCTTCGCCGCCAATGGCGAGCAGCCACAGCAGCGCTGCGAGCAACCGGAACTTGGTTGCCTTGCCCTTCGCCTCAGGGGTGGGCTTCCACGTGGGCTTCTTGGGCGGGTTGGATGCGTCGGTCTCGACGCGTACTACCTTCTTCTTGGGCTTCTCGGCCACGGCGCTCTCCTAGTGAGTGATGTTTCAATGCCGAGAGTACCGCTCCGCGGAGAGGCGGCGCTAGTGTCACCAGGGGTTTTGTTGAGTCGGCGCGCGCGCTCGCAAAGTAACGTTTGCGTAAGGACACCTCGACGCGCGGAACCTTGGCGTGTCTCCGTCGGTTGACCATACGTGACACCATTGCTCAGTCCTCATAGTGCGTTCCACCTCACACCAGTCAAGGAGACTTCCCGCATGCTCAACCTTTCCAAGAAGGCGGCGGTTCTAGGCGCCCTCGCAGCACTCGTCCTCGCCGGTTGCTCGGACGCCGAAGGCACCAATGAAGCCACAGGCGCCACAGCTGGCACCGACGCCGACATCGCAGCCATTGCGGGAGTCACATGGACGCAAAACGACGCGGGTCTTCCCGAACTCGAGTTTGAAGGTCCCATCAACGTGTCCGCGACGGTGGGCCGCGTGGTCGCCGACGGCGACGGCGACGTGGTTGAACTGGGCGACAGCATCACCATCGATTACGTCGTGGTCGACGGCCTCGACGGGGCTCCGGTCTACTCCACCTACACGGCAGGAACGCCGGAAACGCTGACGGTGAGCGAGGAAATGCTGGACCCCCTCCTGGTTGAGCTCTTGGTGGGGTTGCGAGTAGGCGCATCCCTCATCTACGCCGCGGTTGACCCCGCTGGTGCGGTAGACGGCGGTATCGCTCAGACCATCGTCATGGCGGTGTCTGTGCAGTCAACCACCACAGTGCTTGCCCGTGCCGAAGGAGCCCCTGTGGAACCCGCCGCAGACCTGCCCGCCGTCACGCTCGCCGAGTCGGGCGCGCCCTCGCTGACGCCGGTGGACGCGGAGCCTCCCGCTGGCCTCGTCGTGCAACGGTTGATTGAAGGGGAAGGTAGCCCGGTTGCGGCAGGCGCCACCATCACAGCCCACTACACGGGCTGGCTCTGGAATGGCGAGCAGTTCGACTCTTCCTGGGACCGCGGCGCCCCGTTCTCGATTGCGCTCTCACCCGGAGCGGTTATCGACGGGTGGAGTCAAGGCCTCGTGGGACACCCCATCGGGAGTCAGGTGCTCCTAGTCATCCCTGCAGAGTTGGGATATGGCGACGTGGGCAGCGGCTCGATTCCCCCCGGCGCGACCTTGATCTTCGTGGTGGACATCCTCGCTGCTGGTTAGTCCTCTTGGTGCACTAGACGAAGGGCCGGGCGACCGGCCCTTCGTCGTTCCTGGACTCACGGGACCTCCGTCCCGCACGGCGACGTCCCGTTTGCTCTACCGTCGTATTAGGCGCCAAATGGACGCCTCGAGTCCCCCCGGACTTGCGCATGGAGGAGAGAACCATGGCAACAAAGGCAGAAGCACCACCAGAAGTAACCACCGGCAGTTCCCTGGGCTGGAAGTTCCTCAGCCTTACGCGCATCGCAATTGGCTTCGTGTTCTTGTGGGCGTTCCTCGACAAGTTGCTCGCCTTGGGATACGCGACCGGCCGCGACAAGGAGACCGGCGTGGTCGACTACTTTGGCGACAAGGCCTGGATCAACGGCAACAACGTGACCGAAGGCTACCTCAAGAGCGCGGCAGGTGAGTTCGGCGGCGAACCCGCAGGTGTCTACGGCGAGATGTTCACCGGTTGGGGTGACTTCGCGATTGGCGCCTTCCGTCCCATCGACTGGATCTTCATGATCGCACTGCTCGGAGTGGGACTTGCACTCATGCTGGGCATCGGCACCAAGGTTGGCGCGCTGAGCGCCACTGGACTGCTGCTGTTCATGTATATCGCACACTTTGACAACACCAACAACCCGTTCCTCGATGACCACATCATCTACTCGTTGGCCGCCATCGGCATCGTATGGGTGGAGCTGTCCCGGCAGGACATCGGGATCGGCACGTGGTGGCGCAAGTTGCCCGTCGTTCAGAAGTACAGCTGGCTGGTCTAGCTGACACACCCCCAGGAGCGGGGCTCGCGCATCGCGCGGGCCCCGCTCCTGCGTCACCATCGAGGCGACCTGGGGAATGCGGTCACGGCTTCGTTTGACCACCCAAGGTGCACCATTGCGTATCAGCCACCAAGCGCGGTGGTGCAGCGCGCGCGAACCCCGTTGGCGGCCAGATTCACCCACCGGCGTGCCCCCAGCATGGACGCCACGTGGAACGCCCAACCCATGCCAGCGTCGTCTCCCACCCCCGCGGTGACGGAATCTCCCATGGCAACGACGACGGGACCGGCCATGGGCGTCTCCTTCGCGACGCTACTGAGGAGGTTGGTGGAGTGCGAGCATGCGTTCTACCGTAGCGGACCACGGCAAGGTCTCTGCTTGCGCCCGGGCCGCGGCCCGGCGCTTACTCGGGTCGCGGCCCAGCATCTCGACAATCGCATCCGCGAAGGCTTGGGGAGTGCTTGCAGCGGCGACGCCTGCGTCTCCCACCACTTCCGGAAGGGCGGAGTTGGCATTGACCACGGCGGGAGTTCCCGAAGCCAGGCCTTCCAAGGCGGCAAGGCCAAAGGTCTCGATGGGGCCAGGGGCGACCACAACGTCGGCGCTTGCGAGGAGGTGCGCGAAGGTGCCGCGGCTCGAGACAAAGCCCAGGAAGGTCACCGGCAATCCGACCGCGCGCTTCTTCATGTCCGCGTCAAGAGACCCGGTTCCCGCGCTGACGAGCCTCACTCTGACGCCGCGATCGCCCAACAACCGGACCGCATCGATGGCGAGGTCCGGGCGCTTCTCCGGCGACAATCGCGACGCCATGAAGATGAGCGATTCATTGGCAGTGGCGTGCTGTGCGCGTACCTGGTCGCTGAAGTGCGAGGGGTGGAACCGTTCTAGGTCGACCCCCAGCGGTACCTTCACCGACTCCACACCGATGCGCTCGAACTCCTGACCCGCGTAGTCGGTGGTGGCGACCACGGTCGCGAACCTCCGCGCGATGCCACGGTTGTGCGCATTCGCGAGAACTGTGACGGGAAGCAGGCTCGCGATCCAGCGCGGCACGTTGGCACGGATGATCCCGTCGGCACGCTCATGGGCGATGAACACCGCTGGGATTCCGCGGCGGCGCGCCCACGGGCCGAGCCCGCGCAGGGTAGTCCTGTCAGAGACCTCGATCGCGTCTGGCTGGAAGCCCTCGAGGTACTCCTTGACCTCGCGGTTACGGCTGATGACCCGGTAGCCGCCGGACAGTGGCAACACCGGGCTCTTGATGGTGACGCGGCGACCAAACTCTGTGTCCTGGTCCGTGTCCTCGCCGCCAGGCACAATCATCAAGTACTCGTGCCCACGCTCCAGGTAGCCTGCACCCAGGGCATGCATGGCGGTCCTGAGTCCCCCGGATGTTGGCCCGTAGAAGTTCGCTACGTGTGCGATGCGCACTAGCCAACCACCTCGTCGTCCACGATGTCCCATGGCCGGAGGGGCAGCGACTCGTGGTCGCGGATTGCTTGTTGGTAGTGACTAATGAGCGCGTCGCACACCTTGGCCCACGTGCGACCCTCAATGGATAGCCGGGCCTTTGCGGAGAACTGCGCCCGGGTGTCGGCGTGGTCAACGAGGTCGCGCACGTGCGCCGCCATCTGGTCAAGGTCGCCCGGGGTGTAGAGAAAGCCAGTGTCTCCGTGGTCAACGAGGTCGATGGGCCCCCCGCGACGTGGCGCGATGACGGGCAGACCGGACGCCAGAGCCTCTTGGATGGTCTGGCCAAACGTCTCGAGTTCGCCGGTGTGGACAAAGATATCCATGCTTGCGTACGCGGTGGCGAGCTCCTCGCCACCCAGGAATCCAACGAAGTGTGCCTGGGGCAGGAGAGCAGCGAGTTTCTGGTGTGCAGGACCTTCGCCCACGATGACGACCGAGATGCCGTCGATCTGGGAAAGTCGGCCTAGGTCCTCCACCTGTTTCTCCTTGGCGAGGCGCCCCACGTACCCCACGATCACTTCGCCCGCCGGAGCGTACTTTGCCCGGAACTCGGCATTGCGCTTCGAGGGATGAAAGCGAGCGGCATCCACGCCGCGGGGCCATAGTTTGACGCGCTCGACGCCGAGCTTCTCGAGCTGGCTGATCGCGTACGTCGACGGCGCGAGAGTGAGATCGGCACGGTCGTGGATGTTGCGCACCCTGTTCCACATGATTGGTTCACCCCAGCCGATGTTGTATCGGTCGGCGTACGAGGGCACCTCGGTTTGGTAGATAGCGACGCACGGCAGGCCTAGTTCGTTGCAGGCCTTGACTGCCGTCCAGCCCAGCACAAACGGCGAGGCAAGGTGGACGACGTCAGGCTCAAACTCCTCGAGGATGCGGGAGATGCGGCCCACGCCGCTGAGCGCGAGCCGTACATCGTCGTAGCGCGGCAGGCCCATCGCGGGCAGGCGAGTGATGGTCGCAATGCCGTACCTGACGGGACCGTGGGACCCCTTGGACTCGGGCGCGATGACGATCGCCTCGTCGCCCCGCTCGGCGAGATGTTCAATCACCCGTAGCAGAGAATTGGTGACGCCGTTCGAGTGGGGGAGGAACGATTCGGCTACCAACGCGACTTTCACGCCTCCATTGTCACCTGACGTGGTGTCAGAACGGTAAACGCTCGGGGTACCGACGGTTAACGTTGCGCCGTTGCGTTCGTGCCAGAATGGCTCCATGAACCGCTCACGGCTTGGTCGCTCGGCGGGGGTCGGGGCGATGCTGGGCATGGTGGCCGCCGTCATGCTCGCGACATCCGCAGCCGCACACACCGCGCTGGTTGCCTCCACGCCGAGTGAGGGCCAGACGGTCACGGAACTCGACCGCGTGCGTCTCGAGTTCTCCGGCCAACTCCTGGACATCGGTGCCTCTCTCACGGTGCGGGGAGACTCGGAGTCAGCGGACCTCGTTGCGGAGTTCGCTGCCAACAACGTCGTTGAGGCGGACGTGCCACCGCTGGCGTCCGGTGACTACATTCTCGAGTGGCGCGTGGTCGCTGAGGACGGTCACCCGATCGAGGGCGCCATCGCGTTCATCATGGACGCGCCCCTGCCCGTTGACCCCATTCCCACCGCGGACGCAACATCGCCGGAGTCTGAGATCTCCCCATCGCCTTCCTTCGTCCCGCCCGCGGATCTGGAACTCAACGGAGACTTTGGCGAAAAGGTGAGTCAGAGCCTGAGCCCCCTTGACGCACTGCTGATCGCCCTGGTGGGCGCAGTTCTGGTCGCGATCGCGTGGTTGATTACCAAGCGCGTGAGCGCACGGGAGAGTGCAGGGCGCTAAAGTTAGGCGTGCCCAACTTTAGTGTTCTAGTGACCGTGCGCGCGGCCGTCGCCGCAATGGTGGGCCTTGCGGTGGCCATGACTGCGAGCGGATGTTCGCCCCGTGACGACGGTCAAGGTCCCGACGGACGCCTCGTGGTGGTGACCACCTTCACCGTCATTGCCGATATCGCGGCGAACGTCGCGGGCGATCGCGCTCGCGTAGAGTCGCTGACCCGGCCCGGTGTTGAGGTTCACGGCTATGAACCCACCGCAAGCGATGTGATCCGCGCGAGCAACGCGGACTTGGTGCTTCACCACGGGCTGGGCCTGGAGTCTTGGTTCGCAGACTTCCTTGCCCGCATTGACGCTCCTTCAGTGACGATCACTGACGCGATCGTGTCGATGCCAATCGAGGGATCGAGCGCGCCCAATCCGCACGCCTGGATGTCGATCTCCAACGCGACGCACTACGTGAGCGCGATCGCGGACGCGCTGTCCAATGCCGACCCCGACGGTCGCGCCACCTATGAGGCGAACGCGAGTGCCTACCTCGCGCGGATCGAGGCGGTAGGAGCGGACCTGGTGGACGCGCTCGCCGTCCTTCCCGCGCACCAGCGAGTGCTCGTCACCTGCGAGGGGGCCTTCAGCTACTTGGCTGCTGACGCCGGACTCACCGAGGTCTACCTGTGGCCGGTGAACGCCGAGACTCAGAGCACGCCGCAGTCGGTGCGCGCCGCTATCGAGGCGGTCCGGGACAACAACGTCCAGGCGGTGTTCTGCGAGTCCACCGTCAACCAAGGCGGAATGATGCAGGTAGCGAGCGAGTCCGGCGCTGCATTTGGAGGCGTGCTCTATGTTGACTCGCTTTCGGAACCCGACGGCCCCGTGCCCACGTACCTGGACCTCCTTCGTGTCAATGCGGAGACCATCGTGGCCGGACTCACGGGGACCACGCCGTGACGACGATCACCACGCAGGGCCTGCGCGTGACCTACGGCGAGGTCGTGGCTCTCGATGACATCAGTCTCACCGTGGAGCCGGGACTCACGGTGCTGGTGGGTGTCAATGGGTCTGGCAAGTCCTCGCTGTTGGGTGCGATCTCGGGTTCAGTCCGACCATCGGCGGGCACGGTGATGGTCGACGGCCAGCCTGCAAGCCAGGCGCGGGCGCGCGGAGCCGTCGCCTACGTGCCTCAGCTCGACGTCATCGATCGCGACTTCCCGGTGACGGTGCACACCGTCGTCGAGATGGGTCGGTACGCCTCTCGCGCTAGCCGCGTCGAGGACCGCGCCGCCATCGCCCAGGCAATCGACCGCGTTGGGCTCTCCGGGCTCGAGCGCAGGCAGATCGGCGAACTCTCGGGCGGCCAGCGCCGCCGGGTGCTTCTCGCTCGGGCCCTCGCACAGCAAGCGGAGGTCCTCATTCTGGACGAACCCGATGCCGGAATCGACTCCGGTGCCCGTCAGACGTTCTACGCGCTGCTCCGAAGTTTCATCGACGAAGGCCGGACCGTACTGATGGCCACCCACGACCTCGCGTCGGTTCCGGACCTCGCGGATCACGCGGTGGTGCTTCACCAGCGAGTCATCGCCAGCGGGAAGCCCCGCGACGTGCTCACCCCCGAGGTGCTCGCGCAAGCGTTCGGGATGAAGCCATGAGCGCCTTGGGGTGGCTCGTCGAGCCGTGGGGTTACGACTTCATGGTGCGTGCGCTCGTGATTACCCTGGTGGTCTCCGTCGTGGGAGCGATGCTATCGGCGTGGCTCGTGCACATCGGCTGGTCATTGTTGGGCGACGCGGTCAGTCACGCCGTGTTGCCGGGCGTGGTCATCGCGCCCCTCGTGGGCCTGCCGTACGCCGCGGGTGCATTGGTGTTTGGCCTCCTCGCCGTGTGGCTCATTCAGGAGGTGCGGCTCACCACACGCATCAAGGAGGACGCCGCGATCGGCGTGGTGTTCTCGACCCTCTTCGCGGGCGGACTGGTGTTGATTTCCGCCACCACCTCCGAGGTGGATCGCGGTCACATTCTGTTTGGCAACATGTTTGGCATCTCTGACATCGACATGACGCAGGTGATGGGGCTGGCGCTCGCGGCAGCCCTGATCATCGTGTGGTGGCGTAAGCGCTTCACGTGGTTCGCCTTTGACTCGGCACACATGGCGTCGCTCGGTGGTCGGCCCCGGCTGACCAGCGCCGTGATGCTCGTGACACTCGCGATGGTTGCGGTCGCGGCGCTTCAGGCCGTTGGTGTGGTGCTGGTGGTGGCGATGGTCATCATCCCGGGTGCCACCGCGCACCTGCTCACCAACCGCATCGGCCACATGCTGTGGCTCGCGCCGCTCATCGCGAGCCTCGCGACCATCGTGGGACTCTACGTCAGCTATTACGCGGACACCGCGCCCGGAGGCACCGTCGTCCTTGCGCACGGCTTAGGGTTTGTGCTGGCGTACGTGTTTGGGCGCTACGGAGTATTGCGCTACCGACGCACCACCGCCGCCACGTCGACGCCTGCGGAGGCACCATGACAGACCAAGAGCTCTCGCCCATGGCGCAGGATTACGTCAAGGTGGTATGGAATGCGGGGGAGTGGTCGGACACTCCGGTGACCACCAAGCACCTTGCTGAACGAATGGGCGTCGCTGCCTCGACGGTCTCCGAGAACGTGCGCAAACTCAGCGACCAGGGGCTACTCGAACACGCCCCGTATGGTGCGATTACCCTGACCCTGGCGGGGACGAGACACGCCCTGACCATGGTGCGCAAGCATCGGCTGATCGAAACCTATCTAGTAGAGCGACTGGGCTACACGTGGGACGAGGTTCACGACGAGGCCGAGGTGCTCGAGCACGCGTGTTCGCCGCGCATGATCGACGCCATGGACCGCGCGCTGGGCTACCCCACCCGAGACCCCCACGGAGACCCCATTCCTACGGCCGACGGCGCACTCCCGACGCCTTCGGCAACTCTGCTCGCGCATGCCGCCGCGGGGGAGTGGCAGGTGGCCCGCATCTCTGACGCCGACCCCGGATTGCTGCGGCACCTAGCGGACATAGGATTGACCTTGGACGCCGATGTCCGCGTACTCCCCGTTCCCGAGTTCGAGGACGGAGTGCGATTGCACATAGCGAACAGGAGCGATCCCGTGTCGCTTGGTGCCGCAGCGGCTCACGCCCTGTGGCTAGTTCCGCGAGGGTAGACAATGACGAGCATCACCCCAGCCACGGTGAGAGGCGCACCGCGCTGGCGCATCCCCGCGACGGCCCAATCGCCGCGGGCGCGCTACACGATCGCGGCCTTCATGGCCGCAGGGTTTGGGATCGGACTGACCCAGACCGGTGCCGCTAGCGTGATCCAGGATCAGGTTGCAGACCTCAGCACCAACGTCGAGACCATAGGCATCACCATGGTCGCCTACGCGCTGGGCGTGGTGGTGGGTGCACCGCTCATCATGGTGGGCATGGGCCGCGTCAACCGCCGGCCGCTGCTGATATGGCTCAGCGCGGCCTTCGCGGTCACCACGCTCGCGACGGCGCTCGCGCCCAATGTTGAGTCGCTCATGGTGATCCGCTTCTTGTCGGGCTTCCCCCACGGCGCGCTGCTGGGTAGTGCAGCCTTTGTGGCCACCACCGTGCTGGGCGCGAAGCGGCGCGGGCTAGCCGTGGCGCTGATCATGATCGGACTGACCACCGCGACTATTGTGGGCGTGCCCGCGATGCAGTGGGTATCAAACTCGTTCGGGTGGCGAGAGGCGTACTACGCGGTGTTCGTGGTTGGCCTTGTGACGCTCGCAGCTTTGTGGCTCTTCACGCCGAGGATCGACGGCAACCCTCATGCCTCGTTGAAGGGCGAACTGCGGTCGCTCCGGGGCGCACCGCTGTGGACCGCCGTTGTGGCCACCACCATTGGATTCGCTGGGTTTGCTGCGGTGTTCTCCTACATCGTTCCCCTCATGGAGGACGCCAACGGACTCGATCCCTCCGCCGTGACATGGGTGCTCGTGGTGATAGGCATGGGCTTCACCGTGGGTGCCGTGGTGGGCGGCCGGATATCCAGCACATCGCCAGTGCGGGCAGCCCGCGTGGGGCTCATCTGCGTGAGCGTGGTGCTGACACTCCTGGGACTTTTCGGAACCATCGCGCCGCTGACCATCGTGATCGTGGTGTTGCTCGCCGTGTCGATTCAGATCTACTCACAATCCGCCCAAACGCACCTCATGGACGTCATCCATACCTCACCCTCGCTGGGCAATGCGACCTCTCACGCGGCGCTCAATGCCGCCAACGCCCTGGGTGCAGGATTGGGCGCGCTGGTGATCTGGTTGGGCTGGGGCTATGTGGCTCCGGCATGGGTCGCACTCGGGCTGACATTGATCGCGTTGGTGATGGTATTCCGCGGCGCGGGATATCGCGGCGCACAGTCGTGACCGCGCAACCCTGGGCTGTGGGACGCTAGTCGCTATGAAACTCCGACTGGGAACCCGCGCGTCGACACTCGCGACCACTCAGTCGGGAATGGTGGCGGATGCGCTGGTAGCTGCGGCCGCGTCTCGCGGCACCACACTTGACGTGGAGCTCGTGGAGATCACCACCGAGGGGGACACCTCCACCGGCTCGTTGGTGGGTCTCAGCCAAGTGGGAGTGTTCGTCAATGCCCTCCGGGACGCGCTCATCGCGGGGGAGTGTGACCTCATTGTTCACTCGCTCAAAGACATGCCGGTGGATCCGCATCCTGACCTCAGCCTCGCCGCATTGGTGACTCGCGAAGACGTTCGCGACGCCCTGTGTACCGGTGGGATTGCGTGGGAAGAGTTGGCCGAGGGAGCAACCGTGGGGACGAGTTCGCCGCGCCGCGCGGCACAGCTCCGTGCCCTGAGGCCGGATCTCCGGGTAGTGGACATCCGAGGCAATGTTGACACCAGGCTTAGCAAACTTGGCAACGGCTTTGACGCCGTGGTGCTCGCCGCCGCAGGCCTCAAGCGGCTGGGGCGGCTCGACGAGGCCACCCACCTGTTCAGCCCGGACCAGATGCTTCCTGCGCCCGGGCAGGGCGCGCTCGCGGTCGAGATTGCGGCCGATGCTGACGACGACCTTCGCTCTCTCGTCACCTCGCTCGATGATGCCGACACCCGCGCCGCAGTCACCGCCGAGCGGGCGGCGCTCGCGGTGCTCGACGGCGGTTGCGCGGTCCCCGTGGCGGCGCTCGCGATCGTCGATGGGCTTGACCTACGTCTCCATGTGAGAATCGTCAACACCGCTGGAACGCTCATGCTCAACGAGGTCTCTCGTGGGGTGAGTCGCGAGGCGCTGTCGATTGGCCGCAGCTCCGGACACGCGCTCTTGGGACGTGGGGCGGCACGGTTGATGGAGTCCACGTGAGCGAGAGGCGCTCCGGTCTTGCTGGCATGCGGGTGCTCGTGCCCGTGACGGCGCAGCGCAGAGAGTTTGCCGAACGGCTCGCTGGCGAAGGCGCGCGCGTTGACGAGGCAGAGTTCATTGCCATCGCTCCGCCCACGGACCAGGCCGCCCTCGCGGCGGCTACTGCTCGATGGTGCGAAGGGGACTATGCCTGGATGGCGGTGACGAGCCGCAACGCGGTGCTGGCCGTCCACCACGCGGCCCAAGCGGCCGGGAGAGCCCTCGCAGCCCCGCAACCCACCGCGAGGGTCGCGACTGTTGGTGAGGCGACCCTCGCTGTGTGCGCCCAGGTGGGTCTTGAGGTCACCTTGGTACCAACGGACCGCCTCAACGCTGCAGGGCTTGTCGCGGCGTTCCCTGACGGCCCGGGCCGAGTCTTCGCCCCGCTCGGCAACTTGGCCTCCCCCGTGCTTGCGCGTGGCCTCGCACGCAAGGGGTGGGACGTTGACGCCGTCGAGGCCTACCGCACTGTCGATGGGCCGGGCCTGTCGCCGCTACAGGCGGCTGCCGTTGCGCAGGGAGGGTTCGACGCCGTCGTGTTGACCTCTGGCTCGGTGGCGACCAGGCTCGCGCAGACGTGCCCATCGATCGATTCTGAGACCATGGTGGTAGCGATCGGGTCGACCACTGCGGCCGCGGCAAAGGCCGCAGGGTTGACGGTTCATGCCGTGGCAACCCAGCCGTCGTATGCGTCGATCGTGGACAGCCTGATCGAGGTGCTAACCCAGCGTCGCCCTACAAAGGAGAGCTCGTGACCGCGACTGGACCCGACCGCAGACCGCGACGCATGCGCACGCACGCGCCGATGCGCCGGCTGGTTGCGCAGACGCGTCCCCACCGGGCATCGCTCGTCTTGCCGGTCTTTGTCCGCGCAGGGCTGGAGGCACCCCGCGACATTGACTCGCTTCCAGGCGTGAGGCAACACACGCTCGACTCTCTCGCTGGCGAGGTGAGAGCGGCGGCTGAGGCGGGCATCGGCGCCGTGATGCTGTTCGCGATACCCGAAAGCAGGGATGCAACAGGCACGGAGGCCTGCGATCCTGACGGCATTCTCAATCGAGCTATCGCCGTGGCGGTCGCGGCCGCCGGGGGTGAGCTCGTGGTGATGGCGGACCTGTGCCTGGACGAGTTCACCGATCACGGCCATTGCGGCGTCCTTGACCAGCATGGCGCGGTCGACAACGATGCGACGCTCGATGTCTACGGGCGCATGGCCGTGTCGCAAGCAAACGCGGGCGCTCATGTGCTGGGACTCAGCGGCATGATGGACGGCCAAGTCGCGGCAGTGCGGATGGCCCTCGATGACGCTGGCCACACGGACACCTCGCTGCTCGCATACTCAGCGAAGTACGCCTCCGCCTTCTATGGCCCCTTCCGCGACGCGGTGGAGAGTTCGCTCGACGGCGATCGGCTCACGTACCAGATGGATCCGGCAAACTCCCGAGAAGGACTGCTTGAGGCGGAGCTGGACCAGATCGAGGGCGCGGACATGGTGATGGTGAAGCCTGCACTGCCCTATCTTGACGTTCTCGCCGCGGTCGCGGCCGAGTCCCGGGTCCCCGTGGCCGCCTATCACGTATCCGGCGAGTATGCGCAGATCGAGGCCGCCGCTGAACGTGGTTGGCTTGACCGGCGCGCAGCGCACCTTGAGGTCCTGACAGCGATCACTCGTGCGGGCGCAGACATCGTGGTCACCTACGCGGCGCTCGACCTTGCCGCGTGGCTTGAGGCCGAACGATGAGCGCTTGGAATGACCGCGCCCGGGCCATTCTGCCCGGCGGAGTGAACTCTCCGGTTCGTGCGTGGAACGGCGTGGGCGGGGAGCCGGTCCCCTTGGTGTCCGCGTCAGGAGCGAAGGTCACCGATGCCGACGGGCGCGCCTATGTGGACCTGGTGGGCTCGTGGGGGCCAGCAATCTTGGGCCACGCCTTCCCCTCGGTGATCGAGGCAGTGCGGGAGGCCGCTGGGCGCGGGCTGTCCTTTGGCGCCACCAGTCCAGGAGAGGTCGAGCTCGCGGAACGCATCCGCGACCGCTACGCGCCGGCTCGCAAGGTGCGCTTGGTCAGCACGGGTACTGAGGCAACCATGACGGCGCTCAGGCTCGCGCGCGGCGCGACCGGACGTGATGTGATCGTCAAGTTCGCGGGCTGCTACCACGGGCACTCCGATGCCCTGCTCGTTGCTGCGGGCTCGGGTCTCGCGACTGCCGGGGTCCCCGATTCGGCCGGGGTGCCAGCTGGCGCCGCAGCGGACACCCTCGTGGTGCCTTACGGCGACGCTGACGCCCTCCGCGCGGTGTTCGCCGAGCGCGGGCCGGGCATCGCGGCGGTGATCACTGAGGCGGCTCCGGCAAACATGGGAGTGGTGCGCCCGCCCGTGGGGTTCAACGCGCTCATCGCCCAGTTGTGCACTGCCCATGGGTCCGTGTTCATTGTCGATGAGGTGCTCACGGGCTTCCGCGCGGGGCCGTCGGGATGGTGGGGCGTCGAGCGTGACGAGGCGATCGCAGCCGGGCAGGTGCCATGGGAGCCCGACCTCGTGACATTCGGGAAGGTCATCGGAGGTGGCCTGCCCGTGGCGGCGCTCGCTGGGCGCGCGGACCTCATGGACTACCTGGCACCAGTAGGCCCGGTGTACCAGGCGGGCACGCTGTCCGGAAACCCGGTTGCGGTGGCTGCCGGAATCGCGACGCTCGAGGCCCTGACCCCCGAGGTGCACGCGCGCGTCGCCTCGACCGCGGACGCAGTGCGCGTTGGAGCGAGTGAAGCCCTCAGCGCCGCGGGGGTGACCCACAGCGTCGGCCGCGCTGGAACGCTGTTCTCGGTGTTCCTGGGTCTCGACGCGCCACCCCGAGACTTCGCGGAGGTATCTGGTCAAGACACCGCCGCCTACGCGAGCATGTTCCACGCGCTCCATGAGGCCGGCGTGTATCTCCCGCCAAGCGCCTTCGAGGCGTGGTTCGTGTCCGCGGCTCATAGCAGGGACGATGCTGACGCCGTGGTGGATGCGATCGCCGCCTGGGCGCAGCGTTAGCCCACGGCTGGCGGTCAAGTTCTCACAACGCGCGTGCTGACACGGTGAAGGAAAAGTTTCCTACCCTTTACACGCGGAGGTCCTTTCCGTAACACCCCATGCGTAGCGTCTGCATTAACCGGTGCTGGTTGAGGCGCCACCCGGGCGCCCAAAGAGGGCATCGCAAGGGGGGGGGAAACCCATGGCCGTACAAGATCAGGCCGCCGCGGTGGCCATCGAGCCAGGCGTGGTTGGCAAAGGACGCTGGATCGAACACTGGGAACCTGAGAACGATGTGTTCTGGGAGGCAAAGGGCAAGGCGATCGCCTTCCGCAACCTCGTGTTCTCCATTGTCGCCGAGCACATCGGATTCTCGGTGTGGCTCCTGTGGAGCATCGTTGTTGTCAAGATGTACGGCACCTACGCCGCGGACGGCACGTTGGTGGCCGCCGGCGCGAACGGGTGGGCGTTGACGGCGAGCCAGGGGCTGACTCTGCTCGCCGTGGCATCTGGAGTGGGGGCCGTGCTCCGTATTCCCTACACGTTTGCCATCCCGCTGTTCGGCGGGCGCAACTGGACAGTGATCTCCGCGCTCCTGCTGCTGATTCCGACGTTGGGCCTCGCCTGGGTAGTGGGCAAGCCGGAGACCTCCTTCGGGGTGCTCGTGCTCATCGCGGCGACCGCCGGGTTCGGTGGCGGAAACTTCGCGAGCTCGATGTCCAACATCACCTTCTTCTACCCGGACAAGAAGAAGGGCTGGGCGCTCGGACTGAACGCGGCGGGCGGCAACATCGGCGTCGCGGCAGCGCAGAAGGCGGTCCCGCTCGTGATTGGGCTCGGCGGTTGGGGATTGGCGAACGCAGGCCTGCTGTACGTGCCGCTCGCGCTCGCCTCGGCGATCCTTGCGTTCTTGTTCATGGACAACTTGCGTGAGGCCAAGGCAGACCCCAAGCCCACGGCACGGTCACTGACGCACGGCCACACGTGGCTGATGTCGTTCCTGTACATCGGTACCTTTGGGTCGTTCATCGGCTACTCGGCGGCGTTCCCCACCTTGTTGACAGTGGTGTTCGAACGCAGCGACATCGCACTGTCCTGGGGCTTTCTTGGCGCGCTTGTGGGATCGCTGTCGCGACCGTACGGCGGCAAGCTGGCGGACCGCTTTGGCGGGGCTACTATCACCCTGATCTCGTTCATCGTGATGGCCGGCGCTGGCTGGGTCGCGGTGACGGGTGTGCAAGACAAGAACTTGTTCCTGTTCTTCATCAGCTTCATGTTGCTCTTTGTGTTCACCGGCGTGGGCAATGGCTCGACCTACCGGATGATCCCGTCGATCTTCATGCGGACCGCAGCGAAGAAGGGCAACACCGACGAGATCCGCCTGGACTTCAAGCGCCAGGCCGCCGGAGCGGTGGGCTTCATCTCTGCCGTCGGAGCGTTCGGGGGATTCTGTATCCCGTTCGTCTACCTCTGGGCGCGTGAGACGCACGGCACCATCGTTCCCGCTCTCCAGATCTACACCTACGTGTTCCTGGTGATGGCGGTATTGACGTGGGTGTTCTACATGCGCAAGGGCGCCACCATGAGGAACGTCTAGCAGTGTCCTCCACCTCCAACGCGACGGGCCCGCTGGCCCTCTCCACCAGCGGGTCCGTCGCGACCCATTGCCCCTACTGCGCGCTACAGTGCGCGCAAACGTTGACGCCAGCGCCAGGCGGTCCCACGCCGGTGAGCGTCGACGGACGCGCCTTTCCCACCAACCGCGGCGGGTTGTGCCAGAAGGGTTGGACCAGCGCGGAAGTTCTGTCCGTGCAGGACCGGATCACCATGCCGCAGATTCGCGAGGGCGACGGGTTTCGTGAAGCCTCTTGGCGGGAGGCGCTCGACACCATCGAGTTCCGATTGCGCGGCATTCAGGCGGTGAGCGGGAAGGACGCCATTGCGGTGTTTGGCGGAGGCGGCCTGACGAACGAGAAGGCGTATGCGCTGGGAAAGTTTGCGCGCGTGGTCCTCCAGACGCCGTACATCGACTACAACGGCCGGTTCTGCATGTCTTCCGCAGCTGCGGCCTCCAACCGGGCATTCGGGGTGGACCGAGGGCTCGGATTCCCACTTGCTGACCTGAACGGTGCCGGCGCGGTGCTGATCATGGGCTCCAACATGAGCGTCACGATGCCGCCGTTCGTCCAGCACTTGTCCGGGGTGCGCGAGCGCGGCGGCTTGATCGTGGTGGATCCACGTAAGTCTGCGACCGCCCAGTTGGCTGACGGCGGAAAGGGCATGCACCTTCAGATCTCGCCAGGGACGGACATGGTGGTGCTGCTCGCGATCCTGCATGTGCTGATTCACGAAGGTCTGGTGGACGAGTCCTACCTCGCCGAACACACGAACGGCTGGGATGACGTCAAGACGTCGGTGGCCGCGTGGTGGCCCGAGCGTGCCGAAATCGAGTGCGGCGTAGACGCGGACGCGTTGCGTCAGGCGGCGCTGGTCCTCGCAGCGGCGTCACCACACCAAGGTGGACCCGGGGCGTACATCCTGACCGGGCGCGGCATGGAACAGATGTCCCAAGGGACCGCCGCCGTGACGGCAGCCATCAACCTCGCGCTCGCACTGGGACTGCCAGGCCGGGTGGGCTCAGGCTTCGGCCCGGTGACGGGCCAGGGCAACGGCCAGGGGGGACGCGAACACGGCCAGAAGGCCGACCAGCTCCCCGGGTACCGTTCCATTTCCGATCCCGCCGTTCGCGAGTACGTGGCAGGCGTGTGGGGGGTGCCTGCGGATCATTTGCCCGGTCCCGGCATTCCGGCAGTTCAGTTGCTCAAGAAGCTCGGTGCTCCTGGTGGCCCTCGAGCGCTGCTAGTTCATGGGTCCAACGTGGTGGTCAGCGCGCCCAATGCGGACGACGTGCGCAAGGCTTTGGCGCGGCTGTCGTTCCTGGTGGTGTGCGACATGGTGCCGTCGGAGACCGCACTGCTGGCAGACGTGATCTTGCCCGTGACCCAGTGGGCTGAGGAAGACGGCACGATGACCAACCTGGAGGGCCGCGTGATCCGCCGCCGCACTGCCGTCGCGGCACCCGGCGAGGCGCGTAGCGAACTGTGGATCCTGAACCGTCTTGCGGCGCGTTTGGGCTACCCGACGGGGTTCAGTACCGATCCGCAGGAGGTGTTCGCCGAACTGGCGCTTGCCTCCAAGGGCGGCCCTGCGGACTACTCAGGGATCTCCTACGAGCGCCTCGACGCTGGGGAGGAGATCTTCTGGCCATGCCCGGAGAGCGACGGTGAACCGCACCCTGGCACGCCGCGAATGTTCTTGGACGGCTTCAACACCCCAGACGGACGTGCACGCATGGTCCCCGTGGATCACCACGGGCCAGCGGATGACGTACGCCCGGACGCGCCCGTCTACCTCATCACCGGCAGGGTCTTGCAGCACTACCAAAGTGGCGCTCAAACCCGGCGGGTCGATTCCCTCAACGCGGCGCAGCCGAGCCCCTACGTCGAGATGCATCCGCTCCTTGCCGAGCGGCTTGGACTGGAACCAGGAGCGATGGTGGAACTCGAGTCTGCCCGCGGCGTCATCCAAGCGCGGGCGGTGGTGAGCGACACCATCCGTCACGACACGGTGTTCATGCCATTCCATTGGGCCGGGGCCGGAAGCGCCAATCGCCTCACCAACGACGTCACGGACCCCACATCGGGAATGCCGGAATACAAAGTGTGCGCCGTGGCCGTGCGGCCCGCCACGCGGATAGGAGCGACAGCATGACGCGCATCGTGGTGATCGGACATGGCATGGTTGGCTCCCGGTTTGCCGAGGAAGTGGTCGAGACGCTCGCCGACGCCGATGTCACCGTGCTCGGCAAGGAACCGCAGGCCGCCTACAACAGGGTGCTGCTTTCGAGCGTGGTCTCAGGGGTAGCGAACCCCGAGAGCCTCACGATCGCGGGCCCCGACCACCCGCGCGTGGCGACCCTGACGGGAGTCAGTGCGGTCAAGGTGGACCGGGCGGCGCGCACCGTGATCGACTCTGCGGGAGCCGTCCATGACTACGACTTTCTGGTGTTCGCCACGGGCTCGGTGGCGCGTATCCCCGCCATCCAGGGGGTCGCCGATTCCGACGGGTTCGTGTCCGGTGTGGCAGTGCTCAAGGATATGGCCGACGCGCAGGACATCGTGAAGCATGCGCTCAGCGCGCGGCGCGCCGTGGTCTTGGGTGCGGGTGTACTGGGTCTCGAGGTCGCGACCGGATTGGCCAAGCGAGGTGTCGCGGTTCGCGTGGTCCACCACGCCGACCGGCTCATGGAACGCCAACTGGGCTGGGAGGCCTCGGCAGTGGCGACCACGAGCCTCACCAAGTTGGGAATCGACGTTCACACAGGCGTGAGTCTGGCCGGGGCGCAAGCGACCCGCGGCAAGCTCTCTTCTGTGCGGCTTGAGGACGGCAGCGAAGTGCTGACCGACATGCTCGTGATGTGTTGCGGGACTATCCCGGAGACCTCGCTTGCGCGTCAGGCGGGGCTGGAGATTGACCGCGGGATCGTTGTGGGTGATGACCTCGCGACACCTCGTGACCCGGCTATCTTCGCGATCGGCGACTGCGCCCAACCTCCCGGGGGTGGCACGGGTTTGGTGGCGCAGGGTTGGGAGCAGTCGTCGCGACTTGCGGCTCGCCTCGCCGGGGTGGATGGCGTCACCGCGTCCGAGCCACGGAGCACCGATGTGGTGCGGGTGAAGGCATCGGGACTGTCCATGGCGACCATGGGCGTCAGCGGCGACTTTGACCGCGCGGACCCGCGGCTTCGGGTGCTGTCGCTCAAGGATCCCGAAGGTGGGCGTTTCATTGAGGTGGTGGTGTCGGGCGGCTTGCTCGTCGGGGCAACCTGCATCGGTGACAAGGCCATCGCGGCCGATCTCGCCACGCTGTACACCCGCAAGATTCCCGTCCCATCCGACCCTGCCCAACTGTTGATTCACGCATTGGCCGGGCAAGCATCGGCCGCCAAGGATCCCGCCGAGATGGCCGACGACGACATCGTCTGCAACTGCAACTCAGTGTCCAAAGGGGCGATCTGCACGGCGGTCGCCGAGGGTTGCGACACCGTCGCGGGAATCGCTAAGGCCACGCGCGCGACCACCGGTTGCGGAGATTGCGCGGCTCTGGTCGCAAAGCTCGTGACAGCGCCATCAACGCCAACGGCGGCACCCGCCGCCACAGAAAGGGCAGTCCCATGACGGAGAAGATTGTGGTGGTAGGCGGCGGCATGGTCGCGCACCGGTTCACGGAAGCGCTGCGCGATCGCGACCGCGACGGGCGATTCAGCGTGACGCTGCTCGCCGAAGAGCCGCGCGCGCCCTACGACCGTGTGGCGCTCACCAGCTACTTCACGGGACGCCACCCCGAGGACCTCGCGCTTGGCGACCCTGAGTTGTGGAACGACGCTCTGGTGACACTTCACCGCGACAGTGCCGTGACCAGCATTGACCGCGAGTCCAAGCTGGTCACGACGAAGCACGGCGACACGCACGCCTACGACCACCTCGTGGTGGCAACCGGTTCATACGCCTGGACGCCTCCGTTGCCTGGTGCCGACCTGCCCGGCGTTTACGTGTACCGGACCATCGACGATGTCGCCGACCTGCGTGGGTGGGTCGAGCAGCGAACCGTGGACGTAGGCAGGCCCGTACGCGGGGTGGTCATTGGCGGCGGACTCCTGGGGCTCGAGGCCGCAGGAGCCATGCAGGGCCTGGGGGCCACGTGCACCGTGGTGCAGTTCGCAGACCGGCTGATGAACCTGCAAGTAGACGCTGGCGGAGGCGAAGCGCTCAAGCGCCTGATCGAGCAGTTGGGCGTCAACGTTCGCGTAGACACCGTCACCACGGCGCTCAAGCCCGACGACCGAGGCCGCGTTGGCAGGGTCACCTACGGAGACGGCGGCGAACAACTCGTTGACGTGGTGGTTATCGCCACCGGCGTGCGCCCGCGTGACGAACTCGCTCGGGACGCCGGGCTCGAGATGGGCGAACGCGGCGGCGTGCTCGTCAACGACTGGTGCCAGACCAGCGATCCTTCGGTGTGGGCGATCGGCGAGGTAGCCAACATCCAAGGCGCGTGCATTGGCCTCGTGGCGCCTGGCTACACGATGGCGGAGATCGCGGTCGACCGGCTGCTGGGCGGCGACGCGACGTTCCCTGGCGCGGACACGTCGACCAAACTCAAGCTGCTTGGCGTGGACGTGGCGTCGTTTGGCGACGCACTCGGCACCACCGAGGGCGCCCTCGAGTTGGTCTACGCGGACCCGGTGCAGGGTGTGTACAAGAAGCTGGTGCTGACCGACGACGCGCGCACGCTCCTGGGCGGCGTGCTTGTGGGCGACGCGTCGGCGTATTCGTCGCTACGCCCGATGGTGGGCGGCGACCTGGGCGCCGACCCGTCAGCGTGGTTGCTGCCGGAAGGCGCAACCTCGCGACCCCAAGTGGACCTGCCGGATAGTGCCACGGTCTGCTCGTGCAACAACGTCAGTGCAGGCACCGTGCGCGGCGCTGTGACGGAGCACGACTGCACCGACCTCAGCGCTGTCAAAGCGTGCACCAAGGCAGGGACCTCGTGCGGATCGTGCCTGCCGCTGGTCAAGAAGCTCTTCACCACCGAGATGGAGAAGGCGGGCATCGAGGTCAACAAGGCACTGTGCGAGCACATCGCTGTGTCACGTGCGGAGTTGTTCAACGCCGTCATGGTCGCCGAGCTCACCACCTTCACCGCCGTCATGGAGCGCTTTGGAACTGGGCGCGGCTGCGACATCTGCAAGCCCACCATCGGGTCAATTCTCGCGTCGCTGTACAACAAGCACGTGCTCGCTGAGGATCGCGCCGCGCTGCAAGACACCAACGACCGCGTGATGGCCAACATGCAGAAGGACGGCACGTACTCCGTAGTGCCGCGCATTCCCGGCGGCGAAGTGACTCCTGAGAAGCTGATTGTGATCGGGGAGGTCGCCAAGGAGTTCGGGTTGTACACCAAGATCACCGGCGGTCAGCGGATCGACCTGTTCGGCGCTCGCCTGGATCAGTTGCCGTTGATCTGGCAGCGACTCGTGGATGCAGGCATGGAGTCGGGTCACGCGTACGGCAAGTCGTTGCGCACGGTGAAGTCTTGCGTGGGATCCGACTGGTGTCGCTTTGGGGTGCAGGACTCCGTGGGGCTCGCGATCGCGCTCGAACTGCGCTACCGCGGCTTGCGCAGTCCGCACAAGATCAAGCTGGGTGTGTCAGGGTGCGCGCGCGAGTGCGCGGAGGCTCGCGGCAAAGACGTGGGCGTGATCGCCACCGAGAACGGCTGGAACGTCTACGTAGGCGGCAATGGCGGTTTCGAACCGCGCCACGCGCAACTCTTGGTTGAGGACGTGGAGGACGACGAGGTCTTCACCGTCATCGACCGCTACCTCATGTACTACGTGCGCACTGCGGACCGACTGCAGCGCACGGCGCCGTGGCAAGAGGAACACGAAGGCGGCCTCGACGCCATTCGCGAGATCGTGGTGAACGACTCGCTCGGAATCTGCGCGGACCTCGACGCCCACATGGCGCGGCATATCGATACCTACGAGGACGAATGGAAGGCAGTGTTGAGCGACCCGGCCCGGTTGCGGCAGTTCAGCTCGTTCATCAACGCTCCCGACCAACCCGACCCAACCCTCGCCTATGTTGAGCAACGCGGCCAACGTCGCCCGGCATCGGCCGACGAAAAGACCACCGGTGCAGTGCTGATTGCGCCCGCTACGCTCGAGGTGCGCTCATGAGTTCCCCATCGCCAACACTGGCAAAGGTGGTGGCCTGCAGGCTCGACGATCTCACTCCCGAACTGGGCGTCGCCGCACTGTTTGGCGACACTCAGGTGGCGATTTTCAGGTTGGCCGACGACTCCGTGTACGCGGTCCAGAACCTGTGCCCGTTCTCGGGGGCCTCGGTGCTCTCGAGGGGGATCACGGGCTCGCGTGGTGACGTGCCCACGATCGCGTCGCCCATTTACAAGCAGGTGTTCTCTCTCGTGGACGGCACGTGCCTGGCGACTATGGACAAGGAGCCGCTCGCTCCGCTGAGCGCCGACTTGGTGACTTACCCCGTGACCATCGACAATGGCGAGGTAATCATCGACCTGACGGGTGGCACGTGACAGCTCTCTTTGGACTCGACTTCCGCGGCAAGCCCGTGGTGGTCGTTGGCGGCGGCACCGTCGCAACGCGGCGCGTGCGACGGATGGTCGACTACGGCGCTCAGGTGACGGTGGTGGCTCCTGAGGTCTCGGATGACCTGTCTCGCATGGCAAGCCACGGGGACATCACGGTAGTGCGGCGCGAGGTTCAGCCTGGCGACCTCACGGGGGTCTGGTTCGTGGTGGCCGCGACCAACGAGTCCGCGGTGAACGCCAAGGTTGCCGACTGGGCCCACGACCAGCGCATTTGGTGCACCAACGCGTCTGATTCGCACGTGGGCAGCGCACGCACGGCGGCAGTGTCTCACCACAGCGACATCGCGGTGGGCGTGGTCTCCACGGGGGAGCCTGACCCGCAGCGCATTCGCGGCGTGCGCGACGCACTCGCGGACTTCATCGATTCCGGCGCGGTGTCATTGCGGCGCCAGCGCGCGCACGGAGGCAAGGTGATCCTGGTGGGATCGGGCCCTGGTGACGATGGCCTGTTAACGATGCGCGGACGCCAGGCGGTAGCTGAAGCTGATGTGGTCATCACCGACCGGTTGGGGGCCACGCGGGTGCTGTCCACGCTGTCGCCCGACGTCGAGGTCATCAACGTGGGGAAGTCCCCTGACAACCACCCTGTGCCGCAGCACCAGATCAACGCGCTGATTGTGGACCGCGCGACCGCAGGTTCGACGGTGGTTCGCTTCAAGGGCGGCGACCCGTTCCTCTTTGGTCGCGGAGGCGAAGAGGTTCACGCGTGCCTTGCCGCCGGCATCGATGTCGAGGTGGTGCCGGGAGTGACGAGCGCGCTTGCCGTGCCCGCGCTCGCTGGAATCCCCGTGACGCAACGCGGGGTGTCCAACTCGGTTCTCATCACCAGTGGCCACGCAGGTGCAGATACTGCCGCGCTCGCGGCCATGACCAGCGGTGCCACGGTGGTCATCTTGATGGGCGTCGCGGCACTGCCCGTCATCGTCGAGGCGGCGCTCGCAGCTGGCGCGGGTGCACAGTTGCCGGTCGCGATCATCGAGTCAGGCAGCACCGATCGGGAACGCGTCACTCGTGGCGACCTCGGTTCTATTGTTCGTATTGCGGACGAAACGGGCGTGAAACCTCCAGCGGTTATCGTCGTGGGACAGGTGGCAAGCCCCGGTCTCTTGGCAGATGACGTCAGCGCCACGCCGGAGCCCTAGGAGGTCTGACGTGAGCATGGTAGGTGAACCGCTGGCGGGATGCGTGATGGTCATCACCGCCGACCGTCGCAAGCGTGAGTTGGCCTCGGCACTGGAGCGCCGAGGCGCGCAGGTGGTCTTTGCGCCCGCGCTCAGCACGGTGTCTCACCTCGACGATCAACAGCTCATTGCCGCCACTCGCGCGCTACTCGCCGAACCGCCTGACATCGTGGTGGCCACCACGGGAATCGGTTTCCGGGCCTGGGTCGAGGCTGCGGACGCTGCGGGTCTTGCGGAGCCACTGATCTCCGTGTTGCGCGACGCACGTCTGATCGCGCGCGGACCCAAGGCGCGTGGCGCCATCCAGGCGGCGGGTCTCGAAGCCGATTGGGTTGCCGAATCGGAAACTGCGGCGGAGTTGCGCGACTACTTGCTCGCCGAGGGCGTCAAGGGTAGCCGCATTGCTGTCCAACATCACGGCAATGGTTCTGACGGACTTGACGAGGCGTTCGCCCAGGCCGGGGCCCAGGTCCTCAGTCTCATCGTGTACGGGTGGGGTCCGCCGCTCGACCCCGGTCAACACGAGACGTGGGTTGACGGTGCCGCCGAGGGTCAATGCGACGCCGCGCTGTTCACGTCCGCGCCGGGTGCGGAAGCGTGGGTCGCGACGGCGCAAGCGCGTGGTCAGCTCGACTGCATCCGCGAGCGAAACCGGGCGGGCGACCTGGTGCTTGCGTCGGTGGGACCCATCACCGCAGGGCCGCTTGAGCAGGCGGGTCTCACGTCGCCGTTCCCGGACAGGTGGAGACTTGGTGCCCTGGTTCGCGAGCTCGTGAAGCATTACGGGCGCGACGATGTCGCGGTGGAGACGGCCGCTGGGTCCCTTGTACTGCGCGCCACCAGCGCCGTGCTCGACGGCGAGGTATTGCCGTTGTCGCCGTCGGGGCTGACGATTGTCAAGCAATTGGCCGCGGCCCAGGGCGCGGTCGTGACCCGTGAGCAACTCGCGTCTGCGCTTCCTGGTGCGACAGGTGGACCACATGCGGTCGAGGCGGCAATCAACCGGCTTCGTGAAGCGGCGAACGCCAAGGCGCTCGTCAAGACCGTGGTGAAGCGTGGCTACGCATTGGCGGTGACGGCAGCATGACACAACCGATCCTGGTGTTCTGCGCCCACGGCACGCGCAATGATGCGGGCCGTCACGTGATCCTCGACGTCGCGCAAGACGTCCGCGACGCCCTGGGAGTTGAGGTGCGCGAGGCCTACGTCGACGTCCAAGACCCCAAGGTTGACGCCGTGGTCGAGGAAATCGAGCCAGGCGACGGCGTGTCTGCCGTGGTGGTGCCGTACCTGCTTGCTGGCGGCTATCACGTCTACCACGACATAGCGGAAGCTGTGGGTGAGCGCTCCGACGTTCACTCCGCGCCCGCGCTTGGACCCGACGCACGCCTCATCGACATCGTCATGGACCGGATTCGCGAGGCCGGCGTGCACGCCACTGCGACGTTGGTGCTCGCCCCCGCTGGCTCATCCGACCCGCGTTCCCAGGCAGATACCGAGCGCACGGCAGACATGCTTCGCCAGCGCTGGGACGGACCAGTGCGGATCGGGTACGCCGCAGGCATGAAGCCATCTGTGGCGGAGGCCGTTGCGTCGGCCAGGGTGTTTGGGGAGGATCAAGAGGGAGGCGAGGTCGCAGTTGTGTCATACCTGTTGTCGCCTGGGTACTTCCAAGACACCCTCTACAAGGCCGGTGCCGACCAAGTGACAGCTCCGCTAGCGCCCGACCCTCGCATCGTCGAAATCATCGCGGATCGTTACTATGACGCGTTCAAGCCATGACGTATCCGCGCCCTGATGCGTACGTGCGCCAGCGGGCGCTGACCGGGTTTGGCGATGCTGGCCAAACAGCGCTGTCGCGGGCGCGGGTGGCCATCGTGGGGGTCGGAGGGATCGGGTGCCCCGCGGCGATCTATCTCGCCGCCGCTGGCGTGGGTCAGCTCACCATCATTGACCCCGATCATGTGAGTGTTACCAATCTCCATCGCCAGGTGTTGTACGGTGCCGGCGATGTTGGGCTACCCAAGGCCCAGACAGCTGCAGCGGCGATTCGCCGAATGTCGCCGGACTCCGAAGTCAGCGCCGTCCCGTGCGCAGTGACGAGCGCCAACGCGATGGGCCTTCTCGCCGGGCACGATGTCATTGTCGATGGGACCGACACCTTCGCAGCTCGCTTTGTGGTGGCCGATGCTGGGGTGGAGTTGGGCATCCCGGTCGCGTGGGGTGCGGTCTTAGGTTGGGACGGACACGTGACGGTGTTCGATTCGTTGGTGACGCTACGTGATCTTCACCCCGCAGAGCCGGCTGGTGATATCGCGTCCTGCGAGTCGTCGGCCGTCCTGGGAACCCTGTGTGGTCAGGTGGGGAGCGCTGTCGCGACGGAGGCCGTGAAGATCATCACTGGAATGGGGCAGCCCCTGGTGGGGCGCATTGCAAGCATTGACGCGCGAACAGGACGGTGGCGCGAGGTCGAACTGTTGCCAGCGCCAGCATCGGCCCCGTCGCAGGAGAGTGAGAGCGTTGCTGTCGGTTGAGGAGCACTGTGCGACGGCACTGTCCCTCGTCACGTCACTCGCTCCCGTGACGGTACCGCTCGCCGAAGCACTGGATCTCACGCTCGCCGCTGACGTGCGCGCGTTGATTGACGCGCCCAGTTTCGACAATTCCGCGATGGACGGCTACGCGGTGCTGCGAGCGGACCTGGTGGGTGCGTCGGCGGCCACCCCCGTGTCGTTGCCCGTCACAGGGGAGGTCGCTGCGGGCGGGGCGGGCGATGTACCGCTGACTCCTCGCACAGCAATGCGCATCATGACCGGCGCTCCGATCCCGCCCGGGGCGGACGCGGTGGTTCCGGTGGAGGCTACCGACGGTGGGGTGACCGTGGTGGCGATTATGGCGCAGCCGCGCGAGCACGCCCACATCCGTTGGCAAGCAGAGGACGTTGCGGCGGGCGCGCCTGTGGTCCGCGAGGGGCAGGTGTTGGGACCGGCACAGCTGGCGGCTATTGCCGCCGTGGGCTGGGATCGCGTGAGTGTGCGGCCGCGGCCGCGGGTGGCGGTACTGACCACCGGTGACGAACTGGTGAGTCCCGGCGAAACCGTGACCCGGGGGCGGATTGTCGACTCGAATCAGGTGCTCCTTCACGCCGCCGTGAGCCGGGCTGGGGGAGTGCCCGTCGCGATCGCGCGTGTGCGCGACGACGCCGAGGCGGTGGTGACTGCGCTCGAGGCCGCTCAGGCGGATCTGATCGTGACCACCGGGGGAGTGAGTGTCGGTGCCTATGACGTGGTCAAGGCGGCATTGGCCAGTCGCGGCGTGACGTTCGTCAACGTTGCAATGCAACCGGGGAAGCCTCAAGGACTCGGGCGGTTGGGGGTGACTCCGGTGGTGTGCCTGCCAGGCAACCCCGTGTCCGTGATGGTGTCCTTCGAGGTCATCGTGGCGCCGATGATCAGGAAGCTCCTGGGCGCCGAAGCGGCACCGGTGCGCGAGTCGGCCACGGTCGCTAGGGGGTGGACCGCCCCGGAGGGGCGCACTCAGTTCATGCCCGTGAGTTGGGTGGGGCCGGGCGAGGTAGAGCCGGCATCGCCCGGCGGTTCCGGTTCGCATCTGGTGGCAAGCCTCGCGAGGGCGGAGGCTCTCGCTGTGGTGCAGGCGCAGGTGGGTCGGGTTGGCGCAGGGGATACGGTGGAGATCATGAGGCTCGAGCCATGACGGAGTTTACGCACTTGGATTCAGCTGGGCACGCGCGCATGGTGGATGTCTCCGCCAAGGTGCCGAGTGTCCGGTCCGCGACGGCGCGTGCCGTTGTCGCCTGCTCCGAGTCGGTGGTGAGTGCCCTCCGTGACGGTAGCGTTCCCAAGGGGGACGTCTTGGCTGTCGCGCGTGTCGCCGGGATAGCCGCAGCGAAGAAGACTCCGGACCTGCTGCCCTTAGCGCACGTTATTGGCGTCCACGGCGTTGTCGTTGACCTCGAGGTGACCGGCGGCGGCGTGGTGATCACGGCGACAGTCACGACCGCAGACCGAACCGGTGTGGAGATGGAAGCGTTGACTGCCGCGAGTGTGGCAGCGCTCAACGTGATCGACATGGTGAAGGGCCTCGACAAGTCCACCAGCATCGCCGAGGTCAAGCTGATCGCGAAGAATGGCGGCAAGTCTGGTTCGTGGCGAGCGGCACCGTGACCGAACCGATGACGTATTCCGCTGTGATCGTTGCCGGGGGTGCTGCGCGGCGGCTCGGAGGGGTCTCGAAGCCCCTCATCGATATCAACGGCACCAACCTGATCCAGTACGCGCTCAACGCTGCACGGCGAGCCACCCAGACCGTCGTGGTGGGGCCTATCACCGTGCATCATCCGGCGTCCCTCACCACCTCGGAGGAGCCACCGGGCGGCGGTCCCGTGGCGGGCCTCGCCGCTGGCCTCGCCCGCGTCGACCCGGCACCATCATGGGTGCTGGTGCTCGCGTGTGACACGCCCCGCGCTGAGCGCGCCGTGCATGGCCTCGAAGCTGCCGCCCGCGACTGCCCAGCCGGAACCGATGGCGTGTGGATGACTGATCCCCGTGGTCGCGAGCAGCCGTTGTTGGCGCTGTACCGCGCGGCCGCCCTGCACAGCGCGATCGCATCCCTCGACACTGTGGTCGGTACGTCGATGCGAGCATTGACCTCCGCGTTGGCGATGGCAGCGGTGCCCGACCCCATGAACCTCAGCCATGATGCAGACACGTGGGAAGACGTCGAAACACTACGTAAGGAGATGCTGTGAGTGACTCCAACCAACTCGAAGCATGGGTTGCCGCGCTCGCGCGCGAACTCGATCTCGATCTCACCAACGTGGACGTGGCGGCACTGTTGGATGTGGCCCGCGACGCCGCGCACGGCGTGACCCGCCCCGCGGCCCCGCTCGCGACGTACCTGGTGGGCTACGCAACCGGTCTACGCAACTCGGATCCGGCTGCGTTCGATCACGCTACCGCCGTGACCTCAGAACTCGCGCGCCGATGGGTCGAGGAGATGCCGGGCTGATGGCCGTTGTCAGGTTCTTTGCGGCCGCGGCAGAGGCTGCGGGGGTGGAGCAAACAGTGGTCGACGCGCCCTCGACAGGGGCTCTCCGGGACCAGCTCGTTGGTGCTTATGGTGAACAGTTCGAGCGGGTCCTGAACCAGTGCGCGCTACTCGTTGACGGGGTTCGGCGGGATGGGGATTTCCCGATCGCTGACGACTCTCGTGTGGATGTGTTGCCGCCGTTCGCCGGTGGCTAGCCGCCGATGGCGCTCATGGGGCGCTCGGGTTGCAGAAACGACGGATCGTCGATGCCGTGGCCCGGCTGTTTGAGCCCTAAGCATGCGCGGATTGCCAAGGCGAGGGCGTCATCGTCCGCACCAGAGCGCATGAGCCCACGCAAGTCAGACTCCTCGCGCGCGAACAGGCACGCTCGCAGCTGACCGTCCGCAGTGAGCCGCACGCGATCGCACGTACCGCAGAACGGGCGGGAAACCGAGGCGATGACCCCCACCGAGGCGGGGCCACCGTCGATCCACCACGTCTGCGCAGGCGCCGCGCCGCGCCCTGCCCGGTCAGTCAGGGTGAAGTGTTCAGCGAGGCGGTCAAGGATCTCCTCACCCGTCACCATCTCGGAACGCTCCCACGTGTGGCCCGCGTCAAGGGGCATCTGCTCGATGAACCGCATCTGAAAACCCTTGTGGATGGCGAAGCGCGTGAGGTCCACCACCTCGTCGTCGTTCACGCCCCGCATCGCGACCGCATTGATCTTGATGGGCGCGAAGCCGACCGCCTTCGCGGCGGCGAGGCCGGCGAGGGTGTCATGCAGGCGATCGCGCCTGGTGAGTTCGGTGAAGCGGTCGCGGCGCAGGGTGTCGAGCGAGACGTTGACACGGGTGAGGCCAGCGTCGCGCAATCCGGAGGCGAGCCCGGGCAGCCGCAGACCATTGGTGGTAAGCGAAATCTCGGGATGTCCCGCAGGGCCTTGGAGGCGGGCGAGCCTCGCGACAACGTCGACCACATCGGGCCGCAGGAGCGGCTCGCCACCCGTGAGGCGGATCTCGGCGATGCCTTGCTCGACGGCGACTCGAGCCAAGCGCACGATCTCGTCGGTGCTGAGCACGGTCTCGGAGGCCAGCCACGGGACTCCCTCTGCTGGCATGCAGTAGGTACAGCGCAGCGAGCAGCGGTCGGTCAGGCTGATGCGCAAGTCGCGGTGAACCCTGCCGAAGCGGTCCACCAACGGCGCCGGCGCGCTCACGTGATGCCCACCCACGTGTGGGATCCGTCAGCCAAGATCTCCCGCTTCCACACCGGCAGGTCGGCCTTCACGCGCTCCACCACGGCGGCACATGCCGCCAGAGCCTGTGTTCGGTGAGCGCTGGCGGCGGCCACCACCACCGCAACCTCGCCCACGGCGAGCAGGCCCGTGCGGTGGCTGACGGCAACCACGACGTCGTTGCCGATGCATTCAGCGACGATGCTTCGCAGCACGGCCTCGGCGTCGGGGTGGGCGGTGTACTCGAGATGCGTCACCTCGCCCGTCACGCTGGGATCGTGGTCACGCACGGTCCCCATGAATGTCGATATCGCTCCATGGCGGGCGTCCGCAACCGCGCTCACATGGGCGTCGAGCGAGAGCGGCTGCGCGGTGACCGCGGCGATTGCGATCAAGGGTGGTCGCCCCCGTCGAGCTGGGACATGAGGTGGGGAAGCACTGTCATCAGCACTCGCATGCCGCTTGAGACGGCGGCGACGGAACCGGGAAGGTTGATGACCACCGCGCGATGTTCGTGGCCCACGATGCCCGCGAGCCCGCGGGAGAGCATGGCCGCTGGCACGGCGTCGGCGTCGGCCCGTCTCAACGCCTCGGTGATGCCGGGGAGCAACTGCGTCACGACGCGCGCGGTTGCCTCGGGGGTGAAATCTCGAGGGCTCACGCCGGTGCCGCCGGTAGTGAGCACCAGGCGAGCCCCGGCAGCGAGCGCGCCCCGGACCGCGCTCTCGACCGAGTCCGCGCCGTCGGGGATGGTCGCGTGGGTGACCTGTGCTCCCGCATTCGTCAACGTTCGCGCGATCACCGGACCCGTGCGGTCCTCGCGTTCGCCGCTCGCACAGCGGTCGGAAACCGTGATGACGGCCGCAGACGTGCCGGCGAGCGAGGCTTCCATGTGGCGAGTTTAGGTTGCTGATGTTTCAGGGGAGTTGCCGGACTGTCGCCACGCGCGCGGCGTCGCTGTGATGTGCCCGAAACACCACGTGGTTAGGCTGACCCCATGGCAACTGAGGCGACGAGCACCCCGTGGACCCGCTACGCGCCCGCCGCGGCGTGGGATGAGGCCGTCGATGTCAAGGGCAAGGTACGTGAGCCCTACCTCAAGGTTTACGAAGAGATCGCGCGGATGTCCGGCGATGACCTGCGCTCGCGCGCGGAGGCGCTGGCAAGCACGTACCTCGCGCAGGGTGTGACGTTTGACCATGCAGGTGAGGAGCGGCCGTTCCCTCTCGACATCGTGCCGCGCGTGGTGGGAGCCGAGGAGTGGGACATCATCTCGCCCGGAATTGCTCAGCGGGTGCGCACCCTGGAGGCCTTCCTCGCCGACGCTTACGGCTCGCAGCGCTGTGTCAACGATGGGCTGGTGCCGCGCAAGCTCATCACTACTTCCCACCATTTCCACAGAGCCGTCGCAGGCGTGGAGCCAGCCAACGGCGTGCGCGTGCACGTGTCTGGCATCGACCTCGTGCGCGACCAGCACGGCATTTGGCGGGTGCTCGAGGACAACGTGCGGGTCCCTTCCGGCGTGAGCTACGTGCTGTCCAACCGCCGTGCGATGTCGCAGATGTTCCCCGACATGTTCGGTGCGATGGGCGTGAGACCGGTGCTGGAGTACTCGCAGCGACTGCGGTCTACGCTCGCCAAGGCTGCGCCCGAGGGCGTGGACGATCCCACCATCGTGGTGCTGACTCCTGGCGTGTTCAACTCTGCCTACTACGAGCACTCGCTGCTAGCACGCACCATGGGCGTCGAGCTAGTCGAAGGCCGTGACCTCGAAACTCACAACGGCCGCGTCTACATGCGCACCACTGCAGGCCGGCGCCGCGTCGACGTGATCTATCGACGGGTGGACGATGAGTACCTGGACCCGGTTCAGTTCCGTGCTGACTCCGCGCTGGGCGCGCCCGGCCTCATCAACGCCGCACGGATGGGCAACGTCACCATTGCCAACGCGGTGGGCAACGGCGTGGCCGACGACAAACTCATGTACACCTACATGCCAGACCTCACGCGCTACTACCTGGGAGAAGAGCCCATTCTGCCCAACGTCGACACGTGGCGCCTCGAAGAGCCAGCGGCGCTGGTTGAGGTCATGGACAGGCTCGCTGAGCTCGTGGTGAAGCCGGTAGACGGCGCTGGAGGCAAGGGTGTGTTGATTGGCCCCGCAGCATCGGCGAAGGAGCTCGACAATGCGCGCGCTCTCATCCTGGACGATCCCCGCGGCTGGATCGCGCAGCCAGTGGTGCAGCTGTCCACGGTGCCCACACTGACCGACGAGGGCCTCGACCCCCGGCACGTGGACCTGCGCCCGTTCGCCGTCAACGATGGAGACGATGTCTGGGTGCTTCCAGGCGGGCTGACCCGTGTGGCGCTCGAGAAGGGCCAGTTGATCGTGAACTCGTCCCAAGGCGGTGGGTCCAAGGACACGTGGGTGCTGGGTGGCGTCCGCCATCGCGGCGCGCATCCCTCATCGGAGCACTCGGTGGAGTATCCCGGAGTGTCGCCAGTGCCGCAGTCCTCGCACCCTGAGGACTATGCGCACGGCCAGCAGCAGATGCAGCAACAGCAAGGCCGTATGGCCCACGGCGGTGACGCAGCATGCTGAGCCGCATTGCCGAGTCGCTGTTCTGGATCGGTCGCTACGTGGAGCGCGCCGACAACACCGCGCGGCTGCTCGACGTCCACTTCAATGTGTTGCTCGAAGATCCGTGGGTCGATGAGCCCAGCGCCAATGCCTCGCTCCTTGCGGTCATGAATTGCGAGGTGGAACTGCCCGCAAGCCGCACCAACGTGCTGACGCACCTGGCCTTCGACTCGTCAAGGGCGTCCTCAATTGCGGGAACGCTCACTGCCGCACGCGAGAACGCACGCCGCGCACGCGAGGTGATCTCCACCGAGGTGTGGGAGTCGCTCAACACCACATGGACTCAGTTGGGCAACCGTGCGCGCACGGCCCGGCCGCATGACTACTTCTCCTGGGTCCGCGAGCGCACCGCGGTGGTGTGGGGCCTGTCGAGTGCGACCACGTCGCGTGACGATGCCTGGCATTTCATGGAGCTGGGCCGGTCCCTTGAGCGTGCGGACATGATCGCGAGGTTGCTGATGACGCGCGCCTTCGAAGGGACCATCGGCCCCAACTGGACAACGCTGCTGCGGTCGTGTTCCGCACACGAGGCATACCTCCGCACGGTGCGATCGCTTGTTTCCGAAGAGCGCGCAGCGGAGTTCCTGCTCATCGACAGGCTGTTCCCGCGTTCCATCGCGAACAACCTCGCGAAGGCGGAGTCCACGCTGAGCGAGATCGACCCCGGCTCCGATCGCAACGGCATGACCGACCGCGCGCGCCTGGCCTTGGGGCGTGCCCGCACCAACCTCGAGTACCGTCCCGTAGAACAGATCCTTGGCGACCTGCCCGCGCAAATGGGCGAGGTGCAAGAGGCGTGCGCCGTGGCCTCGAACCTGATCCGTGATCGCTTCTTCTTGCCCTCGTCTACTGTGCTGTGGAGCCAGGAGTCCCTATGAGCATCCTCAAGATTGTGCACCGCACCACGTTTGAGTACGACCACGAGATCTCCTCGTCCTACAACGAGGCGCGCCTGGTACCTGCGTGGTTGCCCCGGCAGCGAGTGCTGGAGTCGCGCGTGGACATCAGCCCCGTGAGTTGGCGCACGTCCTACCGCGACTACTGGGAAACCGACGTCATTGCCTTCGAGATCACGGAGTCTCATCGCGCGCTGACCGTCACCTCCACATCGCAGGTTGAAGTTACTCCGCAGCCCGCGCGGGACGAGCGCAAGTCCTGGGACGAGCTCAGCGGACCCAAGTTCCAGGACCTCCTTGCGGAATACCTGCTGACCTCTCCCGCGACGGAGCCGACGGCCGAGCTTGCCGACTTCGCCCACGAAGCTGCCGCGAAGGGGTCGCCGGACGATGCCGCGCGCGAGATTTGCGACTACCTGCACCGGGTCATCAACTACGTTCCAGGGTCCACGGGCGTCCACACGCCGGCGCGCGACGCCTGGGAAGCCCGGTCGGGGGTGTGTCAAGACTTCGCCCACCTCGCGATCGGTGCCTTGCGCACCATAGGTATCCCTGCGCGGTATGTGTCCGGCTACTTGCAACCCAAGGCCGATGCAGAGATCGGCGTGGCGATGCATGGCGAGTCCCACGCGTGGCTCGAGTGGTGGTCGGGGGATTGGTTCGGCTTTGACCCCACCAATGACAAGGAGGCGGGCGAGCATCACGTGATCGTGGCTCGTGCCCGCGAGTACTCCGACGTCCCGCCGCTGTCCGGTGTGTTTGGCGGTAAGGGGTCCACCCTGTCGGTGAAGGTGAGTGTCACTCAGCTCGCGTAGCCGCGCCGCTGCGCTCGCGTAGCCGCGCCGCTGCGCTCGCGTAGCCGCGCCGCTGCGCTCGCGTAGCCGCCTCCGTGTTCTGGTGGTGCGCATCACCGCTAAAATCGGCGGGTGACCTCCGCGACTCCTGACACAGACGAATCCCGCTACGACTTCCGCGCGCTTGAGGCCAAGTGGCTTCCCGTGTGGCAGGAGACGGAGCCGTTCCGCGCAGGTGGCGCTGATGACGACCGCCCCTCCAAGTACGTGCTTGACATGTTCCCGTATCCCTCTGGCGATCTCCACATGGGTCACGCCGAGGCGTACGCGTTGGGCGACGTGATTGCTCGGTATTGGGTTCAGCGCGGGTTCAACGTGTTGCACCCCATCGGCTGGGACTCGTTCGGTCTGCCCGCGGAGAACGCGGCGATCAACCGTGGCCTCGACCCCCGCGGCTGGACCGAAGACAACATCGCACAGCAGCGGGCCTCGATGGAGCGCTACGCGTGCTCGTTTGACTGGACCCGCGTGCTCGCCACCCACCGGCCCGAGTACTACCGGTGGAACCAGTGGATCTTCACGCGCCTGTATGAGAAGGGTCTCGCGTATCGCAAACCCAGCCAGGTGAACTGGTGTCCCAAGGACCAGACCGTTCTCGCCAACGAGCAGGTGGTGGGCGGCCTGTGCGAGCGCTGTGACACGCCCGTGACCAAGAAGAAGCTGACCCAGTGGTACTTCAAGATCACCGATTACGCTGACCGACTGCTGGATGACCTGGACACGCTGAAGGACACGTGGCCGTCCAAGGTAATCGCGATGCAGCGCAACTGGATTGGACGCTCGCAGGGTGCCGATGTCGTGTTCACGATCGAGGGCCGCGATCAGCCCATCGACATCTACACCACGCGCCCCGACACGTTGCACGGCGCGACCTTCATGGTCGTGGCCGCCGACTCGGACTTGGCCGCGGAACTGGCGAGCACGGCCGATGCTGCCACCCAGGAGGCATTCGAGGCTTACCTTGCGACGGTGAAGGGCACCACGGAGATCGACCGGCTCAGTACTGACCGGCCGAAGACGGGTGTGTTCCTGGGTGCGTATGCCATCAACCCCGTCAACGGCGAGAAGCTCCCGATGTGGGCCTCCGACTACGTGTTGGCCGATTACGGTCACGGCGCGATCATGGCGGTGCCCGCGCACGATCAGCGGGACCTTGATTTTGCTCGCACCATGGACTTGCCGGTGCGGACGGTGCTCGCGTGCCTCGATGAGGAAGGTCAGCCGCTTCCCGACCCCTCGGAATCGGGCGTTGCGACCACGGGCGAGGGCACGCTGGTGAATTCTGGCTCGCTGGACGGGCTCGACAAGGCCGCTGCCATTGCGGCGATCACTGCGGAGCTTGAGGCCGCAGGCGCCGGGCGCGTGGCCACCAACTATCGCTTGCGTGACTGGCTGATCTCCCGCCAGCGCTACTGGGGTACACCTATTCCGATTGTTCACTGCGCGGATTGTGGCGAGGTGCCCGTTCCCGACGATCAGCTACCAGTTGAACTCCCGGCGAGCGAGGGCCTGGACCTCAAGCCCAAGGGCCAGTCGCCGCTGGCCGCCGCGACGGACTGGGTCAACGTGCCGTGCCCGAACTGCGCGGGACCGGCCAAGCGCGACACGGACACCATGGACACCTTCGTGGACTCGTCGTGGTACTTCCTGCGGTATCTGTCGCCCACCAAGACCGACGGCCCGTTCGACTCCGCCGAGGCTTCACGCTGGGCGCCCGTGGACCAGTACGTGGGCGGCGTCACTCACGCGATCCTGCACCTCCTGTACGCGCGCTTCTTCACGAAGGCGCTTCACGACATGGGCCACGTCAACTTCGAGGAGCCCTTCCTGGCACTGCTCAACCAAGGCATGGTGCAAATGGACGGCTCGACGATGTCGAAGTCTCGCGGCAACTTGGTGCGCCTGAGCGAGCAACTCGACGAGTACGGTGTGGACGCGGTGCGCCTCACGATGGCCTTCGCGGGTCCCCCGGAAGACGACATCGACTGGGCCGACGTCTCGCCTGCGGGCTCGATGAAGTTCCTGGCGCGCGCCTGGCGGCTGGCACGCGATGTCACCAGCGAACCTGGCGTGGACCCAGCAACGGGCGACGTCGTCTTGCGGTCGCACACGCACAAGACTCTCGCTGAGTGTGCCCAGTTGGTGGAAGGCTTCCGCTTCAACGTGGTGGTCGCCCGCACCATGGAGCTCGTCAATGTCACCCGCAAGGCTATTGACTCCGGGCCTGGTCCCGCCGATCCCGCCGTGCGCGAGGCCGCAGAAGCGGTCACGGTGCTCCTGAGCCTGTTCGCCCCGTACTGCTCGGAAGACATGTGGGACATGCTGGGGCATTCGAACGTCGCGCACGCCGGCTACCCGGCGGTGGAGCCCGCGCTCTTGGTTGACGACACCGTCACCTGCGTAGTGCAGGTCGCGGGCAAGGTGCGGGACCGGCTCGAAGTCGCCCCGAGCATCGGCGAAGACGAGTTGCGTTCGTTGGCTCTCGGCTCGAGCGCCGTGGTGAAGGCGCTCAATGGGGCTGGGGTGCGCACCGTCATTGTGCGTGCGCCCAAGCTCGTCAACATCGTCCCTGCCTAGGGGCAATCCCCAGCAGCGAAGCGGCTCTCCAGGCGCGCAGGCCTCGAAGTGCCGCTAACCTTAGGGCCATGACTTCCCCGGTCGCTGTTGTCACGGATTCCGCTGCCTCCCTTCCTCCTGAAGTCGCGCGAGCCTGGGGCATCCGCGTGGTGCCTTTGCAGGTCATTGTGGACGACGTCCCTCACGCAGAAGATGCATCGCTTGGCCCTCAGGCCGTAGTCGAGGACCTACTGGCTGGCAAAGCAGTCTCGACCTCGCAGCCGAGTCCAGAAGCATTTGTGAGCGCCTTCGAGGCCGCCGCGCGTGCCGGCGCCACGGAGGTGGTCGCGGTGCTGATCTCCGGCAAGATGTCGGGCACGGTCAATGCAGCTCAGGCGGCTGCCGCGATGGTTGAGATTCCTGTCCATGTGGTGGACTCGAACACTCTCGCGATGGCCACCGGGTTTGCTGCGATTGCCGCCGCAGCCGTGGCCCGTGCAGACGGGACCGCACACGAGGTTGCCGCAGAGGCTTCGCGAGTGGCCGAGTCCAGCTTGTGCGTCTTTACTGTCGACACCTTGGAGTACCTCCAGAAGGGCGGTCGGATTTCTCCGGCGGTCGCAGCCATCGGCAAGGTGCTCAGTGTGCGGCCGGTCCTGGCGATCGTGGACGGCGAGGTGGACCTCGTGGAGCGCGTGCGCACCACGGTGAAGGCGCGCCACGCACTCGTCAGCCGTGTGGAGGCCCACGTGGCCAGCCTCGGTAGCCCTGCTGTCGCTGTCATGGCGTTGGGAGACGCCTCACAGGGCGAGTATGGAGACGACGCTGCCCGGGCCATTCTCGAACGGTGCCCCCACCTGTCTTCGCCGGTGCGTTCTGCGGTGAGCGCCGTGCTCGCGGTCCATACGGGTCCAGGCGCGCTCGCGGCCGTGGTGGCCGACATCCCGCGACACGTTTTCGAGAGAACGGCAACGCCTCGCTGAGTTGATGGACGTCAACTGATGTCCCCAGGCACGCAAGGGTGCCCACGCCCTGCGCACCGGGCCCCGCTATCCTGACGAACGTGCGGCCGTGGCTCTAGCGTCCTTCCATGAGCGATGCAACGGACGCAGTGTCCGCACGGTGGCGGGAGGGACTCACGCGGTCCGCGGCGCGAGCCTATGAGGCCGCCCACGGCAACCCCATCCCCGAACAGCGCCGGGGGAGCAGGTGGAAGGTCGAGCCCCGGCTCGCGGTGACGCTCGCCCTCGTGGTGGGCCTGTTGTCGATCATGACCTACTGGAGTCTGAGGCCGACGCCAGTGGCGCCCGTTCCGCTCGCGGTGGTGCCGTCGGTTGGCAGTGTGACAAGCGATGTGGTGGTCCACGTTGCTGGGGCAGTGCACCAGCCAGGACTCGTGACGCTCAACACAGGCGCCCGTGTCGCAGACGCGGTGGACGTGGCTGGCGGCATGACTGCGAGCGCAGACACCTCGAGCGTCAACCTGGCGCGCACCCTCGTTGATGGTGAGCAGATCTATGTGCCTGAGGTGGGAGAGGCCCTAGAATCCGGCAAGATCAACCTAAACCGGGCGGGACCGACTGAGCTCGAGGCGCTACCGGGAATCGGGCCCGCTCTTGCCGCGCGGATAGTCGCGGACCGAGAGACCAACGGCCCGTTCGCGACCGTATCGGAGTTGTCACGAGTCTCAGGAGTAGGCCCGGCGGTCGTGGAGAAAATCGCCTCACTGGCAACCGTGTGATGAGCCCGCACGATGCCCGGCTGGTTCCCGCCGCGTTGGCCGCATACGTCGCAGCCGGCTCGCTGGTGGCGGGGTGGGTCCTCGTGGCGGTTGGCACGGTGGTGGCGCTCGTGGTCGGCGCACTGGTGGCCAGCAGGCACCGTGGCGCAGCCAGCTTGACACTGGCCGCCGTGATCGCCACCATCGTGGCCACGGTGACGGCCGTTCACCTGGGCGCGCGGTGGCAAGGAGACTTGGCGCACGCCGTGGATAGCGAGCCTGTGCTCGTGAGCGCCACGATGATCCGCGAGCCTGTGCCGGTGCGAACGCCGAGCCTTGACGGAGAACGCAGGGTGCGAGTAGTACTCCGACTCGACGCATGGGCACCGGCATGTGGATGCACCCAGCCGGTTCAGGATGCACAGTGGCGTCAAACACGGGCAACTATCACGGTGATCGCCGGGCCGGAGTGGGGCCGTCTCACGTTTGGCGAGAGGGTCGTGGCGCTCGTGGACCTGCGGGCAACGCGTCCGGGCCGCGACGCCGCCGTTGCCTGGGGCGGGGAGATTGTCCACACTGGCACTGGGACCCGAGCGGATGAGGCCATCGCTCAGTTGCGGCGAGGGTTACGAGACGCGACCGCGCACCTACCGCCCCAGGTGCGAGGGCTCACTCGGGGCATGGTGATCGGGGATACGTCTGACATGCCCCCGGAGCAGATCGACGCCATGCGGGTGACAAGCCTGGCGCACCTCACAGCCGTGTCCGGTGCTCACTTCGCGATCGTGCTGATGGCGACCTTCGGCTTGATGCGCCGATGGCGGTGGCCACGTCGCCTCCGCGCGGTCCTCGCCGGTGTGGTGATGGCAGGATTTGCAGCATTGGTCTTCCCCGAGCCGTCTGTGCTGCGGGCCCTGGCGATGTCAGTGGCGGTGTGCGCCGCGGTGTGGTGGGGGAGACCGGCTCACGCTTTGCCCGCGCTGGCGGCAGGGGTTATCGCCCTGCTGGTGTTGGACCCCTTTCTCGCGCTGTCCTACGGGTTCGCACTTTCCGTCGCTGCGGTCGCGGCGATTGTGGTGTGGGCTCCGACTCTTGCCGAGCGGCTACAGCGTTGGGTGACCCCTGCTTTGGCCAAGGTGATCTCAATCCCGCTCGCTGCGCAGGTGGCGTGCGCTCCGATTTTGGTGTTGATCAACCCGGGGATTGGCGTCTACGGCGTCGCCGCAAACCTGGTGGCCGTGGCTTTCGCCGTGCCTGTGACACTGATGGGGATGCTCGCGGTGCTCACCGCCATCGTTAGCGCGCCCGTGGCGGCTGCGGTGGCATCTGCGGCTGGCCTCGCCGCGTGGCCAATTGCATGGGTTTCCCTGGTGCTCGCGGAGGCCCCCGGATCCTGGATCACCTGGCCGGGCGGAGTTGCTGGCGCCTTGTCGCTTGCGGTTGTCTCCTTGACCATCATCGCCGCGACCACCGCCCGCCGGTTCCCTGACGGATGGCGCATGACGGCCGTCCTTGCTGTGATCGTGCTGGTGACCGCGATGCCGTCGGTGCGGCAGTCGGTGGCCCCGGGTAGCCGGACTATCCCGGATTGGAGCATCGTGGTGTGCGACGTTGGCCAGGGCCACATGATGTTGGTGCGGGCGGCCCAGAACGCCGCAGTGGTGATCGACGTGGGCAGCCCGGGTCATGGCGGCGTTGAGTGCCTCAAGCGGCACGGCGTCGCTCACGTTCCGCTCCTCATCCTCACTCACCCCCACTCGGACCACGACGGGGCCGTGGCCGAGGTATCCAGGAGTGTCAGCATCGGCGCCGCCTGGTTCCCCGCCGCGGGGGCTACGCCGCCGCATGACCGCGCCTACCGTGAACTGGAAGAACGGGGGGTGCCGGTGACTATCACCCAGGCGGGCGACGCTGCCACCATTGGCAATGTCGAGCTCGAGGTCTGGCATCCCTCGGGGTACATGGGGCAGAACAACCTCAACGACGCGAGCGTGGTCGTCAGTGGCAGGGCGGGCGCGGTTACCTTCCTCAACCTGGGTGACGTCGAAGAACCGGCACAGCAAACGTTGCTGGCCCGAGTCGCTGGCGGGTTCGCGGTGGACGTGGTGCTTGTCGCGCACCACGGCTCTGCCAAGCAGCACCCACCGTTTGTGGACGCCATTGACGCCCGCCTCGCGGCGGTGGGCGTGGGGGCAGACAATCGCCACGGACACCCCGCCGCGAGCGCCCTCGAACTCTACGGGGCGGGCGGGGCGCTGGTGCTACGCACCGACAAATGCGGTGATGTGCTGGTTGCCCGGCGCGAGGAATTAGTGGTGTCCGCAGACTGTGCCGACCTCATGGCAGGCTAGGGGCATGGCCGCCCGCACCGCCCCAGCTCCCGCCACGTGGCACGCGGCGAAGCCTGCTCCGTTGGTGCTCGTGATGGGGCCCGAGACTGTGCTCGCGGAACGCGCCGTCGAGCGGATCCTTGCGCGCATGCGAGCCGATGACCGATCAATCGACGTGACGAGGTTGGATGCGGGCTCCTACTCGCGCGGCGCACTCATGGCCGCCACCAGCCCCTCGCTCTTTGCCGATCCCGGCGCGGTCATTGTGGAGAGCGCCGAGACGATGAACGACGAGTTCCTGGCGGATGCCCTCGCCTACGTAGGCTCACCTGATCCTGACGCGGTGGTCATCATTCGTCACGGCGGAGGAGTGCGCGGCAAGAAGCTGCTCGACGCGCTGCGCGCATCAAAGACTCCCGAGTACACGTGCCCTGCTATCAAGCGCGACAACGAGCTTGTGGACTTCGTTCAAGGAGAGTTCGAGCGCGCTCAGCGTGCGATTCCCGCGAAGGCGGTCAGGGCGCTCGTGGACGCCGTCGGCGCTGACATTGCCGAACTCGCCGCAGCTAGCCAGCAGTTGATGAACGATGTCGACGGCACTGTCGACGAGCAGACCGTCGCCCGGTACTACGGCACCCGAGTGAACGCGACTGGATTCGCGGTCGCCGATGCTGCGGTAGCTGGCAAGACTGGCGAGGCCCTCGCGCTCGTCAGGCACGCCCTGGCGACCGGGACGGACCCCGTGCCGTTAGTGGCGGCACTTGCGAGCAAGCTACGCATCCTGGCCAAGGTGGGCGCGGCACGCGGCCGCAACCTCGACCCAGTGAAGGACCTCTCGCTCGCGCCTTGGCAAGTGGACCGGGCGCGGCGCGAACTTCAACGTTGGACGGCAGACACGCTCGCCGACGCGATCGAGGCAGTCGCCCAGGCCGACGCCGAGGTCAAGGGCGCGGGCCGGGCACCCCAGTTCGCAGTGGAGCGGGCTGTGCGGACAGTCTCCCAACTCGCTCAGTAGTGGCGACGGCACGAATGTGATTTAGGCGAGTGCGAACTCCGCGTCGATACCGTCGTCTCGGCTTCCCACGAGGCCGCGATCAACGGTGATCGCGGGTTCGAAGCAGTGGCCCTGAAAGAGATCGAAGGATAGTTGCTGGCATTCGGCGAGTGCCGCCGCCGTTTCGAGTCGCTCGGCGATGAGGGTGCATCGGCTCTGACGCGCTAGGTCGACGAGCTGAGGGCCGCGTGCTGTGAGGTCTCGATAGTCGATCTTCACGAAGTCCGCATGGTCGAGCAGGGCCACTTGCGACCGAGTGCCGATGAAGTCATCGATCGCCACCCTGAACCCTTGAGCGCGGAGTTCGCCGAGCCTCGCGCGGAGTGCGTCGTCTGCGTAGGCCGACTCGACCACTTCGATCACCACCTGGTTGGGGTCGCAATGGAGGTGGTCACGTTCCACGAGGTACGAGCGCGTGAAGTTGACGAACGCGGGCAGCCCCTCGGTGATGTGGGGGCCTCGGTGGAATGCTGCGGCGATGACATGTTCTGTTGCCCGGTCCTGTTGGCGGGCGTTCCACAGGTCTACCCGTAGGCCCAAGCGTCCCGGTGCGCGGAAGAGCAACTCGTAACCCGCGAGATCCCGTGCGGCGGTGAAGATTCCTTGCCTGCCTACCAAGGTGCGGGAAGTCAGCGAGGGCGCGTGCCTGCCGGTGCGTGGCAGGTGCCACAGGCGAGGTGGTGAGGTGGGCAGATCGGGCACGTTCTGGACACTAGCGAGCACCAACACAAATGCCCCGCACGCCTACGGCGAGTCGGGGCACGTTGTGGGGTGTCTACAGTGCAGAAACCTGCTTGGCGAGGGCGGACTTGCGGTTCGCCGCCTGGTTCTCGTGAATGACGCCTTTGGAAGCGGCCTTGTCAAGCTTGGTGGTCGCAACCTTGAGTGCGCTTTGAGCGACGGCCTTGTCACCCGAGGCGATCGCTTCGCGCACCTTGCGCACGTGGGTCTTCAACTCCGAGCGCACGGCGACATTGCGCACGCGGGCCTTCTCGTTGGTGCCGATGCGCTTGATCTTGGACTTGATGTTTGCCACAGGGATCCTCAAACAGTGTTGGAAAGATTGGTGGGGTGTGGCGCAAACGTCACGCACACACGACCGCTCATGCTACCAGCCTCGGGGCCCTTTTTGCGAACCCGTGCGCAATCATCGCGACGAAGCGGTGTTTGGCGCGGCTGCCGACATGTGAATCGTGCCGTCGGTATCGATACTAATCTGCTCAGCGGGTGCCGGATGCCCAAAGTAGAAGCCTTGCCCGTGGGTCCACCCGTGGCTTCGCGCTCGCAGGTACTGCGCCTCAGTCTCCACGCCTTCGATCACTCCGTACATGTCCAGGCTCTTGGTGAGGGAGGCCATGGCGATGCTGATTCGATCACCCGTGCTGCCGTCGCCTAACCGGAGGGTGAAGGCGCGTGCAAGCTTGATTCCAGAGACGGGGTTCTGGAGCACCGAGGACAGCGAGGAGTAGCCGGTGCCAAAGTCGTCGAGTACCAGTTCCACTCCCTGTGCGGCGATCGCTTTGAGGTCGGCGTGTGCCGCCTGACTCGCCATCAAGATGCCGGATTCGGTGATCTCGAGCACCAGGCGTTGTGCCGCGACTCCATGAGTTTCCAGCGCCTCCTCGACCGCACGCGCGAGGTCGGCGGTACCGATTTGACGGGTGGACACGTTGACGAACACCCGGCCCGCGAACAGCGGTCGAGCTGCCGCAAACGCGCATGCCTCGTGCAGCACGAGCGCACCCAACGGCACCATCAAATTGGCCTCTTCTCCGATGCTAATGAACTCGTCGGGGAGCAGCAGTCCCCGTTGTGGGTGCTGCCATCGGACCAATGCCTCGAATGCCACAATGCGACGCGTGGCCAGTTCAACAACCGGCTGATAGTGAACCACCAACTCACCGTTACGAATCGCGGTGCGGAGCTCAGCCTCAACCGACAACTTGTTGGAGGCCGCGGCTCTCATGCGAGGGCTGAACACCTCGAGCCGTGCGCGTCCGGCTTGCTTCGCGGCGTACATCGCAGTGTCCGCGTTGCGCACCAGACCTTCGGCGCCGATACCGGGCTCGGCCAGCGCAAGACCGGCGCTTAAGGTGGGGGCGAGTTCGTGCCCGGCAAAACTGAGCGGAGCCTCGACCCGTTCGATAATGCGGGTCGCCAACCGCAGTGCAGCGTCCTGGTCCGCGACGCCTTCGAGCAAGATGACAAACTCGTCGCCGCCAAACCTTGCGACAGTGTCGATGGGACGCACAGAATCCTCGATACGCGCGGCGATCTGCGCGAGGTAGGTGTCTCCGGCTTCGTGGCCCAGGGAGTCATTGACCACTTTGAGGTGATCGATGTCGACAAACACGCAGGCGACTGTCGCGGCGCGTAGCGCATGCCGTTCAAGCGCATGGGAGATCCGATCGAGGAGCAGGGTGCGGTTGGCGAGTCCCGTGAGCTGGTCATAGAGGGCGCGGTGCTCGAGGAGCTCTTTGGTGCGTCGAATCTCGGTGATGTCTTCGATCTGCACCGCATAGAGTGTGGGCTGCGACTCGCGATGGCGCCCCACGTCAGAGACGGTCGCGCGCACCCACACAACCTCTCCGGAGGGCCGCACATATCGTTTCTGGACCTGGTAGAACGCCAGGGATCCTTCCGCGATCTTCTGTCGTAACTCGATGTCGCGCTTGAGGTCGTCCGGGTGGGTGAACTCCGCGAAGTGGCGTCCCACCAACTGGTCCACAGGCACGCCCAGGATTGTGGCGAAGGCGGCGTTGATCTCAAGCAGGTGACCCACCTCGTCAACGAGCGCCATGCCGATGGGTGAGTCGCGAAAGGCCTGGTGGAACAGTGCGTCGTCGGCGATCACCCCTCTCACCGCCTCTCGGTCGACATGAGACTCACGGGGGCACATGGGCCGCGAGTACGGTTGCCCGCCTTTCTAGACTATCGGCACCTCGTTGCCGCGCCTCAACGAGCCAAAACCATGGGACCATAGAGGTTTCCGACCCACCCCGCTTGAAGGACTGCTGCTACCGTGCCCACTGATCCCCGCATCGAGCCTGCCTCGACCGCGCCAGCGTTGATCCGCAACTTCTGCATCATTGCGCACATCGACCACGGCAAGTCCACGCTGGCGGACCGCATGCTGCAGTCCACGGGTGTGGTGGGGGAGCGCGAGGCGCGCGCGCAGTACCTGGACCGCATGGACATCGAGCGCGAGCGCGGCATCACCATCAAGTCGCAGGCCGTGCGTATGCCGTGGACCGTGGGCAGCGAGGCGTACGCGCTCAACATGATCGATACCCCGGGCCACGTTGACTTCACCTATGAAGTGTCCCGGTCGCTCGCCGCATGTGAGGGCGCAGTGCTGCTGGTGGACGCGGCTCAGGGAATCGAGGCTCAGACGCTCGCGAACCTCTACCTGGCGATGGAGAACGACCTCACGATCATCCCGGTGCTGAACAAGATTGACCTGCCCGCGGCTGACCCCGAGCGCTACGCGAAGGAGCTCGCTGGGCTCATCGGCTGCGACCCAAGCGACGTGCTGCGGGTTTCCGGCAAGACCGGCGAGGGCGTGGACGCCCTGCTTGATCAGATTGTCCGCGACATTCCGGCTCCCGTGGGTGATGCGGATGCGCCGCTGCGCGCGGTGATCTTCGACTCGGTCTACGACACCTACCGCGGCGTCATTACATACGTGCGCGTGATTGACGGCAACCTCAGCCCACGCGAGAAGATCGTGATGATGTCCACCCGTGCCACCCACGAGCTCCTTGAGATAGGAGTCATCAGCCCCGAGCCGGTGATTACCAAGGGGCTCGGCGTGGGCGAGGTGGGGTACCTCATCACGGGCGTGAAGGACGTGAGGCAGTCACGCGTGGGTGACACCGTCACGAACGCCGCGAAGCCGGCCACCACATCACTGGGCGGATACCGCGACCCCAAACCGATGGTCTACTCCGGTCTGTACCCCATCGACGGTTCCGACTACCCGATCCTGCGTGACGCCCTTGACCGGCTCAAGCTCAACGACGCGTCGCTGTTGTATGAGCCCGAGACCTCCGTCGCGTTGGGCTTTGGCTTCCGTGTGGGATTCCTAGGGTTGCTTCACTTGGAGATAGTGCGCGAGCGCCTCGAACGCGAGTTCAACCTCGAACTCATTTCTACCGCGCCCAACGTGATCTACCAAGTGGACATGGAAGACGGCACCTCGGTGACCGTCACCAACCCGTCCGAGTTCCCCGGAGGCAAGGTGGGTGCTGTCCACGAGCCGATGGTGCGCGCCACGATCATCACACCCAGTGAGTACATCGGCACCGTCATGGAGCTGTGTCAGCAGCGCCGCGGCACCATGGGATCCATGGACTACTTGAGCGAAGAACGCGTCGAGATGCGTTACGTGCTCCCGATGGCGGAGATCGTGTTTGACTTCTTCGACATGCTCAAGTCCCGAACACGCGGCTACGCATCGCTCGACTACGAACCCCAGGGCGAGCAGATCGCTGACCTCGTCAAGGTGGACATTCTCTTGCAAGGCGAGCACGTTGACGCGTTCAGCGCCGTGGTGCACAAGGATGCCGCGTACGCCTACGGGGTTGCAATGGTTGGCAAGCTCAAGGAGCTCATTCCTCGCCAGCAGTTCGAGGTCCCCATTCAGGCGGCCGTGGGCTCGCGCGTGATCGCACGTGAGACGGTGCGGGCCATCCGCAAGGACGTGCTCGCCAAGTGCTACGGCGGCGACATCTCGCGCAAGCGCAAGCTGCTCGAGAAGCAAAAAGAGGGCAAGAAGCGCATGAAGAACATTGGTCGGGTGGAAGTCCCGCAAGAGGCCTTCATCGCCGCGTTGAACACCACCGACGAGACCGCGTCAACCGGCGGAAAGCAGAAGTAGTGGCGTCCGGGCGAGCCTTCGGGGTCTACGTCCACGTCCCGTTCTGTCAGGTGCGCTGCGGGTATTGCGACTTCAACACCTACGCGCCCGGCGAGACCGAGGGGGCTACCCGCGAGGGCTATGTCGAGGCGGCGCTTCGCGAAGTCGCCTTCGCACGCACGGCGATGGCCGACGACAACCGCCCCGTCAGCACCGTGTTCTTTGGCGGCGGCACGCCCACCATGCTCGATCCCAGCGCCCTCACGCGGCTCCTGGAGTCCATCCGGGATGCGTGGGGACTTGCCGCGGACGCCGAGGTGACCACCGAAGCTAACCCAGACTCGGTGAGCCGGGAATCGCTCGCTGCCCTGGCATCGGCCGGATTTACGCGGGTGAGCTTCGGGATGCAGTCGGCGGTGCCACACGTGCTCGCCACCCTGGAGCGCACCCACAACCCTGAGAATGTGGCGCGCGCGGTTGAGTGGGCGCGCGCGGCTGGACTTGCGGTGAGTCTGGACCTGATCTACGGAACGCCGGGAGAGTCGTTGAGCGATTGGCAAGCGAGCCTCGACGCTGCCATCGCGCTCGCGCCGGACCACGTGAGCGCCTACGCGCTCGTGATCGAGCCTGGAACCAAGATGGGGGCCCAGTTGCGACGCGGCGAGATTGCCCCCACCGACCCTGACACTCAAGCGGACATGTATGAGGCCGCTGATGAAGCGCTGACGGCGGCGGGCTTCGCGTGGTACGAGGTGTCCAACTGGGCACGGACTTCAGACCAGGCGTGTCGGCACAACCTCGCGTATTGGCGGGGTGACGACTGGTGGGGAGTCGGCCCCGGCGCTCACTCGTACCTTGGGCCCCGTGGCAGCAAGCCAGCCGAACGATGGTGGAACGTCAAACTACCGCGCGCCTACGCGGAACGCATCGCCGCTGGGCTGTCTCCGGAAGCCGAGCGAGAGGCACTGAGCCCGGAGCAAGTCGCACTCGAAGAGGTGATGTTGCGTGTCCGTCTTGCCGAGGGACTTCCGGTCGCTGTGCTCGGCGATTCGGGGCGAGCGGCGATCTCCGGGTTGGTGACGGATGGTCTGCTGGATGGTGACGCCGCATCGCGAGGGGCTGTGACGCTCACGCGACGTGGCCGGCTCCTCGCGGACGCCGTGGTGCGCGCGCTGACCTAACGAATGAACGTGATCTTGAATGGGATCGCGTAGTACTCGCCACGCTGTGCGGCAAGACCCGCGATGAAGCTGATCGCGATCGTGTAGACCCAGTAGAGCAACCACAGCGGGATCGTCACCAAGAGGCCAACGCCAAACGCCATGATTCCAAGCACGATGGCAGCGAACAGCACAAGCATCTGGGTCAGCTGGAGGTTGATGTTCTGCTTGCCCTGGTGATCGACCAGTGCGCTACGGTCCCGGTATGCCAACCACATGACGAGCGGTGCCACAAAGGCGATGGTGCCTGCGCTCAGGAGTGCCGCAACCGCGCCGACAATGTGCACCAGCATCGATACGGTGCGGGCGTCGGTCTCAAGCATGGGGGTTGGGGCGTACGGGGCGGTGGCGGTGCCGGGGTCGCTGGGAAGGGTGGTCATGGCTTTCCTTGTTAGTTGATGAAGCGGATGCTGAGCGGGATCCGGTAGTACTCGCCGCGGTTGGCTGCCATCCCCGCCATGATCATCATGACGAGGGCGTAGATACTGATGGCGATAATGAGCGGGAACAACAAGAGGTAGCCAATGCCGAACGTGACGACGGCCAGCACGGTACTGACTGCGTAGAGGCCCATCACGTAGATGTAGAGCGAGATTTGGAAGTTGAGCTGTTCCTTGCCGTGGTAGTCAACAAGCGCGCTGCGTTCGCGGTAGACCAGCCAGATCACGAGCGGGGCGATGAAGCTCGCGACAATCGCTAACAGGTGCGCCAACATCGCCATATTGCGAGCCTCGGTCTCGAGCATCGGCGGCGGCGTATACGGGTAGCCCTGCTGCGGGTACTGCTGAGGATACGGCTGCTGCTGCGGAGGCTGCTGTGGGTTCTCTGTCATGCCTTCATGGTGGCAGAAAGCATCAGGGCCCCGCATCCGCCCGAGGGAGGAAACGAGGCCCTGATGGGCACGTCAGGGTGTTACTTGACGATGCGCCAGTTGATCGGGTAGCGGTACGCCTCACCCTTGTTCGCGGCGAGGCCGCCGATGATGGCGAAGATGATCACCGCGATGAACGCGATGCCGCAGGTGACGATGCTTGCGATCGTACCGATAATGCTGAAGTTCAGTGCCTCGGTGGTCTGGTCCTTCTGGAACTCGCTCTTGTCCTTGCCAATCAGCCAGAAGATGAGCGGGCCAATGACACCAAGGAGAATCATGCTCAGGTGAGCGAGCATGGCCATGGTGCGGTCTTCGGACGGGATTTCAGTCATGTGTTTTCACCACTTTGATCTTGAAGGGATATGAAGCTGGCATCCCTCGGTGCACGCTGCGGTAAGCCTGGACACTGTAGAAGACCGCAACAACGAGAAGTGCCAACTGCGCCAATGTACCGAGAAAACCCAGTAATGGCACGTAGAGACGCACGAGAGTCGCCAAGACCGCCGCAACGAGCACGGCCATTCCGTAGTTGGCGGCGTTCGCCGCCTCTCTGGTGGAGTAGTCATCGTCCTTGCGCCGGGCAAGCCAAATGAGAACGGGAACCACGGGGCCGGTCATCGCGCTCAAGTGCGCGACACCCGCCACGGTGGTGTCCGGACCATCTGTTGCCATGTACGCCATCGCGACCTCCACCCCTCACGCTACTCCTTCGGCGGTCGCGATAGAATTAGCACTCGTTACCATTGAGTGCCAAGAGGAGGGCGTGGTGAGCGAAGACAGACGCATGGCTGTATTGCACGCCATTGTCGACGGCTACGTCGCGACCTCAGAGCCGGTGGGGTCCAAGGCGCTATCGGCCAGATACGAACTGGGTGTGTCTCCTGCGACCATTCGCAACGATATGGCGGCGCTCGAGGAAGAGGGCCTCATCGCGCAACCTCACACGTCTGCAGGGCGCATTCCTACCGACAAGGGCTACCGGTCCTTTGTCGACCACCTTGCGGCGTCGGCGCTCCATGATTCGCACAAGCGCGCCATCTCGACCTTCCTGTCCGACGCCGTCGATCTCAATGACGTGGTGGAACGCTCGGTACGGCTGCTCAGCCAGCTCACGCGTCAAGTCGCGGTGGTGCAGTATCCCTCGTTGCGCGAAAGCGCGGTACGGCGGGTGGAGCTGGTGCGGATGGGGCTGGACCGCGCGCTGGTTGTCGTGGTGTCGGCCGATGCTCGGGTTGAGCAGTCAACCGTCAGCCTTGGCGAGGAGCCGGGTGACGAAGACTTTGAGCGCGTGGCGCGCGAGTTGAATGAAGCCGCCGTGGGCCACACTCCGGCTGCGCTCGAGAAGTCGCTGACTCAGTGGCACGAGCGACTGGGTCAACCCATCTGGGCGTCGCTGGTTGCCGATGCCGTGGTCAAGGCGGCGCGGGGCGGCACCGTAGAGCGGGTGGTGTTCGCAGGGACATCCAACCTGGCGCGGCCGGGTTCGGGGTTCGAATCCGACGCGATTGGATCGGTGTTGGATGCGCTCGAGGAACAAGTGGTGCTGTTGCGCTTGTTACACGAGATGGCCGACGAGGGCCGCGATGTCACTGTCCGCATCGGCGCCGAAACCCAACACCAGGCGCTCGAGCGAACGTCAATCGTCGCCGCGGGCTATGGGCCTGCGGGTCAACACTCTTCATTGCTGGGTGCCCTAGGCCCCACCCGTATGGACTATCCAGGAACCATGGCCGCTGTGCGTGCCGTGGCTCGTTACCTATCGAAAGCCGTGGACTCCTAAGTGAACGACTACTACACAACCCTGGGCGTGCCCCGCAACGCGACCGCCGCCGACATCAAGAAGGCGTACCGGAAGCTCGCACGGGAGCACCACCCCGATGTCGCAGGCCCTGACGGCGAGGCGCACTTCAAGAGTGTGGCCGCCGCCTATGAGGTGCTCGGCAACGCCGACAAGCGCGCCATGTACGACCGCGGCGTTGACCCGCGTGCGGCCGGCGGGGGTCGCGGTGGCGCGCCCGACGGTTTTGGCTTTGAAGACATCTTCGAGACCTTCTTTGGTGGCGGAGGCAGTGCGCGCCGTGGGCCGGCATCGCGAACCCAGCGCGGCGGTGACACTCTGGTTCACGCTGAGGTCACGCTGGAAGAGGCGGTGTTTGGGGTGGCACGTCAGCTGCAGGTCGACCTCGCTGAGACCTGTGGCAGCTGTGAGGGCACATGCTGTGCGCCAGGAACCTCACCGCAGCCGTGCCGGCAGTGCAACGGGACTGGTTCGGTGCAACGGATGGCGCGCTCCCTTCTTGGGCAGGTGGTGACGAGTTCGCCTTGCCCCGCTTGCGGCGGTTATGGCTCGACCATCGACAGCCCGTGCCATGACTGCGCGGGCCAAGGGCGGACGTCGGCTCGACGCACGGTGTCGGTGGATATTCCGGCTGGCGTCGAGACGGGAACGCGCATCCGGATGCCCGGTGCGGGGGACGCGGGCCCAGGTGGCGGGCCCAAGGGCGATCTCTACATCGAGATTCGCGAGCAGGCACACCAGACCTTCGAGCGTCGCGGCAACGATCTTCACTGCACTCTCGAGGTGCCGATGACGGCGGCGGCGCTCGGTACAGTCATGTCCGTGGAGACCTTTGACGGTGCCCGCGACATCGAAGTGAAGCCAGGTACGCACTCGGGTTCCACGGTGAAACTCAAGGGCTTGGGTGTCGGCAAGCTACAGCGCCAGGGCCGTGGTGACTTCTACGTGCACCTCGATGTTCATACGCCTACCGATCTCACCGACGAGCAAGAGGGACTGCTGCGCCAACTTGCGGCGTTGCGCGGCGAAGAGATGCCTGAAGGCCACCTGGCACCCATCGGCGGCGGGGTGTTCGCGCGGTTGCGGGATGCCTTCATGGGGCGTGTGTAGCGCGAATGGGGTGGCGTCTGGTCTGGCTCGCCCTACTCTAGAACCATGACTGACGTTGACTGCCTGTTCTGCAGGATCGTCTCAGGGGAAATCCCGAGCGATGCGGTGGCGGAGACCGCGACGGTGTATGCGTTCCGCGACATTGTTCCCAAGGCCCCTACGCACGTGCTGGTCGTCCCCAAGGCGCACACCCCGAATGTCGCGACGGCGGCGACCGACATGCCTGAAGTGCTGGGCGAGATGGCATTGGTGGCGCAACAGGTGGCTGATCAGGAATGCGGTGGCCAGTTTCGGTGGATCTTCAACACCGGTGAACGTGCAGGTCAGACGGTGTTCCATGTCCACGGGCATGTCATCGGTGGGGACCACGAACTGGGATGGAGCCCCGCGTGACGATATCTCGCGTTGTGGTCGTTGAAGACGCGGCCACCATGCCTGAGTTGGTGGGTAGCGGCGACGGCGTCATGAGGGAACTCGAGCGGTCCTTTCCCGAGGTGGACTTCTTGGTGCGCGGCAACCAGATTTCGCTGACAGGAGACGAGGCCGAGGTTGCGCTCGCGGTGACGGCGATCGATGAGTTGCGTAGCGTGCTTGCGGCTGGTGTGCCCATCACACCCGACATTGCTCGTGAGAGCGTGCGGATGTTGCGAGGCGCGCGCGGGGTCGTGACGGCGGCAGCGGGTGCTGCCGGCGCGAGTGCAGCCGAGGCCCGATCGCAGGCTGAGCGACCAGTGGCCGTACTGTCGAAGTCGATCCTGAGCACGAAAGGCCGGACCATTCGCCCCAAGACTCAGGGTCAGGCCGAGTACGTGAACGCCATGGAGCGCCACACGGTGACGTTCGGCATCGGCCCTGCTGGAACCGGCAAGACCTACCTCGCCATGGCTCAGGCAGTCGCGGCGTTGCAGGCCAAGAAGGTCTCGCGGATTGTGCTCACTCGCCCTGCCGTTGAGGCGGGGGAGCGGTTGGGGTTCTTGCCCGGCTCGCTCAGCGACAAGATCGACCCTTATCTGCGACCGCTGTACGACGCCCTTCACGACATGGTGGATGCGGACTCGATTCCGAGGCTCATGGAGGCGGGCACCATCGAGGTGGCACCGCTCGCGTATATGCGCGGGCGCACGCTGAACGATTCGTTCATCATCCTGGACGAGGCGCAGAACACCACACGCGAACAAATGAAGATGTTCCTCACCAGGTTGGGCTTTGGCTCCACGATGGTGGTCACGGGCGACGTCACACAGGTGGACCTCCCCGGGGGCACGCAGTCGGGGTTGCGCGCGGCTCGCGAGATTCTGAAGGGCGTGGAGGACATTGCGTTCTGTGAGCTTGGCGCAAACGATGTGGTGCGCCACCGCTTGGTGAGCGACATCGTGACCGCGTATGCCAAGGCCGATGAAGAGCGCGAGCCACAACCGCGTGAAGGTCAGCAGCGTCGCCTTGATTGGAACCGTGACGGCGCGTGATCGAAGTCAACAATGAGACCGATGCCGAAGTCGATGAAGTTGAGTTCGCTGAGCTCGCACGCTTTGTGCTCAAGGAAATGCATGTCGCCGACGGCGCGGAACTCGCCATCCTGTTTGTGGATGAGGTCGCGATGGAGCGCCTCCACATTCAATGGATGGATGAGCCCGGCCCTACCGATGTGCTGAGCTTCCCGATGGACGAACTCCGTCCGGGTACGCCAGAGGTGCCCACGCCCGCAGGGCTGCTGGGGGACATTGTGGTGTGCCCCAGCGTTGCCGCGCGGCAGGCAGCGACGGCAGGACACGCTGCAGATGAAGAGATGCTGTTGCTCACGACTCACGGAATCCTGCACCTGCTGGGGTACGACCACGTGGAGCCAGACGAGGAGAAGGAAATGTTCGCGCTACAGCGCAAACTATTGCTCACCTTCCTCGCGCAACGACAATGACGACATCCGCCATTACCGTGCTCGCTGTGGTCGGCGCCCTCAGCGTGGCGGGGGCCGCGTTGCTTCACGCGATCGTTGCCGCCTTCGAGCACCTTCCCTATGTGGCGGAGCGCGAGCTTTCCCAGCGTTTGAGGCCAGATGGCCGGCCCACCTCGGCAGCGCGGCTCGCGCGCGCACCCGAGCACACTGACAACGCCGCGTCGGTCGCCTATGCGATTCTCGAGGCCGTCGCGTTGGTGAGTTGGAGTTTTCTCGCCTGGAACCTTGGGGTGACGCTCGAGTGGCAGTGGTGGGCAGCCGCCCTGTTCGCGGTGGTGGTGGCCGCCTTTGTTGCGCTCATGGTCATTCGCGCCATTCCCCGTCAGTTGGGACGCGACCATCCCGCGGGGACAGTCCGCCTGGTGGCACCATTCGCAGTGCTGATGATTGTGCTCACTACGCCGGTGAGGGCGGTGGTTCCGGCGCTCCGGATACCAGCACTGTCCGAGGCAGAAGACATTGTGGAGCAGGCACAAGACGCGCTCGAGGACGAGGATGCTGAACTGTTGCGCTCTGTCGTCAACCTGGGGGATACCCTGACGCGCGAAGTCATGGTGCCGCGGACGGACATGGTGACCATTTCATCGGGCACCTCAATGCGTAAAGCGATGCTGCTGTTCATGCGCTCGGGCTTCTCGCGGGTGCCGGTCATTGGGGACGGCGTCGATGACACCGTAGGCGTGATCTACCTCAAGGACGTGGTCAAAGCCACCTGGGACACCCCGGACAAGCTCGACGAGGCCGTCGACACCCTCATGCGGGAGCCGGTCTTTGTTCCAGAGTCGGTGCCGGCCGATGACCTGTTGCGCCGCATGCAGGGTTCCGTGTTCCACATGGCGATCGTGGTGGATGAGTATGGCGGCGTCGCCGGGCTGGTGACCATCGAAGACGCGCTTGAGGAGATCGTGGGCGAGGTGGTTGATGAGCACGATGCCGAACAGCCCGAGATTGAGCCGCTCCCTGGTGGCGGCTACCGTGTTCCCGCGCGCTTCCCGCTCGACGAACTGGGCGAGCTGTTCGAGTTGGACATTGACGACGACGACGTCGAGACTGTCTTGGGACTGCTCACGAAGGCGCTGGGGCGCGTCCCGATCCCTGGATCGCGGGCCTCGAGCCACGGGCTGTCGATTCTTGCCGAACGCGCTGAGGGTCGCCGCCGCCGCATTACGACCATTGTGGTCTCACAGGAAGAAGTTGACGCAGATGACTAGCGACACTGGCACGCCATTCCGTTCGGGATTCGCGTGCTTCATTGGACGCCCCAACGCGGGCAAGTCCACCCTCATGAACGCGCTGGTGGGGGAGAAGATCGCGATCATGTCTTCCCGCCCCCAAACCACCAGGCGCGCCATCCGGGGCATCGTCCACCGCGCCGACTCCCAACTGGTGGTTGTCGATACGCCGGGCCTGCATCGGCCCCGCACCCTTCTGGGCGAGCGCCTCAACGACCTGGTGCGCGAGACCTTCGCGGAGGTGGATGTGATTGGCTTCTGCCTTCCGGCCGACGAGAAGGTAGGCCCGGGCGATAAGTGGATTGCTCGGGAACTGTCGCAGGCGCGCGCACCCGTGGTCGCGATCGTGACCAAGGTGGACAAGGTACCCAAGTCCAAGGTGGCCGAGCACCTCTTGGCGGTGACGGAACTGGGCGAGTGGGCGGACATCGTCCCGGTGAGTGCCGTCGAGGGCATCCAGGTGGACACGCTGACCGACGTGCTGACGCGGTTCCTGCCCGAAGGCCCGCCGCTGTACCCGGACGGCGAGCTCACTGACGAACCCGAGATGATCATGATTGCCGAGCTGGTGCGGGAGGCCGCGCTTGAGGGTGTTCACGACGAGTTGCCGCACTCCATTGCCGTGCAGGTCGAGGAGATGGTGGAGCGGCCGCAGGCGAGTGATGATCCTCGAGTGCCGTTGCTCGAAGTGCGCGTGAACCTGTTCGTGGAGCGCGACAGCCAGAAGGGCATCATCCTTGGCAGGGGCGGCTCGCGGATCAAAGAGGTGGGAACCACCGCGAGGCAGGGGATCGAGGGCCTGCTGGGGCGGCGGATCCATCTTGACTTGCACGTGAAGGTCGCCAAGGAATGGCAGCGAGACCCCAAGCAACTGGGCCGCATGGGCTTCTAGGTGCCCGCACCGACCCTCCGCACCCATCACCACCGACCCTCCGCACCCACTTTGGGACTCGTGTTGCGCGAGTGGCGCGAGGGGAACCGCATGCGCCTCTGCAGTCACGTAGGCCCCAAGGTGGGTGCGGAGGGTCGGTGTGCCGGGATAGGCGTGGCAGGATTGCCACATGAGCGAACCGAAGGCACAGGTAGATGACGCCTTCGCGCTTCTCAACGCGCCGCTCGCCAAGCGCGCGTTCGTGGAGCCGAGGAGCCGCTGGATCTACCTCGCATTGGCGCTGACTCTGGGCGCGTTCGGCGCTCACAACTGGTTTGCTCGCCGCGTCGTGCAGGCCGCCGTCCAGGTAGGGCTGTGGGCGCTCATGTTCGCGTTCTTGGTGGCCGTGTTGGCTGTTGAGACCGATGGCACGGACTTGCTGGTCAATCTCATGGGATTAGCGGTCATGATCTACCCGCTCGTCATTGTGGGCTGGATCATCGTCGAAGTCAGCTCAGTCAAGGAATGCGGCGACGGCGCCATGCTCGAGTGGTCAGCCTAAACTCCGAGGTCCTTGGTTGTGGCGGTAGTGCATGGCAGTCCGTTAAGGTGTCGTTATGCGTGCACCGCAGCTCTCGCTGCTCCTTCGTTGCCGCGACGAGGCCTAACCAGCCGGAATCTCGTCGCGGTGGTTGGCGTGCCGGCCCCAAGCTCCTAGAGCACAGACGAGAAGCCATCGAAGGATCCAGACATGACACGCGACTACTACACCGGCGGCGATCAGCGCCCCTCTTCCATGCCCCTGCACAAGTACCGCCCGTTCCACGAGCAGCTCACCGTGGATCTTCCGGACCGGACCTGGCCCGACAAGCGCATCGACAAGGCGCCTCGGTGGTGCGCCGTTGACCTGCGCGACGGCAATCAGGCGCTCATCGAGCCCATGAACGCTGAGCGCAAGATGCGCATGTTCGAGCTTCTGGTGCGCATGGGCTACAAGGAGATCGAGGTGGGCTTTCCGTCGGCCTCCCAAATCGACTTTGACTTTGTGCGCGCACTCATCGAACAGGACAAGATTCCCGACGACGTGGTGATCCAGGTGCTCACGCAGGCCCGCGAGCACCTGATTGAACGCACCTACGAGTCCATCAAGGGTGCCAGACAAGCGATTGTGCATCTGTACAACTCGACGTCGGTGCTGCAGCGCGAGGTGGTGTTCCGCGCAAACATGGACGAGGTCCAAGACATTGCGACCCAGGGCGCGCTGATGTGCCAGAAGTTTGAAGACATGGTGCCCGGCACCAACGTGTTCTACGAGTACTCGCCCGAAAGCTACACCGGCACCGAACTGGAATACGCGGTGAGGGTATGCAACGCGGTGCTCGACGTATGGAAGCCCACGCCGGAGCGCAAGGTGATCATCAACCTGCCCGCGACGGTCGAGATGGCGACGCCCAACGTGTACGCCGACTCCATCGAGTGGATGAACCGCCACCTGGACTATCGCGATTCCGTGGTGCTCAGCCTGCACCCGCACAACGACCGCGGCACTGCGATCGCCGCCGCTGAGCTGGGCTACCTGGCCGGCGCGGACCGCATCGAGGGTTGCCTCTTTGGCAACGGCGAGCGCACCGGCAACGTGGACCTCGTGACCTTGGGCATGAACCTGTTCAGCCAGGGAATCGACCCGCAGATCAACTTCAGCGACATCGACGACATCCGGCGAACCGTGGAGTACTGCAACCAGATGGATGTACACCCGCGCCACCCGTGGGGTGGAGACCTGGTGTTCACGGCGTTCTCTGGCTCGCACCAGGACGCGATCAAGAAGGGCCTCGAGGCCATGGAGGCGCGCGCTGAGCGTCAAGGCGTGAGCGTCGATGATCTGGAATGGGCGGTGCCGTACCTGCCGATCGACCCGCGCGACGTGGGGCGGTCCTACGAGGCGGTGATCCGAGTCAACGCCCAGTCCGGCAAGGGCGGCGTGGCGTATCTTCTCAAGCAGGAGAAGCATCTCGATCTCCCGCGCAGGCTCCAGATCGAGTTCTCGAAGGTAGTGCAGGTTGAGGCTGACTCGTCGGGCCACGAGATGACCGTGGATGATATCTGGCGAGTGTTCGAGGACGAGTATCTCCCGGCGACAAATCCGGATCAAGCCTGGGGTAGGTTCGCGCTTCACGGCACTCGGTCAACATCGTCTGACGACGGCCCGGATACTCTTGAGGCCGACGTGAGCGACAATGGCTTAGCTGTCACGATCGAAGGCGCCGGGAACGGCCCGGTCGCCGCGTTTGTCGCAGCATTGAGCACCCGCGGCGTCAACGTGGAGGTTCTGGATTACCACGAGCACGCGATGAGCGGTGGTGGCGACGCCACGGCAGCTGCCTACGTCGAGTGTCACATCGGAGAGGAAACACTGTGGGGAGTTGGAATCGATCCGTCGATCACGACGGCGACGCTCAAGGCGATCATCTCGGCCGTCAACAGGGCCGCACGATGAACCGGACCGTGAAGGCGCGACTCGCCGCGGTCATGGCGGGTGGTGTTCTGGCGCTCAGTGCGTGCTCAAGTGGCACGCCCGCGTCCGAGCTTGCGGAGGCTGGACTTCCCGACCTGACCCCCGGCGGCTACGCCAGCATGGAATGCAGTGAGGGCGTGGTGCTGGGTGAGGCGTTTGTCGCCAACGAGGACACCGCCTACCGCGCCGAGTGCTGGTCAGGCAGTCCGCAGTTGCCGTTCTTCGAGGTCGCCAACGACATCGCCGCGGACGTCGTGATCGTCATCGACGGCGAGGACTACTCGCTGTCGGCCTGCCCGCCAGACGTCCTGAGCGAACGCGGCGGCGTCGCGTGCCGTGCGGTGCTGGTGGGGGAGCAGGGCAACGAGGCGCTGGTGCGCATTGTGGTGGTCTTGAGCGACCTCGACACGGTGCTCGCGAGCCTCGAGACCGACGCCTCCCAGGACGAGATCGTCGCTGCGCTTGAGGGCCAGAGCGTTGAAATTCTCATCGGTACGGAGCCCATCAACCGGGGCTAGTGCGGCCCGCACGGTCGACGAGTCTTGGAGTTGCTGTGGAGATTGAGCGGTTCGCGCCAGGTGACACGGAGGCCGTCGTTGCACTGTGGCACGAGGTCTTTCCTGACGACCCTGCTCGTAACGACCCCGCGGCCATGGTTGAGCGTAAGCGCGCACGGGACCCGGAACTGTTCTGGGTCGCCCGGATCGACGGCCTGGTCTGCGGAGCGCTCATGGCCGGATACGACGGTGTTCGTGGCTGGCTGTATCACCTGGCGGTGGCGCCCGGTGCGAGGCGACAAGGCGTCGCGACGGCGCTCGTGGACGCGGCCGTGCAGGAGCTTCATTCCCTGGGTTGCCACAAGATCAACCTTCAGGTCCGCGAATCGAACGCTGGCGTGTTGGCCTTCTACGAGTCTCTGGGTTGGGGCGTTGAACCCATCGTGAGCATGGGGCGGGTACTTCCTGACCCGGGGTGACGCAGGACGAGCGAGACCGCCAACGGCGCGGGTCCACCGCCCGATGCTCATCCGCGAGACAATGGGCGGGTGCCTCTGTACCGTGACCATGCCATCGTGCTGCGCACCCACAAGCTGGGTGAGGCCGACCGCATCGTCACGTTGCTGACCCGTCACCATGGCAAGGTGCGCGCGGTAGCCAAAGGCGTTCGCCGCACCTCGAGTCGCATTGGCGCGCGCATGGAGCCCTTCATGCTGGCTGACGTTCAGTTCTACGAGGGCCGCAACCTCGACATCGTGAGCCAGGTCGAGACCCGCGAGCCCTACGCGCGGCGAATCAGCCAGGATTACGGCCTCTACACGGCCGCGACGGCGATGGTCGAGACTGCGGACAAGTTGGTGGATCACGAGAAGGAGCCCGCGAACGCCCAGTACCGGCTGCTCCACGGAGCGCTCGGGGCTCTGAGCCGTCGCGAACACGATCCCGGCATGCTGTTGGATAGCTTCCTGCTGCGCTCGCTCGCGATCGCCGGCTACGCGCCCAGCTTCGATGAGTGTGCCACCTGCGGCACTCCGGGTCCGCACCACGCGTTCGCCGTCGCCGGTGGCGGAGCGGTCTGCGCGTCCTGCCGCCCGTCGGGGGCCGCGGCGCCGGCGCAGGAGACCTTCACGCTGTTGGGCGCCCTCTTGGCTGGTGACTGGGTGACGGCCGATGCTTCGGTAGACAAGCATCGGCGCGATGCTGCAGGGATTATCGCCGCGTACACCCAGTTTCACCTGGAGAAGAAGGTGCGTAGCCTAGGGTTGGTTGACCGGTCAGACCCGCACGTGAACCCCGGACGAGAGGCCGCTTCCGCATGACTCCACGCTCCGTTCAGTCGCCGCCGCAGCCCGTGCCGCCGCCCCCGCACCCATCTGGAGCGAGGGCGCCCACGATCCCACCGGACCAGATCCCCAAGCACGTCGCCGTTGTCATGGACGGCAACGGGCGGTGGGCGAAGCAGCAAGGACTCGCGCGCACCGAGGGTCACGCCCGCGGTGAGGCGGCACTGCTCGATGTGGTGGCTGGTGGCATTGAGGCCGGCGTCACCCACATCAGTGCCTACGCGTTCAGCACCGAGAACTGGAAGCGTAGCCCCGACGAGGTGCGATTCCTCATGGGCTTCAACCGCGACGTGATCCGACGGCGCCGCGACCAGATGCACGAATGGGGCGTGCGGGTGCGCTGGGCGGGCCGACGTCCGCGGCTATGGAAGTCCGTCATTGACGAACTCGAGACCGCTGAGCGCATGACCGCAAAGAATCGCGTGCTGACACTCACGATGTGCGTCAACTACGGGGGACGCGCGGAGATAGCCGATGCTGCGAGGGCCATTGCGCTTAAGGTCGCCTCGGGCGAGATCGCCGCGGACAAGGTCACCGAGAAGACGGTGGCCGCGCACTTGGACGAGCCCGACATGCCTGACGTCGACCTGTTCTGGCGCTCGAGCGGAGAGCAGCGCACGTCCAACTTCTTGCCGTGGCAGGCAGCCTATGCGGAGCTGGTGTTCAGCGACGTGCTGTGGCCGGAGGTTGATCGGCGTCATCTGTGGGCCGCGATTGAGGAGTACGCGAGCCGGAACCGACGATTCGGTGCAGCCGAGTAGCGAGCCACGCCACGCCCACGAGCCCCACCAGCACGCCCGCGAATACCCATGGCGAGCGCTGCCAGGCTTCGAACAGCGAGAGGCTCAGCAGGCCGTACATGGTGGCCCAGGCCAAGCAGCCGGGCAGCATGGCCAAGGTGTAGAGAGCCCACTTCATGCGCGTGTAGCCTGCGGTCGCGTTCACCATGGTCTGGAAGCCCACCGTGAGGAAAGAAATCGGGATGCCCACAAACCCCCACCGCTCAAGAAACACTCGCGCACGCGTCATGCCGGGTCCAGAGAAGCGTGCACTGACGCGCGCCAAGCGAGGGTGCTTGTCAGGTTCTGAGGCAAGCGCAGTTGCGCCGTGGCGTACCCACCGACCCGTCCAGTAGGTACCCTGCGCGCGGAAGAACACCACCATGAATAAGAAGATGAAGACCGCCCACCAACCCAGCCCGGTGACGGCCTCCGGCACCCCTGCCACTAGAGGCCCTTAGCTGCGCAGGCGCTACACGTGCCCGTCAGCTCCATGGTGTGGTCAATGTTGGTGAAGCCGTTCTCGGCACCGATCTTGGCGGCCCAGGACTCGACGGCCGGACCTTCAATCTCAACCGCGGCGCCGCAGTGCCGGCAGCGCAAGTGATGGTGGTGCTCGCCGGTGGCGTGGCACAGGCGGTACAGCACCTCGCCGTCTTCGTCGCGCACGGCGTCGACGGCGCCAGCCTCGGCCATCGATTGGAGGTTTCGATAGACGGTGGCAAGGCCGATGCGGTCGCCACCACGCGACATGGCTTCGTGCCATTGCTGGGCGCTCCGAAACTCGTCGGCCTCCGTGAGGGCGTCGAGGATCGCTGTGCGCTGGCGGGTTGTTCGGACAGTCATCGTGTTACGAGTGTACCGAGCGTTCGCACCAGGCCCGCGAAGGCGTACAGGCCAATTGCCAGCACGATGATCAACGCCCCTGGCTGCATGTCGTAGAAGTAGGTCAGGCTGAGGCCTGTCAGGCAGACCAAAGCACCGATGCCCATGGCGATGTTCATGGTGCTTGCGAATGACTTCGCGAAGAGTTGGGCAATGGCCACTGGCACGATCATGAGGCCGCTCACCAGGAGCAGGCCCACGACCCTCATTGCCACCGTGATGGTCAGCGCGGCACCGATGGCCACGGCGACGTTCAATAAGTGCACGGGGATGCCGGAGGTGCGCGCGAACTCATTATCATGTGACACCGAGAACAGCGCGGGCCGTAGCCCAAGGCCGACGATGAGGACGGCGAGCCCCAAGGCGACGGTCACCGTGACGTCGGCGCTCGATACGGTTGAGATTGACCCGAACAGGTAGCCCAGCAGGTTCGCGCCGGTGCCGCCAGCGAGCCCCATGAGGAGCACGCCACCCGCGATGCCGCCGTAGAACAGGATGGCCATGATCACGTCCGCGGCAACCTTGCCGCGCGAGCGGATGTTCTCGATGGTGAGCGCCCCAATGGTCGCGAACACGATAGCGCCGGGGACCGCCCAGGCGCTTCGGTCAGCGAGGTTGGCCGCGCTACCAGCCAGCCAGCCAGCGGCGACACCCGCAAGCGCAACGTGGCCTATTCCGTCACCCAGGAGCGACATGCGCCGCTGCACCAGGTAGGTTCCGATCACTGGTCCGGTGAGGCCCACCACACCGGCCACGATGAGCGCGCGCTGCATGAAGGGGTCCATCAGCATGTCGATCATGACTTGACCCGGAAGTCTCGGGGGAGGGATTCGACGCCGGGCTCACCGTCGGCATCGTGGGGGTGGACGTGATCGTGGCCGGGCAGGGCGTGCGCGCCATGAGCGAACGGGGGCTCGCCGTCGTGAACCTTGCAGCCTTGATCAAGCACAATCGCGCGGTCGATGAGCGAGGCGAGGCTACCGGTTTCGTGCATCACGATGGCCACGGAGGCTCCCGCGTCCTTCATTACTCGCAACGCGTCGGCAAACGCGGCTTGGCTAGCCGCGTCTACGCCAGCGACGGGCTCGTCCAGGATGAGCAGGTCGGGCTCGCGCACGAGGGCTCGGGCGATGAGGACGCGTTGCTGCTGGCCCCCGGACAGATTGTCCACAGGATCCTCGGCGCGGTCGGCGATGCCCATGGTGTCAAGAGCCGCCACGGCGCGTGCGCGGGCATCGCGGGGAGGAAAGATGCGGCGAGAGTTGAGCAGGCCCGAGGTGACGACCTCGCGCGCGGAGGCAGACACGCCGCCGCCCGCGCTGACGCGCTGGGGCACGTAGCCGATGCGCGCCCAGGGAACCTTACGGCCCAGGGGAGTGCCGAAGAGTTGGACGCTTCCGGCCGAGCTCGGCAACACACCCAGGACGGCGCGCACGAGCGTCGACTTTCCTGACCCATTGGGCCCCAGGATCGCGAGGGTCTCGCCTCGGTCGAGGGTGAGGGAAACGTCGTGGAGAACGGCGTTGCCGCCGAAGGACACTTCGAGTCCCTCGACGGCAACCACCGGTGAATGCTTAGTTACAGCCAAGACCCGCAACCAATGCGTCAAGGTTTCTGCCCATGACACTACGGTAGTCGTCCTCAGCGTTGACCAGACCCTCGAGCGGGTCGAGCACGGCGGTCACGAGACCGAGGTCTGAAGCGAAGGTCTCGGAGACCGAGGAGTCCACCAGCGTCTCGAAGAAGATCGTGGTGACGCCTTCGTGCTCGGCAACCTCACGGACTTCACGGATGCGGGCCGGGCTGGGCTCGGCGTCTGGGGTGAGTCCCGCGAGTCCCACCTGCTCTAGACCGTAGGCGTCGGTGAGGTACCCGAATGCCTCGTGGCTGACCACGATCACATCGCGCTCGCACTGAGCGAGAGCCGTGGTGAACTCTTGATCGAGGGCGAGCAGGTCGGCCTCGAGTGCAGCGGCACGGGCGTTGAAGTTGTCCGCGTTGTCGGCGTCGAGTTCGGCGAGCACGTTGGCAACCACGGGCGCGAGTTCCGCGTACAGCACGGGGTCCAGCCAGAAGTGAGGGTCCTCGTCGCCGTGACCGTGGTCGTCGTCTTCGTGACCGTGGTCGTCGTCTTCGTGACCGTGGTCGTCGTCATCGTGACCGTGGTCGTCGTCATCGTCATCGTGGCCGTGCGCCTCGGCAGTCCGGAACTCGATGTAGTCCTCGACGTTGATCAAGGTGACGTCGTCGAGTTGCTCAATCGCAGCATCGACCGCGGGCTGGAAGCCTTCAACGTAGATGATGACGTCTGATTCGCGCAGCTCACGCACAGCGGCGGGGGAGAGCTCGAGATCGTGAGCGTCAACTCCGGGCGAGGTGATGGTGCGCAGAGTGACATCATCGCCGCCTACGTTCGCGGCGATGTACTCGAGCGGGTAGAAGGCTGCAGTGACGATGAGCCGGTCAGGCTCATCGCTGGGCGTTTCCGTGGAGACAGCGGCAGAACAGCCGGCAAGGACGAGGCCGCCGGTGGCAGCCAGGACGATACTGCGTGATGTGAGGTTCATGGTGAACACGTTAGCAGAATGATAACCATTGTCAAAAAGCATCCGCTACTGACTCGAGTTCAGCCATTCATCGAGGTTGTCGTCCACACCTACCCACGATTGACGCAGCTCCTCATCAGTCAGAAGGGTCTCCCGGAATGCGGCTTCGATCTCTGTATGCTCATTGCCGATTCCGGTGACTACCAGGCGTGTCCGGCGAGGGTGTCGGCCCCAACGGCCGTGGTCCCCAATGCTCAACTGACCTCCTGCGCCATCCCAGGCGCACGCCGCTGCGGGCCGGGTGGGAACCCAGAAGTGCCCTCGAGTGCGGACGGGATGGTTCGCGAGCCGCCGCAGGTTGGACTGGAGCCTGCCGGGATGCATGGCGCGCTCAGACTCGAGCACCAAGGTCCATACGCCATGAGCATTGGGCGCTTCGGGAGCCGCGGCAACCAAGGGGTCGACGCGCGCAAGGGCCACATCGGACTGGTGCTGCTGGCTCATGACCGTGCCCACGTCCAAGGTGTCGAGCGACCGCTCCACCACGCTGCCGGGCCCCCGCAGGTGATCAATGAGCGCGAGGGCCCGCACCGCGGCATCGTCGCTCCCATGTGCCACCACCACGTCCGCGTGGGCCAGCATCGGCGCCAGCACTTCGCCCACGACGCGGTCGTCTTCCTCGACGAGCGCTAGCGCGCGGTCTTCGAGGTAGTCATCCCCCAGCGCATCAATCTCAATCGAGCATGCATCGATCACGCACATGACCGCACTCAGGTGCGACCCGTGCAGGCGGCCTCCTCGCAGGGTCTCCTCGTGGAGCGCTCGGGCAACGGGGGAGGAGTCGGCGGTCACCGGAAGTGCCACGATCACACCTGTCCACCGGTCGAGCGCCTGGAGGCGTTGCAGGGCTGGAATGAGGTCCTCGCGAACCGCACAGCTGAGGCACGCGTGCTCCAACTCAGAGAACTCGTCTTCGAGGATCCCGCTTGCGTCGGACACCACGCGGCGCACGCCGCGCACGGAGATGTCGTGGGTGACGATCACGATGCCGGGATCGTCCATCGCGATGCCAAAGGTGGCGGTGCCACGCAGTACCGGGTCGATGGTCGTGAGAAGCGCGATGCGCAGTGGAGAGGTCATGGGCATCACGATAGCACTTGACGAGAACGATTATCATTACTACAGTCGTCCGCATGTCACAACAGCACTGCCAGGTCACTGGCGCCACCCCAGGCTTTGGCCACTCCATCTCTCACTCGCACCGGCGCACCAAGCGCCGGTGGAACGTCAACATCCAGCGCAAGCGCTACTGGGTCCAGTCCCTTGGGCGCCACGTCTCGCTCAACGTCAGCGCTCGCGGGATCAAAATCATCGATCGCGACGGCATCGACACGGTGGTGGCTCGCATGCTGATCAGAGGGGAGAAGGTCTGATGGCCGCGCCCAAAGACATCCGTCCCAAGATCGTGCTGCGGTCCACCGGCGGTACCGGGGTTTCCTACATCACCACCAAGAATGCGCAAGCACATCGAGTTCAAGGAGTCACGCTAATGGCAAAGAAGTCCAAGATCGCGCGCAACAAGCAGCGAGCGGTTATGGTGGAGCGCTACGCCGAGCGGCGCGCCGAGCTGAAGCGTGCGTCCGTCAACCCGCACCTGAGTGCCGATGAACGCGCCAGCGCGATGAGTGCCCTCCACTCACTGCCGCGGGATGCGAGTCCCGTTCGCGTTCGCAACCGCGACGCGCACGACGGCCGCCCGCGCGGGTTCCTGCGCGTGGCAGGCATCTCACGGGTCGCATTTCGCGAGGCAGCACACCGTGGTGAACTCCCCGGCATCACGAAATCGAGCTGGTAATGAAGAAGGACATCCACCCCGCCTACGCTCCCGTGGTGTTTCGCGACAAGAGCGCGGACTTCGCCTTCCTCACCCGCTCCACCATGACCTCCACCAAGACCATCGAGTGGGAGGACGGTGAGACCTATCCCGTGGTGGACGTCGACATCAGTTCGGCCAGCCATCCGTTCTATACCGGCCAGGCCAAGGTTATTGACACTGCGGGGCGCGTGGAGCGCTTCCGCCAACGATATGGAGACAAGTCATGAAAGTTCGCGCGTCCCTGAAGTCCTTGGCCAAACGCGAGGGATCCATCGTGGTCCGGCGCCACGGCAAGATCTTCGTCATCAACAAGCGCAACCCGCGCTTCAAGGCTCGTCAGGGGTAGTCCATGGCCGTTCCCAAACGGAAGATGTCTCGCTCGAACACCCGCTCACGAAGGTCGCAATGGAAAACCGAAGCGCCGACGCTGGTGCCAGTGGTCGTGGACGGTGTCACGTATCGTGTTCCTCGCGCCCTAGTGCGCGCAGTGCAACGCGGGTACATCACACCCGATGCAGTGCAGTAACTTAGCGAGTTCAACCGGCGTGTGATGCGCCAACCAACCAGAAGGAGATTCCACATGGCCATTGGCCGCCCCGAACTTGAAGCAAAGATCGCAGATTCGACCGGACTTGCTCGCACGCAGGTCGCCGAGGTCCTGAAGTCGCTTGAGCAGGAAATCACTGCCGCGCTCGTCGCTGGCGACTCGGTCCGTCTGCCCGGATTCCTCACGCTTGAGACCTCGATGCGCGCCGCACGCGAGGGCCGCAACCCCAGCACCGGCGAAGCGCTGCACATCCCCGCCGCCCGCGTGGTGAAGGTCTCCGCTGGAGCCCCCTTGAAGAAGGCCGTCAAGGGCTAATCACGCCCCTGCGCACCGACGGCGCCGCTACGGTTCACCACGAACCGGCGGCGCCGTTGCTGTGTGTGCCGCACGTGTGCGCGGTATCGCGCCGATAGACTGTGCGCAGCATCCACACACCCTCAAGGAGTACCCGGTGGCAGACACCAGCCGTCTCGACAACGTCATCTCGCTCGCCAAACGGCGCGGATTCGTCTTCCCGTGCGGGGAGATCTACGGCGGCACCCGCTCGGCATGGGACTACGGGCCGTTGGGCGTTGAGCTCAAGGAAAACATCAAGCGCCAGTGGTGGCGCGCCATGGTCAACTCCCGAGACGACATCGTAGGGCTCGACTCCTCGGTGATCTTGCCCCCGGCCGTGTGGGAAGCATCGGGCCACCTGAAGGCCTTCGTAGACCCGCTGGTCGAGTGCACCGAGTGCCACAAGCGCTACCGCGAGGACCACCTGCTTGAGGAGTTCGAAGAGAAGAAGGGCCGCCCCGCAGAGAACGGTCTCGCAGACATCGCCTGCGTGAACTGCGGGGCTCGCGGCAAGTTCACCGAGCCGCGCAACTTCAACGGCCTGCTCAAGACCTACCTTGGCGCCGCCGCCGACGAGTCCGGGCTGCATTATTTGCGCCCCGAGACTGCGCAGGGCATCTTCGTCAACTTCGCAAACGTCCTGAGCGCCGCGCGCATGAAGCCGCCCTTTGGCATCGCGCAGATCGGCAAGAGCTTCCGCAACGAGATCACGCCCGGAAACTTCATCTTCCGCACCCGCGAGTTCGAGCAGATGGAGATGGAGTTCTTCGTGGAGCCCGGCACCGACGTCGAGTGGCACGAGTACTGGCTCGAAGAGCGCATGAACTGGTACGTGGACCTAGGCCTCAGCCGCGACAACCTGCGCCTGTACGACCACCCTCAGGAGAAGCTCTCGCACTACTCGACGCGTACTGCTGATATTGAATACCGCTTTGGCTTCCAGGGTTCTGAGTGGGGTGAGCTTGAGGGCATCGCAAACCGCACTGACTTTGACCTCAAGACCCACACCGAGCACTCCGGCAAGGACCTCAGTTACTTTGACCCCGTGAAGAACGAGCGCTGGGTGCCCTACGTGATCGAGCCTGCAGCAGGCCTGACGCGCTCGCTCATGGCATTCCTGGTCGAGGCCTACGCCGAAGACGAGGCGCCCAACACTAAGGGCGGTGTGGACAAGCGCACCGTGCTCCGGCTCGACCATCGACTCGCTCCTGTCAAGGCCGCAGTGCTCCCGCTGTCCAAGTCCGATGACCTCCAGCCCATCGCACGCAACCTCGCGAAGGAACTGCGCGGCTCCTGGAACGTTGACTATGACGAGACCCAAGCAATCGGCAAGCGGTACCGCCGTCAAGATGAGATCGGCACCCCGTACTGCATCACCGTCGACTTCGACACGCTGGAGGACCAGGCAGTGACTGTCCGCGATCGCGACACCATGCAGCAAGAGCGCGTGGCACTGAGCCAGGTTCAGGGCTACCTCGCCACCCGGTTGATCGGCGCGTAGGCGCGTCGTGGGCGCGGGACACTCTCACGGAGGCATGACGGATCGCCCTCGCGCAAGCGAGAGGACATCCGTCATTCTTGCGATCATCGTGGGAGTGGTTGTGTTCATCACGCTCCTCGGCGCAGCGATGACGTGGCCTGAGAACGACAATTTCCGCGGCACCCTGCCCACCATCGACCCCGGTGCGCGATGGCTGAGTGCAGAAGTGGTCGAGGTTCAAGGGCTCGACGCCTTCACCGGGATCATCAGAGGTGAAGAGGAACGTGGCGCGGTCCAGATGATCTCGACCGGGGACCCTTCGCTAGACATTAACCCCGGCGACCGCGTGCGCTTGATGGAGTTGGAGAGCGGCGAGATCGTGTTCGTCGACTTCGAGCGCGACAGCCCGCTGCTCTTTCTGTTCATCGTCTACGTGGTCTTGGTGATTTCCGTCGCGTGGTGGCGCGGCGTGGGGGCACTCCTGGGGCTGGCGCTCGCATTCGGCATCGTGATCTTCTACACCGTGCCAGCCCTGTTCGACGGCGCGAACCCGCTCGTCACCGGGCTTGTGACTGGCTCTGGGGCGCTGTTCATGTTGCTCTACATTGCGCACGGCCCCAATGCGCGCACCACCACTGCGTATCTAGGGACGCTCGCGGGCCTTGCCGTCACCGCCGTGCTCGCATGGTGGGCTGTGCGCGAGTCTAAACTCGTGGGGCTGTGGAGCGAAGAGGGTATCCACCTCGAGTTCTGGTACCGCGACGTCTCGCTCACCGGGTTGGTGTTGTGCGGTGTGATCTTGGCCGGACTGGGAGTCCTGAACGATGTCACGGTCACCCAAGCATCGGCCGTCTGGGAACTGCGGTCAGCCCGCCCCGACATCTCCCGTCTTGAGCTGTTCTCCCGTGGCATGCGCATTGGGCGTGACCACATTGCCTCGACCGTGTACACCATCGCCTTTGCGTACGTGGGTGCGGCGCTGCCAACAATCATGTTTGTGTCGCTCTACGACGCCTCCGTTGGATCGACCTTGACGTCCGCGGATATTGCCGAAGAGATAGTGAGGACCCTCGTGGGGTCCATCGGCCTGGTGCTCGCGGTGCCGTTGACCACGCTGATTGGCGCGATTGTGGTGAGCGAGAACGCGATCAAGGTGGTGGAGAAGGCGCCGGCACAGGACGTCGGCGCTCCCTGACGCGTCCTACGCGACTAGCGTGCGTACGCGCGCAGGAATGCTGCGACCGAGTGATCGACGTGAGCGGTGATATCGGACGGCGACATGTGAGCGCCCTGAACCATGAGCGCGCGGTCGAGCGCCGCGCCGAGCAACGTGTAGGCGAGTACGAGAGCAGCGGCGTTGGGGTCAGGCACACGTAGTTCGCCTCGCGAATCCGCCTCGCGTAGCGCGCGGGCCAGAAGTTCGGTGGTGCGACCCGGTCCGTGACTCCAGAAGCGCGTCACGAGTTCGGGAAATCGCGGAGCCTCGGCGATGGCGAGACGGCGCAACTGGATCACGCTCGGTTGCAACACGCCCGTCACGAGGCGATTGCCGAACTCAATGAGACGGTCCTCGACGGGGGAGTCGGAGAAGAGGGGCTCCTCAAGCGCCGCCAGGATGACGGTCGAGCGCGCCGTGATGGACTCGATGACCTCGCTGAAGAGATGTTCTTTGTCCCGGAAGTTGTTGTAGACGGTGGTCTTGGCAACGTTGCTGGCAGCGGCGACGTCATCGAGGGTGGTCGCGTCGTAGCCGCGCTCGAGGAAGAGTGTACGAGCGCTGGTCAGGATTGCTTCAGTCTTGCGGGCCATGGATTTCCCCCTTGACATGAACTGTACCGGCCAGTAGCGTCTTTCTCATACTGTACTGGTCGGTCCAGTACAGTTCTAGAGAGGAGTCCCCATGTCAACTACTACCGCCCCGAGCGCTCCGTCCACCAATGACGTAGACGAGTGCCCGCCAGAAACTCGCATCACCAAGTCCCTCTTGGGCTACGGAATCATCGCCGGGCCGTTCTATGTGATTGCGTCCTTGACCCAGGCGCTACTGCGCGAAGGCTTCGACCTGTCTCGGCACAGTTGGAGTCTGCTCGCCAATGGCGCGCTGGGCTGGGTCCACGTTATGGTTCTCATCCTCACGGGGCTGATGGTCACTGCAGCGGCCGTGGGCGTGAGTCGTCAGCTGCGGTCCCGGATCGCCGGGGTTGCGCTCGGAGTCTATGGAGCGGGGATGGTTGGCGCGGGGATCTTTCCTGCCGACCCCGCAGATGGCTTCCCGGTGGGAACACCCGCAGGAATGCCTGACGTGACGACATTGGGCCTGCTCCACTTTGCCTTTGGCGGCGTGGGGTTCCTCGCATTCACGGTGGCATGCGCCGTGATCGCGCGCGGCTACTTCAAGGCCCGCGACACCCGTTGGGCAGCCTTCTCGCTCGCGACCGGCGTGATCTTCTTCGCGGCCTTCGCCGGTCTCGCAAGCGGCGGCACCGGCCCACTAGTGTTGGCATTTGTCGCTGCGGTGGTGCTCGCCTGGAGCTGGTTGACGGCGCTCAATCTGCGCTTGTTCCGAGACGCCGTGGCGATGCGAGCGTCATGAGCGTCACTTGGGAAGCTACCGTTCGGCTCGACGGTAAGACGGCCACGGGGATCGTGGTTCCCGAGCACGTGGTCGCTGAACTCGGCGGTGGCAGGCGTATCGCTGTTCAGGTGGGGATTGGCTCAGTGACGTACCCGAGCACCATCGCCTACATGGGCGGGGTCGCCAAGGTCCCGGTGAGCGCCCAGGTGCGTGAGGACGCGGGCATCGCGGCCGGTGACACGGTGATGGTGACGTTGACTCCTGACACGGCGCCGCGCACCGTCGACGTGCCGGCGGATCTGGTGCGTGCACTCGCGGAGAAGCCCGGTTGCGCAGACCGGTTTGGGGCGCTGTCCTATAGCAACCAGCGCAGGCACGTGCTCGCGGTCACGGGCGCACGCACCGCCGAGACTCGAGGGCGGCGCATCGAGAAAGTCGTGGCCGAGATGTCAGAGTCCTAGCCCACGCAACGCCGCGCGCGGCGTGTCAGGGACAATGGTTGCTATGACCACCACCGCCCAGGCCGCCGCGCGCGTGCTGCCGCCGCTCAGCATCGGCCCCATTACCGTGGACACCCCTGTGGTGTTGGCGCCCATGGCGGGGATCACCAACGCGGCGTTCCGGCGGTTGTGCCGCGAACACGGCGGTGGGCTCTATGTGGCCGAGATGGTGACGTCGAGGGCGCTCGTCGAGCGCACGCCAGAGTCGATGCGGATCATTCATCATGACGCCGACGAAAAACCCAGGTCCGTGCAGGTCTACGGCGTGGATCCCGCGACCATTGGGGCTGCCGTCCGCATGTTGGTGCAGGAGGACCTCGCGGATCACATCGACATGAACTTCGGTTGCCCCGTGCCTAAGGTGACGCGCAAAGGCGGGGGAGCGGTGTTGCCGTGGAAGCGGGACCTGTTCCAGCAGATTGTGCGCGCGGCGGTGCGCGAGGCGTCTCCGTATGACGTGCCGGTCACGGTGAAGATGCGCAAGGGAATCGACGACCAGCACCTGACCTACCTGGACGCCGGCGTGATGGCGGAGGGCGAGGGCGTGGCGGCGGTGGCGCTCCACGCGCGCACTGCGGCCGACTACTACTCCGGCACCGCCGACTGGGAGGCGATCGCTCGCCTCAAGGAGGCGGTGAAGACGATTCCGGTGTTGGGGAACGGAGATATTTGGGCAGCCGAGGACGCCGTGGAAATGGTCCGCCAGACCGGGTGTGACGGCGTCGTCGTGGGGCGCGGGTGCCAAGGGCGGCCGTGGCTGTTCGCTGACCTGCAGGCTGCGTTTGAGGGACGCCCGGATCGCGTGCGCCCTGGGCTGCGCGTGGTGGCGGAGACCGTCTACCGGCACGGCGAGCTGATGGTCGCGTTCTACGCAGGCGACGAGGCGAAGGCTATGCGAGAGATACGCAAGCATATGGCTTGGTATTTCAAGGGTTACGAGGTGGGCGGCGAGCTGCGCCGGGCACTCGGGCTGGTGGAGACGCTCGCGCAACTGCGCGCGCTGCTGGACTCGCTGAACCTCGATGCTCCGTACCCAGGCACGGGCGCCGAGGGCGCGCGCGGGCGCCAGGGCACGCCCAAGACCCCGACAGTCCCCGACGGCTGGCTGGACTCGCGGGACATCACCCCGGAGATCGAGGAACGCCTCCGCGAGGCGGAGCTCAGCGTATCCGGAGGGTAGGCACGCTACTGTCGTCTTCATGACGCCCGAGCTGCATCCCCACGAGCCCGAGGAAAGCCCCGACTACGCCGAGCTCGTCGCGTTCTTTGGACACATCGCGTACATCATTCCTGGGTTGCGTCCGGTGCTCGCAGATCACCTCCGGGAAGCTGATGGCGAGATGCTCCCGCACTTGCTGATGACTGACGTGCTTGAGTGGGTCTGCCGGGAGTCCGAACGAGGAATGTCCGCGGAGGCGCCAGTGCTGTTTGGTGCGCTCGACCGCGGATACACCGATGGTTCACATGCAATGCGGGATCTGATGGTGATTGCGTTCCTTGAGCACATTCCTGGTTTCGCTGGCACCGTTCCAGACCCCACTGGCGTAGGCCCCAAGGTCCGAGCAGCGATGGGCCCGCTCATGAGCGCTGTGCTCGCTGAGATCGAGTCCTGGCGCCACGACCCTTCGACACGACCCCGACCCACTCGGTAGCGGCGGCGAGGATCACGATGCTGGTGGCAGCGCTCGCCGACCACCAAGTCTCGCCGCGATGGTGCTCAAGACGCGATCCCGGCACCACTGCGGCCGGGTCATGATGTCTTCGTACGTGAGTCGTAGAGTCACCATTCCTTCTGCAGCGAGGTTGGCGTCGCGCTCGAGGTCGCGGCGGCGTGCGCCGTCGTCTGAGTGGAACTGCCGTCCGTCGAACTCGACGGCTACCCCTGAGTCACGGTGAACCATGTCGAGCACATAGCGCGCACCGCATGCGACCACGGGTACCTGCCATTCGCATTGGCGGAACGTCGAGCCCGTAAACACCCGTGTGCGCGCCCAGTACTCGAGGTAGCTGTCGACGCCACGCCCCAGGAGCTCGAGCAGTCGCGCGAGTTCCCGCGACCTGGTCAGTCGCGGGTATTCGCGCAAGCGTGCAGCCAGTTGACGGGCATCGAGGCTTCCGCTCCGGATGGCATCGATGACAAAGCCGACACCGCGATCAACCGGGAGCGACGCCCAACCCTGTATTACCGCATCGGCCATTGTCACGACGCGCACGCCATCCTTGGTGAAGGTCGTGTGCGGTAGCGCTACGCGCCGGAGCCGCAGCCACGGGGGAGTGCGCGCGTTTGCGGTGGGGATCGCGATGGCGTCCACGTGTGTGGGGTCCTGGTCCGTTAGGCCCCAGATGCGGGCCGCACTGCTCCCGGTCACGGCTCCGTGCCTGCCGACCCACATCGACGTCGCTCGCGCTCGCGCGATGAACGAGTGTTGCCATGAGGCGGCCACGTAGATGCCGGGAAGGACGCGCACCAAACGCTCGCTCGAGACAAACTGGTCCAGGCCGTAGCGGCCCAGTTGCTCGAGCAGGTGTGCCCGAGTGAAAGCGCGCGGTTGCGCGGCCAGTTGCTCCCAGACTCGCTTGCGGTGCGCCCGGGGTGTCGCAGCACGGCTCGCGTGGTGGGTTGTTGAGTTCACCTTCGCGAGGTTAGCGACGCGGGGCGTTCCGATGTCCGTCGCGTCAGGTCCTGTGGACAGAGCGCGCGCCCAGCCGTGCCGCGCGCGGGATGCCTGAGACCGTCCCGTCCCGCACCGCACCGTGCCGCACCATGGTGTGCCGTCCCGTCCCGCACGGCACCGTCCCGTCCCGCACGGCACCGTCCCGTCCCGCACCGCACCGTGCCGCTGTGCAGATAGTGCAGGTTTCCTGCGTAGATCAGCACTTTTTGCACACGAGGGCGCTCCGTCTCGTGCGCGCGCCCAATGCCTTGCACGCACGAGGTCGCCGATCTATTCGCGCCCGGGGTCCTGCACGTTCCGACGCGCGAGTCCCCTGGTGTGTAAGTAGTGCAGACTTCAGACGGTTCTCTGCACTGTTTGCACAGTGCGGGGCTCAGCGCGGGCGAGTGCGCGCACACCCGCTTGCATCGACGCCACCCCTGTCGCACGCTCGGAGCACATGCTCGCGACACAAACGCGACTCACCCCACCTGCACCCCAGTAGCATCGGACTGTGAGCACCCTCCCGCCCGGCTACGTTGAACGCGACGTAGAACGCTGGGTGGTCGAGCCCCCCAAGAACAAGCACCGCACCCCCTTTGAGCGCGACCGCGCGCGCATTGTCCACTCGAGCGCCCTGCGCAGGCTTGGCGCCAAGACCCAGGTGCTGGGCCTGGGCTCAGGGGACTTCGTGAGGACCCGCCTCACGCACACGCTTGAGGTCGCGCAGATTGGCCGCGAGCTCGGCAAGTCGCTCGGTTGCGATCCGGACCTCGTGGACTCCGCATGCCTCGCGCATGACCTGGGTCACCCACCCTTTGGCCACAACGGCGAGCGTGCGCTCGATGAGGTTGCCCGGGACATTGGCGGGTTCGAGGGCAACGCCCAGACGCTGCGCCTCATTACGCGCCTCGAACCGAAGTCCGTTCACCCCGTGACCGGCGCCTCGGTGGGCCTCAACCTCACGCGCGCGAGCCTCGACGCCGCCGTCAAGTACCCATGGCGGGAGTCCCAGACTCCTACGCGCCCGGACGGTAGCCCCACCCGCAAGTTCGGCGTGTACGAGGACGACATGCCCATCTTCGAGTGGCTCCGCGAAGGCGCTCCAGAGCGCGGACAGAGTTTTGAGGCGCAGGTGATGGACCTCGCCGACGACATCTCATATTCGGTCCATGATGTCGAAGACTCAGTAGTCCACCAGACCGTCTCGCTCAAGGTGCTGCGCGACCCCGGCCAGGCGCAAGCGATCGCCGCCCACGCCCGCCAGTGGTACGGCCGTGGAGAAGAGGATGCGTTGTTGGCGGCCCTTGAGCGCCTCCAGCGTCAGGACACCTGGATGGATGAGTACAACGGCACTCACCGGGCGCTCGCGGCGTTGAAGGACATGACGAGCCAGATCATTGGCAGGCTCTGCCAGAGCGTGACAGCAGCCACCAGAGAACGCTACGGCGACGGCCCTTTCACGCGTCACCACGCGCAACTGGTGGTCCCTCAAGACACCCGCGACGAGATCCTCATCCTCAAGGGCATCGCGGTCCACTTCCTCATGGCTCCACGCGAGAAGAAGCCGGAGTATCGCCGCCAGCGCGAGAAGCTTGCGGCGCTGGTCCCGGCTCTCGCGGAGCGGGGCGCGGAAGCACTGGAGCCACACTTTGCTGCGTCATACAACGAGGCGGCGGACGACGCTGCTCGCCTGCGCGTTGCCGTTGACCAGGTGGCTTCGCTCACCGACAAGACCGCATATGACTGGCACCACAAGTATTGCGAGGCTCCGCGCAAGTCGCGCCCCGGCCGGACCTAGCGCCTCGCAGCGCCGAGCACCAGCTACTCGGCGAGTTCCTCGTCCTGCCGCGCCTTCGCTCGATCCGCGAGTCGCTTCTCCGCAACGACGACTGCGACCACCACGGCCACACCGATGAGCGCCGCAGCCAGCGGCACCAGCACGGATCCGCTGGGCACGAGAGCCTGGTTCTGGTCGTCGAGCCATGGCCACAGTGCGCGCAGGCTCCCCGCCATGACCCCGGTCAGCACCACGAGGGTGAGCCTGCGGTGGTGCTCGAGGAGCCACTGAAGTGTCTTCACAATCGACACCAGGCCCACCACACACCCGGCCGCGAAGAAGCCCAGGTAGGCGAAGTCGCGATCGTTGACGGCGGCGAGCGTGGGCTCGTACAGACCCATGGCGAGCAACAAGAATGATCCAGATAGCCCGGGTAACACCAAGGCCGACACCGCGATGGCACCCGCGGGGACCAACACCCACGGCGTCGCAGCCAGATCGCCGCGCGGCAAGGACACCACCAGGAAGGCGACCACGGCGGCGGCGACCGCAAGTGCGAAATCAAAGGCCGCCCATCGCCCGCGAGGCAGCCGTGAGTGTTCCGAGTAGGCGGCAAGCCGGTACGGCACCAGCAGTGACGCGAGAACCAGCCCAAAGAAGAGCCCACGCATTGTCTCGGGGTGGTCGTGCACCAGGCCTTCCATCACGCGCGCCGCTGACACAAGCGCCACCACCATGCCGATGCCGAGTGGCACCATGACGTCCCAGCGCACGGCTCCAAGCGGCTCCCGGGCTCGCCCTATGCCACGCCCGCGTACAAGGTCACTGAGCGCGATTCGCACCCCGGTGATGAGGTGCCCGGCAGAGCTCAGGATGGTCTCGTAGACGCCGGTCATCAGCGCTACTGTGCCGCCAGAGACACCAGGGACGGTCTCGGCAACCCCGATCATGGCGCCCCGCAAGGCGTCAAGGACGCGCTGGGTCCATCCGCGGGCGAAGCGTGCTGGTGGAGGTGTGACAGTCATGTGGTGATCTTAGGGCGCGCGTCCGGTTCCTGCCGACGCCGCTGCCTGACCAGCAATGTGAGCGCCACCACGGGCAGCACCAGCGGCACCCACCCGTACCCAGACCCGAACCCTGACCACACTGTGTGCGCGGGCCATAGTTCCGGCTGCGCGTACCCCCACGTCCCCACCACGAGCACGCCAAGCAGCTCGACCGCGGTCCCCAGGAGAGCGATCGAGTGTGCGCCGCGCCACAGCGCCACCGCGATCACCACATAGACGACGGCCGATGCTCCGGACAGTCCGTAGGGTAGCGGCGCCTCGGCGAACTTGGTTCCGATTTGCACCACGGAACGCCCGGTGGCGGCGAGCCCCAGGACCGCGTACGCAAGTATCAGGCCGATGCGCGCAACGGGGTTCATGTGCCGGCCGCGAGCAGGATCTCCAGGCGCCATGCCACCACGGCGAGCGCGATCGCCACGATCAGCGCCGCGACGGCGTCTACCCTCGCTACCTGATCGGGAGCAAGCACGGGCCGGTTGGGGTCGGGGTCGAGAGCCGCGGCCTCGGGTTCACCCAAGCGTCCGATTCCCATCAACGGCAACAGGATGAGGGACGTCAACATGTACCCCACCGTGGTGACAAGCGACACCTCGATACCACCAAACAGCACCACCGCTGCGGCGATCAGCTGCACCACGGTCACAATGTACGTGGCGGTGACGATCCATTTCAGTGCCGTGTGGGCGCGTACCCACACGAGCGTGACCAGCCCGCCAGCCGCGAGCGCGCCCAGGACAGTCAAGACGGCCGGGTAGACCAGCCCGGAGTACACGCCCATTACGAGGTCTGTTGCGCCTGCTGCACGCGCATGGGGAGTCGGGCTTGCTCCTCACCGTCGACGGAGATTACCCAGGAGAACATTCCGGGTTCGTCAAAGCGCATGCCGTCAATGGTGAAGGCAAAGCACGCCACCTGCTCGTCGCCATCGACCAACAGTGGGGGGCGTCCCAAGGTGAACTCGCCGCCCATGGCGTACACAGGAACGGCGTTGCCCTCGGCATCGGCACGCAAGCCAATGCGGTGGTCCGCACCGTCTTCCGTGACGAGTTTGAGTTCGAACTTGTGGCTCGCGTTCGTGGCTGTGAACGGCACGTGCACCGTGGACGCCACCGCCAGACGCCGGTGCACGGCAGGGAAGTTGCGGACAAAGATGGTGTTCCAGCCCGCCCCCAGAGCATAGATCTTGCCTTGGACTACCTCGGCGGAATCCGCCAAGAACGCATCGATTCGCACGTGTCGATCCTCTCGTGGGTGATGCCACCAGCCTACCGAGCGCCAGTGGATAGAGTGTCCCTGTGGCTGGGACGATCAATCGTGACGACATTGCGTCGGTCCGCGAGCGCGCGCCCATCGAAGACATCATCGGTCAGCACGTGACGCTGAAATCGGCTGGAGTGGGCTCGCTCAAGGGACTCTGCCCGTTCCACGACGAGCGCAGCCCTTCCTTTCACGTGCGGCCCGGCGCCGGGCGGTGGCACTGTTTTGGGTGCGGTGAGGGCGGCGACGTCATCGAGTTCGTGATGCGCATGGACGGCCTACCGTTCGCCGAGGCGGTCGAGTACCTCGCGGAGCGCGCTGGCGTGACGCTGCGCTATGAGGCGGGGGGCGCTCCCAAGAAGGAGGGCACCGCGGGCCTTCGCAAGCGACTGCTCGAGGCACACCGGATCGCAGCCGAGTTCTACGTGGCCGCGCTCGAATCTCCAGAGGCGAAGACCGGGCGCGACTTCCTTCAGGAGCGCGGGTTTGGCAAGGAAGCGGCTGAGCATTTCGGCATCGGCTACGCGCCACAGGGGTGGTCGGGACTGCTTGACCACCTGCGCGGTAAGGGCTTCATCGAGGCCGAGCTCAAGGCGTCTGGCCTCATGTCGGAGGGTCAGAAGGGCGTCTACGACCGCTTCCGTGGGCGTCTCATGTGGCCCATTCGCGACGTCACCGGCGAGGTCATCGGGTTTGGCGCCCGCAAGCTCTACGAGGACGATCAAGGCCCCAAGTACCTCAACACCCCGGAGACTGCGCTCTACAAGAAGTCCCAGGTGCTCTATGGCCTGGATCTCGCGAAGGGTGCCATCCGGGCCGAACGCCGCGTGGTGGTGGTCGAGGGCTACACCGACGTCATGGCCTGCCACCTGGCCGGGGTGGGCAGTGCGGTCGCGACCTGCGGTACCGCGTTTGGTGAGGACCACGTCAAGGTGGTGCGTCGGCTCATGGGGGACACCGGGGGAGCGCAGCTCAAGGTAGGCGGCAAGTCCGCGCAGGTGATCTTCACCTTTGACGGTGACGAGGCCGGCCAGAACGCCGCGTTGAAGTCCTTCGCGCTCGACCAGCAGTTCCTGGCGCAGACGTTCGTGGCCGTGGACAAGGACGGCCTGGACCCGTGCGACCTGCGCCTGCGCGGCGGCGACGCTGCGGTGCAGGCGCTCATGAACGCTCGCGTGCCGCTGTACGAGTTTGTGATCAAGACCGCGCTGGGTGGCAACGACCTCGAGACTCCGGAGGGTCGCGTCGCGGCACTGCGCGCAGCAGCGCCGGTGGTCGCTGGCATCCGTGACACGGCGATTCAGCCCGAGTACGCGCGCCGTCTGGCCGGCTGGTTGGGCATGGACGTTAACCAGGTGATTGCAGCCGTTAAGCAGGCCGGACGCTCACGTGGCTCACAGCACCCCGGCGGCAGCGGTCCGCCACCCGTAGGCGAGCGACGCCCCGGCAACGCCCCTGGTGGCCCTGATGCCAGCGTCGGCCGCCCTGACCCGCGAGACCCCGTGGTGCGAGCAGAAAGGCTGGTGTTGGAAGTGATCTTGCAGGTGCCTCGCGCGATTGCGGACGATGCTGGGGCGGCTGGCATGTTTGCAAGCCTTTCCGCGGAGGCGTTCACGGTGCCGCAGTACCGCGCGGTGTTTGATGGCGTGGGCGCGGCGGGCGGACCCGGTCGCTCTACCGGCGCCTGGGTGAGTGAGGTAGCTGAGCAGGTGGGGCCAACGCTCGCGGGCGTGGTCTCGGAACTTGCGGTGAGCCCACTGCCCAACGACAAGCCCGAGGAACTGTCGCGGTATGCGCGCTCGGTCCTTGCGCGGTTGCTGGACCTGAGCCTGACGCGGCAGATCTCGCAGTTGCGAGGGCGGATGCAACGCGCAGGCGAGGGCACCGACGCGCATCGCGAAGCGTTTAACGAGTTGATCCAGCTGGAGAGCCAGCGCCGGGCCTTGCGCGAGGAGTGAAAATGTCGAATCAACGCATCTCGATGGTTACCTTGGGCGTCGCGGACCTTGACCGCGCCAAGTCGTTCTACGTGGCGTGGGGCTGGGAGGTTCGCGCCGATGAGAAGTCCATCGCCTTCTTTCAGCTGAACGGTTGCGTCTTGGCGCTGTTTGGCCTCGAGGATCTCGCCGCGGACCAGGCCCGTCCGGACGCCACCCTTGGCACCGGCGCGATGACGCTGGCGCAGAACTACGCGACGGAGGAGGAAGTAGAGGAGCGCTTCAGCGCGGCCCTGTTCGCGGGCGCGACGGTCCTCAAGCGCCCCGAAGCCACCGAGTGGGGTGGCTACTCCGGCTACATCGCCGATCCCGACGGTCACGTGTGGGAGTTGGCGCGCAACCCCTTCTGGGACTTGGGCGGCGACGGCTCGGTCACCATTCCGCCGCCCAGCGACGAACCGCCCGCGCCGCGAAAGCGTAAGAGCCGTTCCGAGTAGTGCTGCACTCGGGCCGCTAGCCTGGAGGCATGGCACCACGGCGCCTAGGGCGCGCGCTCGCAGCGGTGGCCTTTGCCGGGCCCATCGCCTACGCGGCGCTCATCACCGCGCTTGGATTCACGTGGGCGGGGTATGTTCCGGTGCGCGATTCGATGAGTGTGCTCGGTGCCGTGGATTCGCCGGTACGGCACGTTACCAATGTGGGCGGTTTCGCTGGCCTCGGAGTGGTGCTGCTGTGCTTCGCCGGTGCCTACGCGTGGGCGGTGGGGCGGCGCACCATGGCCGCCGTGGCGGTCGTGTTCATCGCGCTGGCTGGTGTCTTCATGATCGCGGTGGCGTTCTTCCCGTGCGATTCGGGTTGCATCGACGTGACCGCGACGGGACGCTGGCACTCGTACACCAGCACGCCCCCCGCGATCCTCTTGCCGTTGGCCGCCATGGCGTCAGGTGGGGTGTTCTGGGCGCGTCCGGATCTGTTCACGCGGCGTTGGGCCACGGCATCGTTCTGGTTGGGTTTCGCATCGCTCATGACGGGACCGGCACTGTGGCTTGCCGCAACGCAGCCGATGCTCGGGCTACTTCAGCGCGTGGGAATCGGCTTGGCGCTCGTGTGGGTGAGCGGCACAGGTTGGATGCTGTACTCGCGAGCCGGCCGCGCCCTGGAAAGCACGAAAGCCGGCCCCACCAACGGACCGGCTCCCACGCATCACGTGCTCCCTCAGTTGGACTCGAACCAACAACCTGCCGATTAACAGTCGGCTGCTCTGCCAATTGAGCTATGAGGGATTGCAGGTACAAACTTTACATGACTTGCGCCCCATGGCGAACACCGCCGCCAGACGTGCTGGCGCGCCGATAGACTGTGCGTCGGCGTCCGCGAGGCGCCTCGCAGGGCCAGTAGCTCAGCCGGTTAGAGCAGCGGACTCATAATCCGTCGGTCGTGGGTTCGAGCCCCACCTGGCCCACCTGTGGATAGTGCGCCACGCTCGTGCCGTCGTTAGGCTGGTAGCGGTCCCTCCGCCGCAGTTGCAGACCCAGAAAGGGCCGCCATGACTGAATCAACCGAGGCCGCCACCACCAAGTCAAGCCGCACCGCGAGCTCCTCAGCCGCCGGGGGCAGTGCCGTGTACTTCTTCGCCATGATCGGATCGCTCGTTCACTACTGGCAGCAGGCGGACACCGGGTGGGAGCATTTCTTCGCAGTGCTCAAGGCCTTCGTGTGGCCCGCATTCGTGGTCTACGACGTCCTGACCTATATCAACTGACCTCCATCAGCGGCAGCCGCACGCGGGCGCTATTCCGAGTGCACGTGGGCGCGCTGACCGTCACGATCGAACACCGAGATGACCTCGGCTGGTCCACCAAGGGCGGTCATCGAGTGCGGCGTCATGGTGGAGAATTCGGCGGCCTCGCCTGTCTCCACCACTACCTCACGGTCGCCCAACAGTAGGCGCACTCGCCCCTCGATCACCACAAACCAATCGTGTCCAGGGTGAACGCGTTGCTCCGCGACGCGGTCCGCGGGATCGAGCCGGATCTTCACTGCGGTCATGGACCCGGTTGGCCTGCTGAGCATCCACGTCATGTGGTGGTCGCCCCACTGCGTGGGCGTGGGTCGGATGACCACGTCGTCGTCGCCGTGGACGCTCAGCAGCGAGTCAAGATCGATCTGCAGCGCCGTCGCTAGCGGCAGGAGCACGTCGAGGCTGATAGACCTGTTGCCGGTCTCGATGCGGCTGATCGTGGAGGCGCTGAGATTGGTGCGGGCAGCGAGGTCCCCCAAAGACAGCCCCATGGTCGTGCGCAGGCTGCGCAGCCGCGTGCGCACGGTCTCTTCGACCGAGTTGAGCTCACTCATGGCACCTCCCGGCCTTTGCGAATATTGCAAGATTGCTTGCGGTTTCCGTCTCCAACTGTAGCGTGGATGGCATGACCAATCACCGTTCCGCTACCGTTCACCGCGCTTGCGATGTCGCCGTCATCGGCGGGTCTGCGGCGGGCCTTGCCGCCGCGCTTCAAGTCTCGCGTCAGCGGCGATCGGTGATCGTCATCGACGACGGCACGCCTCGGAATGCGCCGGCGAGCCACATGCACGGCTATCTGGGCTACGAGGGCCACCCACCAGAGGACCTCCTGCGTGCGGGCCGTGCCGAGGCGCGTAGTTTTGGGGCGGAGATCCTCGCGGCGCGCGCAACCCAAGTGACTCGCGACCCCGATGGCAGGTTCCGCGTGGACCTGCACGGTGGCCACTCCGTGACCGCACGGCGAGTGATCATCGCGACGGGCCTGGTCGACGAGCTTCCGGAGGTTGAGGGCCTCGCACAGCAGTGGGGCAGGGGCGTGATCCACTGCCCGTTCTGCCATGGCTGGGAGGTTCGCGACCAGCGACTGGTGCTGCTCGTGACTCACCCCATGGGGCTGCACCAAGCGATGTTGTTCCGCCACCTCACCGACCACCTGACGGTGGTGCTCCACGGCGCTCCTGGCGTTGACGCCGGCGAACTCGACGCCCTGCGCGCTCGCGGCGTGCACATCATCGAGGGAACGGTGGCGCGCGTCACGGAGGACGCTAACAGCGCGGTGATTGGCGTCGAGCTAAGCGGCGGCGAGCACATTAACGCCAGCACTATTGTTGTTGGCCCACGATTCAACGCCCGTGCCGAAGTGGTAGCGTCGCTGGGCCTGACCGCGACGGAGCACCCCATGGGGGTGGGAACCTTCCTCCAAACCAACGAGGTAGGCGAAACGACGGTGCCCGGCGTCTATGCCGCAGGCAACGTCAAGGATCCCAGCCAGCAGGTCCTCCACGCCGCGGCGGACGGCAGCAAGGTCGCCGCCGCGATCTGCGGAAGCCTGGCGCAGGAGGATCTCCACGAGCCGCAGCTCGGCCCCAGCAATGAGGTCGAGTGGGATCGCCGGTACAGCACAGAGCGGATGTGGAGTGGCAATCCCAACGGCAGTCTGGTCGCCGAGGTTGCCGAGATGCCGCCCGGGCGTGCGCTCGACGTTGGCGCGGGGGAGGGGGCCGATGCCCTCTGGCTTGCCGAGCGCGGATGGAACGTCACCGCCAGCGACGTCTCGAGCGTGGCGCTTGACCGCATTGCTACGGAGGCCGGCAGCAGGGGCCTCGTGCTGGACTATCAGCGCGCGGACGCCAACTCTTTGAATGCCATCGAGCCCGCGGCGTTCGACCTCGTCATCGCGTTCTACGCCTCGATTCCCCTCACCCCGGACAGGCGGGGCGTGCACACTATCCTCAATGCCGTTGCGCCGGGCGGCACCGTGCTGGTCGTCAACCACGACCCCCATCCCATGCGCGCCGGGACCGGCCACCACGATCACGCGCCCATGTACGACGTCGACGCCTATCTGAGCTGCGACGACTTCGCCGAGGTCATTGGCGACTCACCGGATTGGGTCATCGAACTGAACGACAAGCGCGCGCGGCCACTGGGTTCGGCATCGGCGCAGCGACACGTCGATGACATCATCTTCAGGGCAAGGCGCATCGGCTCCTAGCGTGGCTTGCTAATGTCGGAATATGCCCGCCACCTTGAGCTCCGACGATCAGTGGATTCATGCCCTCGTTGCCACCCTTCCAGGGGCGCAGTTCGCCTACAAGCCTGAGTGGGACACCTGGGTCCTGATGGTTGCGGGCAAACTGTTTGGCATGCGGGGTAGCCACCAGGAACTGGGTGAGATCATCACCCTCAAGGGTGACCCTGCAGACAACGAGTCCCTGCGCCAGGAGTTCACCGCAGTGGTGCCCGGCTACTACACGAACAAGCAGCACTGGAACTCGGTGGCGCTGGATACCGGAGAAGTTCCTCAAGATCGCCTCGACGACCTGGTGCGGGAGTCCTACGCCTTGGTGCGCGCCAAGCTACCCAAGGCCGTGCGGGAGAGCCTCTAGCCCATGCGCCCTCCTCATTGCGACGTTTGCGGGGCCGATGCCACGTCTGGCGGCGGCGGCCTGGTCAGCTTCAAGCCCACCACCTCCGACGCCTTGTGGCACCAGCGTGCGGCACGCGGGGAAATCGTGGGGCATCCGCCCAACGCGGCGTGGTTGTGCGACAAGCACGCGCGGGTTGGCAGCGCCCTGGCAGGCACCCACACGTTGAGTGCGGGGCTCGCACAGATACAGGCGGCCGATGCCCCTCCCGCACCGAGCACGCCCGTCGCGAATACGGTCGCGGGATCGATCGAAATAGGCGCGCTAGAGCGGCGTTTGCGTGACATCTTCGCGAGTGTCGCGCGTAGCGTCGGCCTTGCGGATGCACCAGTGACCACGGCCGACGACCGCAGGTGGACCCCCATGGACGCGTCGGAGCCTCCTAACTGCCCGTTCACCGATATCTTCACGCGCCAGGCAACGCACGGCAACCGTTACCTGACCCTCACGTTTGAGCGCGCCCATTGGAACCCGCATGAGGTCGCTCGCGCTTCCGTCACGTTGGTGGCCCACGGTCATGGCACCGATCACGATTTCAGGCTCAGCGCCGCGACCCCCGATTCCGGCTCGCTCATGGTCGATTCGATCACCACCAAGGGCACCGTCCCCGACGCCGTCACTGCACTGCTCATTGAACTGGGCTACGCGTCGTGACGTCCTATACTTTCGACGCCACGCTGTGGCTGTGGACGGCTGCCACCGGTCCGGGCCAGTGGCAGTTCGTGACGCTCCCGGAAGCCGTGACGGACCAGATCGATGACGCGCTGGTGGGGCCGCGCGCGGGCTTTGGCTCCGTCAAGGTGCGCGTCACCACGGGCACCACGACGTGGGACACGTCGCTCTTTCCCTCGAAGGAGCATGCGTCGTTCATCCTGCCCGTCAAGAAGGCCGTTCGCGTTGCAGAGGGCCTTGACGCCGGCGTGAAGGCCACGTTCTCCGTCACGGTATTAGTGTGACGGGGCCGGTTCCCCTCACCCGTGCCGCGCTCGCTGAACGTGGCGGGCCAACCACCACTGCGCCCGTACGCATCATCCACCTGGGATTGGGCGCCTTCCATCGCTCGCACCAGGCTTGGTACACCGCGCATGCGGCTGATTCTGATCAGTGGGGGATTGCCGCGTTCACCGGCCGTTCGGCCCAAGCCGCCCAGGTGCTGTCCAGCCAGGAGGGGCTCTACACCCTGACCACACGCGGTCCGGAGCACGATGCGGTGGAAGTGATCCCTAGCATTGTCGAGACCCACCACGGTGGCGATGTGGCAACCCTCTGTGCGCTCATGGCCCGCCCCGAGGTGGCGATCGTGACCCTCACCGTGACTGAGGCGGGCTACGGGGCGGCACCCGGTCAGGACACCCCGCTACGGCGGTTGGTGCACGCCCTCGAGGCGCGCTACGACGCTCAGGCTGGCCCCATTGCCGTCGTTCCATGCGACAACATTCCGGCCAACGGTGAGTTCGTGAAGGCCCAGTTGTTGGACCTGGCGCGTGACGTGCGCCCAGGCATGGTGGACTGGCTTGAACACGAGGTGAGCTACGTGTCCACCTCGGTGGACCGCATCACGCCCCGCTGGGACGGCAACGAGGTCGCTGCGGTACGCGAGGCCGGGTGGATCGATGCCGCCCCGGTCGTCACCGAGCCCTTCTCCGATTGGGCGCTAGAAGGCGAGTTCCCGGGCGGACGCCCTCAGTGGGAGAGCGCTGGAGCCGTTTTCGTCGATGACATTCGCGGCCACGAAGAGCGCAAACTCTGGCTCCTGAACGGCGCACACTCGCTGATGGCCTGGTGGGGCCTGCGACGCGGACTCTCGACGGTTGCGGAGGCGGCTGCGTCTCCGGCATGCATGGCGCTGGTCCGCGACTACTGGGACGAGGCCGTGCCTCATCTGCCTGTAGGGGTGGAGCACGAGCGCTACCGAGACGAGCTCGTGGCGCGGTGGGGAAATGCGCGCATGGAGCACCACCTCGCACAGATCGCGCTCGAGTCCGCGACCAAACTGTCGGTACGGGTGGGCGCTGTTGCGGTGCACGAACGGGCCGCCGGTCGCCCGGCCACCGCGTGCGCTCAGGCGCTCGCAGAGTGGATTGCCGGGGTTGCTGAGCTGCCCCTGATCGAGGACTCGCGCCAGGGGGAGATCGCGCGGGCACTCACCGCCATGGACCCGGTGACTGCCATGATCTCGATCATCGACGCGAACCTTGCAGGTGATGCCGCGTTCGTGGCCCACGTGCGCGATGCGCTCGCCGCGCACTCGCGCGGCTAGCTGCCTGTAGCCACTCATCCTCCAGCCATAGACTGGCAAGATGCCGTCGATGTCGCCGCGCGATCCCGATCGCCTCTTGCCATCGGACCCGGCAACGCGTGCCATCGCCCGCGACCTCTACCGTGCGGTCGCGGACGCCCCGATCGTCTCTCCGCACGGCCACGTGCCCGCCGCGAGCATTCTTGACGACGCGCCTTTCCCCGATCCCGCGCAGTTGTTGGTCACGAGCGACCACTACGTCACGAGGCTGATTCACGCCCACGGTGTGAGCCTTGACCACCTGGGCTTGGGTCCCAATCCCGCTGAACCGCGTGACGTTTGGCGCGCGTTCGCATCCCACTGGCATGCGTTCGCGGGGACCGCCTCTGGCTACTGGCTCGCGGACACATTCGCGACGCTGTTTGGGATAGGCGATGACCTCGATGCTGCCAGCGCGGACGCCGCCTTCGACGCCGTCGCGGACGTCCTCGCGAAGCCGGGCTTCAGGCCCCGCGCCCTGTTCGAGCGGTTCGCCATCGAGGTGCTCGCCACCACCGATGATCCCCTCGACGCCCTTGACGCCCACGCGGCACTTGCCGCCGATGCCAGCTTCAGCGGGCGCGTGATTCCCACCTTTCGCCCCGACCGGTTCCTTGACGCCACCCAGCCTGGGTTCGCGGCGGCTGCCGCCGCGCTGCTTGACGCCACCGGCGCGCCAGCGAGCACGCTCGAGCACTACCTGGACAGCCTCCGCGCCCGGCGCGAGCACTTCATCGCGCATGGGGCGACGTCGGCCGACCACGGGATGCTGGAGCCGTTCGCCATCGCCTTGGAGCCTGCCACCGCGGAGACCCTGTTCCAGTCGGCGCTGGGCGGCACCCTCGAGCCTGCCGACGCGCGCGCCCTGCACGGCCACTTGCTGGTCGAGTCGGCACGAATGTCCGTCGAGGACGGCCTCGTGATGACCATTCACCCGGGTGTGCGCCGTGGCCACCACGCGCCCACCGCAGAACGGTACGGCCCCGACACCGGCCACGACATCCCCGTCCGCACCGAGTACACCGAGAACCTGCGACCCTTGCTCGAGGCGTTCGGCACCGAACCCGGCTTTCACCTGGTGCTGTTCACGGTGGATGAGACCACATTCTCCCGCGAGCTCGCGCCGCTCGCCGGGTTCTACCCCAGCGTGTACGTGGGGGCGCCGTGGTGGTTTCTCGATGCGCCCGATGCCATGGCGAGATTCCGCTCAGCGGTTACGGAGACGGCGGGGTTCTACCGAACCTCGGGGTTCATCGATGACACCAGGGCGTTCCTGTCGATACCGGCCCGCCACGACGCCGCGCGCCGCGTGGACGCCGGGTTCCTGGCTCGCATGGTGCGGGAGGGTCGCGTGTCACTCGATGCCGCCCAGCGGATCGCTCACGACCTTGTTGACGCCATCCCACGCCACGTCTTCAAACTCTGAGCGATCACGCAACGAGCCGCCAGACTGCCGGCGGAACCCGGCGCGGCGTCAGTCAGCCAGCCTCACCCGACGCAGAAGCTGGGCATTGAGAGCCACCACGATCGTTGAAGCGCTCATCAGCATTGCTCCCACTGCCATCGGCAGCACGAAGCCCGCCCAAGCAAGCGCCCCTGCGGCAAGCGGGATCGCGGCGATGTTGTATCCGGCAGCCCACCAGAGGTTCTGCACCATCTTTCGATAGCTCGCGGAGGACAGCCTCCGCACCGCCGAAACTGAACGGGGGTCGTTGCCCGCCAGCACAATTCCTGCGGACTCGATTGCTACGTCGGTTCCAGCGCCGATGGCGATACCGACGTCCGCGCGCGCGAGTGCTGGGGCATCGTTGATGCCGTCGCCCACCATGGCCACTGTGAACCCGCGCGACTGCAGGTCGGCCACGGCGCTGTCCTTGTCCTCGGGAAGAACTTCGGCGAAGACTTCGTCGATGCCCAGTTCGGAGCCAACTGCGTCGGCGACTGATTGCGCATCGCCCGTGATGAGCGCAACTCGCACGCCGGCACTCTGTAGCGACGAGATGGCCTCTCGCGACTCTGCGCGTACTTGGTCCTCGAGCGCGATGAGCCCGATCACCTTGCCGTCGTACACGACGCTCAGCGCCGCCGCTCCGCGAGAACTCCACTTCGACGCTGCATCATCCAGTCCGGCCGGCACACTGAGTTCAAGGTCGCGCAAGAGCGCCGGGCCACCAACTGCCACTTCCTTGCCATCAACGTTCGCGAACACGCCGCGGCCAGACTCGTTGCGGATGTCCGACGCTCTCGGAACGGTGAGGTCACGCTCGCGCGCGGCGGCGATGATCGCTCGCGCCAAGGGATGCTCACTGTCAGCTTCGGCGGCAGCCGCGATGGCGAGCACGCGATCCTCATCGCCCTCGGCGACCTCAACCCCAGCGACCGCGTGCTCGCCTCGGGTGAGGGTTCCCGTCTTGTCGAAGAGCACGAAGTCGATGTTTCGCATGGCCTCGAGCGCGGCACGATCTTTGATGAGGATGCCGTGGCGCGCCGACATCGAGGTCGAGATGGACGTCACGAGGGGGATCGCGAGTCCGAGCGCGTGGGGGCAGGCAATGATGAGTACGGTTACCGAGCGCACCACTGCGGCGTCACCTTGGCCCAACACCGCCCACACCACAGCGGTCACCGCCGCGGCGATCACCGCGACGTAGAACAGCAATGCCGCGGCACGGTCTGCCAACACTTGGGTGCGAGACTTCGAGGACTGGGCCGCGGCCACCAGGCGCTGGATCCCCGCCAGGGTGGTGTCGTCGCCCAAGGCCGTGATCTCGACGCGAATGGCGTGATCCGTGGCAACCGATGCTGCGACGACTCGGTCGCCCTCGCCGCGCCGCACAGGAACTGACTCGCCGGTGATCATCGATTCGTCGACGTCCGCGCCGCCCTGCGTGATGACGCCATCTGCGGGCACACGACCTCCGGGGCGCACGAGCACCACGTCGCCCGTCCGGAGTTCGCTGACCGCGAGCTCACTAACGTTGCCGTCGGCGTCGACCCGTTCTGCGGTATCGGGCAAGAGTTCCGCGAGGGCAGCCAACGCTCCGCGCGCTTGCCCGATCGCTCGCATCTCCAGCCAGTGACCCAGCAGCATGATGGCGATCAGGAGCGACATCTCCCACCATACTTCGACATCGAACAACCCGAGCGTGGCCGCCCAACTGGCCGCGAATGCGACCGTGATGGCCATGCCAATGAGGAGCATCATGCCGGGCTTGCGGTTGCGGAGGTCGGCCACCGCACCCACCAAGAATGGCTTGCCGCCCCAGAAGAAGATGAACGTGCCGAGCACTGGGGCAATCCACCGCACCCCCGGGAACTCGATCGCGTAGTCGAACCACATCATGAACGTGGCGCTGGTAGCAACCACCGGAGTGGTGAGGGCAAGAGAGAGCCAGAAGCGATCCCGGAACTGGGCAGGATCGTGCCCGGTGTGGTCCCCCGATCCACCGTGGTTCGAGTGGTCTCCGTGACCGTCAGTCTTGTCAGCGGCAGTGTGGGTAGTGTGGTTCTGATGCACAGCGTCCATAGTTGCACCATAGACCTTCAAGTTGGCTTGAAGGTCAAGAGCAGGGGGACGCTCGCGTGATTGGCCACGCACACCGAGCACCACGGAGGGTCGTCAATGCTGAAGCCCCAAGTCTCTGCCACACGGGAGATGCTGAGCCTGGACGGGCTGTGGCGGTTCGCGCTCGACGGTCCCGACACCGGTGAAGCCTGGGCGGGACCCCTCGACACCCCGCTTGAGGCGCCGGTACCCGCGAGCTACAACGACGTCTTCGCTTCCCAGGAGATCCGCGATCACGTGGGCTGGGTCTGGTACCAACGCACCGCGCGCGTGCCGCGCGGATGGGACGGCGTCAAGACGTTCATCCGGCTCGACGCCGCGACCCACGAGGGCCGGGTGTGGATCAATGACACCCTGGTCGCGGAGCACGTGGGCGGCTACCTGCCCTTTGGTGCCGACATCACTCCGTACGTCACCGCCGGGGACGAGTTCCGCATCACGGTGGCCGTCAACAACGAACTCACCTTCGACACCATCCCGCCTGGCTTCATCACTACCTTGCCCGACGGTAGGCGCAAACAGGGCTACTTCCACGACTTCTACAACTACGCGGGACTTGCAAGGTCGGTGTGGCTGTACTCGGTGCCCTTTGTGCGCATCGCCGATGCCACGGTCACCACCACGATCAGCGGCACCACCGGCGTTGTCAGCTACGCCGTCGAGACCGAGGGGGAGGCGGCGGTGCGTGTGACCCTGCGCGACGCCCAGGGTGAGATCGCAGGGTTTGCCGACGGAGCATCGGGCGAGATCAGGGTGCGCCATGCGCACCTGTGGAAGCCCGGCCACGGCTACCTCTATCAGTTGGGGATCGAGGCCGTGGTAGGCGACGAGGTCGCCGACGAGTACGTGCTACCCGTGGGAGTTCGCAGCGTGGAGGTGCGCGGGCGCGAGTTCCTCATCAACGGAGAGCCCTTCTACTTCACGGGGTTCGGCAAGCATGAGGACTCTGCAGTGCGCGGCAAGGGCCATGATCCCGCGTTCCTGGTCCACGACTTCCAGTTGCTGGAGTGGATGGGCGCGAACTCGTTCAGGACTTCTCACTATCCGTATGCGGAAGAGGTCATGGAGTTCGCCGACCGTCACGGCATTGTGGTGATCGACGAGACTCCGGCGGTGGGGCTCAACTTGCGGGGCGGGGGCGGGCTGTCAGGGAGTCTCGCCAAGGCCACGTTCACGCCGGTAACTGTCAGCGACGGCGCACAGGCCGCCCACGCCCAGGCGATCCGCGAGTTGATCGCGCGCGACAAGAACCACCCCTCCGTGGTGATGTGGTCCTTGACCAACGAGCCTGCCTCGCACGAGCCCGGCGCGCGCGAGTACTTCGAGCCGCTCGTCGAGCTGGCACGCGAGCTCGACCCGTCGCGCCCCATGACGTACGCGAACGATGCCCTCGCGCCCTTCGACATGTGCCAGATCGCCGAGTTGTTTGACGTCATCGGCCTCAATCGCTACTACGGCTGGTACGTGGGGCCCGGGGACCTCGCGACGGCTGAGGCCGCCTACAAGGCCGAACTCCTGGGGTGGCAAGCGATGTACCACAAGCCTTTGGTGATCATGGAGTACGGGGCGGACTCGGTGGCCGGACTGCACTCGGTTCATGACGTCCTGTGGACCGAGGAGTTCCAGCGCGACATGCTGGCCGCGTATCACCGCGTTCATGACTCGATCCCCGCGGTGGTAGGAGAGCAGGTGTGGAACTTCGCTGACTTCCAAACGTCCGTGGGTATCTCGCGAGTGGACGGCAACAAGAAGGGCGTGTTCACCCGCGATCGCCGCCCCAAGGCTGCGGCTCACCTGCTACGGGACCGGTGGCGGTCGATGCGCGAGTTGTAGTCTGCGCGTGAGCGGTGGAGACTGAGGACAACCTCGAACATCTCCATCAAGAAGGGCTCCGCATGCTTCGCTCGCCGATCACCCCCCTTGCAGCTCTCGTTGCAGTTGCGGCCCTCACGCTCGCGGGATGCGCTGGCGATGATCCAGCGCCCTCACCATCAACGTCGGCTAGCCCAACGCCTGTCGCGAGTGCCTCGCCCGGCCCAACCTCGGACATCGAACCCGGCATCCTTGAGACTGACCCTGGGCCAGATCCCACCTTTGCGCCGCACATGGCTGCCCAAGACTTGCTGATCTGGAACCGCGGCCTGGGTCCGCTTTCCGTGGGGAACCTGCCGCCTGAAGACAATCCCGGCGCCGCGATGATCGCGTACTTCCCGAGTTTCTGTGGCACCACCACTGATCCGGTGTTCGACAACAAGGGCCGGTGGGCGCCGTACGGGTACGACGACAGCGACGTGGACTTGGCGGGCAATCCGGTCACGCCGTTCTCGATCGACGCTGATGACGCGGCTGTGCACCGCATCGACGTGTGGGGTGTGGGACCCAGGACCGGACAGGGCATAGGCCTAGGCTCGACCCTCTCCGAACTCCAGGCCGCCTACACCCGTACGCTCGTTGGGCCCGTTCGAGGGCTCATCTCATCCGCGTGGATTGTCGAGGACGGGCGTGGCTCATTGGTGTTCGAGACAGCGACGTACCGGGCGGGTTTCACTGATACGTGGATGAGCCCGGGTGATGAAGAGATGGTCGTGATGATCCGCATCCTGCACCCCGAGTACCCCGCAGACTTCACCGTCCTCGATGGCGGTGTGCGAGCTGGTAGTTGTTGACCGGCGCCCATCGCTCAGACTAGGTAGTCGTTGCCAGGAGCGCGCGCACGACGCGCGGAATAGCCTCGGCGACGTCGAGCGCCACGATGGGCCCTCCCAGTGAAGCCGCCCGCGCGGCATTGGCGTGAACGTAGGCACCCATCACCGCAGCCTCCACAGGGTCTACCCCCGAGGCCAGGAGCGACCCAATGACGCCAGCGAGGACGTCCCCGGCCCCGGCCGTCGCAAGCCAGGCTGGTGCGTCTGCCTGACTCACGACGCTACCGGTGGGATCGCATATCAATGTGACGGCCCCCTTGAGGAGCACGACCACCTTCGCGAGCTCGGCAAGCCGGCGCGCATGAACCACCGGCTGGGACTCCACGTCGGCGCGCGAGGCCGGTGCGCCCAGCGAGGTGAGCGCGTGAGCGAGTTCCCCGGCGTGAGGCGTCACTACCCAGTGAGGTCGTTGCCCCGGAGAGGTAGTGGCGTGGTCGCGTTGGTGCAGAACACAGGCCTCGATCGCGCCCGCATCCGCGACCCCAGGCAGGCCCGACTCGAGGGCAAGCATGACGGCTGCGGGCTGGTCGTCGTCTCCAGCCACGCCCGGACCTACCAGCCAGGCCTGCACCTGAGCGTCGTGGGGGAGGTCGTGACACACCGTTTCGGGCCGAGCCGCAAGAACCAAGTCTTGGGCACGTGCGGGTCCCCAGTAGCGCACCATTCCTACACCGGTTCGCCACGCTCCCGAGACCGCCAGCACAGCGGCCCCGGGGTACTGAACGGATCCCGCGACGACGCCCAGCACCCCGCGGGTGTACTTGTGATCGCCGCGCCGCGGCATCGGCCAGCGTTGGCGCACGTCAGCCGCAGTGGCTCGCGAGAGGTCGGGGGTCGCCGCCGCGACGTCGAGCGGGACGCCCACGGTCGCCACCGCCACGCGCCCGCTTGCGACGGCCGCCGGCGGCAGGAAGTGACAGGGCTTGGGTGCGGAAAAGGTGACCGTGACATCGGCTGCGATGAAGTCGCCTGGAGTCTCTCCGGTCGCGACATCGACGCCGCTCGCCAGGTCCACTGCGATGACGATGGCGCGGGACGGGACCGCCTGGGCAAGCGTGATGGCTGGCTCGCGTAGTCCCGGCCGAGCGCCCAGTCCCACCACGCCATCAATCACGGCATCGCTGGCTTCGAGCGCCTGAGCGCCGCTCGCCAAACCTGGGGCTTCGTGCGCGCGATGAACGCCTCCTCCCGCGGCGGCGAACGCAGCGAAAGCTGGCTCATACGTGTCAGGTGAGCACATCACGGCGTCTACATTGACGCCTGCGCGCATCAGATATACGCCAGCGAGCAGCGCATCGCCGCCGTTCTTGCCTGAACCCACCAGGAGCACCACTGCGCGTCCACGCGCGTGGCCATGGTGCGCTCGAAGCTCGGCGAGGGTCTCGCGCGCCACCGCGTGCGCGGCGCGGTCCATGAGTTCGGCGTTGGTTGCGTGCGCGAGCGCGGCCACCTCTGCGTCGCCGATGGCCTCGGCACCAAATGCTCGTTCAGACCAGGTGGTCGCCATGGCTCCAGCCTTGCACACGCAGCCCAGCTTCGCCGTGGGGGCTCTCTAGGGGCGCGGAGCCCTGAGGTCAAGGGAGTACAGGTGTGAGTCCACCCACACGCCTTTGCACTCGTAGTCACGCTCCAGAAGAAACTCAAACTTCATGCCCAACTTCTGCATCACACGCGCGGACGCGAGATTCTCGGGCCGGCACCGGGCTTCAATTCGCGTCACCGTGCCCGTTTGTTTGAGCAGTGAGATCAGCGCGGTGGCGGCTTCGGTGACGAGACCTTGCCCCCACAGGTCCCTGCGCAGGACGTAACCAATCTCGCGTACGTGTGGACGCTCGTCGGGCTCTTCTCCCTTCGGGAGGAAGGCTCCTGTGCCGCCGATCACCTCTCGAGTGCTCCGCAACGCGATCGCGAGATCGGCCAGCGAGTCCGGCTCGTGGTTCATGGCCGTGTTCACGAAGTTCACTGTGTCTTCCCACGTGTTGGGACCAAAGTCGGTGTACTTGCAGACCTCGGGGTCGCTCGCATAGGCGTGGACGGCGTCGGCGTCTGTCTCGCGGAACTTGCGAAGTACCAGCCGCTCGGTGGAGGTGATCATGGTGACACGATAGCGTTCCGGCGCCGTGAAAGAATGGGCGCATGGCCTTTCGTGACATCCGGGTGACCGGCGATCCCGTGCTGCGCACTCCGTGCGAGCCCATTGTGACCATTGACGACACTGTCCGCACCCTGGTGGAGGACCTGCTGGAGACCGTGGACTACGACGGGCGCGCGGGCTTGGCAGCGAATCAGATCGGCGTGAGTCTGCGCGCCTTCTCCTGGAACATTGACGACCAGATCGGGTACATCCTCAACCCGGTGATCGTCGAAGTCTCCGATGAACTCCAGGAACTGGGAGACGAGGGCTGCCTGTCAGTGCCCGGGCTCTGGTACCCGTGCGAACGTGCCAACTATGCCCGCGCTGAAGGCATCGACCTGGACGGCGAGCCGGTGGTTCTCGAAGGCGAGGAGATCTGGGCGCGGCTCATCCAACACGAGGTCGATCACCTCAACGGGAAGCTCTACCTCGACCGCTTGGCGCGCGACGTTCGCAAGCAAGCGATGCGTGAGCTGCGCGCGTCGCTTGAGCTACAGGCGAAGTAGTCGCGCCACGCCGGACCCGCTGTCACTAGCGGTTTGGCCGCGGATGAGGCACCATAGTGGTGTACACCCGCATTCGGTGTCACGGCAGTTCCTTCAGAGGTCGTAGGGGAAGACGCACCTCAACAGGAAGGAAGGGTCATGGCTGCCATTACCCGCGGTGTACTTTTTGTGCACTCTGCTACGCGCGCAATGTGCCCTCACATCGAGTGGGCCGCACAGGGCGTGCTGTCTTCGCGCGCCTCCTTTGACTGGACTGAGCAGCCGGCAGGACCCAACCTCTTCCGTGCCGAGGTCTCATGGCAAGGTGTACAAGGAACCGGCGCTGCGCTGGCATCGGCCCTACGCGGCTGGGAGCACGTTCGCTACGAAGTCACCGAGGATGCCTCCTATGGCTGCGATGGCGGGCGCTGGTCGCACACGCCCTCGCTCGGCATCTTCCACGCCGCCACGGACGTCCACGGCAACATCGTGGTGCCCGAGGATCGCATTCGCTCCGCGCTCGAAGCGGGCGGCACTCTCGCTGACTTCAAGCGCAGCATGGATCTGGCGCTAGGCGTGGCCTGGGATGAGGAACTCGAGCCGTTCAGGTACGCGGGCTCGGGTGCGCCTGTGCGCTGGCTCCACCGCGTGGGCTGACGCACCGGAGCCCCGTCAACCGTCCGCACGAGACCTCACAACCGTCCGCACGGCAAAGGGTTCCGTTGGGGGGTTACCGGCACAATACAGGGCTGAAGCGGGGTGTGCCCCTCACCCATTCGGCCGACGCTGTGGCTAGGCGGTGCCGAACACCACGGCGACGTTGTGGCCGCCAAAGCCGAACGAGTTGTTGATCGCGGCGAGTTGACCGTCTGCAGGTAGCGCGCGTGGGATGTCGCGCACCAAGTCCACTTCGAGCTCCGGGTCCGGGCTTGTCACGTTGATGGTTGGCGGGGCCTTGCGGTCGCGTAGTGCCAGCACCGTGAACACCGACTCGAGCGCACCAGCGCCGCCCAGGAGGTGCCCAGTCATCGACTTGGTGGCGCTCAGGAGCACCTGGTCCGCGTGCGAGCCGAGCACGCCGCGAATGCCGCGGGCCTCGATCATGTCGCCCACGGGCGTGGAGGTGGCGTGAGCGTTGACGTGGCACACATCCTTGACTTGGACCCCAGCGTTCTTGAGCGCGATCTGCATGGCGCGGGTCTGGCCAGCGCCTTCGGGGTCCGGTGCGGCGATGTGGTTGGCGTCAGAGGTCATGCCCACGCCCAGCACGCGACCGTAGATGCGCGCTCCGCGAGCCTTGGCATGTTCCTCAGATTCGAGCACCATGACTCCAGAACCCTCGCCCAGCACAAAGCCGTCACGAGTGGTGTCGTAGGGGCGCGAGGCGCCAGCGGGGTCATCGTTGCGCTTGGACAGCGCCTGCATTGCAGCAAATGCCGAGATCGGCAAAGGGTGGATGGCGGCCTCGGTGCCCCCGGCGACCACAACATCGGCCCTACCGGACACGATCATGTCGTACGCCATGCCGATCGCCTCCGCACCAGACGCGCACGCGCTCACCGGGGCGTGAGCACCGGCGCGGGCGCCGATCTCGAGCGACACGTATGCGGTGGGGGAGTTGGGCATCAGCATGGGCACGGTGAGGGGGAGGACGCGCTCGGCGCCCCGGTCCCTCACCGTGTCCCACGCCGTGAGTAGCGTCCACACTCCGCCAATGCCCGAGGAGACGATGCTCCCCAGGCGTTCCGGGTCAACCTCAGGCGACCCGGCATCGGCCCAAGCTTCACGCGTGGCCACGATCGCCATCTGGGCCGACGGGTCCATGCGCTTGGTCTCGGGACGGGTCAACACTTCCGAAGGCTGCACAGCCAGTTGACCGGCGAAGTGCACGGGCATGCCGTACTTTTCCGCCCAGTCGTTGTCGAGAGTGCGCACGCCGGACAAGCCGCCGAGCGCGTTCTCCCAGGTGGTAGGAACGTCCCCGCCAAGCGGCGTGGTGGCTCCGAGGCCTGTGATAACGACGTTGGTCATGGGTGAAACCTCCGGGAAGTGGTGCGAGGGTAGGTCGGCTAGGCCTGAGCGCCGGTGATGTACTTCACGGCGTCGCCAACGGTCACGAGGTTCTTGACGTCCTCGTCGGGGATGCGGACGTCGAACTCTTCTTCGGCGAGCGTGACGATGGTCATCATCGACAGCGAGTCGATGTCGAGGTCGTCGGTGAAGGACTTGTCGGTCTGGACGTCTGCGGCGTCAAGGCCGGTCTCTTCAGCGACGATAGCCGCGAGGCCCTCGAGAACTTCTGCTTCTGACTTTGCCATGGGATTTTCTCCTTGTACTAGCGTGATGCGGACGCATCGGTTGAGTTGTTGGGACGTAAGAACTTTACGGGGTACACGCGATTACGGCAGTACCACGACCTGCGCGGCGTACACGAGCCCGGCGCCAAATCCGATCTGCAGCGCGAGGTCGCCGGACTTCACGGCACCGTCGCGGTAGAGACGTTCGGTGGCGAGCGGGATGGACGCCGCGGACGTGTTGCCACTGTCGACGATGTCCCGACCCACGGCCACGTGTTCCGGTAAGCCGATCTGCTTCACCATCTGATCAATGATCCGCGTGTTGGCCTGGTGGGGAATGAAGGCCTGGATGTCGTTGGGTGTGATGCCCGCGGCTTCGATGGCCTCAAGTGCCACAGGGCCCATCTTGAACGATGCCCACTTGTAGACTGATGGGCCCTCTTGGACGAGCGTGGGGAAGGCCTCGGCGCTGCCGTCACGAACGTCAAGCCAGGAGGCGGTCTGGCGAATCAGCTGCGCCCCCGCGCCGTCTGAACCCCACACCGTGGGGCCGATGCCTGGGGTGTCTGAGCTACCGATCACCACAGCGCCCGCCGCGTCGCCCAGCAGGTAAGAGATGGAGCGGTCAGCGGGATCGATGAAGTCGCTCATCTTTTCCGCGCCAACGACCAGCACATTGCGTGCCGTGCCGGCGCGGACCAGTGCGTCTGCCTGGGCGATGCCGTAGCAGTAGCCCGCGCAGGCGGCCGAGATGTCGTAGGCGGCGGCAGGAGTGGCGCCGATGCGGTCGGCCAGGACAGGCGCGCCGCCGGGAGTCATGTGGGGATACGTGATGGTCGACAAGATGACAGCGTCGATCTCGGTGGCGTCGATGCCGGCCTTTGCGATGGCCTCGAGCGATGCGCGCTCCGACAGATCGATGACTGACGTCTCGGAGTTGGCGCGCACGCGGGTGGCGATTCCCGTCATCTTGCGAATCCACTCGTCTGATGAATCGATCGGCTCGATGATGTCGTCGTTGGGGACCACATTTTCGCCGCGCGCGACGCCCAATCCCAGGATGCGGGAGAACTCAGGGCCTCGCTTGATAGTCAGTGTGGTCACGCGTGTGCCTCCAGAAGTTCGCGAGCTGCAGGTAGATCGTCGGGGGTCTTGAGAGCGACAGCGGGAATGCCCTTCAAGGAGCGCTTCGCTAAGCCCGTCAGGACCCCACCGGGCGCCACCTCGAGGATACCCGTCACACCCATGGAGAGGAGTTGCTCTTGGCAGAGGTCCCAACGCACGGGGTTGGCCACCTGCTTGACGAGCCGCGCAAGGGCGTCCGTACCCGAGGTCACCACTGTGCCGTCGGCATTCGACAAGAGGGCTGTCACCGGGTCGGACGGAGTGACGCCGGACGCGGCCGCTGTAAGAACCTCGATCGCCGGTGCCATGAAAGCGGTGTGGAAGGCGCCTGCGACCTGGAGTTCGATGACCCGCGCCCGCGCCGGTGCGTTCGCTACGAGCGCTTCGATTCCGGCCCGAGTCCCCGCCGCAACCACCTGGCCGCCCCCGTTCATGTTTGCTGCCGTGAGTCCGTACGTCTCCAGCGCGGCAGCCACCTCATCAGGCTCGCCGCCAAGCACCGCAGCCATGGAGGTGGGCTCGGAGGTTCGCGCTGCGTGCGCCATCGCGTTGGCGCGGACGGTGACCAGCGCCATCGCATCGGCGTCGCTGAAGATACCCGCGATGGCCGCCGCGCCAAATTCGCCGACGCTGTGGCCGGCGGTTACTCCAGGCACGAGATCGCCAAGGACTTCGCGAGCCGTGGCGAGCGCGGTGGCAACAAGCAGGGGCTGCGCGACTGCGGTGTCACGGATCGTGTCTGCATCAGAGGTGGTGCCGTGCGCCACGATGTCGATTTCTGTGGCATCCGACAATGCGGTGAGTCGTTCGGCTACCGACGGTAGGGCGAGCCAAGGTTCGAGCATTCCGGGTGTTTGGGCACCCTGGCCGGGGCAGATGAGTGCAAGCATGTCTCTAGAGTGCCTTACAAAGCGGGTGGGACGCGGGACCGCGCGGCACCGTAAACACCGCTGAGATTTGTAGGAATCCTACAAAGGCGCGTGCGCTGCGTCACGCAGCCTGCCCAGCGCGAAGGCGGTTTCCAGAATGTGGGCGTCTCGCGTACTCAGGACATCCCAGTCGGTGAGCTCGGCGACCTTCTTGAGGCGGTAGCGCACGGTGTTGGCGTGAACAAACATGGTTCGCGAGGCCAGCTCGAGGGACCGTCCGCAGTCGAGAAAGGTGGCGACGGTCTCTTGAAGGGACCCGCCTGCCTTGACAATCGGATCGTAGGCGACAGCCATGAGGCGATCACGAGCGGCGGCGTCTCCCACCAGCACGCGCTCCGGCAGCAAGTCATCGGCGCCCACCGGGCGGGGCGTGAGGGCCCAGGCAGGAGCGGCCGCGACGCCGGTAAAGGCGGCACGCGTTGAACGCGCCACTTCAGCGAGGGTGACTGCCTCTGGACCGATGACCACCGGTCCTGGGCCAAAGCTGGGCATCAGTTCCTCAGCGAGCTTGGTTCGGTCCTCGTCGCTGCGCGCGATGATCACGAGGTCTTCTCCGTGGATACCCACCAGCGAGCCTGGGGCGACGCGTCGCATGTGCCTGCGCAGTTCCGCTGACTGCACCTCGCCAAGCGGTCCGTGAGTCTTGCCGACCATGACGAGCGTGGGGCCGGGCTTCCAGCCCAGCGCAGCAGCGCGGGACGGGAGGTCATCTCCCACCTCGCCGCGCACCAGGGCATCGATCACGAGGGCTTCAAGGCGCGCGTCCCACGCGCCGCGGGACTCGGCTGCCCGGGCGTAGACCTCGGCGGCACTAAACGCAATCTCGCGGGAGTAGCGCAGAATCGCCTCGCGCAGGTGTTGTTCGTTGCCGGGGGAGGCAAACTCGTCGGAGTGGCTCTCCACGATCTTGACGACGGTGCGCACAATGCTCAAGGTGTGTTGTAGCGAGATTGAGCGCGTGAGCTCAGGAGGCGCGGCCGCGAAGACTTCAGTTGCGCTGCGGTAGCTCTCACCAGGAGCCGCGTACCACGACACAAAGGAGTTAATGCCAGCTTGCGCCACGGAACCCACCCAGGAGCGTTCCTGTGCAGGGAGGTCAGAAAACCAGGGGTGCTCAGCGTCGAGGCTCTTCAGTGCGGCGGTGGCGAGTTTGCCGCTGCCTGCTCGTAGGCGGCGCAAAGTGTCCTTGCGCATCTCGGGGGTTGCCATGGGGACATTCTAAGGCCCGCTTGTGGAATGTCCACAACTTGGTGCCCCCCATTGTGGGGGCACCAAGATGCGTTTACAGCCACAAAAGGTGCATAAAGGATGTGGATAACCGAGGATTGATGTGGATAGTGTCCAAGGAGCCCCTGTCGAGTGCCTACGATTCGCAGTGGGGAGCGTTGAGATCGAGGGAAGAATGCGTGACGTTTCGGCGCCCGGCTGGGGCGCGTTGTTGGGGGCGACGTGGGCCGCGGTGCTGGTAGCCCTGGTGGGATTCCTTGGCATCGCGCCGCCCGATCGACTGCTGCTCTTCGGGGCGCTTGGGCTTGGTGTCGCGGGAGGCGCCGCCGCACTCACCCAGCGCAAGCACATGCGCTCCAGGAGCTTCATCGCCGCCGTGGCTGCGGGGGCCTTCCTCGGCGCATTCGCGCTTACGGGCATCCCTGAGTATGTCGCCGGTGGTCAGGCGGACGGTCCGTGTGAGATCAGAATCGACACCTCGCCGCCGCTCGGCTCACCCACCACGCTTGTGACAAGCTCGCGTGACCCGCTCGACCTAGGTTCGGTTGATGCGCTCAGATGGGTGTCGACCGCACCCAAGGGGCTGACCGAGTGGCGTCGCGACCTGGGTTTGCGAATAGGAGGGTTCGACCTCGTGGTCCTTCGCGACACTCCTGAGACAGCATCCGTCAAGCCCAACGACGGCGGCGTGGTCGACGTCGAGGAGGTGCTCGAGCGCGTCGAGAGCACCCTGGGTGTGGCGCCAACGGGCGTCTACCACGTCATTGCGAGCCTCGAAGCCCCGGATGCCGACTGCACGGTCAGTGCCTATCTCAGGCTCGGACCTGCACACCCGTGGGATGGTCCGCTCCTCGTTACTCTCTGGATTCTGGTTCTGGCCACGCCCGCGGTGACAGCAGTGGTTGGGCACAGGATGCGTCGCGCCGCGCGCGCACAACGCGCGGACCAGTCTCGCTAGCGGTGCGTACCGTCTACGAGTCGCCGCCCGCGTTGCCCGAGGTGCCCTTGGTGACGTCGTGCAGCTCGTACTTCGCAATCGCCGACGCCCACGTGCCCGCAGGAACCTCGCCGCGCTTCTCCAGCTGCTGAAGCACGCGTGTCGCAGTGGACGGCCCATCGATGTGGAAGAACCGGCGAGCGGCGGCGCGAGTGTCAGAGAACCCATAGCCGTCTGCACCCAGCGTCGCGTAGTCGCCAGGTACCCACGCACGGATTTGGTCCACCACGAGGTGATCGAAGTCTGACGTGGCTACGAATGGCCCCTGTGCGTCCTTGAGTCTTGCGGTGATGAAGGGTTCGCGGGCTTCGCGTTCGGGGTACAAGAACGCCTCGCGTTCGGCATCGAGTGCGTCGCGGCGCAACTCGTTCCATGAGGTGACCGACCAGACGTCGGCGCGAACGCCCCAGTCTGCGGCGAGCAGTTCCTGCGCCTCGAGTGCCCACGGCACTGCAACGCCGGATGCCAGAATCTGTGCGCGCGGCCCCGGGCCGTCGGCCGTAGAAATCCGGTGGATTCCCTTGAGAATTCCCTCAATGTCCACATCCTCGGGTTCTGCAGGCTGCAGGATGGGCTCGTTGTACACCGTGAGGTAGTACATGACGTTGGGGTCGCGGCCATCGTTGACGTCGTACATCCGCTTGATACCGTCTCGGATGATGTGGCGAATCTCGTAGCCGTAGGCGGGGTCGTACTGCACCACGGCGTGGTTGGTACCGGCAATCAAGGGTGAGTGGCCGTCGGCGTGCTGAAGGCCTTCGCCCGTCAGTGTGGTGCGTCCAGCGGTGGCGCCAATGATGAACCCGCGCGTCAACTGATCGCCGGCGGCCCAGAACTGGTCGCCGGTGCGCTGGAAGCCGAACATCGAGTAGAAGATGTAGAAAGGCACCATGGGCACGCCGTGTGTTGAGTACGTGGTGCCCACGGCCTGGAAGGCCGCAGCGGATCCGGCTTCGTTGATGCCGGTGTGCATGATGACGCCCTCGGTGGACTCCTTATAGGAGAGCATCAGCTCGCGGTCCACGGGCAAGTAGTTCTGGCCGTTGACGTTGAAGATCTTGGAGCTGGGGAAGATGGAATCGAGGCCAAAGGTGCGGGCCTCGTCAGGGATGATCGGCACAATGCGGTGGCCGAACTCCTTGTCCTTCACCAAATCCTTGAAGAGCCGCACAAAGGCCATGGTGGTCGCGACCATCTGCTTGCCCGAGCCCTTGGCGAGCATGTCGTAGGCCTTGTCGTCAGGCAACGCGATTTCGGTCTTCGGGTCACGGCGCTCGGGAACAAAACCACCCAACGCTTGGCGACGCTCGTGCATGTACTTCAGCGCGGGGTCATCCTGGCCCGGGTGGTAGTACGGCGGGTTGTAGGGGTCGGCTTCGAGCTGCTCGTCCGTGAATGGCAGGTCATAGGCGTCGCGCAGCACCTTGAGGTCCGCGAGCGCGAGCTTCTTCATCTGGTGGGTCGAGTTGCGGGCGGCAAAGTTGGTGCCCAGCCCGTAGCCCTTGATGGTCTTGGCGAGAATGACGGTGGGCTTGCCGTTGCCCTCCATGGCCTTCGCGTAGGCGGCGTAGAGCTTCTGGTAGTCGTGGCCACCGCGCTTGAGTGCCCAGATCTCGTCGTCGGACATGTCTGCGACGAGTTCCTTGGCGCGAGGGTCACCGCCAAAGAAGTGGTCGCGGATGAACGCGCCTGACTCAGCGCGGTAGGTCTGGAAGTCGCCGTCAGGGACGGTGTTCATGAGGTTGATGAGTGCGCCGTCTTCGTCACGGGCGAGTAGCGGGTCCCAGTTGCGGCCCCACACCACCTTGATGACGTTCCAGCCCGCACCCCGGAAGAAGGCTTCGAGTTCCTGGATGATCTTGCCGTTGCCCCGCACTGGCCCGTCGAGGCGTTGCAGGTTGCAGTTGACCACAAAGGTGAGGTTGTCGAGTTTCTGGTTGGCGGCGTGCTGGAGCATGCCGCGGCTTTCCGGCTCGTCCATCTCGCCGTCGCCCAGGAATGCCCAGACGTGCTGCTGCGAGGTGTCCTTGATGCCGCGCATCTGCAGGTAGCGGTTGGTCCAGGCTTGGTAGATGGCCGATGCTGGCCCCAGTCCCATGGAGACGGTCGGGAATTCCCATAGTTCGGGCATGAGGCGGGGGTGCGGGTAGGAGGACAGCCCGCGGCCTGGCGCTGACTTCTCCTGGCGGAAGGAGTCGAGGTCCTGCTCGCTCATCCGACCCTCAACGAAGGCCCGCGCATAGACGCCGGGCGCCGCGTGGCCCTGGAAGTAGATGTGGTCACCGCCGCCGGGGTGATCCTTGCCGCGGAAGAAGTGGTTGAGGCCCACTTCGTAAAGGGTGGCGACGGACGCGTAAGAGGAGATGTGTCCGCCCACGCCTTTGGTGGGCCCTTGGGCGCGCGTCACCATGACAGCAGCGTTCCAGCGGATCCAGCCGCGATAGCGGCGCTCGATCTCTTCGTCGCCGGGGAACTCAGGCTCGTCTTCGGCGTGGATGGTGTTCGCGTACGGAGTGTTGAGGCTTTGCGGCACGCTGAGTTGCTTGCTCGCGGCGTGCTCGAGCATGTGGTTCAGGACGTACTCGGCCCGGCCTTCACCCTTCGCCTCGATCAGTCCATCGAGGGATTCGACCCACTCGCTCGTCTCGCTGGGGTCCTTGTCGATCTCGCCGTGTGATGCCACCGGTGACCTTCCTGCCGGGCGCGGGGTACCGCGCCGCTTCTCCTGGGGTGATGAGCGGGGGTGCCGCCTCTTCGACCATTCTTGCCACTAATGGTCCGAATGTCACGCCAGCCCTGTCCGCGAGCGTCCGCGAGACGTTGCGGCGCGCGAGTCCGTTGCACCCGGTGCACGTGTGGCCCTACTGTGGTGCTAGGCGCGTTGTTGCGTGCCGACCATCAATGAAGGGGGCGGCGCCACCGTGGCGACAAAGGAGGGCGCGAACGCTGTGGACACCACAGTGCTGGCGCGATTTGGCCTAACGGCCGGCAAAGTTGTTCAAGAGTTCGGCTACGACAGTGATGTAGCCGAGTCCCTACGAGAGGCCATCGTTGCGGCCACCGGCGAAGATCTGGTGGACGAGGACTACGGCGATGTGACCGACGGCGTGTTGGTCTGGTTCAGAGACGGCGATGACGACCTCGCCGATCTCCTGCTTGACGTTCAAGGCCTGCTTGACGATGGCGGCTCCGTTTTGTTGCTGACACCCAAGGCTGGACACGACGGCCATGTGGAGCCGCGCGAAGTGAACGAGGCCTCATCCTTGGCGGGCCTGCATGCCACCACCACCGTGGTGGTGGGCGAGAGCTGGACCGCGACGCACCTGGCGGAAAAGGGTCGCTCGAAGTGACCCATGCCCTGGTGGGCAAACCCGCCCCGACCTTCACGCTGACCGATCAGCACGGCCGGGCAGTGTCGCTCGAGCATTACCGCGGTCGAGCTGTACTCGTGGTTTTTGTGCCGTTCGCCTTCTCTGACACGTGCAGCAGCGAGTTAGTCGATCTGCGCGACGCGAGCGATCTAGCTGACACCCCGGACATGGAGACCGTGGTGATCTCCTGCGACTCGATCTATACGCTCAAGGCGTGGGCCGACGAACACCACTACACCGGCGAGTTGCTCTCCGACTTCTGGCCGCACGGTCAGGTGGCGCGTGCCTACGGCGTGTTCCACCCGCATAAGGGTCTCGCGACACGCGGGAGTTTTCTGGTTGATGCTGAGGGCGTCTGCCGCTGGGCGCTGGTGAACCCGCCCGGCGAAGCCCGCGACGTGGATGACTACCGGAACGCGATCACGCTGCTTGTCTAGTCACGCCTGTGTTCTGAATCACCCGAGAGGCCACGAGATCCATGAGTGAACCTGTCACAGTGCCGTTCCAGGTCGATCTTCGAGGCGTTGTCGATCTCCTGTCGCGGTCGATCTATTCGACGCCACGAGTGTTCCTGCGCGAACTCCTGCAGAACGGCAGGGATGCGATCGCCGCGCGTGCTCTGCATGAACTCAGGAAGCCCGAATGGGGCATCCGCATCGTTCCCTTGGGTGGCTCACGCACGAGTTTCGTAATGCACGACGACGGGATCGGACTCACGCTCGACGAGGTGAACGACGTTCTCGCGACAGTAGGGCGCAGTTCGAAGCGGGACCTCTTCGATATGCCGCGCGACGACTTCCTGGGCCAGTTTGGTATCGGTTTGTTGAGTTGTTTCATGGTCTCCGACGTGATCACGATTCGCTCGCGAAGCGCCAAGGGCGGACTGGCTGTCGAGTGGGTCGGATACTCGGACGGGCATTACTCGGTGCGCGAGCTCGACGAGGAGGTGCCCGTCGGCACGTCTGTGTACCTCGCGCCGCGACCCGACCGCGAGAAACTCTTGCAGGTGGAGTCCGTGGTTGAGGACGTGGCTCGGTTTGGCGAGTTCTTACCCGTTCCCGTCCGGGTCGATCTGCCGCAGGGCGACCCTATGGCGATCAACCGGGACGCTCCCTTCTTGGAGGAGACCGCGAACCTGAGCGCAGGGGCGATGGCGTATGGGGCCGAGATGCTCGCTGCGGAACCGTTGGACATGATCCCCATCGATGTCCCCGCAACGGGCACGCGGGGCGTGGTGTACGTGCTGCCGTTTTCTCCGGCGCTCGGCGCGCGGCAAGCGAGCCGCGTCTACTTGGGGCAGATGTTGCTCGGCGACTCGGTAGACGGCCTGTTGCCGGACTGGGCGTTCTTCACCCGCGCGGTGGTCAACAGCACGGGGCTCAACCCAACCGCGAGCCGAGAAGACTTAGTACAGGACGACGCCTTAAGCGAGACCCGAGAGGCCATCGCCGAGCAAATCCGAGGGTGGATACTTGAAGCCTCCGTCCACCACCCGCTTCGGCTCGAGGCGGTGATAGGAACACACCACCTCGCGCTCAAGGCGCTCACTATTCACGACGACGACCTCGTGCGGTATGTCGCACCGCACCTCAGTGTCGAGACCAACCTGGGTCACATGACACTGGAGAGCCTCGCGCAGCGCACCGACAACATTCGGTACACAGCGAGCGTGGACGAGTTTCGCCAACTCTTGCCAGTGTTGAGCGACGGCGATGTGGTGGTCAACGGCGGCTACACCTATGACTCCGAGGTCGTGGAGGCCTTTGCTAGGCGCCGAAATGGGCTCAAAGCTACGGCTGTCGATGTGGTGGGTGAGATCAAGGCCCTTGCCGCGCCGGCGCTTGATGATCGGGATGCCACGACGGCGCTCGCCGCGCGCGCTGAGCGTGTGCTCGCGGATGTGGGCGTGGAGGTGGTCGTCAGGTCTGTGGGCAATCCCGAGGTGTCGAGCATGTATGTGGTTGACCCAGCCCTACTGAGAGCCATCGATCGTGGCCGGGCCCGCGACGGTGCCGACGCACTATGGGGCGGAGTTCTGTCCAGCGTTGACGAGTTCCTGGCCGAACGCACGGGAAACTCGGGTCTATCGCGGCCTACGTTGCTGGTGAATTGGGAATCACCGCTCGTGCGTTCAGTGTCTCGTGTCGATGATCCGTTGGTCTTTGATCGGGCGATGCATGTGGTCTATGTCCAGGCGCTCATGGCGGGGCATCACCCGCTGACTCCCAAGGACCGCGGGATCATGAACCGCGCGTTTGGGGACCTCCTGGCCCTCAGCGTCGCGAGTTCACACCACGACGACCGAGAGGAAACATTGTGAGCAGTCGCGACCTGAAGCGGCTCGTCAAGGAAGCTGCCGCCGGGTCAGACCCCAAAGCCCGCGTGGACCTCTACCTCAAGGCTCTCGCGCTCGCGATCGAGTTGGAGGATGAGAAGGCCGAGTTCGACATTCGGTTCCAGCTGCTCACGAGCGCCCTCTACGACACCCCCAACACCGAGTTGTCGCTCGCGTGCTTCACCTGGTGCCTCGCAAAGATCGACGAAGGCTCCCGACGGTACGCATCCGCGGCGAACGTAGAATCGCTCATGTGGGTGTTTAAGTGGATTCTCGCGATGCTCATTGATTCGGACGCGTTCACGCGCGAGCAGATTGAGGCGGCGCTCGACGATATGGAACGGCGATACCGAGCCCAGGGCTACGGCATCCATGGCGTCCTGACCACGCGCCACTATTACGCACTTTGTACGGGCTTGATTGACGAGGCGGACGGCCTCCTTGACACGATCGCACGCACCCCGCGGGACGACCACGCAAACTGCGAGGCGTGCGTCGCCGCGGACCGCGTGGACCACGAGGCGTCCCTCGGTCGTGATGACCGGGCAATCGCGGAGTACCGGACCATGCTCAACGGGGCATCAACCTGCGGCACACAACCCGAGTCCACGGAGGCGCGAATGCTGATGCCGCTGTTGCGGACTGGTCAGCAAGAAGAAGCTGCCGCAACCTTCAAGCGGTGTTATGAAGCGTGCCGCACCCGGGAGAGGCTGCTCAGCACAGTGGCGCTCTGTGCAAAGTTTGTGGCGGTGACGGGTAACGAGTCCAGTGCACTCGGGATGATCGAGCGCCACATCGGCTGGCTCGACTTCGATCCTCTCGATACCGGGGGCCACTTCACTGCTGCGGAGTGCTTTCACGTGGCCCTTCTCAGGCTCGAGCGAGCGGGTCATGGCGAGACGCAGGCGTCGATTCCTCACGTCGTGCTCTTGCAGACAATAGCGCCGGGCCTGGGACGCAATCCGAAAGTTTCCGTGTTGCGCGAGGCTTGCTACGCGCTCGCCGAGAACATCGCTGTCCGGATGGATCGCCGCAACGGAAACGATGCCTGGATGCGTGACCTCCAACGCTCGGTCGCAGACGCCGACATTGACGATCGGATTCCGCTTGAGTCAGCACCGTTCAACCCACTCACTGGGACGCCGACGCAACCGGATAGTGCGTACGGCTGGCTCATGCGCGCTCGCGGACTCTCCACCGTGGGTCTCCTTGAAGAGGCGGCCCAAGCAGCTGAGCGGGCCGCTGACGGCGGCGAGCCCACGGCGTCCAGCGCCCTCGCTCTCGCTGCGAGCCTCCGGCTTGAGTTGGGGGACACCAAGGCAGCAGAGAAAGCGCTCGCTCGCCGGTTTGAGTTGCTCTCCGCGGCGAAGCAGCCCGCGGCGATGCTCGCGCAGCGGTACGACCACGAGGTAGCCCTGCACCATCTGGCAAGCCTTGAGCGGCTGGAAGAGGCCTATCAGAGCGCCGTGTCAACGCCTGGTGCCGAGGACTACGTGCTGAGCGTTGCCATCGCCGCGCTGAGTGCCATCGCCGACTCGGATCTGGTGGCTGCTCGCACCTGGCAATCCCGGGCTGCCGCCGTGGTCGAGCACGCCGATGACCCCTATCGGAAGACTCAATTGGCGATGCTCGACGTCCGGCTCGCGCTCGATGCCGAAGACGCGCCAACGGCAGCGACTATTGCACTCGAGATTGCGAGCACTACCAGCGAACCATTGCTGAAGGCTGCCGCGGAATCTCTGGCTGCCAGTGCCCTGGGGAGCCAAGGCGATGTGACCACGGCGGCGCGACTCACAGACTCTGCAGCCGCCCGGTTTGCGTCCAACGGTGCTGGCGATGCGGCCGCGTGGGAGAGCGTTGCCTCAGGTCAGTACTGGGCGTCTGTCGGCGAGCATTCCGCCGCGGCAAGTCGATTCCAGTTCGCGCTACCTCGGTTGGAAGCCGACGGAAACGACACCGCAGAACTCAAGATTCTGCTCGGGGAGTCGCTGACTTTCACCGACAGGCAAGCAGAAGCGCGAGAGCTCGTCGAGCCCCTCATCGAATCGCTGAGCGCGGATCCTGACGCCTGGCGGTCCCTCGTTCAAGTCTTGTGGATTGTCGCGAACCACACCGCATTTGATGTCGAACGCACGCAGCTCTTTGGCCGCGTGGTCGAGCTCGCACGGGACCGCGGCGACGCAGACGACGTCGCTTTGGCGTTGGTGCGCTGGTACGCAGCTCTTGATGAGTACGACCGCCCGGAAGACACCGCCGATCAGTTGGCAGCTCAGTTGCAAACCGCTCGCCTCGCGCTGGCTCACGATGACCCTTTGCGCGCGGAATGCGTATTCTTCCTTCTGGACTACACCGACGGTCACGGCGGAGACGCCGCGGGACTCATCGACGATGGCCTCGCGTGCGCGATGGCGCTCGGCACGAGTGAGGTGGGCAGCAGGCTACTGATGTATGTCGCGCGTGCTCTCGAAGGTGCCCGCGAGGTCGATCGTGCGGTCGCGGCGCTCGACGCGGCTCGCGAGCGCGCTGTGTCAGAAGGCATCGAGGACGAGGATGTGCTCGGACCGCTGTACTTCCCGCTCGTGCATCTGAGCGGCAAGATTATGGACCCTGCCACGAGGGAACGGATCCTGCGCGCATGTATCGCCTACGCGGATGCCCCCGACTGGTTTCTCGAAGAGGCGACGGAGAAGCTCGTGAAGCTCTTGAAGAAGGCGGGCAGGCACGATGAGGCCGCTGCGCTAGGCTAGGCCCGGGCCCTTAGCTCAGTTGGTTAGAGCACTGCGTTTACACCGCAGGTGTCATCGGTTCGAGTCCGGTAGGGCCCACTCTCGAGAAGGCGCGTGGTGCAACGCCTCTGCGCCGTCCAAGATCACGTCGATGGCGAAGGCGAACTCAGCGGCGTCGTCGCAACCGCCGCCCACCACAGTGTTTGGATCGTGGCTGGACGCTGCCGCGACTTCGAGGACGTGGGGCCACCGCTGCGCCATGAATGCCATCGCCGCCTCGAGTTGCGCGGGGTCAGTGGGTGGCGGCGCCGATGCGAACACTTCCTGAGCAAAGCCCCACAGGCGACTGCCCAGCGTATGCATGACGTGATGCACCAGGCGTGGCGAGAGGCCTCCGGAGCGCAGGGTGGCGATCATCGCCTCTATGTGGTCCAACGCGACCGGGCTAGGGGCCTCGCGCGTCTCAATGGCTCGCCACGCCCAAGGGTGGTTTTCCATGGCGGTCCGCGCATACAGCAGCCTTTCGCGGGCGGCGGGCTTCCATGCGGCCGACGACGGGTGCTCGAGCCGCATCTCGAGGACAATGACATCCACCATGAGGTCGAGCAGTTGGTCCTTATTCGCCACGTGCTTGTACAGCGCCATGGGCACCACGCCTAGCGCGTCCCCGAGCGCGCGCATGCTGACTGCGTCGAGTCCATCGCTGTCGGCAATCTCGATGGCGCGCTCAACAACTCGCTGTTGCGTGAGCGGCTCACGCAGGGGAGGTGTCGCCACGATAGGACCCCCTTCTTGACGGTGTACACCGTATACGTTACCGTTCATCTCACAGGTGTACGCCGTACACCACGAGAAGGAGCAGTCATGGATAATCGCCGCACCGCGCGTCTCGCGGGCATTCTCTACCTCATTACCCACGTGACGTCCGTGGCAGCAGTGATCCTCTACGGGACCTTGCTCACTGACGCCGATTGGGTCAGTTCGGGCCAGTCAGCGACCGCGCCCAAGCTCGGCGCACTGGCTGATTTCATCCTCGGCGTCGCGGTGCTCGGCACCGGTGTGGTGCTGCACTCGCTGATCCGCCACTACAGCGAGCGCGGAGCTACCGCCTATGCCGCGTTGCGCACCCTCGAGGCGAGCGCCATCCTGATGGGTGCGGCATTGGTGGTCGCCGCGGTGTCCGTGCCTGAATCCGACGTTGCCGGCCAGCTGTCGTACGGCATCATCGGCATCTACCACTGGGTGTTTCTGATCGGCATGGGGCTAGTGGTGGGCGTTCACACCACGGTGCTTGCCGTGGTCCTGAGGCGCCACAACCTGATCGCGCGGTGGATCACCACGCTGGGCATCGTGGGAGCCGTCCTTGTCACCGCATCCAATCTCGCGGTGATGTTCGGTATCCAGGAGCAGATCTCGGCTACGGCAGCGGTGGCCGCCGTTCCGATCTTCGCGTGGGAGATCAGCCTCGCCGTTCACCTCATCTGGAAGGGACTTCTGACCCCCTCGCCGAAGTAGTGGTTGCACCGGCGGGTAGCATCGGTTCACATGGACAAGCCGAAAGCTGCCCGCCTGGTGCGCTATGAAGAGCGCACCAGCTCGATCATGCTCGCACTTGCGGTGCTCTTCCTCGCGGTCTACTCGCTCCAGGTGATCTGGCAGTCAATCCCGCAGACACTCAGCGACTGGCTGGGCTACGCCAACTACGCGATCTGGTTCTTGTTTCTGGCGGACCTCATCGCGAGACTCGTGCTTGCCAAGCACCGGGTGCGGTTCTTGCGCAAGAATCCGGTCGATGTGATCTCGGTGCTGCTGCCCGCGTTGCGCCCTCTCCGCGCGCTCCGCGTCTTCACAGCAGGCCAGAACTTGCTGAGCTCCAAATCGGGATTGGTGCAGACCGGTCAGGCCATTGTGTTCGCGGCTGCACTCTTGGTGTATATCGGCGCGCTCGCGATGCTCGACGTCGAGCAGGGTGCGCCAGGCGCGATTGTCGAGGACTTTGGGGACGCGATCTGGTGGGCTCTCGTCACCGTCACCACCGTGGGCTACGGCGACCTCTATCCCGTGACCACCGAGGGGCGTGTGATCGCCGGCGCGCTGATGGTGGTCGGAATCTCGGTACTCGGAGCAGTGACGGCAACGGCGGCGTCGTGGTTCATCAAGACCAGCGAGGCCCAGGAAGACGAGATTCAGGGACGCGATCAGAAGCTCCTCGCGGCTAACCAAGAGCGCCTTGCCGCCAAGATCGACGCCCTGGACGCCAAACTCGACCTGTTGTTGGCCCAGCGCGACGCAGACTCCACCCCGCCACGCGAGTAGGTTGGTAACCATGACCACAGTGGCCGATGTCATGGAGACTCTCGAGCAGCGCTTCCCGTTGGAATTTGCCGAGGATTGGGACGCGAACGGCCTGGTGGTGGGGGACCCCCAAGCGGAGGTCACCAAGGCGCTGTTCGCCGTCGATCCCACCATCGCCGTGGTGAACGAGGCGATCGAGGTGGGTGCGGACCTGCTCGTCACTCACCACCCGCTCCTCCTGCGCGGAGTCAACACCGTGGCGTCCGACACCGCGGGCGGCGCAGTCATTCACCGCCTCATCGCGTCTGGATGTGCGCTCTACAACGCCCACACCAACGCCGATGCCTCGTCCGGCGGGGTAGCCGACGCCCTTGCAGAGGCGGTCGGCATCGTGAATCCAATCCCGCTGGTGCCCATCCCCAGCGATCCCACGCAGGGCACCGGGCGCATCGGCCGTCTGAAGCACGCGATGACCTTGCGCGAGTTCGCTGATCATGTGGCCAGCGTGCTGCCCGCCACGCATCACGGCGTACGGGTCGCAGGGGACCTCGACGCGCTCGTGGCAACGGTCGCGGTGGTAGGAGGTTCGGGCGACTCGTTCCTCGAGCAAGCGCGCCGCTCGCCCGCAGACGTCTACCTGACCGCAGACCTGCGCCATCACCCTGCGTCGACGGCTCGCGAGCTTGCTTCCCTGGGCGATGGCCGGCCCTACTTGGTAGACGTGGCACACTTCGCGTCAGAGTGGTCGTGGCTTGCGGCAGCCGCCGAACACGTGGCCGACGCCACAGGAATCGACACCATCGTCAGCACCCTCAACACCGACCCATGGACCGCGCACGTGCGCGCCGAATCATAAGGAGATTGTGTGGCTACCGCCCCCGCCGCTGACCAACAACGGCTGCTCACTGTTCAAGACGCTGACACACGCGCACACCAGGCGCAGCACCGCCGTGCCACCTTGCCGGTGATCGCACGCATCGAGGAACTGCAAAGCCGCGCGCTCGACTTTGACGACGAGCGAATTGCCCGCGGCACTGAGGTGACTGATCTTAAGCGTGAGGTGGCCAAAGCTGAGGACGACGTCGAGGCGGTGCGTGCGCGCGCCAAGCGCGACCAGGAACGCCTGGACTCCGGGCAGAGCAGCGCCAAGGACCTGCAGGCGCTGCAGAGCGAGCTCGAGGTGCTGGTCAAGCGCCAGGCGGACCTCGAGGACGTTGAACTGGAGGTGATGGAGCGGCTGGATCAGGCAGAGAAGGCTCAGGCCTCCGCCGCCGCGCAGCATCAGGCCATCACGGAACAGATCGCGCAACTCCAAGGCGAACGCGCTGCTGCCGAGGCCGAGATTGACGCCGAGCTCGCCACCATCGCGAGTGAGCGTGCTGCGGCCGTCGACGGGCTCGACGCCGATCTGCTCGCGCTCTACGAGAAGATCCGCGCGCAGCACGGCGGGGTGGGCGCCGCGGCTTTGACCGGAACCACCTGCGAGGGCTGCCACATGCCGCTCAATCCCGTAGACGTGGCCCGGTTCACGGCCGCACCCCCGGACCAAGTGGTGCGGTGCGAAGAATGCGGACGCATCTTGGTCAGGAAGGGCGCCGCGTGAGTGCACGCGTGCTGATCATTGAGGCAGACGGCGGTTCGCGGGGCAATCCAGGCCACGCTGGCTACGGCTCGGTGGTGATCGATGGCGCCACGGGGACGGTGCTCGCAGAGCGCGCCGGCTACGTGGGGATTGCCACGAACAACGTGGCCGAGTACCGCGGGCTGATCGCGGGGCTCGAGGCCGCGCGCGCGATCGATCCTGACGCCCAGCTGCAGGTGCGTTTGGACTCCAAGCTCGTGGTCGAGCAGATGTCCGGTCGCTGGCAGATCAAGCACCCGGATATGAAACCGCTCGCCCTGCGTGCGCGTGAGATCGCGACCGGTGCCGAGGTCGTCTACACCTGGATCCCGCGCGAATCCAACAAGAAGGCGGACGCCTTGGCCAACGAGGCGATGGACACCAAAGATCCGGACATCCGCCGGGATTTTGATCCCGGCGGGCCCGGGGATTCCGCGGAGCTCGCCGACAACCCCGTTGACAGCGCCGCGCCGGTGGAGAGCACCACCACGGGGGCGGCCCCACCGCCGATCTCTGACGACACACCAGTCGCGACTCCAGGCACCCGGCGTGACGCGCTGTTCGCGGTCAAGGGCGCGGACCTGGTGAGCCCGCTCACGCTGGTCCTGGTCCGGCACGGCGTCACCGACATGACCATCGGTGGCCACCTGTCAGGAGGCTCGGTCCCCGGCCCTAGCCTGAACGCAGCCGGACGCGTCCAAGCCGCCAAGGCCGCCGATGCCGTGTACCGCATCGGCCGCCAGACGTGGGAGAGGGTTCCCAAGGTCACGCGGATTGTCGCATCGCCCATGGTCCGCACCCAGGAGACTGCGGGTTCGATCGGGCGGCGCATTGGCGCCAAGGTCGAGACTGACGATCGCCTGCGCGAGATCAGCTTTGGCGAGTGGGAGGGGCTAGCTACGGACCAGCTGGCCCAGGCCACAGGAGACGCCATTCACCGTTGGCGTTTTGGGGAGATCGCGCCGCCAGGGGGCGAGTCCATTCCCGAGGTGGGAGCGCGCGTGAACACGCTGCTTGAGGACCTCGCTACCGAACACGGCCAGCTCTGCGCGGAAGGCGCCGACGAGGCGCGCGCCTATGTGTTGACGTCCCACGCGGTGGCAATCAAGTCCGCGATTGGCTATTCGCTGGGAATCGACGTCCGTCAGTGGGGAAGCATCTGGCCACAACCGGCATCGTTGACAATCCTCCAACTGCGGGTCGCCCACGACGGCGCGATCGCCGAGAGGCACCTGTTGTGCCTGGGCGCACCCATCGACTAAGGAGTAGCCATGTCCGTTGTTCACGACCAGCCCGTCGTGTTGCTGCGCGAGCCCGTCAGGGCCGCAGTGCGCCGTCTTGCGAGCCGCGCGGCGCTGCCCGCGCTCGCCGCAGTCGCATGGATCATCGGGTTTGAGACCTGGGCAAACGTCGTGGTCACGGTCGCGGCGCTGCCCAGCGCGATACTGCTGGTTCTCGGTATCGGCAACCTGATCATGAACCAGCGCGTGCTCCTGGTGCATCGAGAAGCGGGCGCAATCGAGCGGCCGCTGTCGCTCCAAGAGATGATGCTCAAGCGTGGCGTGGAACATGTAGGTGGGCGCGAGGTGTACGTGATGACGGACGTGCCGTCTATTTCCGGTGCGCCCAGCGATCCGCGTGTCACGCTGTTCCTGGTGGGTTCCGAGGGTGCGCCCGGAAGCCTCGTCTCGCGAGTCCCCCTGTGGGGGCTACCGGTCGCGGACTTCATCGAGCGATCCAACGCGCTGCTGGCTGGGCGTGGCACCACTCTTGTGTTGCGCGAGTCCGGACCCGTCGAGGTGGACGAGACCCCCGAGGAGCCCAAGGAGTTCGACTGGCCCGAGGAAGACGACCAGCCAACCTAGCGCGGGCGCAGGCGCCGTGAGCCAGAACCGCTAGCCCGCGATCACCAGCGTCAGCACGTCCGGTCCGCTCGCTGCCCGCGACAGTTCAACGTCGACCAGGTCGCTACCAATGAGCTGAGCCGCGGCATCGGCGAGATCCTGCGCGGTGGTGGGCGCGGCATCGGCCGCAACTAAATGCGCTGCCAGCAATCCGCGCGTGTGCTTGGCCATGTGGCTCACCACGGCGCGTTGGTCGTCCAGCTCGCGCATGACCTTGACGCTGACCCAAGGGCTCTCGGAGGGGCGCCACGCGGCGACATAGGACGAGCTCCGGCAGTCGACCACAAGGCCCCCAGCTGCGAGCGCCGCGAGTGGAGCGCACAGGTGCTTGGACCAGAAGGCGGCAAGAGGGCCGATGCGCGCCAGGCTAGTCGACATCGACAGGCGGTAGGCGGGGATCCGGTCGGCAGGGGAGAGCGCGCCCCACAGGGCGGAGATGATCCGGACGCGGTCGGCGGACCGGGCCAGGGTGGCCGTGCCCCACGTGGCCATGCGCGCGGCGTCGTAGAGCACGCCGGTGTAGACCTGAGCTGCGGGGGCGGTCGGGTTGTCCCAGATGGTGGTGTTGCGGGCCACCTCCCCGGCAAGGCTCGCCCCCACGCCAAGCACCTGCATCGCGTTGCGCTGGGCGCTGACCTTGGCGAGCGCTTCCCCGATCCGGGTGCGGGCATCCGCGAGTTCCGGGTGGGACAGTCCGGGGAGGCTCACCGGTGCGCCCGATGCTGGGGCGGCCTTGGTCTCGGACGGTGGCAGTAGTACAAGCACGGGGATCACCCTATGCTTGTTAGGCGGATGAGTTGGCCAGGCGGTCGCGTTGCTGAGCAATCAGTACCGAGGAACGTCCGGGCTCCACAGGGCAGGGTGATGGCTAACGGCCACCCGAGGTGACTCGCGGGAAAGTGCCACAGAAAACAGACCGCCTCACTTCGGTGAGGTAAGGGTGAAACGGCGAGGTAAGAGCTCACCGCGTTCCTGGTGACAGGAACGGCACGGCAAACCCCACCCGGAGCAAGACCAGACAGGAAGCGTTCGAGGGCGGCCCGCCCGAGCTTCCGGGTAGGTCGCTAGAGGCGTGCGGCAACGTACGTCGTAGATGGATGACCGCCCACGGTGGTTCGCCACCGGGACAGAACCCGGCGTATAGGCCAACTCATCCGCCCCACCGCCGGTGTCCGCTGTGTAGCCGTACGCGCGACGTTAGCGAAGTGCGTTGGCCGCGAGCGCGTCAGTGATCAGACCGATCATCGCTTCGAGCTGGACGTTTGTGTCGTCCGTGTCGTCGTCCGGCGCCCCGTCGAGCGCCCGTGCCGCAAGGCCCGACTTCCGATCAATCAGTTTGGCGATCCTGGAGTCGATGGTGCGTGCACCGATAATCCTCCACGCGGTGACGGGCTCGTCCTGGCCGATCCGGTGAATGCGGTCAATGGCCTGCGTCTGTTCGGCGTGGGTCCAGGACAGCTCGGCGAGGACGAGGTTGGAGGCTACCTGGAGGTTGAGCCCCACGCCGGCGGCCATCAGCGAGCACACCACAATCGAAACGTCCGGATCGTTGACGAACGCTGCGATGTTCTTCTCGCGGGCCTTGGGTGTCTGGTCGCCGCGGATGGACGCGAAGCGGATGCCGCGATCGGCGAAGGTCCGCTCGGCCTGATCCATCACGTCGATGTGTTTAGCGAAGAACACCACCTTGCCGACGTTGTGCGCGAGTTGCGCGGTGTAATCGGCGGCGAGCCCGGCCTTCGCCTGCCCGATGCGACGCACCATCGTGAACACGTTGTCCGCACCGCTGTCGGCGCTCGCCTCCTTGAGCTCTGACTCGGCCACTCGGCGCACGACGTCGGCGTCCACCTCGTCGGCAGTGCCATCCGCGCCGCGCGCCTTCAACGTTGCCCGGTACCGATCGACGAGCCTACTGACCAGAGCGGCCTCTGCCGCGCGAATCGACCGACCGGCCGCTCCGTCGAGTTCGATGGGCACATCCGCCACCCGGCGGGCGGGAATGTCGGTAGCCACGTCGATCTTCCGGCGACGCACGATGCCCATGTCGATCACGCGCGATCGTGCGGCGGCGGAGAAACCGGGGTCGCCAGGAATCAGGCCCGTGTCCTCGAGGGCGGCCATGAGCGCGCTCGTCGGAGCCTTGTGGTCGATCCAGCCGAGGAACTCCCAGATCGCCCGGAAGTCTTCGGTGTCATTGATGAGCGGTGTGCCGGTGAGCGCCATCAGCAACGGCTGTGAGTTGGTGGCGCGGATTCGGTCCGACACCGCGATGATGTGCTGCGAGCGCTTGGAACGCTTGTTCTTGATGAAGTGCGCCTCGTCCACGATCATCCCGCGGAAGCCCATGCTGCTGAGCCAGCCGACGTGTCGGTCGAGCAGTTCGTAGTTGACGATCATGATGTCGGCGAACCCGTCGACGTCATCTCCATCGCCATGCACCACCGTGGGGCGCCGCTGCGGCGTCCATATGTCGACCTCGTGCGCCCAGTTCGCCTTCACCACGTTGGGCGCGACCACGAGGAGCGGGTAGGCCTTGGCCGCTTGCGCCGCGAGCAATGCCTGCGCCGTCTTGCCGAGCCCCGGTTCGTCGGCAAGCAAGAACGAGCGGTGTCCGTTGGCCGCGGCCGCGACTACCTGTGCCTGGTGTGGCATCAGTTCCGTCCCGGGAGGAGTCTGCACCGCGCGCGCGGCGGGTAGCGGCATGCACGAAGGCGCGCCGCTTGCGCCCTGCTCGAATGACCTGAACAGCGGTTCGAGCAACTCCCACCCCGCGAGCCGACGCGCGGGCTGAGCATTGCGCGCGGCCGACGCTTCGAAGTCTGGCGCAAGGAACGGGTTTGCGCGTTGCCGCGAGAGCACCGACTGAGGCAGCACCTGATTCGAGGCCTCGACAGACAGTGGAGAGGGCTCAGGGGGCGGGGGCGGCGGCGCGTCGCGCCCTGCGGCACGCAAGATCTCCGTCTTGAGGGCGTGAGCGGAGTCCGACACGCGGGCGTCTTCCGCGAGCAGTTGCAAGAGTGACGTATCTCGAGCCGCCGTCCTTGCAAGAAGGCTCCCCAACCCGTCGAGGCGTTCGAGCTTCTTGGCGCGCTGCAAACTGTTGGCGGCATCGTCAGCCATGACCCGCTCGCGCTCCTCTCGCACGAGCAGCGCTACGGCCTGAAACTTGGTGCGCAGGGCAGGCTTGGTCGGTGGCCGTTGCACGACGCGACTCAAGTCTTGGGCGTGTTCCGCCAAGACGGAGATGATCTCCCTCGTCGTCGCGCCCGAGCTGCGCCGCCGCTGCGTGCCGCGCGGGTTGCCTGCGCGGGTGCCGCCCGATCGGCGTTGGCCTGCTCGTGCCACGTCTCCTCTTTCTCCGGCGCTTCACCTCATCGGCGCCGCAACGAACCGCGTCGCGCCCGCCGGTTCGCGGCCTGTCGGGTTTGCGCCGATCGCTCGGGTGCGCAATCGCAGTGTGCGTCCGAGGACCCTGGCTGGAAGCTGCCGTCGTCGTACCGGCTACTACCAACACTTTAGTGCTTGTGCGGACGCGGCGGTCGCATTCAGAGGGGAGCTCGCTAGTGTGCCACGCGCCAGGCGGGGCTAGGCACAGCTCACCCGGAGCAAGATCAGACAGGACGCGTGTGCGGCGGCCCGCCACCGGGACAGAGACTGGCGGACAGGCCAGCTCACCCGCCTTCGTCGTGGCGCGTCGCTAACCTATGACCATGGACTCGATCGCCTGTACCGCTGATGTCACCGGAAGTCACCGCAACCGTGATGCTCAAGCCGAGTGCCCTGCTTGCCAGGAAGGCTTCACCGTGGACGTGCACGGTCATGGTCATTACGCAGACGCTGACGGCGCGAAGCACCGCGATGGCGCGCCCGCTGCGTTCTGGTACCGCAAGGACGGCACGGTTGCCGTGGATTGGTTCTATCGGCACGGCGAACTGCATCGTGACGATGGGCCTGCCGTCACGCTATACCGCGGGGACGGAACCGTGGAGGTGGAATGGGTCTATCAGCATGGCGAACTGCACTGCGACGATGGACCCGCCGCGACGTGGTACCGAAGGGGCGGAACCGTTCTGATGACGAACTACTACCAGCACGGGGAACACCACCGCGATGACGGGCCCGCCGAGGTCTTCTACCGCAAAGACGGGAGCGTGAGTCACGAAGGTCACTTTCAGTATGGGGAGCTCCATCGCGATGGCGCGCCTGCGTCGTTGGGGTTCCGGAAGGACGGGACTGTGTTCTGCGAGTTCTACTTCCAACGCGGCAGGCACCACCGTGAGGATGGTCCCGCGATCATCATCGAATTCGAGGGCGGAACGCGGCAGCGAGAGCAGTACTGTGTACGCGGCGCGCCTCACCGTACCGATGGGCCAGCGGAGACGGCATGGCGGTCCGACGGCACCGTGCGGGAAGAGGTCTACCGGAGGCATCGCATGCTGCATCGCACTGACGGGCCTGCTTGGATTCTGTACCGCAAGGATGGGTCTGTGAAGAGTGAGCTGTGGTACCACGAGGGCGAAGGTCTCGGAGGTTACGAAGACTGGAAGCGAAATCACAAGCTCTTTGGGTGAAGCGTCCGAACCCGGCGAATCGGCCAACTCATCCGCCTGGCATGCTTGGGCGATGAGCGCAAGCATGAAGCCCACCATCAGCCGCGTACGCGCCGACCAGTGGCGTCAGTTGCGTGACTCTCGGCTGGAGGCGCTGCGCGACCCGTTGGCGCCCCTTGCCTTCCTCGAAACCTATGAAGAGCGCCAGCACATGCCAGACGAGTTCTGGCAAGAGCGAGCCGCCGGAGCTGCCGAGGGTTCAGCGATCTCGCAATGGGTGGCTGAGGTCGATGGCGAGTGGGTAGGCACAGTCGTGGTCCTCACCTTTCGAGCCGGCGCGCGCGACTACTACGGCAACACTGTGACCGTAGATCGGGCAAACCTGGTGGGGGTCTACATCCAGCCCGACAGCAGGCGCGCAGGGCTGCTCGAGCAGTTGATCGACGCCGCGGCAGCATGGGCTGCGGACATGGGCTTCACGGCGCTGCAGCTCGATGTTCATCCTGACAATGTGGCGGCGATCAAGGCGTACCTCCGGTGCGGGTTTGTGGACACTGGCGAGCGCGTTCCCTATGGTGATACCGCTGACGTGGTGATGCGACTCGGCCTCGATGCTCGTGCGAATCGCGCCTTGTGAGGACTACTCTCGCTGAGTGAGCGAAAACAGCAGGCGCGACGAGCGCAATCGGCCTCCTAGCGTGCCGCGTCGCATGCCCACGTCGATTCCGCCCCGGAGCGCGCCCGGCGGAGTCGCACGAGCGCCAGAGAGTCCGCAGCCGCAGCGTTCCAGCGTCCGGCCCCGACCTTCTGGGAACCAACCCGCGCGTCGTCAACCGGGGCCCGTGCAAGCTCGCGGCACGCAACCAGCCCCGCAACGCCCGGATCACGCACGGCCGCGCGCGACGCGACGCCGCCACCCAGTGCGAAGGGTCGTGCTCGCGCTTCTCCTGATCCTGCTGCTCGTGGCTGGCGGCCTCTGGCTGTGGGTGGAGTCCAAGATCAACCACGTCGAGGCGCTCAGCGGCGCCGCCGACACCCCAGGGCAGACGTACCTGATTGTCGGCTCAGACTCACGGGAAGGGTGGCGGGACGACGGCACTGAGGGTGCCCGCACCGACACCATCATCGTGATGCACAAACCGGAAGACGGACCCACCGCCCTGATTAGCATTCCCCGGGACTCCTACGTTGAGATACCGGGCTACGCCAATAACAAGATCAACGCAGCGTTTGCCTTTGGCGGCCCGGAGTTGCTGGTACAGACGGTGGAGAACCTCACAGGGTTGACGGTCGACCACTACCTGGAGGTGGGGTTTCTCGGGGTGACCGACGTTGTGGACGCGCTTGGCGGCGTTGAGCTGTGTCTTGACCGCGACGTGGACGATTGGCGGAGCAAGCTCCAGTGGGAGGCCGGTTGCCACCTCGCGGACGGCACCACTGCTTTGGCGTTCTCGCGGATGCGCTACAGCGACCCCATCGGCGACATCGGGCGCACCGAGCGTCAGCAACAGCTCATTTCCGTAGTCGCTCGCGACGCGTCGAGTCAGTCAACCTTGCTCAACCCGGCCAAACTGCTACGAGTGACGAACGCTGGACTCAACTCATTGAGGGTCAGCGATGGCACGCGGGCCCTGGACCTGATCGGAGCCGCCCTGGCCTTCAAGAGTGCTCAGGGCGACCAAGCCGTCACGGGAACACCGCCCCTCGTGAGCATCGGCCACACGGTGGAGGGTGTGGGTTCGACCGTGTTGCTCGATGCCGATGCCAGCGCTGCGTTTTGGAGCAGCATCGCCAACGGTGACTACGCGCCCGGCACCACGGTGGGCGGATTCAACTAACGCGGGACGTACCCCCAGACCGGTAGGATCGGGCCGTTGGGATCGCTGGGGTGATGCCAACCCCACCAGACACTTCCCCGGGTCGAGGAGCCAGCCAGCCATGGCGCAGCACACGCTCGTTCACTTCGTTCGCCGAGTTAAGACCTCGGCGCGCGTGCGCGACTACCTCACCGTGTGGGTAGTGGTGCTGCTGATGTCCGGACAGGGCTTCCGCCACCTGCTGGGCCTGCCCGCCTATGGCGTACTGTGCGCGCTGACCGTGGCCGCCGTTGCCGTCGCTTTCCACAGCACGCGTAGGAAGCTCGACGTCCCGTTTCTCATCGCTGCGTTCGTCGGCCTTGCTGCGCTGAGCGTGCTGTGGTCCGCGACCCGCACCGTCAGCGCACTCGCGGTGGTGGTTCTGCTGGTCACCACCTACATCGCCGTGGCGACGGTGCGCGGAGCGAGCAGTGGCCGCTTCCTGGAATTACTGTTCCGGGGCTTCCAAATCAGCCTGTTCCTTGGCCTCGCCTTCGAGGTTGCGGTCGCATTGATCATCCGCAAGCCGGTCCTGCCACTGTTCCGCGACCTTTCCAGCATCGAAGGGGTGGACGACGGCGTAGCCGCGATCGAGTGGTCCGAGAATCTGTTGCTTTCGGGCGGCCCCATTCAGGGCTTTGTTGGCAACCGCAATCCCTTTGGCACGATCGCGCTATTCGCGGCGGTGCTGGCGGTGGTGCTCTGGCTGGAGGGCCGGATCAAGCGCGCCGATGCTTGGGTCACGGTGGCGGCCGCTTCTGCCGTGCACCTGCTGACGCTCTCCGCGACCGTAACGGTGTCCATCTTGTTCCTTGGCGGACTCATGATCGCGGCTTTCGCCATCCGGGCAGTTCGCGAGCCCCTCAAGCGGCCCTTGTCCTTCATGACGCTCGCGTTTACCGCCGTTGCAGGCGTGCTCACCATCAAGTTTCGCGATGAGATCTTTGGCATGGTGGACCGCGGGCCGGACGCCACCAACCGCACAGCGATCTGGGAGGCTGTGGTGCAGTTTGCGGCTCAGCGACCCGAGGGCTGGGGATATGTGGGCTACTGGCCCGTATGGGAGCATCCGTACTCGAGCATTAGCGAGGAAGCGAACAAGTTCGCCGCTCACTCTCACAACGCCTACCTCGATGCATGGCTCCAATTGGGGCTGGTGGGGCTCGCGCTCCTGCTTGTCATGGTGGTGGTGCTATTCGGCAGCATGTGGCGACTCGTCGAACGCGCAGGGCGCACGGATACGTACATTCCCATCGCGTGGGCTCTGCTGACGGCCGCGCTGGTGTTGCAGGCGCTTACCGAATCGCGTTTGCTTGTCGAGGGTGGATGGTTCTTGCTGGTCGCCCTCTATTGCACGGGCCCGCAACTGTTTAAGCTTACGATCGTTGATCCCGAGTTGGTGCACTCCGCGGCCGCGATTGAGGCTCCGCCGGGCCCAAACCCCAGCGAACCGCGCGAGTAGCCAGCTCACCGCCCCAATCACCCATGGCGCGCGTCGACCAGCGGTTGATCTGGAGTTCCTCGCGCGCCCACGTGGGCAAGAGTGAAACGGCGCCCGCCGCGAGGAAGCCGTAGGCTCCCCGTGCCACCCACGGCAAAGGGGGCTCGCGTAGCAAGAATCGCGCGGTGTCGAGTGCGGCCGGCGTCGCGGCGAGCTCAGGGCGGTAGGCGTCGAACGCCGCAGCGAGCTCGGCAGTTGTCATCGGAACGTTGGTGGCGCCTAGCGCAAGGGCGATGCGGCCAGACTGGGCGACATACTCGTCGGCATCCTCGGGCGTAATTGGCCGGTCGCCGTAGCGCTGGTAGGCACGGAGAAACGAATCCGCCTCGGCAATGTGCACCCAAGCCAAGAGGTGAGGATCGCTTGCGCGGTACTCACGGCCGTCGGGAGCCTTGCCGCGGACCCGCTCGTGGACCATACGGACGCGGTCGATCATTTCTTGGGCATGCTCTGCAGTGGCGAACGTCGTGTACGCAAGGAATGTCGAGGTACGAGCCAGGCGTCCCCACGGATCGCCGCGAAACCCCGAGTGACCCGCGACCCCCGCCATGGCGAGCGGGTGGAGGGACTGCAGCAGCAGCGCTCTCAGTCCGCCCACAAACGTTGAGGCGTCGCCGTGGACGCGTCTGATGGCACTGCCGGGCGGAAACCACCTCGGTCCCGGGGTGCCGTGGATGCGCGCGCGGGCCGCATACCCATCGCTGCCGGCGATCTTGGTGAAAAGGATGTGGCCCGCGCGTGCACGTGCGCGCTCCACGGTACTGCGGCGGGAGGTCATGTCCTCAGTATCACCCGGATTACTTCTCTGGCTTTTTCACCTTCTTGGCAAGGTGCTGCGCAGCCTGCTTCTCACGGTTCTTGGCGTCCTTGGCGCGCAGTTCCCCCCGCTGATGCAGCAAGGCGGCAACGGCAGCAGCGCCGACGATGCCGGCCCCGTTGAGCAACTCCGCCGGCACAATCGGTGCCCGGAGCTTGAGGTGAGGCAGGAACATGTGGTGTGACTTCGAGACCCCGCCACCCACAATGATCAGGTCCGGCCACAGCAACTTCTCGATCTCCTCGAAGTAGCGCTGGAGGTGCGCGATCCACGCGTCCCAGTCAAGGCCATGGCGCTCGCGCGCGGATTCGGCCGCGTACTCCTCGGCGTCTTCCCCATTGATGATGAGGTGGCCAAACTCAGTGTTCGCCACCAGTTGACCGTCGGCGATCAGCGCCGTGCCAATACCAGTGCCGAGCGTCGCCAAGAACACCACTCCGTCTTCACCGTGCGCCGCGCCGTACTTGAACTCGCCATAGCCAGCGGCGTCGCCGTCGTTGAGGACCGTGACGTCGCGGCCGATCCGATCGCGGACCAGGTGCTCGAGGTTGACGCCCACCCAAGAGTCGTCCACGTTCGCGGCGGTCATGACCACGCCGTGCAGAATCACGCCGGGAAACGTGATGCCGATAGGCACCTCGGGTCCCGGCTTGAACTCGGTGATGCACCTGGCGATCGCCTTCACCACAGCGGCAGGGGTCGAGGGTTGCGGCGTGGGGATGCGGTAGCGCTCCGCCAGAAACTTTCCGTTCTTGAGGTTGACGGGCGCGGCCTTGATGCCCGTTCCACCTACGTCGACGCCGAGTGCGATGCGCTTAGTCATGGAAGAGTCAACACCTCCGGGCCGGACTCCGTCATGAGCACCGTGTGCTCGAACTGGGCTACCCACGAACCGTCGGCCGTGACGACTGTCCAGCCGTCGTCCCACTCGAGGTTGTCTTGTGAACCGTCCACGAGCATCGGCTCAACGGTGAACACCATGTTGGGCACGAGCACGTCGGCGTGCATGGGGGCGGCGTCGTAGTGGGGGATGACCAGCCCAGTGTGGAATGCGGGGCCAACACCGTGGCCGGTGTAGTCGCGCACCGACTCATAGCCGTGGCGCGCCGCGTACTTCTCGATCACGCGCCCGATCACGTTCGCCTCGCGGCCCGGTAGCGCTGCCTTGATGCCGCGCATCATCGCCTCGTGAGTGACCTCCACGAGCTTGCGCGAGCGCTCCGAGCCTTCGCCTGCGATGAACGAGCCACAGTTATCGCCGTGCACCCCGTTCTTGAACGCGGTGATGTCCACCTTGACGATGTCGCCTTCTTGGATGACGGTGTCATCGGGGATGCCGTGGCAAATGACCTCATTGACCGACGTACACAGCGAGGCCGGGAAGGGCGGTCTGCCCGCGCTACCCGGGTAACCAAGCGTGGAGGGGTAGGCGCCGTGGTCAAGCACGAATTCGTAGCCGACGCGGTCGAGTTCAGTGGTTGTCACGCCAGGGGCCACGTGCTTCCCGACCTCGGCCAGGGCCTGCGCGGCGAGCTTGGCGCTGACGCGAATCTTGTCGATCAGCTCGGGGGAGTGGACGTCACCGCCGCCCCACCGGGCCGCGCGCTTCTTGCCCACATACTCGGGCCGGGCGATCTCGCGAGGGACGGGGCGCATCGGCGGCACCAGACCTTTGACAATGCTCTCGCGTACGGGACCCATAGGTGGCAGTCTATGGGTGGAGGCGATCGCAATGACAGCAGACGGCACCGACAAGGTCGAGTACTTCTACAACACGCGCACGCAAATGGTCGAAAGAGGGCGCCAGAGTCCGTGGGAACACCTGATGGGTCCCTACGACTCCTTCGCCGACGCGACCCAAGCGCTTGAGACCGCCAAGAAACGCAACCAGGAGTGGCGCGAGGACGAAGCCGACTGGCAGGGCGAAGACTCCTAGCGCTGGTCGCGGGTCATGGCTTGGCGCGCTCAAGTCCTTCGAGGATCAAGTCGAGGCCGAACTCGAAGCCCGATTCCGTGCCGTGTTGCGCCTCGTACGCGTGGGCCTCGATGTGGGTGATGAGGTGCGGCACCTCGCCGCCGGCCGCGGCGCGCACCATGTCGAAGATGGAGCCGTCTGCCAGCTGGGGCGCGAGAGCGAAGTCGATCATCTGCTGGGTGAAGCCAAAGATGTGCCCGTCGATCACGTGGTGGGCGTGGTAGATAACGTCGGGCGAGAATCCGCCTTCAGTGAGGTGAGCGAGGCAGGTGTCGATGTAGCGCAGTCTTGCCGGTGGGATCCCCGGGGTCTGAAGGCCGCAGGCCCATGGGTGACGCATGAGTGACTCATGAACGGAGATTGCGATGCGGCGCAGCGCGGGGCGCCAGGGCTCGCCGTCCGTGTCGATCTCCGCCTGAGCCCACACCTTGTCGGTGATGGCCGTGACGAGGTCGCCTTTGTTCTTGACATGGTTGTAGAGAGACATTGCCTCGACGCCGACCGCGGCGCCGAGTTTGCGCATGCTCAGCGAGTTGAGGCCGTCGGCATCGGCGATGGCGAGCGCGGCTTCAAGGACAGTTTGGCGACTCAGTGGCTCGCGACTTGATGGCGCGCGCCTCGACGGCCCGCGATTGGAAGGCTGAGCCTTGGCGGTCACGGACCCTCCTCGCGCGTTGCGGTTGACAAACTTACTATGTAATCCTACTGTTGCACATGATGACTTACGCCGTATGTTCGGCGTGTGTTGGGGTTCCGTCACCACGCAAAGGGGAGATCATGAAGGCAGCCATCCGCGAGGCCTACGGCCCACCGTCCGTGGTGCACATCGCCGAGCGCGACCTGCCCGAGCCCGGCGACGGTCAGGTGCGCATTCGCGTCAAGGCGTCCTCAGTCAATCCCTACGACTGGCACATGGTGCGCGGCGAGCCGTCGCTCCTGATGCGTCCTCAGATGGGGCTGCACAAGCCCAAGGACGTGCGCTTGGGTGTTGACGTTGCGGGGATCGTCGATCAGGTGGGCCCTGGCGTTTCCGAGCTCACTGTGGGCGATGAGGTGTTTGGTTCAGCATTGGGCGCGTATGCCGAGTACGCGGTGACCGGCCTGGCTGATGTGGCGCACAAGCCAGCGAGCATGAGCTTCGAGGAGGCCGGAGCGGTGGGAATCGCCGGGTACACGGCCGTGCAGGCATTGCGAGACTGGGGCGGGCTTGTCGCGGGTCAGACGGTACTGATCAACGGCGCGGCCGGCGGCGTGGGGACATTCGCGGTTCAGATCGCAAAGGCCATGGGGGCCGAGGTGACGGGTGTGTGTAGTGCCCGCAACGTTGACCTTGTCGCGTCCTTGGGTGCCGACCACGTCATCGACTACGGACGCGAGGACTACACCCGCGCGGTGACGAAGTACGACGTTGTGGTGGATGCCGTGGGCAACCACCGCCCACGCGCGTCGCTGCGTGCGCTGAAGCCCAAGGGCACGCTTGTGATGGTGGGAATCGAGACCGGCAAGCGCATCAAGCCGTTGGGTCTCATGCTTCGGACCATCGTTGTGGGAAGGCTGGTGAGCCAGCAAATCACGCCGGGCCTAGCCAAGTGGAGCCGCGACGACCTCGAGTACATCGCGGGACTCGTCGAGTCGGGTGAGCTGCGTCCGGTGATCGACCGCACCTACCCGTTGGCTGAAGCTGCCGCGGCAATCGCCCACGTCGAGGAGGGTCACGCCCGCGGCAAGGTGGTGATCACCGTCTAGTGCCCCGGCTGAGTGGGCTACTTCGTGAAGGTGTGCTCCGCTGCTGGGAACGTGTTGGCCTTGACTTCGGCAACGTAGTCCGTGGCGGCATCTCGCATTGCGGCACCCACCTCTCCAAACTTCTTGCTGAACGACGGACTCCAGTCGCCCATGCCCGCCATGTCGAGCCACACCAGCACCTGGCCGTCGGTGTGTGGTCCCGCGCCGATACCGATCGTCGGGACCTGGAGTGCTTTGGTGAGTTTGGTTGCAATGGGTTCAATCACCATCTCGAGCACGATCGCGAACGCACCCGCCTCCTGAAGAGCGAGCGCGTCGGCCAGCATCTCCTCGTAGGCGCCGTCGCCGCGGCCCTGAATGCGACGGCCCCCTAACGCGTTCTCGGACTGTGGCGTGAAGCCCAGGTGGCCCATGAACGGAATGCCGGCATCGGTGACGGCCTTGACTTGGCGAGCCACGCGCCGGCCGCCTTCAAACTTGATGGCGTTGGGCTGGCCCAGCTTCATCATGCGGATCGAGCTCTCGACGGCCTGCTCTGGGGAGACCTCGTAGGTCCCAAAGGGCAGGTCTGCAACCACGAAGGCCTTCTCGGTGCCACGTGTGACGGCCCGCACGAACGGGATCATCTCGTCGAGCGTGAGGGCACCGGTGTTGCCGTGGCCAAGGATGTTATCGCCCAGGGAGTCGCCCACCAGCAGGATGTCAGCGCCAGCGGCGTCGAAGTGGCGCGCGGTGGGCATGTCGTAGGCGGTGAGCATCGCGATCTTCTCGCCGCGCTGCTTCATCTCTGCGAGGTGGTGGATGCGGACCTTCTTGCGTTCGCTCATGGCTCCACTTTCTCACGCGCGCGAGGAGTGGGGAACCTGCGAGCGGCGGCGCGGAGTCCGAATGTGGTGCGATCGACAGGCACCCTGTACGCGCTATGTGGCGCTGGTGGTCGGTTTGGACAGGTCGTGTGACGCTACGTGGCTCTGGTGGTCGGTTTGCCCCCGCGCAGCCCGGGGAAGCGCGATGGGGCCGCCGGGGCTCACCTGACGCCAGAACCGACCACCGTCGCCACATAGGAATCATCGACGCCGCGAAACCGACCATGAGCGCCACATAGCGCGTAGCGCGCGGGGTGCGCACGGGGGTGGACCGTGTGCGCGCGGGGATGGCGCGGGGGTGACACGGGTGTGCGCGCGGGTGCGCACGGAGGTGGGCCGTGTGCGCGCGGGTGGAGCGGGTGCGCAGAGCGCGCTACTCGGCCCTTTCGCGCCAGCGGCTCGTGATCGGCAGGCGCCGGTCGCGCCCAAACGCCAGCGCGGTCACCTTGGGACCCGGCGGGTACTGACGTCGCTTCCACTCCGCGCGGTCCACGAGCGACAGCACCTTGTCCACCACGGCCTCGTCAAACCCGCGCGCCAGCAGCTCCGCGCGTCCCTCGGCGTGCTCCACATACGCATCGAGCACCTCGTCCAGCAAGTCATACGCGGGCAACGAGTCCTGGTCGAGCTGCCCGGGCCGGAGCTCGGCACTGGGAGGCTTCGTGATCGAGGCCTCCGGAATGGGCGCGCTCTCGCCGCGCGACACCGCATACGCATTGCGCCACCGCGACAGGTCCCACACGCGGGTCTTGTCCAGGTCCTTGATGGGAGCGAACGCCCCCACCGCGTCCCCGTACATGGTCGAGTACCCGGTGGCAAGCTCGCTCTTGTTGCCGGTGGCCAGCGCGAACGCACCTTCAGAGTTCGACAGCCCCATGATGATCATGCCGCGCACGCGAGCCTGAATGTTCTCGGCCGCAATGCCCTCGAGCCCCAGTTCAGCATCGAACGCCGCGACCATCGGCTCAATCGACTGCACCCGGTAGTCCACGCCAAGGTTCTCCGCGAGCACCTGCGCGTCGGATTTCGAGTGGTCCGAGGAGTACTTGGACGGCATCGAGACACCAATGACGTTGGGCCCGCCTAGAGCGTCGGCTGCAATCATCGCCACCAGCGCGGAATCGATCCCGCCGGACAACCCCAGCACCACCTTCTGGAACCCGTTCTTGTGCACGTAGTCGCGCAGGCCGGTGACACACGCCCAGTACACCTGCGCGTCCTGTTCCATGTGCTCCACCACTTGGGTGGCGGCGGGCGTGTCGTCGTCATCGGGCACGTCCCACAGCAGCAGGGCGTCGGCAAAGCCCGGCGCCGACGCCAGCATGTGGCCGTCCGCGCCCACAATGAAGCTGTGGCCGTCAAAGACGAGGTCGTCCTGACCACCCCACAGGTTCACATAGGCGAGCGGGGCCTCGACCTCGCGGGCGCGCTTGATCGCGAGATCGGTTCGCACGTGCCCCTTGCCCTCCTCGAAGGGCGAACCGTTGAGCACCAGGAGCAACTGCACATCTGAGGCAGCCATGGTCGCGACGGGCCCGCCGTCCTGCCAAATGTCCTCGCAGATCACAATCCCCACACGGCGACCATCGAGTTCGATCACGCACTTGCCGGTGCCCGGCTTGAAGATGCGGCGCTCGTCGAAGACCCCGTAGTTGGGGAGGTGGTGTTTGGCGTAGCGGGCGGACACCTCGCCGCGCTGGATGACCACCGCCTCATTCAGGGCGTCGCCCGCAGCATTCACGCCCAGGGTGCCGAGCACCACGGTGAGCCCACCCAGGCCCTCGGCGGACAGCGCAACCGCCACGTGGTCCACGGCGCGCTCTGCGGCGCGCTGGAAGCTCTCGCGCAGCGCAAGGTCCTCAATGGGGTAGCCGGTGATGACCATCTCGGGGAAGACCACCACCTGCGCGCCAGCGGCGTGGGCGGCGCGAGCTTGGTCCATGACCAGGGCTGCGTTGCCTTCGATGTCTCCCACGCACGGATTGACCTGGGCAAGTGCGACGCGAAGGTTCGACATGATGCCAGCCTACTTGGCGCGCACACGCCACACTGGAACCATGCCCATCACGCCCGGCGAGCTCCGTGAAAGCCTCCAGCAATGCCTGGGCGGCGAGTGGCCTACCCCGGGAGACCTCGACCCCCGCGTCACCGACACCACGCACCTCCGTGGCTACCGGATCGAGCACCTCAGTTATCTCGCCGAGCCAAACGATCGCGTCCCCGCCCTGCTGCTCATCCCTGACGGCGTGGACGCAGCCCACCCCGCGCCAGCCATCGTGGCGCTCCATCAGCACAATGGGGAGTGGAACCTGGGCAAGTCCGAGCCCGCAGGCCTTGCGGGCAACCCCATGCACCACACGGGCGCCGCGCTAGCCCGCGAGGGCTACGTGGTGCTGTGCCCGGACTCGCTGTGCTTCGAGGACCGCGCTAGCCTGCACCTCCCCGGCCACCGTGACGAGCAAGCCCAAGCCATGCGCTACCTCACCCAGGGCCAATCGCTAGCGTGGAAGAACATCCTCGACACCCGGCGCGCCGTGGACTTGCTCGCCTCCCGCCCCGAGGTGGACGCCACCCGCCTGGGCGCCTACGGCCACTCCATGGGCTCGACCATCGCGTGGCTCACCGGCCCGTTCGAGCCACGCCTGCGAGCGATCGTGGGCAACTGCTGCCTGCCCACCTATGCCGCGATCGAGGAGCACCACCTCACGCACTGCTTCACCACGTTTGTGCCCGGCTGGCAGCAGCACGGGGACACTCCGGACATCGCCGGACTCATCGCGCCCACGCCGCTGCACCTCAACTTTGGCGAGCTCGACGCCGACAGCCCGCTCACCGGCGTGCTTCCCGGCATCGATACCATCGCCAAGGCCTTCAAGGCGGCCGATGCTGGCGACCACTTCACATCCTGGGTCGAGCCGGGCGCGGGGCATGAGTTGACCGAGGCCATGTGGGGGCACGCGCGGGACACGTTTGCCCGGTACCTAGCTGCCGGACGCTGACGCCCGAACGCCCCACCCGGCCGTAGCATCGGCCGTAAGGAGCGGATGTCACACGATCGACATATGGATAGGGCAGGATAGGCCGTATGGATAAGCAGCAGGAGTATGTGCTTCGCAGCGTCGAGGAGCGCGACATTCGCTTCATTCGCCTTTGGTTCACCGATGTGTTGGGCATCTTGAAGTCCGTGGCGATCGCGCCCGCGGAGCTCGAGAACGCATTCAGCGAGGGGATCGGCTTTGACGGCTCCGCGGTGGAGGGCCTTACGCGCGTCTACGAAGCGGACATGCTCGCGAACCCTGACCCCACCACGTTCCAGATCCTGCCGTGGCGCGGCGACCGTCAAGGCGCAGCCCGCATGTTCTGCGATATCTACACGCCTGACGGCGAACCCGCGATGTCTGACCCTCGCCAGGTGCTCAAGCGCACCCTGGACAAGGCCTCGAGCCTGGGTTTCAGTTTCTACACGCACCCCGAGATCGAGTTCTACCTCTTCAAGCCGTTGGTGGAGGGTGAACTGCCCAAGCCTGTTGACCAGGCTGGCTACTTCGACAACGTGCCGCGCGGTACCGCCCACGAGTTCCGCCGCACCGCGATCACCATGCTCGAGTCGATGGGCATCTCCGTGGAGTTCTCCCACCACGAGGCAGGGCCGGGCCAGAACGAGATCGACCTACGCTACGCCGACGCGCTGACGATGGCCGACAACATCATGACCTTCCGGACCGTCATCAAGGAGGTGGCACTCGAGCAGGGACTGTTCGCGTCCTTCATGCCAAAGCCGCTCGTCAATGGGCCTGGCTCCGGCATGCACACGCACATGAGCCTGTTTGAGGGCGACCGCAACGCGTTCTATGAAGCAGGCGCCGACCACCAACTTTCGCCGGTGGCGCGCCAGTTCATGGCCGGGCTGCTGCACTACGCGCCCGAGATCACCGCCATCACCAACCAGTACGTCAACTCGTACAAGCGGCTGTGGGGCGGGGCGGAAGCGCCGTCATACGTCGCGTGGGGATCGAACAACCGATCTGCGCTGGTGCGCATCCCGATCCACAAGCCCGGCAAGGGGCAGTCAACCCGAGTCGAGTACCGCGCGCTCGACAGCGCCGCGAACCCCTACCTCGCGTTCTCCGTGCTCCTTGCGGCTGGGCTGAAGGGCATCGAAGACGGCCTGGTGTTGCCTGACGGCGCCGAGGACGACGTCTGGGAGCTCTCAGCGACAGAACGCCGGGCATCGGGCTTCAAGCCGTTGCCGTCCTCGCTTGCCGAGGCCATTGCTGTGATGGAGAAGTCTGAGCTCGTGGCTGAGACCTTGGGGGAGCGCGTCTTCGACTTCGTGTTGCGCAACAAGCGAGCCGAGTGGGAGGCCTACCGTGCGCAGGTCACGCCGTACGAACTCGAGCAGTACCTGCCGGTTCTGTAGTCCGCTCTAGGGTGGGGTCATGACCACGCGTGAGGTGTCTCTTGCGTCGCAGCTTCGCCGCGCCGGAGTGGCCGATGCCGAGCGCGCCGAGAAGCTCATCGCGGACATCGAGGCCGTCACGGGAGTGACGATAGACGATCCTGCCAACGCGGTGTCTTACCTCGCGGACCCTGACGGCGGGCTTCTGCAGTTGCTGCGATTGACCGAGGCCGCGAGGGACGCCGGCGTGCTTGACCAGCTGGTCGCGATGCGCGACACCAAGGCCGGCGCCAAGTTGGCAGTGTTGTTGGGCGGCTCCGTGGCGCTGGGAGACTTCCTGATCGCCCACCCGCACCTGATCGCGGATTTCGCGGCATGGCCCGAGGGTCAGTCGTTTGCCGAGGTGGACGTGCGAGCCGCGCTGCTTGAAGCCGTGGGCGCAGACCCGTCCGCAGACGTTCCCGTCGCGACCGTCACCGGCGACGCAGGCGTCGCGGCGATGCGCGTGGCCTACCGACGTGAACTCGTCAGGGTCGCTGCCGACGATCTATTCGAAAGCACCCCCACGCAACTGTTCCCCATGGTGTCATCCGCGTTGTCGGACTTGGCGGGAGCGGCGCTTGAGGCCGGGCTCGCGATCGCTCGAGCTTCGGAGCCCGAGCACGCGGCAACTCGCCTCGCAATCATCGGGATGGGCAAGTGCGGCGCGCGCGAACTCAACTACGTGTCAGATGTCGACGTCATCTATGTCGCGGAACCCAGCGACGGCCATACCGAAGAGCAGTCCAATCGAGTCGCAACCCGGCTTGCCGTCGCCGCATCCAGGGCGTGCGACAAGGCCAACGTCGAGCCCGCGCTGTGGGAGGTCGACGCCGCGTTGCGTCCCGAGGGCAAGGACGGAGCCCTGGTGCGCAACCTTGCCTCACACCAGGCCTACTACGAACGGTGGGCCAGTACCTGGGAGTATCAGGCGCTCCTCAAGGCGCGGGTCATCGCCGGGGACCGCGAAGTGGGCCTGCAGTACGAACAGGCCGTCGCGCCGCTGGTGTGGAGCGCCGTCGAGCGCGAGGGGTTTGTGGAATCGGCGCAAGCCATGCGCAAGCGTGTCGAGGATCACGTGCCTGCTCAGCAAAGCGAGCGCCAGCTCAAACTTGGCCCTGGCGGATTGCGGGATGTCGAGTTCACCATCCAATTGCTACAACTGGTGCACGGCCGCTCTGACCCGAGCATTCGGTCGCGGACCACCCTCACAGCACTTGCTGCCCTGAGGGCTGGCGGCTACGTGGGGCGCACCCAAGCCGCGACCATGGACAAGTCGTACCGGCAGCTACGGGTGTGGGAGCATCGGCTGCAGTTGCGAAAACTGCGCCGCACGCACCTGATGCCAGAGGGGGCCGAGGACAAACAGTGGCTGGCACGCGCGTCCGGCTTTGCGACCTCGGAGTACATGGACGAGGTGTGGGCGGACATCCGCCGTGACGTGCGTGCCATGCACCTCGAGATGTTCTACCGACCGATCCTCCCCGTCATGGCCCGCTTGAGCGCCGACGAGGCCTCGTTGGACGACGACGCAGCGCGTGCGCGACTCAAGGCGGTCGGCTTCGAGGATCCGGCTGGCGCGCAGCGCCACATCGCGGCGCTCACCGAGGGCGTGTCACGCCGCGCGGCTATTCAGAGGCAGTTGCTGCCGGCCATGATCGGCTGGTTTGCGCAAGGCGCCGATCCCGATGCAGGCCTGCTTGCGTTCCGGCAACTTTCGGAGCAACTCCAGGACACCCAGTGGTACCTCAAACTGCTACGCGATTCTCTCCATGCCGCCGAACGCCTAGCCCGGCTACTGTCAACGTCCGGCTTCGTGACCAAGGCGCTGCTGGCATCGGCCGAAGACGTGACGTGGCTTGACAAAGACGAAGACTTGTTGCCCCGAGACCCCGAGAGGCTATTCACTGAGGCCGACGCGATCCTCCGCAGGTCCGACGACGCCGAGCAGTGCATCACGGCGCTGCGAGGTCTGCGCCGGCGTGAAGTCGCGCGCGCAGCCGCCGCGGACGTGCTGGGCCTCATCGATTCGGTGACGGCCGCGGAAACCGTGACGTCGGCAGCGGATGTGCTCATCGATGGCGCGCTACGCATCGCGCGGTGGGTGGTCGCTGCGGAGCACGCGCTCGATGAACTCCCGTTGCGCATGATCGTGGTCGCGATGGGTAGGTACGGCGGCCAAGAGATGGGCTATACGTCCGATGCTGACGTCCAGTTTGTGTACGAAGGCAAGGGGGACGAGGCGCACGGCCTTGCGCAGCAGGTGGCGACGGAACTGCGCCAGCTGCTCCAGCGCGTAGGCACTCAACCCCCGCTCGAGGTCGACGCCGGGCTGCGACCCGAGGGCAAGAACGGGCCCCTCGCGCGTTCCTTGACTTCCGCGACCGAGTACTACAGCCGGTGGTCTGACCCGTGGGAAGCACAGGCGCTATTGCGTGCACGCCCCATTGGCGGCGATGCCGACCTGCGCGAGCGCTTTGTCGCGATGATTGACGAAGTGCGCTACCCAGCGGAACTCACTCCTGCCGCACTGAAGCAAATGCGCACGCTCAAGGCGCGCATGGAGTCAGAGCGACTACCGCGTGGCGTCGACCCTCGCCGCCATGTGAAGTTGGGGCCCGGCGGACTGTCCGATGTCGAGTGGACTGTTCAGCTGTTGCAGCTCCAGCACGGACGAGCGATTCCGGAGTTGCGCACTACCGTCACGCTGGATGCATTGCAGGCGGCAGGCGACGCACATCTGCTCGACGCCGCCCAGACCGCCGTGTTGAGCGAGGCCTGGCGGCTCGCAACCGACCTGCGAGGCGCGCTCGCGTTGCGTGGTAAGGGCGGCACCACGGATGTGATTCCGGCCGATGTCCGCGAACTCAAGTTCCTTGCGGAGATTATGGGAACCGACTACACGGGCGCACAATTGCTTGACACGTATGAGCGCGCGGTGCGCCGGGCACGAGTGGTGACGGAGAAGGTCTTCTTTGGATGGGAGCAGGAACTCTGATGAGAACGTTCAGGACGCTGGTATCGGCCCTGTCGATCTTCCTTGGCGCGCTGGCGATCGCACTGTGGGCCCTAGGCTGGGCGGCACTCTACGCGGTCGAGGACGGGGCGGTGTTCAAGGGAGTCGCGGAGCGGTCCTACGACAACCCCGCGTTCAAGGCCGCGATCACCGACGAGGCTCAGAGCGGCGTGCGCAACTACTTTGAGCGCCAGGGTGTCAATGTCGAGGCACTCAGGCTGGGGGGAGCGCTTGATGCGTTAGTGGTCGTTGCAGTGGAGTCTGATGCCTTTCCCCGGCTTGTCGAGACGCAGGTGGACAGCGCGCGCGAGCAGTTCGTGGCCCAGCTCAAGGAACCTGACCGTCCGCCGGGCCCGCTCGTCATCATGGTGGACATCAGCGACGTCATCAACGAGCAGTTCGACAACGCGCCCCTGATCGGCGCCGCGCTTCCCACGGTGGTACTGCCGCCGGTCGCGGTTGAGGCGGTGAGCGAGGAGACCTTTGAGGACGCGCGGACGTCGTATCAGGTCGCCCAGTTCGCCCGCACATGGCTGTTGTGGGTGGGGCTAGCGCTGCTGGCGATCGGTCTCGCAGTGTCGCCCCGCCGCCGCTGGTTTGTGGCTAAGTTCCTGCTCGCGGTTGGCGCGATCGCCTTAGGCGCGTGGGCGCTCATGACGTTCGCCGAGCCAGCAACCGTCGCGGCATGGACCCCGGGGGGCGAGGGCGGTACCGCAGGTGCGGTGATCGCGGAGGTGATGACCACGGAGACCTTCAGGTCCGTCGCGAACACGGTGCTGTGGATCGCGGTGGGGTTGCTCGCCGCTGCGGCGATCGCTGCGGCGCTGGCGTTTCAGGCGACGCAGCGCGGCAGTCAGCGCATGTTGATTGCGCGTACGGTGGCGAACGAGGATCCGCCGGTCGCAGTCATTGAACCCCCTGCGGGGTACGAACCTGATGGGGATTGGCAGCCGACGGGGCAGGACCGGAGCGGCTGGTAGCGCTGACCGCCGGCCCGACCTCTAAGGGGAAAGATCTGGACCGGCGGTACTCGAGCGCCTACTCACCAAGTGTAAGCGCTTGCAGTTTATCGTGGTGGGAGCGCTTTCGCAAGCCGATCGCGAGAATTCTTCCAAGAAGGCCAGAACTTGGTATTCAGGCGCTGGCGATGCACCGACTACGCAGGCGATGCGGCGACGGCCGTGCTCTTGCGGACAGCCAGTTCGTAGGGAAGCGAGACATTCTCCGGCGCGTGGTGCTGGGTGTGAGGCTCAAGTTCACGGAGCAGTGTCGAGGCGGCGCGCTCGCCCTGGATTTCGGGGAACTGGTCGATGGTGGTGAGACCAAAGAACTCGCACAACTCGTGGCCATCAATACCAATGACGGACAGGTCCTCGGGAACGCGCCTGCCAACGTCGCGGGCCGCGATCATCGCGCCGAATGCCATCTCGTCTGAGGCGGCGAAGATTGCTGTAGCCCGCACTTCCGGATCGCCAAGAAGTTGGCGAGTGACCGCGTACCCGCCCGCAATGGTGAAGTCCGCGGAACGCACCAAGCGCGGGTCCGCAGTGATGTTGGCCTCGCGCAATGCGGTCTCATAGCCCTCGCGCCGATGCGCGGGTAGGTGAAAGTCGCGGGCATAGGTGGAGGTGCCGCTCACGTGGGCGATGCGGGTATGCCCTAAGGAAACCAGGTGTTCCGTTGCGAGCTTTGCGACGGCAACGTCATCAATGCTGAGCGTGGGCACGCCGCTCAGTGGGCCGCCAAGGCCAACCAGGGGCTTGCCGATTCGACGCAGACTCTCGAGTTCGGCATCGTTCATCTCAAGCGAGACGGCGATCAGTGCATCGACGCGCTTGCGTTGCAGAAACTCCTCGAACAGCCTCGTGCGACGCGGGTCGCCGGGTTCGGTCGCACCACCTTCGCGCTCCGAGTCGAGGTGATAGAGAGTGAGGTCGTAGCCGGCGTCAGCCAGAGTTCGGTGAGCACCCTTGAGCACTGATCCGAAGAACCACCGGTTAAGGAACGGCATCACCACGCCGACGTTGCGCGTCTTGCCCGAGGCGAGCGACGAGGCGCTGGCAGAGACTACGTAGCCAAGTTCTTGAGCCGCCTCAAGAACTCTGGCCCGAGTTGCCGCGGCGACCGTGGGTTTGCCAGCGAGAGCCCGCGACACGGTCGCCGTCGACACTCCGGCGAGTTCGGCAACCTTCTCGATCGATGTCATTTGTGTGCTCCTTGGGGACAGAGGCTGGGGTCACCGTGACTCTAGTGCGTCAACCACACCGCGGTGTCTGGTTGCAGTTCGGAGTCGTGGGGGGATGAGGCAAGGAGGATCTTGCCAGCGGGGAGAGGGACGGGCGCGTCGCCGAGGTTGGCATAGACCGTCACCTCCCCAACACGAAATGCCACCACGCCCGCAGGGACGTCGGCAATCCACTCGAGGTCGCACGCGGCGGTTCCGAACTCCCGCCGTGCCTTCAAGGCGGCGGTGTAGAGCGACAACGTCGAGTTGGGGTCGCCGGCCTGGACTTCACGAGCGAAGTCGGCCCAGATCTCGGGTTGCGGGAGCCAGCTCGCGCCGGTGGGGCTGAACCCGTACGCCGGCTCGCTGGGACTCCACGGCAGGGGAACGCGGCAGCCGTCACGCCCGTATCGCTCGCCATTCGTTCGAGCCCACGTGGGGTCCTGGCGGGCGTTGTCGGGAATGTCGATGACCTCGGGGAGTCCGAGTTCCTCGCCCTGATACAGGTAGGCGGACCCTGGCAGCGCGAGCATCATGGCAGTGGCAGCGCGTGCGCGCTTGAGGCCAATATCGAGGTCCGGCATGGCGGGACTGTTCGGGCCGATTCCGTGGCCCTGCGGGTTGTCGAAGGTGAGTGCGAGCCGGCTCACGTGACGCACCACATCGTGGTTGGAGAGCACCCAGGTGCTCGGGGCGCCCACGGCGCTGAACTCGTGTAGTGATTCGGTGATGACCTGCTTGAGTGCGTCCGCATCCCACGCTGTCTCAAGGTAGGCGAAGTTGAACGACTGGTGCATCTCGTCAGGGCGGACCCACTTTGCCATGCGAGCGAGCGGGTACACCCATGCCTCCGCACAGAGCACGCGCTCACCGTCGTATTCGTCGACCACCTTGCGCCACCGGCGCCACACGTCGTGCACGGGCTCCTGTGCCCAGAACGGTGCGGGGTTGTCCAAGGTGTCGCCACCGCTTGCCACCGGGCCAGGAGCGGTCGCGTGGTCGGGCAAGCCAGAGGCCTTGATGAGGCCGTGGGCCACGTCCACGCGGAAGCCGTCGGCACCTCGGTCAAGCCAGAACCGCAAGATGTCGTCAAACTGTTGTGCCACCCACTCGTGCTCCCAGTTGAGATCGGGCTGTGACGTGTCAAACAGGTGCAGATACCACTGGCCGGGATTGCCGTCTGCCTCGGTGACCCGCGTCCACGCCGGGCCGCCGAACACCGACTGCCAGTTGTTGGGCGGCTCAGAGCCGTCCTCGCCGGTGCCTTCACGGAACACGAAGTGGTCCCGCTCTTCCGAGCCGGGGCCGGCCGCGAGCGCTGCCTGGAACCACTCGTGATCGGCGGAGGTGTGATTGGGAACCATGTCGACGATGACGCGGATTCCACGGCCGTGAGCCTCAGCGAGCATGTGGTCGAAGTCGTCCAGCGTGCCGAAGAGTGGATCGACATCAGTGAAGTCGGCAACGTCGTATCCGGCATCGTGCTGGGGCGAGACGTAGAACGGCGACAGCCAGATCGCATCTACCCCCAGAGCCTCAAGTTCAGGCAGGCGACTCGTCACCCCGCGTAGATCTCCCACGCCATCCCCGTTGGCATCAGCAAAGGATCGCGGATAGATCTGGTAGATGACCGCTGTACGCCACCACTCTGTCCCGGGAATGAGGTCCTTGCCTGCGTCGCTCAAAGCTTCCTTTCATGCGCGAGCGTTTCCGGGCCGCCATCTGGCGCGGAATCTCTCGCGATCATTGGTGCGGTCCGAGCGAGTGCTCACCCGGGACTCATAACGTTACGACTAATGTAAGCGTTTGCGGTGGATTCGCGCAACATCGGCTGCGGCGAGCCCCCAACGCAGCAGCGGGGCCTCCTGTGTGGGAGACCCCGCTGCTGGCGGTTAAGTAAGCGCTCGACTTAGCAGTCGTAGTAGAGCTCGAACTCGTGCGGGTGGGGACGGAAGCGCAACGGGTCAATCTCGTTGGTTCGCTTGTAGTCAATCCACTCTTCGATGAGGTCAGGCGTGAACACGCCACCCTCGAGCAAGAAGCCGTGGTCTGCCTCAAGGGCGTCGAGCACCTCGCCCAGCGATGCGGGTACCTGAGCGATCTGAGCGTGCTCCTCCGGGGGCAGCTCATACAGGTCCTTGTCCACAGGAGCAGGAGGTTCGATGCGATTCTTGATGCCATCAATGCCGGCCATCAGGAGCGCGGAGAATGCGAGGTACGGGTTGCTCGACGGGTCAGGCGCGCGGAACTCAATGCGCTTGGCCTTGGGGTTCGAGCCGGTGATCGGCACGCGGATCGCGGCCGAACGGTTGCGGGCCGAGTAGACCAGGTTCACGGGAGCCTCGTAGCCCGGCACCAAGCGGTGGTACGAGTTGACCGAAGGGTTGGTGAACGCGAGCAGCGACGGCGCGTGCTTGAGGATGCCGCCGATGTACCAGCGCGCGGTGTCGGAGAGACCACCGTAGCCTGCCTCGTCGTAGAACAGCGGCTTGCCGCCATCCCAGATGGACTGGTGAACGTGCATACCGGAGCCGTTGTCGCCAAACAGAGGCTTGGGCATGAAGGTGGCAGTCTTGCCGTTGCGCCATGCGACGTTCTTGACGACGTACTTGAACTTCATGAGGTCGTCACCTGCGTGGAGCAGCGTGTTGAAGCGGTAGTTGATCTCCTGCTGTCCAGCGGTGCCCACCTCGTGGTGTGCGCGCTCGAGCTCGAGGCCAACCTGGCCCAAGACGGTGCACATTTCGTCGCGAATGTCGGCGTACTGGTCGCCGGGGCTGACGGGGAAGTAGCCGCCCTTGTACCGCGTCTTGTACCCGCGGTTCTTGGTGCCGTCGGCTTCTGTTTCGATGCCGGTGTTCCACCAGCCCTCGCTGGACTCGATGTGGTAGTAGCCCTCGTGCTGGTTGGTGTCGAATCGCACGGAGTCAAAGATGAAGAACTCGGCTTCGGGGGCGAAGTAGGCCGTGTCGCCGATTCCAGTGGACTTCAGGTACTCCTGGGCCTTCATCGCGACGTTGCGCGGGTCACGCGAGTAGGGCTCGCCAGTGAAGGGGTCCACGATGGAGAAGTTGATGATCAGCGTCTTGGCCTTGCGGAACGGGTCAATGAACGCCGTGGCGACATCGGGCAGCAGCTTCATGTCCGACTCGTTGATGGCCTGGAAGCCACGGATCGACGAACCGTCGAACATCGCGCCGTCTGCGAAGACGTCTTCCGTGAACTGGGCCGCGGGAATGTTGAAGTGGTGCATGGAACCGGGCAGATCGCAGAAGCGGATGTCGATGTACTCGACGCCCTCCTTCTTCACATAGGCGATCGCCTCGTCGGCGGTCTTGAACATCCGTTTGCTCCTTGAAGGTTGGGTCTGTCGGGACTGGCACTACCGAGAGTAGAGGCTGGCCGTTTCCCGCAGGTTCATGAAATGTTACGGGGGTGTTACAAACGTACCGGGTGCGCGGCTGTTTGACCGATTTGGTGCGGTCTGTGGCGGATTCGCGCGCCTCGACGGTGACGCTACGATGGCCACGTGAGTGACGACCAAACTCCCGCCTATCGCGGACTCGTAGGCCGCCGCCTCGTTGGCGTCACGATCGACTGGGTGATGTCGCTCCTGATCTCAGCTGCGTTCTTTCCCGCGGCAACCTTCGCGCCGGAGGCGGCGACAGCGGTGGAACGAGTTCTGCTGGCGGGTCACCCCATGGCGACGCTCGGAATCTTTGCATTGCAACACCTTGTCCTGGTAGCCACGCTAGGAACCACCATTGGGCATCGACTGGTGTCCGTGCGCGTGGTTCGCGACGATCAGGCCCCGTACGTGGGACTAGTGAAGGCCTTGGTTCGGACCGTTTTGCTACTGCTCGTGATTCCGGCGGTGGTGTGGGACGGCGAGAACCGCGGACTGCACGACCTCGCCGCTGGTACCCGTATTGTCTTGGCTCGAAAGCCTCGCGATGGTTGACGTCGAGGTTCGCGCGATCCTCTTCGACATGGACGGAACGCTCGTGGATTCAACGGCGATGGTCGAGGCAATGTGGACCGAGTTCGCGGTGGCCAACGGTGTGGACCCACGTGATGTCATCTCCTTCGCGCACGGCAGGCCAAGTCGCGACACGATCGCGAAGTTCGCCGCGCATGCCTCCGACACCGACCACTGGCTCACCACCATCGGCGCGTGGGAAGAAGATCGCTTTGATGATGTGGCGCAGATCCCCGGAGCGCGTGCGCTCGTGGCGGCCGTACCGGAAGGACAGTGGGCCATCGTCACGTCGGCTCTGCATGGGCCTGCCCGCCGTAGGTTGGAGGCGGTGGGATTCCCGTCGCCCGCAGTGCTCATCGGCGCCGATGATGTGGTCGAGGGCAAGCCATCTCCGGAGGGCTACCTTGCCGCGGCCGCCGTGCTGGGAGTGCCGCCAGAGCAGTGTCTCGTCTTCGAGGACACGGAGGCGGGTCTCGCCGCAGGTCGCGCCGCCGGGTGCACGGTGGTAGCAGTGGGAGATCAAGCAACGGCCTCGATGCGCGTAGCGAGTCTCACCGAAGTGAGCGTGGAGGTGGTCGGCCAGAAGCTACGGGTGACGCTTAACCGCGCATAGCCTTGCGGTTGGGCCGAGCGCGCATCGGGTCGATTCCCTTGGGCACCGGCAGGCGCTGACCACCGATCGCACGCAAGCGCGCGTGGACTGCTTCGCGTTCGCGCTTGGAGAGCTTCTTCTTGTGCTTACGAATGGTCTTGACGAGGTGGCGGAGTGGCACCTCGTTGGCGCCAGTGCCCACATAGAGCGCGATGATCGGCACGCCCGGAACGAGCTTGCTGATGCGCTTGTGAAGAGCGTCCACCTGCTTCTTTGCCGCGCTCCCGCCTTCGGCGAGGAGCATCACGCCTGCCTTGCCTACGCCCTGGAAGACCACTGACTTGCCGCGGGGGTCAACAGAGATGGGGTCGTCATCGAACGCCCATCCACGCCGGATGGTCTGCGCTACCGAGATCGAGCCGCCGAGCGATCCCTCCATGCGCGCAAAAGCGTTCTTCTCGAATCGCCGTGTCAGGGTGAACAAGCCCGCGAGCGAAGCGAACATTACACCGAAGATGATCGAGTAGACCAGGGCTGCGGTGTTGCCAATGATCAGGCCGACGGCGACCGCGGCTCCCAGTACCACCAGCACGGCGCCGAGGATGCTTGGGAGCAGCCACTTGTCGTGCTGCGCCGTGACTTTGTAAGCCTGCGCGATCAGCTTGTACCAGCGCGGCTTCTTCTCGGGTTCGTTTTTCGCCATGATCGGTCAGTCTAGTAGGTGTGCCTGGGCCTGCGGCACTCTAGCGGGCTGGCACTGCCTTCAAGAGCGCCGATGCTTCTTGTCGGGCCTCCATCGGCTCGCCGAGGTGGGCGAGTGCTTCAGGAATGGGGAGGCCCTTCTTGGCCATGGCTTGGCCCCACAAGCGACCGGCTCGGTATGAGGACCGGACCAGCGGCCCGGACATGACGCCAAGGAAGCCAATCTCCAGCGCGGCATCGGAGAGATCCACAAACTCCTGTGGCTTGACCCACCGGTCAACGGGGTGGTGGCGAGCGCTGGGCCTCAGATACTGCGTGATCGTCAGCAGGTCACAGCCAGCACTGTGTAGGTCGTGAAGCGCCTGCACGGCCTCGTCGAAGGTCTCGCCCATGCCCAGAATCAGGTTGGACTTGGTCACCAGCCCGGCATCTTGAGCAGCGGTGATCACCGATAGCGATCGCTCGTACGTGAAGGCTGGCCGGATGCGCTTGAAGACGCGCGGTACAGTCTCGACATTGTGCGCCAGCACCTCAGGCCGCGAGGAGAACACCTCGGCAAGCTGTTCCGGTACTGCGTTGAAGTCGGGGATGAGCAACTCCACGCCGGTACCGGGGTTGAGTTCGTGAATTTTGCGCACCGTCTCGGCGTAGAGCCAGGCGCCACCGTCGTCAAGGTCGTCGCGAGCCACCCCAGTGACCGTCGAATACTTGAGCGCCATCTGCTGTACCGACTCCGCGACGCGCCGAGGCTCGTCCCGGTCCAGCGCGTCGGGCTTGCCGGTGTCGATCTGGCAGAAGTCACACCGGCGAGTGCACTGCGAACCGCCAATGAGGAACGTCGCTTCGCGATCCTCCCAGCACTCGAAGATGTTGGGACACCCGGCTTCTTCGCACACCGTGTGGAGCCCACCGGTCTTGACCAGCGACTTCATGTCGTTGTATTCGGGACCCATGGTGGCCTTGGTGCGGATCCATTCGGGCTTGCGCTCAATGGGGGTCTCGGCATTGCGAGCCTCGACGCGCAACATCTTGCGTCCCTCTGGTGCGATGGTCACACGGTCTCCTTTGTGGGGGTTGGCGCAGGTGCCGCGGGGGTGGGCGACGTCTCCAAGCGTAAGGGGGCCAGCGCGGTTTCGAGGAATCCCAGGGTGGCTGGCAAGACCTCGGCGATCGTCACGTCACTCCCCAGTTCGGCGCTGAGTGAAGTGACGTCAGCATCGCCGATGCCGCACGGGACAATGCGCGAGAACTCACCGAGGTCGGGGTTGCAGTTCAGGGCGAAGCCATGCATCGTGACGCCCTTGGCGACGCGCACGCCAATCGCGCAGATCTTGCGATCACGGCGCGTGGCGTCGGCGGGCAGCCACACGCCGGAGCGGTCGGGGACCCTCACGGTATCGAGCCCGTAGCTCGCGCACAACTCGATGATGGCCTGCTCAAGCTGGCGCACATACTTGACGACGTCCACGGGCTTAGTGAGGGTGACGATGGGGTAGCCAACCAACTGTCCGGGCCCGTGCCACGTGATCTTGCCGCCGCGATCGACATCCACCACGGGGGTGTTGTCTAGAGGCCGGTCCCACGTTGCGGTGCGCTTGCCTGCGGTGTAGACACTCTCGTGTTCCACCACCACGGTGGTGTCGGGGCGGGTGCCAGCGACCACCTCGGCGTGGAGTGCGCGCTGTACATCCCAGGCCTCACGGTAGGGGACCAGGCGGCTGCCAAGGTCGAGGCTCAGGATTTCCATAGGACTCCAGGTTAACCCGCGGGAATACTGGGCGGTTCCTGATGTTGAGTGAGACATGAAAGCCCTAACAAAGCCGTGGGTTCGCCCAGTCCTGGTTCTTCTCGCCATCGTGGTGTGGTTCGGTATTGGAGGCGTTGGCGGCCCCACCGTTGGCAAGCTAGGCGAGGTTCAAGAGAACGATGCCGCCGCGTTCCTGCCAGCGAACGCCGAATCCTCCCTCGCGGCCAAGGCGCACGCGAAATTCGTGACGAGCGATGCGGTGCCTGCACTGTTCGCGGTGGACAACATCACCGGTCAGGATGACATTGACCACGTCAACGAGTTCGCCGCCACGGTTGTTGGCCTCGAGCTTGAAGGCGACCCCAAGGGCCGGACCGTGGCTGAGTCACTCACCGCCGAACCGCAAGTGATCGTCGCCGAAAACGGGACCGCCGCACTCATTGTCTTCAACGTCGATGCCGAGATCTTTGGGGAGAACGTGGGGGAGGGGGCCTTCGCGAACATCTTCGCGGAGACTGTTCGTGGCGCGTGGGCTGGCTCTGGTGCGACCACAGACGGCTACTTGTCAGGCGCGGTGGGCCTTGTCGCGGATCTGGTCGAGGCCTTCGCCGGCATTGACGGACTGCTGCTCGCTGTCGCGCTGTCGGTAGTGCTGGTGATCCTGTTGGTGGTCTATCGCAGCCCCGTGCTGCCGTTCTTGGTACTGTTTACGGCGCTGCTTGCGCTCTCCGCTGCCGTCCTTGTGGTCTACGCGCTCGCGCTCAATGGCGTGCTCGTCCTGAACGGTCAGAGCCAGGGCATCATGTTCATTCTGGTGGTGGGCGCGACCACCGACTACGCGCTGCTCTTGGTAGCGAGGTACCGCGAGGAGCTGCGTCGCCACGAGTCCCCGTATGAGGCCCTAGCTATCGCGTGGCGACGGTCGCTCGAACCGATCGCGGCATCGGCAGTCACCGTGATACTCGGCTTGCTGTGCCTATTGCTTTCCGACCTCACCTCGAACGCCTCCCTGGGTCCCGTCGCGGCCATTGGAATCGTTGGAGCGTTCTTCGCTGCGCTCACGCTCTTGCCCGCGTTCCTGCTGATTGGAGGCAAGCGTGCGCGCGGAGTGTTCTGGCCCGCGATGCCCACCTACCGTGGCCCAGACGCAGGGGACGACGAATCGCTCGCCAAGGTCGAGGCTCGCTTTGGCATCTGGGGCCGAATCTCGAAGGGCGTCGGTCAGCACCCCCGCCGCACGTGGGTTGCGGCGGCGCTCGGGCTGACCGCCCTGGCCGCATTCCTGCCTACGTTTAATGACTCCGGCACGGGTGAGCAGAACGTGTTCCTCACCGAGGTTGATTCCGTGGTGGGGTTTGATGTCATCGAGGCGAACTTCGCCGCAGGGCAGTCATCGCCGGTGAGGGTGATCGTCGCAGAGGCCGACCTTGACGCGGCACTCGTGGCAGTCCGCGGCGTCCCCGACGTCGACAGCGCCTTCGTGCTCACCCCGTCAGTGATCGCCGGGGCCCCTCCTGGAGTGGTCCCCGGTGAGCAGCCCGTCGTGATTGACGGACTCGTGGAGATCAACGCCATCACGGAGGTCGCCGCCTCGTCGCAGGAGGCACCCGAGGCTGTGCAGCGTATTCGCGACGCTGTGCACGCAGCAGCCCCTGGCGCGCTGGTAGGCGGGCAGGCAGCGGAACAACTCGACACCCAACTCACCGCCGCCCGTGACCTTCAGGTCATCATCCCCGCGGTGCTGGTGGTCATCTTTGTGGTCCTCGTGTTGCTCTTGCGTTCGGTGGTGGCGCCCGCCATCCTGATTGTCGCCAATCTGCTGTCCTTTGGTGCATCCCTTGGCCTCGCCGCGATCTTCTTCAACCACGTGTTCGGCTTCCCGGGAGCCGACCCCGCGACCGTGCTGTTCGGTTTTGTGTTCTTGGTGGCACTCGGCGTTGACTACTCGATCTTCTTAATGTCGAGGGCCCGCGAAGAGTCGCTCAAACACGGCACGCGAGAAGGCGTGCGACGGTCGCTCGCGGTGACCGGTGGAGTCATCACCTCCGCTGGCATCGTGCTCGCCGCCACCTTTGCTGCGTTGGGTGTGTTGCCGCTGATCTTCCTGTTCCAGCTCGCGTTCATCGTCTCCGCCGGCGTGTTGATCGACACCTTTGTGGTGCGAACGTTGCTGGTTCCTGGACTGGTCCACGAGCTGGGGCGGAAGTCATGGTGGCCATGGCAGTCAGCCATGCGGGACTAGCGCGCGGAGATCCTGAATCTGACCTGTGGATAACCCGTTTCGTTGGACCAGACTTTGACACGCTGGAGGCATGACTTCCGCGATCGATAGTTTGCCCCGCGTGGTGGAGAGGGTGCTTGGCGAAGGTCGGGCTCTCTATGCTGCCGCACGTGCTCGCTCGGCCGCCCTTGCCGAGCTCGATCACCCTGCCGTCGTCGCACCGCTTCGCATCCTCGCGAAGGACGGCGGAGTGGTGGTAGCGCACGTGCCTCGGATTGATGGAGTTGACGTCGCGACCCTGCTAGCCAGCCGGGGATCCTTGAGCGCGGGCGAGTGCGTCACCCTGGGGACGGCGGTCGCGGAAGCGCTCGCCGCGATGCACAGCGCCGGCCTCACGCACGGTGATCTTAGTTCAGCAAACGTGATGGTGAGCGATGGTCGCGTTGTCTTGGTAGACACCATTGCAGGCGCGCAGCCAGAGGAGTTGGGTACCGCGCCATACAGCGCCCCCGAGCGCGCGCTCGGGGCCACCCCCGCAGGTGACATGTATTCGTTGGGCATGCTGCTTCGGGAATGCGCAGCGGGTGCCGACCGCGCCGTGATTGACGCCTGGACCGATCCGCTCATTGACCCCAACCCCGCCGCGCGTCCCGCCGCCAGCATGGTGGCGCGAGCGCTTGCCTCGTGCGCAACCCCGCAGCCCATCGATAGTCCCGCGACGGACATCGCCCACGCCATGCGTGCGCGCGCCCAGGCACACCGTGATCGCACCGTTCGGCTTCCCCAGGGGCGTGCCTGGCGCATCCGAAAGGCCACGACCAACGGCGTCGTGATAGGAGCCGTGCTGCTCGCCATGCTTGCGTCAGCTGCAGTAGTGATCAGCCGGTTCGCCGCGGTTGCGGACGCCCCCGTGCAGGTTCACGTGGACCCTGTAGTCCCCATTCCCGCCTACGCAGCGGTGACACCTCAGGAGGCGGGGCGGGTCCTCACCGAGATGCGATTCGCGGCGCTCGCCGGGGGCGATGGTGATGGGCTGCTGGCGACCACCACTCCTACCGGGACCGCGCGCGCTGTGGTTGCTAGTCAAAGCGAGGCCTTGAGCGCGGGAGCCCTCGTGTTTGAGGGATTGACCGTGCGGGTCGCTGAAGCGGTGGTGCTGTCGACGTCAGGCAACGTGGCTTCGGTGGAGGTTAGCTATGTGGTTTCAGCGCACCGTGCTGTGGTGGAGGGCGTCACTACCGAGGTCGCGGCGTACGAGCAGGAGGCCATTCTCGAGCTCAGGTGGCTTGCGGGGCAGGGCTGGTTGGTGGACCATGCCCGGCCTCGCTCATGATCCATTCAGACGCGGATGTGATCTCAGGGAATTCCCAGGTGAACCCATGGCGCTTCAGCACGCCGGGGTTGGCGAGTTGAGATGTCAGGAGATCGACGATCGCAGGACCGACGATCACCTTCAGGACCCACTCGGGAACCGAGAACAGTGTCCCTTTGCCGGCCGCGTGGCTCAGTGCGCGAATGAGTTCGCGATTGCGGACCGCGATGGGCGCAACGATGTTCACCGCCCCAGCGTGGTCACTGTCAATGATGAAGCGCACCGCGCGGATGTGGTCATGGAGCGTGATCCACGAGTGCCACGCGTCGCCTGACCCCAGCGACCGGAGCAGCCCGCGCGTCACGAGCGGAAGCAGTCGTTCCGCAAAGCCTCCATGTGGCGCGAGCACCAGTCCGGTGCGTAAGAACACGGTACGTACGCCAGCGTCGATCGCTGGCTGCGCCGCAGCTTCCCACTCAGTCACGATGTCTGACAGGAAGGTCTCTCCAGGAGCGGTGCGCTCGTTGATGATCTGGTCGCCCTTGTCGCCGTAGTAGCCCAGTGACGACGCCTGGATCAACACTCCCGATCCAGTCGCGGCCATGGTGCGCGCGATCAGACCGGTGGTATCGAGACGCGACTTCAGCACGACCTTCTTGTACGAATCCGTGAGTCGCTTGTCGCCAATCGAGGCTCCAGCGAGGTTGACCACCACGTCGGCGCTATGGATCACGCCAGCGTCAATGGTGCCGCGCGCTGGATCCCACTCTGACTCGTCGGCGCCCCGAGCATCGCGGCGAACCAGCCGGATCACCTCGTGGCCATCGGCGCGCAAAGACTCCTGCAGTGCCGTGCCAATGAGTCCTGACGCGCCACCCATGACCACCTTCATGGTGAAGACCTAGAGCCCCAACTGCGACTCGAATGCGCCTTCCTCAATGCGGGCCTTGACCGTCTGAAGGAAGCGGGCTGCGTCCGCGCCGTCCACCAGTCGGTGGTCGTAGCTGAGCGGGAGATAGCACATGGGCCGGATCGCCAGCACATCGCCGCCGTCCTGTCCCTTGACCACCACGGGCTTCTTGACGATCGCGCACGTCGCGAGGATGCCTACCTGGGGGTTGGCCACAATTGGAGTGTCCATGATGGTGCCGCCCGAGCCCGTATTCGTTACCGAGAACGTCGCGCCGCTCATCTCGTCGGGGGTGAGGCCGCCGTTGCGGGCACGGTCGGCGAGGTCGGCAATTTCCCGTGCGTGGTCCGCGAGCGACTTCGAGTCCGCGTTCTTGACCACGGGGACCATGAGCCCCTTCTCGGTGTCAACGGCGATGCCGAGGTTGACAGCGGGGTGGTAGACGATGTTCTCGCCGTCAATCGATGCGTTGAGGAACGCGTGTTCCTTGAGCGCCTCGGCGACCGCAAGGGTGAAGAACGGCAGGAACGTCAGGTTGGCCTTCTCGCGTTCCTTGAAAGCGTCCTTTGCCTTGGCGCGCAGAGTCCACACGCGTGACACGTCGACTTCGATCACCGTGGTGAGTTGCGCCTGGCCGTGGAGCGACTCCATCATGACGTTCGCCACAACCTTGCGGATGCGGCTCATCTTGACTGTGGTTCCGCGCAGAGCGGACTCGGCGCCAGAGCTCGACTGGGGGGCAGCCGCGGGTGCAGCCGATGCTGGGGTTGCCGTGGTCTCGCTGGCAGCAGGCTTGGCGTTGAGGATGTCTTCCTTGCGGATGCGTCCCCCTACGCCGGTACCTGCGACGGCGGCGAGGTCAACACCACGCTCGGACGCGAGCTTGCGCACAATCGGCGTCACGTAGCCACTTCCGCCGGTGGAGTCGCTGGACGACGGCGGTGTGACGGGGGCGGCCGCTGGCTCTACGTGAGCGGGAACCGGCGGGGTAGCGGCGGCTGGTGCAGGTGCCGGTGCAGGCTGAGGTTCCGGTTCCGGTTCAGGCGCGGGCGCGGGCGCAGGCGCAGGTGCCGGAGCGGCTGCAGGCTTGGGTGCCGCGGCGCCTGCGGCGCCAACGCGAGCGAGCACGGAATCGACGGCAACCGTTTCATCCTCGTTCGCGACGATCTCAAGCAGCGTGCCAGCGAACGGGGAGGGGATCTCGGTGTCGACCTTGTCGGTGGACACCTCAACAAGAGGCTCATCCGCTTCGACCGCGTCTCCCACGGCCTTGAGCCAGCGCGTGATCGTGCCTTCTGTCACCGACTCGCCGAGGGCAGGTAGCTTCACATCGCGGGTCTCGCCGCCAGCGTCCGCGTCGCCCTGCGGCGCGGCGGCTGGCGATGGTTCAGGCGCGGGCTCTGGCTCCGGCTCCGGCGCAGGCGCAGCCACGGGCTCGGGAGCAGCCTCTTGCTTGGCAGTCATGGTCGCCTCGGCTTCCGCCTGGGCTTCGATCGCGGGCTCAGCGGCCGGAGCCGCAGCCTCGGGTGCGGTCTCTGCGGTAGGTGCTGGTGCGGCTGCGGGCGCGCCGCCACCGTCGCCGATGCGCGCCAGGACGGCACCTACTTCGACGGTGTCGTCTTCCTGGACCAGAATCTCGGTCAAGGTGCCGGCAAATGGAGAAGGGATCTCGGTGTCGACTTTGTCAGTCGAGACTTCGAGCAGCGGCTCATCCATGGCGACTTGGTCGCCCACAGACTTGAGCCACCGTGTGACAGTGCCTTCGGTAACCGATTCGCCCAGGGCCGGGAGTGTGACGTCGTTGCTCATACTGGCATTGTCTCCGATTTCAGTCGTGGGCGTGGAGCGGCTTGCCTGCGAGGGCCAGGTGGGCCTCGCCAAGCGCTTCGTTTTGGGTGGGGTGCGCGTGCAACAGCGGGGCGACGTCCTCGGGGTGAGCGTCCCAGCTCACAATGAGTTGCGCCTCGCCAATCTGCTCGCCCACGCGAGCGCCAATCATGTGGATGCCAACCACGGGTCCGTCGACCACGCGCACCAGCTTGATGAACCCTTGGGTGCCGAGGATCTGACTCTTCCCGTTGCCGCCCAAGTTGTATTCGAGGCTCTTGACGGCATCGGCGCCATACTCCTTGACGGCATCGGCTTCAGTGAGGCCCACGGAGGCAATCTCGGGCTCGCAGTAGGTGACGCGAGGGATGTTCTTTTCGAGAATGGGTGCGGGGGAGAGCCCCGCGATCGTCTCGGCGACAAAGATGCCCTGTTGGAAGCCGCGGTGCGCGAGCTGCAGGCCGGGCACGATGTCGCCCACAGCGTAGATGTTGGCGATGCCGGTGTGCAGGCGTTCGTCGGTCAGGACAAAGCCGCGGTCCACACGAACTCCCTGGTCCTCGTATCCCAGCCCTTGGGTGCGAGCCCCACGGCCCACCGCCACGAGCAGGAGGTCCGCTTCGAGTGTGGTGCCGTCCTCGAGGGTCACCTTCACCCCGTTGTTGTCCTGCTCAACTCCCTGAAAGCGGACGCCGAGCTTGTAGTCCATGCCGCGCTTCTTGAACGCCCGCTCCAGCGCCTTCGAGATCGCCTCTTCTTCATTGGGAACCAGGTGCGGCAGTGCCTCGACGATGGTCACCTTGGTGCCGAACGACGTCCACACTGACGCGAACTCCGAACCAATCACGCCACCGCCCAACACAATGGCCGATGCCGGGACGTAGTCCAGTTCGAGCGCTTGGTCGGATGTCATCACCCGGCCACCGATGTCCAGGCCCGGAAGCGAGCGGGAGTAGGAGCCAGAGGCGAGGACGATGTTGGTGCCGGTGTAGCGCTCGCCGCTCACCTCAATGGCGTCTGGGCCAACGAGCGTGCCGTGGCCCTCGATGACCGTGATCTTGCGGGACTTGATGAGTCCCTGCAGGCCCTTGTACAGGCGGTCAATGACGCCCTGCTTGTAGGCGTTGACTCCAGCCATGTCGATGCCGTCCAGCGTGCTGTTCACGCCGTACTTGGAGCCCTCGCGAGCGTTGTCAGCGAGTTCGGCAGCGTGCAGGAGCGCCTTGGTGGGGATGCAGCCGTTGTGGAGGCATGTGCCACCCACCTTGGACTCCTCCACGAGTCCTACCTGCATACCGAGCTGAGCGGCGCGCAACGCGGCGGCGTAGCCTCCGCTACCGCCGCCAAGAATCAGGACATCAAACGAGTGAGGGGTGGACTCGGTCACTATGAGTTCTCCTTGTAAGGATTCTGGTGTCATCCCATCTTGCCACTCATGTCCGTACACGCGAACACGAAAGGTTGACTAACCTGGCCCCATGGGCATTTTCTCGCGTATGTTCGGTTCCAAGCAGACCGATTCCCTCGACGTTGGCGCTAACTCGAGGGAGGCGCAGTCGGCAACCATCCAGCACCTGCGGACATTTGTCGCAGGTCACACGGGGTGCGAGGCCTTCATCGAGCCGCCCACGCGTGTCACACAGACCACCATGGTGATCGTGGCGGATACGGGAGAGTGGACGCGCCGCAGGGTCCCGGACACCATCGCGGGCCGCAAGGTCGCTCAAGATCTCAAGATTCCGGTGTTCGACGTCAATCTTTCCGGCTACCCCTCGCGTATGCGTGAATGGAATGAGAAGAACCGTAAGGGCCTCAAGTAGCGCAGTAACCCGTAGCCGCGCAGACTAGGCGTTCGCGCGGTTTTCGAGGAACCTCAGCACTGTCCGGACACTGGCTCCTGTGCCACCTGGAACCGTGAACCCGTAGGCGCCCCCTTCGTTGAATGCGGGTCGCGCGATGTCAAGGTGAGCCCACTTGGCGTCGCCCACAAACTCTTTCAGGAACACAGCCGCGGAGAGCATCCCCGCTTGGCCGTCACCGATGTTCTTGAGATCTGCGACCTTGGAGTCCAGAGTCTCGAGCAGGTACTCGGGCAGCGGCATGGGCCACATCGACTCGTCTACGTGATCGGCAGCGGCGATGACCTCATCGCGGATATCGGGCGAGCCCATGACGCCCGAGGTACGCGAACCCAGCGCGATGCCCTGAGCGCCCGTGAGTGTCGCGATGTCGAGTACGACGTCAGGCTGTTCCTCGATCGCGCGCACCAGGCCGTCGGCGAGCACCAGGCGGCCTTCGGCGTCAGTGTTGAGAACCTCCACGGACTTTCCGCCGTAGATGCGAATCACGTCACTGGGACGCGACGCGGTTCCCGAGGGCATGTTCTCCGCGAGGCACAACCAACCAGTCACGCCGATCTGCAAGTTCGCGCGCGCCGCGGCGAGCACGATATGCAGGACAGCTGCCGCGCCGGACATGTCCGACTTCATGGTCTCCATGGACTTCGGCGGCTTGAGGGACAACCCCCCGGAGTCAAAGGTGATGCCCTTGCCCACCAGTGCCACCGTCTGCTTGGCGCCCTCGGGCTTCCACTCGAGCCGGACGAGCCGCGGCAGTCGCGAGGAGCCCATGCCCACGGCAAGGATTCCGCCAAAGCCATCCTCAGCTAGCTTCTGCACGTCCCAGGTCTGCGCGTCCACGCCGAGCGATCGCGCGTAGCCCTCCGCAATCTCCGCGAAGGACGCGGGGAACAGGTCTAGCGGGGGAGTGTTGATCAAGTCTCGGGTGCCCGCGACCGCGCCCGCGATCACCTTGGCGCGTTCTACTGCGCTCGCCGAGGCCCCTGCAAGTAGCCATGACGTCCCGTCGTCCTCGGGGGCATCGTCGCCCTTGTCGTCCTCCGACTTGTAGTCGGTGAAGCGGTAGGCCCCGAGCAGGGCACCTTCGCCAATGGCGGCGTACTGTTCGTCATCGTCGGCCGGAATCGCGATCACCACGGTGGAAGGTTCCTTGCCGCACGAGCGAGCCGCACACCCCGCAGCTTCGCGCAACTCACCTGTGGTCGCCTGACCGAGCCCCACCAGCACCACGCGCTTGGCGGACGTGCCCTGGCCCGGAACCACGGTCACCTTTCCCACCTTGCTTGAGGCGTCCAGCGCCTTCGCGGCTGCGCCGAGCAACGCCGCCGTCTCATTGGGAAGTTGGGGGTGTGCGGCGACCTCCCCCGTGCCAGAAAGTCCCACGATCAGGGCGTCGGCGTCGATAGTGGAGGCGGTGTCGGTTGTCAGGTCGAGTGAGGTCATGACCCGAGACTATCGCCCACTAGGTTGGAACTGTGTACAGCGTCATTTTCCGCATGATCATCCTCCGGATGCCGCCCGAGTTTGCCCATCACTTTGCCGTCACGGGGTTTCGCTTCGCGTGGCCTGTGCTCCGGATCGCACGTGCCCTGAGACTGCTGCCCTCTCCCCACCGCGCAGGCGCCACTCATGCGATGGGCATCACGTTCCCCGGGCCGCTGGGCCTCGCCGCCGGGATGGACAAGAACGCTGAAGCGGTGCGCGGCTTCGCTGCCACCGGTTTCTCGTTCGTTGAGGTCGGTACCGTGACGGCCAAGGGTCAGCCCGGCAATGAGCGACCACGGTCGTGGCGCGAACTTGACATCGAGGGACTGCGCAATCAGATGGGCTTCAACAACGAGGGCGCCGATGCTGTGGCCAGACGGCTTCAGAGGTTGCGTTCTGGGCGTTCGGGGCGATCGGTCATCATTGGCGTCAACATTGGCAAGACCAAGGTCACCGAGCCCGCCGATGCCCCTACCGACTATGCGTACTCCGCGCGTGTGCTCGCACCGTACGCCGACTTCTTGGTGGTCAACGTCAGTTCCCCGAACACTCCCGGACTGCGCGACCTCCAGGCAACGGAGCAACTCCGGCCAATCCTCGCCAAGGTCAGGGCAGCGGCAGACGAGGCAACCGGGTTCGCCGACATGGACAACACCGCTGGCGGCAAGCGCGTACCGGTCCTCGTGAAGATAGCGCCCGACCTCTCCGACGGCGACATCGACGCCGTCGCTGACCTCGCCCTCGAGCTGGGTCTTGACGGCATTGTCGCGACGAACACGACCGTCGCGCACGACCGTGGGCCTGGTGGACTCTCGGGACCTCCGCTGTTGGGCCGTGCGCTCGCGGTGGTGGGGCGCCTCAGGAAGCGCGTGGGCCCGGACATGACCATCATGGGAGTGGGAGGGATCGCCACGCTCGACGATGCCCGCGCCATGCTCGACGCTGGGGCGACGCTTCTGCAGGCCTATACCGCGTTTGTGTACCGCGGCCCCTCGTGGCCCGCGCGCATGAACGCCGCGCTCACGCGCCGCTGAGTCTTCCCGAACTGCCGGGAACGTCCGGCACGCCGAGCGCGTTATCACTACGTGCGCACCTGCCAGGCGTACATGCATTGTTTTCTCCTTTGACATAGCTCAGCCCCAGAGACCTGGACGTTTCTGGGGCTGATCTACGTCTGTAGAGATGTGCTGTCTGACGTGATGCGACGCCTGCTTGAGGTTAGGCCACGCGGCCCGCGGGGTTGCGTTCGACCGTGAGCTGGGGATCGCGCTGAATCTTGTCGCCCAGGGCATCGTCAATGCGAGTCATGAGTTCGGCTGGGATCTCGACGTCGCAGGCCTTCACGTTCTCGTGAATCTGCTCCGGGCGTGAGGCTCCGATGATCGCCGCAGCGACGTTCGTGTTCTGTAGCACCCATGCCAGCGCGAGTTGGGCCATCGTCAGGTCGAGCTCCTTGGCGATCGGGGCGAGTTGTTGAACCCTGGCCAAGAGTTCTTGGTCTTCGATCCAGCGCGAGATCATGTTCGCGCCACCCTTGTCATCGGTGGCCCGTGAACCCACAGGCGGTGCCTCGCCGGGCAGATACTTGCCAGTGAGAATGCCTTGCGCGACGGGGGACCAGACAATTTGCGAAAGCCCAGTCTCCTCAGAGGCGGGAATCACTTCGTCTTCAATGACACGCCACAGCATCGAGTACTGGGGCTGGTTCGAGACAAGCTGGAAGTTGAGTTCCTTGGCCCACTTGGCACCCTCGCGGATCTGGTCGCCCGTCCACTCGCTGACGCCGATGTACAGCGCCTTGCCCTGGCGAACAATGTCCGCAAACGCGATCATGGTCTCTTCGAGCGGGGTTTCGTAGTCGTAGCGATGGGCCTGGTAGAGGTCCACGTAGTCCATCTGGAGGCGCTGCAACGAGCCGTTGATGGACTCCATGATGTGTTTACGTGACAGCCCGGTGTCATTGGGGCCACCCGGCCCGGTGGGCCAGTAGACCTTGGTGAACACCTCGAGGCTCTCTCGACGTTCGCCCTTGAGGAGGTCTCCGAGCACCACCTCGGCAGCCGTGTTGGCGTAGGTGTCTGCGGTGTCGAAGCTCGTCATGCCAACGTCGAGCGCGGCCTTCACACAGGCTGCAGCCTGCTCATTGGCCACTTGCGACGCGTGCGTCAGCCAGTTGCCGTAGGTGAGTTCAGTGATTTTCAGCCCGGAGTTGCCCAGGTAGCGGTAGTTGACCATAGCGTCAGCCTAGCGCGAAACGTTTCGACCGCAGGTGGTGCCCGCGAACCTAGACCGGGTACTCGCCGCGCTTCACCTTGGCGCGAGGCATCCGTAGCCGGCGCAGGTTCATGTGACGCGCCACCACGTAGAGCTTCCAGCCGCGCGGTAACTTCGACTCCCCGTACTTCGAGATGAAGTGCTTCTTGAGGCTACGCACCATCACCACGGTCTCGATGACAGCAACAAGCACGATGGCGTAGAACACGAGGATGACGAGCCCGCCCACGCTTTGGCTCTGGTTCAGGAACAGCGAGGCCACCACGAAGATGAAGGACAGTGGCAACAAGAATTCGCCGATGGACGTGCGGGCGTCCACGAAGTCGCGAAGGAAGCGACGTTCCGGACCCTTGTGTTCGGGCGGCATGTTCCGCTCGTCGCCCGCACGAAGAGCGACAAACTGTTGCTCGCGCTCGGCACGGTTACGGGCGCGACGAGCCTTGGCGTCGGCCTTCATGTCAAGCACGAGCGCGCGCTTGTTCGCGGCCTCTTGCTCCTTGCGTTTGGGCGTGGGGCGTCCCTTCTTGCCTTGGGGGGAAACGGTCTCTTCAGTGTGATCGTGAGTCATGGTGTCCTTTAGTCCTTTGCGGCATCTTTGGCTGGCAGGGCGAGCATTCGGTCCAAGGCGACTTTCGCCTCCGCTTGAGTTTGAGGATCCACCACGATTCGGTTGGGAACGTCGCCAGCAACCAGTGATTCAAGCGCCCACACCAAGTGCGGGAGGTCGATGCGGTTCATCGTGGAGCAGAAGCACACCGTGTCTTCGAGGAAGTGAATGCTCATATCGGGATGTGCGAGCGCCAGCCTACGGACCAGGTTCAGCTCGGTGCCGATCGCCCACGCGCTTCCAGGCTCAGCGGCGGCCACGGTGTTGATGATGAACTCGGTGGATCCGATGTAGTCGGAGCTCGTGACCACTTCGTAGGTGCACTCCGGGTGCACGAGCACGTTGACACCGGGCACCTCGGCGCGGATCTTGTCGACGTTTTCCCGTCTGAAGCGTCCGTGCACCGAGCAGTGCCCCTTCCACAGGATCATTCGCGCTGCGTGCAGCGCTTCGACGGTGTTGCCTCCCAAGGGCTTGCGAGGATCCCACACCACGCAGTCCTCCAGGCTGAGGCCTAGTTGCAGGACGGCCGTGTTGCGTCCCAGGTGCTGGTCAGGGAAGAAGAACACCTTGGCGTCGCTGTCAACGCCGCCGCGCTGATCGAAGGCCCATCGCACCGCAACTTCGGCGTTCGACGACGTGCACACGGCACCGTCGTTGCGCCCACAGAAGGCCTTGAGCGCGGCGGTGGAGTTCATGTACGTCACGGGGATGGTGAGGTTGGCAACGCCTACCTCAGTGAGTTGCGCCCAGGCGTCTTCGACCTGACTGATGTTCGCCATATCAGCCATCGAGCATCCGGCGGCCATGTCCGGCAGCACCACGGCCTGATCGTCGCCGGTCAGGATGTCCGCGCTCTCCGCCATGAAGTGAACGCCGCAGAACACAATGAACTCGGCCTCAGGGCGCGCAGCAGCTTCCCGGGCAAGCTTAAAGGAGTCTCCGGTGACGTCGGCGAACTGGATGACCTCGTCACGCTGATAGTGGTGTCCCAAAATGAAGACGCGGTCTCCCAGGGTCTCCCTCGCTTTGCGCGCGCGCTCCACCAGACCGGGATCGGAAGGTGATGGCAGGTCTCCTGGGCAATCGACGCCGCGTTCGGAGATGGGGTCGCGGCGCTTGCCTAGCAAGAGGAGGGCTGGCGATGCCGCGGGTTCCGAGAACGAGGTGCTCATCGGTCCATTGTGTCATGTCGCGCACGGCACACTTGAGGGCATGAATGTGGTGGTCGCGGTCCAAGACTGGCCGGCGGGAGCAGGAGGGACAGTGCCGTCCCGAGAGGCCGCGCGCGCGGTTGAGGTTGCGTGGCGGAGGTCGGCACCGCACGTCGAAGTGACGGCCATTGCGGTGGGGGATGGCGGTCCACGCTCTAGCGACGCACTTCCAGGTGAGCCCCTACCCGTAGGTGGTGCAATGGCGACCAGCGTGCGAGACGCGCGCGTGCTTGCCCCGAGTGGCTCCGCGACTCGCTGGAACCCGCACGATCTGTCGACGGCCCTGCTCGGGATCGCGGCCAGCGCGTCGGCCTCAGGGGAACGCGTCACCGTCGTGGTTCCGCTGGGCGACGAGCCGCCCGCCGGAGACGCCACCGACCTCTGGGGCGGCGGCCTCGAGGCCTTGAGGACGGCCCTTGCCTCGATAACCGTGGTCGCATTGGTGAGCGCATCGCGGCCACTGGTGGGCTTTCACGGGATGAGTTCAGCGCTGCGCGACGGGCGTGAAGGTGACCTTGCGATTGGCGCAGCAGCTCAGGAACAAGAGGCGCGATGGAGCGCTATCGCGCTCGCGGCCGATGCTGTGGTGGGCAGGCCGGGTCTCATTGGGCCGGCGCGGTTGTCGGACGTCCGGGGCTCTGGCGCAGCAGGCGGACTGGCCTACTGCCTAGCCGCGGCCGGGGCCAGACTGACACCAGCGTCGGCCTTTCTGTATGACCTGGCGGGAGCGGCCGAGGCCGCGACACGAGCCAATCTGCTCGTGGCCGTGACGGAGACCCTGACCCCGACTGCGCTCGACCACGGGCTGGTGGTGCCTGTCGCGGCCGCCGCCGGAGCGCGTGCCGTCCCGTGTGTTGGCATTGCTCCTAGCGTTCAGGTGGGAAGGCGTGACCTGATGGCGGCGGGTGTGGCGTCGGCGTATGAGGCGGAGCCGGGTATCAATGGCCTCGCGGCGCAGGTTCAACGCGTCGCCCACACCTGGACTCCTCACCGCTAGTGGCGTTCGGAGTGGCCGCACCAGGTCTAGAGTCCGAGGTATGACCTACCAATCGCCACGATCGCCTCAGTTCGATCCCTATCGCGGCGGTACCACGGGTGCAGGCACTGGCATCAGCGGCGGGATATCGAGGATTCTCTGGGGCGGAGTGATTCTGCTCGTGCTTGGGTGGGCCTACCTGTCCCCGGCTGCGGTAGCGAACGCGCTTGGAATCGAGCCCCCCGGCGCGGAGGCCGATGAGTTCGTACGTAACGGCGTACTGGTCATCGCGGGACTGGTCCTTGTCATCATGGCTATCGCCACCGTGGCCCGCACACGACGCGCACGCGGAGAAGGCGTTCCCCGCGTCTAGTTGAACGGACGCCTTGCGCGGATGACGTGCACGGAATATTCGCAACACCGCGTACGCTATATACCAAGAGACTTCCCGAAAGGAGCTGCCATGACCGACACGGCAACTGACACCAGCACCCACGGCGTGAGCGTCACCGACGCTGCCGCCGCCAAGGTCAAGAGCCTGCTTGCGCAAGAGGGTCGCGACGACCTCCGCCTGCGCCTCGCCGTGCAGCCCGGTGGCTGTTCTGGCCTGATCTATCAGCTCTACTTTGACGAGCGCACGCTCGATGGCGATGTGGAGAAGGACTACTCCGGAGTCAAGGTAGTGGTGGACAAGATGTCCGTGCCCTACCTCGATGGCGCAACCATTGACTTCTCCGACACCATTGAGAAGCAGGGCTTCACCATCGACAACCCCGCCGCATCGAGTTCATGCGCGTGCGGAGACTCCTTCAGCTAGACCAGCGCAACGTTTGACGAGCATTGACGCCGACGGGCGGTGAGGGCCTTGACCCCGCCGCCCGTTGTGCTTCGCTGAGGCGTCCTTCACAACCTGGGACGCGCGCCGTTACGGGTGAGCACCCATATCGCCACGGACGTCGGCGATGATGCCCGGCAGGATTTCGAGGAACCGATCAATGTCTGCTTCCGTGACTCCCGGGTGAAGACCCAATCGCACATTTCCATGGGTCAGCGCGCCGATGGCTTCCATGACGCGACTGGGCTCGAGGCTGTTCGTCTTGCACGCCGATCCCGACCCCACCGCGATCCCGGCACGGTCGAGCCTGCTGAGTAGCGGTTCGCCGTCGAGGTAGAGGAACGCGAACGTGAGCACATGAGGCAACCGCTGGACGGGATCACCGACCACCGCGACGCCTTCATACTGGGCCACGGCGGCACGAATGCGGTCAATATAGCCGCTGAGGCGGTCGGCGTTGTCGGCGTGAGTGTCCGCGCGCTCCTGGAGAGCGACGGCCGATGCCAGCGCAAGGGGCACGTTGACGCCGCCAGGGGCCCAGTCGTCGCCTTCGGGCCAGGCTGGCAGCCAGCGGGTATGCGCGCGCAACGCGAGCACTCCGATGCCGCCCGGCCCTCCCCAGTCAGCGGGGTGAGCCACGAGCGCGTCCCATGACCCGGGGGCTGGGATATGACCGATCGACGCCGTTGCGTCGACAATCAGGGGAACTCCCGCTGCATGCGTGATCGCGTAGACATCATCGTTGTACTGGATGGTGCCAATTTCCTGGTTGGCGTGTTGCACGAGCGCGAGAGCAGTGTGGCCGCCCGCGACTGTCGACTGCAGCGCGTCGAGGTCCACGTGGCCGTACTCATTGACGGGCAGCACGTCCACGGCGTGAGGGGCGGCGAAGGCGGCAGCGTAGACCGCGGCATCACGCTCGACGGCAGACACCGCGATGCCTTCGAAACCGCGGCGAGCCTTGTACATGCCGCCCACGAGCCGCTCGAAGGCGTGGTGGGGCGAGGTCGTGAAGTGGACCAGCTCGGGGCGTGCGTCGAGGATCTCGGCAATGGCCTCGCGCGCGCCGTCGACGAGTGCTCGGGCTTTTCGAGACTCCGCATGGATCCTGGCCGGATCCGCCCATCCGTCGGCAATTCCGGCTTGGAGGGCGTCGATGGCGCGGCGAGACATCGGCGCGGAACCGGAGGCATCGAGGAACACGCGGGATACTGACATGTGCTCACGTTATCGCGCGATAGACTTTCCGGGTGTCCAGACTAAAGTCCCGTACAACGTCCCGTTACCCCGTGGTACTAGCGGGTGCGGCCGCGGTCGCCCTGGTACTGAGTGGTTGCTCGCAGGGAATCGAAAATGGTGCCCTGCCAAGCACCCCGGAGATCACCGACAAGACCGGCGGCATCATCCAGCTGTGGAACGGCTCCTGGATTGCGGCCCTCTCGGTGGGTGTCATCACCTGGGGCCTCATCCTGTGGGCGGTAGTTGTCTACCGCAAGCGCAAGAATGACAACAAGCTGCCGCTCCAGACGCGCGTGCACTTGCCCCTTGAGTTGATGTACACATTGATCCCGCTGATCATGATCGGCGTGCTCTTCAAGTTCACTGTCGAGGGCATCGATGACCTCGCCACGGCACCAGAGGACGTGGGCAACGCTGACGTCAACATCCAGGTGGTTGGCAAGCAATGGAGCTGGGACTTCAACTACCTTGACGACGACGTCTACTCGGTTGGCGTGCAGGCCATCTTGACCGGCGAGGTTGGCGTGGAGGAGACGCTTCCCGCGCTGTACTTGCCCGTCAATGAGACCGTTGAGTTCACGATCGACACCCGTGACGTGAACCACTCTTTCTGGATTCCCGCCTTCCTTTACAAGATTGACGCGATCGTTGGGCGCACCAACTCTTTCCAGGTAACGCCCACTCAAACGGGCATTTACCAGGGTAAATGTGCAGAACTGTGCGGCGAGTACCATGCGTCGATGCTGTTCAACGTGCACGTGGTGGAACGTGACGAGTACAACGCCTACATCCAGTCGTTGCGCGATGCCGGCAACATAGGCGCGATCGGGTTGGAGTTCAGCCGCGATCAGGTTGTCCAGATGACTACCCAGGACGAGGGGAACGAATAGTGACCGCCGAGTTGTCAACGGAGGCTGTGCCCACTCCACGCAGGTCGGGCTCCATGGTGGTGCGCTGGATCACCTCGACTGACCACAAGACCATCGGGTACATGTACCTGATCACCTCGTTCATCTTCTTCTGCATCGGCGGGCTGATGGCGCTGCTGATACGTGCCGAGCTCTTCGAGCCAGGCATGCAGGTGGTGCAGTCCGCGGAACAGTACAACCAGCTGTTCACCATGCACGGCACCATCATGCTGCTACTGTTCGCGACGCCGCTGTTCGCGGGCTTTGCCAACGTGATCATGCCCTTGCAGATCGGTGCGCCAGACGTCGCGTTCCCGCGCATGAACATGCTCGCGTACTGGCTCTACTTGTTCGGCGGCCTTATCGCGACCGGCGGCTTCCTCACCCCGCAGGGTGCGGCCTCCTTCGGATGGTTCGCCTACACGCCGCTCAGCAACGCGGTGTACTCGCCGGGCCTCGGTGGCGACCTGTGGGTGTTCGGCCTCGCGCTCGGTGGCTTCGGAACCATCCTGGGCGCTGTGAACTTCATCACCACGATCATCACCATGCGCGCGCCCGGCATGACGATGTTCCGGATGCCCATCTTCACGTGGAACACTCTGGTCACGTCCATGTTGATTCTGCTGGCGTTCCCGCCGTTGGCGTCGGCGCTGCTCGCGCTCGGCTCTGACCGCACCCTTGGCTCCCAGATCTTCAACCCCGACTACGGTGGGGCCATCCTGTGGCAACACCTGTTCTGGTTCTTTGGCCACCCCGAGGTCTACATCATCGCGCTGCCGTTCTTCGGCATCGTCTCCGAGATCTTCCCGGTGTTCTCGCGCAAGCCGCTGTTCGGCTACTACGGCTTGGTCTACGCGACCATCGCGATCGCCGCACTGTCGGTGACCGTATGGGCGCACCACATGTACGTCACGGGTGCCGTGTTGCTGCCGTTCTTCGCCTTCATGACGATGCTGATTGCGGTGCCAACTGGGGTGAAGTTCTTCAACTGGATCGGCACGATGTGGCGAGGCAAACTCACGTTTGAGACGCCGATGCTGTGGTCAATTGGCTTCCTCGTCACCTTCCTCTTTGGTGGTCTCACCGGCATCATCTTGAGCTCGCCGCCGCTGGACGTGCCGGTTTCCGACACGTACTTCGTGGTCGCGCACTTCCACTACGTCGTGTTCGGCACTGTGGTGTTCGCGATGTTCGCCGGCTTCTACTTCTGGTGGCCTAAGTTCACCGGCAAGATGATGAACGAGAAGCTTGGCAAGTGGCACTTCTGGACGTTGTTCTTTGGGTTCCACACCACCTTCCTCATCCAGCACTGGCTGGGTGCCGCCGGTATGGCCCGCCGCTATGTTGACTACCTGCCCGAGGATGGATTCACGTTGATGAACCAAGTCTCCACAGTTGGCTCTGTGATTCTTGCGCTCTCCACGCTGCCGTTCCTCGTCAACGTCTACATCACGCAGAAGCGCGCGCCCAAGGTCACTGTTGATGACCCCTGGGGCTTTGGCAACTCGCTCGAGTGGGCGACGTCGTGCCCACCGCCGCGACACAACTTCACCTCCATCCCGCGCATCCGCTCCGAGCGCCCCGCGTTCGACCTTCACCACCCTGCGGCGGCCGCGCGCGACCACTACCAGGCGGAGCGCGATAACGTCGACGCGCCCAAGACCGACTAGGAGTAGCGACCGTGCGTACCGAAGCAGCGCTCTTCAATCTGCCCGCCGTGTTCTTTGTGGTGGTTGCCGTCATCTACGGGTGGCTCACCGGTTGGGAAGAATGGGTTGGCCTCGTGTGCATCCTGCTCACCGGCGGGCTGTTCTTCATGGTCGGTATCTACCTGCGGATGCTTGCCAAGCGTCATGGCACACGTCCCGAAGACACCACCGACGGAGAGATCGCTGACCACGCTGGCGAGCAAGGCGTCTTCGCTCCGTGGAGTTGGTGGCCATTGCTGGTTGCTCTTGCCGCCGCGTTGGGCTTCACGGCGCTGGCCATCGGCTGGTGGATCATGGTTCCCGCCGGCGCGCTCACCGTGATCGCCTTGGTGGGCTGGGTGTTCGAGTTCTCCCGCGGCCAGCACGCGCACTGAGCAGGCGCCATGATGGCCGGGCCGCGCTGATCTAGGCCGGCATTCCGCCCGCTTGGCGCAGGTGGCGAATCACGCGCGCCGGGTTGCCTCCCACGAGCACGTTGGGCGGAACGTCCTTCGTCACAACGGCGCCCGCGCCCACGATGGACCCGTGGCCAATGGTCACGCCGGGGCAGATGGTGACCGAGCCGCCCATCCACACATCGTCCTCAATAGTGATGGGCAGACTCTTCTCCCAACCGTCGCGGCGCAGCTCCACGTCCTCGGCATGGTTGGGTGTGTAGAGCCTGGCACCAGGTCCGATCAGTACGTTGTTGCCGATTGTAATCAGGCCACCGCCCAGCACCATGAAGTCCGTGTTGATGAAGACGTCGTTCCCCATGACGAGCCGGTCGCGGTAGTCGAGGTAGATGGGCGGGCGGAAGTCGAGCCCGTCACCCACGCTGACCGCGAGCTCGCGGAACATCAGGACGGCGCGCTCGGGATCCGTGCGGTACGTCGCATTGATCTCTTGGCAAGCGGCGTTCGTGGCTCTGGTGCGGTTGGGCAGGTCATCACTCATCCGGTACCGAAACCAGTCGCCGTCAACCAGCTTCTGGTACTCGGTGCGCGAGGGGTCCTCACGAGGTAGATCCGCTCGCGCTGGGTTGTGCTGAGTCACGGCATGCCTTCCTGTAGGACTCGATCCTAACGCGGTGTCGCGATGATGGTCCGGGCCCTATAGGTACATGGGCGTGAGTGCCTCATAGTCCTCAACGGTGCCGTCGCGCAGGCACACGTCGATGATCTGGCGTCCCAACGGGTCGAGGTCCTCCGTCATGAATGCCGCCACCTCCTCCTTGAAGAAGTCGGTGAGGATCTTCGCGCCGGCGTCGTACGCCTCGATGCCCACTTGTGACTGCATGTGAGGCTGCAACAAAGTGCGTCGAACCGCTTGGCCGTCCAAACTCAGTTCCTTGGGCGCGTATCCGAACAGCGGGCACCGCGCGGGGGTGATGTAGTCGGCGCGCATGCGGCCCCCGCCGCGCCGGGCCAGCCACTCGCGCGTGAGCCACTCAGCGGAGAAGCCCACGTGATAGGCGCCGATGTGCTGGTTCGGCGTCAGGACGTAGCGGGTGTGGTTGAACTCCATGATCTGCTTGAGGAGGAGGTTCGCGGCGGCCACTTTGGTGCCGGTCGAGAAGGGCCAGTAGGAGCCCACGCCCTCCGCAACCATGCCGCCGTGTGACAGCTTGGCCACAGCATCGGCGCTTTCGCCGATGGACGGGTTCTTGTCACCGCGAGGGGCGATGAGGCGCCACAGCCATGCGATCGATGGTGGCACGAAGTGCGCCATGCCCATGATCCCGTAGGTGGGGTTGTCGCGCGTGCAGGCGGGCATACGCACGCCGAAGGTTCGCACGTCGACGGGCTCAGGTTCGTTGACAACTCCGCGAATCATGCTGCGAGGGATGACGATGCGCGGGTTGGGACAGGGTTTGCCAGTGGAGTCGAGTGTGTGCTCCCACGGCAAAGCCGTGGCGTCGGCGACACCCTGGATGTTGAAGAACACCAGCGGTACCTCGGGGTGAATGCATGCCCGCTCAAAGTGGACATCCTCGCCGTACTCCTTGAGGTTGTCTACGCGCACAAACCAGCCGTCTTCGGCATCGGCGACCACCATGCGGCCGTCACCGGTTTGAACGTCGGGGTGGCACAGCGTCATGTCGTCGGTCACCGGAGCCAGGGCCGAGGTCTCGCTAAGGGTGATGTGGTACGGCTCACCGGTGACCACGTTGTGGCCCAGCAGAATGCGGCCGTCGTCTTCGCGACGAATCTCTTGACACATTTCGGACTTGCCGCCGCCAGAGGCGCCTTCGTGCATGATGACAGTTTCGTTGTCGTACGGCGTGGTCACTCGCACGCTCGACGCGTGAGCCGTGATCCAGCCCTCGTGCTCGCCGATGTCAAGCAACACCGAGAACACGCCCTTCTTCGCGCTGGGACCCGGGTAGAGGTTGTAGGCGAAGATCTCGTGCAACGTCTCGGTCCGGTCGTGGACCACCACCTGCTTGCCATCGAAGTGGGTGTGCCTGAACGGGGGAGCAACGTACAGGATGGACCGCGGCGTGAAGGGCCCGATCTCGTCGAAGGTTACCCAGCCCTGCAGATCGACGAGCGCAAGCGCGAAGAACGCAGAGTTGACGGGCACCACCGCGAGCGACGGCGAGCCATGGGTCAGGCCGCCAGCCTTGAAGGGCACCACCACGAGCTCTTGGGTCCCCAGCCAGTCGAGGGTCTCTTGCCGCACTGGTGCGAAGTCCGCACCGAAGCGATCGCGGTACCGGTCTTTGTCGGTGGGCCGGTCGTCGGCGATGAGCATGCACTTTGGGTCCCGGCGGCGCATGTAGTCCTCGGGATAGTTCACCGCAATGCCATTGCGGCAGCGGGTGACGGTCGCTTCCGTGACCGCAGTGCCGTTGACGTCATAGTCCACGGAGAAGTGAGGACCGCCGTCGGGGCCCAAGGTGAGCGCGTAGAGCTCAGCGCGGGTGGCAGGCACCATCACTTGCGGGCTGGCCTGGAGCGCTGCACGCAGTTCAGGGGCGAGGTCAACGCGGTCAAGTGCCGTGTGGTGTGGAGCAATAGTCACGGAGCTCTCCTAGGGTTCTCGGGCACACGAACGCGCACCCTTGCTTTGCCTGAATTTTGCCTCGCGCAGACTAAAACACTAGGGGACTTTGGTCATGTACCGCGCTCTGAACCAAAGCCCCGTTGCCTGCGCGCAGGGAGACGTCGGTCCGCGGGCGAATCAGAGCCGTTCCGTTTGCCCCTCACGGGCGTTGCGTATGCTCTATACCAGGAAAGGCTGGTAGTCGGGGAAGGGGGCGGGTTTGGACGTTGGCGTCCTCACCGTAGTCTGCTTGCTGCTCGGAGTCCTCGCGATCCGTGCCGGCGCTCGTGCGCTCTCGAAGCGGAACGAGTCTGAGGGGCGGGCGGGACGCGCGTGGTGGGCGGTCGTGGTGATGGTTGCCGGGTTGACAGCGTGGTTTGTCGAGGCGAGTCATCAGCAGCGACAGTTCTTGACGTCCGACGCGCTATCCGTGCTGACAGAAAACCCCGACGCGCGCGCCAACTGCAAGCGATTCACTGAGTCGCTCCTTGATACCAGCCAGTTCGATGGCTTCGTGTACTGGGACAACCTGGGCGTCGCACACTTCAAGGGGCACATCTGCAAGGACCTTGCGGCGTATGCGCGCGGCGGACAGGCCAACCCCACGCTGGATCAAGTGGCTGCAGTGGTGCTCGTCGCGCATGAGTCTCAGCACATGCTCAACATCCGCAGCGAGTCGGTTGCCGAGTGCAATGCGGTTCAGGACGCGCATAAGGTCGCCATGCACCTAGGTGCCACGATGGAACAGGCGTTGGCGCTGCAGGCGAGGTACTTCGTGGAGATCTATCCGCATCAGCGATCCGAGTACGTCTCGCGGGAGTGTCGCGAGGGGGGTTCCCTCGACATCTACCCTGATCGCACCGAGTTCCCCTAGGCCGCGCGCCCCATTGACTTTGATTCGAACATGTGTTCGACTAGGTAGATGCGATGGAACGCCCAGGACATCAGCGTCGAGACCAGCAACGCTCTCCCAGGCCTCGCGCGGCTCGCCACCTTGGTTCGCAGTGTTCAGACGCCAGGTTTTGAAGGGATCACCTTTCACGAGGTCCTTGCCAAGAGTGCGCTCAACAAGGTGCACAACAGTTCGATGCCCTTTGGGTGGACCATCAACCCCTACCGAGGCTGCAGCCACGCGTGCGTCTATTGCTTTGCGCGCTCGTCCCACACGTACCTCAACCTCGACGCCGGCGTGGACTTCGACAGTCAGATCGTCGTCAAGGTCAATGTGGCTGAGGTCCTTGCCAAGGAACTCGCCAAGCGCAGCTGGACCCGAGAGCCTGTGGCCCTTGGCACCAACACCGATCCCTACCAGCGAGCAGAAGGCAAGTATCAGCTGATGCCAGGGGTCATCGATGCGCTTGCTGCGGCCGACACCCCGTTCAGCATCCTTACTAAGGGCACGCTGCTCAGGCGAGACGTGCCTCAACTGGTGAGGGCAAGCGAGCGCGTCTCGGTTGATGTGGCGATGTCTATTGCGGTGTTTGACAATGACCTCCAGCAGTCGATCGAACCCGGCACGCCCACAACGGCCGCGCGCCTCGCGACAGTGCGTGCCGCGAGCGAGGCCGGACTCGAGGTTGCGGTGTTCATGATGCCGATCCTGCCGTTTCTTACCGACACCGAGGAGCACCTGGACCGCGCGCTCACCCAGGTGGCCGCAGCGGGCGCGACGTCGGTGACCTACAGTGCGCTCCACCTGCGCCCGGGAATCAAAGAGTGGTACGCGGCGTGGCTCGCTCGAGCACGCCCGGACTTGATTCCCCGTTACCGTGACCTCTATGGAGCGGAGTCGAACGCGCCCCGCGAATACCGGCGTTGGTTGGCTGCGCGCATGAAGCCACTCATCGACAAGCATGGGCTGAGGCGCGTACCGGAGGATCCCTCCGTGGGCGGGGTGTTGAGTAATGCAGTGCCTCGCGTCAGTGCGCGCGACGACAACGGGGAGTGGCGACGGGACGGCTACGGCTCGCGATCGAGCCCTGAACTCGCGCCCACCCTTTTCTAGCGGGTTGCTACCAGTAAGAATGGAGGGGTGGCGACGGTCAACCTCTATTGGATTCCGCTTGGCGCGGGCGGGAACGGGTTCGTTCGCACCAACGGGAGGCTCTACGAGGCGCTCGCCGCGCGGCGAGATCGACGAACACCCCTTGCGCTCTATCACAGTGCCCTCACGGTGGAGCTCGAGGGTCACGCATTCGTGATCGAGAATGCATGGCCCAGCCCTGACGCCGACACTTCGTCGCGCGGTGTTGTGGTGGAAGGTCCGGTATTCGCTACCTGGGCGAGCCGTTGGCGAGCGTTTCGCTACGAGGTGCGATGTTGGGAAGGTGGCGAGATTCCAGACATCGGTCATGCCGTTGGCGGGCCGTGTGTGGTGTCTCGAGATCCCGCGTTGGCCGAGAGGATTCTCGCCTCTGCGCCATCGGTGCCCGCCTTGCGGTGGGGGAGGGTGGTGCCGGGAACGGCGGACATGTGGAACTCAAACTCGACCATCGCTTGGTTGCTCTCGGTCTGTGGCGTGCAGAGCGACGCGCTAAGGCCCCCGCCTCAGGGCCGGGCACCAGGGTGGGAGGCGGGTCTGACGGTTGCGCTTCGCGCCCACGTGGCAGCAGGGGACTAAGGTCACTGTGGGTGGACGTACGATAGAGCGAGAATTAGATGGATATCGAATTACTCTCGCGAGGAGCACGACCCGACATGACACTGGTTGACCACGTACCCCGAACTCGACGGCGGATTGGCCTGGTTCTCGCCGGAGGGGCGGCCGTGTGGGTCGCCGCGTACATCGTCAACGAGAACGTCTGGGATGGGGTGTTTCACGGAGCGCTCGGCCTCGCGCCCCATGCCCCAGTGACTGAGTCCATTCACTTCTTCTTCTACGACACCGCGAAGATCGCGTTGCTCCTGATCGGAATCATCTTTGTGGTGACCTTGCTGAGGTCCTTCATGAGCGTCGAGCGCACGCGCGCGCTGCTTGGCGGCAAGCGCGAGGGTGTGGGCAACGTCATGGCTGCGGGCCTTGGTGGCGTGACACCGTTCTGTTCGTGTAGCGCGGTACCTGCGTTCATCGGCTTCGTGTCAGCGGGTGTTCCCATCGGCGTCACACTCAGCTTCCTCATCGCGAGTCCATTGGTAAGCGAGATCGCCGTAGGCATGCTGTGGGTGATGTTCGGATGGGAGATCGCGCTCCTTTATGTGGCCGCTGGCCTCGCGGTGGCCATCGTCGCCGGTTGGGTGCTGGGCCGCATGCGTGTCGAGAGGTGGGTTGAGCCGTTCGTGTTCCAGGTCACCTTGCACGGCGAAGTGGTTGACATGACCGCGGGCCTGACGCTCCAGCAGCGTGTGCAGATCGCGCTCAGTGAAGTCGGCACAGTCATCGGCAAGATTTGGCCGTACCTGCTGGTCGGCGTAGGCCTTGGCGCGATCATCCATGGCTGGGTCCCGGCGGACTTCTTTGCGACCAATGCCGGCGCGGACAACCCGTTAGGGGTGGTCGTTGCGGTCGGCACGGGTGTGCCCCTGTACTCGAATGCCGCCGGGATCATGCCGTTGGTCGAAGTGCTGTTCGACAAGGGCCTGCCCATGGGCACCCTACTTGCGTTCATGATGAGCGTAGTCGCGCTGTCGATACCCGAGATGATCCTGCTGAAGCGTGTGTTGAAGATTCAGCTCGTCGGAATCTTCGCGGGGGTGGTCGCTGTCGCCATCATCGGGGTTGGTTATCTGTTCAACATGGTCCTCGCATAGCGCAGGGATTCCTTAGGCAGGGAGCACACATCATGATCATCAAAGTACTGGGACCGGGCTGCGGCAACTGCAAGCGCCTCGAATCTAACGTGGCTGCCGCCCTGGCGGAGTCGGGGGTCGACGCGACAGTGGAGAAGGTAACTGACTACGCGGAGATCGCCGGATACGGCATCGCGAGCACGCCGGGCCTGGTGATCGACGACACGGTCGTCATGAGCGGACGCGTCGCGACGGTCGCCGAGATCTTTGCCTTGCTCGACGCTACTTCTCAGGCGTGACCTAGAAACCGCCGCACAAGTGGCTCCACTGCGTTCCGGCTCCGGGGCCCCACTGCAGTAGGTCGACGACGGCGGAGCCGTCGCTGATCGCGAACACGTACTTGGAGTCGCTGTCCGGGTCCTCGACGGTGATCGTCGTCAAGGTACCCGCGCCCAGGTCTTCCCAGGTTCCCACCACTCCGGAGGGGTGCGCTGCGAGAACGGCTGCCTGCGTGCTCCCAACACCCACGCCCTCCGCGTTGCGGGGGAAGGGTGCGCCGTCGGCGGCCAAGAACCGGTTCGTGTAGAAGAAGCTCACGCCGTTACTCGTGTCGCGCGAGTCGGTGAACGCGTACGTGGTGGCGATCTCGGTGTTCCACACCGCACCAAACCAGGGGCATTCCTCGATACCAGCAACGGGCATGTTGAGTTGGGCACTCATCTGGTCCCACGTCGCACCAATCTGGGCTTCCTCAAAGAAGGTGAATCCATAGTCAGCGCTCGGTGCGACGGGCTCTACGGGACCCGCGGAGGGCTCGGCCGTGACGACAACCGTCACGACGGGCGCAGGGGTACCCGGACCGTCGGAGGGGTCTGGGTCAGTCGGTGAGCATGCCGTCAGAGTGACAGCGGCGGCAAGGCCTACGAGGGCGTAGATGGTGACGTTCTTCATGGGGACTCCTGAGTACGAGGGACGGTACAAACACGACGGACAAGAGGGGCACTGAGGTTGACACGACGGACCGCACGATTGTGGAACCGAGGTGTCCGCACCGACACCATAGATGCAGGCTAATGGCTGGATGACCCTGTGGGAAGAGCCAAGTACAGATCGGTCTCCAAACCAGGTATCGTAGGGGAGCGCCCTCTGGCGTAGGCACCAAGTCTCGGTGGCGGAACTGGCAGACGCGCACGGCTCAAACCCGTGTGCCTTCGGGCGTGAGGGTTCAATTCCCTCCCGGGACACTCTGTGATGGGTAGCGCGCACCTGCTCATTCAAGAGCTGGCTCCTCAGTGGCACTGGGGTCGCAACAGCGCTAGGTGCCCGGTTCGGATTCCCAGTTGAAGGGCGCGGGCCCTTCGCTACAACGCTCGTGCACCCAACCCGTCGCAACACTGGGAGCACCCCAGCGGATGTCAACCACAACGTCATCTCGAGTCGCGATCACCATGACGACTCCGTCACGGTCGATCGAATAGAGGGTGTAGACCTCGTTGAAGTACTCCGCGAGGTATTCGCTCGTGACGGCATCAGGGAACGCCGCGATCACGGACTCGGTGGAAGTCCCCAACTGCAAACCCGACGGACCGACCGGGCCGTAGGGGGAGTCAAGACCCGCGAGCGGGCCCGCCTGAAGCCCGAACTCGGTGGCGAGCGCCTCTCCAGTGCCCGGATCCGTCGTCACACCGGAGCTCCACAGCACCCATGGTGCCTCGTCCGCGCGCCCTGGCCACTCTGAGTAGCGGTAGTCGCCGTCAAGGGGGCATCCATCCATCGCCATCCCCGTCGCGGGGCCTAGCTGCGAGTGCGTGACGCCCAACGGGACACCGTCAAAGTGGTCCCAGCCAAAGGTCCGCTCCGATGCGGGTGTAGGGTTTGCGGGCGTCGCCAACGGTACCGGCGTCAGGGCTGGTGGCGCAGGGCTCTCCAGCTGTGATGGCCACGGCTCGGGGGGTGAGTCGCATGCACTCACGGTGACAAGGGTGAGCACAGCGACAACAGCGCGTAGCGGACCTCGCCTATTCCACTTCATGGTGTTCGCCGCATCATGCCATCAGTATGTGCACGCGGTGGCCGCCACGCAAAAGGCGGGCCGGCGCGACAGGAGCGCACAGCCCGCCCTTACGGGTGGATCTGAAAAGGGGGATCAGGCCCGACCATGAGAGGCGCGCGAGCGCCTTGACAGCGAGTCCACAATGACGGCGAGAAGTAGCACGACGCCGGTGACCATGTAGCGCACCGACGAATCGAGGTTGAGCAGCGTGAGGCCGCTCGAGATCGACATGATGACGATGATGCCCAGCAGTGCGGACCACGCGCTGCCGCGACCACCAAACAGGCTGGTTCCTCCGATAACGGCGGCCGCGATGGCCGTGAGGTTGGTGTCTCCGCCGCCACTGGCCTGGTTTGCTGCCGCGAGGCGCGCGGCAGCGAAGAGTCCGCCTAGAGCCGCCAGCGTGGTGGCGACCATGAACACGGAGATGTAGACGCGGTTGACATGAATCCCCGCACGGCGTGCTGCCTCGACGTTGCCGCCAACGGCATAGATGGAGCGTCCCCATGTGGTGCGGGTGAGGAGGTAGTTGAAGAGCACCACGAGTGCCACGAAGGTCACGAACATCACGCCGATGCCGCGGCCGGTGTTGAGGTGTCTGCAGCCGAACACCAGCACCGCGAGCAACAGTCCTGCCTTGATGGAGATCTCGACGATGGAAGTCGATGAGAGGCCTGCAGCTTCCCGTCGCCGCGAGGACAAGAATCTGGAGCCGAAGTACAAGCCTGCTGCGACAACGGACAGCACGTACGACAACCACGCCGGCAAGAACATCTGCTGCGCGAACTGAACCACCCAGGAGTCGAAGGGCAGGTTGATGGAACCAAGGTTGCCAAGCACCCACAACTGCACACCAAGGAGCCCAAGCAGGCCGGCAAGGGTGATCACGAAACTTGGGACGCCAAACCTGGTGAAGAGGAAGCCGTAGAGGGCGCCGATGCCCGTGCCGATCACGAGCGCGAACGCGATAGACACTCCCAAGGGCCATTGGTGAAGCACAAAGGTGACCGCGAGCACGGCGGCGGAGAGGCCACTGATGGAACCGATCGAGAGGTCGATCTGACCGAGGAGCAGCACCAGCACAACTCCGAGCGCGATGGTCCCCACCGCAGCGCTCTGGAGCGCCAAGTTCACGAGGTTGCCTGAGGAAAGGAACCGAGGATTAAGTGTCTGGAACACTCCCCAAATCAGGATGACTCCAACGACCACCGGCACCGAGCCCAGATCGCCGTCGCTGATGCGCTTGCGGAACCCCTTGAGCTTCCCCATGATCCCCTGGACGTCACCGGTGGGGGTGGCGGTCGCGACGGTCTCGGCGGCGGCCTTGCTGGTCATTTCTTCCTTCTTTCGGTACTGGTGGCCGATGCTCGACGCGTCACTTCGTTGTCTGTGGCCCCGGTGATGGCGGCGATGATGTCTTCGTAGCTCACGTCTGGCATGCGGAAGTCGCCATTGTTGCGACCCAGGCGCAAGACCACCACTCGGTCTGCAACAGCCTGGACGTCCGCCATGTTGTGGCTGATGAGCACCACCCCGTGGCCACGCTCGCGCAGGCGCTCGATGAGATTGAGGACCTCGGCGGTTTGGGCGACGCCTAGCGCGGCAGTGGGCTCGTCGAGCACCACGACCGAAGGCTCTCCAATGAGCGACCGCGCTATCGCGACAGTCTGGCGCTGACCGCCAGAAAGCGAGGCGATAGGCGTGCGTACCGATGGAAGTTTGGCGGACAATTGCCGGAGCAGCTCCCACGAGCGCTGTTCCATCTCGACTTCGTTCATGGCAGCGGTGCCCACTTCACGACCGAGGAACAGGTTTGCGACCACATCAAGGTTGTCGCACAAGGCGAGGTCCTGGAACACCGTGGCGATTCCGAGTTCGCGTGAGTCGGAAGGGCTATTGATCGAGACCTTCTCGCGTTCAAAGAAGATCTCGCCGGACGTGGCAGGGTGCACGCCCGCGAGGATCTTGACCAAGGTGGACTTGCCTGCACCGTTGTCGCCAACGATGGCAACCACTTCGCCGGGGTAGATGTCGAGATCAACCTCCGTGAGTGCGTTGACGGCTCCGAAGGACTTGGAGATGTTGCGCAGAGAGAACATCGGGGTGTCCTCTGTGACCGGGGATTCAACCGTCACTGTCCTGCCTCTTTCTTGGGGCTCGCGTCGCGTGAATGGATCTACAAGGAACGGTACAGCCGACCGGGCGGAGGCGCGTCTCCAACCCGGCCGGCTGTGATGAAACTGCTAGCCGATTCCGGCGTCAGCGCATGCCGCCGCGTACTCAGCCGTGCAGATGTCTTCCACGGTGTAGAAGCCATCTGCCACCACGGTAGCCATGATGTTGTCGATGGTGACGGACACGGGGTCAAGCAGGAGCGACGGAACGCCGTCAACCTCGTGCGGGGCGTTCGGCTCTTCGCCTTGAAGGAGGGCGAAGGCGGCCTCGGCGGCGGCGTAAGCCTGTGCCTTGATTGCCTTGTACACCGTCATGTACTGGTCGCCCGTGATGATGCGCTGGATGGCGCTCAACTCGGCATCCTGACCGGTGACTGGGGGTAGCGGGTCCACACCTGCTGCACGCAGAGCTGCGATGGCGCCGCCGCCGGTGCCGTCGTTGGCGGCGTATATGCCGTCAATCTGATCGCCGAACTGCACGATCTGGCCGGCAGCCCAGTCTTGGGCGTTGGTGGGGGCCCAGTCGGGGGTGTCGAACTCGGCGAGGACCGTGAGGTTGCTCGCGTCGATGACGCTGTGGGCGCCACTCTTGAACGCGCCCGCGTTGTTGTCAGTGGGCGAACCGTTAATCATCAGGATGTTGCCGTCACCCTTGCCGTCGGCCTCCATCTTCTGGACGAGCGCCGTGCCTTGGAGGGCACCAACGGCCTCGTTGTCGAAGGAGACGTAAAGCGCGAGATCAGGGTGCCGGATCAGTCGGTCATACGCGATCACGGGGACTTCCATGCTCGCGGCCTGGGCAACGATGCTTGCCGCGGCTGCAGAGTCCACGGGGTCGAGCACCAGCACCTTGATGTCTTGGCTGAGTACCGAGTCTGCTTGGTCTTGCTGGCGCGAGGCATCTCCGTCAGCGTTCGCGTAGACGATGGTGCAGTCGGGGCAGAGCTCCATGAAGCGCTCTTCGAAGAACGGGCGGTCGAACGCCTCATAGCGGGTGGTCTGGGACTCGGGAAGCAAGAGAGCAATGGTGCCAGAGGCGCCGTTGCTGGTTCCGGGTCCGGTGGTTTCTTGGGGTTCTGGGGTCTCAGCGCTGCACGCAGATAGTGCTCCTGCGATCAACAACGCGGCGGCAGTGCCGACGATGCCCCGGGTGGCGATCTTCATTGATAGTCCTCCATTAGGTTCCGCCGACGCTGGCGGTACTGCCGAGCATTGCACCCATGCTCCTTGGCGTCAAGTCTTGAAGCCAAGGTTGAATCGCACCCCCAGCAGGGGGTTCCCGAACTGTAATCATTTCGTTACTTAACGCGACGTACCCTACGAGCGACTCACGAGCGAGACCTGATCGATCGCGAGTCCCACGGCTCCGAGCACCTCTGCGCGCAACCCCAGTTGGCCTTGAACAACCTCGGGTAGCGAGTCGTGGGGAACGAGCACCGATCGTTCAAGACTGTGCCGGATGGGCCCGAGCAGCAGTTCACCTGCCTGGGCAAGCTCGCCGCCAACCACGACGCGCTCAGGATCCACCAGGTTGCACAGGTTCGCTGCAGCAACGCCGATGTGCCGCCCCGCGTCGGCAACAGCACGGACGAAACGCGCATCGCCGCCCACCGCGCGTGTGACGATGTCGTGGAGCTTCAGGCCCCGGTTGCCGGTGCGGAGTTTCGCGATCAAGGCCGGACCGCCTACAAAGGTCTCGAGGCACCCGCGGTTCCCGCACCGGCACACGTCTCCGCGCTCGTCGATGGTGATGTGTCCGAACTCGCCTGCGCTGCCGTGATGTCCGCGCAGCAATCGACCATTGATGATGATCCCCGCCCCGATTCCTTCGGAGATGTTCAGGTAGACCGAGTCTTCCTTGGCTCGGAGGGCACCCCCGCGATACTCGGCGAGTGCTCCCAGATTGCAGTCATTGTCGACGAACACTGGCTTGTTGAGCGAGCGCTGGAGCACCTCAGCAACGGGAACCGCCTCCCACCCGCGCATAATCCCTGAGCGCGAGATGGTGCCTGTGACGATGTTGATGGGCGCTGGCATCGCGATCCCCACCGCCTGAAGCTCCTCCATCGAAGCGTCAACGGACTCGAGCATGTCGGCGATAAGCAGCGCGGTGCGAGCTAACTCGTTGTCGGAGCGATGGTCTTGCGCAAGCGGCAGGTGATGCTCGGCAATCACAGTGTGGGCGATGTCGGCGATGGCGACCCGCAGGTGGCGGGCGGACACGTGCACGCCAGCCACCAGGCCCAGTGCCCGGGCCAGGGTAACGAACACGGCTCGCCGGCCACTGCGAGTGACGTGCGTGGTGTGAAGCACGTTCGAGGACACGAGCTCTTTGACAATGTTGGAGACAGTGGCGGGAGACAGGCCCGTGGCGCCCGCGAGTTCAACTTGTGTCAACCCGCCGTGAAGCTTCACCGCGTCGAGCAATCTGGCCCTGTTGGCTTCACGAAGTGAAGTTTGGGACCCGGGAGTCACCCGTGACTTGTTCACGAGTTCACGATACAGGGCAAGGGCTGGTCCGCGAGAATGATCGTCACCGCGTCTGTGCTTGCGCTGCGTCCACCACTTCGCCAATCAGGCGTTCCACCACGTCTTCCAGCATCGCCGCACCCATGGGCTTGCCGTCGGAGGTGACAAGCGCCACGTGAGCGCCAAGTGCCTGCATCGCTGCGAGTGCGCTGTCGAGAGCAAGGTTGCCGTCGATGCTCGCGAGCGGCCGAGTTGCCGATGCTGCGATTGGCTTGTCACGATCCTTGCCCGCGACGGTCAGGAGGTCTTTGAGGTGGACATAGCCCACGAGTGAGCCGTCGTCTGACGCGAGGGGGAAGCGCGAGAACCCGGTTTCGATGCACGCCGCTTCCGCCTGGCTGGTCGTCGAGCGAGCAGGCAACACTGCGAGGTCCGCGAGAGGGACGGCCACGGTCGAAACCCTCTCAAGCGAGATGCTGAGCGCCGCAGTGAGAAGGGTGTGCTCGCGTTGGTCAAGGAGACCGTGGTCTCGTGACTCGTGGATGAAGGCGGCAACCTGGTCTGCGGTGAAGACCGAGGTGATCTCGTCAGTCGGTGTCACTCGCAAGAGGCGCAGCACGGCGTTGGCGATCCAGTTGAGCGACACGATCAAGGGCTTCAGCACTGTCACAACCCCGTACAGGGCGGGGCCAAGGATCAAGACAGAGCGCTCGGGGCGCGCGATCGCGATGTTTTTGGGGACCATCTCTCCCAGCACCATATGGAAGAAGACCACAATGCTCAGCGCAACGGAGAAGGACACGAGGTGTAGCCATGGTCCAGAGACGCCGATGGTCTTGAGCGGAAGCTCGAGCAGGTGGGCGATGGCGGGTTCGCCGATGGCGCCAAGCCCAAGCGAACACATGGTGATACCTAGTTGGGCGCCTGCCATCATCAAGGAGACTTGTTCCATTGCCCTGATGGTGAGTCGCGCGCCGCGATGACCAGCGATTGCGCGGGGTTCAATCTGGGTTCTGCGTGCGGAAATGAGCGCGAACTCGGCTCCCACGAAGAAGGCGTTCCCGATCAAGAGTCCGATGGCAACGAGGATTGCGACGCCGTCAATCATGATGGGGGCCTCCGTCCGCGTCGGTCTCCGACTCGCGCTTCTCGACACCAAGGATGAGCCTGTCGACTCGCCAACCGTCCAAGCGGGTGACACTGACGTTCACTCGCACGTGGGTGGGAATACCGTCCTCGTCCGCGTGCACCTCATCACGCGCGTCAAGCACCACCACGTCGCCCACCTTGGGAAAGCGTTCGAGGTGTTCGGTGACAAGTCCACCCAACGTGTCTGACTCCTTCGCCTCCGGGAGAGTGAGGCCAGTGATCTGTCCGGCCTCGTCCGGGCGGAGCAGCCCTGACATTGACCAGCGGCCATCGGCGAGTCGCGAATGGCGGCCCATCGGCATGTCTTGTTCGTCCTCGATCTCGCCCACGATCTCCTCCACGAGGTCTTCGAGCGTGACGATTCCGTCGGTGCCTCCGTACTCGTCAACGACGATCGCGAGTTGCAGCCCTTCTCTCAGGACTTCGAGGACGGCATCGAGCGGCATGGTCGACGGAACTGCGTGTGCAGGCCGTGCGATGTCGTTTACCGGAGTCGAGTCGCGTCGGTGGGCGGGTACAGCGAGTGCGTGTTTGAAGTGCACGACCCCTGCGACGTGGTCCACGTCCTCACCGCGAACGGGGAATCGCGCATGACCAGTACTCGATGACAGCTGCAACACGGTGGAGACCGGGTCCGTGGCGTCGATGAACGTCACTCGCGTGCGCGGGGTCATCGCGTCCGAGGCCGTGCGTTCGCCAAGTTCGACGGACCGTTCCAGCCGCCTGGCGACGCGACTATCGAGCAACCCTTGTTGGGCGGAGCGTGCCACGAGAGTGGCGAGTTCTTGCGCGCCGCGCGCGGAGGCGAGCTCCTCCTGAGGCTCGACGCCGAGCCAGCGCACCACCCGGTTCGCGCTTCCGTTGAGGAAGGTAATGAGTGGCCCCATGATCCAGGTGAAGCCGCGCTGTAGCCCGGCGACTGCACGACCGACGCGCATCGGCTCCGCAATTGCCCAGTTCTTGGGCACGAGCTCCCCGAACACCATCTGAGTGGACGTCGCGATGAGGAACGCTATGGCGAAAGACGTTGCGAGCACCGAGCCTTCTGGCAGTCCGAGGCGCTCGATGGGGCCTCGCAGGAGCGTGGCAATTGATGGCTCCGCGATGAATCCCACCAGCAGGCTGGTGACAGTGATGCCCAGTTGTGCCCCTGACAGTTGGGTGGAGAGGCGCTTGAGCGCCTTCTGAACAGACAGCGCGCGCTTGTCTCCTTCGCCTGCACGTTGTTGCACCTGGGGTCGGTCGACGGTAACGAGGGCGAACTCGGCGGCCACAAAGACAGCGTTGGCGGCGATCAGCGCGGCCACCAGCAGCAGGAGGATGACCTCGGTACTCACGAGGGCGGTGTCTCACTTAGTGCGAGGCGATCCGGATGCGGTAAGTCCATGTCACGATAATGCTACCTTGGCGCGCGTGCCGTTGTCAGCGGTGATGATCGCTAGAGGTGCGCGCCGATCCACAACCCAGCGGCGGCAGCGAGCACCGCGACCACGAGGAGGCCGAGCGCGACCACCACTGCCGTGCCGTGCCGGCGTTCCCGGACGAGCGCGATCGTCTCGACGCTGATGGTGCTGAAGGTGGTGAACCCCCCGAACAGCCCCACCTCAATAACCATGAGCCAGGACTCGGGCAGTCCGCGTGCGGCGCCAAGTCCCGCAGCGGTGCCGATCAGGAACGAGCCCGCCACGTTGATGACCATGGTGCCAACGGGGTAGTTGCCTGAGGTGACTGCTCGGATGCGGGCATCGAGCCACAACCTCGACGCGGCCCCAATGCCGCCTGCGAGCGCGACGGCGATAAAGACGAGCGCGTTCATGCGAGTGCTCCGGTGGTGTGCCGGTGGTGGGCTGCAGCAGCGGATAGTCCGGCCCATGCGGCTCCTGCGCCAACCACTACGGTAGCTAGCGCATAGAGCGCTGCGCTACCCCATAGCCCATCACCAATGAGCACCGTGGTGTCGAGCGCGAGAGCGCTGTAGGTCGTGAAACCGCCAAGGAGGCCCGTGCCGAAGACCAGCCGCAGGGTTCGCCGGGACCCCGCGTCGTCCCCGCGGCGGGTCAACGCCTCGAGCACGGCGCCCAATCCGAACGCACCCACCACGTTGATTCCGAGGGTGGCGACCGGTACAGCGCCGAGTGACGGCACTGTCAACGTGACTGCCTCGCGCAGTGCGGTGCCGATGGTGCCGCCCAGGGCGACCAGACCCAAGTGCCGCCACGTGTAGTGCGGCTTGACGTGTTCGCCACGGGGCTCTTCGTCTGGACCGAGATCCGGATCGAACGGCAGGTCGGGCTCGGGCCGGTGCGGCGCGATAGGGGTCATTCCAGCACCATAGTGCGATATCACCTAGGACCGAGGCATCGAGAGGGGAGTCTCGGGGCGTAGCCGTCCTGCCCGCCCGCGCTAGCCAATCGTGATGACGCAGCGCTCCTCGGTGTAGGCCGTGAGGATCTGCTGCTGGGTGGGGGCCTGGGCGAGCACGCCCTGAACCGTGGCGCTTTGCGTGAGAGTGCTCAGGGAGTCTGAGAGGTCCAGGAACGTCCCTGACGTTGCCATCGTCTCCGCGACCGGGATGCTGTAGTAGGTCACGAAGTCACTCATGACGTCGAGCGCCAACTGGATGTCGGGCTCGTCAACGTGCGCGCTGGCGTCGGCGTACAACTCGAGCGACTTCTCGCCGTGCGCGTAGAGGTCGAATCCGGCATTGTGGATCGCCGTCATGTCGTTGCCGAGAACCACCTCCGGGGTGGCGATCTGTACCAGGAGGTTGTCGAGCATCGCCTGGGCGCTATCTGTTTCGGCAAGAGCTTGGACCACGATCGCACAGTAGGGGTCCGTGACGGCGAAGTCGCCATGGCCGTCGTCTTCGCCGGGGTCTTCCAGAGGGCTGATCGCAGGCAAACTGAAGGTGGGCGCGATGTCTGGAGTGCCACCGCCGCTGCACGCGGCGAGCGCCAAGGCAAGGACGGTCGCGATAGCAACCGTGACTCGAGAATCGTTCATGAGTAGATTGTGCGGTGCGTTCGGGCAAACCGCAAGGTGCAATTCATCACAAAACGCCCGAGCCGGCGTGCAGGCTACGTCCCTCCCTGGGCGGCGATGATGCGCGCGGCGGCGAGCGCGTTGTCGGGATCAAGGTACGTCCCCCCACGCACGGCAGGGCGGCCGTCAGCGTCGAGTTTGTACACCAGCGGCTGGCCGGTGGGCAGGTTCAGGTCGCGTACCTCGGCATCATTGAGTGCGTCGATGACGGCACACAGTGCGCGCAGCGAGTTCCCGTGAGCGATCACCGCGACAACTTCGCCGCGGTGTAGCGCTGGCAGGATTACTTCGCGGAAGCACGGCTCAACGCGCCGCATCACGTCACGGAGAGACTCGCTGGCGCCGAGTTCGCCGCGAAACTCCTCGAACGGGCTGGCCGCCCCAGGTGTCAGGACGGGGAGCCCGTCGGGATGCGCTGGCGGCGCGATATCGATGGACCGCCGCCACTCGAGAAACTGATCCTCGCCAAAGGCTGTCAGGATGTCTGACTTCGCGAAACCACTGAGTGCGCCGTAGTGGCGTTCGTTGAGGCGCCAGTCGGCGAGCACTACGGGTTGGTGCGGAAGGATCTCGAGCATCTCGTCCAGAGTGCTGCGCGCACGGTCCATGAGCGACACGAGCGCGACGGAGGGGGCTACCATGGCCCGCACCAGCAACTCCGCGGCACCACGGGCTTCTGTGCGCCCGCGTTCGGTCAACGGTACGTCGAGCAGTCCGGTGAAGATGCCCTCGGCGTTGCCCAGGCTTTCGCCGTGGCGTATCAGTATCAGCGTTCGCGTTGTCACGGCGCCTAGTGGGTCAGGAACGCGGACTCGACGGCGCCGGTGTACCTCTCGATGACGTTGTCCCATAGTGCGTTCGCTTCATGGTCGATCGTCCGGCGCGACTCGTCGGCCTCGAACCAGGCGACAGACTCCTTGACGCCGTCGGCAAATCGGCGGCTGGGTGCGTAGTCAGGAACCGCAGCCTTGAGCTTGGAGTTGTCAAAGATGCCGGCGTTGGCTTTGTCCCCCAGGAGTGGTCCTTCGAAAGCCTCGGCATCGAAGCGCGCCAACAGTGTGGAGGGAATGTAGACGGCTTGTTCGGCGAGCGCTTCGCGCGACACCCCCACGGCATCGGCGACGTACTCGTGAATCTGGTTCCAGCTCAATACGTCATCGGATGTGATGTGGAAGTCCTCGCGAATTGCGGCCGCGTTCCCCAGCAGCCCTACCAGGCCCACGGCAAAGTCGCGGTGGTCGGTGAGTGTCCAGAGCGAGGTGCCATCGCCATGCACGATGAACGGCTTGCCGGCCTTGATGCGGTCGATGATCGTCCAAGGCGCACCCCACGAGGTGATCGCAAGCGGAATGTCCGGGTAGCCGTACGTGTGAGACGGGCGCACGATGGTGAAGGGGAAGCCGGTAGAGTCGCCTGCCTCGCGCAACAATGCCTCGCACGCGGCCTTGTCTCGACTGTATTGCCAATGGGGGTTGCTCAGTGGCGTGGTGTCTTCACGCACGACGTAGTGCGACGGGGGCGTCTCGTAGGCGCTTGCGGACGAAATGAACACGTATTGGTCGGTGAGATCGGCGAAGGTCTCGATGTCTTTGGCCATGTGCTCGGGGGAGAAGCAGATCCACTGGACCACGGCGTCGTACCGTCCGTGCGCTTCGACATCGGCGTGGAGTACCTGGCGGAAGGCGTCGGTGTCGTGAATGTCGGCTATCAGGACCGAGGCACCCTCAGGGGCGGTGGCCTTCGCGGACGTGCCACGATTCACCAGCGTGAGGTCCATGCCGCGCTCGATCGCAAGTGGCGAACATGCCGAGGAGATCAATCCGGTTCCACCAATGAACAACACGCGCATGAACGTCTCCTTTGGGTTCCTTGGCAGTAGATCGAAACGATTCGAGCCTTGTGGGTCAGCCTATACCTGGCGCCAAGGCGAACCCTACGTGCTCGCCTCGCGCAAAGCCCGTTCGTAGATATCCGCGAGCTTGTCGAACATGGTGTTCGCGGCATCGTCCACGCTCTGCCTGCCGGGATCGGCCTCGAACCACGCGATCGCTTCCCGCACGCCATCGGCAAATCGAATGCCAGCCTCCCAGCCGGGCACCAGAGACTTGATCTTCGAGGTGTCGTACACCGCAGGGTGCATCTTGTCGCCGCGAAGCGAGCCCTCCTGGCCTGGGTTCGCCGCCACAATGGCCTCGGTGGGGACGAACACGCACTGCGAGGCGAACTGTTCGGCGGTCAAGCCAGCTGCCGCGGCGATCGCGCCGTAGAGACCCAGCCATGTCAGCGCCTCGTCTGAGGTGACATGCACCGCTTGCCCAAGCGCCGCTTTGTTGCCCAACAGCCCCAGCACGCCAGCGGCGACGTCGCGCGAGTGCGTGACCGTCCACAGCGATGTCCCGTCCCCCGGAATCACGATGCTTGCTCCCCGGCGCATCCGGTCAACCACAGTCCAGGGGTGCGCGGAGTTGCCGGTGTACGCAGGGATGCGCGACGGTCCGTAGGTGTGCGCTGGACGCACGATGGTCCACCCCAGGCCTGCGGCCCCGGCGGCCTCCTGTAGCGCGCGCTCGCACTCGATCTTGAGCTGCGCATACTGCCAGAACCGGTTCTCGAGTTCGGTGGTTTCCGTGAGGGCGTGGAAGTGATCAAAGGTCTTATACGCGGCCGATGTTGCGATCAGGACGTATTGGTCAGTGAGCTTCGCGAACGTCTCGACGTCCGCTTTTACGTGGCTGGGTTCGAACGCGATGAACTGCACCACAGCGTCGAACCGCTCGCCGCGAAGCCTCGGGCCACGTAAGGCCGCGCGCATCGCGGAGGCGTCGGTAGCGTCGGCGTGAATGATGTGGGTGCCTGCAGGCGGCGCCGCTACCGTCGAGATGCCGCGGTTAACAAGTGCGACATCGTCGCCGCGACCGGCCGCAAGCCCTGCGAGTTGCGAAGAGATCAGCCCGGTACCGCCAACAATGAGGATGCGCATGGTTGCCAGCCTACGGCGGTGCGCTCCGCATCGCCGTCCGGACGGCCCTAGTAAACGGAGCGCGCCAAGAGAGCGACGCGCACGGTGCCGCCCTTGGTGTCCTGCTCGCCAAGCCGGCGAAACCCCAGGCGGTCGTGAAACGCGAGCGAGCCGGGGTTAGGCGGGTCGATGTTGACCTCGCACGTGACGTCGTTGGCGCCTTTCTCGCGGGCGCGTTCGAACACTGACTCATACAGTGCCCGCCCCACGCCGGTGCCGCGGGCACCGGGAGCGACCACAATTCTGTCAATGTACTGGTGGCGGACGCCACGGTCCTCGAACCACCTGTAGTTCTCTGACTCATACGGCATGCCACCGCACAGGCTGAGGAGGAAGGCGAGAATCTGTTGTTCTTTGTTGGTGGCGACCACGGCGACGTCGCACATTTCCAGGAGCGCGAGCACGTCTTGCTCGGTCAGCGAGTTCACCGCAGGGATGGCGGTCTCGTTGAGCGCAGCGATAGCCGCGGCGTCGGACTCGCGCATGACGCGCATTCGCAGGTTCTGCATGCGTCCATTGTGCCCGTCATATGTCACGATTGTGTGACATTGGGAGGTCTGTTCCGTGTCGCAACCGCGCGCCACGCCCGCGCCGTTGGCGAAGGAAAAATTCCGGACCCTGTATAGTTATGCACATGTCGATCTCTGTGGCTGTTTCTGGCGCGTCCGGGTACGTGGGCGGCGAGGTGTTGCGCGTGTTCAGCGCGCACCCCGATGTCGAGTTTGGCGCACTCACCGCGCACTCCTCGGCGGGCGAGCCGCTGGGGATCCATCAGCCGCACCTGGTGCCGCTTGCTGATCGCGTGATCCTCGACACGACGGCCGAGAACTTGGCGGGCCACGACGTGGTGGTGCTAGCGCTGCCGCATGGCGCTTCCTCCGAGATCGCGGCTCAGTTGCCTCCAGAAACGCTCGTTATCGACTGCGGTGCGGATCACCGTCTTTCCAGTGCCGATGCTTGGGCTGAGTACTACGGCGGTGAACATGCCGGCACATGGCCCTATGGACTGCCCGAACTCATCACTGGTTCCGGCACGCGCCAGCGGGACTCGCTCGCCGGAGTTAAGCGGATCGCGGTGCCCGGGTGCAATGTGACGGCGGTGACGCTCGCGCTGCAGCCGGGGGTGGCGGCAGGGGTTGTCGACCCCAGTGACGTCGTGGCCGTGCTCGCCAACGGCTATTCCGGGGCGGGTAAGGCGTTGCGAACGCAACTGCTTGCCTCGGAGGGTTTGGGTGCCGCGAGCGCCTACGGTGTGGGCGGCATCCACCGGCACATTCCCGAGATTATTCAGAACCTTGAGGTTGCCGGAGGGGCTGGGACTCGCATCAGCTTCACCCCGACGCTCGTTCCCATGTCTCGAGGCATTCTGGCGACGGTCAGCGCGCCTTTGGCCGCCGGAGCATCGGCCGATGCTGTTCGTTCAGCCTGGGAGGCGGCGTACGCCGACGAGCCCTTTGTCCACCTGCTCCCTGAGGGGCAGTGGCCCACCACAGCGGCAACGCTCGGCGCCAACACGGCGCTGGTCCAGGTGGCGGTGGACGAGAAGGCGGGACGGGTCATCGTCATCGCGGCGATCGACAACCTGGTCAAGGGCACGGCGGGCGCGGCTTTGCAGTCGATGAATCTCGCTCTGGGCCTCCCGGAAACGACGGGCCTCACCACCATTGGAGTCGCGCCGTGAGTGTTACTACCCCCAAAGGCTTTGTTGCTGCAGGCGTAGCGGCAGGCATGCGCAGCTCGGGCAAGCCTGACGTCGCCCTTGTGGTGAATGAGGGCCCATTGAAGGTGGGTGTGGGAGTGTTCACGTCCAACCGGGTGGTGGCGGCTCCGGTGACATGGTCGCAGCAGGTGGTCGCTGATGGACGGGTCGATGCGGTGGTGTTGAACGCGGCCGGTGCGAATGCGTGCACGGGGCCGGAAGGCTTCGTTGATACGCACATCACGGCGGAACGCACCGCTAGAGCGCTCTGCGAAACCGGGCGGGATGTGAGCTCTGCGGATGTCGCTGTGTGTTCGACCGGTCTCATCGGTGTGCGGCTACAGATGGACAAGCTGCTGCCCGCGATCGATGCTGCCGCTGTGGCGCTTGACGGCAACGCGGGGACCGCTGCAGCCGGCGCGATCATGACCACCGACTCGGTTCCCAAGCTGACCTCGTTGTCGAGGGATGGTTGGAGCATCGGAGGCATGGCCAAGGGCGCAGGAATGCTTGCGCCGGGCATGGCGACCATGCTGAGCGTCATGACTACCGATGCGGTGATCGATGCTGAACAGGCCCAACAGGCCCTTGCGCGGGCGGTCACCTCGACCTTCAATAGGGTCGATTCGGACGGCTGCATGTCCACCAACGACACGGTGTTGCTGCTTGCCTCGGGCGCGTCCGGAGTAGAGCCCGACATCGAGGACTTCGAGCAGGCGCTTCTTCAGGCCAGCGCGGACCTATCACGCCAACTCGTGGCCGACGCCGAGGGTGCGACCCACGACATTTCGGTCACTGTTGTGAATGCGACCACCGAGGCCGCCGCGGAGGCTGTGGCCCGCGCCATCGCCCGCTCCAACTTGTTCAAAGCCGCCATCTTTGGCGGTGACCCCAACTGGGGTCGGATCATTTCGGCCGCTGGCACGGTGCCCGCGGATGTTGCGCCTTACGACGCGACGCAGCTGGACGTCACCGTGAATGGTGTCCAGGTGTGCCGGGCCTCAGGCGTGGGCGACGACCGCTCTGGCGTGGACCTGAGCGGCCGGGAAGTCTTTGTGACCCTGGACCTGAACGCGGGGCAAGCCTCCGCAACGGTCTGGACCAACGACCTCACGCATGACTACGTCCACGAGAACTCGGCGTACTCCACATGAGCCACGACATCGAAACACCAGACCTCACCCCCACGCAGAAGGTGGGCGTGCTCATTGACGCCATGCCGTGGATCGAGGAGTTCAAGGGCGCCACCGTTGTGATCAAGTACGGCGGGAACGCCATGATCGACAATGATCTCAAGGCGGCGTTCGCCCAGGATATTGTGCACATGCGCTTGCTTGGTCTCCACCCGGTGATCGTCCACGGCGGCGGCCCGCAGATCTCTGACATGCTCACCCGGCTGGGTATCGAGTCTGAGTTCAAGGGCGGCCTGCGGGTCACAACTCCCGAGGCCATGGACGTGGTCCGGATGGTCCTCACCGGCCAGGTGTCGCGCGAACTTGTGGGACTGCTCAACGATCACGGTCCGCTCGGCGTGGGGATATCCGGTGAAGATGCGGGGTTGCTCCAGGCAAAGCGGCGCCAAGCGACCGTCGATGGCCAGCCGGTCGACGTGGGTCAGGTGGGAGATGTGGTGAAGGTCAACCCCGCAGCCCTGCAGGACATTATTGATGCCGGACGGATCCCCGTGGTGAGCACCGTCGCCCCGGACATTGATGACCCCTCCAAGGTCCTCAACGTGAACGCCGATACCGCCGCCGCTGCCATCGCAGTCGCGTTGCGCGCCCGGAAGCTGATCATGCTCACAGACGTCGAGGGTCTCTACGCGAACTGGCCCGACAAGTCCTCGCTGGTGCGCCGCATTCACGCGAGCGCCGTCGCGGAACTGCTTCCCTCGCTTGCTTCGGGCATGGTGCCCAAGATGGAGGCAGCCTTGCGCGCGGTGCGTGGGGGAGTGCCGCAGGCTCACATCGTCGACGGCCGGGAGCCGCACACCATCTTGACGGAGATCTTTACCTCGTCCGGTAGCGGCACCATGGTGCGGCCCGACGATGTGGAGTTGTGGGCATGACCGCCCTCGATAAGGGCGCCGCGCAGCTGAAGAGGTACGAACAGGCGCTCATGGCCAACTACGGGATGCCGATGCGCGTGATGGAGCGCGGTGAGGGCAGCTACGTGTGGGATGCCGACGGCAACCGGTATCTGGACCTGCTCGGCGGGATCGCGGTGAACGCGTTGGGCCACGCCCACCCCGCGTGGGTGAGTGCGATCACCAAGCAGGCTGCAACGCTTGCGCACACATCCAACTTCTTTGCGACCGGTCCGCAAATCGACTTGGCCGAGAAGCTCATGGAGATCGCCGACGCGCCGGCGGGCTCCAAGGTGTTCTTCTGCAACTCGGGAGCGGAGGCCAACGAGGCGGCGTTCAAGATGGCGCGGCGTAGCGGCAAGGGCACCATCATCGCGCTTGAGGGCAGCTTTCACGGGCGGACCATGGGCGCGCTCGCGATGACCCACAAGCCCGCTATCCGGGAGCCCTTCGAACCCATGCCTGCCGGCGTGGTCTTTGTTGAACCCAACAACGCGGACGCGCTCACCGCGGCAGCTAGCGACGATCTCGCAGCGATCATCCTTGAACCTATCCAAGGCGAGTCCGGCATCGTCCCCTTGGCCCACGACTACCTGGCTCACGCGCGCAAGGTGGCCTCCGATCACGGTGCGTTGTTGATCTTCGATGAGATTCAGACAGGCGTGGGGCGCACCGGAGCGTGGTTCGCGCATCAGCTGCACGGCATCAGGCCCGACGTCATGACGTTGGCCAAGGGCTTGGGCGGCGGATTCCCCGTGGGCGCCGTGGTGGCGTTTGGGGAGTATGCAGGTGGGTTGTTGGTGAAGGGCGACCATGGCACAACATACGGTGGAAATCCCCTTGCAGCCGCAGCCGCGCTTGCAACACTGAGGACCATTGAGGCCGACGGCTTGATGGCCAATGTGAAGACCGTGGGAGAGCACCTGCGCACCGGCTTGGCTGCGATTCCTGGCGTCACTGAGGTGCGCGGCGAAGGGTTGTTGCTGGGCGTGGGGCTAGCAGCGCCGGTGGCCCCTGCGGTTGTCGCCGCAGCGCTCGAGGACGGCTTCATCCTGAATTCGCCCAACCCGCAGACGCTCCGCCTTGCCCCTGCGTTGACCCTGGAGATCACGCAGGCGCAGACTTTGGTTGACTGGCTCAGCGAATACGCGAACGAGCATCCCATACAGACGGAGGAGTCCTGATGGTTCACCACTTCTTGAGAGACGATGACCTGTCTCCCGCGCAGCAGCGCGAGGTACTCGAGTTGGCGTTGGAGTTCAAGCGCGACCGCTACGTGACTCAGCCCTTTGTGGGCCCGCAGGCGGTGGCACTGCTGTTCGACAAGCACTCCACGCGCACCCGGGTGTCTTTCTCCGCAGGCATTGCGGAGATGGGTGGTTACCCGCTGGTGATCGACGCCGGTAACTCCCAAATGGCGCGCGGTGAGTCGATCGCTGACACGGCGCGGGTGCTTGAGCGGATGGTCAGTGCGATCATCTGGCGCACCTTTGGCCAGGAGCGCGTGGAAGAGATGGCTGCGCATTCGGCTGTGCCAGTGATCAACGCGCTCACCGATGAGTTTCACCCATGCCAGATCCTGGCTGACCTCGCGGCCGTGGCCGATGCTCGCGGCGGTGTAGGAGCGCTTGCGGGATTGGATCTTGCCTATGTAGGGGACGGGGCCAACAACATGGCCCACAGTTACCTCCTGGGCGGAGTCACCGCCGGCATGCACGTGCGGATCGGCACCCCTGAGGGCTACCTTCCTGACCCGGCGATTGTGGATAGGGCCGAGCAGATCGCGTCCGAGACGGGCGGTTCGGTGCTTGTCACTCACTGGCATGACGATGCCGTGCGCGGCGCCGACGTCATCGCTACCGACACCTGGGTGTCGATGGGCGATGAGGGGGAGAAGGCGGATCGCGCCAAGGTTTTCGAGCCGTTCCAAGTCAACGCCGCGTCCCTCGAGTTGGCGGCCCCCGGCGCGCAGGTGCTGCACTGCCTGCCCGCCTACCGGGGCAAGGAGATCACGGCGGACGTGATCGATGGCGACCAGAGCATTGTCTGGTTGGAAGCCGAGTACCGCCTGCACGCCCAGAAGGCGCTGCTGGCATGGCTGGTGCGGCAATGACCGAGCAGTCAACGGTTCCCGCCACGAAGGGCGCCCGCCAGGCGCTCATCAAACGGTTGCTCGAGAACACCGAGATCCACTCGCAGGCGCAGCTTGCCCAGGAGCTCGAGTCGCAAGGAATTACCGTGACGCAGGCCACGCTGTCGCGCGATCTCGTGGACTTGGGGGCGGTGAAGATGCGCGGCTCCAATGGCACCACGGTTTACGCCAGCGCCGATTCGTTGGCGGCGACGGACGATTCGAGCGTGCGGCTTAACCGGCTGTGCGCGGAACTGCTGTTCTCCGCAGACGGCTCCGCGAACATCGCGGTCTTGCGCACGCCATCCGGGGCTGCGCAGTACCTGGCGAGCGCGATCGACAGTCACAACGACCCCGACATCGTGGGTTCAGTCGCTGGCGACGACACCATCATGGTTGCCTCGCGCGACCCTCAGGGCGGGCTTGCGCTCGCGCAGAAGTTTCTGGACAGGGCAGCCCGCACGCGGCTGTGACAACACTCAACGCAACAACAGAAAGCGACAAACATGACTGAGCGGATTGTGCTTGCCTATTCGGGCGGGTTGGACACGTCGGTGGCCATCGGGTGGATCGCCGATGCCACGGGCGCTGAGGTCATCGCCGTGGCCGTAGACGTAGGCCAGGGTGGCGAAGACCTCGAGGTGATCCGCCAGCGCGCGCTGGACTGCGGCGCGGTGGAGGCGTATATCGCCGACGCCCGCGACGAGTTCGCGGAGGAGTACTGCATGCCCGCGCTCAAGGCGAACGGCCTCTACCAGGACAAGTACCCGCTGGTGAGCTCGCTGTCACGCCCGGTGATCGTGAAGCACTTGGTCGCTGCGGCCCTCAAGTTTGGCGCCACCACCGTGGCCCACGGCTGCACCGGCAAGGGCAACGACCAGGTCCGGTTCGAGGTGGGCATCACCTCGATCGCGCCGGGGCTCAAGTGCATCGCGCCCGTGCGTGACCTCGCGCTGACCCGCGACAAGGCCATCGAGTATGCGGAGAAGCACTCGCTGCCCATCGAGACCACCAAGAAGAACCCGTTCTCGATTGACCAGAATGTGTGGGGCCGCGCCATCGAGACAGGCTTCCTTGAGGACATCTGGAACGCTCCCACCAAGGACGTCTACAACTACACCGACGACCCCGCCTTCCCGCCGGTGCCCGACGAGGTCATCATCACGTTCGCGAAGGGCATCCCGGTAGCCATCGACGGCAAGCCCGTGACGCCGCTACAAGCGATCGAGGAGATGAATCGGCGCGGAGGAGCCCAGGGCATCGGCCGCATTGACATCGTTGAAGACCGCCTGGTGGGAATTAAGTCGCGTGAGGTCTACGAGGCCCCGGGTGCGATGGTGCTGATCGAGGCTCACCGTGAGCTCGAGAACGTGTGCATTGAGCGCGAGCTTGGTCGCTACAAGCGGGGCGTCGCACAGAAGTGGGCCGAGCTGGTCTACGACGGCATGTGGAGCTCGCCGCTCAAGCACTCGCTGGACGCGTTTATTGACTCGACGCAGGACCACGTGAACGGCGACGTGCGGCTCGAGTTGCACGGTGGCCGCGCCACCGTCACCGGCCGGCGCTCCGAGACGGGCCTGTACGACTTCAACCTCGCCACCTACGACGAAGGCGATACGTTTGACCAGAGCGCCGCACGTGGGTTTATCGAGATCTACGGGCTCGCGGCCAAGCAGGCTGCGGCGCGCGAGGCTCGGCTCCAGGGTTAATACGAGTTCTGACAAGGGGTAGGCGAATGGCGAAGGCGAAAAGACAAGCAGGCACCACCACCGAGGGCGCCCTGTGGGGCGGCCGTTTCGAGGGCGGTCCGGCCGATGCTTTGGCTGCGTTGTCCAAGTCCACCCACTTTGACTGGCGGTACGCGGACGACGACCTGCGGGCTTCGATCGCGCATGTTCACGCGCTTGAGAAGGCTGGGCTGCTGACCGCGGAGGAGTCCGTGGCGATGGTCGCGGGGCTTGAGAAGCTGCGTGCGGAAGTTGCGTCGGGCAAGGCCGTGGCGGCGCCCACAGATGAGGACGTTCACGGCGCCCTTGAGCGCCTGCTGATCGACAAGGTGGGATCGGAACTGGGCGGAAAGTTGCGCGCGGGCCGGTCTCGCAACGACCAGATCGCGACGTTGCCGCGGATGTACTTGCGGCGGCACGCGCGGGTCATCGCCGGGCAGGTGCTCGACGTCGTGGACGCCTTGTTGTCCCAGGCAGACCGGCACATCGACGCGCCCATGCCCGGGCGGACTCACTTCCAGCACGCTCAACCAGTGACGCTGGGCCATCACTTGTTGGCTCACGTCTGGCCGTTATTGCGGGACGTCGAGCGGCTGACTGACTGGGACGCGCGCGCCGCGTGGTCGCCGTACGGTGCAGGCGCGTTGGCGGGATCAACGTTGGGGCTCGACCCTGCCGCGGTTGCTGCGGAACTGGGCTTTCAAGGGCCTACGGAGAACTCGATTGATGCCACCGCATCGCGTGACGTCATCGCAGAGTTCGCGTGGGTCACCGCGATGATCGGCGTGGACCTGTCGCGGCTCTCAGAAGAGATCATCGCGTGGGCCACGGTGGAGTTCGGCTTTGTGCGGCTCGATGATGCCTACTCGACCGGCTCGAGCATCATGCCGCAGAAAAAGAACCCTGATATCGCGGAGCTCGCGCGCGGCAAGGCTGGGCGGCTCATCGGTGACCTGGCCGGTCTGATGGCCACGCTCAAGGGTTTGCCGCTCGCGTACAACCGCGACATCCAGGAGGCTCACGAGCCGGTGCTGGACGCCGTGGACACTCTCGAGGTGCTGTTGCCGGCGTTTGCCGGGATGGTGGAGACACTGCGCTTCCAGACCGAGCGCATGGCGGAGCTCGCTCCCGCTGGATTCTCGCTCGCGACCGACGTTGCCGAGTGGCTCGTCAAGCAGGGCGTGCCTTTCCGCGACGCCCACGAGATCGCCGGCGCCTGCGTGCGGTTGTGCGAGAGGCGCGAGAAGGAGCTCCACGAGCTGACTGCTGAAGAACTAGAGGCGATTTCGCCGCACCTGAACACGGGAGTGCTCGAGGTGCTGACCGTGGAGGGCTCGCTCAACGCGCGTGACGGCGTGGGCGGAACTGCGCCTGCACGAGTTGCCGAGCAGGGCAAGGTGGCACGTGCCCGGGTGAAGCACTTCCGCCCCTGGACGCAAGCCTGAGCCGAGCACATAGCAGGTCGTTTAGCCGCTGGCAAGCCCCCTCTTATGGGGCTGTTGCGCAAGGCGACGGACTGTTAGCGTGAGCGTCGGCACATCCATCAACGCTGGGGAGCGTCCCATGAGATTCAACAGTCGAGTCAGAGCGGCACGGCACAAATCTGCGTCTTCACCCATGAGTTCAAAGCGACGCGGAACGCGCAGGACGATAGCCGCGATTTTGTGTCTTGGAATTGTTGGAGTCGTGGGTGTACCAGCCTCAGCGACTGCAAACGCGGATGAGGAGGAGTTCTGGCAAGTGCCCCCTCCTGACTTCGGCGCTACGGCTACGGCGTCCTCAATCAAGGAGGTGAGTGCTCGACCATGGCCGGAGATCTCCCCGCTGATTCAGGAAATGGCGGGAGAGATCGTGGCCACTGGACGCCTTCAATCGTCGTTCACCACGAAATTATTGAGCGCCTATCGAGACGGCGAAATAATCCGCTATTCGAAAGGAAGCGAGGTCCGCGAGTGTCACATCGACGGACGTTTCGTCGCGGGACTGCACCACCTCATCGTTAAGAAAAACTACACCCTTGGCGTATCTTCAACGAACCGGTGGTGCGACTGGAGCGATCGTTTCGCGTCGAGTTTCAACAGTCCATATAGCTATCACTGGTCATACGGTGGTGGGGCAGGACTTGACATCGGAAGGTTCAAACCGAATGGGGGCACCTGGAACGAAGCCAACTCTGGTGACTACACAAATTCCTCCAAGCTGGCTCAAATAGACACGCTCGTCTTAGAGTTCTTCAAGGGATCGGGCGCGTACGACGCGGGCACGACCACCAAAGCGCGGTGGCAGGTAGGCCAGCGAAACTGCCGGTCCGGTGATCCTTGGGGCGCTGCTGGGTACTATTCTCATGACGATTCGTGCAATCACGTGCACTTCTCCCTCGCGACAAACGACCGCACGTATCCGAAGCCCGGCTCAGGCACCACAGACTGCTATTGCGGCTCCACAGGCCCGAACGGCACGTTCAAGTTTGTTGCATATGAAGGCGGAAGCACATCCGCTAGCCCGCCCACTGCCATTGGTGGTGTTTCTGAACCCCACTTGATTCAAGTCGAGTCCGAGGGGCGCGTCTCAGGTATCAATTGGGATGGCTCTGGCTTCGCGAATACCGGGAGCCTAGGGCGCTTGCCAGCTGGCGATTACCTCGACGTTGAAACGGTGGGCGACTGGGATGGCGATGGTGACCCAGATCTCCTCGTCGTGACTGCCGAAGGCAAGTTATCGATGATCTCCGGTACTGCGGACCGCTCGTTCATCAATGTCTTGAGACCAGTCGCAACTGACTACAACGGGGTCACGTTCTCGCAGATCGCGGGGCCCGTCGACTGGGACGGCACCGCGACACCACAAATAGTGGCGCGAATGTCGAACGGCGCTGTGCGGGTGTTTAGGGCAACTGCTGACGGCGGAGTCGAGCCAATCGGCAACGCACTGTCGTTGTCGGTAGCTGCGAACGAAGAGATACTGGCGCCTGGCGACCTCAACGGTGACGGCAAGCGGGATCTTGTGGTGAGGCGTGCTGACGGGAAGTTGTATAGCTATCTGGTGAGTGGCAACAAGTCCTTCTCTTCGTCGAACCAGGCGATATCCAACACCGGCTGGAGCGGTGTCAACGTGCTCTTGCCGGGTGACATTGATGGTGATGGCAAGGCGGACTTCCTGCGTGAGAACGCGTCCGGCGGGTTCAACCTGTACGTATACAAAGGGTCCGGCACCTCGACGGGTTTCCAAACCAAGACCTTCACCGGACTCGCGCCTGGCGCGGCGACTTACGTGCCTTCCGTTGGGACCGGCGCGATCTCCGTGCCCGTGATTGACGGCATCTGGAACGGTGCCCCCGATCTCGACGCGGGCGGGGGTTTAACTGACGCCGCAGGTGTGGTTGCTGTTGAGCCTGTGCGGGTAGTGAGTGTGTCGTCGTTCGGGGCGGGGCAGACGCAGTGCTTCCCGATTGCGGGCGAGTACGACGTTCCT